>CAWKHO010000001.1:0-14636 GCA_963849435.1 uncultured Alphaproteobacteria bacterium
AGCAAGGGCTGGATTTGCCGCTGGTTAGTTGAGATGCTTATGTCTGCTTTCGACCCAAGCAGACATTAGGCAGTGTGGTCTCTGCGAACCACGGCTCATAATCGTAGGCCAGCATTGCAAGGATGTGGCGGCCGAGAAGGCGATGCGTTGGGGTGTGAAAGGGGTGTGAAACCTAGCTACGCAGAGCTCGGAGAATGCCGGCAGCTTCTCGCTCGGCATTGCTCAGGGCCGGTGGGAGCAGGTTCAGGCGCGTATATTCGGCGACTACGTCGAAGGCTAATGCCGAGGCCGTTTGCGCTGCCAATTCTTCCCTCGATAACTTCATAAGGCGAATTGTAATCCTGGCTATTGGCTCGCCGGCTTTCCCGGAGGGCCGACCGCCTTGATTTCGCTTCCCGCCGTGCGGAATGCGAGCTGGGGCAATAACCGCTGTCGGTGCTCTTGGCGCAATGAGCGCAGCTTGTTCGGGTTCCGATAGGATCAGCATCTGTTGGCCGACCAACTCGGCGCAAAAGCTCGTTCTGATTCGCTCAAGAAGAAGGTTCAGCCTCGCGTTTGTAGTACCTTCAAGTAGCTCGATTGTGGTCTGACGAAGGGCGCCGGCGGTCACCTTGCACTCGGTGCGGATGGCGCCTTCAAGTGATTGACATTTAGAAACGATGTCGTTGACGTGGGCGGCGCTGAGCTTCGTCTTGGCATCCCTTAGGTAGCCTTCGTAGAGACCAAGGCCCATCGCGCCCGCCGTGTAGCCGTCCGCCATAAATCTCAGCATGTCGCCCGCCTTTCGCGGCGGGATGTTGAAACGCTAGCTTTCACCGCCACCGCGGCGGCATATCACATGGGTTTGCGAGTGACATAAAGCGCACGCCTTATGTCAGCTTTCCACTGCCGTTTCAGCCGGTCGTTGCAACACATGCTTCAAATCGCTTGGCTGGTGTTTCGAACCCGAACGTGTTGCCGCTGGATGACATATCAACATTGCCGCTAGTTCACTTGTTCGCTGAGCGCGGTCAGCCAATGGGAGGCCGTGCATCGGTCCTGGTTAACGCTAAATCGCCATCCGACCGTGTTCTTGATGCTTTTCGGCCTCGGCGCAGCAGCGTTGATGATTGTCTCGCTCAGTTGCCGGCCGAACAGCCATGACGAAGGTCAGTATGTTGCAGCGGTGGCGCTCATGCGCACTGGCTTGCCCTATCGCGACTTCCCTTATTTGCAGACGCCGCTGCAGCCGCTGCTCCTAAGTCCGTTTTCACTCGTAAGCGCGGGCTGGCTTCTCGTGGCGCTACGAGTTGCCAATGCGTTCTTCGCACTCGCCGGCGTCTTGTTCCTGGCGCTTCAGCTACGCACACGGGTCCGCACGCAAAGTCTCGTCGTGGCGCTGGCCGCGTTATGTTGCACCGAAGCGTTCCTGTTTGCAGGGAGCGAGGCGAGGAATGATGCATTACCCCTGCTGCTCGCCGTCGCCGGGCAGTGGCTCTTGCTGCTCGCGATCGACGATCCGACGGCCCTTCTGCGAACGTTGGCCGGTGCCGCGCTGCTGGGGCTCGCCGCCTCCACGAAGATCAGCGCCGCCCTGCCTGCGGCGGGCGCTGGCCTGTACTGGCTACTTAGGATGCGCGATGCCGGTCCTCGGCCTTTCATCGCGTTCGCGACCGGCTTTGGTCTTGGGCTGCTCCCCTGCGCGGTCCTCGCCCTGATTGCACCGTCCCAGTTCGTCTTCAGCGTCTTCACCTACAGTCTCGACGCGCCCACCCAATGGTGGACGTCGATCGGTCAGGCGACGGACTTGTCGCCGGCCTTCCGAGTAACCCGCCTGCTCCTTTTGTCGCTCCACGGAATCATCCTTGTGGGCCTGCTGGTCTGCCTCTTCGACAGAAGGCGCTCCGAAGCGCGCTCGCTACTGGACCTCATGATCCTGGGCGGGCTGGTCAGCGCGTACCTGCCCGAGCCCGCGTTCGAGCAATACCTGGTGCCGCTGCTGCCGGCGCTCACCGCGCGCGTCACCTTCGCTTTGGACAGTTTCAGCGGCCTCCGTCTGAAGGTTGCCCACTTGGCTATCCTGTGCGCCAGCATCACCGGTTTAGTTCCTACCGCGAAAACTGCCTTGGCAGCTCAGCGCCAGGGATCTGATCTCTTTCGGACAGTTCGAGATGGTGAGGCTGCTGCCGAGCTCGCGCGGGGAGGTGCCGTGGTGACGCTCTCGCCCGAGAAAGTCGCCGGCTGGAACGTGAACCTCGATCCGCGCTTCGCGACTGGGCCCTTTCTGTTCCGAACGTCCGGCAAACTCGCACAACTAGTTGAGCAGCGAACCCGGGCGCCAAACTGGGAGCGGGTCGGCACCGCGCTTGCAGTTCAGCCGCCGAGCCTCATCGTCGTCGGCGGTGAGGCTCGCCTCTATCCCTCAAGGCAGAACCGCAGCTTGGATGCCTTCCTAGCCTCCTGGGCTCAAGCACACCATTACAGGGTTGAAGTCCTTCCTAGCGGACGTCTGGACGCTTACGTTCGGGAACGGTAGCGCTTGGATTAAGCCGTTGGGTACGGACTGAGAGCTTTCCACCCATTCCTGCCGCTAAAGGTCCCTGCTAGCCCGTGACCTGCAAATCTGGCAGTTGCCCAGCGTGCCTCTGTCTCTCGACCCAAGCGCCATCTCGTTCGACCAGCTTCGGTTGCTGTGGAGCGGCGCCGACGCCCGCCTCGACGACGCCTCGATGCAGCGCATCGCCGCAGCGGCCGCCTCGGTCGAACGGATCGTTGCTTCGGGCGAGACGGTTTACGGCGTCAACACCGGCTTCGGCCTGCTCGCCAACACGCGCATCCCCGACGAGCGCCTCGCCGAGCTGCAGACCAACCTGATCCTCTCCCATAGCGCCGGGCTCGGCGAGCCGCTGCCGCGCCACGTCACCCGCCTCATGATCATCCTCAAATTGCTCGGCCTCGGCCGCGGTTATTCGGGCGTCCGCCCGCTGGTCATCGAAGCTCTTCAGGCGCTGCTCGATCGCGATGCGATGCCGGTCATCCCGGCCCAGGGCAGCGTCGGCGCCAGCGGCGATCTCGCGCCGCTTGCGCACATGACCGCCGCGCTGATGGGGCACGGGAGCATCGACGTTGCGGGGGAGGTCATGCTTGCCAACGTCGCGCTCGAGCGGCTGGGAATGGCGCCGCTCCAGCTCGGCCCCAAGGAAGGGCTCGCGCTGATCAACGGGACGCAGATGTCGACCGCGGTCGCGCTCGATGCGTTGTTCGCCGGTGAGCGCGTCTTCGCCGCCGCGATCGCCGCGGGGGCAATGTCGGTGGACGCGCTGATGGGTTCGGTGAAGCCGTTCGACGCGCGCGTGTCCGAGCTTCGCGGTCAGCCGGGGCAGATTCGCGTAGCCGGAGCGATTCGCGAGCTGCTCGACGGCAGCGAGATCGTCGCTTCGCATGTGCGCTGCGGCAAGGTGCAGGACCCGTACAGCTTCCGCTGTCAGCCGCAGGTGATGGGCGCGGCGCTCGACCTCCTGGAAAATGTCGCGCGAACGCTGACCATCGAAGCGGCCGCGGTCACCGACAATCCGATCGTTTTCCCGGACGAGGATAGCGCCATCTCCGGTGGCAATTTTCACGCCCAGCCGGTCGCTTTCGCCGCCGACATGATCGCGATGGCGTTGTGCGAAGTGGGATCGCTCTCGGAGCGGCGGACGGCGGTGCTGATCGATCCGAAGATGAGCGGCCTGCCGCCGTTCCTGACGCAGGACAGCGGTGTGAACTCCGGGCTGATGATCCCGCAGGTCACCGCCGCGGCGCTCGTCAGCGAGAACAAGAGCCTCGCTTTTCCGGCGAGCGTCGATTCGATTCCGACGTCCGCGGGGCAGGAGGACCACGTGTCGATGGCGCCGATCGCCGCGCGCAAGGCGTGCCGGATCGCGCACAACGCCGCCGGCGTGGTCGCGGTCGAGCTGATCGCGGCGGCCCAGGGGATCGACTGCCACGCGCCGCTCAAGACGTCGCCAAGGCTGCAGGCGCTGCACGCGAAGATCCGGGAGCGCTCGCCGCACCTCGTCTCCGACCGTTATTGGGCAGACGAGATGGCGACGCTTCAATCGGCGGTGTTGGCCGGAGAGATCGGGACTTTCAGGCTCAGCTGACGCGCGTCCAGCGCTGCTCCTTGCACAGCAGTCCCAACACCGCGCATCCCTTGACGATCATCGCATTCGGGCCCGCCTGGCGCACCGTCGCGGTGCCGTCCATGTCACGCTTGGGGTCATAGGCGCTGCCCTTGTAAACGCCGCCGCCGACCGGCCTCAGATTGGTGAGCACGCGCATGCCCGGCCTATTGCCCTTCTCGCGGCTGTGGGCCGACGCCCAGCTGATCGTTCCGCAATAGGCGTTGCCGCAGGGGGAGACTCGCACCACGATGCTGCCGTGGGGGTTGCGCCATTCACCTGCGAGCGTCGGCTGCGGCGCCGCGCCGACGGGAAATGCGAGGGCGAGCAGGACCAGCGCAGCCTTGGCGAAAATCTGTTTCATGACCTTGCTCTATAAGGATTCTGTGGCGGAAATGGAGCGCTCAGCTTGCGCCCGCATGAACGACATGGGCTTCAATCGGAACTGGGCAACGGCCCATCGGCTCGGGTATATCCGGTTAGTGAAAGTCGCGGCTCTTGGGGATGACCTCGACGTCGCGCGGATGACGGCCGGGCGGCGGGCGCAGGGTTTTGGGCGCATCGCCCGGCGCGAGCGGCGGAGTGATGATGTCTTCGCTCAAGTGGCGCAGCATAGAACTGTGGTCCTCTAGATCGCGGGCGACGACGTGGATCACGTCGCTGTCTTCGTCGCGCTGGACGATGCCGTGCACCGCCATCAGCCGCGCGCCCATCACGATCTTGCGCTGCTTGTCGAAGACGTCCGGCCAGACGACGAGGTTGGCGACTCCGGTTTCGTCCTCGATGGTGATGAACACCACGCCCTTGGCGCTGCCCGGGCGCTGGCGGATCAGCACCAGCCCGGCGAGCGACAGCCTGTTGCCGTCGCGGATGGTTTTGAGCCGGTCGGCGGTGATGAACTTCCGCCGCGCATAATGTTCGCGCAGGAAGCGCATCGGGTGCGCTTTCAGGCTGAGGCGGATGGTCTGGTAATCGTTCACGACATGCTCGCTGAGCGGCATGACCGGGAGCCGCGCCGGCTCGCTTTCCGAACCCTCGTCGCGCGCCTCGGCATAGGTGAACAAAGGCAGGTCCGGCGCCTGCTTGAGCGCGCGCGAATCCCATAGCGCGGCCCGCCGGTCGAGGCCCAGCGACCGGAACGCGTCGGCCGCGGCAAGCCGCTGGATCGCATGTACCGGAACGCCGCCGCGGGAGCGCAGGTCCTCGACGGTTCGATACGGCCTCCGCGCGACCAGCCGCTCCGCCGCCTCGCGCTGCAGTCCGTCGATCTGACGCAGGCCGAGACGCATCGCAACTCTCCCCTCCTTTTCAAGGGAGGGGGATGGGGGTGGGTGGCGGATGAAGTGGCTCGATGCCGCTTCAGGAGCTTTCTCACGGGCATTGAGCCCGCTCGTCAGCCCCCACCCCTCGCCCCTCCCCTGAAGGGGAGGGGAAGTCTCGAGCGTGCAATCCCAATCCGAATGATTGACGTCGACCTCAAGGACCTCAACTCCATGCTCGCGGGCGTCGCGGACGATCTGGGCGGGGGCGTAGAAGCCCATCGGTTGCGAGTTGAGCAAGGCGCAGGCGAAGGCCGCCGGATATTTCCACCGCAGCCAGCTCGACACGTAGACCAAATGCGCAAAGCTCGCGGCGTGGCTTTCGGGGAAGCCATATTCGCCGAAGCCCTTGATCTGGTCGAAGCAGCGCTGCGCGAAGTCGGGATCGTAGCCGCGCTCCACCATCCGCCCGACCATCTTGTCCTGCAGGACCTCGATATTTCCCTTGGAACGGAAGGTCGCCATCGCCTTTCGGAGCTGGTTCGCTTCCTCGGAGGTGAACTTCGCCGCATCGAGCGCGATCTTCATCGCCTGCTCCTGGAACACGGGCACTCCGAGCGTGCGCTTGAGGATCCGCTCCAATTCGTCGGGGGGGCCGTACTCGGGAGCTGGGCACGGGAAGGTCAGCGGCTCCTTGCCGCTGCGGCGCTTCAAATAAGGGTGGACCATGTCGCCCTGGATCGGGCCCGGGCGGACGATCGCGACCTCGATTACGAGGTCGTAGAAGCAGCGCGGCTTGAGCCGCGGCAGCATGTTCATCTGCGCCCGGCTCTCGACCTGGAACACGCCGAGCGAATCCCCGCGGCAGAGCATGTCGTAGACCTCCGGCACCTCTTGCGGGATCGTCGCGAGGCTCCAGCGTTCGCCGTGATGCTGCGCGACCAGGTCGAAGCATTTGCGGATGCAGGTCAGCATCCCGAGCGCGAGCACGTCGATTTTCAGGATTCCGAGCTCGTCGATGTCGTCCTTGTCCCATTCGATGAAGGTGCGGTCGTCCATCGCGCCGTTGCCGATCGGCACCGTCTCGGTCAGCGGCCGCTCGGTCAGGATGAAGCCGCCGACATGCTGCGACAGGTGGCGCGGCATTCCGACCAGCTGCTCGGCGAGCTTGAGCGTGCGTTTCAGGTGCGGATCGGAAAGGTCGAGCCCGGCATCGTTCGCGCGTGCATCCTCGAGCTCGGCGTCCATATGGCCCCAGATGGTCGAGGCGAGCGCCGCGGTAACGTCTTCGGAAAGCCCCATGACCTTGCCGACTTCGCGGATCGCCGAGCGCGGGCGGTAATGGATCACGGTGGCGGCGATCCCGGCGCGGTCGCGGCCGTATTTCTCGATAGATGTGCTGGATCACCTCCTCGCGCCGCTCATGCTCGAAATCGACGTCGATGTCGGGCGGCTCGCGCCGCTCCTCGGAGATGAAGCGCTCGAACAAAAGGTCGCTGGTCGCCGGGTCGACCGCGGTGATCCCGAGGCAATAGCAGACCGCGCTGTTCGCCGCCGATCCGCGGCCCTGGCACAGGATCGGCGGGTCGAGTGACCGCGCGAAAGCGACGATGTCGTGGACGGTCAGGAAATAGCGGGCGAAGTCGAGCTTTTCGATCAGCGTGAGCTCGTGACGGAGTTGCTTCAGGACCTTGTCCGGAATGCCGTCGGGCCAGCGCTGCGCAGCGCCTTCCCAGGTCAGATGCTCGAGATACTGCTGCGGCGTTCGTCCTTCCGGCACTGTCTCCCTGGGATATTCGTAGCGCAGCTCGTCGAGGCTGAAGCTCAGTGCGTCCGCGAACTCGCGCGTCGCGGCGATCGCATGGGGCCAGCGCGCGAATAGCCGCGCCATTTCGCGCCGGCGATTTCAAATGCCGCTCGGCGTTGGGGTTGAGCAGATATCCGGCATTCGCGATCGTCACTTTCTCGCGGATGCAGGTGACGACGTCCTGCAGCGGCCGCCGGTCGGGCGCGTGGTAATGCACGTCGTTGGTGGCGAGGATCGTGCAGTCATTTGCTCGAGCGATCCGGTCGAGCCGTTCGATCCGCGCTGCGTCGTCGCCGCGATAAAGCCAGCTCGCAGCGACGTGGCGGAGTGACGGTAATGGCTTCGCGAAGCCGCGGCAGCTCGGCTTCGAAGACGTCGAGATCGTCGGGCGGCCAGGCAATGAAGGCGATGCCGTCCTGCATGCGCCGCGACGTCGGCAAGGCTGAGCTCGCATTCGCCTTTCTCCGCGCGCATCTTGCCGAGGCTGAGCAGCCGCGACAGGCGGCCATAGCCTTCGCGGTCGATCGGATAAGCGAGCAGAGGCATCCCCGGGGACTGTCCTGTGGAGATCGAGCCGGCAGCCGATCAAAGGTTTCAGCCCTGCGTCCTTGCACGCGCTGTGCATCCGCACCACGCCGGCCAAGAGTGTTGCGGTCGGCGATTCCGAGCGAATCCATGCCCAGTTCGAGCGCGCGTCAGGGCCAGCTCGATCGCGTCCGATGCTCCGCGCAGAAAGGAGAAGGGGCTGGTAACCCCAAGCTCGACATAAGGCGCGCGCTTCAACCGGCGGAGGCGGCATGTCCGTCGCGCCGCACCAGCTTCACCGGAAAAATCCACGGGCATCCCTTCTCTTTTCTTCGAGGCATCATCCGAACAGGCCGTGGATGAACCAGGCCGGCAGCCCGCCGCGGCCGTCGCCGATCAGGCCCTCGCGGTAGATCCAGTAGCGGCGGCCGTTAGCGTCCTCGACGCGGTAATAATCCCGCAGCCGCGCCGACGATGGCTCCCGCCACCATTCGGGCGCGATCCGCTCCGGCCCTTCGACGCGCGCGATGTCGTGCACCGCGCGCCGCCACACGAACCGCCGCGGCATGCCTTCGGGAGTGGCGTAAATGACGGCGATCGCTTCCGGCCGGTCGAGCAGGCGCTGGGGGCGCTTTGCCCCTCCCTTGCGAGGGAGGGGACTGGGGGTAGCTGGGAGAGGGGTCGATGCGCCGAAGCTCCTCCACCGCATCTTCGCTCAGTCCCCCTCCCCGCGCTTCGCCGAGGGAGGGCGTGACTGCCGCCACCCATCCGCTCGCCCGCTCGGGCAAATGGCTCTCGTGCGCTGCGGGCGCCGCACGCGCGTCGGGCCGAGCTTCACCGTCAGCCGGTCGACCAGCCGCGCGACTTCGCGCTCGCCGCTCGGCTCCTCGACGAGGCTTTCCTGCGCGGCGCCCAGCTCCTCGGTCCAGTCCGCCTGAAGCGCGAAGGCATCGAAGCCGAATTCCGGATCGAGCATCGCCGCTTTGTCGGCGAGCAGGCGCGCCAGGTGCTTCGGATCGCGGCTGGCGATCGCCGTTGCGACGCTCGCCTCGGCGACGCTGCCGTCGACCCGAAAACCGCTGAGCTTCAGCCGCCGAGCGCCGAGATGCCGCTCCTGCAATTGACGCACCAGCTTGGGAATTAACCGGTCGAGCGCCTGCGCGGCCGCTTCCTGATGCGTTGCGGGTTCCTCGAGACGCAGCGCCGAGCGCGGCGGGGGGTCCACGGCGCCGCGGTCAGCGGTTCCCGCTTGCGGCCGACAAGCCGATCGAGCGCGTCCATGACATCTTCGGCGCCTCGGAATCGCCGAGCCAGCGCGAGCCGCGGAAGGTCGGTGAGGGCGCCGATCGTCTTCAGCCCAAGCCGCTCGAGCGTTCGCACCGTGTCTGGGTCCAGGCGAAGAGCGGAGACGTGCAGCGGAGAGAGCTGCTCGGCTAAGCCCCTCTCCCCTTTGAGGGAGAGGGGTTGGGGTGAGGGGGCGTGGACGAAGCGCGCCGCCCCCTCACCCTCCCACCGCTTCGCGGCGGGCCCCTCCCTCTCCCGCGGAGGGGAGAGGGGCTGGTAGTGCGCCAGCGCCCAAGCCGCGGCGGCGGTCGGAGCAATCGCGACCTTTGCTGAGAAGCCGAGCGCCGCGAATCGTTGCTGCAATGTCGCGCACCAGCCCGTCTTCACCGCCGAACAAATGCGCGACTCCGCTGATGTCGAGCCGGAGCCCGTCGGATCCGTCGACCTCGACCAATGGCGACCAGCGCTCCGCCCAGCGCGCGAGCCGCTGCAGCAGCGCCGAATCGCCTGGCGGGATCGGCGGGAACCGCGATGAGGCCGGGATCGAGCGCACGCGCGTCGGTCAGCCGTGCGCCGGGACGTGCGCCGCGCTCGGCGGCGGCTGCGGTCACCGCATGGATGATCAGCCCGTGCGTGCCTTCGACAGTGAGGACGACCGGCGCCCTTCGACTTCGCTCAGGACAGGCGTCAGGCTTGCAACCGCTGCTTTTCGCCCAACGCTCGATCGCCAGATGCGGCAACCAGATGGAAAGCACCCGTGTCATGCGCGAGGCTCCAGCGGCCGGGCGGCATGCCTCTCGCGCGGAACAGCTCGGCGTCCCACGCCGGAGTTCCGGGCGCGTGCGGGTCGAGCGCGTTGAGCAGCGAAGGCGCGCTCGCGATTCTCCACCGCATCCGCGCGCCGCTGAGGTTCGCGGTTCCGCCCAGCCGCACCAGCCAGCACGGTACGCCCGAGCGCTCCGAAGCGACCGCAAGCCGCCGGGTCGCGGTGAAGTCGAGCGCTCGCGGGTCGCCCCAGATCTCGCCGATCACACAGGAGAGGGCCGAGCATCTTAGCCCCTCCTCCATCGCCCACAGCGCGTCGCGTGCATCGCGCGCCTCGACGTGGATAAGATTCTGCGAAGGAAGCCCGGGCGGGTGGATGCGTCCGCTTTCGAGGATGGCCATCCGGTCCTGCACCCACAGCAGTGGTTTCGCGTGTCGACCTGCACAAGCAGGAACCCCGCCCAGCCGCCGTCGCGCGGATGCGCGGCGAAGAGTTCGGAGAGAGTGGGCTGCTGCGGCGCGGGGAATTTGCAGTTCCTCTGCGAAGGCAGGGGCCCAGTCCGCCCCTGCGGAAGCAGGGGCCTTTGAGCGCTGACGCGCGTCTGGGCTCCTGCCTTCGCAGGAGTACAGTTTTCCACCGGTTCGGAGCGCGCGGAGACGGCTCCGCCGGCGACCAGAGAAAAGGCCTCTCGCCACACGACTTATAACGCTTCTGTTCTACTTTTGTTCTTTTTCCCGCGACTCACGGGCAGAGTCAATGGTGCGACTCGGGCGGTAGTGGGTCAGTTTGAAAATAGAGGCATTATTCTCCGCTGAGTTGGGCAGCTAACAGCCCTTGGAGATAGTCAGCCAAACTCCGTCACGTCGAAATCACCCTGTTCCCAGTGCTGGTCTGCCGCACGAAGTGCAGCGTAATACGGCTCCCTGTTTTTCCGTATTCTCTCCGGGACAATCTTGGTGCCCGGCAAGAGCTGCCCGGCCCTCATGCAAATGAGGTAATAACAGGCGGCACGCGCTGTCCTGCCGTTTCCTTCGATGAACGGATGAAATCCAATTCATGCGCCACAGCGCGTAGGCTGGCAGCATCGTGGGATGGTCCATGATATCCCAGTTCTCGTGGATCAGAGAAAGAAACTGATCCATGAGATGGCTGACCGTAGAAAAATGCGGCGGCCGATGAGCGCCAACGTAAATTGGCTGTTCCGAGATCGACCGCCAAATTGGGCAATGTTCGACACCGCAGCCGCATTGAGCGCCCACAGTGTGTATTTGTCGAAAGCCTCAATGCCTTTGCGCTGACCTATTTCAATGCAGTTCGCGAGCAAGTCATATTGCCGCAACAGGTTCTGCTCTTGGACGCGCGCGAAAAATTCAGGATCGTCGGCCTCTCGGACCGACATAGGCTATGCTTCCAAGCGAATGCTGCGGGACGACGCCCGCACTAAATCCTTGGTGATGAATTTTGAGTCTCGCGCATTGCCGAACGCGAAGCTGATCCGCTGCTCGTGCAACTCTTCCTCTGAAACGACCCGCTCCTTGGCGGCCTTCAGAAGCTCCGCGAGCTTCGGATCTACCCGCGTATCACCCAAAAACTGCTTTCTAGCTGCCATGGCGATTCTCCTAGCGGGGACGGGACATTCAGACTCCCACATCCTATTTTGACGTGCAATCGAATTATTTGGGTAACGCAAGTCAGTCTATTTTGTGGCGTTTGGGACTCAGTGCGCCAAACCTCTTGTTCGGCGGGAATCCGGAAAAACTGCAAAACTGACTCAAACGGCCCGCTTCTTGTAACGCCCGCGATACACTGGAATGCGGCTCTCGGCCTTTTCGATCAGCGCCACGATATCGCCGATTTCCCAGAGCCGATCGCTTACGCCAGCGGCCATTGCCGGGGTGACGCGGAGCGACTGATGGAGGCGGACAAAGTTGTAATACATCAAGTGAAGCGCGACCGCGTAAGCGTGGTTTTCGACCTTCTTGGAAAAGGCGTTGGTCAGGCGCGTGAAGCGGCGCATGTGCATCCGCATCGTGAGGTTTTGGCGCTCCACAAACGACGTGCTGACATGTGACGGGTTCGGACTGCCGGCAACGCGCTGCTTCTTCGTGGCGCAACATTCGCCGGGGCTGTAGCGGCGCTCCGGCCCGGTGCCGTAACGCGGCTCGCCGTAGATTTTCACGAGCTGAGCGTAATCCACGTCGTCGCCGAAAGCGGCTTCAACGGCAGTCAGGTAGGTAACGAGACCATCAGACGTGAGCTGGATTCGGTTGCGGAGCCTCGACCGCAGATCGTGCATGAAATCAAGGGCGGTTTGGGCGTCACGCGTGCCGACCATCCACGAGACAATCAGCTTGGTTTCGGCGTCGATTGCGGTCCATGTCCAGGTATCGCCCGCCTCGCGCGGCGCGGCCTTTGCACTCGCAAGGTTCTTTTGCTTTGCGTAGGTGAACGTCCAAATCTCATCGACCTGAATGCGGCTTGCTTCGACGCGGCGCACAAACTGGTCATGGTATGCCATGCAGGCTTTTCCGGCATCGACCAGCAGCTTCGAAACGGTGTTTTTGCTCGCTCCGGTGAGCCGCGTGACCGCACGGATGCTCATGCCTTCACAGAGCAAATGGAGAATGCGGGCACGTTCCGTAGAGGCAAGCTTTCTCATGTCCATTTCTATATGGACCCTTATGCTTAGCGTCAAGGATAAAAGTTACTTTACAAGTCGCAGGCGCGGGCGCGGCGTATAGGTCTCCTCAAACTCGTCGGCTCCCATCAGCAGTAGCTGCGCCAACTGCTCCACAGAGTATCCAAGCTCTGTCAGATGATATTCGAGGGCGGCATCGAGGGTTGTGGGCTTCTCGACCGGAATGGGAAAAGGCTCACCCTTGCCGTATCCGGCCTTACTGTAGTTCACCATCAGGCCCGTATACTGGCTCGGAGTGATGAGCTTCAGGCGGTCGCACTGAACGATCAGCGCTTTAATCGATACCAGCCAATACGGCTTCACCCTCGCGAGCGAGCCGAGCGAAGGCGAAGTCAGATAAGGCCGAATTTCCTTTGCCGGCATCAGGAGTTCGGCGGCGAATTGGTCAGCCTGCAACTCCATGTTCTCGTCGGTCTCGGGATGATTATGCAAAATGAGGTGCGCAATTTCGTGCGCAAGCGTGAAGCGATAACGGTCACCGGGCACATTGGAGTTCATGAAGATAAATGGTGGTAGACCGGGCAAGCGGAAGCTCAGCGCGTCGAGCAGACTTGTTCCGAAATCAATCTGAACGATGATGGCCCCAGCCCGCTCGACTGCCTCGGTCAGATTTTCAACCGGCCCGCGCGGCAGCATCCAAAGCCCGCGGATGTGCTGTGCCGCTTGCTGCGGTGTCCACTCCAATGCTTCCAAATCGATCGAGGGGGAAGCGATCCGCCTCAATGTCATAACCTTGCAGAAGGCGCGCGGCGTGGATCCGGCGAATGTTGATCTGCGCTTCAATCATCTCGAGCGCCCTGCGCCCGAGTTTCGCCCGTTTCCTGTAGTGGAACTGAGGCATCCCGTGCGGACGTTCCGACGACAACAGGAAAGCGATCGGCACGCGCAGCGCCGAAGCCAGATCGTGCAGCGTCTCTCCCGAGGGGTCGACCGTCAATCCTGATTCGAGTTGCGAAATCAAACCTTGTGTAACGCCAGCGGCCTTGGCCGCTCGCTTTGCGTAAATCCTCGGGCGGCTCGGGCCACGGAGAACATTGGCCCGATTGAAGGTTCCAGACATGACAGACTACCCCCTGGCCGCAGCGCGTCCCGGACCGAAAGCGAAGCGAACCGGAGTGATATCCTGCCAAGCCATCACGTCGCCAAGGGATACGATCTGCGCGCTCCAACCCGTCGATTTCCCCATTGGGCGACGGACTATGACGCGCTCGACCTCGGAAAAGGCCGGATCGAGAGAATATCAATAACGACACGAACTGCTTCTGGCGGAAGTCCCGGAAGGCTTTTCTGCCGGTCGAAATCGCGCTGCTGCTTGCTATCGTGATTGGCATGGCGTCCGTTGGCATCCACGCTCTTCGCCCGAGCAACAAGGATGTCACGGATGTTGAGGACGTTGAGGCCCTTCACGTTCATGAAATGGAATCCGGGCTCCTCAGCGAACTCCCGCTGATAGCCCATCCACGCATGACTATAGATGGCCGACAATGCGGCACGGGCATCATGCTCCGCGCGCGCCTTGGCGCTTGTCTCACCGTTGTAGAGGGCAACAGCAGAATTACAGACGCCGGTAAGTCGCCCGAATCGGGCTCCAACTCCGCCATTACTCGCTGCTGTTCGGCCTCGAACTCCTCGTCCATGCAATCACTCCCGGTCCCACACGGGAGCGGATATAATGGGATTGCTAATTTTTGCGACAAAAATATTAGTCGAATTATTAACGCCTCCCCCAGCGCTTCGCTGCCGCCTTCCGGGCTATCTCGTCGCCGTTCCGGCGTCATGCTCTCAGCGCGCTTCCTACCACCTTTCCGGCCCAACTCGGCGGCGGCCTCGTTCTTAGGCTCTGGCGCGATATCTTCCTGCTCGCCGGTCGCAATGCCAACGATGAGCTTCGCAAGCTGGTTAGGATCGCGTGGCCGCTTGGGATTGATCATGCCGAGAATATGGCACCCCCTCGCTAAGCATTCCAGTCAGGGTCAAGCCTACTTATTTCAAACTGACCCACTACCACTCGGGCGCGATCCCAAGCTCTTCCAAAAACACGCCGATCTCACGCGCGACATCACGCGTGACGCCCTTCGAAACTCCGAACGCCATGTGCGTGCAACGCATCTCGACCGCTTTGTCGCTTTCGTGCTCGAGGCCTCGCGCCGAACGC
>CAWKHO010000002.1:0-4490 GCA_963849435.1 uncultured Alphaproteobacteria bacterium
GGCGCATGTTGATCGGGCGTGAGGTGATCGGGGCCTAAACGAACAAGCGCACTACGCCCCAGGCGATCAACGCCACGCCGGCCGCCCGGCCGACGAGGTCGCCGCGTGGGACGAGCTTCTCGATGCCGACGATCAACGTCAGCGCGGCGATCCAGGCGAAGTTCATCACTCCGCCGACGAACAGCAGCGCCATCAGCATCCAGCAGCAGCCGACGCAGTAGGCGCCGTGCAGCACACCCAGCCGCACCGCGCCGGCTGACGCCCGGGCGCCAATGGGCGGTAAGGAACGCTGCCGGTGAGCGGCACTGGCGGAGGCACGCCGACTTGAGCGGCGACAGCTGGTACAGTCCGACGAGGATGAGCAGCGCGCTGCCGAAGACGCGGTCGAGCGTCATCGCGGGCCCGGCGGCCATCCGCTGCACGCCTGCGGCGGCGATCGAGAACGCCAGCCAGACCGCGACATAGCCGAGCGCGAAGATCCACGGCTGCACCACCGCGGCGCCGGCGCCGCGCTGTTCGCGCACTCGAGCGTAGAGCAGGATCGCCGGTGCGGCGGACGGCAACATCATCGCCACCATCATCAGCCACCACATGAGGACGAGCGCGCCGAACTGCGGCTGCATCGCGGCCATTCCGGCGCCGCTCGCAATGAACCACCAGCTGAGCCCGACGAGCAGCGCGATTCCGCTGGCGACGATCAGCCGCTCATGCCGCAACGTTCGGCTGGTCAGGTCAGCCGTGGACGACACCATGGCTGCTGAGATAGAGGTGCGCGAACTGAGCGTAGCTGTTGCTGAGATCGATCGGTACCGGCCCGGAGCCCTGGCTGGACGCGCTGCCGATATCGGCAACCTCATATTCGAAGCCGTCGGGCAGGCGGATCTGGGCGCGGACCTCGACGCCGGTGACGTTGTTGCGCAGCGGCTCGCCGGTCATCGTCACGTGTCCGGGGATCGTGAGCTTGCCCCTCCGTGCATCCACGTCCACCTCGAATTCCATCGGGGTGAATACCGGCTCGTGCATCGTCTCGACGGTCGAGGCGAACACCGCGAACATGGTCGCGAACGGGTCCGTGTCTTGGCCCGTCATGATCTTGAGCAGGGCCTCGCGCTGCTGGGCGTCGGCGCGCTCGTCCACGAACGCAATCGCCTCGCCGTGACCTTCATGGATCGGCCCGGGCCATTTGAAGATTGCGGCAAGTCGCAGCCCATCGAGCCGGGTGTCGCCGTAGCGGCCTTCGTCGATTTCAATCGCAGCGACGGCGTGACAATGGCCTTTGTCGGGAAGCGCGGTGAACTGGCAGTTGCAACCGTAATCGCATGAGCAATTGACGAGCTCGCGGCCCTTGAACTCCCAATAGGTCATCGTTCGACCTCCTTTTTTGCCTAGCCGAAGTTGTCATACCATGTGCGTCGCATGGGTGCAGCAGGTTCAAATCTGCTGTACGGACGAACCGGGGGAGAAAGCCGATGCGGGTCTGGGGCGCTGCGATTCTGTTGGCGGCGGCGGCCTGCCAGCAGCAGGCCAAGCCGCTCGCGAAGCCGGCGGAGATAAGCTTCGACGATGCGCAACGTCAGCGATGCCGCAGCGAAGTTGGCGCACGGCGAGCGGCTCACGCATGTGCTCGGCTGCACCGGCTGCCACGGCGCACACCTCGAAGGCACGTTCTTCACCGAGCACGAGCCGCAATATGGTCCGCTGTACGCTTCCAACCTCAGCGTCGAGCTGCCGGGCTTTAGCGATGCCCAGATCGAGGACGTTTTGCGCAAGGGCGTGCACCCGGAGCGCAAGACCGTGTGGGGAATGCCTTCGGAGATCTTCCAGCATTTGAGCGCGGCCGACATGAGGGCGCTGATTGCGTATCTGCGTTCAATCAAACCGGTGGGCAAGAAGCTCCCGCCGCCGCAGTTCAGCGTCCAGGACAAGAAGGATATTGCCGCGGGAATCTACAAGCCCGCCGTGGCTGGCGTGCGGGAGACCAGGGATGTGTTCCCGCTCGATGCCGGTCCGCAATATGCGCTTGGCCGCTACATTGCGTCCGTGACCTGCGCCGAGTGCCACGGGCCCAAGCTCGAAGGAGCCCCTGGCGCGAAGCCGGGCCAGCCGCCGAACCTGATCGTCGCCGGCGGCTACACCCGCGAGCAGTTCGAGACGCTCATCACGATGGGCATTCCGGTCGGCGGCCGCAAGCTCAACCCGATGATGTCGGGCGTCGCAAAGACGCGCTTCTCACATCTGACGCCGCACGAGCGCGACGCGCTTTACGCATACCTCAAAGCGCGCGCCGAACAGTCGCGATAGTTTTCAAGTCCGGGCGCAGCCGCTAGGCCAAGACGATGAGCGCTCCGAAGCTTGAGACCAAAGTCGCCGTCGATAACGAACAGTTCCGCGCGCGCTCGCGGCACAACCGGGCGCTTGCCGAAAAACTGCGCGCCGATGTTGCCGAGACGGCAAAGGGCGGCCCCGAAAAGCATCGCGAACGCCACGTTTCACGCGGCAAATTGCTCCCCCGCGACCGCGTCGAGCGGCTGCTCGATCCCGGGTCACCGTTCCTCGAAATCGGCCAGCTCGCCGCGTGCGACATGTACGACGGCGAAGTGCCCGGCGCGGGCATCATCGCCGGCATCGGCCGGGTGTCGGGCCGGCAGGTGATGATCGTCTGCAACGATGCGACGGTGAAGGGCGGCACTTACTATCCGCTGACGGTCAAGAAGCATTTGCGGGCGCAGGAAATTGCCGAGCAGAACCGCCTGCCGTGCGTGTATTTGGTCGACAGCGGCGGCGCGAACCTGCCGCACCAGGCCGAGGTCTTTCCGGACCGCGACCATTTCGGGCGCATCTTCTTCAACCAGGCGCAGATGTCGTCGAAGGGCATTCCGCAGATCGCGTGCGTGATGGGCAGCTGCACCGCCGGCGGCGCCTACGTACCGGCGATGAGCGACGAGAGCGTGATCGTCCGCAACCAGGGCACGATCTTCCTCGGCGGGCCGCCGCTGGTGAAGGCCGCGACGGGCGAGGAGATCAGCGCCGAGGACCTCGGCGGCGGCGACTTGCACGCGCGCAAGAGCGGCGTCGTCGACCACCTTGCGGAGAATGACGAACACGCGCTGACGATCGTGCGCGACATCGTCAGCACGCTTCCGCCTTCAGGGACAGTCCCCAATTCGGGGACTGTCCCTCTGATGAACCCAGACCACCCGCTTACGACGCCGAAGAACTCTACGGCATCATTCCCGAGGATGTCCGCGCGCCCTACGACGTGCACGAGATCATCGCGCGGATCGTCGACGCGTCCGAGTTCCACGAATTCAAGCCGCTCTACGGTTCGACCGCTCGTGTGCGGCTTCGCGCACATCTGGGGCATCCCCGTCGCGATCCTCGCCAACAACGGCATCCTGTTCAGCGAGAGCGCGGTCAAAGGCGCGCACTTCATCGAGCTCGCCTGCCAGCGGCGGACGCCCTTGCTGTTCCTGCAGAACATCTCAGGCTTCATGGTCGGCGGGAAGTACGAGGCGGAGGGCATCGCCAAGCACGGCGCCAAGCTGGTCACCGCCGTCGCCACCGCAGCGTGCCCAAGATCACCGTGCTGATCGGCGGCAGCTTCGGCGCCGGCAATTATGGCATGGCCGGCCGCGCTTACTCGCCCCGCTTCCTCTTCACCTGGCCCAACAGCCGCATCAGCGTGATGGGCGGCGAGCAGGCCGCGAGCGTCCTCGCGACGGTCCACCGCGACGCCGACAAATGGACGCCGGAGCAGGCGGAAGCCTTCAAGCAGCCGATCCGCGACAGCTATGAGGCGGAAGGCAACCCGTGGCACGCGACCGCGCGGCTGTGGGACGACGGCATCATCGACCCGGCGCAGACCCGCGACGTGCTCGGCCTCGCCTTCGCCGCCACGCTGAACGCGCCGATCCCCGAGCGGCCGCAGTTCGGCGTGTTCCGGATGTGATGCGTGGAGGAGGCTCCGCACCAAATCCTCCCCGGAACGGGGAGGGGGACCGCTCGGCGGAGCCGAGTGGTGGAGGGGCCCACGCGTCTCAATCCGCAAGTTGCGACGCCGATCAAGCAGGTAAAGCGCGCACGTTCGCTGCGGCAGACAGATGAGCTTGCCGGAGGTGCTGCTGTGGCAGCAGCTTCGCAAGCGACCCGAAGGCCTGAAGTTCCGGAAGCAATTCCCGATCGGCGAGATGACTGTCGACTTCGCCTGCCTGGAGCGCCGGCTGATCATCGAAGTCGATGGCGAGGGGCACAGTTTCGGCGACCAGCCGACGGCGCGATGCTGCTCGCGATGCGCTGCTTGCGGCGCGAAGGGTTTCGCGTCATGCGCATCGCGGCGCGTGACGTGCTCAAGAACATGGACGCGCGTGCTTCGCTTCATCGTCGCGACTTGTTCGCGAGGTGGGCCCCCTCCACCACGACGCTGCGCGTCGCGGTCCCCCTCCCCGTTCCGGGGAGGAATTGCGGTGATCGCCTCCCTCCTCATCGCCAAT
>CAWKHO010000003.1:0-143563 GCA_963849435.1 uncultured Alphaproteobacteria bacterium
TTGCCTTCGCTCTCGCCGGACCCTAAGTGGCGCCGGCGTCGAGGGAAACCGCAGGAGAAGGTGGTTCCCGCCGGCGTTCCCGTGGCGATCGTAGCTCAGCTGGTTAGAGCACTGGTTTGTGGTACCAGGGGTCGGGGGTTCAAGTCCCCTCGGTCGCCCCATTCACCGACCCCGCAAAGTGATATTTTGCGGGAACCCCGTTCACCGCCCCCCACAAAGTGGTACTTTGCGGGGACCCCGTTCAACCAAGCACCTTCTCCGTAGCCGGAACGTTCGACCACCATGACAACGCCCTGGGGCCTTGCCGATTTCGACGCGCACGAGGACGTGCATTTCTTCACCGACGAGAAGTGCGGGCTGAAAGCGATCATCGCGATCCATTCGACGCATCTCGGACCGGCGGCCGGCGGCTGCCGCTTCTGGCATTATGCGAAGGACGAAGAGGCGCTGATCGACGCGCTCAGGCTGTCGCGCGGGATGAGCTACAAGAATGCGATGGCCGGGCTTCCGCTGGGTGGCGGCAAGGGCGTCATCCTGGCCGCTGAGGAGCGGCGGAAAACGCCGGACATGCTCCACGCGTTCGGCAAGGCCGTGGACCATCTGGGCGGCCGCTATATCACCGCCGAGGACGTCGGCATGAGCGTCCCCGACATGATCGAGGTGGCGCGCTCGACCCGGTTCGTCGCGGGCCTTCCTGCCGAAGGGAAGGACGTTGGCGGCGACCCTGGGCCGCACACATCGCTCGGCGTGTTTCTCGGCATCAAGGCGGCGGTCAAGCACGCGCTCGGCAAGGATAGTCTCAATGGCCTGCATATCGCGCTGCAGGGCGCGGGCAGCGTTGCGACGGGTGTCGCTCTGCATGCCTGCGCGGAAGGCGCGCGGCTGTCGATCGCCGACGTCGACCAGGCGAAAGCGGAGAAGCTCGCCGATGCGACAGGCGGCGAGCTAGTCCCGCCGGACGAAATCCTCAGCCTCGAAGCCGATGTGCTGAGCCCCTGCGCATTGGGAGCGATTTTGAACCAGGAGACGATCGCGGGACTCAAAGTCCCAGTGGTTGCGGGCGGAGCGAACAATCAGCTGGCGACGCCGCTGGACGGCGAGCGGCTGCACGCGCGGGGAATTCTCTACACGCCCGATTACGTGATCAATGCGGGCGGGATCATCAACGTCTGCACGGAATATCTCGACGATGGCGACGCGGCCTTGGTGCGGCAGCGGATCGGGGGGATCGTCACGCGGCTGGAAGAGATCTGGGCCGAGAGCGAGGCCAGCGGGCGCGATCCGGCGGCGGTCGCCGACGCTATGGCGCAGAAGCTGATCGGAAGGGCATAAGCGACGCGCAATGCACGCGCTCGCCAATCCAACTCGGTTCCTCCGCTTCGCCCGGCCGGCTACGATGTGGCTGCTGCTGATCGGACTGGTGCTCGCTGTCGGCGGAATGGCGGCCGGGCTGACTCTGACACCGCCTGATTATCTGCAGGGCGAGACCGTGCGTATCCTCTACATCCACGTTCCCGCCGCATGGCTTGGAATGGCCGGTTGGGGAGGCATTGCCGCGGCTTCGGTGAGCCAGCTCGTCTGGCGGCATCCGCTGGCCGCGGTTGCGGGGCGCGCGACGGCGCCGGCGGGCGCGACCTTCGCCGCGATTTGCCTCATCACCGGCTCGATCTGGGGCCGGCCGACCTGGGGGACGTGGTGGGAATGGGATGGGCGGCTGACCTCGATGCTCGTGCTGTTCTTCCTCTATCTCGGCTACATTGCGCTGGCCTCGGCCGAGCGCGAGCGCGGTGGCGAGGGGCGGATCGCCGCGCTGTACGGGCTCGTCGGAGCGATCAACCTGCCGATCATCCATTATTCGGTGCTGTGGTGGCGAACGCTTCACCAGGGTGAGAGCATCGGGCTCACCGGTTCGACCATCGACAATTCGATCCTGTGGCCGCTGCCGCTGACGATGGTCGGCTTCACCTGCCTGTTCGGGGCGGCGGTGCTGATGCGCATCCGCGCCGAGCTGGCGGAGACCAAGGTCGAGGCGCGCATGCGCCGGATGGGTGCCGAATGAATCCGTGGCCGTTCGTGATCGCCGCTTATGGTGTGGCCGTGGCGCTGACCGCGGCGCTGCTGCTGTGGGCCTATGCGTCGATGCGCCGGGCCGAAGCCGCGGCCGACGCGCTGAAGCGCAAATGAAGCCGAAGAACCAGCGGCTCGTCCTCGTCGGTGCCGCAATCGTCGCCGTGCTGATCGCCGTGCTTCTCGCGATGTGGGGCCTGCGCGAGCGCGCCTCTTATTTCTACACGCCGGCGGAGATCGCCGCCGGCAAGGCTGCGCCGGGACAGGCCGTGCGCCTCGGCGGGATGGTCGAGCGCGGATCGGTCCAGCGGCTGCCCGATGGGGTGACGATCCGCTTCGTCGTCACCGACGGGCAGGCGCGGACGCCGGTGACGCTATCGCGGAATTGTGCCCGACCTGTTCCGCGAGGGCAGCGGAGTCGTCGCCGAAGGGCGGATGGCGGGTGGCGCATTCGTCGCCGACACGATCCTCGCCAAGCACGACGAGCGCTACATGCCGCCCGAGCTCGGCAATCTCGCGGCAGAGCACAAGGCCGGGAAGACGTTGGAGAAGTGAGTATCGCGCTCATCAAACCTCCTCCTTGTAAGGGTGGGGATTGAGGGGTGGGTAGCGAACGAATGGGCCAGCCCCTCCCTCCAGGGAGGGGAGGATGTAGCCGAAACCGGCCTCGCCGCGCTGTGGCTCGCCGCCGGGCTCGCCGCGCTCCAGTTCGTGCTGATGATCGTTGCGCTGCGGACGAATGTCGAAGCGGGGCGCACGATCCGCTCCATCGCCGTGGTTCAAGGCGCGCTGACCGTGATCGCCTTTGCCGCGCTGTTGCTGGTGTTTGCGCGCAGCGACATGTCGGTCGCGCTTGTTTTTGAGAACAGCCACACGGCCAAGCCGTTCATCTACAAGGTCGCCGGCGCGTGGGGGAACCACGAGGGCTCGATGCTGATGTGGGTGACGATCCTGTCCGTCGCCGGGGCATTGTTTGCCTTGCTGTCGCGGCGGACGAGCGAGCGGACTTTGGTCGCGGCACTGGGCGCGCAGGCAGCGCTGGCGCTCGGGTTTTACGCCTTCCTGCTGATCGCCTCGAACCCGTTCGCGCGGCTGTTCCCCGCGCCGCCGAGGGGAGGGGTCTCAATCCCTTGCTCCAGGATCCCGGCTTGGCCTTCCACCCGCCCACGCTTTACGTCGGTTATGTCGGGCTGTCGGTCGCCTTTAGCCTTGCCGTCGGCGCGCTGCTTACCGGTGAAGTGGACTCGCGGCTGGCGCGCGCAATGCGCCCGTGGGTGCTCGGCGCGTGGATCTTCCTGACCCTCGGCATCACGGCCGGAAGTTACTGGGCCTATTACGAGCTCGGCTGGGGCGGCTACTGGTTCTGGGACCCGGTGGAGAACGCATCATTGATGCCGTGGCTCGCAGCGACGGCCTTGCTCCACTCGATCAACGTGCTCGCCGCGCGCGGAGCGTTGAAGGCGTGGACGATGATGCTCGCGGTCATCGCTTTCTCGATGTCGATGGTCGGCACTTTCCTGGTGCGCTCGGGAATCCTCACGTCGGTCCACGCCTTTGCCATCGACCCGGAGCGGGGCACGTTCCTGCTCGCGTTGCTCGCGATTTACGTTGGAGCGGCGTTCACCTTGTTCGCGCTGCGCGGAGCGACCCTGAAAGAAGGCGCGCCATTCGAGCTGGTTAGCCGTGAGACGGGGCTGGTGATCAACAATCTGCTCCTGAGCGTCATACTCGGGATCGTGTTTCTGGGGACCCTATATCCGTTGTTCGTGGAGGCGGTGAGCGGCGAGAAATTGTCCGTCGGCGCGCCTTATTTCAACTTGGTCGCCGGGCCGCTGGCGCTGGTTCTCGCAGCGCTTGTCGGGGTCGGGCCGCTGCTCAAGTGGCGAAGGGAAACGCGGCCGGTGTTGAAGAGGCTCACGGTTCCGGCGCTGCTCGGCGTGACCGCCGTGGTCATCACCTTCATCGTCGCGCCCGACATGGACATTCTGCCCCGGCTAGGTGTCACTATCGCCGCCTATCTCGCGTGCGCGAGCATCCTGCCGCTCATCGGACGCAACCCGCTGCGAACGCCGCTTGCGACCTGGGGGATGGTGGTCGCCCATTTCGGGATCGCCGTTGCGCTGACCGGAATGGCGATGAACGCGGCCTTCACCAGCGAGCGGCTGGCGGTGATCAAGACGGGCGAGACGCTGAGCGTTGGGCCGTGGACCGTCGAGCTTCATGGCGTTGCACCGACCGCGGGGAAGAACTGGACCGCGCATCGAGGGCGAGCTGCGCGCCACGCGCGGCGAGGGCGTCGTGATCCTCAGTCCGCAGACGCGCTACTTCAGCAACCCGCAAATGGAGACCAATGAATCGGCGATCCGCACCTTCTGGAACGGGCAATTGTACACGGTGATCGGCAAACCCGATCCTTCGGGCGGATGGCAGGTGCGGCTGTGGTGGAAGCCATTCGTGACCCTGATCTGGGCGGGCGGTGCACTGATCGCCTTCGGCGGTGCGCTGGCCTTCCTCGGACGCATATGGACCAGGCGGCGGCGCGAACCGAACTGGCGGGAGCGCTACGTATGAGCCGCGCCGTCCGCTTCGCACCACTAGTCCTGTTTGTGCTGCTGCTTACGGGGCTGGTGTGGCGCCTGGCGACGCCGGCCGACACGAATGTTTCGTCCAAGCTCGAGGGCAAACCCGTGCCGGCGTTCACGCTACCACCCGCGTTGCCGTCGAAACCGGCCTTGGCTTCGGCCGATCTCGCGACTGGCAAGCCGCGGATCGTCAATGTTTTTGCCAGCTGGTGCGTGCCCTGCATCACCGAGGTGCATGTGCTGCAGGATCTCAAATCACGCGGCGTTGCGATCGACGGGATCGCCGTGCGCGACACTCCGGGGGACCTCGCCGATTTCCTCGCCCGCAACGGCGATCCGTATGAGCGGATCGGGAGCGACGCGCGGAGCAGCGTGCAGATCGCCCTCGGCTCATCCGGCGTGCCCGAAAGCTTCATCGTCGATGGGCGCGGAATCATCCGCTACCAGCACATTGGCGCGATCCAGGCCACCGACGTGCCGATGATCCTGGCGAAGTTGGAGCAGGCGCGATGAAGTGGCCGTCATTGCGAGGAGCGAAAGCGACGAAGCAATCCAGTCAGCGTCGTTCTGGATTGCTTCGCTTCGCTCGCAATGACGTTCTTGCGTTGGTGATCGTGATGATGGCGCAGCCGCTGCTCGCCGACAGCAACCTGCCGCCGGCCTATTGGGCCAACCGCCAGCTCCCCGAACGCGAAACAGGAAGCCAAAGCCGAAGCGCTGATGGAGGAGCTGCGCTGCCTTGTCTGCCAAGGCCAGTCGATTGCCGATTCGGACGCGGAACTTGCGGGTGACATGCGCGACCTCGTCCGCCGGCGAATCGCGGCGGGCGAGAAGCCCGCGGCGGTGCGCGCGTGGCTCGTGCAGCGCTATGGCAGCTGGATCAGCTACAAACCCACCGAGGAGCCTGCGACTTGGCCGCTATGGTTCGCGCCGCTGGCATTGCTCGGGATCGGCGCATTGCTGATCCGTCGGCGTATCCGCACGAGGGCGCGGGGCTGATGGGCTGGGCGGTTCTGCTGCTGCTACTCGCGCTCAGCCTGGCCGCGCTGTGGCTGTTCGGCGTGCGGGGCGGTCTGCTGAAAGCCACGGCAGCGGCGTTGCTCCTCGGAGCGTCCGGCTATGCGCTGCAGGGGCAGCCGGGGCTCCCGGGTTCGTCGGCGCAAGGCGGCAGCGCACGCGACGTGGTGCCATTGACGCAGGCGCGCCATGCCTTCTTCGGGAATTTCAGCCCCGAGGAATCGTGGCTCTTGATGTCCGAGGCGCTTGCCCGCGATGGCAAGACCGAGGACGCCGTCGGTATCCTGCGCAACGCGGTGGGCCGCTACCCCACGGACGAGCAGCTGTGGATCGGGCTCGGCAATGCGCTTGTGGATCATGCTCACGGGCTCACCCCGCCGGCCGAGTTTGCGTACCAGCGCGCGGCGGAAGTGGCGCCGGGCAGGCCGGCGGCGCCGTTCTTCTACGGACTTGCATTGGCGCGCTCCGGCGATCGCGCGGCGGCGATCGAACTGTGGACGCGCATCCTCGCCAATGTGCCGCCCGAACGCGAGCTGGCGGCCGCTGATCGAGCAGGGTATTGCGGCCTTATCCTCCCCTGGAAGGGGAGGTGGCAGCGCGAAGCGCTGACGGAGGGGGTTCGGAGCCCTGCACGAAGCCCCCTCCACCATGCTCCGCATGGTCCCCCTCCCCGTTTCGGGGAGGATCAAACCGGCTCGTACGGCAGGTCGAGCGCTTCAGCGACGGCCTGGTGGCGGATCTTGCCGCCGGAAACGTTGAGACCGTTGGCGAGGTGCGGGTCGCGGTGCATCGCTTCCTTGGCGCCGAGGCTGGCGATCCTGAGCGCGAAGGGCAGGGTCGCGTTGTTGAGCGCAAAGGCGCTGGTCCGCGCGACGGCACCGGGCATGTTGGCGACGCAATAATGGATGATCCCGTCCACTTCGTAGACCGGATCGGCGTGGGTCGTCGCATGCGACGTTTCGAAGCAGCCGCCCTGGTCGATGGCGATGTCCACGAGCACCGATCCGCGGCGCATCGTCTTGAGCATATCGCGGGTGACGAGCTTGGGCGCCGCGGCGCCCGGCACGAGCACGGCGCCAATCACCAGCTCGGCTTCCTTGACCGCATTGGCGATGGCCGCACGCGAGGCGTAGGCGGTCTTGATCTGGCTCGAGAAGAACATGTCGAGCTCGGCCAGGCGGTCGTTGTTGATGTCGTAAATGGTGACGTCGGCGCGCATGCCGGTCGCCATCTGCGCGGCGTTCACGCCGGCGACTCCGCCGCCGAGGATCGCGACCTTGGCGGGCGCAACACCGGGAACGCCGCCGAGCAGGATTCCGCGGCCGCCCTGCTCCTTTTCGAGATAGTGCGCGCCGACCTGGACCGACATTCGTCCAGCGACTTCGCTCATTGGTTTCAACAGCGGCAGCGAACCATTGTTCGCCGTAACCGTCTCATAAGCGATGCAGGTCGCCCCGGACTTCATCAGCCCTTCCGCCTGCGGCTTGTCGGCGGCGAGGTGGAGATAGGTGAAGAGGATGTGCCGCGGCTCGAGAAGCGCGATCTCCTGCGGCTGCGGCTCCTTGACCTTCACAATCATGTCGGCGGCCTTGAACACCGAAGCTGCGTCGGGAAGGATCTGGGCTCCGGCGGCCTCGTACGCCTTGTTCGGACAGTCGATGCCGTTGCCGGCGCCGGTTTCGACCACCACCTCATGGCCATGCGCCACCAGCTCCGCCACCGAAGCGGGGGTCAGCCCCACACGATATTCATGAACCTTGATCTCTTTCGGCACCCCTAACCGCATTATTCGTTCGCTCCGCTCTGCATGATTGCGCGGGCCTATAGACGGGCAAATTGGCGTTGTCCCCCCGGATCGGAGCGGGGTTTGCGGCGCTATTGCGCCGGTGCTAGTGCGGCGCACCGCCGTTCAGCCGGCGCGGGGGCAGAAAGAATGCGCGTTCGCGGTTTGCCGGATTTGAATAACCTTCGATGAGCATCAGTCCAACTGGAGGCGCCGAAACCGGCCCACCGGAAGACCTTGCGCATGGCCACGCACAGGGTCCGCTGTACAAGCTGGCGATTGGTGCGATCGGGATCGTATTCGGCGACATCGGCACGTCGCCGATCTACGCTTTCCGCGAGACCTTCGCGGGGCACCACACGCTCATTCCCGACCAGCTGCACATCTATGGTGTGCTGAGCCTCATCTTTTATTCGATGATGATCATCGTGACGCTGAAATATGTCACGATCATCATGCGCGCCGACAACAAGGGGGAGGGCGGGAGCCTCGCGCTGCTCGCGCTGATCAACCGCACCCTCAGCGGCAAGAAGAAATGGACCGGCGGGATCATCCTCCTCGGCGTGTTCGCGACGGCGCTATTCTACGGCGATTCGATGATCACGCCGGCAATCTCGGTGCTTTCGGCGGTCGAAGGTCTGACGACGGTGAACGCCGGCCTGGAGCCGTTCGTCATCCCGATCGCGGTCGTCATTCTGATCGGTCTGTTCGCAATCCAGGCCCGCGGCACCGCCAAGGTCGGCTTGTTGTTCGGGCCGGTGATGCTCTTTTATTTCGCGACGCTGGCCGTTTTGGGCGTGATGCACATCGTCGAACATCCGTCGGTGATCGTGGCGATGATCAATCCGCTGAACGCGGTCTATTTCTTCACGACCGATTTCGTCCGCGCGTTCGTCGCGCTCGGCTCGGTGGTCCTCGCGGTGACGGGCGCGGAGGCGCTCTATGCCGACATGGGCCATTTCGGGCGCAAGCCGATCCGCGTTTCGTGGATCTATTTCGTGCTGCCGGCGCTGCTGCTCAATTATATGGGGCAGGGCGCGATGATCCTCTCGGCCGCGCCGCACGAGGCGCTGGCCAAGGTCAAGGACCCGTTCTTCTATCTCGCGCCGGACATGCTGCGGCTACCGCTGGTGCTTCTCGCCACCGCGGCGACCATCATCGCCAGCCAGGCGGTCATTTCCGGCGCCTTCTCGGTGACGCAGCAGGCGATCCAACTCGGCTTCGTTCCGCGTTTGAGGATCACGCACACCAGCGAGGCCGCTGCCGGGCAGATCTACATCCCCGTGATCAACTGGGCGCTGATGGTCATGGTCATTGTGCTGGTCCTGACCTTCCGCAGCTCGTCCAACTTGGCGGCCGCGTACGGAATCGCGGTGGTCGGCGCGATGCTGATCGACAGCGTTCTTATCTCCGTCGTCTTGCGGCAGATGTGGAACTGGAACCGCTTCGTTGTGGCAGGGCTTCTCGCGCTCTTCTTTATGGTCGATTTCTCATATCTTTCGGCGAACCTGCTCAAGATTCCCGCCGGCGGCTGGTTCCCGCTGCTGGTCGGCGCGATTGCCTTCACCTTCCTCACCACCTGGGCGAAGGGTCGCCAGCTGATGATCAACCGAATGAACGAGGCGAGCCTGCCGATGGAGATTTTCATCAAGTCGGCGGCCCCCAGTGCGGCGCGCGTGCCCGGCACCGCGGTGTTCATGACCAGCTCGGCGAGCGGCGTTCCCCACGCGCTGCTGCACAATCTGAAGCACAACAAGGTGCTCCACGAGCGCGTGATCCTGCTCACCGTCCGCATCGAGGACGTGCCGTATGTGATCGCGGAGAAGCGCGTCGAGCAGCACGATTACGGTTCGGGCTTTTACCGCGTGGTTCTGCGCTACGGCTTCATGGAAGAGATCGATGTGCCGTCGGCGCTGGCGCAGCTCAAGGGCTGCGGGCCGCAATGCAAGATGATGGACACCAGCTTCTTCCTCGCCCGGCAGACGTTGCTCGCCTCGTCCCGGCCGGGAATGGCGATCTGGCGCGAGAAATTGTTCGCCTGGATGCTGCGCAATGCGGAAAGCGCGATGGAGTTTTTCAAGCTCCCGACCAACCGCGTGGTCGAGCTTGGCAGCCAGGTGGAGATCTGAACCTTCGGCGCGTCCCGCGCATTGCCGCCGCATGGCTGACATCCTCTCCTGGGCCGCCACGGCCACCACCATCCTCGCCGCGCTGATGACGGCTTCGAACCTCGGTTCACGAGTGACGGGCTACGGCTTTGCCGTGTTTACGATCGGCGCTTTGTGCTGGTTGATCGTCGGCGCAGTGACGCACCAACCGGCGCTGTTGTGGACGAACGTCGTGCTGCTCGCCGTCGACGTGTTCGGCGTCTGGCGTTGGCTCGGCCGCCAGGCAAAGGTGGAGGAGGGCGCGCGTGCCGCGGCCGAAGCCAGCGAAGCGAGCCCCGGCGAAACGCTGTTCCCCGTTTCGCTGCTGACCCGCGCGCCGGTCCTTGCCGGCAACGTCGAGGTCGGCCGCTGCGTCGATGCGATGGCAGGCTGCACGAGCGGCAGGGTCAGCTATGTCGTCGTTTCCCACGGCGGCGTAGCAGCAGTCGGCGAGACGTTGCGGCGCTTGCCCTGGAGCAGCGCACAGGTTGAAGAGGAGAGGGTCGTCACCAGCCTCAAGCACAGCGATTTCGAGGCGTTGGAAGAGCTGCCGCGGGACCAGTGGCCGGCGCGCTGATCGTCACGGCCGAGATCGCTCCGCGGGATTTCTCGTGGATCGAGGGGCTTCGGCGGGCGCATTATCCTGCTGAGCGCAACCAGGTGCCGGCGCATCTGACCATCTTTCATGCTCTGCCGCCGTCCTCCGAAGCGGAGCTTCGGTCGCGCCTCGCGCGGGCGGTGCGAGCGCCGCCGCCGACCGCATCATCGCCGGGCTGATGGACCTCGGCGGCGGAGTCGCGTTTCGGATCGTCTCGCCTGATCTCGATCGCCTGCGGGAGGATCTCGCCGACGGTCTTCACGGATTGCTCGGCGCGCAGGACAGCGGCGGATGGCGGCCGCACGTCACGATCCAGAACAAGGTCGCGCCGAAGGTCGCGCGCGCCCTCATCGCTTCGCTTGAACGCGGGTTCGTGCCGCGGCCGCTGGCGATCAGCGGACTAGGCCTGCATCGCTATCTCGGCGGTCCGTGGGAGACGATTGCGCTGTACCCGTTCCGCGGCGCTAGCTGAGGTCGCCGACGCCGTCGCAGCTTAGGTCGAAGGCGGACAGGCCGGATTCGAGCACCGAGGCGAGCATCGGCTGCTCCATCAGTTCGTCGACCGCGCGCCCGGAGCCTTCGCCGACCAGGGACTGGGCTTCCTCCATCGCTTCGTCCCAATCGCCGGCTTCGTAGGTTCCGGCGCCGACCCAGCAGAAGGCGACGACTTCCGCCAGCTGGTCCTCGCCCAGATCCTCGAACACCGCCCGAAGCTCTTCCTCGATGCTGTCGTTGATCGTGTCGTCGAGGACGGAAAGCGTGCCCTCATCCTCGTCGTCGACAGTGTCGGCGGTCTCGTTGCCGTCATAGTCGGTCGCGGTCTGCGCCTCATACTCGCGCGCCCGAAGGATGATCCGGCACAAGGTGTCGAGGGGTGTCAGCGGGTCCATTCGTGCAGCGCCTCCATTGTGCCCTCAACGAGAGCAGCCGTAAGCGGTTCCTCGCGTTGACCCGTCTGCCCCGCCCACCTATATCGCGCGCCTCCAGCGCCCCCTGGCGGGCGTTTTCATGGGCCGATCGGGGCGGAGTAGCTCAGCTGGTTAGAGCAGCGGAATCATAATCCGCGTGTCGGGGGTTCAAGTCCCTCCTCCGCTACCATTCCTTAGAACCCGGCGACGATCCTTCGGCCAACGATCTTTGAGGCGGGGGCCGTCCACCCAAGTCGAAATATCCAGATGACTGATGGCTCCGAGAAGCTCTTCGAGGTCAATCAGGTCAAGGCACGGCCTCGCACCAGGCTCGAGCTGCTCGCCGGTGGCGATCCGGCGGGTGAGAAGGATAGCAGGGAAGCAGGGGATATTTGGTCCGTGAACTTGCCGCGCCACCATAAAAATCCGGATCTCGATAGGCTCGCTCGTTATGGCCGATGCCCCGCAGAAACATATGGAAGCCGCTTTTGTCGGAGCCGAGCGGATCGAAGAGAAAGGAGAGTTTCAGCAGCGTTTCCGCGTGAGTTGACCACGATCTCACTAAGCCAAGACGCGCGATCCAGCTGAGCAACCAAGTGCCTAGGTGGAGCAACTTCACCTCATGCCCAGCGACGAAGCTGAGATCGCGGAGTTCAGGGTAGCGTGCCGGAAAAAGCTCCAGGTCGGGAACATCGCAATAGCCAAAGAGCCGAGTGCCGAGCTTTGGATATCTAAGGGCATGAAGACCCTGCCAGCCGAACACGCGCTTACGCCGCCCTGCGGCCAGAATTTCGAATGGTTTCCCTAAATAACTGAGGATAGCCGCAGCCGTCCCTAATCCTCGGTTGGTCGCTTGCGCCGCTGCGATCCCGTAAGTTGCAGAAGTCAGCTTAGCGAAATGTGGTTTGTAACGATCGAGGAACGCTGCCGTGAGGCAGGGAACTGAGCTTGCGCCAGCAATGACAGCAACCCCGGCCTCTTTGGCGAGTTCGTCCAGTTCGCTGATAGTCGCCACGAATTTTCTTGCGTCAGCCAAGTCAAGATAATGAGCGCCGGCCGCAATCGCGGCGCGGGCAACCCGATGATCCTGCGTCTGAAAGGGTCCACTCGTGTGGATTACGATATCCGGACCGATCTCGCGAAGTCTGCCCATAATTTTCCCGTCGATGTCGACGGCGCATCCTGACGCGGGATTGAGTGCTTTCAGCGAGGCCGCGAACGCGTCAGCCTTGGCTTGTGAACGCCCGCCGATCAGCAGCGCAATGTTCGGATCTGTTGCGAGCTCACGGGCAATGTAGGTGCCGAAGTTCCCGTAACCGCCAATGATCAGAACACGCTTCACCAGCTTGGTTTTGCAACCATCAGCCAGAAAACGATAATTAAGCCTAGGAAGGCAGGCCAGCCGAGGAGGAACCAAACCTTCCTCAATCGCTCATACGCCCGACGATCAAATGGACCGCCCGCGACGCTAGACTCCAACATGTTCTTCATTCTGATCTGGAGCCAAACAACAGGCACCCAGCAGAGGCCAGCAAGAATGTAGAGCCCGATGCTGATCATGATCCAGGGCGCGCGAGCATCGATCCCGCTCTTCACGATAAGCCATGCGCCAGTGAGAGGCTGAAGCAGAACAGCTGGAAGCGTGAAGAGGAAGTCAGCCCGCACAGTCGTGCGAGCCGCGAACAATCGGGCGCGATCATCCGATCGTCGCGCAGACCAGAAGAAGAAAGCGATTCCCAGGCCGGTCCCGAACAGGACCGTGGCGCTGAAGAATGTGCAATGCTTTGATCAGCGAATAACTGTCGATCTTCCCCACCTCTAACGGTTGGCCTTGGCGGCCATCAACTGACCTTAGAGTTCTCTAATGTCGAGTTAGGCGCTCACGGCGGCTGCCGGATCAACGGCGCGGCGATATCCAAAATCGGTGCGGACCGGCGCGCCGCCATTCGCCGCTGAATCCATGATCGCCTTGATCAGACGCATGTCCTGCACGCCCTCTTCGCCTGGAGAGAGCATCGGCGCTTTGCCTCGCACCACATTCGCCATCCAGTCCATCTCGCGCGCGAACTGGTCAATCTCGTGGATCGGGATTTCCGACCGAGCGCCGCCTTGAACGAGGCTGAGATGGTTGCCGCCGTAGAAGCAGCCGGGATCGGCGACGATGCGCTTGTGCTCGCCGTAGACCTCGTAAGCCATCGTGTCCGACGCATCGAAGGAGGTCGAGCCCTGAGCGATCGCTCCGGAGGGGAACCTGAACTCCCACGAATAGAAGTCTTCGACGGTCTTGAAGCGTGGGTCGCCGCGGTCGGTTGCGGGCCGTCGCGCGGACCTCGATTGGTTCCTCGTTGAGCAAGTAGCGGGCGCCATTGATCCCGTAGATGCCCATGTCGGCGAGCGCTCCGCCGCCCGACTTGGTCATGTCCAGCCGCCAGGCATCGGATGGATCGTTCAAGTTCGATTGCCGGACCATCTTGGTGATCACCAGCCGCGACTTTCCAAGCTCGCCGGAACGCACGCGGCGCATCGCTTCGACGTTCAAGGGTTCGGTGTGGCAGCGGTAGGCGATCATCAGCTTACGGTTCGCCGCCTTCGCCGCCGCGACCATCGCTTCGGCGTCGGCGACGGTCGTCGCCATGGGCTTTTCGCACAGGACGTGCTTGCCGGCCTTCAAAGCCCGGATCGTATATTCGGCGTGCATGAAATTGGGCAGCACGATGTACACGACGTCGATCCGCGGGTCGGCCGCGATGCGGTCGAAATCGGCATAGGAATAGACCGAGCCCGCCGGCAGGTGCTGCTCGGCGGCAATGCGGTTCGCCTTATCGGCATGGCCGCTGACCAGCGCGGTGAGGCGGGCGCTGCGGCAATTGCGAAAGCCCGGCACAATCTGCCCGAGCGACAGCTTGCCGAGGCCGACGACGGCAAAACCCACTCCGGCGTCCGCGGGCTGTGCACGCCCGAGCGTGGACAGCGCCGCTGCGCCGATCCGAGGCCGATCACATGCGCGGCGAGAGACGTGTTCGATCATTTCGCCGCCTCCGCGAGTTTCGGCACCCGTACCGGCCCGCCGCGCACGTTCGTCCGCACAGACGCCAGGATATGGGTCGAGGTCATGAACAGGGTTCGGCCATCGGGTCCGCCGAAGGTGCAGTTCGAAATTGCAGCGCCCGTCGCGATCAGACCAAGCTCGCGGCCCTGAGGCGTGAGAATGTGGATCCCGCCCGGACCGGTGGCCCACAGGTTCCCGCGCTCGTCGACGGTCATACCGTCGGGAAGACCGGGCAAGCCCTTCGCCGCGAGCGCATTCATGTCCGCAAAGACGCGCCGGCGCGTGACGGTGCCGTCACGTGACACGTCCCAGGCGAGAATGACGGCATTCTTTGGATCGGAATTGGAGACGTACAGCGTTCGCCCGTCCGGCGAGAAGGCGATGCCGTTGGGAAAGTGAATCTGCGACTTCGATCGCGGTGACTTTTCCGTCCGGGCCGAGCCGGTAGACGCGGTTGGCGCTTTGCTCTTTCAGCGGCGAGTCCTCGATCCCTTCGAGTCCGTACGGCGGGTCGGTAAACCAGATTGCGCCGTCGGGCCCGACCGCCAGATCATTGGGCGAATTGAGCTTCTTGCCTTCGAAGCGTTGAGCGATGAGCCGCTTTGCTTTGGTGCGAAGATCGAGCAGGACAATCGCGCGATTGCCGGAGTCGGCGACAAGAAGCCGGCCGCGTCCGCCGGGTTTCAGGCCGTTCGAGCCGGGCTCACGGAAGCCCTTCGTCTCCGTCCCGCCGGATGGCTCCAGAAAGATGCTTGCGGCGTGTGCGCCCGGCGCCCAGCGGTACATGCGGTTCTTGGGCACATCGCTCAGCAGCAGGTAGCCGCCATTCGACGATCCACACCGGTCCTTCGGCCCAGGTGAAGCCCTCGGCCAGAACCTGAATTTTCGCCGTTTTCGGAAGCTAACTGCTGGAAGGCTGGCGCCTCGCTTGTGACGGTGCCAATCGTCTTCGGGAGCGCGTCAGCATGCGCTGCGCTCGCGGATGCGATCGCCAGGAGAGGAATGATACGAAGCATCAGGCGAAGATCCTTGTGAAAGCGTTCGCCAGGTCCTCGATCAGGTCGTCGGGATCTTCGAGGCCGATGTGCAGACGCACCAGATTTTCGGCCGGCGGTTTGGAAATGGTGCGAACCGGATGCACGGGCAAAGCGAGGCTTTCATAGCCGCCCCAGCTGAAGCCGATGCCGAACAGATCGAGACTGTCGACGAAGGCCGCGGGGTCGCCGTCGAGCTCGAACGCGAACAGGCCTGAGGAACCCTTGAAGTCGCGCTTCCACAGCTCGTGGCCGGGGCAGTCGGGGAGGGCAGGGTGAAGCACTTGCCCCACGCGAGGCTGCGCCTTCAGCCACTTGGCGACTTGCAGTGCGCTCGCCTCGTGCTGCTTCAGCCGCACCGCCATTGTGCGAAGGCCGCGCGAACCGAGCCAGGCGTCGTCGGGTGACAATGCGTGGCCGAGATCCCAGGTGGTGCGCTGGACCGCGGTGAAATATTGCTCGGTTGCGGACGCAGCGCCGATCATCACGTCGGCGTGCCCGCCGACATATTTCGTGGCGGCGAGGATTGTGATGTCCACGCCCGCTGCAATCGCCGGGAAGAACAGCGGCGTCGCCCAGGTATTGTCGAGCAGAGTGACGATCCCGCGCTCACGCGCGACCGCGCAAATCGCGGGGACGTCCTGGATCTCCATCGTCAGCGATCCCGGGCTTTCGAGCAGGATCGCGCGCGTTTTGTCGCCGATCAGCCCGGCGATGTCGCGCACCGATCAGCGGATCGTAATAGCGTGTGCTGACCCCAAAACGCTTGAGGATCGTGTCGCAGAACTTGCGCGTCGGGCCGTAGACGCTGTCGGTGACCAGCAGCTCGTCTCCGGCCGAAAGCACCGCAAGCAAAGCCGCGGTGATCGCCGCGAGGCCGGTAGATGAGAGCGCGGTTCCGGCGGCCCCCGGCTCAAGCTCGGTCAACGCCTCCGACAGCGCCCAATGCGTCGCGGTGCCCTGCAGGCCGTAACGATAGATCCCAAGCCCCGGGGCGTTGCTCTCGAGCTCCGCGACGCTGTCGAACAATATGGTCGATGCGCGCTCGACGGGCACGTTGACCAACCGGCGGCGCCATTCCTTGCGCCGTCCGCCTTCCACAATGACGGTTGAAGTCCGTTTGTTATTGCCGCTCATGCAGCTTCAATAGCCAGCTGCGCGGCGGAAATGAAACTGTTGGGCGGGAAAGCCTAGCTCGAGCGCTTGCGTCCCAGAAATCCCAGCAGGCCGAGAAGGCCCAGCACACCCCAGGGGAAGCCGGTCTTCTGCGCCACGATCGGCGCTGCGCCTCTTGCTGCCGGACTCGATTCAGTGGGCGGCAGCGATTGCATCGGAGGTCGCGGGCCCTGGCGCGGCTGACGTCATCGCGTTGTTTGGCGCCGCCTCATTTGTTGCGGTTGTATTCGCAGGCGTCGCCGCATTGTTCTGAGCCAATGCCGGGGTTGCAACGCCGATCGCTCCGGCAATCGCGACGGAAATCCAGATCCGCATATTTTCCCTCCTGTATGTCCGCCGGCCCTATTCGAGCGAAGCAGGATGATAATATCCTCTTCGTGCTTAGGCAAAATGCCGATGAGGCCAAGAAGACCCAGCAGGCCGATCGCATTCCACAGCGTGTCGTATCCCGAATTTTCACCGGCGAGCCGGCTCATCGTTTCGGTGCGGACCCCGCCGCGTTCAGCCTGTTGGGCGGTGGCCGGCCCGACGACCAGCGTGGCGAGGAAAAGCGCGAACATCATGCGGCTGGGCATGGCGTCCTCCTTCATGCGCTGACTGCGCACTCCGCCAACCCATACACGAAAAGCCTGTTCCGATGAAGCTTTGGACTTTTGAAATGCAAACGCCCGGATCGACGTGCGATCCGGGCGTCCTGCGTGACGATTGCTCGTCAGCCCCCTTTGGATGTTCCGCGGCGAACGTCCCCAATGTCGCAAAGCGGCTCGTCCCCCAGACGCGCCAGATTTGCGACACTTCAGCCGCGATCCCGAACCCATCGACCCAAGAGCCAGTTTGTTCGGACGGCTGGACGCTAGGCCGCGCCTCAGCGGGTGTCACGGCGCGATTTAACCTCCGTTGCCTTTTCTCCCACTGCTGTGTCGCATGGGCCACAGAGCTGCGGCGGTTGCCAGCCGCAAGCCTTGACCGCTAGAGCGCGGCGCCATGCGCTGGTCCCGAGCTTTCCTCCCGGTTCTGAAAGAGAGCCCCGCCGACGCGCAGATCGTCAGCCACAAGCTGATGCTTCGCGCCGGTCTCGTGCGGCAAACTGCCGCAGGTATCTACGCCTGGCTGCCGCTCGGCTTCCGCGTGCTCAAGAAAATCGAGCAGATCGTTCGCGAAGAGCAGGATCGCGCCGGTGCGCTCGAGATGCTGATGCCGACGCTCCAATCGGCGGAGCTGTGGCGGGAAAGCCAGCGCTACGACGCCTACGGGCCCGAGATGCTGCGCGTCCGCGATCGCCACGACCGCGAGATGCTCTACGGCCCGACCAACGAGGAGATGATTACCGCGATCTTCCGCGACGACGTGAAGAGCTATCGCGATCTGCCCCGCACGCTCTATCACATTCAGTGGAAGTTCCGCGACGAGGTCCGGCCGCGCTTCGGGGTGATGCGCGGGCGCGAGTTCCTGATGAAGGACGCCTACAGCTTCGACCTGGACGAGGCGGGCGCGCGGCTCAGTTACTACACGCAAATGCTCGCGTATCTGCGCACCTTTCAGCGGATGGGTATCCAGGCGGTGCCGATGAAGGCGGCGTCCGGCCCGATCGGCGGCGAGCTCTCCCACGAATTCATCGTCCTCGCCCCGACCGGCGAGAGCGAGGTGTTCTACGACGCGGCGTTCGAGGGATCGACTGGCGGCAGTCGGACATCGACTATGGCGACGAGACGCGACCTCCACCGGCTCTTCAAACAGGTGAGCTCGACCTATGCGGCGACGGACGAGACCCACGACGAGAAATTGTGGAGCAAGGTCGACGAGGACAAACGCCGCTCCGGCCGCGGCATCGAAGTCGGGCACATCTTCTATTTCGGCGATCTCTACAGCCGGAAAATGGGCCTGAAGGTCTCCGGCCACGACGGCAATCCGATCTACCCGATGATGGGCAGCTATGGCGTCGGCGTGTCGCGGCTGGTCGGCGGAATCATCGAAGCCAGTCACGATGAGGCCGGCATCGTCTGGCCCGAAGCCGTTGCACCGTGGCGCGTCGGGATCGTCACGATGCGCGCGGACGACCAGGCGAGCGAGAAAGCCGCCGAGGCGCTTTACGGGCATCTCATCGGCGCCGGAGTGGAGACGCTTTACGATGATCGTGACGAGCGGGGCGGGGCGAAGCTCGCATCGATGGACCTCATCGGATTGCCGTGGCAGCTGATCGTCGGCCCGCGCGGGATCGCCACGGGCACGGTCGAGCTCAAGAGCCGCCGCACCGGCGAGAAGCTCGAGCTCAGCATCGAATCCGCACTTGCGAGGCTGGTCGGCGCATGATCTTCAGCCGCTATGAGCGGATGATCGCGCGGCGGTACTTGCTGCCGCAGAAGGGTGAGGGGTTCATCTTCGTCGTTGCCGGCTTCAGCGTCGCCGCGGTCGCCCTTGGCGTCGCCGCGTTGATCATCGTGATGAGCGTGATGAACGGCTTCCGCGCCGAGCTGTTCGACAAGATCGTGGGCCTGAACGGTCACGCAATGATCCAGGGCGGCGAGCGGCGGCCTGCCGGATTGGCAGCGGATCGCCGACGCGGCGAGGAAGACGCCGGGAGTCACCTCCGCGCTGCCGATCATCGAGCAGCCGTTGATGGCGACGACCAACGGCCGCTTCGAAGGCGTGCTCGTGCGCGGCATGCGCGTCGAGGACATTCGCGCGAACCGGACCGTCACCAGCAATGTGCTCGCCGGCGACATCCGCAGCATCACGCCCGGGAGCAACAAGGTGGCGGTCGGCTCGAAGCTCGCCGACACGCTCGGTCTCTATCCGGGCGGCGAGATCACCTTGTGGAATCCCGAGGGGCGGTCGACCGTCGTCGGCACCGTGCCGCGCGAGGTGACCTATACCGTCGGCGCAGTGATCGAGACGGGCGTGTACGAATACGACAAGGCGTAGTCGTGATGCCGATTCAGGACGCGCAGCAGCTGTTGTTGATGGGCGACCAGGTCGGGATGATCCAGATCCAGACCAACAACCCCGACAAAGTCCAGGAAATACTCGCTCCGCTGCAGCGGCTCGTGCAGGGGCGGGCGATCATCACCGACTGGCGGCAGATGAACTCGGCCCTGTTCTCCGCGCTCGATCTCGAACGCGTAGTCATGTTCATCGTCGTCAGCATCATCGTCCTCGTCGCGGCGTTCAACATCGCGTCATCGCTGATCATGCTGGTCCGTTCGAAAACGCGCGACATCGCAATCATCCGCACAATGGGCGCGACGCGCACCGCGGTGCTGCGCATCTTCATGACCGTCGGGCTGACGATCGGACTCGGTCGGAATCCTCATCGGCCTCATCCTCGGCGCTCTCGGGCTGTTCTTCCGCCAGGGCGCGGTGAACGCGGTCTATTTCCTCACGGGCACCAATCCGTGGGATCCGTCGATCCGCATCTTGACCGAACTTCCCTCCAAGACCGATCCGGTGGAGGTCGCCGCAATCCTCATCGTCACACTGCTGCTGACCTTCCCGGCGACCTATTTCCCGGCGCGCAGGGCCGCGAACACCGACCCCGTCCAGGTGCTGCGGTATGAGTGAGCCGGTCCTCGTCACGCGAGGGCTCAGGCGCAGCTTCGTCCAGGGCCCGGTCACCATCGAGGTGCTGCGCGGAGTGGACCTCGAGATCGGCGCCTGGGAGATCGTCGGGCTGCTGGGTCCATCGGGCTCGGGCAAGTCGACCTTGCTCCAGGCTGTCGGCCTGCTCGAAGGCGGTTTCCAGGGCTCGATCCGGCTGCAGGGCCAGGAAGCGTCCGAGCTGAATGACGATGGCCGCACGCGCCTGCGCCGGGAGCTGCTCGGCTTCGTCTATCAATTCCACCACCTGCTGCCGGAGTTCAACGCACGCGAAAACGTCATCCTGCCGCAGCTGGTGCTCGGCACTGAACCGAAGGCGGCGCAGGAGCGGGCGGACGCGCTGCTCGGCACGCTCGGGCTTTCAAGCCGGCTCGACCATCGCCCGTCGAAGCTTTCGGGAGGCGAACAGCAGCGCGTCGCCGTCGCCCGCGCGCTCGCCAACAAGCCGCCGCTGGTGCTCGCCGACGAGCCGACCGGCAACCTCGACGAGCATACCGCCGACATCGTCTTCGCCGAGTTCCTCAACCTCGTGCGCGGCGAAGGCAGCGCCGCACTGGTCGCGACCCACAACGAGCGCATCGCCGCCAAAATGGACCGCGTCCTGCGCCTGCACGAGGGACGCAATCAGTAATGGAGCCGGAGCCCCGGACGGACGTTACCGGCCGATGCGTGAACTGAATCCTACGCTCATCGCACTGCTCGGCGGCCTCGTGGTCCTGCTGCTCCTGGTTCGCCTATTTCGCGACCAGCCGGAACTCCGACCAAGACAAGCTCACCGGGAACGAAATCGCGCAGGCGCAGACCGCGGTGCCCGGAGAAGCGCTGCGCCAGCCAGGCCACTTACGACCTCATCAAGCGTGAGCTGTTCCGCCGCGCGGCGCAGCTGCGCGGGAGTGACCAGGGCGCCTATGACAAGCTTTCCGCTTACGCCGTGGTTCGCATGGAAAATCCGGTCCTCGAAGGCGAGAACAAGGACACGGGAGGAGCCAATTGCTCGGGCTCGCTGTCGCTCGATCTGCCGCCGGGGATAGCGGCCGTAGGCGGCCGGCGGACGCTGACGGCGGACCTGGATACAAAGTTCAGCCGGCGGCGGATGGCAGCGGCAACGTTGTGCTTCTGCGCAATGCCAAATTCGGTGATTGCCTTGTTGGCGACGCTGGGCCGGGTAGGAGAGCCGGTGCAGCCGCCGGCACGCGGCCAGAAACTAACGCGGTGGCGCCTGTTCACCGGACGCGAACGCAGCCCCGGCGCAACCGCCGAGTGCACCCGCAACCGCCGAGCCCACCAGCGCGGCCGAGCTCCTCGCCGGGGCGGCCGAGCTTCGATTGTGCGAAAGCGCGCACGCGCGGCGAAATCGCAGTTTGCTCGGACAGCGGCTCTTCGGCACTCGATCGGAACATGGCGAGCCAGTACGGGGGTGCATTCGCCGCACGCCGAGCGCCGGAGCAGCAGGAAGTGCTGCGCGGTACGGCCGGCGCTTCTATGCCTATCGCGACCGCTGCCCGACGCGAAGTGCATCGGCGACGCTTATGTCGGCCGCATGCGCGAAATCCGCGACATCATGGAAGGGCGCTGGCGACCGCGCTGATATTTGGTGGATAAGTTGAACTGGCACGCTTCTCACCGAAGGCCCGGCGCACCCATAGTCCGAAACGTGACTTGGCCCTACGTTCCACTGCGCGTCTTCTCGTCCTTCACCATGCTCGAAGGCGCGATGGAGCCGAAGACGATCGCCGCCCAGACGGAGAAGCTCGGCTTCCCGGCGGTCGCGCTGGCCGACCGCAACGGTCTCTACGGCGCAATGCCGTTCAGCGACGCATGCATTGCGAAAGGCGTGCAGCCCATCATCGGCGCGATGCTGTGCGTTGCCCGGCCGCCCGAGATCGGGGGCGCCGGCGGCGTGGATTGGCTCGTGCTGCTGGCCAAGGACGATGTTGGCTATGCGAACCTGTGCAAGCTCGTCTCCTCGGCGCACCTCGACCGGCCGCTCGAGCAGGAGCCGCATGTCGAGTTCGCCAGCCTCGAGCGCCTCAGCGAAGGTCTTATCGCGCTCACCGCCGGGTCGGAAGGTGCCCTTGCGCGGCTTCTCTCGGATGGCCAGCGGAACAAGGCGGAAGCCTATCTCGACCGGCTGCAGGCGCTGTTTCCCGACCGCCTCTATATCGAGATCGTCCGCCGCAATGATCCGGTCGAGGAAGCCGCCGAAGAAGCGCTGATCGACCTCGCCTATGCGCGCGACTTGCCGATCGTCGCCACCAACCCGGCAGCTTATCCCGACCCGGCATTCCACGCCGCGCATGACGCCATGCTGTGCATCGCCAATTCGGCTTATGTGGAGAGCGCGGAGCGGGTCAGCTCGTCGCCCGAAGCCTGGCTGAAGGACGGCGCGGCGATGGCCGAGCTGTTCGCCGATTTGCCCGAAGCGATCGCCAACACGTCGGTCGTCGCCCAACGTTGCGCGGTCGCAGCGCCGCAGCGGAGACCGATCCTGCCGCGCCTTGGCGAAAACGAAGACGAACAATTGCGCAGCGACGCTCGCGCGGGTCTCGCCGAGCGGCTGAAGGGCCGTACCGCGGAGGACCAGCAACAATATTTCGAGCGGCTCGAGTACGAGCTCGAAATCATCACCAGCATGGGTTTCGCCGGCTATTTCCTGATCGTTGCCGACTTCATCAAATGGGCCAAGGCGAACGACATCCCGGTGGGGCCGGGGCGCGGTTCGGGCGCCGGTTCAGTGGTGGCCTGGGCGCTCACCATCACCGACCTCGACCCCATCGCGCTTGGGCTGCTGTTCGAGCGCTTCCTCAATCCCGAACGCGTGTCGATGCCGGACTTCGACATCGATTTCTGCGAAACCCATCGCGACAAGGTGATCCACTACGTCCAGCGCAAGTACGGCCGCGACAAGGTGGCGCAGATCATCACCTTCGGGCGCCTGAAGGCGCGCGCGGTCCTCAAGGACACCGGCCGAGTGCTGCAGATGCCCTACGGCCAGGTGGACCGCCTCGCCAAGCTGATCCCCAATCATCCGACGGATCCATGGACTCTCGAGCGTTCGCTCAACGGCGTGTCCGAGCTTGCGGCCGAGTACCGCGGCGATCCGGAGGTAAAGCGGCTGTTCGACCTGGCGATGAAGCTCGAAGGACTTCCGCGCCACGCCTCGACTCATGCCGCCGGCGTGGTCATCGGCGATCGCCCGCTCGACGAGCTGGTGCCGCTTTACCGCGACCCGCGTTCGGAGACGCCGGTCACGCAGTTCGACATGAAATATGTCGAGGCCGCGGGGCTGGTGAAGTTCGACTTCCTCGGTCTCAAGACCCTCTCGGTCCTGAAGGAGAGCCAGCGGCTGCTTGCCGAGCAGGGGGTGGAGGTCGATTTCGGCGCTTTGCCGTGGGACGATCCCGCAGTCTACGAGCTGCTCCAGCGCGGCGACGCGGTCGGCGTGTTCCAGCTGGAATCGGAAGGCATGCGGCGGACCCTCGCGGGCGTCCGGCCGACCGGCTTCGGCGACATCATCGCGCTGGTCGCGCTGTATCGGCCAGGTCCGATGGACAATATCCCGATGTTCGGCGACCGCAAGAACGGCCGCGCAGCGATCGAATACCCCCATCCACTGCTCGAAGGCATCCTCGCCGAGACCTACGGCATCTTCGTCTATCAGGAGCAGGTGATGCAGGCGGCGCAGCTGCTCGCCGGCTACTCGCTCGGCGAAGCCGACCTCCTGCGCCGCGCGATGGGCAAGAAGATCAAGTCGGAGATGGACGCGCAGCGCGCGCGTTTCGTCGAGGGCTGCGCGCCGCAATGACATTGCGGCGCCCAAGGCGAACGAGCTGTTCGACACGATCGACAAGTTCGCCGGCTACGGTTTTAACAAGAGCCACGCCGCTGGCTATGCGCTCGTCGCCTACCAGACCGCCTGGCTGAAGGCGCACCACCCGGCGGAATTCTATGCCGCGTCGATGAGCTTCGACATGGCGCCAGACCGACAGGCTGGCCGCGTTCGTGGAAGATATGCGCCGCGGCGCGACCGAGTGCCTCCCGCCGGACATCAACGCCAGCAATGCGCATTTCACCGTCGAGAACGGCGCCGTCCGCTATGCCTTGGGCGCGCTCAAGGGCGTGGGCGAAAAAGCCATGGAAGCGCTGGTCGAGGAACGGGAGCGGGGAGGGCCGTTCACCAGTATCGAGGATTTCGCGGCGCGGATCGATCCGCGGCTGCTCAATCGCCGCCAGCTCGAAAGTCTCGCGGGCGCGGGCGCATTCGACGCGCTGAACCCGAATCGCGCAGCAATCTTCGATGGTGCGGAGACGATCCTTGCCCATGCGGCGAGTGCCTACGAGCAGAAGATCAGCGGCCAGGCCGGGTTGTTTGGCGTGGCTTCCGCCGAGATGGCGCCGATCCGCCTCCCGCGTGACGCGTCATGGAGCCTGGCTCAGCGCATGGCCGCCGAGCGGGAGGCATTCGGTTTCTATTTCTCAGCGCACCCGGTGGATTCGGCGAAGCATTTGCTCGCCGCGCACAAGGTCAAGACGTTCGCCGAATTGGCGGAGATCCGGATCGCCGAGGGCGAGCGGGTCAGCGCGACCATGGCCGGGCTGGCCGAAGGCGTCCGCTGGCGCGTGTCCGCCAAGGGCCGACGCTACATGGTCGCTGCGCTGTCGGACCGGTCGGGGCAGTTCGAAGCGACGGTGTTCGACGAAGAACCATCGACCGCGCTCGAAGCGGCGGCAAAGGCCGGTGCGTGCGGCCTTCTGACGGTCGAGCTGGACCGCCGTTCAGGCGATGACTCGCCGCGCGTGACGATCAAGCGTTTTCAGCCGCTCGAGGCGCTCGCCCAAAGGACGCGCCTGCAGATGACAGTCCAGCTAGCCGACCCATCGATGACTGGGCTCGTCACGCGTGAACTGGCGAGTGCGCGCGGCGGCAACAGCCTCGTCCGCTTCATCGTACCGCTCGCGTCAGGCGGCGAAGCGCTTGTCATCGCTGGCCGTGACTACAAACTCGACTCAGAACTCGCCGCGCGGGTCGCACGCGTGACTGGAGTGGGCAGCGTGGACCTCTCGGTCCAGGAGCCGCCGAAGCTGGCACTCGTCGGGTGAAATGACCCGATCCGCTAGTGAAGAATGCGCGCGCCGGCGTGCACGGTCAGTCCCAATAGGCAAAGCGTCGCCAGGTTGAACGCAATGAAACGGTAGAGGACGACATTCGCCGTCGCCTGGATGAGGCTGTGGACGATGCGCAGCGCCACGTAGCCCCACGCCAGATAGAGATTGATCCCGCCGCCGAAGCCGAGCAGCGCCAAGGTCAGCGCGATCGCATAGAAGATCGTCGGCTGCTCCATCAGATGATTGTAATTGTGCGCTTTCCAGTTCGCCTCGTCGGGAATTGCGCCCTCGAGCGCGCCGCCGCGGGTCCCCCGGCGGCCCTTGAGGCTGATACCCGCCTTCCGCATGGCCGGAATCCGCGCCGCGTACATCCAGATCTGCATCACGAGCGTCCACGCGACCAGCGCCACCACCGGCGCGAGAATTGGGCTGTGCATGTTTCCCCCCTTCGTCATCCCCGCGAAAGCGGGGATCCGCTTACCTTTAGAAGAGAAGGCGGGTGCCGGATCAAGTCCGGCATGACGGGGAGTTAGTCGAACAGCTTGGCGAAGCGCCGCTTCTCGCGGTTGCGCCAGGCGCCGCGGTGCCAGGCGTCGCTGGCCAGCAGCGGGAGAACGCTGGTCGCCTCGGCGAAGACCATCTGCTCCATCGCAGTCGAGACCTTGCCCCAGCTCGCGGCTTCCTGCAGCGTCGAGGAGGAGCAGGCGCCGTCGCGCACATCGGCGACGGTGATCTGGACCGCATATTTGTGCACTTCGACGTCCTCATGGCCGAGTATCTCGGCGCAGACGACCGTGTCCTGCGCGAAGTTCTTCGGAACTCCGCCGCCGATCATCAGCAAGCCGGTGGTACCCGCCTTGATCTTGATATCGGTGAGCTCGCGGAAGTCCGCGATGCTGTCGAGGGTCATGTAGTGGCCGCCGCGCTTCATCGCATCGACCTGGTGCTTGACCAGGCCGAAGCCAGCCGAGCTGTCGGTGAAAGCGGGGCAGAAGATCGGCACGTCATGCTCGTAGGCGAGCTTGACCAGGCTGTTGTCCTTCTTGCCATTTCCCTCGGATAGCCATTTGCCCATCTCGCGAATGAAGGCTCGGCTGCTGTAGGGGCGCGGATCGAGACCGTCGGCGATCTTGCCGATGGTCATATCGCAATCCTGCAGCTGCTCCTCGTCGATATAGGTGTCATAGATCCGGTCGATGTAGAGCGAGCGCAGCGTATCATCGTCAGGGATTTCATTGGCTTGGTAGTGTTTGTGGCCAAGCGCTTCGAAGAAATCCATGTCGACGATCGTGGCGCCCGTGGCGACGATCGCATCGACCATGTTGGACCGTACCAGCTCGGCATAGAGGTCCATGCAGCCGCCGGCGGAGGTCGAGCCGGCGACGACGAGGATGATTGAGCAGGCCGGGTCCTCGAGCATCTGGTTGTAGATGTTCGTGGCGCGCGCGAGGTCGCGGCTGGTAAAGCTCATATGGCCCATCGCATCGACGATCGGGCGCGCGTCGAACTTCGTGATGTCGATATGCTCGACCGGAGTCGACAGCAGCTCCTGCTTGCGGGTGTCGTTGACGGTGCTGTCGGTCGATCAGCATCTCGGTGGTCATTTGAACTACCTCGTCATTCCCGCGAAAGCGGGAATCCCGCTACTCGCAGCTCGAAGGAAAACAAGCGCGGATCCCCGCTTCCGCGGGGATGACGCAATGGAGAATTGCCCTGACTATAGAGCTTTGGAACGCTTTGCGTCCGTGGCTGCTCCGTAAAGGCTCGCCATCGGCTCGTCCTCGACGACCTCGGTGCTGACCGCATCGAAACCGTTGAAACGCGTGCGCATCGCGCAGCCATAGGCGCCGAGCATTCCGATCTCGATATAATCGCCCGGTCCGACGTCGGCGGGTAGCTCGAAGGGGCCGGCCATGCGGTCGAGATCGTCGCAGTCGGGCCGTAGAAGCTGAACTCCGCCGGCCTCACCCGCGATGCGCTCTCGCGCAGCAGACGGACCGGATAGCGCCAGCCGATGTGCGCGGCGTCGAACAACGCGCCATAGGCGCCGTCGTTGATGTAGAGCTCATCGCCGCGCCGCTTTTCGACGCGCACCACGAGGCTCGCATATTCGGCGCACAAAGCGCGGCCAGGCTCGCACCACAGCTCAGCCGAGTAGCTGATCGGAAGCGCTTCGAAGCCGGCGTGGATCACCGAGAAATATGCCTCGAGCGGCGGCGGTTCCATCCCCGGATAGGAGGACGGGAAACCTCCGCCCACGTCGACGATGTCGACCGTCACCGACGCCTCGATGATCGCGTGCGCGCACGCGCTCCATCGCCTCGGCATAAGCCGCGGGGGTCATGGCCTGGCTGCCGACATGGAAGCAGATGCCGAGCGCATCGGCCGCCTGCCGGGTGGCGAACAGCAGCGCCTTCATTTCCGATGCGGCGGCGCCGAATTTCGCGCCCAGGCTGAGCTTGGCGTGGCCGTTGTCGACGCGAATGCGCACCAGCAGGTTGAGATCGCTGGCCGCGACGCCATCGCTGCCGGTCGCGCGGACGATCTTCTCCAGCTCCTCGATCGTGTCGAGGCTGAAGGTCTTCACGCCATGCTGGAAATAGGCTTCGGCGATGACTTCCTCGGCCTTCACCGGGTGCATGAAGCAGATCACCGCCTCCGGCAGGCACTGGTGGATCAGGCGCACTTCGCCGATCGACGCCACGTCGTAGTGGGTCACGCCCGAGTCCCACAGGATCTTGAGCAGGTCAGGCGAGGGGTTCGCCTTCACTGCGTAGAGCGAGCGGCCGGGGAACTTCTCGACGAAAAAGCGTGCGGCCCGACGCGCGGCGTGCGGGCGCAGCAAAGTCACCGGCTGAACCGGTTGGAGCTTGGCGATATCGACACCCCCCCGGATGCCGGTCGGGGCGGACGCTAGCCCCAGCGCGCGATGATGCTTGTGCAACTCAAGGGACCTCCAACAGTCACGTTCAACAAAAGCTGCCTTGCGGTTGGAAGTCCCATGGGGCAGCGGGAGCGCGATATATGGACGGGGTGTGCGGCTGTAAAGATTATTTGCCCCCAGCCTTAACAAATCGCGACCATATGTCGCTGATCTGCAACGGCTAATCCGAAAAGGTGAGATATCAACCAGTTAGTAAAATCGCCCGAGGTGACCCACGAGGATGTCGTCGAAGCGGCACGGCGTATTGCCGGCGAAGTCGAGCGCACGCCGCTGATCGAGAGCGAGGTCGCCGGCGAGCGCGTATGGCTCAAGTGCGAGTGCCTGCAGACCGGCGGCGCCTTCAAGCTGCGGGGCGCGACCAACCGCCTGCTGCAGCTTTCACCGCAGGAGCGGGAGCGGGGCGTCGTCGCTTTCTCGTCGGGCAATCACGCGCGCGGTGTGGCGATCGCGGCGCGGCGGCTCGGCATTCGCGCAATCATCGTCATGCCGGCGGACGCGCCGCAGGTGAAGGTCGAGGGCACGCGCGAGCGAAGGCGCCGAGATCGTCTTCTACGACCGGCGGACGGAGAGCCGCGAGGAGATCGCCGCGAAGATTTCCGCCGAAACGGGCGCTACGGTGGTGCCGAGCTTCGCCGATCCGGCGATCGTCGCGGGGCAGGGCACGGCTGGGCTCGAAATCCTGGTGCAGATGCCCGTGCCTCCGCAGCACATCATCATTCCCTGCGGCGGAGGCGGGCTTGCGTCGGGAATCGCGCTGGCCTGTCCCAAGGCTCGAGATCGTCATCGTCGAGCCTGCAGGCTGGGACGACATGGCTCGTTCGCTCGAAGCGGGAGAGATCGTGTCCGTTGCCGCGGATGCGCCGGATACCTTCTGCGACGCGCTGCAGACGCCGCGCGTATCGCCGATCACTTTCGACATTCTACGCGAGCGAGGAGCGGAATCGCTGTCGGTTAGCGACGCGGAAGTCGCTGAGGCGATGCGCTTCGCTTGGGAGACACACGGCCTCGTCGTCGAACCGGGCGGAGCAGTGGGGCTGGCGGCATTGCTCGCGGGCAAGGTTGAGCCTCGCGAAGGAACGGTGGTGGTGTTGTCAGGTGGGAACGTTGACCCGGCGCTGCACGCCCGGGTGATCGCCAGTGGAGCTTAAGCGGCTCCGCGGGTCCGGTATTCGCCGGGTTCCACGTGTACTGGGCTCGACCGCTCGACCGCCTTGGTCAGCGCCTCGAGCTCGGCGGCGAGAGTTTTGAGCTCACCAACGAGGAAGCGGCGCTCGCCTTCGGCCACGGATTCAGACGCGTCGATCAGCGTTTCGAGCATCATGGCGATGCACGGCAGGATCGTTTCCTCGATCCGCTCGAAGGCCTCGTCGAGGCGTGCCTGCTGGTCGATCGGTGGCATGACCGCCAATTTGGACCAATCTTGGTTAAGTCTTGGTGAAGTTCAGGAGGAAAATGGAGAATTATTCGTCATTGGCGATGGCGATCGCGATGGTCGCCGCCTTTCTGCTCCTCGCCGGCGGAGTGAAGCTGGTGTTCGGCCGTCAGACCCGCGTCCGCGGCATCCTGATGATCGTCGCCGCGCTCGTCCTGATTATGAACGTGATGATCTGGACAGTGTAGGCGGCTTGATCGGGTCGGTCGCGAGCCGCATATCGAGATAATCGTCGACCGATTTCATCAGCAGGTCGAGTTCGTTGGCAAAGAAGTGGTTCGCGCCGGGGATCAGCTCGTGATCGATGGTGATGTGCCGCTGCGTGCGAAGCTTGTCGACGAGCTTCTGCACCGCGCTTGGAGTGACGACCTCGTCGGCTTCGCCCTGGATGATGATCCCCGACGAGGGGCAGGGCGCGAGGAAGCTGAAGTCGTACATGTTCGCGGGTGGTGCGATCGAGATGAACCCACGGATCTCCGGGCGCCGCATCAGCAGTTGCATCCCGATCCACGCGCCGAAGCTCACGCCGGCGACCCAGGTCGTCTCGGCCTCGGGATGGATCGACTGGACCCAGTCGAGCGCCGAGGCCGCGTCGCTGAGCTCACCGATGCCGTTGTCGAAAACGCCCTGGCTCTTGCCGAACTCCGCGGAAGTTGAAGCGCAGCGTCGCAAAACCGCGGCGGACGAACGTCTGGTACAGCAGCTGGACGAGCTTGTTGTTCATCGTCCCGCCGGCCTGCGGGTGCGAGTGGAGGATCATTGCGACTGGCGCGCGGGGACGGCCGCCGGGATGGAAACGTCCTTCGAGACGTCCCTCGGGGCCTGGGAAAATCACTTCGGGCATGGGTGCTTTGGCTCGTATAACGACAGAAAGCCGCTGAGCGCGGGTGCGCTGCGGCGTTGGGTCCTATATAGGGGCGCCGGTTCAAGTGGCAATCGGCAGGAATTCCAGACTTTTGACGCATGCAGACTCGGCTCTATCTCGATCATGCGGCGACTACGCCGCTGCTTCCCGAAGCCCGTGCTGCGCTGGAACGTGGGCTCGATGCCTGGGCCAATCCCAATTCGCCTCATGCCGAAGGCCGGGCGTCGCGCGCGCTGCTCGAGGAGGCGCGTTCGACGATCGCCGAGGCGCTCGGCTGGCGCCATGACGTCATCTTCACCAGCGGCGCGAGCGAGGCGGTGGAGATCGTCGCGAAGCGCGCGCGCGTTGCGCTGCGGGCGCACGGCGCGACCGAGCACGCCATCGTGCCTTTCGCGATGGGACCAGGCTCTTCCGTCATTCCGGTGAGTGCCGACGGCCTGATCGACGAGGCGGCGTTGAATTCCATTCTGGCGCGGGGGCCGACGCTCGTTGCTATCCAGCATGTGAACAACGAGACCGGAATCATCCAGCCGCTCGAGCGATTGGCGCCGCGGATTCGCGAAGCGGGCTCGCTGCTGCTCGCGGATTGCGCGCAGTCGGCCGGCAAGCTGCCGCTGCCCGACGCGGATTTCGTCGCCGCTTGCGCGCACAAGCTCGGCGGTCCGCCGGGCATCGGCGTGCTGCTGGTGCGCGACCTCGCCACCCTGGAGGCGGTTGGCGGGCAGGAGAAGGGCTATCGCCGGGGCACGCAGGACGTCCCCAATGCCCTGGCGTTCGCTGCCGCATTGGCCGCTCGGCGGTGGAATATGGACCGGCTTGCGGCGCTGCGGAGCCGCCTCGAAGCCGGCAGTGAAGGAGTCGGGAGGAGTCGTGATCGGCGAGAACAGCCCGCGCATTCCGACAATCGGCGCCGTCTCCCTCCCCGGCGCGGCGAGCGCATCTTTGCTCGTGCAGCTCGATCTCGCCGGCATCGGCGTGTCGGCGGGAAGCGCCTGCTCATCCGGTGCGATGAAGGGGAGCGTCGTGCTTGCGGCCATGGGTGTTCCGCAGGATGTCGCCGGTGGATTCATTCGGATCAGCTTCGGGCCCGATACGAGCGATGCCAATGTCGACCGATTCCTCGCCGAATGGCGGCGCATCGCCGAACGGATGCAGCAGAGGGCGGCATGATCTACCTCGACTATCAGGCGACGACCCCGATCGCGCCCGAAGTGGCCAAGGCGATGCGCCCGTGGATCGAGGAAAAGTTCGCCAATGCCCATTCGCCATCGAAATGGGGCCATGAAGCGGAAGCGGCAGTCGACGTGGCCCGGCGGCAGGTCGAGCGGACAATCGGCCTGGAAAACGGAAGTGTCGCCTTTACCGGAAGCGCGACCGAAGCGATCAACTGGGCGCTCAAGGGCACGATCGAGAAGGCGTCGCCCAAGCGCAACCGGATCGTCACGGTCGCGACCGAGCATGCCGCAGTGCTCGACACCTGCGAATGGCTCGCGGGCCGCGGCATCGATCTCACCATCCTGCCGGTCGGGCCCGATGGAATGCTCGACCTCGCCGATCTGGAGGCGGAGCTCGACGACCGCGTCGCAATCGTCGCGATGATGCTGGTCAACAATGAGATCGGCGTCATTCAGCCGGTGACCGAGACCGCTAAGATGGCCCATGGATGCGGCGCGCTGATGCTGTGTGATGCGGTCCAGGCCTTCGGTCGCCTGTCGCTTTCCGAAGGACCCGATTTGGTGGCGATCTCCGCTCACAAGATCCATGGTCCCAAGGGCATTGGCGCGTTGTGGATGCGCGAGGGCGCCGAACCCGCGCCACTCATCCACGGCGGTGGGCAGGAGCAGGGAATGCGCTCAGGAACGCTGTCGCCTGCGCTCTGCGTCGGTTTCGGCGCTGCGGCCAAGCTCGCCGCCGAACGGGAAAACCGCGATCACGACCATGTCCACGGGCTCTGGGACGCCGCCATGAAAGCGCTCGGACCCGGCTGGACGATCAACGGCGGCACCCAGTGCCGCTATCACGGCAATCTCAACATCCGCCGCGACGGCGTGGATGCCGCGCGCCTGCTCGCCGATCTCCGCGGGATCGCTTTCTCTCTGGGCTCCGCCTGCGCCAGCGGGTCGGGCCGGCCGAGCCACGTGCTGCGTGCGCTCGGACTCGATTATCGCGAGGCGCGTTCGTCGATCCGTCTCGGCTTCGGCCGCTATACCAAGGTGCAGGAATTGACCGACGCCTGCCACCAGATCGTCGCCGCGGTAAAGGCGCAGGAGCATCTCGTCGCGTGACATTGGTGCGGTTCTTCAGGGCCGACGGAACCCTGGACAAGGAAGTGGAAGCCGAAGCGGGACAGAGGCTGCTCGACGTTGCCTGGGCGGCGCGCGAGCCGCTCGAAGGCGCGTGCGAGGGCGTGATGGCCTGCTCGACCTGCCACGTCATCGTCGAGGCTGTAGGATTTCGCGAAGCTCCCGCCTGCGACCGAGGAAGAGGAAGACCTGCTCGATCTCGCGGCACATGCGACGCGAACCTCGCGGCTCGCCTGCCAGATTATGCTCAACAGCGACTTGCCCGAGCTCAGCGTCCGAATTCCGCCCGCCGCGACCAACTGGATGGGGCGCTAGTTTCCTGGCGGCAGCGGAATGCCGACACGGTTGTCAGGTTCATTGTCGCGATGCTTGGGAGGCTTGCCGTTTGCCGAGAAGACCGGTTTGAGGGCCTCGAGCTCCGGTAGCGAGAGTCTGCCTTCGTGCCTCTTGTCGAGCAGGTTGAAGCGCTCGATGGCGGCCTGCCTGAACTCCTGGAGCGTGATCGCCCGGTTCAGGTCCGCGTCGGCGGCAGCGACCGGCTCCGGCAGGTTGAGCAGGGCATAGCGGCCGGCACCTTGCGGGCCATCGTCCATTCTGTCTCGCTCTCGGCGTTCGGCACGGCCGCTGCGCTCCTGTCCGGTCTCGGCGTCCTCCTTGGGCGGAGCTTCACCGGGCGCACGTGCTCGCCTCAACCGTGAGTTGACCTGGATTTCAGGCGCAACGGTCCATTCGTAGCGGACGAGCTCGTCCGGATCGATTTGCCCGTCATGATTGGTGTCGAGAATGTCGACGAAGTAGCGCTGCGCGTCCGCCTGCAGTTCGTCGGCAGTCAGGAAGCCGTCGTGGTTGCGGTCGACCTGGCCGAACCAGCGGGCGAGCGTGTCCTCGTTCGGTTTGCGCGCGCGGATCGGCTCGCCCATCGGGCTGATGAAAGGGACGCCGCCGCGTCCGGTGACGACGATTGCGTGCTGCGGGACCGGCTGGCGGTGCCGCTGCCTGGGCGGATGCGGCGAGGGTGGAGAGCATGAGCGGCGGGAAAGAGCATCGGCGTTTCCTTGGTCGTGTCTTAACGGCGTCGTCTCGCCGGCGTGAACCGCGGATGAAGAGACGGACCTGCCAACATGAACTTTCGCGCGACGCGGCGTTTCCCCATATGCGCCGAGCGGAAGTCGGCGGACGGCGCTGTCGCCAACCTGGTCAGGTCCGGAAGGAAGCAGCCACAACGATTTCGTGCCGGGTCGTCGGCTTCCACCTTCGGAAAGCACGGCACAGCACCGCTCGCAATGACGTGCGAGTGTGCCTAAATCGCTGTTGATGATCGACGCCGAAGAGCCTGGCCTTGGGTCTCGACCTTCCCGAACAAGCTTCGCCAGCGCGCCGGCGTCGCCGTATCGCGTGCTCGCCCGCAAATATCGGCCGCAGACCTTCGCCGAGCTGATCGGCCAGGATGCCATGGTGACGACGCTCGCCAACGCGATCGCGCGCGGGCGGATTGCTCATGCATTCCTGCTCACCGGGGTGCGCGGCGTCGGCAAGACCTCGACCGCGCGGCTGATCGCCAAGGCGTTGAACTGCATCGGCCCGGACGGGCAGGGCGGGCCGACGATCACGCCGTGCAATGTCTGCGAGCAGTGCCGCGCCATCTCCGAAGGCCGACACATCGACGTGATCGAGATGGACGCCGCCTCGCACACCGGAATCGACGACATCCGCGAGATCATCGACGCGGTCCGCTATGCTTCGGTCAGCGCGCGCTACAAGATCTACATCATCGACGAAGTTCACATGCTTTCGAAGAGCGCCTTCAACGCGTTGCTGAAAACTCTTGAGGAACCGCCTGAGCATGTGAAGTTCCTTTTCGCGACCACCGAGGTGAACAAGGTGCCGGTGACGGTGCTCTCGCGCTGCCAGCGGTTCGACCTCCGCCGCATTCCCGCCGAGAAACTCGTCGCCCATTTCGCCGAAGTCTCGAAGGCCGAAGGCGTGGAGGTGGAGCCGGAAGCGCTCGGCATGATCGCGCGCGCCGCCGAAGGCTCCGCTCGCGACGGCCTGTCGATCCTCGACCAGGCGATCGCCCACGGTGCTGGCTCCGTCACCGCCGATCAGGTGCGCGATATGCTCGGGCTGGCCGACCGCGGCCGCATCCGCCGCCTGCTGCAGCTGGTGCTCTCGGGCAACGCCACCGCCGCGCTCGCCGAGCTCGACGAAGCGCACGAGCTCGGGATCGACCCGATGCAGCTGCTCCGCGGCCTTATGGAAGCGCTGCACTCGGCGACGCGGGCCAAGGCGGGCGCCACCTCCGGCGCGCTCCAATCCGCCGAGGAGCGTGACGCTGCCGAAGAAATGGCCGGAGCGCTCAGCTGGGGCACGATCCACCGCCTGTGGCAGATGCTGCTGAAAGGCCTGCAGGACGTCGAGATCGCGCCAGACCCGCGCGAGGCGGCGGAGATGGCGCTGCTGCGGCTGATCCACGCCGCCGACATGCCCGATCCGGCGAGCCTGCTGCAGCGCCTGAGCGGGGAGGGGACCGTTGCCGCGCCCGCGTCCGGCTCCCGCAGGCAAGCCGTCAGGACCCTCGGCGAAGCTGCCGGCGGACTTTCGCGCGCTCATCAACCGCGCTCGAAGAAGGCGGGCGGCATCAACTTGCGGTTCAGCTCCACGACCAGGTCGGCCTCGTCCGCTACGCGCCGCCCGAGCTGGTGCTCAAGCCGACGCGGCCGCTCGGCGGCGACTGGCCGCGCGAGCTCTCCGCGGCCCTGAAATCGCTGACCGGCGCCAGCTGGCAGGTCTCGCTGTCGGACGAGCCCGGCGAACCGTCGCTGCTCGACCAGGAGAAAATGGCCGAGGAACGCGTTCGCGCCGACGTCCTCGCCGATCCCAATGTCCGCGCAGTCATGGACGCGTTCCCCGATGCCGAACTTGAATCCTTTTCCACGAGAGGCCCCTGACATGCCCGAGATGCCCGACCTCAACGCAATCCTCGAAGCGGCGCAGAATGCGCAGGCCGAGCTCCAGAAAGCGCAGGACAATCTCGATTCGATCGAGGTCGAAGGCGCGGCAGGCGGCGGCCTGGTCAAGATCCGCGCGACCGCAAAGGGCCGGATTCTCGCAGTCGAGGTGGACGAAAGCCTGCTTGCTCCGTCCGAGAAGACGATGGTCGAGGACCTGATTGCCGCGGCCATCAACGACGCGCGCGCCAAAGCCGACACCGCGGCTGCGGCGGAAATGCAGAAGATGACCAGCACGATCCCGCTTCCGCCCGGATTCAAGCTGCCCTTCTAAGCCGCTTGCCCACCGCCGTTTTTCCGTCATGATGCGCCGTAAGGGGAGGCGCCCATGAAACTCGGCGCGATGCAGGACTTTCCGCTGCGGATCATGCGGATACTCGACCATGCCGAGCGGGAGCATGGAACCCGCGAGATCGTCTCCGCACGGGCCGATGGCTCGGTCATTCGAACGGACTGGATCCGCATCGCGCACGACGCACGCCGCATGGCGCAGGCGCTTGAGCGCGCCGGACTTCGAGCCGGGCGACCGCGTCGGCACGCTGGCGATGAACCATGACCGCCACCTGACCGCCTGGTTCGGCGTGGTCGGGATGGGCGGAGTCCTCCACACGCTCAATCCGCGGCTGTTCGACGACCAGCTCGATTATATCGTCAACCACGGCGAAGACCGCGTGCTGCTCTACGACGCCGCCTTCGCGCCGCTGGTCGAGCGGATGAAGCCGCGCTGGACGTCGATCGAACAGTACGTCTGCTTCGACAGCGAGTTCGACGAATGGCTGGCCGCCGAGAACGGCGACTATCGCTGGCACGAAGGCGACGAGCGCGACCCCTGCGGCCTCTGCTACACCAGCGGGACGACCGGGAACCCCAAAGGCGTGCTCTACGAGCACCGCTCGACCGTGCTTCATGCGATGTCGGTCATCGCCCCGGACATTTTCGACCTTTCGGCGCTCTCGGTCATGCTGCCCGTCGTGCCGATGTTCCACGCCAACAGCTGGTGCATTCCCTACGCCGCGGCGCTCGTCGGCCTGAAGTTCGTTCTGTGCGCCGACAACAAGCCGGAACACATCTGCCGGCTCTTCAACGAAGAAGGCGTCACCCATTCCGCTGGCGTGCCCACCGTGTGGCTGAACGTCATCGATCATGTCGAGAGCACCGGCGCGGCCCTTGGCAAGCTGCACACGATCATCGTCGGCGGGTCCTCGGCGCCGCCGGCGACCATCCGCTGGTTCCGCGAGCGTGGAATCCGCGTCAATCATCTGTGGGGTATGACCGAGATGTCGCCGGTCGGCACGGTCGGGGCTCCGCCTGCAATCTGGGACACGCTCAGCGACGAGGAGCAGATCGCCTACATGTCGCGGCCCGGCCGATCGATGTTCGGCGTCGAGCTGCGGGTCATCGACGATGCCGGTAACGTGCTGCCCCGCGACGGCAAGAGCTCGGGGCGGCTGCAGACGCGCGGGCCGGCCGTGGTGCGGCGCTATTTCAAGCAGGGCCAGGATTGCGTCGACGAAGACAATTGGTTCGACACCGGCGACATCGCCGTGATCCATCCGGACAATTCATTGCGGCTCACCGACCGCGCCAAGGACGTGATCAAGTCGGGCGGCGAGTGGATCAGCTCGATCGAGATCGAGAATACCGCCGTGGGTTGCCCCGGTGTCGCCGAGGCCGCGGCAATCGGCGTTCCGCATCCCAAATGGGACGAGCGGCCGCTGCTGCTCGTGGTCCGCGATCCTGGAAGCACGGTCGGCGAAGGCGAGATCCGTGCCTTCCTCGCCGGCCAGATGGCGAAATGGTGGATGCCGGACGCGATCGAGTTCGTCGCCGAGCTGCCGCATACGGCAAGCGGCAAGCTCAGCAAGAAGGACCTGCGCGACCAATATCGCGACTACCGCTTCGCCGATGCGGAGGCGATGGTCGGGAGGGACTAGGCCTTCGTCATTGCGAGGAGCCGAAGGCGACGCGGCAATCCAGAAAAGAGCTGGATTGCTTCGCTACGCTCGCAATGACAGTGGAAATCCGGCGCGCGCTCGCCTAACTGCGCGGCAATTCCCAATCCCTGAAGGACACCCGCGACCCCATGGCCGCTCAATACAGCTTTGTGATGAAGGGCCTGACCAAGGCCTTCCCGGGCCACAAGCCCATTCTCAACAACATCCACCTGCAATTCTACCAGGACGCCAAGATCGGGATCGTCGGCCCCAACGGCTCGGGCAAGTCGACTTTGATGAAGATCATGGCCGGCAGGGACAAGGAATTCACCGGCGAGGCGTGGCCGGGCGAGGGGGTCACCGTCGGCTATCTCGAGCAGGAGCCGCAGCTCGACCCGACCAAGACGGTCCGGGAGAACGTCATGGACGGGGTGCGGCCCATCGCCGACATGATGGACCGCTTCAACGCGATCTCGGCGCAAATGGCCGATCCCGGCGACGATTTCGATGCGCTGATGGCCGAGATGGGCGAGCTCCAGGAGAAGATCGACGCGGTCGACGGCTGGACGCTCGACAACCAGCTCGAGATCGCGATGGACGCTCTGCGCTGCCCGCCGGGCGATTCCTCGGTCGCCAACCTCTCGGGCGGCGAGAAGCGGCGGGTCGCGCTGACGCGGCTGTTGCTGGAGAAGCCCGGCATTTTGCTGCTCGATGAGCCGACTAACCACCTCGACGCCGAGAGCGTCCAGTGGCTGGAAAAGCATCTGATCGACTATCCGGGCAACGTCATCCTCGTCACCCACGACCGCTATTTCCTCGATAACGTCGTCAACTGGATCCTCGAGCTCGATCGCGCGCGCTACTACGTCTACGAAGGAAACTACTCCACCTATCTGGAAAAGAAGGCAAAGCGACTTGAGCAGGAAGAGCGCGAGGAGGCCGGCAAGCAGAAGGCGATCAACGACGAGCTGGAGTGGATCCGGCGCTCGCCCAAGGCGCGGCAGGCGAAATCCAAGGCGCGCATCAAGGCGTTCGACCAACTCGTCCAGGCGCAGGAGAATCGCGCGCCGACGAAGGGCGAGATCCTGATCCAGATGCCCGAGCGCCTCGGCGGCAAGGTCATCGAGGTGAAGGGCCTGACCAAGGCCTACGGCGACAAGCTTCTGTTCGAGAACCTGAGCTTCAGCCTGCCGCCCGGCGGCATCGTCGGGATCATCGGCCCCAACGGCGCCGGGAAGACGACCCTGTTCAAGCTGATCACCGGCCAGGAGCAGCCCGATTCGGGCGAGGTCGACGTCGGGCCGACGGTCCACCTCGGCTACGTCGACCAGAGCCGCGACGCGCTCAATCCCAAGCACAATGTATGGGAGGAGGTCAGCGACGGCCTCGACATCATCAAGATCGGCAAGCACGAGCTCAACAGCCGCGCTTATGTCGGCGCGTTCAACTTCCGCGGCCCCGACCAGCAAAAGAAGGTCGGGCAGCTATCCGGCGGCGAGCGCAACCGCGTGCACCTCGCCAAGATGCTGAAGGACGGGGGCAACGTCCTGCTGCTCGACGAGCCGACCAACGACCTCGATGTCGAGACCCTGCGCGCGCTCGAGGATGCGCTGGAGAATTTCGCTGGCTGCGCGGTGGTGATCAGCCACGACCGCTTCTTCCTCGATCGCCTCGCCACCCACATCCTCGCCTTCGAAGGCGACGGCGAAGTCACTTGGTTCGAGGGCAATTTCGAGGCGTACGAGGAAGACAAGATCCGCCGCCTCGGCGAGGAAGCCACGCGCCCGCACCGGATGACGTATCGGAAATTGACGCGCTGAATAAGTCGCGCGGGCAAACCTGAAAGCCGGACGACATTATTTTGCGCATGGACGAATAAATCGGCCATCACTCGAATTGAACGACGCGAGCGAATGGAGTGGTCATGCCGACGGTTCTGAGGTCCGAAGGTTATCGATTATACTTTTACAGCCACGAGCCGAACGAGCCGCCGCACGTGCACGTCGACAAAAGCGGCTTCACGGCGAAGTTTTGGTTAGAGCCGGTCGCGCTCGCCCGCAGCGTCGGGTTTCCGCCGAAGGACATTAGCCGTATATTGAGGCTCGTTCGCGACAATCGCGAGCAGCTGCTAAGGGATTGGCATGGGTACTTTGGCACCGAACTCGGATGAGCGTGTTTCCGGCGTCAGCTTCGATGCCGACCGGCTGATCGTGGATTTGATGGATGGGCGCACCATTGCCGTCCCGATCGCATGGTACCCCCGTCTTGAGCGCGCGACGCCGGAGCAGCGTTCGCAATGGGAAATCGCAGGCGCCGGCTATGGCATTCACTGGTCGGATATTGACGAGGACCTGAGCGTGGAAGGGCTCCTTCGCGGCTCCCCGGCTGCGCGTGCCGCCTGAACCTACCTTCTTCCCCATCGAAGCCGATTTCCGCCGCTGGCTCCCGGCCAATCACGAAACCGCGCCGGAGCTGCTCGTCGGCTTCTGGAAGAAAAAGCGGCGGCAAGCGGCCGATCGACTGGCCGCAGGCGCGGGGAAAAACGCGTCAAGCGCTGGCCGCGCGCATGGAAATACGACCTCATCCACAAGGACAACCCGACGTGGCGCGATTTGGCTGAGGACTTCGGATTCGAGCCGTTGGTCCTTCGCCAATCGCCGCAAAGAACGCGGGTCCCGCTCAAGGCCGGGATGAAGATTGATGGCGATCACCATCACCGCACCCCTTCAACTGTGGACCGGCGAGAACGGGAGCTGGCACATGTTCGTCATTCCCGAAGAGCAGTCGGACGAAATCCGCGCGCACTGTCTGGCGGCTATGCGGGGATTCAAATCCTCGCGCGTCGAGGCAAGCATTGGTGACGTCGCCTGGCGCACGTCGGTGTTTCCGATGCGAAGCGGCGGATATTTCCTTCCGGTGAAGGCGGCGGTTCGGCGCAAGGCCGGCATTGCGGCGGGCGACGAAGTGACGGTGACGGTGGAATTGCTGTAGCCGTCATCCCGGACTTTGATCCGGGACCTGCCTTCTTCGAATCACGTGAAGGCAAGCAGAACCCGGCTCAGGGCCGGGATGACGAATCCGGAACCGTTCCGCCGCTGCTCCGGTTAACGGCCCGTGCAAGCCCTTTCAGACCTCCTGAATAGCGCTCAGCCGGCCCAGAACGGCGCTGCCGCCCATGTCGAAGGCGCGCGGATTTTCGGCGTCACGCTGATCGGCGCGACGTCGCACAACCTGCACAAGCTGCTGCTGACCATCGCGTTCATCATTGTCGCGTGGGTTTTCGCCTGGGCGCTGCGCCAGGTCCTCAAGCTGCTTATCGGCAGCCGGACCGGCACCCGCATTCAGTTCTGGGCCAGGCAGGGCGTCAGCCTCATCGTCGCGGCGATCCTGCTCCTTGGAATCCTGTCGATCTGGTTCGACAATCCGGCCCGGCTGGCAAGCGTCGTCGGGCTGATCGGCGCGGGCGTGGCCTTCGCCCTCCAGCGCGTGATCACGGCCATCGCGGGTTATTTCGTCATCCTTCGCGGCAAGACCTTCAACGTCGGCGACCGAATTCAGATGGGCGGCGCTCGCGGGGACGTAATCGGCCTGTCCTTCATGCAGACCCGGATCATGGAAATGGGCCAGTCGCCAATGGAGCAAAGCGACCCGCCGTCGATGTGGGTCCACAGCCGGCAGTTCACCGGGCGCATCGTCACCGTCACCAACGACAAGGTGTTCGACTGCCCGTTTATAATTACACGCACGAATTCCCTTACATCTGGGACGAGATCCGGCTGCCGCTGCATTTCAACCAGGATTTCGGGCGCGCCGAGCAGATCCTGCTCGAGGCCGGGCGAAAGCACGCGCTTACCGAAGCCGGAGTCGGCGAAGCGGAAGTGAAGCGGCTCGAGGAGCGGTTCGGAGTGAAGGTCGGTGAGATCGACCCGAGCGTCTACTGGCGCATCACCGAGAATTGGGTCGAGCTTACGCTGCGTTTCCTCGCGCCGGACCACGGCATCCGGTCGATCAAAGACCGCATGACACGCGACATTCTCGGCGGTTTCGACGAGGCGACGATCGCAATCGCGGCAGTACGGCAGGAAGCCGTAAAGGCGCGCACTCCCGCAACAGGGATGCTGCCGGCTTAGCTTGCCTGCGGCTTGCGCAGCTCGGCGGCCGTACGCTCGAAACCGTCGGCCATGCCTTCGAGCACACTCGTGCTTTCGCGGCTGTAGATTGCGCCGGCGAGGCGGCGGCACCGTTCGGCCTGCGCGTGCAGCGCCTCGCTCTGCTCCTCGGTCACATCGATCAGCATGTTAACCGCACCGGTGAGCTTGTCCTCAGCGTCGAACAAAGGAGTTGGATACGGCCGGAACGCGACTCGCGTGCCGTCGGGCCGCAATGCAATTGCGACCGCGTCGCGGATCGTCCGCTGTTGACGGATTGCCTGCGCCATTGGGCATTCGTCGTGCGGCATGAATTCGCCGGTCGTGGTGTAGATTTTCCACGTCACGCACCACCGGTCACGGCCGAGCTGGGGAACGCGTCCGGCAAGCTCGATGCACGCCTGGTTCCAGTAAGTGACCGAGCCTTCTGTGTCGGTGACGTAGATTGGCGCCGGCAGCTCATCCAGCACCTTGCGCCAGTCGGAATCGGTCGACAGCGCGGTGAGGGCGGTCGCGAGAATCGCTTCCGGTTTTGGTTCAGCCAAGATAGCCCCCGTGAGTTATGATTAACTCAGATTAGAACCGAAACGGCCGGCCACTCGCGCCGTTCCATCCCCGTGAGAAAATCTATGGGCCTGTGTCGGTTAGACAACAGTCTCCGACTCGATACCTGTTCGAAATATCTGTGGATCAACGGTCCACAGCGGTGCTGCTAGCGCAGCCTTTTGACGAGCAGCCGCCCGTCGTCTCCGCTCTTCACGTCGAAGTTCGGCACCGCCTTGATCAGCTCGGAGAGGCGCGTGTAGCCGTAATTGCGCGCCGCGAAGCTTGACACAGCCTTGGCGCGCTGGCCGAGCTCCGCTAGAGGCGTGTAGCCTTCTTCGTCGCGCTTCGATGCCTTGTACGCCGCGCCAAGCACCTGCAGCAGCTCCGGAGCGACCGGACGCTGGCCCTTCTCGGCGGTCGGCTGCTCGAGCTCTTCTTCCTGGTCGAGTGCCAACGCGCCGACGTCGAAAAAGCGGCTGCAGGCTTGCTGGAAGGAGACCGGGGTCTTGGCCGTTCCGAATCCATAGACCTGCAGCCCGTCCTCGCGGATGCGTTGGGCGAGGGGCAGGAAGTCGCTGTCCGACGACATGATCCCGAAGCCGTCGACATTGCCGCGGTAGAGGAGGTCCATCGCATCGATGGTCATGCGCATGTCGGTCGCGCTCTTGCCCTTGACGACGTCGAACTGCTGCATCGGGATGATCGAGTGCGCGCCGGTGAGATTGCCCCAGCTTTTGAGGCTCGCCTTCGCCCAATTGCCGTAGGCGCGGCGGATATTGATGGTTCCAAGCTCGCCAAGCACCAGCAAGACGTCGTCTAGGTGCTCCGGGGACGCATTATCGGCGTCGATCAGCAGCGCGATATTGGCTTCCTGGTCCACGGTTCGGTCCCGCATCGCAACTCCTTTTCACCTCTCTATCGCAGTGGCGCGGAATGACCACAATTGAGCGCGCGGTCGTTCCGGACCTGAACGGCAGATGATCGGTGCGGGAACGAAACGCCCGCTTGCGCACTGTTGTCTGCACAGGGGGCGAGTTAGTGGAAGGGATGAGGACGATGAGGAAGTTAGGAATTGCAGTCATGGTCGCCGGCAGTATCGCCGCGACGGGCTGCGCCACCTACCCAAATCAATACGGATACGATCCGTATTACAATAACGGGTACAACAACGGCAGTTACAATAACGGCTACAACAACGGCTATTATTACGACAGCCAGGGCCGTCGCATCGCTACCGGTGCCGCAGTCGGAGCCGTCGGCGGCGCAGTGGCCGGCGCAATCCTTCCGGGTGTTAGCCCGGTCGGCGGCGCGGTCGCTGGCGCAATTCTCGGCGGCGTTCTCGGAGCGACAGTGCGAGGCCGGCAATATTATCGCGATACGCGCGGCTATTGCTATTACGTCGACCAATACGGTCAGCCGCATTACAGCTATGATGTCCGCTGCTAAGCGACTGAACTAAAGACCTGTTTTGTCGAGCATGCCGGGCTAGACGGGGCGGAAATTCCCTTCCGCCTCGTCGAGCACGTAAAGCCGTCCCTCGGCGATCGAAAAGTGCGCTCCGTGCAACTTCAGGCTGCCGGATTGTTCCCGACTGGCAATCCAAGGGAACGTCCTCAGATTGGCGAGGCTGACCTTCACCGCCTCACGCTCCATATCAAGGAAGGCGTCACGATCGAGCTCCTCATGCCGAGCGCGAACGGTGTCGCGCGCTTCGTGGAGCATCCGCACCCAGTCGGCGATGAAATGCCCTTCCCCTGGCTCGGTATCGTCGAACTGGCCGGTTAGCGCCGCGGCGCAGCCGCCGCAGAGTCCATGTCCCATCACCAGGATTTCGCCGACCTCGAGCTGGCTCACGGCAAACTCCAGGGCGGCGGAGACTCCGTGGAAGCCGTGGCTGGTCTCGTACGGTGGAGCGAGGCCGGCGATATTGCGGACGACGAACATCTCGCCCGGTCTGGCATCGAAGATTTGCGCCGGGTCGACACGGCTGTCGGCGCAGGAAAGGATCATAACCCTTGGGCTCTGGCCCTCGGCCATGTCGGCCCAGCGGTCGCGCTCGTGCGCCCAATCACTCTCGCGGAAGCGGCGATAGCCTTCGATCAATCGTTCGAGGTAGGGCATGAGGGTCCGCTACCGACCCGTCCCGGGGGTGGCAAGGCCAGGCGCCAATCGCTATCTGGCAGCCAATGAACGCTCCCGTCGCGGTCCCGAAGCAGCGCAAGCCCGACTGGATCCGGGTCAAGGCGCCCGTCAGCGAAGGCTATCATCAGACGCGGCGGCTGATGCGCGAACTCAATCTCGCCACCGTCTGCGAGGAAGCGGCGTGTCCCAACATCGGTGAATGCTGGACCAAGAAGCACGCGACGGTGATGATCCTTGGCGACACCTGCACCCGCGCCTGCGCCTTCTGCAATGTGAAGACCGGCATGCCGCGCGCAGTGGATCCGCTGGAGCCGGAGCATGTCGCGACCGCTGCCGCCGAGCTGGGGCTCGAGCATATCGTCGTGACTTCGGTGGACCGTGACGATTTGCCCGATGGCGGGGCATCGCAGTTCGTCAAAGTGATCGAGGCGCTGCGGAAGCGGACGCCGTCGACCACGGTCGAAATCCTCACGCCTGACTTCCGCAACAAGAGCGAGGTCGCGGTCGAGGCGATCGTCGATGCCGGACCCGACGTTTACAATCATAATCTGGAAACGGTGCCGCGGCTCTATCCGACGATCCGCCCCGGGGCGCGCTACTATGCCTCGCTACGCTTGCTTGAGAGCGTCAAGCGCCGGGCGCCGCACATGTTCACCAAGTCGGGCCTGATGGTCGGCCTCGGCGAGCAGCGCCTCGAAGTCCACCAGGTGATGGACGACATGCGCTCCGCCGGCGTCGATTTCCTGACGATGGGCCAATATCTGCAGCCAACTCCGCGCCACGCGAAGGTCGAGGAATTCGTCACTCCGCAGGCGTTCGATGCTTATGCAGCGATTGCGCGAGCGAAGGGGTTCCTGCTCGTGGCAGCATCTCCGCTGACCCGCTCGAGCTATCACGCGGGCGACGATTTCAAGAAGATGCAGCAGTCACGCGCGGAACAGCTGGGCGTTCGCAGCAGGGCAGGGGACAATGCCCCGGCATACCGAGACCCGTTATCTCCCGTACACGCCCGAGCAGCTGTTCGAACTCGTCGCGGATGTCGAGCATTATGACGAGTTCTTGCCATGGGTTGTCGCGGTCCGCGTGCGCTCGTCCAGCGAAAAGGAGACGATCGCGGACCTCGTCGTCGGCTTCAACGCATTCAAGGAGCGCTTCACCAGCCGCGTGGTGAAGGAGCGGCCGACGCGGATCTGCGTGGATTATGTCGAAGGGCCGCTCAAATATCTGCACAATGAGTGGCAGTTCGATCGGGCCGCCGACGGCGGGACCGACGTGCACTTCTCCGTCGACTTCGCCTTCAAGTCGCGGCTGTTCGAGAGTCTCGCCGGAGCGATGTTCGATCGTGCGCTGCGGCGCATGACCAGTGCGTTCGAACAGCGCGCAGCGGCGCTTTACGGCATCAACAACTCGAGCGCGCAAAGCGCCGCCTGAAAGCGGACGCCGGAGCGCGTCTTTTCGTCGAAGAACTTGTTGTCGGCCATGATCTGAGCGGGGTCCGCGTCGCGCTCAGCCCGAGCGAAGACGACGGTGCCGACCGGCTTTTGCACCGTTCCGCCGCCGGGTCCCGCGATCCCTGTGATGGCGACGGCAACATCGGCATCCGAAGCGGCGAGCGCGCCGCGCGCCATCGCCCACGCCGTGGCAACGCTGACGGCGCCGAACGTATCGACGACGTCCTCGCTAACCTTGAGCTGCGAGAGCTTGGCCGCGTTGGAGTAAGTCACATAGCCAGCTTCGAAGACGTCCGACGAGCCGGCGATCTCCGTAAGCGCGGCGCTAACCAGCCCACCCGTGCAACTCTCGGCGACTGCGATGCGGCGGCCGAGGGCGCGATTGGCTTCCACCACTTCGCGCGCCTTGTTCACCAACTCATCGGGGAGGAGCGAGTCTTTCAAGCGATCGCCCCCAGCCGAATGCTCGCCACGGCCTGCGCGGCAATGCCTTCGCGTCGTCCCGTGAAACCGAGGCCCTCGGTTGTTGTCGCCTTGATGCTCACCTGATCCACCGTCAGTCCCGCGATCTCGGCAATCCGCGTGCGCATTGCGGAACGATGCGGTCCTACCTTCGGCTCCTCTGCGATGATCGTACAATCCACATGGTCGATGATCGCGCCTTTAGCGCGGAGGAGGTCGACGGCGTGGCCGAGGAAGCGATCGGACGACATGCCCTTCCATATGGGGTCGGACGGCGGGAAATGCTCGCCGATATCGCCAAGCCCACCTGCGCCGAGGAGGGCGTCAGTGATCGCGTGGAGGACGACGTCGGCGTCGCTGTGCCCGGCGAGGCCGCGGGAATGCGGCACCGCGACGCCGCCAAGCATGATCGGGCCGTCGCCGGAAAAGGCGTGGACGTCGAAGCCCATCCCCGTGCGGGGGATGAGCCGGGATGCGACCCATTCTTCGGCACGCTCGAAATCCGCGGGCGAAGTGAGCTTTTCGAGCGCGGGGTCGCCGGCCACCGCCGCTACGTCCATGCCTGCGGCTCTCAGGACCGTGGTTTCGTCCGTCGGGGCTGAACCCGACCAGGCGCCATATGCCTGCCGAAGGGCGTCGAGGCGGAACGCCTGTGGCGTTTGGACGCGCACGAGCCCGGTCCTGTCGACCGGCTCGTTGAGCCGATCCGTCGCCCGCGCGACCGTATCACCGACCGGGAGCACTGGCGTGGCGCCCTCGAAGAATTCGAGTGAAGCGAGGAGCCGGTCAACAACTACGGGCGGGCAAAACGGCCGCGCAGCATCGTGAACGAGCACAGCATCGCCGGAAATCGCATTGAGGCCAGCGCGAACGGAGTCGGCCCGTTCCACGCCGCCTTCGATGAAGGGGCCGACGTCGAGGCCGCCGAGCGTTGCAGCCGCGAGCTCCCGCTGACCTTGGCCGATCACTACTCGGAGCGCGTTCACCGCCGGATGGCGGATCAGCGCCTCCACCGCCCACCGCAGCACCGGCTTACCGCCGAGCATCCGATATTGCTTGGGCACGTCGCCGCCGAGGCGCTCGCCTTTGCCGGCGGCCACGATGAGTGCGGTGACGGTCATGTGCGCGGGCGTCTAGGCCCGCTTGCCTTGTCCGCCAAGGGCTGTTCCCCTATCTCCCGCCAGCCCATGAGCGAGCTGAAGCCCATCCACATCGGTCCAATCCGGATCGACGCGCCGGTGATCCTGGCGCCGATGACGGGCGTCACCGACCTGCCGTTCCGACGCATCGTCAAGCGCCACGGAGCCGGGCTTACGGTCAGCGAGATGATCGCGAGCCAGGCGATGATCCGCGAGACGCGCCAGTCGCTGCAGAAGTCGCTGTGGGATCCCGCCGAGGAGCCCGTGTCGCTCCAGCTCGCCGGCTGCGAGCCGCACGTGATGGCCGAAGCGGCAAAGCTCAACGAGCAGCGCGGTGCCGCAATCATCGACATCAACATGGGCTGCCCCGTCAAGAAGGTGGTCAACGGTGAGGCAGGATCGGCGTTGATGCGCGACCTGCCGCTTGCCGCACGGCTGATCGACGCGACCGTGAAGGCGGTGAAAGTCCCGGTGACACTGAAGACCCGCATGGGCTGGAATCACGACAATTTAAACGCGCCAGAGCTTGCCCGCATCGCCGAGGACCTCGGTGTGCAGATGATCACCATCCACGGGCGCACGCGCTGCCAGCTGTACAAGGCCGAAGCCGATTGGGCTTTCGTCCGCAAGGTCAAGGAGGCGGTGTCGATCCCGGTCGTCGTCAACGGCGACATCTGCTCGATCGAGGACAGCCGCGAGGCGCTTCGGCAGTCGGCAGCGGATGGAGTGATGATCGGCCGCGGCGCCTACGGGCGGCCATGGCTGATCGCTCAGGTCATGGCCGAACTGGGCGGAGGGGGGCACAAGCCCGATCCAAGCCTGGATGAGCAGCTCCAGACCATGCTCGAGCAGTATGACGAGATGCTGCGGCTCTACGGAACGCACACCGGCGTCAATCTCGCGCGCAAGCATATCGGCTGGTACACCAAGGGGTTGCCCGGCTCGGCGGAGCTGCGCAACAGCGTCAACCAGCAGGACGACCCAGCGATTGTGGTCCGCATGCTGCAGGACTTCTACTCGCCCTGGCTGAGGCGCTCGGCGGCTTAAGGCGATTTATTGCGCACAAGTGTGTTTTTGATGCAACGGCCGCTCCGGCCATGCTAGGGCCGGACGAAATGGACGCGCGTACGGCCAAATCACCGGTCATCTCCCAGCACCAAAGCTGGCTCCAGCGGGAGCGGGCAAGCGGCCAATTCTATGATCGGGCGGCGATGCTGATTGGGCTCGTGCTTTTCGGCATGCTCGGTCTCAGCGCATGGCTGCTGAGGCGCGGCGCTGAGCCTGGCACTCTCGTGTCGCCGCCGCTCGTCGCACTGCTCCTGATCGGCATTCTTCTTCCGGCGATCGCCCTGATGGCGCTTTATGCACGGAAGGTTGCGGTGCGGCGAGCCGAACACGGCGGCCTCGGCAGCGGGCGGCTGCACATCCGTCTCGTGGCTCTCTTCACCGCAATCGCCGCCGTTCCGACGGTCCTGGTCGCGATTTTCGCTTCGCTTCTGTTCCAAAGCGGTCTTGAATTCTGGTTCTCGAACCGCGCCCGCAACATGCTCGAAGGCGCTGTTCAGGTTGCCAGCGCAAGCTATGATCGTGAAGTCGACAGAGTAGCGAACGAAACCGTTACCGCGAGCGGGGATCTCGCCGGTTACCTTCGAGCGACAACGATCGACGATCCGCGATTTGCCGAGGCTTTCGGCGTCAAGCAGGTGCTCAATCGTGGCCTTTCGGAAGCGATCATCTTTACGTACGGAAGAGACAAACAAATCCGAACCCTTGCCCTGGTCAATCCGTACGACCGGCCGCTCGACAAGGTCATAACCCCAGACAGGATTGCAGAGCTTCAGACCAAGCAAAGCGTTCCGATCAATTCGTCCGATCGGATCGGAGCGCTCACGCGCCTGAATTACGGACCGGACACATACCTTTATGAAGCCCGCGTTTTCGATCCGAAATTTCGCAACCAGATCACACGCGCCAATGACGTTCTCCGCGACTATCGCTCATTGCTTAATCGCTCGCGGGTCAACCAGTTGCGGTTCAATGGCGCGCTCCTGCTTGGCGCGTTGATCATCGTCGGACTTGCCATATTCACGGCGCTAAAAATCGCCGATCGCCTGGTCCGGCCCGTTGGCGAACTGGTCACTGCTGCGGGACGCATCGAACAGGGCGATTTCTCGGCGCGTGTGCCCGTCGCAACGACGGAGGACGAAGTTCAGACGCTTTCAACCGCGTTCAACCGAATGGCCGGGCGCCTTGACGAGCAGACGACCGAATTGCGTTCCGCGAACACCCAGCTCGACGCGCGGCGCGCTTTCATGGAAGCGGTACTGTCGAGCGTGACCGCCGGAGTCATCGCGCTCGAACTCGCGCAACCGTATTCTGCTCGTCAACCGCTCCGCCGAGGCCCTGCTTCACGACACGCAGGAGGACATCGAAGGCAAGGGGCTGGGCGTCGTTTCGCCCGACCTCGACGAGTTCATGCGCGGCGACCAGTCGGAAGCGAATGTGATCGTGGTCGCCGACGCCGGCCAGCGCACGCTCGCGGTCAAACGCGTCCGCTACCAGGACGGTTCGGTGCTGACTTTCGACGACATCACCGACCAGCTCACGGACCAGCGCCGCGCGGCATGGTCCGATATCGCGCGCCGCATCGCGCATGAAATCAAGAACCCGCTGACGCCGATCCAGCTCGCCGCCGAGCGCCTGCAACGGCGCTTCGGTGAGGAGATCAGCTCGGACAAGGTCACTTTTGAACGCCTGACCGGTACCATCGTCCGCCAGGTCGGCGATCTGCGGCGCATGGTCGACGAATTCTCGAACTTCGCGCGCATGCCCAAGCCCGTATTCCGCGACGAGAACGTCCACGAGATCGCGCGCCAGGCCCTGTTCCTGCACGAGGTCGCGCACCCGGGGCTCACGTTCGTACTCGACCCGCCCGAGGGCGAATTCCGTATGGTGTGCGACCGCCGCCAGCTCGCGCAAGCGCTAACAAACGTCGTTAAGAATGGCGTAGAAGCCATTGAAGGACGAAAAAATCGCGGCGAACACAGCCTCGCTGGAGATCGCGTCGAGTTGCGTCTGCACGAAGAAGACAGCCATTTAATCATCGACGTCCTCGACACCGGCGTCGGTCTTCCCGAGGACCGGGAGCGCCTAACCGAACCTTATATGACCACGCGCGTTCGCGGCACGGGCCTGGGACTCGCGATCGTCAAAAAGATTGTCGAAGAACATATGGGCGAGATCGCCTTCCTCGACCGGCCGGGCGGGGGCACGCATGTCCGCATCGCGTTCGATACCAAGAAACTGTCTGTGCTCGCTTCCGCCGAGAGCGGGCGATCCCAATCACGAACCGGATGAGGATGCCTGATGGCGCTTGATGTGCTCGTTGTGGACGATGAAGCGGATATTCGGGAACTGGTCAGCGGCGTCCTCGAGGACGAAGGCTATGCCGTGCGTACCGCCGGGGACAGCAGCGAGACGCTCGAGGCGATCGAGGAGCGCAGGCCGTCGATGGTGCTTCTCGACGTCTGGCTGCAGGGCTCGCGCCTCGACGGGCTGCAGCTCTTGCAGGAGATCAAGCGCCGGGATTCGACGATCCCGGTGCTTATGATCTCCGGCCATGGCAATCTCGACACTGCGGTTGCAGCTGTCAGGGAAGGGGCCGTCGACTTCATCGAAAAGCCGTTCGAGGCCGAACGGCTGATTTATCTCGTCGACCGCGCGACCGAGACCGAGCGCATGCGCCGCGAGAATGTGGCGCTTCGGCAGCAAGTTGGACACGAGGACCAGCTGCACGGCAGCTCGGTCGCGATCAACACCGTCCGCGCCACCTTGAAGCGCGTCGCTCCGACCGGCAGCCGCGTGCTGATCTCGGGCCCGCCAGGCGTGGGCAAAGAAATTGCGGCGCGCATGATCCATCAGTGGAGCTTGCGGGCGAAGGCACCATTCATCGTCCTCTCTGCGGCAATGATGAGCCCCGAGCGCGTAGAGGAAGAATTGTTCGGCAGCGAAGTCGACGGCGCTGTCCGGCCGGGCCTGCTCGAACATGCGCATGGCGGCACCTTATTCCTCGATGAGATCGCGGACATGCCGGTGACAACGCAGGGCAAGATCCTGCGGGTGCTGACCGACCAGAGCTATCACCGCGTCGGCGGCCAGCGTCCGGTCAAAGTCGATGTACGGGTGCTGTCGGCAACCGCGAAGAATCTCGCCGACGAGATCACCGCCGGGCCGCTTTCGCGAGGATCTGTTCTACCGCCTCAACGTGGTCCCGGTGCGCTTGCCTGCGCTGCGCGAGCGGCGCGAGGACATCCCCGAGCTCGTCAGTCATTTCCTCGCCCGTTTCGCCGCAGAGCGGCGGCTGCCGGCGCTGAGCATTTCGGAAGAGGCAATGGCGGCGCTCCAGGCGCATGACTGGCCCGGCAATATCCGTCAGCTGAGGAACATAATCGAGCGCACGATTATCCTCGCGCCGGGCGATCGCGTCTCGTGCATCGACGTCGACCTGCTTCCGCCCGAAATCCTCGACAACCAGAACACGATGGGTGGCTCATCGACCGCAATGGCGATCATGGGCAGCCCCTTGCGCGAAGCGCGCGAATCGTTCGAGCGCGAGTATCTCAAAATCCAGATCCGGCGCTTTTCAGGCAACATCTCGCGCACCGCGTCGTTCATCGGCATGGAACGCTCGGCGTTGCACCGGAAGTTGAAGGCTCTGGGCATCGGGGACAAGCGGGAGGGGGACGAGCCGTAGAACGAGGCCGCGCATGGCTGCTCGATCACTGAGCCTGCAGGATCATTTCCTGAACAGCGTCCGGCGCGCGAAGCTGCCGCTGACCATTTTTCTCGTCAAAGGCGTGAAGCTCCAGGGCGTGATCACCTGGTTCGAACTCCTTCTCGCTGCTGCTCCGCCGTGAGGGCGCCTCGCAGCTCGTCTACAAGCACTCGATTTCAACGATCATGCCGGCCGAGCCGCCGCCGGACTTCGTCGCGACCAAACCTGCAGCGGATGGCGCGAAGGCGGCACTGCAGGATCTGTTCCTCGCCGCAGCGGCTCGCGACACCGAACGCATGACCTTGTTCCTCGTCAACGGGGTGATGCTCCAGGGCAATGTCACCGGGTTCGACCAGTTCAGCCTCGTGCTCGAGCGCGGCGGGCAGATCCAGCTCGTCTACAAGCATGCGCTCTCGACGCTTCAGCCGGCGCATCCGCTCGACCTGGAGCCTGAGCCGGGCGGCGAGGCGGAGGACGAATCCTGAACGATTATCAGGGTTCTGGCGTGAACGACGTCGCTCGTGGTGAACGCGCGGTGATCGTGGTGCCCGAGATGCCGCGCGAACAATCGCGCCGTTCTGGCGAGGCGCGGCTTGAGGAAGCCGCCGGGCTTGCCGAAGCGATCGGGATCGTGTGTCGCAGCCGACGGCCGATCCGCGTCAGGAGCGTTCGTCCGGCGACCCTGCTCGGCAAGGGGCAGGTCGAAGAGGTGGCGGCGCTGCGCGCGAGGAGGAGGCGGGGCTGCTGATCGTCGACGCGCCGCTCACGTCCGATCCAGCAGAAGAACCTGGAGGAGGAGGTCGGGACCAAGGTGATCGACCGGACCGGGCTGATCCTCGAGATTTTCGGCGAACGCGCGGTCACCGCCGAGGGCCGGCTGCAGGTCGAGCTAGCCCATCTCGATTATCAGGCCGGCCGCCTGGTCCGCAGCTGGACCCACCTCGAGCGCCAGCGCGGCGGCTTCGGCTTCCTCGGCGGTCCCGGCGAGACCCAGATCGAAGCCGACCGGCGGATGATCCGTGACCGCATGGCGAAGATCCGCCGTGAGCTCGAACAGGTGAAGCGAACGCGGTCACTGCACCGCGGCCGCCGTCAGCGCGCGCCATGGCCGGTGGTTGCGCTCGTGGGTTATACGAACGCAGGAAAATCGACGCTTTTCAATCGGCTGACTGGCGAAGATGTCTTTGCTGAGAACCTACTGTTCGCAACACTCGACCCGACGATGCGCGACATCAGGCTGCCCGGCTTCGACAAGGTCGATCCTGTCCGACACGGTCGGGTTCGTCTCCGATCTGCCGACCGAGCTGATTGCGGCGTTTCGGGCCACGCTTGAGGAAGTCGCATCGGCGGACCTGCTCGTCCACGTGCGCGACATGGCGCATCCGGATCGCGAAGCGCAGCGCGAGGATGTCGACGATGTGCTGCGGTCGCTCGGCCTGGCGGAAGAGGGGGCTCCGCCTCGGATCGAAGCGTGGAACAAGATCGATCTGCTCTCGGGCGAAGAGCGGCAGCGGCTGCTTGAGGAAGCCGGCCGGCGCGATAATGTCGTGCCGATCTCGGCGATCACCGGTGAAGGGCTCGACGCGCTGCGCGACCGCATGGCCGAGCAGCTAAGGAGCGGGGAGCAGGTGCACCAGATCCGGATTCCGGCAGGCGACGGCGGCAGGATTGCCTGGTTGCACGCGCGCGGGGAGGTGCTCGACCAGCGGATGGATCATGATGCGCTGGAGCTGTCGGTGCGGCTATCGCCCGACAATTGGGCGCGCTTTCAGGCGATGGAATCCGCCTGAGCCTTCTTAGCCGCGGCCCAGAGCTCTTCTTTCTGGTCCAGCGACAGTTCGGTAAATCCGGGCGTTTTCTCAATCGCGCGGAAGCGTTGCTCGAACTTCCGGTTCGCTTCGCGAAGAGCTGCTTCCGGTTCAATGTTGAGATGGCGTGCGAGGTTCACGACGGCGAACAGCAGATCGCCGAGCTCATCGAGCATGCGGTCGTGTTCGGTTTCGGCGTCCAGCTCGGCCAGTTCCTCGTCGATCTTGGCGCGCGGGCCCGAGGTGTCGGGCCAGTCGAAGCCGACGCGGGCGGCGCGACGCTGCAGTTTGGCGGCGCGTTCGAGCGCCGGAAGCGCCAGCGCAACACCGGCTAAAGCACTGTCGTCGTTGGATTTCTGACGCTCAGCAGCCTTGATTTCTTCCCACAGATGATGACCGCCATGCTCCGCATCGCCGAAGATGTGCGGGTGCCGGCGTTCCATCTTGTCGCAGATGCGGCTGATGACGTCCTCGAGCGTGAACTGGCCGGCTTCTTCGGCCATTTGCGCATGGAAGACGACCTGGAGCTGGAGATCGCCAAGTTCATCGGCGAGCGAGTCCATGTCGTTGCGGGCGATCGCGTCGGCGACTTCGTACGCTTCCTCGATGGTGTAGGGCGCGATTGTCTCAAACGTCTGCACCGTGTCCCATTCGCAGCCGCTGACCGGATCGCGCAGCCGGCGCATGATCTGCCGCAGACGCTCAAGCGGCATGAGGGGCCTCCAACGAGGCGGTGGAAGGCCCTTCCGCCTCTACAATTTGGAAGTATGATAATATGCATTATGTAAAGTACTGTATAGATCAGGAGACCATCACCAGCCATCGTCCCTCGACCCCCCAGCGGCTGAGCGACGACAGGAAATTCATTCCGAGCACGTTCAAATCGTCATTGTCGGCGACTTGCAGCCCGACGTCGCTGCGCGCGATCCCGCCGACCTCGAGCTCAGCCGCGCGGCCGCTCGACACCCGGATGATCCCGTTGCCGGTGCGGACAAACTGATCGCGTTGCGGCGAAACCTGCACGCCGGCTTTCTGCGCCGTTTTCCGATCGACCGTGGTCATCGTCGCGCCGCTGTCGACCAGGAAGCGCACTTTCTGCCCGTTGAGGCGCGCTTCCACCCAGAAATGGCCGTCGATCGCCATAGGAATGCGCGTTTCGCGGCCCTGCTGCACCGGTGTGCCGACCGCTTCGGCCTTCAATCGCTGCGCGACCCAGCCGAAATTGTCGCGGAAAGTGAAGAGGACGAACCCTGCTGCGAAGATTGCGACCCAGGCGAGCGCAATGGTGAGCATCTTCGCCAGAGGCTCCCGCCGCGCCATCAACGAGCCGAGCACGAGCATGACCGCCATCAAAATGTAGACGCCGCCGAGCATCAGATCGTTGGTCATGACAGCACAATCTCAAGCCCGTCATGGGCCGGCGCCGCCCAGTCGGGCAGCTCGGCAATCAATGTTCGATAGTCGAGGCCGTTGCCCATGTGCGTCAAATAGACCTGACCGACGCGCAAATCACGAGCCCAGCCGAGGATTCCGTCGAGATGCGCGTGGGTCGGGTGCGGCGTGCGGGTCAGACAATCGGCGACCCAGACATCCACGCCTTCATACAGCTGCGCCATTTCCTCGGTTAAATCGCTGAAGTCTATTGCGTAAGCGGCCGAGCGAGCGCCCTCATCCACGCGTATTCCGAGGGAAGTCGGGCCGCCGTGTGGCTGATCGACGAAACGCGCGACAGCCTTTCCAAATCGGAGTTCGCTCTCCAGCTCCTCGGCCTTTGACGATCGGCCGATAGAAGTCCGACTGCGTCGAACGCATAAGCGAAGCGGTCCTGCAACTCCGCGAGCACATCGGCGCGGGCATACATCGGCACCGGTCCGCCCAACGCCTGTGCGATCGGCCTCAGCTCATCGATCCCATGGCAATGATCGCCGTGCGCATGGGTAACGATCAGCCCGTCAAGCCGTCCCACTTCCGCTGCGAGCAGCTGCTGGCGAAGGTCGGGTCCGCAGTCGACGAGTATTTGGCTGCCGCCGCTTTCGACCAGGATCGATGAGCGCAGGCGGGCATTGCGCGGTTCGGCGGAATCGCACTTGCCCCACTCATTGCCGATCTTGGGAACTCCGGTTGAAGTCCCGCAGCCAAGGATCCTAAGCTTCACCCGCTGCCTTGCTGAAAAGCCTGAAGAAATTCGCGGTGGTCGCCTCTCCGAGCGCGTCCGGGTCCTCTCCCCTCAGCTCGGCTACAAAGCTTGCGGTGTCGGCGACGAACGCCGGCTCGCACTTGCGCCCGCGGTGCGGGACTGGCGCGAGGAACGGCGCATCCGTCTCCACGAGCATCTGATCCGCGCGGCAGCCACTTGGCGCGTCTGCTGGAGGTCCTGCGCGTTCTTGAACGTGACGATCCCGGACAGGGAGACGTAAAAGCCGAGGTCGAGGCCCTTGCGCGCGAGTTCGGCCGAACCGGTGAAGCAGTGGAGAACGCCCGTGACGCCCTGCTCCTTCACCGCCCGCTCGAGGATTTCGGCCGTGTCATCCTCCGCGTCGCGCGTGTGGACGATCAGCGGCAATCCCGTCTGCCGCGCCGCGTCGATATGCGCTTCGAAGCGCTCACGCTGCGCCTGCCGGTCGGACTTGTCGTAATAATAATCGAGCCCGCACTCGCCGATGGCGACCACGCGCGGATGCCTGGTCCCTTCGACCAGGGCTGCGGCGCCGAGATCGGGATGCGCGTCGGCCTCGTGCGGGTGGACGCCGACGCTCGCCCACACGTCGTCGTGGCGCTCAGCCACGGCGACTGACATCGTCCCATTCCTTCTGCCGGGTCGAGATGTTGAGAAAGCCGGTAACTCCGCGCTCGCGTGCATTGTCCAGTACTTCGTCCTGGCGCTCGACCAGGCCTTCGTAATTGAGGTGACAGTGGCTATCGATCAGCCTCATGCCGCCGTCTCCGGCTCCTCTTCGAGCTCGAGCCGCGGGAACAGAGGCGTCGGTTGCGCAAGGCGGAAGTCGCTTTCCGCCAAAGGCGAGTACCAATGGCTGAGAATGCCGTCGAAGGTGCGCAGCTCCAGGCTCGACGCCCATGCTGTCGAGAAGTCGGTCGGCGCTTCCGGGAATGACGGGTCTGATCCCGACAGCCAGGACGGCAATGCAGATGTAGAGCGTGGCAAGCACGGTCTGCATCCGCTCCGGGTCGGTCTTCTTGAGCGCCCACGGCGCTTGCTCGTCGATGTAGGCGTTGCAGGCGAACACAGCCTGGATCCACGCTTCGCAGGCTTTGGAGAGCGCGAGGTCATCATAAGCGGCGGGCATGGCCTTGCCGACGGCCCCACAGACCACGTCGAACAAGGCGTTGTCGGCATCGTTGTGCCCGCGAATCTCAGGCAGGCCGCCGTCACAGTTGCGAACGATCTGCGTGAGCACACGCTGGGCGAGATTGCCGAAGCTGTTCGCGAGCTCGGCATTGGCGCGGGCGACGATCGCCTCGGCGCTGTAGCTTCCGTCCTGGCCGAAGGTCACTTCGCGGAGCAGGAAATAGCGCAAGGCATCGACCCCGAACTTGTCCGCCAGCACCATCGGGTCGACCACATTGCCGACGCTCTTCGACATTTTCTCGCCGCGGCTGAGCAGAAAGCCGTGGCCGTAGACCTGCTTCGGCAGCTCGATCCCGGCGCTCATCAAGAATGCGGGCCAGTAAACCGCATGGAAGCGCACCACGTCCTTGCCGATCAAATGGACGTCCGCCGGCCAATAGCGCCGCCAAAGCTCGGTATCATCGGGATAGCCGAGGCCTGTGATGTAATTGGTCAGCGCATCGAGCCAGACATACATTACATGCTCGCGGGCTGCCGGGCACCGGGACGCCCCAGGCGAAGCTTGTGCGCGAGATGCTGAGGTCGTTCAGGCCGCCCTCGACGAAGCGCTGCACCTCGTTGCGGCGGCTCTCGGGGCGGATGAACTCCGGATTCGCCGCATAATGGTCAAGCAACGGCTGCTGGTACTTCGACAGGCGGAAGAACCAGCTCTCTTCGACGGTCCACTCGACCGGCGACCCGTGCGGAGACAGCTTCTCGCCCCCTTCCCCGCCGACGAGCTCGCTTTCATCGTAATAAGCTTCGTCGCGGACCGAATACCAACCCTCGTAGCGGTCGAGATAGAGGTCTCCCCTCTTCTCCATCGCCTGCCAGATCGCCTGGCTCGCGCGGTAATGGTCGGGTTCGGACGTGCGGATGAAGCGATCGTACGAAACGTTAAGAGCGTCGCACATGTCTCTGGAAAAGTTGCGACATTTTTGTAGCAAATGCCCGCGGCTCGACGCCTTCGGCACGCGCCGCTTGCGCCATCTTCAGCCCGTGCTCGTCGGTGCCGGTCTGGAAGCGCACGTCCCGGCCCTGGCTGACGCTGAAACCGCGCGATCGCGTCAGCCGCGATGGCCTCATAGGCGTGGCCGATGTGCGGCGGCCCGTTGGGGTAGCTGATCGCCGTGGTGATGTAGAAAGGCTCGGACATGCGCTGGCCGCACGTAGCGGCGGCGGCCTAGCGCTTCAAGGAAGCGGGTTCGGCGACCTCGGCGAGGATCCCGCCGATCTGGAAAACGGTCGCTGCGGGGTCGAGCGAGAGGCGTGGCGCAACGGCCGCGAGCTCGCGCGCCTTGGCATAAGCGTCGAGCGCGCGTTCGCGTGGCGCGCCGTCGAGCCGCCGCGCCTCCCGCGCAATCAAAGTCGGCGCGAGATCGAGGAACGCGGCGTAGCGATCCGCTGCCGCCTTCTTCCCGAGCTCGCTCGCAAGATCGGAGCGCCGCGCATTGGTGGGATCGCCCTGGCGCAAGATCGCCACCGCCGCATCCTCGAGCTTGGCGAGGCCCAGCTCGGCGAAGGCCAGCGCCCGTCCCGCAGAGCCGAACGACATGGCGATGATCCGCTGGCGCTCCGATGCGCTCATCTCTGGTGCGCTCGCTTCCAGGATTGACGTCATGGCGCCGTCGTCCAGCGCCTGGAAATCGAGCCGCCGGCAGCGCGAACGGATGGTCGGCAGCAGCCGTCCCGGCGCGTGGCTGACGAGGAAGAAGATCTGTTCGGCGGGCGGTTCTTCGAGCATCTTGAGCAATGCGTTCGCGCCTGGCGCGTCAAGCTCGTCGACCGTATCGATAACGGCGACCCGCCAGGCGACATCGCGGGACTGAGATCGAAAAGCTCGGAAAGTGCGCGCACCTGGTCGATGAGGATGTTGCGATGGAGCTTGCCCGGTTTTTCGGATTCTCGAGCGCTCGAGCCAGCGCATGTCGGGATGGCTGCCCGCCTCGACCAGCTTGACCATCGGGTGGTCTTCGGACGCTTCCAACCCGGGCAGCTCAGACGGCGGACCGGCCGCATCGGCCAGCACGCGCTTCGCCGCGGCAAGAGCAAAGGTCGCCTTTCCCACGCCTTTTGGCCCGGCGAGCAGCCACGCATGGTGCAGCTTGCGCGTTGCCCAGCTGCTGGCGAACTGTTCGACTGCGCGGTCTTGCCCGACGATCACGGCAACAGGTCCGCGATGGCGTCGAGCAGGCGCTGGGTGACTTCACCCTCCGATCCGGACGCATCGACGAGCACCACGCGCTCGGGCTCCTCGATGGCGATCAGGCGAAACGCGGTGTCGACCTTGTGGTGATAGTCGCCCGAGCGGCCGCCGATGCGGTCGCTTCCGTCGGTGTCGCGGGCATGGGCACGTTCGGCGCCATCCTCCACCGTCAGGACGAGCGTCCGGTCGGGGAACCATCCGCCAATGGCAAAAGCGTTGATCTCGCGCACGGTCTCGATCCCGAGCCCTCCCGCGCCGCCCTGGTAAGCGAGCGAACTGTCGACAAACCGGTCCGAGATCACCCATTTGCCGGCTTCGAGCGCGGGTTGAATGCGTCTTTTGGATGTGGTCCGCGCGGGCCGCGGCGAACAACAAGAGCCTCCGCTTGCGGTCCCCAGCGATCCTCATCGCCGCTGAGCAGAAGCTCGCGGATCGCTTCGGCGCCCTCGCTCCCGCCGGGCTCACGCGTGACGAGCACGTCAATGCCGCGCTGCTTTAGCGCCTCGGCGAGCGCCCGGACCTGCGTCGATTTGCCGACCCCCTCCCCGCCTTCGAGCGTGATGAAGTGCCCGCGCTCGCTCACGCCATTCCGAACAAGGATTTGAAACCGAGCCAGATGCGGCCGAAGAACCCGGCCCGTCCGACGTCCTCACCGGCGACCAATGGAACGATCTGCGGCGGCGTGTCGCTGGTGGTGATCACGAGGTCGGCGACGTGCTGCCCCTTGGCGATGGGCGCAGCGATCGGCCCCTGGTAGCGGATCTTCATGCTTGTCGCGCCCAGGCGAGGCCCGCCGGCACCGTCACCGCAAGGTTGCGCGGCGCCACCAGCGGCACTTCGCTGCTGCTCCCGAGCTGCACCTTGGCCGTTCCGACCTTCGCTCCGGCCTGGAACAAGGGCTTGGCCGTCCAGGCGTTGAAACCCCATTCGATGAGCCGCGTCGATTCCTGCACCCGCGCATTCCAGCTCGGAAGACCCGCGAGCACTTCGATCAACCGCCGTCCGTTCTGCTCCGCCGATCCGGTGAAGCCGTACCCCGCTTCATCGGTATGTCCGGTCTTCAACCCATCAGCGCCCGGGACATGACCGAGGATGGGGTTGCGGTTCTCCTGCGTGATGTCCTTCCCCGATCCCAGCGTCTTGCCCCAGGTGAAGCTCGGGAGCGAATAGAACTCCTTGTACAGCTTCGGATGGTGCTCGATCTCCGCCCGCGCGAGCGTCGCAAGATCGCGCGCAGTCACATAGGTACAACCGTTGTCCGGCCAGCCGTTGGCGTTGCAGAAGCGACTGTTGGTCACGCCGATCTGGTGCGCGAGCGTATTCATTTGCTGAGCGAACGCCTGCTCCGTTCCGGCAATGCACTCAGCGAGCACGACGGACGCGTCGTTGCCCGAGAGCGTCACGATTCCCTTCAGCAGGTTCTCGACGCTGACCTGCTCGCCCGGCGACAGGAACATGGTCGATCCCGCCTGCGGCCCATGCCATTTCTGCCACGTCTCCGGCCGCACGGTGCACATCTTGCTGAGCGGCAGCTGGCCCTTGTCGATCAGCTCGAAGGCGACCTCTGTGGTCATCATCTTGGCCATCGATGCCGGCGGCATGTGGGCGTCGGCGTTTTTCGAGTAGAGCGTCGCGCCCGAGCTCAGGTCGATCAGATAGGCGACCCTGGCCGGGGTATCGAACTGCGGCGCCGTGGCCGCGGCGGCGGTGGCGAAGATCAACGAAGCGGCGGTGGCGAGCAGGATTGGGCGGCGCATGTGGCTGGGGAATCCCTTGGGGCGGTGAACGGTGCCGCCTGTCTATCGCCGAGCGATCGCGTCCGCCAGAACCCCCACCGAAATCGCGTAGAAATTCGAGCAATTGTAATCGAGGATCGCGCGATAGTTGGTCGTCAGGAGATAGGCGGTCGAGTCCGGCCCGTCGGGCTCGATCAGGCTCGCCATCTCATTGTCGGGAAGCGATCGTCCGAGCGGGGTCACGCCGAGCGCGCGCCATTCCCGCATCGTGAGCCAGCGGCTGTGGCGTCTATAGACCTGTGGGCAGCGCTGAGCGGTGGTGCGCGAGACGATCGCCGCGCGATTGAGATTTGCCGGCGTGCGCACCGGAATCCCCCAGGTGACGTTCGGCTTCCACCCCGCGTCGCGCAGGTACGACGCGATCGAGGCAAGCCCGTCGAGCTCGTCGCTCCAGATGTTGGAGAAGCCGTCGCCGTCGCCGTCGGCGCGAAGGCGCAGCGCGACCGACGGCATGAATTGCGGAAGGCCGGTCGCACCCGCCCAGCTTCCCTTCAGGCGCCAGCGCGGCACGCCCTGATCCATCAGCTTCAACGCGGAAATGAACTCGCCTTCGAAAAAGTCGCGGCGGCGACCGTAATAGCCGAGGCTGGCGAGCGCCTGCAGCAGGTCGGTATTGCCGGTGACCAGACCATAGCTCGTCTCATGGCCATAGATCGCGAGTCAGGACCGTTGGGTCGACACCCCATTTCGCTTCGATCGAGCGAAGCCCGCCGTAGAGGTTCGAATAATTGGTCTGGCCGCGGCGGATGAGTGTCGAAGTGACGTGTTCGCGCAAATAGGGTTGCAGCGCCCCGACGACACCGCCGCTGGTCCGCGCGATCGGCTCGGTTCGCTCGAGGTCGATGACGCGCTGGTTGAGATCGAGACTCGGGCACATTGGCCTCGATCGTCGATTCGCGGACGCCTTGCTGCCGCGCCAGCGCAGCGAGCCGGAGCTTGTAGCTGTCCCACGCGCTCGTGACGGGTCTGGTGTAAGTCGGCTGCAGATATGCCGGCTGGCCGTACGTATAGGTCTGCGCCGAGGCGGAACCCAGCGGCAGGGCCGACAGTGCAACCAGGCTCCAGACGATCAACCGACCCAACGCATGCTTCCTCGCTTACATCCGAGGCTAAGCTGTTAAACCCCGGTCCGGCCAGCTTGGTTCATCGCGCAGCTTGCACGTCTCGGCCCGGCGGAGGATATGCGCCTACCGATTAAGGAGAGGTGGCCGAGTGGTTTAAGGCAGCGGTCTTGAAAACCGCCGTGGGTGCAAGCCCACCGTGGGTTCGAATCCCACCCTCTCCGCCACCAAAGGAAGACCGGCCTCGATCCAAGCCCGCCGTGGTTTCGAAGCACCGGCCCCCGCAGTGAGCCGAGCGCGGAACTTGGCCGCAGCGCTACTTCTTCTTTGACGGCGACTGCCAGGCAATGATCGACCAATGCACCCGCCAAATTCCGTCCGGGTCGCTGCGGAACCCGGCAACATAGTTTCCCTTGTGCGTGTAAGGCACGCCGTCACGCATGCTGTCTTCGGCATAAGTTCCGCGGTAGACTGCCATGTCTCCCGCCTTCGACACATCGACACTTTCGTCAATGAGGCTCAGGTGCCAACTCGGCGCATATTTGAACGTCATTAAGAGCCCGTCGTGGTCGGTCTTTGCGCCAAATGACGGTTCGCGCATGCTCTCCATCGAGATCAAATCTGGGGCATCAAACTTTGTCGCCTTAGCGATGTCCTTGGTATTGATACCCGCAACGAGCTCCGCAACGTCAGCTTTTATCTGTGACGCTATGGCCGATTGCGATTGGTGCTGATCGGTCGCAGCACTTGCCGTCGCGCACGATAGAACGGTGGCGATAACCGTCAATCCAATCCCCTTTAGCATGTTGAGCCCCTATCCAGTCGGCGAGTTTACGGCAGGAGATATGGTTCTGTTCGGTCCGTTGCATCAAGTTACATCGGCAGCTAACGTCTCGTGTGTCCGAAATCAGAGGCTGCGCCAGGCGCAGCTATCTAACCGGCAAGGACGATGGCTTCGAACGTCAGCACGTCCCGCAGGATCGGCTGACCCGCATCGCGCACTTCCACGGAAAGCACCCGCCTGATGCTTCCGGGGAGAACGTCGCGCGCCAGCTCCGCAAGCGATAGGGCCGCCTGATCCTTCACCGCATCCAGATTCGCGAACTCTATGCCGATGTCGTCTTCGATGAATGTCCCGTTGTCGCGGGTGTCGAAAAAGTACCGCATGAAGCGCCGATATTTGAGGTGCAGGAAGTCTGCACTAGCGCAAGTTAATGCCACCGGATGGGCTGTGCCCCGCTCGCCTGGCGCCGCTTCAAATTTTTCTGGAACCGTAACGAACATGGAAAGTTTCGCGGAATGTAGTGGCTCTCAGCCCGGGGTCGCCTATGTCGAGCTACAAGCTTTACTGCATGCAAAGTCTGGGGAATCTCCACTTCGCCGAATGGATCGAGGCGCCGAATGACGCCGAGGCCATAGCGATGGCGCGCAAGCTCAAGAAAGACGCGCTGAAGTGCGAAGTTTGGCACGGCCGGAGGCTGGTCGCGGCGCTTGACGTCCATGAACTAGCCGCCTGAGACATCCGCCGGCAGATTCCCTTCCCCGCCGTTCGTCGAAACGATCAGCGGCGGCGGCACCATTCATCTTGCGTTCACGCTACAAATGTAGCACATCTACAAATGTAGCGCGGCGATTCGGCCGTGCGTGAAAAGGGATTTTCAATGCTCAGCAAGCTTCCGCCGCGCGAAAGGCAGATCGTCGACATTCTCTACGAACGCGGTCCTGTCGCGGTCTCGGATATCTGCGAAGCGCTTCCGGATCAGCTGAGCGGCTCGGCCGTCCGCGCGATGCTCAAGCGGCTCGAAGACAAGGGCTATGTCACCCGCGCCGACTCCGAACGCGGTTTTCTGTACAGCCCCGCGGTGTCCGATACGCTCGCCAAGAAGTCGGCGCTGAGCGAGATCGTGCGGGTTTTCTTCAACGGCTCGCCGGCAAGCGCCGCAAGCGCGTTGCTCGGCATGTCCGACCGGCTCCAGGAAGACGAGCTCAGTGAACTCGAAGCGATGATCGCCCGCGCGCGCAAGGCTAAAGGGGGCAAGTAATGCACGTCCTCATCGAAATCGCGGTCAAATCGCTGGTGATCGCCGGGCTGGCCTTCGGGCTGCTCGCGCTGATGAAACGCCGCTCGGCCGCCGAGCGGTCGTGGGTCGCGCATATTGGGCTGCTTGCGCTGGTGATCGTCGCATTCGCGCCGGTGGTGCTGCCGACCTGGCCGGTCGAGGCCCCTTCCCTGCTCGGCCAAACGCCGGCGGCTGCGGTCCAAAGCCCCGCGCCAGTCTCGACGATCGCGGTCGCGCCGGTCGTCCTGGGGGATGCTCCGGGAGCGAAAGCTGCGTCGCGAGCCTCCCTCAGCCCGGTCGCCGCGGCAACTGCTCTTTACGCGCTTCCCGCAGCGATTCTGTTGTTCATCACCTTTCTGGCCCTCGCGAGGCTGATCGCTCTGCGCGCGCGTGCAGACGTTCTGGTCGACGGCCACTGGCTGAGCGCGCTCGCTCGTGCCCAGCGGCGCATGGGCTTTAAGCACGGGACCGCTTTGCTCACCAGCAACGAGCTGTCGTCGCCGATCAGCTGGGGCCTGATGCGCCCGGTGATCCTGCTCAACACGCGCGCGGTCGAGGCGTCGGGCGAGGCGGAGGCGATCATCGCCCATGAGCTGGCGCACGTTGCCCGCATGGACTGGGCGAAACTGCTGCTCGCGCGAATCGCGACGGCGCTGTTCTGGTTCAACCCGCTCGTCTGGCTGCTCGCCCGCGAGGCGCACCAGCTGCGCGAGGAAGCGGCGGACGACAGCGTGCTCGCCGCCGATATCCCCGACACCGATTATGCGCAGCTGCTGGTCGGAGTGGCGCGGCACGAATGCCCCGGCCTGCTGCTCGGAGCGCACGGAGTGGCGCCTTCGAAGAGCTCGCTTGCCCGCCGGGTCGCGCGAGTGCTCGACGGCGCTTCGGCGCGCGGTCCGGTGGCGCGCTCGTTCGCGCTCGGCGTGTTCGTCGGAGCGGTGCTGATCGCGGCTCCGCTGGCGGCGCTGACACTCACTCCGGGCGGGCCGAGGCTCGCCAAGCCGGTTGTCCCTACGCCTGGGAAAGCACCGGCGCATTTCGCAACCTACGTTGCTGCTCCCGCACCCGCCGGCCGACTTGCCGCACATCATCGCTAGCGGCGTTTCGACGTCGGTGCAGACCGCGGTCGCGGCCGTTGCGCCTTACCAGGTCAGCGATCAACGGGAGGCCCGCTCCGAAGCCGCCGCGGAAGCGTTGGACGCCGCTCGGGACGCTCGCCAGAATGCAATCGATGAAGCGCGGGACGCGGCGCAGGAAGCGCGCAACGCGATCCGCGAAAAAATGGCCGGTAGCGGCCACGTCGATCAGATCATCGCAATGAGGGCGGCCGGCATTTCTCCGGAATATGTGAACGCGCTCCGTGCCTTCCAGCCGCGCCTTCGCGGGCACGATGCAGCTAATTTCGCCGGGATGAAAGCGATCGGAGTCACTCCCGAGTTCGCCCGCGATCTCGCCGCGGCAGGTTTCCGCAACCTCGACGCGAACGGATTGACGGAAGCGCGGGCTGTCGGTCTGACCGGCGACTATGCGCGCGCCATGGCGAGCGCCGGGGTGCCGCTGGATCTCGAGAACTATGTTCAGCTGCGCGCGATGGGGATTTCGCCTGGGTACGTGCTTGGCCTTCGCAGGTCCGGCCATTCAGCGGTCGATACCCACAAAATCATCCAGATGTGGGCGGTCGGCGTGAGGCCCGCCGACCTCAGCGTCGCGCCCCCTACTCCTCCGAAACCACCCAAACTGCCGCCGAGAACCGGGCATCCCGCAGCCTCTCCGCCCAACTGGGGCGACCCCGACGGCGGCTGATCCCGCCCGCCCTAACAGCTGACTTCAACTGAGAATTCCTGAACGCCTGGCCCGGGCGAACGGGCGGACTTTGCCTCACGACTTTACCAAGGAGACCAACGATGAACCGCTGTCTCGCTTTCCTTCTCGCGCTCGTCTTTGCGACCGTGACCGTATCCTCCGCGTGCGTCGCCGCAGCCTCGGACTGGGTCTCTTTCACGCTCCAACCGGAGCGCGGCGACGGCCAGATCCACGCCAGCTTTCGCGACGAAAGCCGCGGCCACGGCGACAACAACTGGTCAACCGGATTCCTGCCCTCAGAGCTCGTCGGACTCGACGTGGCCTCCTTTCGCGCTTCCGGCGCCCGGCCGCTTCGCTTTGCCATAGTCCGCGGAGCGGGCCGTCTCGATTGCTCGGGCAACGGCGGCAATTCCCTGGCTACAGGCAATTGCAGCTTCACCGCCGATCCTGCTTTCACCCAGCTGCTGATCAGCCGCGGCATCGGCCGCCCGACGCGCGAGCAGGCATTTGGTCTGATGGCATCAACGCGAGCCGCGAAACGATCGATGCCGTCGCGGCTGCTCGCTATCCCACGCCGACAATCGACGATCTGATGGCGCTGACGGCCCTCGGCGTGAATGGCAATTACATCGGCGGTCTTGCGCATGTCGGTTATCGCCCGCGCACCATACACGCCCTCGTGGAGTTCAAGGCGCTGGGGATCACGCCGGAGTGGATCGGCGGTTTTGTCCGTGCCGGTTACGGCGATCTGCCCGCCGACGAGCTCGTGCAGCTGAAGGCGCTCAACGTCACGCCCGACTTCATCGCCGGCTTCGACCGCATCGGCTACCGCAACATTCCCGCCGCGAAGCTCGTCCAGCTGAAAGCACTCGACATCACGCCCGAGTTCGTCCGCTCCGCGGTTGGCGAACGTGCGGACGCTGCCGCCGGTCAGCGAGCTCGTGCAGATGAAGATATTCGGACGCCGTTCGTCGGTTGGTCGACATTAGCCGCGCGCCTGCAAATCCGCTGGTCGGTTGGTCGAAACCGATTGGCGTGGCGGATCGTGCGTTATCATAGCGTCTTACAACGATAATACAGGGGAATTCGATGGTGCGCGCTGTTGGTCTGGCTGGCGTGGGCCTTGCCGCGCTGCTCATGGGCGGCGCGGCGCTGGCGCAGGTAACCGCGACCGCTGCCGCGCCGCAGGCGACGCGGACCAGGGACGGCCGCACGACCATTTATGACGCCGCGTTCTTCGCCAAATATGCGACCGCGGACGGCCTATGACATCGTACAGCGCATCCCCGGCTTCACGCTCGACCTGGGCGCGAACAACGGCAACAACGGGGCCGACATCCGCGGCTTTGCCGGCGTGGCGGGCAATGTCGTCGTCAACGGCGCAGCGCCCGAGCACCAAGTCGGAGACGCTCGACGCCTATCTCAGCCGTATCCCCGCGAGCCGGGTGAAGCGCGTCGAGGTCGGTCCCGGCGACCTTTATGGCGCGGATTATTCGAGCAAGTCACAGGTTGCCAACATCATCCTGATCGAAGGCGGCGGCGGCGGGCTGACCGGCAATGCCACAGTTACCGCCGAGCGGCACTACACCGGCGTGATCATGCCCACGGCCAGCGGCTCAGTCAGCCTTAGCCGCGGGCCTTCGACCTTCAACATCGCCGGCGACACCGCGCGCGCAGACTTCACCGAGGAGGGCACCGACGTCGTTACCGATCTGCCGACGGGCGAGCTGATCGAGCTCCGCCGCAAGGTCAACACTACGCGCAATTATTCGCCGTTCATCTCGGCAAGCTGGTCGCTCGACAAAGGCGCGACCAACTCCGCTAATTTCAACATCCGCTATCATTTCGACCATTTCATCCTGCACCAGCGCAATCACGTTATCCCGGCCGACGCGGAAGAGCACGACGACTTGCTGGTCGAGGATTATCCCACCAAGACCCTGGAGATCGGCGGCGATGTCACCCGGCCGCTCGCGGGCGGCGCGATCAAGTTCGTCGGGCTTGCCAGCCGGCAGAAGCGCCATACGCTGGACGAATATGATGCGGGCGACCTTGGTCCGACCGAGATCGTCGGCGGGTTCCAGCAGCTCACCCAGTCGCAGCGCAATGAAACGATCGGCCGGGCGGTTTGGACGAGGCCGAGCCTGCTCGGTTTCCAGACCGAGGTCGGCGGAGAAATGGCGCTCAACACGCTCGACTACCACCTCGATTTCTTCTCGCTCGAGCCGGGCGGCGGCAAAACCAAGATCAACCTGCCGATCCAGGATGCGCGGGTGAAGGAAGTTCGCGGCGAAGGATGGGTCAATGTCAGCCGGCCATTGACCAAGACCCTGCGCGTCGATCTCGGCGTCAATTACGAGATCCTCGCACCTGACCGTCAGCGGCGACGCGAGCGCCGACCGCAAGCTGAGCTTCTTCAAACCCAGCATCACCCTCGATTGGCAGGGACCGGACGGCTGGCACACGCAGCTCATCCTGCGCCGCACCGTCGCGCAGCTTAACTTTTTCGATTTCATCAGCGTCGCCGATCTCGCCAGCAACCAGATCAGCGGCGGCAATGCCAATCTGCAGCCGCAACGCAGCTGGGAAGGCCGTTTCTCGGTCGAGCATCCGCTGTTCGGTCAAGGCAAGGTGCGGCTGGAGCTCGGTTACGATCTCGTCAGCCTGCTCCAGGATCGGATCCTCGTATTCGATAGCATGGGCAATGCCTTCGACGCTCCTGGCAACCTCGGCACCGGCCGACGCCAATATGCCGACCTGACCTTTGACGCACCGCTCGATCGCTTCTGGAAGGGCCTGCGGGTGAAGTTGCACGGCAATATCCAGCACACGCGCGTCACGGACCCCGTGTCCGGGCAGCCGCGCGACTGGAGCGGTTTCTTTCCCAGTTGGCAGTGGGATGCCACAGTCCGCCGCGACATTGGCAAGTTCGCCTATGGCTTTGACATGAGCGACAATGACCGCACCACCATCTTCCGAACGGATGTGCTGGATACAAGGTGGAACGGCGGAGTATTTGCCGATGCGTTCATCGAGTACCGCCCGACGAGCAAGCAGACTTTGACGCTGAACTTCAACGACGTTTCCAACGTCGGCGGTGGACGCAACCTGGTCGAATTCTTCCCCAACCGCACGGTCGGCGAACCGAGTCTGCTCGATCACCGATTCCGCAACAGCCACGTGCGGATCGGCGTCACCTTCAAGCAGAGCTTCGGCGGCGGCGGGGTGGCGAAGTAGGCTGAGCGCGGGTAAGAGCGCCGCGACTTCACCTTACAAGCGGGGCAATTTGACGTGGGCGAGCCGGCCATCCTTCCGTTCGACTGGGCGGATCCCTTCGACCTCAACCATCAGCTGACCGACGAGGAGCGGCTCGTCCGCGATACGGCCGAGGGCTATGCGCAGGAGAAGCTGCAGCCGCGCGTCACCTCGGCCTACCTCGACGAGCGGTTCGACCGCGAGATCCTGAGCGAAATGGGCGAGCTCGGCCTGCTCGGTGCAACGATCCCGCACGAATATGGCGGCGCCGGTCTCGGCTACGTCAGCTACGGGCTCATCGCCCGCGAGGTCGAGCGGGTCGACAGCGGCTACCGGTCGGCGATGTCGGTGCAGTCTAGTCTGGTGATGTTTCCGATCTTTGCCTACGGCTCGGAAGAGCATCGGCAGAAGTATCTGCCGAAGCTCGCGACCGGCGAATGGGTCGGCTGCTTCGGCCTCACCGAGCCCGACGCCGGTTCCGATCCCGGCAGCATGCGCACGCGCGCCCAGAAGGTGCAGGGCGGTTACGTCCTCTCCGGAACCAAGATGTGGATCACCAACTCGACCATCGCCGACGTGTTCGTCGTATGGGCGAAGTCGGACGCGCACGACGGCAAGATCCGCGGCTTCGTGCTCGAGAAGGGCATGACGGGGCTCTCAGCGCCCAAGATCAAGGAAAAGCTCAGCCTCCGCGCGTCGATCACCGGCGAGATCGTGATGGAAGACGTCGAGGTCGGCGAGGATGCGCTGTTGCCCAACGTCGAGGGGCTGAAAGGGCCGTTCGGCTGCCTCAACCGGGCGCGTTACGGCATCGCCTGGGGCTCCATGGGCGCGGCCGAGGCCTGCTACCGTGCAGCCCGCCAATACACGCTCGATCGCAAGCAATTCGGCAGGCCCCTCGCCTCCAACCAGCTGGTGCAGCTCAAGCTCGCCAACATGGCGACCGAGATCACGCTGGGGCTTCAGGCCGCGCTGCGCGTCGGCCGCCGCCTCGAAGCCGGCGAGCTGATTCCGGAGACGATCAGCCTCATCAAGCGCAACAATTGCGGCAAGGCGCTCGATATCGCCCGCACCGCGCGCGACATGCATGGCGGCAACGGCATTTCCGCCGAGTTCCAGGTGATGCGCCACGCGGCGAACCTCGAGACCGTCAACACCTACGAAGGCACGCACGACGTCCATGCGTTGATCATGGGCCGCGCGATCACGGGCATTCCCGCCTTCTAGCCAGGTGGCGGCGGCGAAGGCTGGTAGCGATCAGGCGCTGCGTAACCACATCGTCTGCGGCTTTTCGCGATAGGTGCCATCGCTTTGCCGAACGAAGCCCAGCTTAATCGCCAGCTTCATCGACGCTTCGTTCCCGGGCGAAATGAGTGCCCAGATGCGCTGCGCTTCGAAATGATCGTCGAACCAGGCCAAAATCGCTTCACACGCCTCCAGCGCATAACCTTTGCCATGCGCCTGCGGTGCAAGTATCCAGCCCATTTCCGCTTCGCCCTCGATTGGCGGCTCACACCCCCTCAGGAAGTCGAAGAAGCCGACGTGACCGATCGCCGGTCCGCCGTCCTTCTCGGCGACGGCCCACATGCCGATCCCCGTCAGGGACCACAGACCCGCCCCCGCCAGCATCCGACGCCAGGTGTCCTCCCGTCCGCTTGGGCCGCCAACATGCTGGCTGGCTTCGGCATCACCGAAGAATGTCAGGAAATAATCGAGGTCGCGGAGCTCGAATTCGCGCAGCACCAGTCGCTCCGTTTCAATCCGCGGAGCTGATGGGAAGCGGCGTGCAGGATCGTGGAACGGAAGCAGTTGCGCTCCGCCGGCCTATTTCTTGCCGAGGCTGAGGCCGCCGAAGCGCTTGTTGAAGCGCGCCACCTGGCCGCCGGTGTCCAGCAGCTTCTGATTGCCACCGGTCCACGCCGGATGTACCTTCGGATCGATGTCGAGGTGCAGGGTGTCACCCTCTTTGCCCCACGTCGAACGCGTCTGGAATTTGGTGCCGTCGGTCATTTCGACGTTGATCGTGTGATATTCGGGATGGATGCCGGACTTCATGTGAGTTTTCCTTGGGTTAGCTGCTGGTTTCCGACCAGCGGCCGAAGGTCTGAGCGCGGGCCTTTAATGGGCGGCAGCGAATTTGCAACCGAGTGGATCAGGCGAGCTTCGGCGCCTGTGCGTCACGAAGCAGCGGCATCGCGTCCATGAGCAGCGCAAAGCCACCGAACAGCAGGCCGGTATAGACGAGATCGCCCGCAACCGTGTTCTGGAAGAACGGGATCGCGGCGATGTAGCAAGCCTCAAGTCCGCCGATCGTTCGCGGATAGATGCCGCTGAACAGCCACATCCCGAAATTCGTCACCACGTAGAAAAGCACCGAACTGGCGAGCGCGGCAGCGCCGACCCTCCAGAACGAGCGCCGCGCCGATAACTGCCAACCGATGAGAACGATCAGGACCACGCTGAAATAGACCGTCGCCATGCCGTGATAGAAACCGAGCACGAGATCGCTCAGCAGCAGCGCGGCCAGCGGCGCGACGAACGCGAGGCTGCGGCGGCCGAAATGGGCTCCGCTGAACAAGGCCATCGCCCCGATCGGCGTAAAGTTTGGCGGGTGCGGCACTAGCCGCAGCGCGGCTGCGGCAAGGATCGCGGAGAGCAGCGCAAGGAGTCGGGCATGATTGGCGTTCATAATCGCTGCATAATCGCGCGAGCGGCGCTTGGCAAAGTGAAGTGATGGCGGATTTGACAGCCGATCGGCCCCTCGCCTAGCAAATCGGCCGACCAGGGTGCCGCCCACGAACGCATGTTCGACGGGGGCGGTTCAAAGGGAAGCCGGTGCAATTCCGGCGCTGTGCCCGCAACTGTGATCCGGCTTTCGCCGGTGAAGTCAGGAACCTGCCCTGGTCCGTCGTCCGTATCCCCGGCCGGGACCAGCCGTGGAGCGTGGGCCCGGCACCGCAATTCCGCGGCGCATCCCTCTGTGACGGCAAGTTCGTCAACAGGAGGATCACCATGCCCGTCACACCGATCGACACCAACCAGATCGTCATCACCGCCTCGCGCGCCCCGGAGCAGGAGGCGAAATCCCCGGCGAGCGTCACCATTATCGACAAGAAGCGGATCGAACGCCTCGGCGAGCCGCTGATCGGTCCCCTGCTGCGGATTTCACCCTCCGTCTCGCTGACCGAATCGGGCCCCGCGGGATCCCTGACAGAAGTGCGCATCCGCGGCGCGGAGGCCAATCACACTTTGGTCTTCATCGACGAAATCAAGATCAACGACCCTGCGGGCGACGGCTCGGCCCGTTTCGAGCTTCTCAACGCCGACCTCGCGTCGCGAATCGAGATCGTTCGCGGGCCTCAGTCAGCGCTTTGGGGATCCGAAGCCATCGGCGGCGTGATCGCCATCAACGGCGTTACCGATTCTCCCGGCTATGCCGCCGCCGCAGAAGGAGGGTCATTTGGGTTCCTGCGCGCAAGTGCCTCAGCGACGGCCAAGTCCGACCGCTCCAGCCTCGCCGCGGCGATCGGCTGGCAACGCGCCAGCGGCATCAACAGCGTCGCCGGGCCCGGCGACAAGGACGGCTACCACAATCTCTCCGGTCGCGTCCGAGCGACCTGGAAGCCGATCGATAATGTCGAGTTGGGCGCGGCGGCGATCGTGCTCACCGGACGCAGCGACTTTGACGGGTTCGACCCGATCACCTTTGCTCACGCCGACACATTGGACAGCAACCGTAACCGACTGGAGGCCGCGCGAATCTGGGTCGAGATCGGCAACGACACGTCGGACTGGCGAGCCCAGGTCGGCGGAACGCTGCTCGCCTCCTCGAACCGCAATTTCCTTGCTGACGATCCGCTCAATCGGACGGGCGGCACGCGGGCCGATCTATCCGCCCAGGTCGAGCGGCGGTTCACGACCGGACCCGTCAGTCACCGCCTCATCGCCGCTGCCGAGCTTGAGCGCGAGACCTTTCACGCACGGGGCACGCTGTCAGGACTGTCGACCGATCAGGACCGCAGCCGAGATCATGATTCGCTGACAGTCGAATGGCGCGGCGAGACGCGGACAATTACGGGCGACCTCGCCGTCCGGCACGACATGTTCAATCGCTTCCGCGACGCGACCAGCATCCGGGCCTCGTTGCTCGGGCAGCTCGGCGGCGGGTTCTCGCTTGCAGGCTCCTATTCAGAGGGCATCGCGCAGCCGACCTTCTTCGACCTCTTTGGATTCTTCCCCAACGAATTCATCGGCAATCCGGCGCTCAAGCCGGAAAGCTCACGCGGCTTCGAGGGATCGCTGCGCTTCCGGCGCGGGCCGATCGCGGCATCGGTCACGGCTTACCGTCAGCGGTTGCGCGACGAGATCGTCCTCGTCTTCCCACCGCCGGCCTTTCTCGGGACGACGACCAATCTCGATAGCCGTAGCCGCCGCCAGGGCGTCGAGGCTGAGTTCGATTGGAAGCTCGGCGACCGCCTCCGCCTGCACGCAGGCTATGCGTTTCTCGATGCGACCGAGCCGGGCACCGCCTCCGGCGCCCAGGTTCGCGAACTCCGGCGGCCGAGACACAGCGGCTCGCTGACGGTCGACGGTTCTTCCGGCCGGCTGACCTACGCTGCCTCGCTCGCCTATGCCGGGCGGCATTTCGACAGCCGGGACACCTTTCCGTTCGACCGGGTTTCATTGGGTTCTTACTGGCTGGCCGAAGCGCGCGTGGCCTATGCGATCCGGCCTGGGGTCGAGTTGTTCGCGCGCATCGCAAACGGGCTCAACGAGAGGTATCAGGACGTCTTCAGCTACAGGACCGAGCCCCGCGCCGGCTATGTCGGCGTTAGGCTGGCGGATCGGCGATCATCGCCGTGAAGTTCGCCTCGGCAACCAGCTTGCCGTCGACGCTCGCACGACCGGCGAACTTGCAGACGGTGGCGCGCTTTTGAACGAATTCCACGTTGAGCCTGAGCAGAACGCCCGGCTCGACCGGCGCGCGGAATTTGGCGCCTTCAATGGCCATAAAATACACGAGCTTGCCCGAACCGGCGAGGCCCAGCGCTTCGACGGCGAGCACGCCCGCAGCCTGGGCCAGCGCCTCGACAATGAGCACTCCGGGCATGATCGGCCGCCCCGGGAAATGGCCCTGGAAGAACGGCTCGTTGATGGTCACCGCCTTGATCGCGGTGATCCCGTTCTCCGGATCGAGGCTCTCGACCCGATCCACGAGCAGCATCGGATAGCGATGCGGCAGCGCCGCCATCACCCGCTTGATGTCGAGCGGTCCGATGGCGGCGCCTGCCGTATCGTCCAATTTAGCGGCCCTGCGGCTGCTGCTGCGCTGCGGCGGGCGCGGTCGTCTGGACCGTCGGTAGGGCCACATTGAGGGACGCGAGCACGTCGTTGGATACGTCGAGACTCGTGCTCGTCGCGAGTGTGCTGCCGACCTCGATCATGACATTGGCCCCGCGCTTCTGCATCACCTGTTGATAGATCGGCCCGAGCTTGGTCTGGATCTGCTGCGAGATGTAAGCTTGGTTGCGCTTAATCTGCTCCTGCTGGCGGCCGATCTCCTGAGCGGCTTGCTGGCGCTTCGTTTCCCATGCCTTGGCCCGTGCCTGGAGCGCGGCGTCCGGCTCCTTCCCGTTCAGTGCATCGATCGCGGTCTGGATCGACTTCTGTTCCGTTTGAAGCGGCGCGGTGAGAGCCTGTTCGCGCGTTTGGAGGCCCGCGATCTGGCTGCGCAGAGTGGCTGCCGCGGCCTTGCAGGCCGTGCATTGGCTGGTGACCTTTTCCAGGTCGACCACTGCAACGATGGCGCCTGGAATCGCCTGTGCGTTCGCCGCCGAAGCAACGCCGAGTGAAGCCGCAAGAGAGGCGGAAAATAGCAATTTGTTCATCAGAATTGAGTCCCTACGTTGAAGCTGAAGAGTTTCGTTTCGTCGCCCTTTTGTGTGAGTATGGCTTTGGCAAGATCGAGCCGCAGCGGTCCGAACGGCGATGTCCAGTTGACGCCGACGCCGATCGACAGACGCGGTCTTGGCGAATTCCCGATGAATAGCTCCTTGAACCCCGCTGAGGCCAGCGTTGACGTATCCGCATAACCCGTCGCGCCATTCACATTGAATTGCGTGCAGCTCGTATTTGTCGCGGTTCCCGGGATCGTCTGCGCCGGCAAGCTGGCGGCGGTGCAAACCTTCATAACGTCCGTAAGGATCGGCGGCGTAATGCTCCAAAGCGAGCCCACATCGATGAAAGCGGACGGCCGCAAGCCCACACTCTTCAAAGCCGAGCTCGTCGGAAATTCGAGTTCGAGCCGGCCCATATAATAAGCTTTGCCGCCGAGCGCGTCGGTAATCTGGGCTTTGATGGTGGTATCGACTGCCGCACTCGTGCAGTTCGCGTCGACGCATTTATAATTGACCCGTTAAATCCTCGGGCCGATGCCGCGGATGTCGAAGCCGCGCAGCTGCGGGCCGAAGAAGCGGTCGGTCAGGCGAATGGCGTCGCGGCCCGGTCCAGGCGACGATTGCAACGCTTTGATCAAGCCGCCTTCGCCGTGGACCGAGAAGATCCATCCGCCCGCCAAAGCCCATATATTTGGTCGCGTCGGCGCGGCTGCGGATATACCGCACGTCCCCGCCGAGGCCGGCGAAGTCCTCCGATAACGTCAAGCGCTGGCCGCGCGTCGGGTGAATTCCGTCGGTGTTGTCGTAGAGCGTCGAGAACCCGACCGACGATGTGAGGCGCGATCCGATTTCGTCGCACAGATAGCGCCCCGCCCTCAGCGGGTCGCACACTCCGTTCGTGTAGAACGTCGCTTTGTCGAGCGAGACCTTGTCCTGCGAAAGCGTGTAGCGGCCGCCGAAAGTCCAATATTCAGTCAGCGGAAAGCCCATTCTCAAGCCGCCGCCGGTGCTGAGCTGCCGATAGGTCGTGTTGCGGTTGCCGTTCGCGCCATAATTGAAGCTGTTGTAATCCTGCCGGAACAGCTGACCGCCAAGCAGGATCGACTTGTCGAGGAAATAAGGGTCGACGAAGCCGAGCTGGACCGACTTGGAGTAAGACGAATAATTGACCGAAGCGTCGAGCTCCTGGCCCTTGCCCATGAAGTTGTTCTGCGACACGGCAAGCTGAACGACGAACTTCTCGAGGCTCGAATAGCCGCCCGATAGCTGGAGCTGTCCGGTGGGCTTCTCCTCGACAGCCACTCCGAGCACCACACGGTCCGGAGCCGAGCCTTCGGTCTGCTTGATCTCGAGCTTTTCCTGGAAGAAGCCGAGGCTCTGAATACGGTCCTGGCTGCGCTTGACCTTCAAAGCGTTGAACGCATCTCCTTCGTTGAGCCGGAACTCGCGGCGGATCACCTTGTCGCGGGTGGTCGTGTTACCGCTGATGTCGATCCGTTCGACATAAACCCGCGGGGTTTCGCCGACCCTGACCGTGAGGTTCATCAGCCGGTGCTCGGCATCGCGATCGTACGCGGGGTTGATGTCGGCGAACGCGTAGCCGAGATTGCCGGCCTTCTCGTTGAGGTCGGTCATCGCGTCTTCGACGGCCTTGGCATTGAACCAGTCGCCGGTCCTGAGCTTAAGGCTCTGCTTGATTGTCGAGGCGGGGAAATCGCGCAGAGCACTCTCGGCGCCGATCTTGCCGAACTTGTAGCGCGGCCCCTCATCGACGACGTAGGTGATGACAAAGTCCTGCCGGTCGGGCGTGAGCTCGGCGAGCGCCGAGACGACGCGGAAGTCCGCATAGCCCTGAGTCAAATAGAATGCGCGCAGCTTCTGCTGGTCGGCGGCCAGCCGGTCGGGGTCGTACGTGTCGTTGGACTTAATGAACCCAAGAATTCCGCCGGCCTGACGAGTGTACATTTCCTTACGCAGGCGCCCGTCGGCAAACTCCTTGTTGCCGATAATGTTGATGGCCCGGACCTTGGCCAGGTTGCCTTCATAGATCTCGAACACGACATCGACACGGTTCTGATCGAGCTGGACGATTTTGGGTTCAACGCGAGCCGCGAAGCGGCCCTGGCGCCGGTACAGCTCGAGAATCCGATCGACATCAGCGCGGGCGGCTGAGCGGGTGAAGATCTGCCGCGGGGCAAGCTTGATCTCGGGAAGAATTTTATCTTCTTTGAGCCGCTTGTTGCCCTCGAGGATGATGCGGTTGATGACCGGATTCTCGCGGACGTTGATGACGAGGTCGCCGCTTTCGGCGCCGGTAATGGTGACATCGGCGAAGAGCTGGGTGGCGTAGAGGTCCTTGAGAGCCTGATCGAGCGTCTCGGTCGTGTAGGTCTGCCCCGGAGCCAGGTTAGCATAGGAGCGAATCGTCTCCGGTTCGAGCCGCTGGTTGCCGCGGACCGCGATCGAGCGGATCGTGTGCGTAACTGGAGCCGGCGCAGGTGGGGGAGGCGCAGGTTAAGTCGGGGTCGGCTGAGCCGTGGGCGCCGGTTGAGTCGCGGGCGACTGTGCCGTAGGCGCCGCCTGGGCGAGCAACGGCGTGGCCGAGCCTGCAAGGGCGGTTCCGGCAAGTAGAAGCGCACCCGCGCGCCGACTAATATTCTTCGCTCTTGAAATCACGCGTCCCCGCCTTTTGTGCAATTTGGTGCGCTCGGCGCGCTTCGCCGCAAGCCCCGGTTCTGCCCTGCCCCAACCCTCCTATCCAATCAAGCGCTGAAGCCGATCCCAAAGCCCGATCGAACCTAAATCGTTCACGGTGACGAAGACCAGCAGCGCGAATATGAGAGCCAATCCGCCGCGGAACGCCCAGTCGAGCGCCTCAGCGCTGACCGGGCGACGCCGAACGCCCTCGATCGCATAGAAAAACAGGTGGCCTCCATCCAGCATCGGGACTGGCAACAGGTTGATGAATCCCAGATTAATTGACAGCAGTGCGAGCAAACCAATGAACGGCAACAGGCCGAGCTCTGCCCCCGTTCCGGCGACCCGAGCAATGGTGATCGGCCCGCCGAGTTGCTTCGCGAGAAACCCGGCCCCTGACCAGTTGCACCAAACCGTCGCCGATGGAGCGAGTCAGTCGCGCCGTCTGATCGACCGCCATCGGCACGGCTTTGTAGATCGGTACGGGTTCGCCAATCTTGAGCGTTGAGTGGATGCCAAGCGAACCGGCCCGCGTTTTCCGACCGGTCGGATCGGTTATTTCGGCGGATCCCAGCGTCGCCCGCAGATCCACAACAGCACCGCCGCGATCAATCTCGACTGCAACCGTCTCATTCGGACGCAGCAAGACGACGTTCGCGACATCGTCGAACGTCGGCGTAGCCCGTCCCGCAACCGACAAAATGCGATCGCCGGCGCGGATTCCAGCCGCCGCAGCCGCGGATTCGGGGACGACATCGCCGACAACATTGTCGCGCGGCGTTCCAGCAAGCGAGAAGAAGCACGCGAAGATGATGATCGCGAGAAGGAAATTGGCTGCGGGACCGGCAAGAACGACCAGGAACCGCTGCCACACCGGGCGCAACTGGAATGCGCGGTCGCGGAGATGCTCGGGGATGCTGTCGAGCTCTGCCGGATTACTCGCCGGCGTCATGTCCCCGACGAACTTCACGTAGCCCCCAAGCGGGAGCCAGGCGACCTTCCAGCGCGTGCCCTGCTTGTCGGTCCAGCCGAAGAGCTCGCGCCCGAAACCGATCGAGAACACTTCGGCCGGAATCTTGAACAGGCGCGCTACGAGATAATGGCCGAGCTCGTGAAAGAACACGAGCGGCCCCAGTGCGCAGACGAAGGCGATCAGGGTCAACCAGAGTGGCGGTTGCGGAAGCATCAGTGGCAGTCTGCCTTCATAGCCGAATGAACATAGGAGCGCGTGGCCCGGTCGATCTCAAGCACGTCGTCGATTGACCGGGGATTGACAAAATTTGCGCTCTCAAGCGCCTCTTCGACGGTTTTCGCAATGTCGGTGAAGCGGATGGCGCCGGCAAGGAAGCTCGCGACCGCCACTTCATTGGCGGCGTTGAGCACGATCGGCGCCGCTCCTCCTGCTTCGAGCGCTTCGCGGGCGAGGCGTAGCGCCGGGAAGCGCTTTGCATCCGGCGCTTCGAAATCGAGCCGCGCGATCGCCGCGAGATCGAGCCGCTGCGCCGGGGTCTCCAGGCGCTCCGGCCAAGCCAGCGCATAAGCGATTGGGATGCGCATGTCCGGACTGCCGAGCTGCGCGAGAACCGAACCGTCGACGAACTCGACCATCGAATGGATGACCGACTGGGGGTGGATGAGGATGTCGATCCGCTCGGACGGGAGGCCGAACAGATAATGCGCTTCGATCAGCTCAAGGCCCTTGTTCATCAACGTCGCCGAATCGACGGAGATCTTCGCCCCCATCGACCAGTTCGGATGCGCTACCGCCTGGGCCGGAGTGGCGGCGCCCATTACTTCGGCGGAGGCGGTACGAAACGGACCGCCGCTCGCGGTCAGGATGATCTTTGAGATGTCCTCGACGCGACTCCCGGCAAGACACTGGAATATCGCATTATGCTCGCTGTCCACGGGCAGGATCGTCGCGCTAAGTGCGGTGGCTGCGTCGGTCATCAGCCTGCCCGCGGTTACGAGTGCTTCCTTGTTGGCGAGCGCGACGACGCGGCCAGCCTCGACTGCAGCCATGACCGGCCTCAAGCCCGCGCAGCCGACGATCGCGGCGATGACCAGCTCGGCCTCTTCGGCAGCGGCTTCGAGCAGCGCAGATTCTCCCGCCGCCGCGCGACAGCGGGTGCCGACCAGCAGTTCCTGCAAGTCCCTCAGGCGCGTTTCGTCGGCGACTACAGCGAGTTTCGCATTCGTCCGCCGCGCGATGACGGCGAGCGCCTCGGCATTGGTGGCGGCCGTCACTGCGACGACCTCGAACCGCTCTGGCGAACGCTCGACCAAGTCGAGCGTCGATTTGCCGATCGAGCCGGTGGCCCCGAGAATGGCAATCGTGCGGCTCACGTCAGCCCCCCTAGCTGTGCGAGCGCGGTAAGCACAGCCACCGGGACCAAGCCGTCGAGCCGGTCGAGCACTCCGCCATGTCCCGGCAGCCAGGAGCCGGAGTCCTTCACTCCGGCGCGGCGCTTCATGCTGCTTTCGAACAGGTCGCCGGCCTGAGCAGCGAGCGCGAACAAGGGTGCGAGCGCGAGCAGCGGAGGCCGAAGCCCCATTGCGAGCACCCAGGCGCCACCGATAGGGTCGCCGCAACGATGCCGCCGCAAAGCCCCTCGACGGTCTTGCCCGGGCTGATCGACGGCGCGAGCTTTCGCTTTCCGAAAGAGCGACCGACGAAATAGGCGCCGATGTCGGTCGACCAGGTCACGAGGAAAACCCAGAGCAGAAGATCGAGTCCGCTGCTGGTCCCGTCTCCCTCACCCACAACAGCGCGATTGCTGGCAGCAGGGCATAGAGAAAGCCCGAGATGTACCAACCGGCGCCCCAGCCCCGCGACGATCCGCGTCCACTCATAGAACATCGCGGTGGCGACGGCGGCGACGAACGACGGCGAAGACAGTATCCGCCGAAGCGCGCCGCAATGAGCGCAGGGCGATCATTACGACCCAGTAAGGGTGCGGACGAGGAGTTCGTTCAAACTGTCGACTCGCGGCCACCGAAGCGGCGCTGGCGCGCGGCGAACTGCTCAAGCGCATCGGCAAAGGCCTGCTCGTCGAAGTCGGGCCAGAGCGTGTCGAGGAACAGAAGCTCGGCGTAGGCCGCCTGCCACAACAGGAAATTGGACAGCCGCATCTCGCCCGACGTGCGGATCAGCAGGTCAAGCTCGGGAAGGTCGCGGGTCTGCAGCTCGGCGGTGATGCTCTGCTCGTCGATGCGGCTCGGCTCGACCTCGCCGGCCACGGCTTTCGTGGCGAGAATTTTTGCCGTCGCCGCGATTTCCGCGCGCGAGCCATAATTCAATGCAATCACCAGCGTGAGCCGCGTATTTTCCGCAGTCCGCTCGACCGCGGCCTCGAGGCGTTCGCCCAGTTCGGGCCCGAACGCCGAATAATCGCCAATCAGCTTCAGGCGGACGCCTTCTTTCGCGAGCGTCTTCAGTTCCCGCTCGAGATAGAAGCGCATCAGGGCGGTGAGTTCGGAAATTTCCTCGGCGCTTCGCCGCCAGTTCTCCGAAGAGAATGCATAGACCGTCAGCACCTCGACCCCGTGCTCCGCGGCCGCCTGCAATGCACGCCTGAGAGCTTCGGCGCCGGCGCGGTGGCCGGCGACGCGCGGCAGCCCGCGCTGCCGCGCCCAACGGCCGTTGCCGTCCATGATAATGGCGACGTGGCGGGGAACCGTCCTGCCGTCGGTTTGCGCCAGCTTTTCAGCTCCTTCGGCGGGAGCGGTCGAGCTCACTTGCCGAGGATTTCCTTTTCCTTGGCCTGCGCGAGCTCGTCGATTTCCCTGATCGTGTCGTCGGTGAGCTTCTGCACCTCGTGCTCGAGCCGCTTGCGCTCGTCTTCGCTGATCTCGTGCTTTTTCTCGTCCTGCTTAAGATGATCCATTCCGTCCCTGCGGACGTTGCGGACCGCGATGCGGGCCTTTTCGGCATATTGGCCGACCAGTTTGGCGAGCTCCTTGCGCCGCTCCTCGGTGAGCTCGGGGATCGGCAGGCGGATCATCTGGCCGTCTACGATTGGATTGATGCCGAGCCCGGCATTGCGGATGGCCTTCTCGACTGGCTGAACGTTCGAGCGATCCCACACCTGCACCGAGAGCATGCGCGCTTCAGGCGTCGACACGGTCGCAACCTGGTTCAGCGGCATGTTGGTTCCGTAGACCTCGACATGGACGGGATCGAGCAATGCGGTCGATGCCCGGCCGGTGCGCAGCCCCCCGAGGTCGTGCCGCAGCGCCTCCAGAGCGCCGTGCATGCGCCGGTTGAGATCAGCCGTGCTGACTGTGGTCGTCATGTCCTACTCCCCATTCTGCACGATCGTTGCAGTGCCCCCGCCCTCGATGACCTCGGCAAGGTTGCCCGGCTGGCGAATGTTGAACACGACGATCGGGATATTGTTGTCGCGGCAAAGCGCGACGGCGGCGGCGTCCATAACCTTGAGGTCGTCGCCGAGCACCTTGTTGAAGGTCAGCGTATCGTAGCGCGTCGCGTCGCGCACCTTCTTGGGATCGGCCGTATAGACGCCGTCCACGCTGGTACCCTTGAACAAAGCGTCGCAACCCATTTCTGCCGCCCTTAGCGCCGCCGCCGTGTCGGTCGTGAAATACGGATTACCGGTGCCTGCGGCGAAAAGAACGACGCGGCCCTTCTCCATGTGCCTGAGCGCGCGGCGGCGTATGTAGGGTTCGGAGACGCTGGCCATCGGAATTGCCGAGAGCACGCGCGTGTCGACGCCGATTTTCTCCAGCGCCATCTGGAGCGCAAGCGCGTTCATCACCGTCGCGAGCATGCCCATGTAATCCGCGGTCGCGCGGTCGAAGCCTTTTGCGGCGGCGGCCATCCCGCGGAAGATATTGCCGCCGCCTACGACCAGGCACAGCTCATGCCCCTGCTCTTTGGCGCTCGCTATTTCTCCAGCGAGCCCCGCCGCGGCGTCGGGATCGATGCCGAACTGCCCCTGCCCCATCAATGCCTCGCCCGAGAGCTTCAGCAGGATCCGGTTGAAGCGCGGGCGGGTCATGCGGCGGAAATGTCCTGCAGATCGAAAAAGGGCGGACACGCTTTAGCGCGCCCGCCCCATTTTCCAACCGTCTTGCTGATCAGGCGACCGGCTCGGGCTTTGACGTCCCTGCCGCGGCGGCAACCTCGGCGGCGAAGTCCTCTTGCTTCTTCTCGATGCCTTCACCGAGCTGGAAGCGGACGAAGGCCTTCAGCGCAATGCCCGTGCCGGCGTCCTTGGCAGCCGCTGCGACCACCTCTGCGACCGGCGTCTTGTTGTCCATCACGAAGAGCTGCGTCAGGAGCGCGTTCTCCTTGCGGAACTTGGCGAGGCCGCCATCGACCATCTTCTCGACGATATTCTGCGGCTTGCCGCTTTCCTTCGCCTTTTCCAGCGCGATTGAACGCTCGCGCTCGATCAGCGCGGCCGGAAGCTCCTCGGCGCTCAGCGCGAGCGGGTGTGCAGCGGCGACGTGCATCGCCAGCTGCTTGCCAAGGACGAGCAGGGTCTCGGCAGGCGCTGCACTCTCGAGCGCGACGAGCACGCCGATCTTGCCGAGGCCCGGCGCGACCTGATTGTGGACGTAGGACACGACCGCACCCTCGGCCACTTCGACCACCGCAGCGCGACGCAGCGACTGATTTTCGCCAATCTTGGCGATGTTATCGGTCAGTTTCTCGGCCACCGTGTCGCCGCCCGGGTAGGCCGTGGCGCCGAGCAACTCGACATCGGTGCCCCGCTCGAGGGCCAATTTCGCCACATTGCGCACGAAATCCTGGAACAGCTCGTTCTTGGCGACGAAGTCGGTCTCCGAATTGACCTCGACGACGGCGCCGCGGTTCCCCTCGACGGCGACTCCGACGAGGCCCTCGGCGGCGGTACGGCCGGCCTTCTTCGGCAGCTGCCGCGAGACCCTTGGCGCGCAGCCAATCGATCGCCGCTTCCATTTCGCCATTGGTCTCGGCGAGCGCCTTCTTGCAGTCCATCATTCCGGCGCCGGTGCGCTCGCGCAGTTCCTTCACAGTCGCGGCCGTGATCTCTGCCATTTTGTAATCCTTTTCGTTCCCGGCGAAGGCCGGGGTCCAGCAAACAGGAGAAAGTCTGGGCCCGGCCTTCGCCGGGGAACAGTCCGATTAAGCTTCCAGCGCCTGCTCGACCGGCGGCTCGGCCATTTCGCCAATGTCCTCGCCTTTCGCCTGACGCTGGCCGGTGCGGCCTTCGTTCACCGCCTGCGCGACCGCGTCGGTGTAGAGCCGGATGGCGCGGCTGGCGTCGTCATTGCCGGGGACCGGGAACGCAATGCCGCTGGGGTCGCTGTTCGAGTTCGAGAATTGCGACGACCGGGATGCCAAGCACATTGGCTTCCTTGATCGCCAGCTCTTCCTTGTTGGTGTCGACGACGAACATCACGTCGGGAAGTCCGCCCATGTCGCGAATTCCGCCCAGGCTCTTCTCGAGCTTGTCGCGCTCACGCGTCAGCTGGAGGACTTCCTTCTTGGTGAGGCCCGCGGTGTCGCCCGAAAGCTGCTCTTCAAGGCTCTTCAGGCGCTTAATCGAGTTGGAGATCGTCTTCCAGTTGGTCAGCATTCCGCCGAGCCAGCGATGGTTGACGAAATGTTGGCCGGAAGCCTGAGCGGCTGCTGCGATGGGATCTTGGGCCTGGCGCTTGGTACCGACGAACAGCACCTTGCCACCACGGCCGACAGTCTGCTGGACGAAGTCGAGCGCGCGCGCGAACAACGGCACAGTCTGCGACAAGTCGATGATGTGCACCGCGTTGCGATCGCCGAAAATATACGGCTTCATCTTCGGGTTCCAGCGGTGGGTCTGGTGGCCGAAATGCGCCCCGGCCTCGAGCAATTGCTGCATTGTGACGACGGTGGTCGCCATAGGTCTTCTCCTTCCGGTTCTGCCTCGGCGGAGCCAGTCACCAGCCTTTCGGCCGGCACCGGTATGTCAGCTCCGCCTGTGGGATGCGCGGCGCACTAGCCGAAGCCGCTTGTGCTTTCAAGGGCTTGCCTCTGTTCGAATCGCTCGCTTGACACGTAGGAACAAACAGGGAACAATACGTCGTCTCAACAGGAGGCTTGGACGTGATGATCGCAGCTTTGGGCACCCTTCCCTTTCTCGCCACTTTGTGGCTGCTCGTGGTCCTGGGTGCGGCGATCCTTGAGGAAAGCGGCGCGAAAATCGCCGCTGCCCTCAAGGGCGATACCACGCGGGAACCAGTGGCCGGGCGGGTGACGGTTCGGTTGAGGACGCGTTCGCAGTCGCAGCAAGTCAGCAACGCCGCGCCGCGCCTGCGCGCCGCCGCTTGACCTTGGCGTAACTCGTCAAGGCGACTGGGACCATTAGCAGGTACAGACCCGCGAGCGCCAGCAGCGTCGGCCAGGGCGCGACGATCAGCGCCGCGCCAAACAGCGCGACGCCGGCCAACGCAAAGAGACGCCAGTCACGCCGGATACGGATGCTCGACCAGCTGTAGGTCGGCAGACTCGAGATCATCAGCGCCGCGACGAACAGGGTCCAGGCCATCACTAGCTCCCAGCGGCGGAACAACTCATTGCCGGTGATCAGCCACAAATAGATGGGCATGAAGGCGAGGCCGGCTCCGGCGGGCGCGGGAACGCCGGTATTGAACCCGGCCGACTTGTGCGGTTGCTCGGCCGCGTCGAGCCGCGCATTGAATCGCGCGAGCCTCAGCGCGCAGCACACGGCGAGCGCCAGCGCTGCAATCCATCCGAACCGCGGCGCAGTCTGCAGCGACCAGAGGAACAGGATCAGCGCGGGCGCGGTGCCGAATGCGATATTGTCGCTCAATGAATTCGAGCTCCGCGCCAAACTTGCTCTGTGCCCGAAGCAGCCGCGCGATGCGCCCGTCGAGCCCGTCGAGCACTGCGGCAAGCACGATCGCTCCGATCGCCTTCTCCCATTCGCCGCGAATGGCGAGGCTCACGCCGGTAAGCCCGAAACACAGCGCCAGCGTGGTGATCATGTTCGGAATCATCGCGCGGAAGGGAATTCCGCGCGGTTCCTGATCGTCGATCACTGGCTGGTGCCCGTCACCGGAATGTCGAGGCCGACGATACCGAGGATCGTCTCTCCAGCGATCGCACGCTGCCCCAGCAGCACGCGCGGAGCCACCCCGGCGGGCAGGTAGACGTCGACCCGGCTGCCGAAGCGGATGAGCCCGACGCGCTGACCAGCCACAACCACATCGCCTTCCCGCACGAAGGCGATGATCCGGCGCGCGACGAGGCCGGCGATCTGCGTGAACCCGATCTTCAGCCCGTCCGAGCCCTCGATCAGCAAATGCTGACGCTCGTTGTCCTCACTGGCTTTGTCGAGATCGGCGTTGATGAACTTCCCTGGCACATAAGCGATGCGCCGGACGCGCCCGGCGATCGGAGCGCGGTTGATGTGCACGTCGAACACGCTCATGAAAATCGAAACGCGCGTATATTCGCCGTCGTCGAGTGCTTCCGGCCCGCGCAATTCGGGCGGCGGCGGCATTTTCACGATCATTGTGATGAGGCCGTCGGCGGGCGACATGATGAACTTGTCGCCGTTCGGCGTCGTCCGCACCGGATCGCGGAAAAAGGTGGCAACCCAAATGGTTACGCCGACCAGCAGCCACGCGATGAAATGATTGATCGCGACATAGGTAATCGCAGTCGCGGCCGCCGCGATGACGACATATTTGCGCCCCTCCGGATGCACCGAAGGAAAGCGCCATTTGACGTTGGTGGTCAGTGGACCGTCGGGCCGCTCAAGCTCTGGCATCGGCGCTCCTTAGTGGCGGGCCGCGGCAGGCACAACGCCGCGGTTGCCTGCCCGCCGCGCGCATCCTAAGGCGCGCGCAATCCGGAAATCGCAGGAAAGCACATGGCCAAGATCAAGGTGAAGAGCCCGCTCGTCGAGCTCGATGGCGACGAGATGACGCGGATCATCTGGCAAGGGATCCGTGAGCAGCTGATCCTGCCGTACCTCGACGTCGATCTCATCTGCTACGATCTTTCGATCGAGAACCGCGACGCGACCGAGGACCAGGTCACAGTCGACGCGGCCAATGCGATCAAACAGCACGGCGTAGGCGTCAAATGCGCGACAATCACACCCGACGAGGCCCGGGTGAAGGAGTTCGGCCTCAAGAAGATGTGGAAATCGCCCAACGGGACGATCCGCAACATCCTTGGCGGAGTGATCTTTCGCGAGCCGATTGTAATTTCCAACGTGCCCCGGCTGATTCCCGGCTGGACTGATCCCATCGTGGTCGGCCGCCACGCCTTCGGCGACCAGTACAAAGCGACCGACTTCCTCGTTCCCGGCCCCGGCAAGCTGACGATGAAGTGGACCGGCAACGACGGCCAGGAGCTCGACTTCGAGGTATTCGACTTCCCCGGCTCCGGTGTCGCCATGGGCATGTACAATCTCGACGCTGCGATCCGCGACTTCGCCCACGCCTGCTTCAATTACAGCCTCAATCGCGGCTGGCCGCTGTATCTGTCCACCAAAAACACGATTCTCAAGGCCTATGACGGACGGTTTAAAGACCTCTTCCAGGAAATTTACGACAGCGAATACAAAGCGAAGTTCGAGAAAGCTGGCATTGAATATCAGCACCGGCTGATCGACGACATGGTCGCCTCGGCGCTCAAGTGGAGCGGCAAATTCGTCTGGGCCTGCAAGAATTACGACGGGGACGTCCAGTCGGACCAGGTCGCGCAGGGCTTTGGTTCGCTCGGGTTGATGACCTCGGTGCTGATGACTCCTGATGGCAAGACTATCGAGGCGGAAGCGGCGCACGGCACCGTCACGCGCCATTACCGCATGCATCAGCAGGGCAAAGCGACGTCCACGAACCCGATCGCCTCGATCTTCGCGTGGACCGGCGGCCTCAAATATCGCGGCCAGTTCGACGATACGCCGGACGTCGTCCGCTTCGCCGAGACGCTCGAGCGCGTGTGCATCGAGACCGTCGAGGCGGGCCACATGACCAAGGACCTCGCGATCCTCGTAGGCCCGGAGCAGCACTGGATGACGACCGAGCAATTCTTCGAGACCGTCGTCCACAACCTCGAAGAGGCAATGGCTCAGGAACCGGTCAGCGCCTGAGACCCGCGTCGGGCGAGCGGATGTGCTCGCGGCGCACGCCAAGGCCCACCAGGCGTGCCGGAATTCGCCGCAGGACTGGGAAGAACTCAAACAAGCGCAGCGGCAGCGGAACCTTCTGCAGCACGGCCCGGCGAATGACGAGCGGTGTCAGAACGCGGTCATGCACCATCTTCTGCACCGACTGGATTACGCGTGTGGGGAAGAGCCTGCGTTCCTGCACCTTGTCGAGCAGCGGATCGACGTTCCGTCCACTCGCTAAGGGCCGCGCGAGGATGTTCGCCGCCGCAACCGCGTCCTGAACTGCGAGATTGATGCCCACGCCACCTACGGGCGACATCGCGTGAGCGGCGTCTCCGATCGCGAGGAAGCCTGGCCGCCACCAGGTCTCGAGCCGATCAAGCGACACGGAGAGCAGTTTCACTTGATCCCAATCCTGCAGCGTATCGACGGCGTCAGCGAGTTCGGGCGCGGCACGAGCGACATCTCCGCGGAATGCTTCGATGCCTTTGGCCCGGATGTCCTTTGCCGCCCCTTTCGGAACCACATAGGCGCACTGCCAATAGTCGCCGCGATCGATCTGCACGATCAGCGTCCCCGCGCCGAACGTGCCGCCTGTCTCATTCGTTGGCGTCGACTGCTTCGGCAGTCGAAACCACAGCACGTCGATCGGGGCACCGAGATCTGTCTTCGGCAGGCCCGCTTTGTCTCTTAGCACCGAGCTGCGCCCGTCCGCAGCAAGCGTCAGCCGCGCCCGGACCGCTTCGCCGTCCTTCAGGCGAACGCCGGCAATGCGGCCGCGCTCGATCACCAGATCGATCGCTTCCGCTTCCATCCGCAGGCTGAAATTTGGGTACCGGCGCGCCTCATCGGCGAGGAAATCGAGGAATTCCCACTGCGGCATCATCGCTACAAAACGGCTTTCGACGGGAAGATGACTAAGGTCCGCGAGCGTGATGTGACGGTCGGCGACGCGCGCAGTCAGCGTGGTGACTTCGTCATGCGGCCGTTTCAGGAACTCGTCGATCAGACCGAGCTCGCGCAGCAATTCGAGGGTCGAGGGATGAACGGTGTCGCCGCGGAAATCGCGCAGGAAGTCGGCGTGCTTCTCCAGCACCTGCACCTTGCAGCCCGCCCGCGCGAACAACAGCCCCGCCATCATCCCCGCGGGCCCACCGCCAACTACGATGAGATCCAGTTCCGACGCCATGGCGTCACTAAACGGACCTTCGCTTCAGTGACAAGGCGCGGACGGCCTGCTTAAACGCCTTGATGGATGCGGGGTTCAGTACGTCCGGCTACAGCGACGCCCTCGTAATCCTCGGCGCTGCCGGGATCGTGATCCCGGCCTTTGCCCGGATCCGCATCAGCCCGATCATTGGCTTCATCCTCATTGGAATGCTGGTCGGCCCCGCGGGGCTCGGCAGGCTCACCGGGCACTATCCGTGGCTCCATTACGTGACCATCTCGAACGCACACGGGATCGCGCCGTTCGCCGAGCTTGGCATCGTCCTGCTGCTGTTCTCCGTCGGTCTCGAGCTGTCGTTCCGCAGGTTATGGTCGATGCGGCGGCTGGTGTTCGGAGTCGGCGCGGCCGAGCTCGCCGGCTGCGCCGCAGTGATCGGGCTTGGCCTGTACCTTCTTGAGCAAAGCGTGCCGGCTGCCGTGGCGCTGGGGCTCGCCCTCGCTTTGTCCTCGACCGCGATCGTAATTCCGCTCGTCGGCACGCACTCGCCGGTCGGCCGCTCGGCGCTTGGCATGTTGTTGTTCGAGGATGTCGCGCTGGTACCGATCGTCTTCGCGCTCGGCGCGATGGGCGGTGTGGGCCAAAGCGCTGGATCCTTGCTCGCGACGTTGGCGATCGGCGGGATCACAGTCGCCGTGATGCTGCTCCTTGGCCGTTTCGTGCTTCCGCACCTGTTCGCTCAGGCCGCCCGGGCGAAGAATCCGGAGCTGTTCCTTGCCGCCTGCCTCCTCATCGTGATCGTCGCGAGCCTGGTCACCTCGGCCATCGGCTTTTCGCCTGTGCTCGGGGCACTGATTGCAGGCATCGTCATCGCCGAGAGCGAGTATCGCGGCGAAGTCGAGGTGATCACCGCCCCGTTTCGCGGCCTCGGCCTCGGCATTTTCCTGATCACGGTCGGAATGAGCGTGGATTTTCGGACGGTGTTGGCCGATTGGCAGTCCCTGTTGGCGGCGCTCGCGGCCGTGTTGGTGGCAAAGGCGCTGCTGACGGCGCTCTTGTTGAAGCTCGACGGCGCCCGGAACGCCGTCGCCGCGGAAACTGGCGTGCTGATGGCCTCGCCCTCCGAGACGACTTTGGTCGTCCTCGCCTGGGCGGCGTCAGCGCAACTGATCGGCCGCGACACGGTTGCATTCTGGCAAATCGTCACGGCGATGGGCCTGACGGTCACTCCCCTGCTTGCGAAGCTCGGGCGCGCCGCCGGCAGCCGGTTCGCAGGGCGCGCAATGACCGCTCAGATGGACTCCTTGCTCGATACGGCTGCGCCTGGGCAGGTCATCATCTTCGGCTTCGGCCGCGTCGGGCGAATGGTCGCGGACATGCTCGACGTCCACGCCAAGGACTATCTTGCGATCGACAGCGACGTCGATGGCGTCGCCGCCTCGCGCCAGGAGGGTTACGACGTGTTGTTCGGCGACGTCGCGCGCCCCGAGCTGATCGTGCGCCTGCACGAGCGCAAACCGAGCGCGTTCATCCTGACGATGGACAATCCGGTGCTTGTGAACCGGCTCGCCCGCAAGCTGCGCCGCTCGTTTCCCGGCCTGCCAATTGTCGCGCGGGCTCGCGACACCGCCCACGCCGCCGAGCTATACAAAGCGGGCGTGACCGACGCCGTTCCGGAAACGCTGGAAGCGTCACTGCAGCTCTCCGAAGCGGCACTCGTTGATTTGGGCGTCGCAATGGGCCCGGTGATCGCGTCAATCCATGAGAAACGCGACCAGTTGCGCGCGCGCATCAAAGCTGAAGCGGAGTTGGAGGAGGCGCCGCGGAGACTTGGCGCGGGCCGGTTGCGCGAGTCCGGGTCCTAACCTGCGGCTCGGCTCCCTATTTCGCTTGTGCGACCACCTGCTCGAACTGTGCCTTGGTCATGTCGAGCAGCAGGCCCGCTTTGTTGTGGCCGAACGCCTCCTTCGGAACCTTAACTTTGGCGAGACCCGTGGAGACGACGACTCCGTCGGCATCCACTTGCTCGATCTTCGCGAGCGCAGCGCCCGTCTTGTCATTGACAGTGGCACCCGCGGTCAGCTCCTCGGGCTTCGCCGGACGGGCCCGTTCCGATTTACCTGCGTTCGGCGGGGTATTTTGCTGCTCAGGCAAGTTGCCGATTTGCTTTTGCTGCAGGTATTGGGAGGTGACATTCGAGCTATTGTAGGGGCTAAGCGCCGTACTGCCCATGTTGCCTCCAGGCATAGGCGTCTGCCCTCCGCTCGTGGCTTGGGCGAAAGCGGGTGCGGACACGACGCTCATTACAATCGCGACCAAAACGAGCGGCTTACCCATTGCAACAACCCTCTTCTGTTGGTTTGCACAATTATCGCGTCTCTCGCGCTCCAAGACCAGTCTGAAAATTCGAATCCGACTCAAAGGAGAGCACGCCGGCGACATAGGTCTTGTGCTCGGCATTGTCGGCCGGATGGCGGCTGCCGTCGTACACCACCACCTCGCGAAAATCGAACGGCGACAGGCCCTGAAGGCAGGCGACGTTGACGCCGAGCTCGTCGGGGTTGGAGCGGCGCTTGTGGTGCGTGTAGATGCCGCATTGGGTACAGAAATGGTGCTCGGCCGTCTTCGTGTTGAAACGATAGGTCGCGAGCTTGTCCGCGCCTTCGACGACCCTGAAACCCGTCGATGCTGCCGGTCACCGCGACCGCGCCGCGCATGCGGCAGATGGAGCAGGTGCACCGGCGCGCGGAGGCAAAGCCCTGCGGCAGCTCCGCAGTGAACTTCACTGCGCCGCAATGGCATGAGCCGTTGAGGGTCATTGGCTCCTTCGAGTGCGTGTCGATCAAGCCGCGACCTTCTCCAGCGCGTCTTTGATGGCTGAGAGCGCTTCATTGGCCTTAGAGCCGTCGGGCCCCCGCCCTGGGCCATGTCGGGGCGACCGCCGCCGCCTTGGCCGCCAAGCGTTGCGACGGCCGCCTTGACGAGGTCCACCGCGCTGACCTGCGCCGCAAGATCGTCCGTCACTCCGACCGCGACACTGGCGCGACCGTCATTGATCGCAATCAATGCGCCAATGCCCGTGCCGAGGCGCTTCTTCATGTCGTCAACAGCGGCCCGTAAACCCTTGGGATCGAAGCCTTCGATCGTCTGACCCAGGAACTTATAGCCGTTGACTTCCTCCGGCGCGGGACCTTCGGTTTTCGCCGCTCCGCCGCCCAATGCGAGCGCTTTCTTCGCCTCGGCGAGCTCGCGCTCGAGCTTGCGGCGCTCTTCGACCAGGGATGCAACGCGTTGCGGAACTTCATCGGGCGCGGCTTTCAGGAGCGACGCGGTCTCGCGCAGCTTGGCTTCGCGGTCATTCAGCCAACGCCGCGCCGCCTCGCCCGTCAGCGCTTCGATCCGACGGATGCCCGACGATACGGCGCTTTCCGATATGATCTTGAAGAGCTGAATGTCGCCGAGCGCGCGCACGTGCGTACCGCCGCACAGTTCGACCGAATAATCGTCTTCGTCGAGCTGCCCCATCGACAGGACACGCACCTCGTCGCCGTATTTCTCGCCGAACAAGGCCATTGCGCCGGCGGAGATCGCCTCGTCCGGGGTCATCAGCCTCGTCGTCACCGGCTCGTTCGAGCGGATCTGCGCGTTCACTTCGGCCTCGACCGCCTCGATATCCTCCCGCGAAAGCGCCTCGGGGTGCGAGAAGTCGAAGCGAAAATAATCTGGAGCGACCAGGCTTCCCTTCTGGCTGACATGGTGGCCAAGCCGCCGGCGCAGCGCGGCGTGGAGCAGGTGCGTTGCACTGTGGTTCGCGCGGACGCGGTTACGCCGCTCCGCATCCACCACCTGATGGACGGTTTCGCCGACCGTCAGCTCACCTTTAAAAATCTTGGTGCGGAGTACATGGAGCTTGCCGAGCGGCTTCGAGGTATTCTCAACTTCGCCTTCGAAGTCTTTCAAAGACGTCAGTTCTCCGGTGTCGCCAATCTGGCCGCCGCTTTCACCATAGAATGGCGTCTGGTTGAGCAGGACCTCGACCGTGTCGCCGATTTCGGCGTTCTCGACGCGCGCACCCTCCTTGATGATGGCGAGCACCACGCCCTCTCCCTCGTCGCCCGAATAACCGGTGAATTCGGTCGCGCCATGCTCCTCGACGAGGTCGAACCAAATATCGTCGCTCGCTTTCGCGCCCGAGCCTTTCCACGCCGCGCGGGCCGCCGCTTTCTGCGCCGCCATGGCGGTGTCGAAGCCGGCGCGATCGACGTTGAGCCCGCGAGTGCGCAGGGCATCCTCGGTGAGATCGTAGGGAAAGCCGTAGGTGTCATAGAGCTTGAACGCCGTCTCGCCGGCCAGCGTCCCGCCCTTCGACAGGTCAACGGTCGCTTCATCGAGCAGCTTGAGGCCGTTCACCAGCGTCTGCCGGAAACGCGTCTCCTCCTGCCGCAGGGTCGCTTCGATCAACGGTTGCGCGCGGATCAGTTCGGGGTAGGCCGCGCCCATTTCGGCGACGAGTGCCGGCACGAGGCGGTACATAAGCGGCTCTTTGGCTCCGAGCAGATGCGCATGGCGCATCGCGCGGCGCATGATTCGGCGCAGGACGTAGCCCCGCCCCTCGTTGGCCGGCAAAACTCCGTCAGCGACGAGGAAACCGCTGGCACGCAGGTGGTCGGCAATCACCCGGTGGCTCGCCTGCTGTTCTCCCTCCGCTTTCGTGCGCGTCAGCTCCTCGCTCGCCCCGACCAGCGCGCGGAAAACGTCGGTCTCGTAATTGTCGTGGACGCCCTGCATCACCGCGGCGATGCGCTCGAGGCCCATCCCGGTGTCGATGCTCTTGCTTGGCAGCTCGGAGACGATCTCGGCCGCCGCTTGCTCGTACTGCATGAAAACGAGGTTCCAGATCTCGACGAAGCGGTCGCCCTCCTCGTCCGGGCTGCCCGGTGGCCCGCCCGGGATGTGGTCGCCGTGATCGTAGAAGATCTCCGAGCAGGGGCCGCACGGACCGTCGTCGCCCATCGCCCAGAAATTGTCCTTCGTCGGGATGCGGATGATGCGGCTCTCGGGAAGGCCGGAAATGCGCTTCCACAGGTCGAAGGCTTCGTCGTCGGTGTGATAGACGGTGGCCGTCAGGCGATCGGGACTAAGGCCCCACTCCTTCGTCAGCAAATTCCAGGCAAGCTCGATCGCTCGGTCTTTGAAGTAATCGCCGAACGAGAAATTCCCCAGCATTTCGAAAAAGGTGTGGTGGCGGGCGGTGTAGCCGACATTATCGAGGTCGTTGTGCTTGCCGCCGGCGCGCACGCATTTCTGCGAGCTGGTCGCGGTCGTGTAAGGCCGCGTCTCCAGGCCCGTGAAGACGTTCTTGAACGGCACCATACCCGCATTGACGAACATGAGCGTCGGATCGTTCTGCGGCACCAACGGCGCCGACGGTACACGCGCGTGCCCGTTCTTGCTCGAAAAAATCGAGGAAGCCGCGGCGGATGTCGTTGGTCGAGGTCACCCGCCGCATGTAAATGCGCTGCTGCACTGCGGCAAGGTAAGGACTTGGCACAGCAGTTGAGGCGCGGCTAGGCAGCAGGCATGGCAAAGCGGCCCGCATCCCACAATTCCCCGCTACAAGCGCCGGCGGCTGCGCTCCTGGCCTCGCAGGATCTTCGGGTGGATCGTCAAGCTGATCGTCGCCTTCTTCGTGATCTCGATCCTGTGGGTGCTCGCCTATCGCTTCATCAACCCGCCGATTACCGTGACGATGATCGGCGACATCGTCGCTGGTCGCGGCGCCACGCGCGACTGGATGCCGGTCGACGAGATCGACCGCGACATGGTCCGCGCGACGATCGCAGCGGAGGACAGCACGTTCTGTTCGCATCATGGCTTCAACTTCGAAGCCATTGAAGACGCTATGAAGCGCAATGCTTCCGGAGGGCGCATCCGCGGCGGATCGACGATCAGTCAGCAGACCGCCAAGACCACCTTCCTGTGGAACGGCGGCGGCTATGCCCGCAAGGGTGTCGAAGCCTGGTTCACCTTCCTCATCGAGCACCTCTGGGGCAAGCAGCGGATCATGGAGGTGTATCTCAACAACGCCGAGACCGGCATCGGCACTTACGGCGTCAATGCCGGCTCGGAGCGCTATTACGGCCACGATGCGAGCGCCATGACGCCGATCGAGGCTGCCCGCATCGCCGCGGTGCTTCCGCTGCCGAAGGAGCGCGGAGCGGTGGCGCCCAAGGGCTTCACCCGCCGCTATGGCAATACCATCGCCGCCCGGATCGGGATTGTCGCCCGCGACGGGCTTGACGCGTGCGTCTACAGGGGCGTCGCGGCCCCGGCGAACAAGGCCCCGCCGCCCGTCACGAAGAAGGTGCGGCCGCTGCCGGGCGAGGAATATGAGAGCCCGAAAGTGCTGCCGCCAGTCGAAAGTCCAGTGAGCGAGGGCGCAGTGCCTGCGAACACGCCCGCGCCAGCGCCCACAACACCAGGGAACGAGTCCGAATTGACATCGACTCCTCCTTCCGAACGTCCGCCGCTCGCCACGAACACGCTCTAGCGACGCGCCGAACGGTTCGTGACGCGCGCTTCACGGCCGGAACGCCGCCCCTCCCCTGACCGTTTGCACAAATGATCCAGACAAGGAGGAATTCGATGGCCACGCGTACCCAAAACCGCTCGTCCAACCGCAGCTCGTCCAATCGCAGCGGCGATAGCCGCGGCTCCGATAGCCGCAGCGCATTTTCCTTCGAAGGCGCCGGCCCGATCCTCGCCGCTGGCCTCGCTGGTGCCGCAATCGGCTTCGCCGCTAATTATGGCCGCAAGGCGCTGATGCAGGGCATGGACGCCGCCGCCGGGGACTGGGATGAAATCCTAGCGGCCGAGCATGACATGGCGCTCGCCATTTTTGACCAGATGCTCGCGACCGACCAGACGCAAACGTTCAAGCGCAAGATGCTCCTGATGAAGCTCACGCATGCGCTCGACAAGCATGCCCACGAGGAGGAAATGGTGGTCTATCCAGCGCTTAGGGAAGGGAACGAAGCGGGTGACGCCGACCATCTCGAGCTCGAGCACGGCTATGTGAAAACCTACCTTTATGAGCTTGGCCAGATGCGCGCCGATGCGCCGAACTGGCTCGAAAAGGTGCGCGAGTTCCGTCAGGAGGTGAGCGAGCACGCACACATGGAAGAGGAGCAGGTCTTCCCACGCTTCAAGCGCGAGATGAGCGAAGAGCAGAACGACAAGATCACCAGCCTCGTCAACCGCGACGGGTTCTGGATGGCCTAGCTCCGCCTTCACCCGCTAAACGAGGACCGCCGACTATTCGGCCGATTGCGCTTTCCGGCGGACCTGCACCTTCCCCGAGCGCTGGATCGAGGACCAGCCGACGCGCGGTCCGCGCAGCGCCTGAACGACGGCCTTGATGACGACATAGTACATGATCTGGCGATAGCCGAAGCGCTGGGGGATGAGCCACGCCATCAGTCGCCATTGCTCGCGCCGTTCCAGTGCAAACGCGATGAAGCCGGCGGTGAGGTCGATCGCACCGAACAGGAGCCAGAACAGAGCCACGAGGCGAAGGTCGCCCTGAACCGCGGTGTAGCCGTGCTCGTGGATTGAGGTGACCGTGCTGAAGACGTTCACTACGAGGGCAAGATCGATGATCGGCGAGACCATCGCGAAGAGCAGCTGAAACAGGATCGTTTGCGGCAGGCCCACGAACGCAAGCCCGCGCGGCCGGCCATCGGCCATGATCCGCTTGTGCTTCCACACGCACTGGATCGTGCCGAAGGCCCAGCGGAACCGCTGCCGGGCAAGCTGCCGGAGAGACTGCGGTGCCTCCGTCCAGGCAATCGCGCTCTGGTCGTACGCCACGCCCCAGCCCGCGCGCTGCACCGCGATGGTCAGGTCCTGGTCTTCGGCGAGCGTATCGGGCGGATAGCCGCCGACCTCCGTGATCGCCTGCTTGCGCCACGCGCCGACTGCGCCGGGCACCACCGTCATGCCGCCCAGGCGCGCCAGCGCGCGCCGTTCCAGGTTCTGCGCGGTGACATATTCCAGAGCCTGCCATTTCGTGGCGACGTTGATGCGGTTGCCGACCTTGGCGTTCCCCGCGACCGCGGCAATCCCGTCGTCCGCCGCAAACCACCGCGCAAGGCGGGCGATCGTGTCGGGCTCGAACTGGGTGTCGGCGTCCAGGGCGATCACGATCTCGCTCCGGGCGATCTCCAGCCCATGATTGAGCGCCCGGGCCTTTCCGCCATTTTCGAGCTTGATCAGGTGCACCCGCGGGTCCTTGCCAAAGGCCCGCTCGACGATCTCGGACGTACGGTCTTTCGATCCGTCGTCGATGACGATGACTTCCAGCTTCACCCGCTCGCTGGCGAGCACGTGGTTGACCGAACGCTCGATCACCCGCTCTTCGTTGAACGCCGGGATGAGGACGCTGACGAAGGTGTCCGGATCAATCTCCGGCCGCGGCTTCCTCGCCTCCTTCCAGGCGGAGACCAGGGCTAGCCCGGTGAGCAGGAGCGCTCGGCCGATCCCGAGCGTGATGGCTGCCGCAAACAGGATTCCGAGAGCCTTGATCCCGAAACTCAGCAGTTCGAAGACGGCGAGATCCGTCCGCGCCGCCAGCTGGTCGCTCGATGACAGCGGCGGCATCGCCTGAATCGGCGAAAGGCCCGCCAGCTCGGAAACCGGCACAAAGCGGTAACCGCGGGCGCGCAGAGTATCGATGATGATCGGCAGCGCAGCCACCGTCTGGCTACGATCTCCGCCGGAATCGTGAAGCAGAACGACGTTCCGGCTGCATTGTTCGTCGGGCTCGTCGTTACAGTTGCCCGGACCAGTCAGGACCCTCGTCAGCACGTTGTTGACGATGGTTGGAACGCCGGGCCGCTGCCAATCCTCGCTGTCGACGTGCAGGCCGACGGAGATGTAGCCGCGGTTCTGCGCTTCGAGCACCGGGGCGACTTCATCGGTCGTGCTCGGCTCCGCATCGCCAAAAAATGGTGCGCGAAAGAGCTTGAGCGTGCGCCCCGTGAAGGCCTGGAACAGCCGCTGTGTCGCATTCAGCTCGAACAGCGTCTGGGTCTTGCTGATCGTGGCGATATTCGGGTGGGTATAGGTATGACTTCCGACCTCGTGCCCTTCGCGGATCATGCGTTCGAGCAGGCCGCGCTGCGTCAGCGCATTCTCGCCGACGATGAAGAATGTGGCGGGAACTTGCTCTTTTTTCAGGATATCAAGGATCTGGGGCGTCCAACGCGCATCCGGACCGTCGTCGAACGTCAACGCAACCAGCCCCGGACGCCACCCGGTCCGGGTAATGGTGTACGGCCGAGGCAACGACAGGAATTCGACGTTGGCCAGCAGGCCATTCGGGGCGAAAGTGAGACGTCTCTCTCCCGCCGTCGGCAACGAAGTGATCCGAAGGATCTCGCCGGCCCCTCGATATCGACGTTCGTCCGTTGGGCCAGGTGGATGAGCCCATCCGCGGCGCGCGGCCCCTGAAGCGTGCGCCCGAAGATGGACCAGATGCCCGGGTCTTCGGTGCCGAGACGCCACAAGGCGACCTCGCGAATTCCGGCGCGGTCAAGCAAGGTGAGTTGGTTGAACGCGCTAGCGGCGTCGAGCAGCCAAACGGTGTGCTGATCTCCATTTTCGTCTTCATAGCCGAACGTGCTGTTGCCCGAGACGCGGTCCCATTGGGGCGGAGCATCGCTGTCCGCGGAGTTTACCCAAGCTTCTTCGACGCTGTCCGGATCGCCGGTCCGGTCGTGCCAGTCGTAGGCATAATTGCCGATGGTGACGATGATCTTGTCGCGCGGGACCTGGCGCACTGCGGCTGCAACCTCACTCGCCCACCATTGCTGCGAAGCGATTGGTCCGGGTGGGCCATCGTTCGAATGCTCGTCGTAGGCCATCAGGAAGATCTTGTCGGCTACAGCAGCGAAGGCGCGGACATCCCACTGGCTGGCCACCGGCACGGCGACCGTGACGAGCCACCCGTGCGGCGCGAAGCGCACCCGCGCCTCATTCAGTAGCTGGAGGTAATGCAGCTGACCTGGGCGATCGAGCTCCTCGAAGTCGAACACCGCGCCCGACGCATGGTTGGTGAGAAGAAAGGGCTCAAGCTGGTCAAGGAAATGACGCCGAAGCTTCGGAGACTGCCAGCATCGCCCGGATTCCGACCGGGTCGACCTTTCCGTTGGCGAAATTTTGCACCACGGGCAGGATCAACGGCCGGTGAGCTGCGGAGTTGATCACCGCGCGGCCGTTCCGATCGGGAAGAACGGTGAACTGGTGGTTCGGACCGGTCACCGTCACCCACACCGGCGCAAGCCAGTCGAGGTCGCCAATGTGCCGCTGCAGCGAAGCGGTCGAGCTCTCGTCCCACGGCCCGTAGAAGCCGACGTAAAGTGGCTTGTTCATCGCCGTCGCGACCGCCGTCGCCTTCTTCGCGCCCACCTTCCTTGCACTTGGCGGCTGCGTGCCAAGCAGACGCCGGATCGCACTGTCGATCCCCCTGCTGGTCCGCGCAAGCAAGGTCGTCGTCGGCGGTGGCCGCGGCGCGCCACGTTCGAGCGCCACTGGCAAAGGCGGCTGGGCAGGAACGACGCGTATGGTCGCGAACAACGTCCCGACGGTGAGGATATTCAACAGAATGAACAGTCCGAGCGCGAGCCTGAACCGCTTTCGGCGGCGGCCCGAAGGATCGTAGAAGATCGGCCGATCGACCATGGCTGATCGCTAATTCGCTACGGTTGAGCGCGCCAGTGACCTTTGTGTCACGTATCGCCGCGCCTGAAGAGTGCCGCGAGTTCGACATGCGTGGACCAGCGGAACTGGCCGATGGGCCTTACCCACTCGAGGATATAGCCGCCGTCGACCAGCGTCTTCGCATCTCTCGCAAAGGTCGCCGGGTTGCAGCTGACGTACGCAATTCGACCGACCGAGGAGTTCGCGAGTGCGGCAATCTGCTCGACAGCTCCAGCGCGCGGCGGATCGAGCACGACGGCGTCGAAGTTCGACAACTCCGAGGCCTCCAGCGGTCGACGATAAAGGTCGCGGTGCTCGACGGTCATGGGCGGCGCTGCGCGCTTGAGCGCCGCTGCGGCATCGCGCGAGGCCTCGGCCGCATAGGCCGCCCGCGTCGCCAATGCGAACGTGCCCAGCCCTGCAAACAGGTCGGCTGTTCGCACTGCGTTGCCGATCGCCTCGCGCACCGCCTCGATCAGCGCAGCCTCGCCATCCTCGGTCGCCTGCTGGAAGCCGGCAACCGGAAAGCTCACCGGTATGCCTGACAGCGTGACGGTTGCCGGCTCCGGTTCGTACAAGGTTTCGGCCCCAAGTCCCTGGTCGATGCTCAAACGGCCAAGCTCATGCTCGCCCGCAAATGCGGTCAGCTGCTCGATTGCGGTCAGCCCCTCGGCGGCGATGCCCTTCAGCAGCACGTCCGCGCCCTGGTCCACCAGCGCGAGCTGGATCTCGGCGCTGCGACGCGGTTGCAGCAGATCAGAAAGCAGTTCACGCAGCGGTTGCACCAGCGCGAACAGCTCGGGCCTCAGGATATGGCATTCGCGCATATCGACGATGCGGTGCGATTTCTCGGCGTTGAAACCGACGACCGCACCCGCACCGACCAGCAGTGCCCGCAGCGTGGCTCTGCGGCGGCTCTTCGGGGGCGACAGGTGCGGCCCGCGGATCGCGGTCGTCAGGCCGTGCTGGTCGAGCGCGGTTTCAATGCGTGACACGAGATAGTCGCGATAGGCCTCGTCGTCGGCGTGCTGGAGCTGGCACCCGCCGCATTCGGGAAAGTGACGGCATGGCGGCACTTGATGATGCGCACCGAAGGCTAGCGCGCCGTCGTCGAGCAATGCGTCGCCGGGAACGCCGAACGGCACATGACGGCCGCTCGCCGTCACTCCGTCCCCACGCGCGGCAATGCGGACGATCAGCTCGTTCATTCCATGCTTGCGAGCGCATGCGGGATCGCAGCGGCGAGGTCGTCAGCGATCATTTGCGGCCCGGCGATCTCCGCGGCGCGCCCGTGCAGCCATACCGCGGCGCATGCCGCATCGAACGGCGCCAGCCCCCGCGCTCGCATCGCAGCAGTGATCCCGGCGAGCACATCCCCCGTTCCCGCGGTGGCGAGCCATGCCGGCGCCGGCGGCGCGAAGCTCAGCCGTCCGTCCGGCGAGGCCACGATTGTGTCAGGGCCTTTGTACAACATCACGGATTGCGCGCGCCGCGCCGCTTCCAACGCGCGTTCGGCCTTGCTGCCCTCGAGCTGACCGAACAGCTCCTTGAATTCGCCCTCGTGGGGCGTGAGGATCGCGTCCAAGCTGTTCAAACGTGCTGGATCGCCGAGCAGTGCGAAAACATCGCCGTCGAGCAGCAGCGGCCGCCCCGCTGCAAGCGCCTGCTCGAGCAGCGGACCGCCGTCTCTGCCTAACCCCGGGCCGACGAGCAGCGCGCCGATGCGGCGATCGTCGAGCTGGCCTCTCTGGCCCTGGACGACCGCCGCCGGCACGTTCGGAACATACTCGTCCGCCCCGATGCGGACGTAACCAGCCCCAGCCCGATACGCGGCGGTGGCGCCAAGGGCGACCGCGCCAACCATCGCGCCACCGACGCAATGGACCATGCCGCGGCTGTATTTGTATCCGCCGGGGTCGAGCGGCGGCAGGTGCGGCGAGCCGATCTCCCGCCATTGCGTCTCAGCTTGGATCCCGATGCCCGCCAGAGCCACGCGCCCGCACCTATGCATGGCCGGATGGAGACGGTGCGCGGGCTTGAGCGCGCCGAACGTCACCGTCAGGTCGAAACTCGGCACTTTGCTCAGCTCGGCTCCGGTATCAGTCTCGACCCCGCTCGGAACATCGCAAGCCACTTTCACAATCGCGGCATCGCACAGCCTGGAGAGCTGTTTCGTTACAATATCTTCGAGTCCGCGCTTGAGGCCAGTTCCGAAGAGTGCGTCGATGACCAGGGGCTCAGGCGCCGTCTCGTTGTCGAGCACTTCGACCGCGCCACTCCACCGCGATCGCGCCCATTTGGCCGCGTCGCTCTTCGGTTCCGCAAGCGCTGCAACCCGGACCTTCACACCGCGTCCGGCGAGGTGCCGCGCGGCGACATAGCCGTCGCCGCCATTGTTGCCGGGGCCAGTCAGGATCAGCGCAGACAGCGGACCTGCGAAGCGGTAGGCGGCGTCGGCGAGCGCCGCCCCTGCCCGCTCCATCAATTCTTCGACGCTGGTGCCCGCATCGATCGCCTCCTGCTCGGCAGCGCGCATCTGCTCTGCGGTGAGGATCGGGCGCGTCATGCGCCCGCCTTTAGCGCAGCGCCGTCGCCAGGCGCCACCATTCGCGTGGGACCCGGTCGGCCGCGGAGTCGCGCGACTCCTCGCTGTCGAACAACGCGAAGCAGGATGCGCCCGACCCCGACATGCGGATGAACTCCGCGCCAGGCTGGGCGGACAGCCAGGCGAGCACTGTCTCGATCTGCGGCACCAGCGCGATCGCCGCCGGTTCGAGGTCGTTGCGACCCAGCCTCCAATCGCCGAGCGGCCCCCGATCCTCGCCGTCCCAGCCCGCGAATACTTCGGCCGTCGACAAAGGCACGCGCGGATTGACGAGCAGCACAGGTGTGCCGGATAGGTCTGGAAGGTCGACGAAGGTCAACCGGTCGCCCGCACCTTCGCCTCGCGCCGGGAGGCTCAGTAGGCATGCCGGGACGTCGCTTCCGAGACCAGGCGCAACGCTTTGCGCAAGCGCCGGATCGATCCGCCACAAGGATGTCAGTAATCTCAGGGCCGCGGCGGCGTCCGCGGACCCGCCACCAATGCCCGAGGCAATCGGCAACCGTTTGTCTAGCGCGATCGCCGCCCCAGCGCTGACCTCCCCGGCCTCCTGCATCGCTCGCGCGGCGCGGAGCACAAGATTCTCCTCAATCTCCTCGAGCTCTGCCGCGATTGGGCCTGTGACCTGAAGCGTCAACTCGTCGGCGGCTTCGGCGCTCAGCCGATCGCCATCGGTGCAGAAGGCAAAAATCGTTTCGATCGCATGCCGTCCGTCTGACAGCGTGCCCCTGACATGAAGCGCGAGATTCAGTTTCGCCGGCGCGATTTCGCGATTGACGGTCAAGGCGCTGCGTTGGTCGGCGTGAGGCCGGCTGCGAGCTTGGCCTTGAGCCGGCCGGCGACGTCGTCCTCGGCGGTGACCAGGCCCGCCTGCCAGGCAAAGCGCGCCTCGAACCTCCGGCCGGACTTGAACAATGCATCGCCGAGATGCTCCTGAATTTCAGCTTGGTCGGGGTCCTTCTCCGCCGCCCGCTGCAATGTTCCAATCGCCTCGGCGATTTTCCCACGCTTGAATTCGGCCCAGCCGAGCGAATCCGTAATCGAGGCGTCGTCAGGAGCCAGCTCACTCGCCTTGCGGATCATCGCTTCCGCCGAATCCATGTCCTCGCCCCGCTCGAGTTTCGCATAGCCGAGGAAATTGAGCAGCACCGGCTGTTCGGGCGCGATGGTCAGCGCCTCCTGCAGCGACTGCTTGGCTTCGGGCCAGCGATTGGCCTGCTCGAGCGCGTTCGCTTGTAACAACAGCAACGGCCAGAGATCGGCCTTGAGCCCCTGCGCGTGGGCAAGCGCGACCGCGCGGGTGTAGGCGTTGGCGGCATCGTTGTTGCGCTTCATGGCCTCCAACACGTCGCCGAGGCGCGAAAAGTCGCTCACTCCGGCGCCGGGCGCGGCAGCGGCGGCCGCGGCAATCGCATAAGCTTCATTGAACCGCTTGTTCTCGCTGAGGATCTTCGCTTCGACGTCGCGGCTCTGCGCAGCCAAAGCGTCCCCGCGCGAGATGGAGTGCAGCGCGGCCAAAGCTTCGTTGGCGCGCTGCTGCGACGCCAGGATCAGCGCAAGGAGCACCGTGGCGCTGCTGTTTTGCGGATTGGCATAGCGCGCGACCTGCACCAGCGCGATCGGGGGCGCCGCCCGCTGAAGCCGCGCAAGATCGCCCGAAAACGCGGTCAGCGCTTCGCTGAACGCCGCTGCCGGCGTTTCGATCGCCTGGCCGCTGAGTTTGCCTGCGAGGATGCGCTGGCGCGCGACTGCGGCGTCCGAACCCATGCCCTCGATAATCATCAGCGCGCGGGCGCGGTCGCCGGCCGCGAGGAAGCCATCAGCGAAGGCGAGCCGCAGACGGTTCTCGCGCGCCCCTGCCGAACCAACGGCGCGGCGGGCGAACGGCTCCGCCTCGGCGGTCCGGCGGAACTTCAGCAGGATGAGAGCGCGCACCTCCGGCTTGAGCGGTCCCAAGAGGCTGTTGTCCGCAATGTGGTCGACGGTCGTAAGCGCCCGGTCGGCGTCGCCGCGCTGGGCCGCATCCCAAGCGGTCAGAAGCGGTGAAAGAAAGCTCAGGTCGCCGTTGTCCGCCTTGATTGCAAGCCAGCCCTGCGCCCGGTCGACGCGGTTATGCCTAAGCGCATCCGCGGCGAGGAGGAGGCGCGCCTCGTTCGACAATTTGGCAGTCGGCACCTTCTGGATCAGCGTGAGCGCAAGGTCCATTTGGCCAGCGCCAAGCGCCTCGGCGAGGGCCTTGCGGGCGAGATCGGGCTGCGCCGGCTGCGATTCGGCGAGCGCGGCGAGCAGCGCGGCCGAGCGTGCGTGATCGCCGTTCATCGCTGCGGCGCGCGCCGCGAGATAGGTCTGTCGCAGGGTCGGCCGCGGTCGCGGTCGCCGATATGCGAGCAGTCGCTGACGCCGGGAGCAGCACCAATGCGGCGAGCGCTGCGCCCGCCAGCCACTTACATGTTCGGGTAATTGGGGCCTCCGCCGCCTTCGGGTGTGACCCAGTTGATATTCTGGGTCGGGTCCTTGATGTCACACGTCTTGCAGTGGACGCAATTCTGGGCGTTGATCTGAAGCCTCGGTTCACCGTTCTCGCTCTGCACGAATTCGTAGACGCCTGCCGGACAATAACGCTGTTCGGGACCGGCATACACCGGAAGGTTGATAGCCGTCGGTATGTCCGCGTCCTTGAGCGTCAGATGAACCGGCTGATCCTCCTCGTGATTGGTGTTGGAGACGAACACCGATGAGAGGCGGTCGAAGGTCAGCACCCCGTCGGCCTTGGGATATTCGATTGGGCGCACCTTGTCCTTGGATCGGAGCGTCGTGTTGTCGGCCTTGTGCTTCAGAGTCCAAGGGACACCGATCCCAAGGTAATTCAGCCACATGTCGAGGCCCGCGTAAAGCGTGCCGAGGGTCCCGCCCCAGTGCGCGACCGCCGGCTGCACGTTGCGGACGGTTTTCAACTCCTTCGCCACCCAACTCGCGCGCAAATTGGCCTCATATTCATCCAAGACGTCGCCGGACCGGTCGTTCGCGATCGCTTCGAAGGCTGCTTCGGCGGCCAGCATCGCCGATTTCATCGCCGTGTGCGTGCCCTTGATGCGCGGCACGTTCACGAACCCCGCCGAGCAGCCGATCAGCGCGCCGCCAGGGAAGACAAGCCTGGGTATGGCCTGATAGCCGCCTTCGTTGATCGCCCGCGCGCCATAGGACACGCGGCGGCCGCCCTCGATCTCGGCGCGGATCGCCGGATGCGTCTTCCAGCGCTGGAATTCCTCAAAGGGCGAGAGATACGGGTTGGAATAATCGAGCGCGACGACGAAGCCCAAGGCAACCTGGTTGTTCTCCTGATGGTAGAGGAACCCCCCGCCCCAAGCGTCGCTGAGCGGCCAGCCTTGGGTGTGGATCACCCGTCCTTGCCTATAGTTTGCAGCAGGAACGTCCCACAACTCCTTGACGCCAAGTCCGAAAACCTGCGGACCGCTTTCCTTGCGCAGGTTGAAGATATCGGTTAGCCGCTTGGTCAGATGTCCCCGCGCCCCTTCGGCAAAGAAGGTGTAGCGCGCATGGAGCTCGATCCCCGGCTGATAGTCCGGCCTGTGGCTGCCGTCCCGAGCGACACCCATGTCCCCGGTGGCGACGCCCTTCACCGAACCATCCTCGTTGAACAGGATCTCCGCCGCGGGAAAGCCGGGGAATATCTCGACCCCGAACTCCTCCGCCTGCCCCGCCAGCCAGCGGCAGAGATTGCCGAGACTCAGCGTGTACGTGCCCTTGTTGTGCATGAACGGCGGGGTGAAAAGGTGGGGATTCCCCACTTGCCGCTCTTTGTCAGCACCCAGTGATGGTTCTCCGTCACCGGCACCGTCAGCGGCGCTCCGCGCTCTCTCCAGTCGGGGATGAGCTCGTTCAGCGCAATCGGGTCGATCACCGCGCCCGAGAGGATGTGCGCTCCGACCTCGCTCCCTTTCTCGAGGATACAGACCGAGAGTTCGCGACCAGCCGCGTTCGCCAGCTGCTTGAGGCGAATAGCCGCGGAGAGGCCGGCCGGTCCGCCGCCGACGATCACCACGTCATATTGCATGGATTCGCGCTCGCTCATGGTCCTCTCGTCGCGGCGGAAACACAATTCGACTCGTCTGCCCTGCCAACTCCTTGACCGCTGCGTCAATGGCGCGCGAGGAAGAGCAGGTGGGCGGGGAAGTGGAATTGATCGGCGTTGCCGAGGCAAGGAGCGCGCTCGCGTGGTGGCTGGAGGCCGGCGTGGATATCGCCGTCCAGGAGCAGCCGCGCGATTGGCTGAAGCCTGCGCCAAAGGGAGGGACAGTCCCTCCCGAGGGACAGTCCCTCACGGAGCCGGTCTCGAATGTCGCCGAGCCTGACGCGGAAACGCTCGCCGCGCTGCAATCATGGCTGGCGAGCAGCGCGCAAGTGCCGCTCGCGTCTCTATCGAGCAAGCGGATCCTGCCCCACGGGCCCGAGAACGCGCCGGTCATGTTGCTCAGCGACGGACCGACGCTCGAGGATGCCGCCGCGGGACAGCCGATCGGCGGTGAATCCTGGGTGCTCGCGACGCGCATGCTGGCGGCGATCGGGATCGCTGCCGACCAGGCGTACAGCGCCTCTCTCTCCTGCTTCCACGCGCCCGGCACGCGAATGACCGACAAGGACCGCGAAGCGTGCGCCGAAATCGCCCGGCAGCACATCCGCCTGGCGAAGCCGCGGCGCCTGCTGCTGTTCGGCGACGGGCCATGCCTGGCGCTCCTCGGCAAGCGGCTGGTCGAGGCGCGCGGGCACGTCCACAAAATCGAGGGCGTCCGCGCGGTCGCGACCTTCCACCCCCGCCACCTCATTAATCGGCCCTTAGATAAGCATCTGGCATGGCGGGATCTTCTGCTTTTGATGGAGGACGAGGCGTGAAGTCTGGTGCGATCGCGTTTGGGGCATTGATCTGGGCCGCGCCGCGTATTGGCGCAGCCGCAGGACCCGCTCGCGCCTTTGCAGACCAGACCCAACGCCGGTCGGGTTGCCTCCAGCGAGCCAATCTCCCGTGGACTACACCGGTCAGCAGTCAAACCGACGCCCGCTGCCGCCCAGCCTGCGCCTGTGCAGGCGATTCCGAGAGACTGGCGCGGGGTGTTCGATGCGATCGACGCGGGCGATTGGGCGTCTGCCCGGGCCGGAATCGCCGCGCTTCCGCAAAGCGTTCTCACGCCGCTCGCGAAGGCCGAGCTCTACACGGCCAAAGACTCGCCCGTGTCGACCTTGCCTCGCTGCAGGCGCTGATCGCCCAGGCGCCCGAGCTCCCGCGAAGCCGATCAGCTCGCGGCGATGGCGTTCAAGCGCGGCGCGACCGACCCGATCCTCGATCTATCCCGAGAAGCCGACCATGAACCTCGGTTCCGCGCCCGTGCGCTACCGCGCGAAACCCATCCAGGGCGAGCCTGCGGCCGACCAGCTCCGGGCGACCCTCGATCCGCTCATCAAGACCGACGACGCCGCCGGGGCGGAGGCGCAGCTGCTGCTCGCGGCACCGCAACTCTCGGTCGAAGCGCGTGCCGAGGCCGCGACGCGCGTCGAGCTTCGTCTATTATGTGCTCGGGCTCGACATGGATGCGCGCCGGGTGGCGGACACGTGGCGGCAGGGCGCGACCGGCGAATGGGCGTCGCAGGCGGCGTGGGTCTCGGGACTGGCGTCATGGCGTCTCGGCGATTGCCAATCCGCTTCGCGCGATTTCAACCAGGTCGCGGCCCTTGCCCAGCAGCGGGAGCTTCGCGCCGGATGCCCTCTACTGGGCCGCCCGCTCGGAGCAGGCGTGCGGCCGTCCGCAGTCGGTCACTCCGTTGCTGAAGGCCGCCGCGGCCGAGCCGGAAAGCTTCTACGCCCTCGTGGCGCGGGAGACGCTCGGCATGGAGACCAAGCTCGCCGCGGATCCGTTCGCCGGCTTCGATCCGCCCGTCGACCAGCTGCCGAACGTCCAGCGCGCGGTCGAACTCGCGAGGATCGGCGAGCCGGCGCGCGCCGAGGAGATGCTCCGCCACCAGGCGAAGATCGGGCTTCCGACCGAGCATCATGCGCTGATCCAGCTCGCCAAGCGCCTCGACCTCCCAGCGGCGCAGCTGTGGCTGGCGAACAATGGCCAGCCGGGCGCGCGTTCGGATGCGACCGATCGCTATCCCAATCCGCACTGGAGTCCGCTTGGCGGGTGGCGGGTCGATCCGGCGCTCGCTTTCGGCCACATCGTCCAGGAATCCGCCTTCCGCCGCACCGCGGTGAGCACGGCCGGCGCGGTCGGGCTGATGCAGGTACTTCCGGTGACCGCGCAGCTCGTCTCGCGCAACCGCGGCGTGCCTTATACCCGCGGCGCGCTGACCGATCCCAAATATAATCTCGAATACGGCCAAAGTTTCATCGAGATGATGCGCGGCGATCCGGGAACCGCCGGCCAGCTGCCGCGGGTGATCGCTTCGTACAATGCGGGTCCGCTGCCGGTCGCGCAGATGGGCCGCGATCAACGACAAGGGCGATCCGCTGCTGTGGATCGAATCCATCCCCTATTGGGAGACGCGCTATTACGTCCCCGCGGTCCTGCGGAACATGTGGGTTTATCAGGGCCTCAATGGCGAAGAGACCACCACGCTCCACGCCATCGCCGAGCACCGCTGGCCGACATTCCCGACCAGCATGACGCGGATGACGCACTAAAAAAGAACTCCCGGACGCGAGGGGAGGCGCGCCCGGGAGCTCGATTGCCCCCTATTCGAGCGTTAAGTTATCGCCCGCGTTCGCCGCGCTGGCTGGCGGCGGCGGAGGTGGAGGCGGCGGCGCCGGGCAGGCGCTCGTCGCCAGGATCACCGAACCGTCCGGACAGGTCTGCGTCGCCGGCGCAGCCTCGGGCGGCGGTGGCGGCGGAGCCGGAGCGGCCGCGGGGATTGGCGCCGGCGCCGCCTCACGTGAGTTGAAATTGTAGACCAGGCTCGCGAGCACGCTGTGGGAATCGTAGTTCCCCTTCGCCGACGTGGTGAAGTTGGTGCCGTTCACCGCAAACGCATCGTTGAAGTTGAGCTTGCCGGTGTGGAGATACTGGTACTTGAGCCCGGCATCGACGTTAGGCGAGAGCGCGTAGCGTACGCCAGCGATGCCGGTGAGCGCCATGGCGCTGTCCTTGTCGCCGGAAAACGACGCCCAGGCGCGGCCGATACCGCCGCCCGCATAGCCGCCGAAGCCGCCGCCGAAGTCACCGTCGACCAACGCGTTCGCCGTCAGATATTTGACGCCAATCTTGCTGCCGATCCCGAGGTCGGAGGTCGTCGCTGTGACTCCGGATGCCGTCGAGACGTCGCCAAGCAGGGTCGAGCTGACGTTGGCGTTCTTCACCTTCGCCCGCTGATACCCGCCCTCAACCTCCAGCTTGAACAGCCCGAGCTTGTATCCCGCGATCGCGTCGACGTTCCACCCGGGCTTCTTCCAGTCGAGACTGTAGCCATTGCTGTAGGTCGTCGTGGTCGTGGGCGTTGCGCTGGTGTTGTTGAGGATGATGTCGAGGTCGGTGCTTTGCGGAAGCGTCACACCTCCCTCGATCCCGACGTATGGCCCGTTCGCCGCCGCGAAGGCGGGAGCGGAAAGCACCGCGACGGCCGTCGCTGCCAATAAATATTTACGCATATTCTTTTTCCCTTTTGGCTCAGTGAGCCCCTGTTGCAACGGCTGTTGGCAATCCGACACTGGCTCTCAGGTGAACGAAAAATGACATTTTGATGGACGCATTCTGTCTGCCACCCGACAGACTTGGTTCATCGTAAATGCGCGCCGCGCCCGGCGAACGCTGTTCTTGTTATGTTCTCTTCAACGGCGTAAAATGGCAGAATGCCGGTCGAAATTGAGCGACGGACGCGGGGCGACCCGAAACCCCACTCCGACGCGCTTCAATCTGCAGGAGCGCGTCGCCGAGGGCGAATGGCTTGACCAGGTCGAAGCGCTGGACGGCGTGCCGAGGCGGCGAACCACCGTCACAATCGAGCATCCGCGATCCATTCTGACGCGCAACAGCTCGCCCGACATCGGTTTCGACCGCTCGGTCAATGCCTATCGTGGCTGCGAGCACGGCTGCATCTATTGCTTCGCTCGGCCGACCCACGCCTATCACGACCTCTCACCTGGCGTGGATTTCAAATCGCGGCTGTTCGTGAAGCCCACGGCCGCGCAGCTGCTGCACGCGGCGCTGTGCCGCCCCGGCTACGAGTGCCGGCCGATCGCGATGGGGACCAACACCGATCCCTACCAGCCGATCGAAGAGCGTTGGCGGATCACGCGTTCGGTCATCGAGCTGCTCGTGGAGACACGGCACCCGTTCACCATCACTACGAAGTCCGATCGCGTGCTGCGCGACCTCGATCTGCTGAAGCCGGCGGCGGACCTGCGCATTGCGTCGGTGGCGATTTCAGTGACCTCGCTCGATCCGAAAGTCGCGCGCACGCTCGAGCCGCGCGCGGCGCAGCCACGCAAGCGCCTGGCGGCGATGAAGGCGCTCAATGCCGCGGGCGTGCCGTGCTATGTCGCGATCGCTCCGGTCGTGCCGCAGATCACCGACCATGAGCTCGAGCACATCGTCGAAGCTGCGGTTGAGGCCGGAGCGCCAGGCGGCTTCTATCTTCCAGTCCGTCTGCCCCACGAGGTGGCGCCTTTGTTCCGGGCGTGGCTGGATGCGCATTATCCCGACCGCGCGGCCAAGGTGATGGCGACTATCCGCTCCATCCGTGGCGGGCGCGACAACGATCCCGATTTCTTCAGCCGGATGCGTGGGCAAGGCCCGTGGGCCGACCTGCTGCGCACCCGCTTCGACATCGCCGCCAAGAAATACGGCCTGCGCCAGGCGAAATTCCAGCTGCGCACCGACCTCTTCCAGCCGCCCGAAGGCGATCAGATGCGGCTGCTTTGAAATCATGCTAGACGTGGTCCTGCTCGGACATTGCGGAGGCAGCGATGAACGGGAATCTCTTGGCAACAGTTCTAGAGTTGGCGCGGCTCGGTGCAGTCGGCATTGGCGCAATCGTTCTGCTCCTTGCTTTCTTCCTCTTGGTTCGAGGACGCGCGTTCGGGGCTGAGAAGGCCAAGCTGATCAGCCGATTTATGACGCTCGGATTCATCTTCGGGATCACCGCCGGAGTGCTCGGCCTCGTTCCTTTGTTCGTTGCAAAAGGTGGCCCAATCCCAATGCGGCTGAATTTTGCGCCGGACTTTGCGGATGAGAAGCTCACGCCTCCCATCATCCGATTGCCAGACGGCAAGTTGATCCAGCCGGACGAACGGGTGATGCTAAACCCTTCCTCAGACACCCAGGTTGTCACAATCAACGTGGCGAAGGCTCTGCAGCAAGTCAAAAGCCTCGCGGACACTGCCAAGTCGCTCACACAGAGCGTCGCCAACGTGACGCAGCAGCGCGATGCCTTGGCGAACCAAGTCTCCTCCAGCTCGGCCTCACCGACGGCCGTTGGGCCGCAGACGGTCCAGTCTCAGGGAGTTCAAACCCAGCAGCTGCAGACGGAAGTCGCAAAGAGCATTCAGAGCGGCGATTTTGCGCGCGCAAATGCATTCAGCATGCAGCTCCACCGTTCAGTAGTGGCGACCAAGCCGGCGATTGCGGAGATCGTAACACCACACTGACAAGCCGCCTTATCGACCGGAGCGCAAATTTCATCGATCTGAGGCCGTGACTTGGCGACCGGCGCTTCGTACGCGCCCACCATGACCCGAACGATTTTCGCCACGCTCCTCCTCGCCTTTGCGGCGCCCGTCCTCGCCCAGCAATCGGTCGCGACCCTTCCGCCGCCAGTGGTCGCCGATCCGAACGTCGCGGCGCTGCGCGACGATGCAATCGCCAATGATCATTACGCGTGGGACATTGTCGAAGGGCTGACGACTGAGGTCGGACAGCGGCTCGCGGCAACGGAAGCGGAGGCCCGCGCGCGTGACTGGGCGGTGCGAAGCTGAAGGCGATGGGATTCGCCAACGTCCACGTCGAGCCGTTCGACATGCCGGTGTGGACTCGGGGAGCCGAGAGCGCCGAGATCGTCTCGCCCTTTCCGCAGAAGCTCGTCGTGGCCGCGCTCGGCTACAGCGCCTCGACCGGGCCCGCGGGAGTGACCGGCGAAATCGCCTATTTCAACAGCGTCGATGCGTTGCGTCTCGCGCCAGACAGCGGCGGTGCACGGGCAAGATCGTCTTCATCGACCACCATATGATGCCGCGCAGGACGGATCGGGCTACGGCCAGTTCGGCGCTCCACGGCGGCAGGGACCGACGATCGCATCGCTGAAGGGCGCGCTCGGCGATCGTCGTCCGCTCGATCGGCACCGACCACCACCGCAATCCGCACACTGGCGTCCAATATTTCACGGACGACGCAAAGCCGATCCCGGCGGGGGCGCTGACGGTGCCGAACTCCGAACAGCTCGTCCGGATCCTTAAGCGTGGACAACCCGTGGTCATGCACCTGACCCTCGTCAGCGAGCGCACCGAGGGCGGCCATTCGGGCAATGTCATCGCCGAAGTCCCCGGCCGCGATCCCAAGGCACCGATCCTGCTCGTCGGCGGGCATCTCGACAGCTGGGATCTCGGCACCGGGGCGATCGACGACGGAACCGGCGTTGCGATCACTGCCGCCGCCGCAAAGCACATCATGGACGCGGGCCGGCCCCTGCGCACCATTCGTGTAGTCTGGTTCGGGGCTGAGGAGCCGGGCGGGCTTGGCGGCAAGGCTTACGCGCAGGCGCACGCTTCCGATCGCTATGCAATCGCCGGCGAGAGCGATTTCGGGGCCGACCGGGTCTGGCGGTTCAGCACACTGCTGTCGAAAACCGATCCCGACGCCTACGCGCAGCTGGCCGCGACGCTCGCGCCGCTGGGCATCACCAGGAATGACAAGGGCGAGGCTGACGGCACCGACATCGAACCGACGGTCACTGCCGGCGCTCCGTGGGTGTCCTTGAACCAGGACGGGACGCGCTATTTCGACTGGCATCACACGCCCGACGACACGCTCGACAAGATCGATCCGGAGCAGCTGCGGCAGAACGTCGCCGCATGGACTGCGATGCTTGCGATATTATCGGGAGGAATTGAGCCGGAGCCGAAACAGCATTACCGGCGTTGAGCCTCGCAAAAGAGGAGGAAAACCCATGCGCATCCTGATCGCCGTCCCCGCTTTGCTCGTGCTTGGCGCCTGCAATGTCACCAAGGAAGGCAATGCCGTGACGGTCCAGTACGACCAGAACACGGCCGAGAATACGGCCGCCGATGTCGGCAACGCCGCCCAGAATATCGCCGCGGACATCGGCAACGACGTCACCAAGACGGGCGACAAGATCCAGAACAAGGTCAGCGACACCGACGTCAGCGTGAAGGTCGGCAAGAACGAGAGCACCGAAAACACGACCGAAAAGAAGAAATAGCGGCCGGAACGGCGCTTGCGGCGCCGCGTTCTCGTGGCGGAGGTTCCGATGCCTGAGAAAGGGCAGAACACCGCTGCCGTGAAACGCTCAAAACGCAAGCCGCGAAGCCCCGAGCAATTGCACGAGCTGGAGCTTGCCGGCGGCGAGGAGGGCGGAATGCCTGCTGGGAGCGCCGGCGGCCCTGGCGAGAAGGACGTCAGGCGCGAACTCAAAGTGTCGGATCGGCCTTAGCTGCTCGCCGCGATAGAAGGACATCGCGCGGCACCTTCGTTGCGTCCGTCACGCCGGTCAGCGCCATCGCGAGATCGAGCTCTTCGCGCAAAATCTCCAGCGCCTTGGTGACGCCCGCCTGGCCGTATGCGCCGAGGCCGTAGAGATAGGCGCGGCCGATGAAGCAGGCTCGTGCGCCCATGCCGAGGAACTTCAGGATATCGAGCCCGGAGCGCACCCCGCTGTCGACATAGATTTCGACGTCATCGCCGATCGCCTCGATGATCATCGGCAGTGCACAGGCCGTCGAAGGCGCGCTGTCGAGCTGCCGGCCGCCATGATTCGAGACGAGGATCGCATCGGCGCCGGCAGCGACCGCCATGCGGGCGTCCTCGGGATCGAGAATGCCCTTCACGATCAGCTTTCCGGGCCACAGCGATCGCACCCATTCCAGGGTCTTCACGTCGAACGAGGAATCGAGCTGGCTCTTCACCAGCTCGGCCATCTTGCTGACGTTCCCCGACTTCACCTTTCCGGCATAATTTCCAAAGCTCCAGCGCTTGGAATGCAGCATCGCGAACGCCCACCGCGGATTGCTGACGATGCTCCAGATGTTCGCCGAAGTAAGCCTCGGCGGCACGCCCAGACCATTGTGGACGTCGACGTAGCGCGTCCCTTCGACGTGGAGGTCCATGGTCAGGATCAGCACCGGGCAGCGGGCCGCCTTCGCGCGCTCGATCAGCTCCTTCGAAAAGCCACGGTCCTTCTCGAGGTAGAGCTGGAACCAGAACGGCTTGTCGACCGAGCTCGCGACATCCTCGATCGACAGCAAGGCGTTGGTCGAGAGCGAGAACGGGATTCCGAAATCGTGCGCCGCCCGGCACGAGAGGATTTCGCCGTTCGACCAGACCGCGCCGCACATGCCCGTCGGCCCGATCGCCAGCGGCATCGCAACCTTCTCGCCGAGCATCGTCGTTTCGAGCTTGCGGTGCGACACGTCGGACATCACCCGCTCACGAAAGCGGATTGCGTCGAGGTCGCTGCGGTTGGCGCGCAACGTGATCTCGGAGAAGGAGCCGCTTTCGACATAATCCATGAAGGGCCTGGGCACGCGGCGATGGGCGCGACGGCGCAGGTCTTCGATGCTGGCGATGCTCTTCGGGACCTGCCTCACAGCTCGCCGCGCCTGGCCATGGTTGCAATTCGATCGCCCATCCGGCAGGCGAGCGCCTGGATGGTGAGCGAAGGATTGACCCCGCCGCTGGTCGGGAACAGCGATCCGTCGCAGACCCATAGGTTCGGGATTTCCCAGGTCCGTCCGTCCGCGTTGGTGATGCTCGTCTCAGAGTCGTCGCCCATGCGGCAGCCACCCATCAGGTGCGCGGTGTCCTCCCCTGACCACAAATCATGACCGCCCGCGGCGCGCAGCACTTCGCTCATGAACTTCACGCCGTGACGCTGCAGCTTCTTGTCGTTGTCGCCGTACGAAAACACCATGCGCGGGATCTTCAGCCCGAACTGATCCTCCTCATCGGCGATCTCAATCCGGTTTTCCGGCCGCGGCATCACCTCGCCGACGATCTCGAGCCCCGCCATATGATTATAGCGGGTCATCTCCTCGCGCAGCGGTTTTCCCCACAGGCCTTTTCCGCCGGTGACGATGCTCGCCCATTCGGCCGCGAGTGGCCCCTGGCTCATGAAGGCATAGCCGCCGGCGAAGTCCTTGCCCTCGTCGCAATAATTCCAGTGTTCGCTCACCGCGAGGCTCGGCGGCGCCTTGTACCAGCGGATCTCCTCATCCATCGTCGCCCAAACGTTGGATCCTGAATGGACCATGAGGTGCGTTCCAAGGAGCCCGTTGCTGTTCGCGAGCCCCTTGGGAAAGCGGTCGGTCGCCGAATTGAAAAGCAAGCGTGGAGTTTCGATCGCATAGCCTGCGACAACCACGTGCCGGGCGCGCTGAAAACGCCACTCGCCCTGCCGCGAGTAGGCGAGACCGGTGGCTCGACCGTCCCGGCCCATTTCGATCCTCCCGACCATCGCCAGGTCGCGAACTTCCGCCCCGGCCGCGATTGCGCGTGGGATCCAGGTCACCAGAACACTCTGCTTCGCGTTGGTCGAACAGCCAATGCGGCAGAATCCGCGATAGACGCAGGGATGCGCGAGGCCGCGCGGCGCCGACAGCGTGGCGAGCGGCGTCGGCGCCCAGTCGACGCCGAGCGCTTCGGCGCCTCGGGCAAGCACCAGTCCTGCGGCGTTCACTGGATGCGGCCGCTGGGGGTAGCGCTTCCGCGGCGGGCCCCACGGATAGCGGACCGGGCCGGCTATCTTCAGCGCCTCTTCGACCTCGCGATAATAAGGTTCGATATCCGCCCAATCGATCGGCCAATCAACCGCGTAGCCGAGCCGTGAGCGCGCTTTGAACCACTCCGGGCGAAAACGCAGCGAGACCATGGTGAAATGGACCGTGCTTCCGCCGACGGCCTTGCCGCTGTTGTTCATCCCGAGCTCGACCGGGTCGTCGCCGCCAGTGATCCGCTCGTCTTTCCAGAAGAGCTTTTCCTGTTCGGTCTCGTCGGACGCGAACTCCTCGAGAGGACGCCAGAAAGGACCGGCGTCGAACGCGACGACGGAAAAGCCGGCTTCGGCGAGTTTGCACGCAAGGGTCCCGCCCCCAGCGCCAGTGCCGACGATAGCGAAATCGACCTCCTCAGAGTCATCGTAGCTGCGCATCGGCACCCACTGGCCTTTGCGAAACACGTCCGGCGCGCGGCCGTCGATCGCGCGCGGTCCGGCGATCTCAGGCATCGGCTCGCTCGACCTCTTTCGCTTCCCAGGGATCGCGCTCGTCGAAGCCGAGGCGAACGTAGCCGCGCGGGCTCGCCGGTCCGCCAAAGCCGATCTCGCTCCAGGCCGCGGGGTGCGCGTAATAGACGGTCGCCACCTCTTTCAGCAGCAGCGACTTGAAGAAGCGCTTGACCGGAAGTCCGCGCCATTCTTCGGCCTCGACCTCACCGAACTGCACTGCGCGCAGCAGCAAGTCCTGCTCCGATCCCGCGAGCTCGACAAAGCACTTGTGGTGACGCTTGCGGCTTTCCGCTTCGATCGCATCCAGCCCTTAAGTCCACGCTTGCCGCAGCGGCGGCATCCCCTCGTAACGATAACCCGGGCCACGATTGTGAACGAGCATGTCGTCGATCCACGGAACGATCGGGATTGGCTCGTCGCGATCGTCCTGGGGGAGCAGCCGCGCCGCGATCGCTTCGAGCAGCGCCCATCGCGCTTCGCTGAGGAAACTTCGCTGCGGTACCCGCACCAGACGCCGATTGACGACGTCGCGGGTGACTTCGTTCCACGACGGCGAGTCCCATTTGTCGAGCACGTCGTAGCCCGGATAAGGCGTCCGGAAGACGCTCATTCGCCGCCTCCCTTGAGCAACGGGAGAACGCCAATTCCGGCGACAGCGATTCCGAGGAACGCCGGCGGCGCTGGAAGCGGAGGACCCTGGAGGATCATCTGGCTCCAGTTGCGCCAGCCGCCCATGTTGCGATGGATTCCGTAAGCGTGGAACAGCGGACCGGCGATGCCGAGCACCGCCGTGGCTTTCAACAGGGGCTCGGCAATGGCCGCTCGCCTGGACGAAAGCGCAGCGGCCGCCAGGCTCACCGCGGCAATCGGCGGAAGCACGACCGGCGCGTACATTGCCGGATTCTGGAACGCTCCGCGGAAGTGAAGCAGCCCCGCTTCGCCGCTCGTCCCGAGCAGCGATCCGGCGATCACCCCCGCGGTGATCCGCGACAGAGTGGTCGTGGCCGCGCCGCCTTCAATGAACCGGCGGCCAAGCTCGCCATAAAGGCCGCCAAGCGCGAGCGCGAACGGAGCGCCGACGGGCGCGCCGTAGAACAAATTGAGAAAGTCGAGCCCGCCCGCGCGCTTGAGGATGTTGTAGGTGTGGAACCCAAACCCGACGGCGCCGGTCACTCCGATAGCCCCAAAAACGAGACGCACAGGTTTGGCGGTAGCTTGTTGCGGCGATGCAGCGACCAAGATTGCGGCTGCGGCGCCGAGCAGTGCGACCGACGGAGCCACATACATCAGCCGGTTCTTGAACATCCCGCGGTAATGCTCGAGCCCGCTGTCGAGGGCGACGCTCAGGCACAGGACCGCCGCCCCGGCGCCGAGCGCCTGGGCGGCACGCTGGCGCGGATCGGCGGGCGAACGCCAGGAACGCTGGAGCAGCCAACCTGCGCCGGCGGCCGCGCCAAGGACCATTGCGGCAACCCGCAACAATGGCCGGCTCGATGGCTCGGCAGCCTTGCGTGGTGGATTTTCGAAGGTCTCGATTAAGCTGGTCACGACGCGGCCCATCGCCGCTACAACACATTAAACCCGCAACTTGCTCCAGCGGCAAACGAGCGGGCGATGGTCGGGGAGACAGGATTCGAACCTGCGACCCTCTGCTCCCAAAGCAGATGCGCTACCAGACTGCGCCACTCCCCGCCTTCGCCACTTCCGACCACACAAGCCAAGGCTGGCTTGCCAGCCGTAGCCCCGGACCTGATCCGGGGGAAGGATGGTGGGCCCGGAAGGATTCGAACCTCCAACCTAGCCGTTATGAGCGGCCAGCTCTACCGTTGAGCTACAGGCCCTCCCCGGTTCGCTCGCAGATAGACACGGGACACGGCCGCGCCAAGGTTGACTTCGCGGATTCAGGTTCGCGGGAATAGGAGCACGAATTCCGCCGCGGGCAGCGCCAGGTCGGCGCCGGCGATTCGCGCCAGACCACGCACCAATCTCAAGGCGAAGCCAATGGATAGCGCCTGCGCCTCACGCTCGTCGCTGAAGGTCGTTCCCGCCTCGAGCAGCTCTGTTTCCGAGATATTCCGCAGCCCGGCAGGCCGAGTGATCGAAACGCGCCAATGCGTCACCGTCGCCTCGACCGCGAGGCGCAGTCTCTCGCCGCGTTCGGTGCGTTCGACGACGGCGTCGACAAGGCGGACCAGCAGGCGCTCGGCGAGCTCCGGCTCGATCGCCGCAATCACGTTTCCCCCAGGACCGGCAAGCTCGATCTGCACCTCTTTTTCCGCGGCTCTATCGCGCAGCGAAGCGGCGGCCTGCGCGAGGAGCGGCGCGAGGTCGGCGCGGCGGTTGGCCGCATCGGCCGACGAATGGATCTTCGCCGCAAAATCCAGATCGTCGATGCCTTTGAGCAGAAGCCGCGCCTGCGCCACGATCTCGCCTGCCCGCAAGCGGTAGCGGTGATCGGCCGGACCCAGATATTGACCCTCGATGATCTCGGCAAAGCCGATGATCGCAGTCAGCGGAGTCTTGATCTCGTGGACCAGCTCACGAAGCGAATCCGGATCGGCGAAGATGTCGGAATGGGCCTCTCCGGCCGTTGCCGCGGGGGTCTCACGCAGCGCGACACCGCGGTAGCCGGCAAAACGCCCATCCGTCGGTTCGAAGGCCGGAATGCCGCTGATCTTCCATTGACCGGCCAAGGCCCCGCTACCGGCAACCCTGAGTTCGCGGTCGCGGAAGGGCGCGCGCATCCCGAACGCCCGCACCACCTCCTCGTCAACGCGGTCGCCGTCGTCCTCCTGGACCCGCGCGATGGTGCGTCCAATCAATGATCCGCGCGGTGCTCCGTCGACCCACGCAATCTCACCGCTCGGGCCGCATTCCCAGCGGAACAGTGAGGGCGATCCGACCGGCATCGCAGGCTCTGCGCCCGTAACTCCGGCACGCTGGACTTCGCGGCTCCGCCGCCGCCGCTCGATCCGCTTGACGACATCGTGGAGCGACGGTGCACCGCCCGGCTCGATTTCCGGCGTGGCGAGCGGCTCGACGGGCCTAGCAGCTGCGGCGGGCGGCGCTGAAGCCGCTTCCGGGTGCAGGGTTTCCACGAACCGGCGCGTCTCGTCCGTAGCCACGGCCAGCAGTGCGCCCCACTGCACGGTATCGAGGGTGGCCGCGGCGAGCACGGGCGCCGAGACGCTGAGCTGATCCAATGCGAAATATTCGAGCAGGCCGAGCGGCAGAGGACGCCCCGCAACGGCCCTCGCCGCTGCCGAGCGCAAAGTCTCCTCGACCTCCCCGGCTTGCGACCGAATGCTTTCCAGCGCCTGCGCGATCACCGGGCTGGCTGCGCCCGGTCCCGCGCGAGCGACAAGATCGACGAGCTGACGCCAGCGGACCGCGGCGTCGTGGCGGTCGCCGGCGGGCTGGTTCAGCACTGTCAGCAGGCGATCGTCGAAACGCACTCGGAAATCCTTAAGACGCACCGGATGACCGCTCTACGCGCGCGTTTACATCGCGCTAAGAAGCACGTTGTTAACTATCCCGAAACGGGACGGTTTGAAACGTTCACCGGCGCAAGGAAAAGAGGCGCCGGACAATGCCGGCGCCTCCTGAAAACCGACCTGCGTTCGCGGCTCAGCCGTGCTGGACGTAGACCAGCCAAAACTTGGCGATTTCGGCTAGCGAACCGCCCACTTTGCTCAGGGCCGCGGTTGCGCCCGCCTTGTCGCCCGCCCGCGCAAGCGCCTCGCCCAGGCGCAGATTGGCAAGATTTGCGTCGGCGCCCTTTTCGGCCGCCTCGCGGTAGAGCTCTGCCGCTTTCTGGTAATTGCCCGCGCCGTAATAGCGGTCGCCCACGTGTAGGAATGCAGTCGGGATCTTCGCCCCCTGCTCGGCAACGGCGAGCTCGGCCGCGGTGGGCGCAGCCTTGCCTTTGAGCGCGCTCTGGATTTCCTCGACGATCGGATCGCTCGCCTTGATCTTGCCCGAAGCGAGGCCTTCCGCAATCAGCGACTTGGCTTCGCCATAATTCGCCTGATTGGCCGCCTCAAAGGCGTAGATGTGGTAGTCGCCGGTACCTTGCAAAGAATTGGTTGCCCGCGACAAGCGCAGGATATCGATCGCGGTCGCCGGATCGGGGTTGGTGAGATTGCGGTAGATCGCAAGCGCGTTGTGCCAGCTGTCGGGACTCGGGTAGGCGCCAATCCATTGGCGGCCGAGCTCTACAGCCGTCGGCGACTTGGCCTCGTACGCCATTGCGACCGCACGCTTGTACAGCGCCTCCTCCGGTTTTTGGCCGGCAGCCGCGCTCAACTGCAGCACCTTCAACAGCGTCGCGGCGGCTTCGGCGTGTTGCCCCTGGGAATTACGCGCCTCGGCCAGAAGCTTGAGTGGCTCGGGGCTTTGCGGATTGAGATCGGCCGACTTTTGAAAGAGTGCCGCAGCCTGGGGATATTGCTTCGCGTTGTAGAGCTCGACGCCAAGCGCGCTATAGAGTTGGGCAACCTTGCCGCTGTCGAGATATCCCGAGGCGGCGATTGCATCGACCGCGGCCGCGGCCGCGTTATTGTCCTTCGCCGCGAGAGCAGCCTTGAGCTGGAGCTGGCCGATTGCATAGCGATCGTCCTTGGTCTGAGCCACGGCCTGTGCAGCGGCGACTTTCGCCGGAATATTTGCGACGTCATTGGCGTTCACAGCCTGCTGGAGCTCAGTAATAGCCTTGCCCGCCTTGCCCGAGACTTTGATCTGGCCTTTTTGGGCAGGCTGCGCTTCGGCCTGACCCGGCTGCGCGGCGGTCTGCTGCGGCGGTGACGGCTGCGGGCTGTAGCCCATCTGGGCCGCGGCGGGCATTGCGATCAGACCGGCAACGAGTGCGATGGCTGTGCTGCTGATGAGTTTCATGATGGGCTCTCCTACTCCCGGCGCCGCGGCACCGGTCCTCAAAATTCTGCGGCGAATTAGACCTGTGATTGAAGGAAGTCCAAGCCACATGCCGGAATAGCCCTGAACTGCCGTTGAACCATTTGATTTCACACCGGAAAATCGTCTCGGTGAAACTTTCATGATCGGCATTTCTCGCGCGCATACGCACGCGCGCGGGGTGGCGCCCGGGCGTTTGATGCACTAGATAGGCTCCGGGGGGCGGCATTCGGCGCGCACCCCCGCGTACACCCTTAACCGACAGGATCTTTTCTTGGCTACCGAACCGCCGATCGACGACCTCAACGATACGCCCCGCCCGCCGTCGGGTGGCGACCAGGACATCGCCCCGATTTCCATCGTCGAGGAGATGAAGACCAGCTACCTCGATTACGCGATGAGCGTGATCGTCAGCCGCGCGCTGCCGGACGTGCGCGACGGGCTGAAGCCGGTCCATCGCCGAATTCTGTGGACCTGTCAGGAGAACGGTTACCGGCCCGATCGGGCTTACCGGAAGTGCGCCCGCATCGTCGGCGACACCATGGGTAAATATCACCCGCACGGCAATCAGGCGATTTACGATGCTCTGGCCCGTCTTGTGCAGCCATGGTCGATGCGCGTCCCGCTGATCGACGGCCAGGGCAATTTCGGCTCGATGGACCCCGACCCGCCGGCGGCAGAGCGCTATACCGAGGCGCGGCTTGCCAAGCCGGCGATGGCCCTCCTCGAGGACATCGACAAGGACACTGTCGATTTCACGCCGAACTACGATGCGACCGAACGCGAGCCGCAAGTGCTGCCAGCGCGCTTCCCCAATATCCTCGTCAACGGCGCCGGCGGGATCGCCGTCGGCATGGCGACCAACATTCCGCCGCACAACCTCGGCGAAGTGCTCGCCGCATGCCGCGCCTTCATGGACGATCCGGCGATCAGCTCCGAAGGACTGATGGAGCATGTGAAGGGCCCGGATTTCCCGACCGGCGCGCTGATCCTGGGGCTGTCGGGAATCCGCAGCGCCTACACCACCGGCCGCGGCTCGATCCTGATGCGTTCGCGCCACGTGGTCGAGGAAGGCCGCGGCGACCGCCGTTCGATCGTGCTGACCGAAATCCCATATCAGGTGGGCAAGAACGGCCTCGTCGAGAAGATCGCCGAAGCGGCCAAGGACAAGCGGATCGAAGGCGTCTCCGACATTCGCGACGAATCCAACCGCGAGGGCGTGCGCATCGTCATCGATTTGAAGCGCGATGCCACGCCCGACGTGGTGCTCAACCAGCTTTGGCGGCACACGCCCGCCCAGTCGAGCTTCCCCGCAAACATGCTCGCGATCCGCGGCGGCCGGCCCGAGACGCTCACGCTCCGCGACTTCATCGAGGCGTTCATCCGCTTCCGCGAGGAAGTCATCATCCGGCGCTCCAAGTTCGAGCTGCTGAAAGCCCGCGAACGCGCCCATATCCTGCTTGGCCTGGTCGTTGCCGTCACTCACCTCGATGAGGTGGTGAAGCTGATCCGCGGGTCCGCAAGTCCGGCCGTGGCGCGCGAGAAGCTGCTCGAACGCGAATGGCCCGGCGACCAGATCCGCCCATATATCCAGCTGGTCGAGGCCGTGGAGCCCCAAAAGGCGGGCGAGGTCTACAGGCTCTCGGAGGCCCAGGTGAAGGCGATCCTCGAGCTCCGCCTGCACCGTCTCACCGCGCTAGGCCGGGACGAGATCGGCAGCGAGCTCGCAGGTCTTGCGACGAACATTGGCGAACTGCTTGAAATCCTTTCGGACCGTGCCCGCCTTTATGCGGTGATGCGCGAAGAGTTCGACGAGGTCGAGCGCGAATTCGCCACGCCGCGCATGAGCGAACTCGCAACCGCCGCGGATGGAATCGAGGACGAGGATCTCATCGAGCGCGAGGACATGGTCGTGACTGTGACCATGTCCGGCTACATCAAGCGCACTCCGCTATCGGTGTTCCGCGAACAGAAGCGCGGCGGCAAGGGCCGGGCCGGGATGGCGACCAAGGAAGAGGACGCCGTCACGACGGTATTCATCACCTCGACCCACAACCCGGTGCTGTTCTTCTCGAACTTCGGCCAGGTCTACCGGATGAAAGTGTGGCGCCTGCCGGAAGGCGGACCGAACACTCGCGGGCGGCCGATGGTGAACCTGCTTCCGCTGGCCGAAGGCGAAACCATCTCGACCGTCCTGCCGCTTCCGGAAGACGAGGCTGAGTGGGGTGGGCTGCACATCATGTTCGCGACTGCCCGGGGAACGGTCCGCCGCAACAGCATGGACGCCTTCACCAACATCCGCGCGTCAGGAAAGAGGGCGATGCGGTTCGGAGGTGAAGATGAGGAAGAGAACGACGTCAACGACCGGCTGATCGGCGTTTCGTTGCTCACCGAAGAGGACGACGTCCTCCTCGCGACCCGCCACGGCAAGGCGATCCGCTTCAAGGCGACCGATGTGCGCGAGTTCCAGTCGCGCGATTCGCAGGGCGTCCGCGGAATTCGCCTCGCGGCCGGCGACGAGGTCATCTCGATGTCGATCCTCCACCGCGTCGGCACCAGCCAGGAAGAGCGCGAGGCCTATCTCCGCTTTGCCGCGTGGAAGGGCGAGAAGGACGGCGAATGCCCGATCTCACCTGACCGCATGGCCGAGCTTGCGGAGAAGGAGCAGTTCATCCTCACCGTGACCGAGAACGGCTACGGCAAGCGCTCCTCGGCCTATGAATATCGCCGCACCAACCGCGGCGGTCAGGGCATCACCAACATCGACACGTCCGAGCGCAACGGCTGTGTGGTCGCGTCATTCCCGGCGCACCAGGGCGAAGCGCTGATGCTCGTCACAAACCAGGGCAAGATGATCCGCACCACCGTCGGCGACATCCGCGTGATGGGCCGCAGCACGCAGGGCGTGACCATCTTCCGCGTCGCCGAGAACGAGCATGTCGTGAGCGTCGCCAAGATCGATGAAAGCGACGAGGAGGTCGAACTCGAGGGCGACGGCGAAATCGCACCCGAAGAAGGCGCGACCGTCGGTGAAAGCGAGCTCGAAAAACCCGCCGACCCGGAGGCGAAGTAACTCCTCCCCGCTGGCGGGGAGGTGGCAGCCCGGAGGGCTGACGGAGGGGGTTGGAGCCCTGCACGCCGCCCCTCCACCATTCACTCTTCGGTGAACGGTCCCCCTCCCCGTCCCGGGGAGGACTTGCTGCGACAAACCGCTGCAACTTCGGCACTCCGGCCCGCGTTCTCCTCTCAAAGATCAGTTGGAGGAAACCGCCTTATGCCCCTTCCCCACAACGCGCTGGTCCTCGTCGCCGACGGCCGCAAGATGCTGTTCTTCCGCAATCATGGGGATGAGGAGCGGATCGATCTGCGCACAGAGGCCCACGATAGGCGGGCCGATCGCAAGGACCGAGAGCTAAGGACAGACGCCCCGGGGACCGTCCAGCAAAGCTTTGGCTTCGGGCATTCGACCTACGAGGAAACCGATTTCCAGCAACAGGAAGAGGATCGCTGGATCAAGGACGCGGCCGACGAGCTGAAGGCGCGCGTGCTCCGCAATGACTTTGACGCACTCGCGATCGTCGCTCCGCCAAAGGCTCTCGGGGTGCTCAAGAAATCTCTGCACAAGGAAGTCGAGAAGCGGATCGTCTGCACGGTCAACAAAGAGATGAGCGGGCGCCCGGTCCCCGACATCGAGGCGTTGCTCGACGGGCAGACCCGCACCGAGCTGCCGGCGGTCTAGGCGTTAGGGACAGTCCCTCCGAAGGGACTGTCCCTTTCCAGGTGTTTAGCCGCGTTCGCCGGAGCGTCCGGCGGCGGCGGAGCGGGTGGCGGTGGCGCGGGCGGCGCGACGTTGAGCGCTTGCGCCTGCTGGAGGTGCATCTGGATCGTCGGGATCGCTTCCGATGCCACGGTGCGGAGCGCCGGAACATCGCCGCCAGTCGCATAATTCTGCATCAAGCCCAGTGCCTGCTGATGCCCGGCGATCTGCGCATTCTTGAACGCGAGGTCGAACGCAGGTCCTGCTGCCGCGGCGCGCAGCTGGTCGAGCGCCGCCTGCTGCGGCGGAAGAAGCGCAGGCGCGAGCGGAGCCAGCCCCACCGATTGCGCAGCCCCGGCCATCGCCTGGCTCATGCGCGTGTGATCGGCGATCAGCAGATTGGCGAAATTGCGGACAGCGACATTCTGCGACGCCTGCAATGCGAGCTGGCTCGACTGGATCTCAAACTGATCGCCGCTTGAGGCTTGGGCCATGAATCCAGGCGCCATCAGCGGATTGTTCAGATCGACCGGCGCGGGTGGGGGCGGCGGTGGTGGCGGAGTGGTTTGGCATGCGGCGAGCACCAGCGCACCGCCGAGCAGAATGGCCAGTTTCCTCATTGCAGGATCTCCCTCTGTTCCGATTGTTCCGGCGGGGAAACCAGCAAAGTAGCGCGCGGTTCCTACGGCTATTCCAGATGTAATTCAGGCGTAAAGGTGCGTAACCTCGGCGTCGGGCGCGACCGCATTCAGCAACAATGTGCGGTGGCAATGCGCCGGCTCGCGTTCCATGCACAGTAGCGCGCTCGGCTTCTCGGCTGCGAGACCGAGCATTTGCGCGGATTGGGCGATCGCCTCGGGAAGCTCCAGCTGCCCAGCGTAGGTGCGCTTCAGGTCGTCATGCCTGCCGGCGCGTGCGGCGGCTCGTCCGTCGGCCGGCGTGCCAAGCGCTTTCAGGTGGACATATTCGATACCCGATTGTTCGAGCGCCGCCTTCAGCCCCGATTTCGAAAAGCCTGGGCGCCGGGAGAGCGGCAGCGCGCGGACGTCGATCGCCCGCTCGACGCCCGCCTGCTTCAGCGCCGCGATGAACTCCGGCACCGTCGTGCCTTCATAACCGATGGTGAAAATGCGCATGATCAATTCGCGGCTGGCGGCGCTTTCTCGGGTGGCAGTTCCCAGACGCGAACGTAGTCCACCTCCATCCGCTGCGGCAAAGCGGCATCGTCGATGCCTTTGGCAGCCGCCCAATCGCCGCCCATCGCGAGATTGAGGATCAGGTAAAAGGGCGCGTCGAATGGCCATGCGCCGCGGCCGCCGGGCTGGTCGTTCCTGCACCCGCATATAAGCGCGATCGTCGACGCCGATGGTGATCGCGCCCGGAGTCCAGGCAAGCTGGTAACGATGCAAGGCGCTGCACGCCGTCGGGACCGGCGTTTCGGCGCCGCGGCCGTTGTGATGCATGTGGTTGAACAACGCCGTGTGCAGCGTCGCATGCGCGACGTTGGGCTGTGAGCCGACCTGCTCGAGAATGTCGATTTCGCCACCTTCGGGCCATTGGCTGTCATTCTGCGGCAGCATCCAGATGGCCGGCCATGTCCCGCGCGCGCAGGGCAGCTTGGCCGAGACCTCGATAAAGCCGTCGGCGAACGCAAACTTGTCCTTGGTGAAAATCTTGGCCGAGCTGTATTTCTGCTTTCCCCAGTCGGCGAACCGGCGGATCCGCTGCGGGTCCTTGCGCAGTTCGATCACCAGGTGGCCGTTCTCCAGGCGGAGGTTCTCGGGCCGGTTGGCAGCATAATATTGCAGCTCGCCATTGTACCAGCCAAGCTTGTTGCGCGACGTGTCGAAGCCCCACTTTGAGGTGTCGAGCGATGGCGCGTTGAACTCGTCCGCCCAGAGCAAAGTCGCGGCATGCGCCGGCATCGGCTCGTCGATCGCATAATTGTTGGCGGATAGACTCTGTGCGGCCGCCGCGAGAAGAAAAGCCGTGAGCATGAACGCTGGATAGCGGCTCGCTGCGGCAGTAACAGCCCCCGATGCCCTTCGACATTCACATTATCGGCGGCGGACTTGCCGGCTCCGAAGCTGCTTGGCAGCTCGCGGAGGCGGGCTTGCGCTTGCGCCTCAGCGAAATGCGGGGCGGCGGCGACACGACTCCGGCGCACGAGACCGACCGCCTCGCCGAGATGGTCTGCTCGAACAGCTTTCGCTCCGACGACGCCGAGCACAATGCCGTCGGCCTGCTCCACCAGGAAATGCGCGCGCTCGGATCGCTCGTCATGCGCGCCGCCGACGGCCATCGCGTGCCCGCCGGGTCTGCGCTGGCGGTCGATCGCGAAGCCTTTGCGGCCGAGGTCACGCGCGCCATCGAGCAGCATCCGAACATCACCGTCGTTCGCGAACGCGTGGACTCACTGCCGGACCACCCGACCATTATCGCGACTGGCCCGCTGACGGGCTCGAACCTTGCCGAATCCATAGCTGCCGAGACCGACGAAGGCGCCCTCGCCTTCTTCGATGCGATCGCGCCGATCGTCCACCGCGACAGCGTCGACATGCACGTCGCCTGGATGGCCGCGCGGTGGGATAAAGGGGGCAAGGACTACATCAACTGCCCGCTCGACAAGCCGCAGTATGAGGACTTTGTTGCCGCGCTCGTCGCCGGCGAGAAGATGCCGTTCCACGAGTGGGAGAAGGACACGCCGTATTTCGAAGGCTGCATGCCCATCGAGGTGATGGCCGAACGCGGCCCCGAAACTCTCCGCCACGGCCCGATGAAACCGGTCGGCCTCGACAATCCGCGCACCGGCCGCTGGCCTTATGCCGTGGTTCAGCTCCGCCAAGACAATGCGCTCGGCACATTGTGGAACATGGTCGGTTTTCAGACCAAGCTGAAGCACGGCGAGCAGGTGCGCATCTTCCGCACCATAACAGGCCTCGAGAATGCCGAATTCGCCCGGTTGGGCGGCATTCACCGCAACAGCTTCATCAACGCGCCGCGGCTGCTCGATCGCGAGCTGCGTCTCAAATCGAAGCCGAACATCCGCTTCGCCGGCCAGATCACCGGCTGCGAAGGTTATGTGGAAAGCGCCGCGGTAGGACTGCTCGCCGCCCGTTTCGCGGCCGCGGAGCTGAGGGGCGAAAGCGTTCCCCACCCCCCCGTCGAAACCGCGCTCGGAGCGCTGCTCGGCCACATCACCGGCGGGGCCGACGCCGAGACCTTCCAGCCAATGAACGTCAACTTCGGCCTCATGCCGCCAATCGAAGGCCGCTGGAAACGCGCCGACCGCAAGCAAGCCTACACCGACCGAGCCCGAACGGCGCTGGCCGAGTGGCTCGCGTCAATTCCTCCCCACGAGAATTCGTGGGGAGGGGAACCAGCGGAGCTGGTGGAGGGGTAACTAGCGCCGACAGTCGAGGAGAATCGCCGTAACCACAGACTGAAGATCTCGCATCACGTCGGACGCGCTGAAGCGGAGCACGCGAAGACCTTGGTCCCTGAGCCAAGCATCACGACGCGCGTCACGAGCGGGACGGTCTCCCATGCTGTGTGCTTCGCCATCGACCTCGATCACCAGCCTTGCAGCACCACAGTAGAAATCGACGATGAAGCGCCCGATCGGGTGTTGAAGGCGAAATTTAAGACCTTCCGGCCGTCGCCGGAGGACTTGCCAGAGCATTCCCTCGGGAAAAGTCAAACTTCTCCGCAATGCGCGTGCGCGGAGGACCGTCTCGTTCTTCTCCCTAGCAGCGCCATTTACCCCTCCACCATGCTTCGCATGGTTCCCCTCCCCATCTGGCGATGGGGAGGAACTCTAGTCGTCGTTGCTCGCCGCTTGCGGCTCAGTGCGTCCGCAGCTGCACGTCTTGTGCTTGGGCGGTGGCGCCGCGGTCGTCGCGAATTCGGCGGCGGTTAGCCAGCCCGAACGATCCTTGTCCGCGCCCTGGAACTTCTCGATCCCCTTGACCGCATATTCCTGGAACGACAGCGTCCCATTGTGGTCGAGGTCGAGCTTTTCGAAGTTCTTCCGCCTCGCCGCGAAATATTCGTCGGACTCGACCTTGCCGTCCTTGTTCTTGTCGTAGCGGCTGAAGCGCTTCTCCTCGCGGCTCTTCAGGCTGGCCTCGGGCGCTTCGAGCTGTTGCGAAGCGCCGAACAGGGAAGGCGCGGCCGCGGCGAGCGGCGTCGGAGCAGCGGGAAGCGAGGGACCTTGCGCGCGCGACTGCCACAGCAGGAACGCGCCGGTCAGAAGCAGGAAGCAGGCCGCGGCCCCGGCGAAGAAACGCCACATGGGCACCTCCATCCAAGCGGAGATTCGGCAGCGTAATGATCCGTTTCGGAGTGAGTTCTGTCAACTGCGGGGGATAGTGCCGCGCAGCCGATGCGCCAGCGCGACCGCGACACGCGTGAGCCTGCCACTGCGCAGCACGTCATGGGCGGCAAGCGCGATCAATACGGTCAATGGCCGAACTTCGCGCGGGAGCTTGGGCTGAAGCTCAACCAGCGTTTCCTGAGCCGCGCTCAGCAGGAACTCGCGCGATAGAGCATCGCTGCAATGGGCAGCACCGTCAGCGAGGGACCAAAAGGCGCCCGCAGCTTCAGCGTCTTCCGCCCTTCCGCCGAGCAGCCGCGCACCGATGCCGAACAATATTCGCCCCCGCAGCACAGAGACCCTCGGCCTGCTCACCAGCCCAAGGAAATTGTTGGAGGAGCGGAAGCCACGCGTCTTCGAGCTGCGACAGCTCCTTACCGCTAACGCCTCGGCCGAGCAGCTGGCGCGCAATAGCGCTGAGCCGCGGCTCGCCCGGCGGCGCTAGCCCAGCGTCGAGCTCTTCCAACCGCTCGCGCCACCAGGCGAGCCGGATTGCCCCAAGCGCCGGCTCGGTCGTGGTCGCAACCACATCCGCCATCGCCAGGTCGAGGTTCCAGAGTGTCGCGAATGCTGGCCGGACGGTGCGCGGGATAGCGGCGAGCGCCGTCAGGCGGTCGGAATCGAGCGTCCGCTCAGCGATAGGTGATGGCCTTCACCGCCTCGACCACTTGCGAGGCCTTGATCAGCGCCATCTTCTCGAGGTTCGCGGCGTAAGGCAGCGGTACGTCGACGTCGGTCACGCGCAGCACCGGCGCGTCGAGATCGTCGAAGCCTTCGGTCATCGCGATGGCGATGATCTCGGATGAGATCGAGCACACCGGCCAGCCTTCTTCGACCACCACCATGCGGTTGGTGCGCTTCAGGCTCTCGAGCACCGTCGCCTTGTCGAGCGGGCGCAACGTGCGAAGGTCGATCACCTCGGCGTTGATGCCCTGCCCCATCAGCTCCTGCGCGGCTTCGAGCGCCACGCCGACACCGATCGAGTAACTGACGATGGTCACGTCCTTGCCCGGCCGCACGATCCGCGCCTTGCCGATCGGAAGCACATAATCGTCGAGCTGCGGCACGTCGAAATGCTGGCCGTAGAGCAGCTCGTTCTCGAGAAAGACGACGGGATCATCGGTGCGGATCGCAGCCTTCAACAGGCCCTTGCCGTCCGCTGCGCTATAGGGCGCGATCACGACCAGGCCCGGCACATGGGCGTACCAGCTGCCGTAATTCTGGCTGTGCTGCGCGGCGACGCGGGCGGCGGCGCCGTTCGGCCCGCGGAACACGATCGGGCAGCGCATCTGCCCGCCGGACATGTAGTTCGTCTTTGCGGCCGAATTGATGATGTGGTCGATCGCCTGCATCGCGAAGTTGAACGTCATGAATTCGACGATCGGGCGCAGGCCGCCCATTGCAGCGCCAGTTCCGAGCCCGGCAAAGCCATATTCGGTGATCGGCGTATCGACGACGCGCCTGGCGCCGAACTCCTGCAGCAGGTTCTGCGTAACCTTGTAGGCGCCCTGATATTCGGCGACCTCCTCGCCGATCACGAACACGCGGTCGTCGCGGCGCATCTCTTCGGCCATCGCGTCACGCAGGGCGTCACGCACCGTCGTGCTGACCAGCGGTGTGCCATCGGGGACCTCAGGCTCGTCATGTGTATGCGCGACGTCGGCCACGAGGTCGCGCGCGGCAGTCTCGAACACGTGCGGCGTCGGGGTGGCCTCATCCTGCTGCGATGCGGGAATCTCGACGCCTTCCCGAGATCTTGGGCTCCTCTGTCTTGCGGAGCTTCCACAGGCGCTGCAGCGCGGAGCTGACGGGGCTTCGCTCACCTGCTCTCCGTCGACGGCGAGCAGCGCGATCGGTTGGCCGACCTTCACCCCATCCGTGCCTTCAGGGACCAGGATCTTCTCGATCGTCCCCTCATCGACCGCTTCGAACTCCATCGTCGCTTTGTCGGTCTCGATCTCGGCGAGGATGTCGCCCGACTTCACCTCGTCGCCTTCCTTGACCAGCCATTTGGCGAGCGTGCCCTCCTCCATCGTGGGAGAAAGCGCGGGCATCTTGAGCTCGGTCGCCATCAATAGCTCCCCACCAGCACGTCGGTGTAAAGCTCCTTGGGATCGGGCTCTGGCGCATCTTCAGCGAACTTGGCAGCGCCGACGACGATGTCCTTGATTTCCTTGTCGATCGCCTTCAGCTCCTCTTCCTTGACCCCCATCGCTTCGAGGTTGCGCTCAGCGTGGATGATCGGGTCGCGGTGCTCGCGCACGCCCTGCACCTCCTCGCGAGTCCGATAGCGCGCCGGGTCGGACATCGAATGGCCGCGATAGCGGTAGGTCAGGAATTCGACGATGATCGGGCCCTTGCCGCCCCGCACCCATTCGAGCGCAACCTGGGCCGCGCCGCGCACCGCAAGCACGTCCATGCCGTCAACCTGAAAGCCCGGAATTCGGAAGCTCTCCCCCTTGCGGTACAGCAAGGGCTCGGAATGCGACCGCTCGATGCTCGTGCCCATCGCATATTTGTTATTCTCGATCGCGTAGATGACCGGCAGGTTCCACAATTTGGCCATGTTGAGCGCCTCGAAGCCACCTGCCCCTGGTTGACCGCGCCGTCGCCCATGTAGGTGAGGCACACCCCGCCATCCTCGCGATATTTGTGGGCGAAGGCGAGGCCGGTGCCGAGCGGCACCATCGCGCCGACGATGCCATGCCCGCCGTAAAAGCCGTGGTCGACGCTGAACATGTGCATCGAGCCGCCCTTGCCCTTGGAAATGCCCGCGGCGCGGCCGGTCAGCTCGGCCATGATCAGCTTGGGGTCGATGCCATAAGCGAGCATGTGCCCGTGATCGCGATAGCCGGTGATGACGCTGTCCTTGCCGACGGTCATCGCCGACTGCAGCCCCACCGCAACCGCTTCCTGACCGATATAGAGGTGGCAGAATCCGCCGATCAGCCCGAGTCCGTAGAGCTGCCCCGCGCGCTCCTCGAAACGGCGGATGAGCAGCATCTCACGATACAGCTTGAGCAGCTCGTCCTTCGACGCCTTGTAGCGCTTCGGCTGTAGGCGGGCGCTCGATGTCGGGTTCTTGTTGTGCTGGCGAAGCAGCGGCTTTTTTGGCGGGACGCGCCACGGCGATCTCTTTCAGGTGGTGGGGCGCGCGGGTCTATAGGTTGCGGTGCGGAAAGCGGCAATCCTTCGACCGGCTCAGGAGAGCCTAGTCGAGCGGGACGATCACCTCATCGGGGCGGACAAGCCCGAGGTCCTTGCGCACCAGCTCGTCGGCCATGTCGGGGTCGGCCTTGCGCGGGTCGAGAAGCGCCGAGTGATGGCGAAGCAGCGTGCGCTGCGTCTCGAGTTGCGCGAGCTCCGCCTGACGCTCCTTAAGCGCGCGATGGTAGCCGCCCCACGCGAGAATCCCGTTGGGGCCGGCGATTGCGTGGCCGGCAAAGGTTCCGACGACGATCAGCGCCAGCGCCGGCGTGGCCGCGCGGCGAATGAGCTGAAAAATGCGGTTCCCACCCCTCATGACGTCACCAGAAAATCACGATGGAGTCACGAAGGCAAGTGAAAAGAATGCTTTGGTGGATATCTCGCGGATAAAGTTGTGGATCAACAACACCCGCGACACCTCTATTCGTTTCGGCTACGGGCTGAGTCCGGGGGAGAGCCGATGGACACATCAGGCGAATTGGCCGCGTCAGGGCCGCTATCTGTTCCAACGCGGCGGCGCCGTTTCATCGCGTTCCATAAATGGGACCGCAACTTCTTCCTCCTGTTTCTCGCCTTCTGCTGGCTGGGCGTGCTGATGGGATTCCAGCCTGCGGTCGCCAAGCGGATCGCCGGCCATGCGGACTATCCGGCGCCGCTGATCCTGCAGATCCATGCTCTTGCCTTCAGCGCATGGATGATCCTGCTCACCACTCAGATCGCGCTGATCCGTACCCGCAGGCCGCAACTCCACATGAAACTCGGCATTGTGGCCGTGGGGCTCATCCCGCTGATGGCCGTCAGCGGGTTTCTGTCGGAGGTTTACAGCCAGCGGTTCCGTACCGGCGAACCCGACGAACGCGCGTTTTTCATTATCGCGATCTACTATGTCATCGCATTCACCGCGCTGGCGAGCGCCGCGATCGCGGCTCGCAAGAGCCCGGCCGCGCACAAGCGCCTGATCCTGCTCGCCACGACAATCATCGTCGGAGCGGCATATGGACGATGGTGGGGCACCGCCCTCTATAACGTCTTTGGCGACGGCTATATCGGAATGCTGATCTACACTTACGCCGGCACCAGCCTGTTGCTTGCGGGAGCGCTCGCCTACGACTGGGTGACTCGCGGTCGCCTGCACCCCGTCTACGAAGTCGCCGTCCCCGCAATCCTCGCCGGTGAGATCGCAACGACGCTTCATCTATCATTCGCCGGCATGGGTCCCGATCGCGAACTTCATCGTCGGCCGCTAAGCCGGCTTGATACGCCTTGAGCGCCCCGCGGCCGGCATATCGCGCCGCATCCCCTAGCTCCTCCTCGATCCGCAGCAGCTGGTTGTACTTCGCGGTGCGGTCCGAGCGCGCGAGGCTGCCGGTCTTGATCTGCCCGCAGCTGAGCGCGACGGCGAGGTCGGCGATGGTCGAATCCTCGGTCTCGCCCGACCGGTGCGACATGACCGTCGTATAGCCCGAGCTTTGCGCCAGCCGCACAGTCGCGATGGTCTCGGTCAGCGTGCCGATCTGGTTGACCTTGATCAGGATCGAATTGGCGATCTTGTGATCGATCCCCCACTGCAGCCGCTCGACGTTGGTGACGAAAGCGTCGTCGCCGACGAGCTGGACGCGATCGCCGAGCTTTTCCGTCAGGATCTTCCACCCTCCGCGTCGTCCTCGTCCATTCCGTCTTCGATCGAAGCGATCGGATAGGCCGATGCGAGCTCGGCGAGGAAATCGGCGTTCTCGGCCGGGCGAGAGGGTCTTCCCCTCGCCTTCCATGCGGTACGCGCCGTCCTTGAAATATTCGCTGGCCGCGCGGGTCCGGTCCCAAGCAGCACGTCGCCGCCCGGCTTGTAGCCCGCCGCCTCGACGGCGCGCAGGATGAAATCGAGCGCTTCGCGGGTCGAGTTCACAGCGCCGGCGCAAAGCCGCCCTCATCCCCGACCGCGGTCGAAAAGCCGGCCTGGTGAAGCGCGCTCTTCAGCGCATGGAAAATCTCCGCCCCGCAGCGCAGCGCCTCGGCGAAGGTCGGAGCGCCGGCCGGAAGCACCATGAATTCCTGGAAGTCGATGCCGTTGTCGGCATGAACGCCGCCGTTCAGAATGTTCATCTTCGGCAACGGAAGCAGGTTCGCATCCGCGCCGCCGAGGTAACGATAGAGCGGCATTCCCTGCGCGTTCGCCGCGGCCTTGGCCGCCGCGAGGCTCACCCCGAGGATCGCATTGGCGCCGAGGCGGCCCTTGTTCTCGGTGCCGTCGAGCGCGATCATCGCCGCGTCGAGGCCCGCCTGATCCTGGACGTCGCGGCCGGTGACCGCTTTAGCGATCTCGCCGTTGACGGCCGCGACCGCTTTGCCGACGCCCTTCCCGCCCCAGCGGGTCTTGTCGCCGTCGCGCAGCTCCACCGCCTCGTGCACGCCGGTCGAAGCCCCCGAAGGCACGGCGGCGCGGCCCAGGCTTCCATCCTCGAGCTCGACATCGACTTCGACCGTCGGATTGCCCCGGCTGTCGAGGATCTGGCGGGCATGGACATCGGCGATCGCGGTCATGGCTTTCCTTCTTGCGGGGGCGTAACAATATAGCTGGTATGCACGGGCGTATAAGACGCGCGTCCGGGCGTGCAACTTTCGGCTTGGCAGCCCGGAACGAAGCGGAGCGGCCGGTTGAATCGCCAAAGGAGGAACTCGCAATGGCTGACGACAAAACCGCTGCTTTGCCCGATGGAACCGACACGGTGATCGAAGGCGGCGCGAAAATGGACACCACGTTGGTGGCTGAAAAGGAAATTCCCGCCCCGCGCGGCGACGCCGAACGCCCGGTGAGCGGCAGCGGCAGCCCCGAGACGGGTCTCGCCGACCGCTTCCGCAGCGGCCGCGAGAAGCTCTCCAGCCAGGCTGGCGAGAAGGCGCGCGGACTGGTTACTCAAGGCATGGAGCGCACGGCCGAGGCGTTGGCCAACGTCTCGAAGATGGTCGGCGACACTGCTCGGGGATCGAGGAGCGGCTCGGCCCCGAGTATGGCGACTATGCGCGCCGCGCCGCCGGTGCGATCGAGAATGCCGCCAATACCATTGCCGAGAAAGACCCGGACGAGCTGATCGAGGACACACGCAATTTCGTCCGCAACAGCCCCGGCATCGCGCTCGCTGGAGCAGCGGTCGTTGGCTTCGTCGTCGCGCGGCTGCTCAAGAGCGGCCTCGCCAGCGGCGAAGATGACGACGAGGACGACCGCGACTGATGCTGAAGCCCGTCGATCAGGCGGAGCCGCCGCACGAGGAGCGGCCCGTCGGCGATCTGGTCCACCAGCTCGTCGAGGAAGGCAAAGGGTATGCTCGGGCCGAGATCGCCCTCGCCAAGGCGATTGCCGCGGCGAAGGCCAAGGCCCTGGCGCTTCCAGCCGCTCTGTTCGGCGTTGCGTTCATCGTCGCGCTGGCCGCGGTCACAGCGCTTGCGGTCGGAGTCGTGCTCGCGCTTGCGAAGTTTCTCGGGCCGCTGCTCGCCGGCATCGCCGGTCTCGTGATCTTCGCTGCCATTGCGGGCGGTCTCGCCTGGTATGGCGCTGAGCGCGTGAAGCAGGTCCTGTGACGGACGGCCCGGAAGTCGCGGCGGCGCGTGGCGAAGTCGAGCGCTCGCGCTCGCGGCTGATGTCGACCGCGCAGGAGCTTCAGGAGCGGCTCAGCCCGAAGACGCTCGCCCGCGGCGCCTGGGAAGGCGCGAAGATGAAGGGTGCCGACTTCGCCGAGGACGCCGTGGACGCGGTGCGCAGCCGCCCTTACGCGACAGGCGGCGTCGTGGCCGCGATCGCGATGTTCCTCGCCCGCGACCCGATCCGCGATCTCGCCGGCAAGCTGGTCGATGGAATGAGCAAGAAACGCACCACCAAAAAGGCGCGCCGCAAGCCCGCGAGCAAGGGCGAAACGGCGCCTGTGAAACACAGTGAAACGGAGACAGCTGAATGACCGACAATCGCACCACCACCGAGACCCCAACCTCGGCAAGCGCCCGCCAGCGCGCGATCGAAGCCTATGACAGCGCCCGCGACCGCGTTTCCGATACGTTCGGCGAAGCGCCGCTGATCGCGCTGGCCGGCGGCATTGCCGCGGGTGCGCTGATCGCTGCGCTCCTGCCGCGGACCCGAAGCGAGGCCCGCCTCGTCCGCCCGACCGCGCGCCGGGTGAAGGACACTGCTCGCGCCGCCTACAATGCCGCGAAGGACACCGGCACCGAGCGCCTCGACGAGCTCGGCCTCAATCGCGAGAAGGGCGAGAAGACGATCCGCTCATTGCTCGAAGGCGTGACCGAGGCGGCGCGCGCGTCCGGCAAGGCCGCACTGGACGCTGCCCGCAAACAAGACTGACTCGTCGGGACAATTCCTGCTAGCGGAGGGGCAATGAGCAAGCTTCACCTGGTCTTCGGCGGACGCGTCAAGGATCCGCGCGGGCTCGACTTCGTCGACCTCGACCACATCGATCTCGTCGGCATCTACGACAGCTTCGCAGCCGCCGAGGACGCATGGCGCGGCAAAGCGCAGGGCAGCGTCGACGATGCGGAAATGAAATATGTGATCGTCCACCTGCACCGGCTGCTGGAGCCCGATCTGGAAGGCAGCATTCCCGGAATATCGCGACCGAAGGCGTCTGCGGAGCTTAGTCAAGCCTTGCGGTAGTGCCATAACAGCAGCGGCCGCTGCAGCAGCAGGCCGGCCGCGAAGCCGCCGATGTGCGCGGCGATTGCGAGCGCGTAGCCTTGGCTGTTCGCGAGCCAACCCATCATGGCCTGCAACACCACCCAGGCGACCATCAGCCAGACGACGTTGATCCAGCGGTTGAGATGGAAATTGTTGGTCACCCGCTTCGCCCGTCCGAAACTCAGCGCATAGGCGCCGATCGCTGCGCTGACGGCCCCGCTCGCGCCGATCATTGGGACGATGCTGCCGGGCGCAACCGCCCATTGCGCCAGCGCCGAAGCATAAGCGCCGACGACATAAAGCAGGATCAGCCCGATTTTGCCGAGCACGCGTTCGACGGCCGTCCCGCACCAGACGAAGATCAGCAGGTTGAAGCCGATGTGGATCGCGTTGGCATGGACCAGTGTCGCGCTCAGCGGGGTCAGGAACGTTGGTACCGCGGGCGAGATGGTGATCAACCCGCTGAAGCGCGCCGGAATGAACCCGAGCACAGCCGCCGCTTGCTCCGGCGTCGAGATGACTTGCGCGACCAGCCAGAAGAAAACGGTCAGCGCGGTGATCGCGACAGTCGCGGTGCGGGGGATGCGCTCCACCGTCCGGCTCAGATGAACTCGATCTTCTTGATCTCGTAATAGCGGTCGCCCGAAGGCGCCGACACCTCGACGTCCTCGCCGACCTGGCGCCCGATCAGTGCACGGCCGAGCGGCGAATTGTAGCTGATGCGCCCGTCCTTGGCGTCCGCCTCGGTCTGGCCGACGAGCTGGTAGCGCACCTTCTTGCCGTCCTCGTCCTTGAGCGTGACGGTGGCGCCGAACACGACCTTGTCACCCGACAGCGTGGTCGGATCGATCACCATCGCCCGGCTCAGGCGGTCCTCGAGATCGGCGATGGTCGCCTCGATCTGGCCCTGGCGTTCCTTCGCCGCGTGATATTCCGCGTTCTCCGAAAGGTCGCCGTGCGCGCGCGCCGCCTCGATCGATTCAACGATCTCCGGACGCTCGTTCTTCAGCCGCCGCACCTCGTCATTGAGCTTGCGATAGCCTTCTTCCAGCATCGGCACCTTGTCGGCACTCGCCATCGTTCTTCCCTTTTCAAAACGCTGCCCCGGCGTGGCTTCGCGCCCGCTTCAGGAGGCAAATTGTCAGTGAGGCTTAACTCGCGGTCGCGGAATAATAGGATTGGAGCGAGCCGACTTCAAGCGCGTGGCCCCGCACCGCCTCGATTGCGCGGGCTGCGGCGAGGCTCGCCGGCGCGGTGGTGAAGTATGGCACCTTCTTGTTGAGCGCGGTCGTGCGGATCGAATGGCTGTCCTTCAGCGACTGCCAGCCTTCGGTGGTGTTGAACACCAGATCGACATCGCCGTCGAGCAGCCGGTCGACGATGTGCGGCCGTCCCTGCGCGACCTTGTTCACCTGCGCGACGGGCAGCCCCTTCGCCTGCAGGTGCGCGGCGGTTCCGCCGGTCGCGATGATCGAGAAGCCGAGCTCGATCAGCTTCTCGACCGCCGGCACGATATGGTCCTTGTCCGCGTCCTTGACCGAGACGAACGCCGTTCCGGACTGCGGCAAGATCATCCCGGCGCCGAGCAGAGCCTTGGCGAAAGCGAGGTCGAAATTGCGATCGATTCCCATGACTTCGCCGGTGCTCCTCATCTCCGGTCCGAGGACCGGATCGGTGCCCGGGAAGCGGGCGAACGGGAACACCGACTCCTTGACCGCGACATAATCGAGATCGCGGCCGATCTCGCCGAACCCCGCAAGCGCCTCGCCAGCCATCACCCGGGCGGCGATCTTGGCGATCGGCTTGCCCGTGGCCTTGGCGACGAACGGGACGGTGCGGCTCGCGCGCGGATTGACCTCGATCAGATAGACTTCGCCATTCTGGACGGCGAACTGGACGTTCATCAGGCCGCGGACCTTGAGCGCCAAGGCCAGCTCGCGCGTCTGGCGCTCGATCTCGCCGACCAGCTCCGCGCTGAGGCTGTGCGGCGGGATCGCGCAAGCGCTGTCGCCGGAATGGACTCCCGCCTCCTCGATATGCTGGAGCACTCCGCACACGGCCACGTCGGTGCCGTCGCAGATCGCATCGACGTCCACCTCGATCGCGTCGCGCAAATAGCGGTCGATCAGCACCGGTGAGCTGCCCGACACCTGCACCGCGGTCGCGATATAATGGTCGAGCTGCTGCGGTCCGTCGACGATCTCCATTCCGCGCCCGCCAAGCACGTAGGATGGCCGCAGAAGCACCGGATAGCCGATCCGCTCGGCGACGCGCAGCGCCTCGTCGCGGCTGCGCGCGATGCCGTTGGCGGGCTGCTTGAGCTTGAGCTTCGACACGAGCGAGGCAAACCGCTCGCGGTCCTCGGCAAGGTCGATGCTGTCGGGCGACGTGCCGAGGATCGGAACGCCCGCCGCCTGCAGCTCGGCCGCGAGTTTCAGCGGAGTTTGCCCGCCGAGCTGGACGATAACCCCGAGCAATTCGCCCTTCTCCGCCTCGCGCCGGACGATCTCGAGCACGTCCTCGGCGGTCAGCGGCTCGAAATAGAGCCGGTCCGACGTGTCGGGGTCGGTCGAGACCGTCTCCGGGTTGCAATTGACCATGATCGTCTTCGAACCCGCGCCCCGTCGCGCCCGAGCGCGAAAGCGGCGTGGCAGCAGCAATAATCGAACTCGATGCCCTGCCCTATCCGGTTCGGCCCGCCGCCGAGGATCATCACCTTCCTGCGCGCGGTGATCTCGGCCTCGTCCTCCGGGTTCGCCGAACAACGGCGCCTCATAGGTCGAGTACAAATAGGGCGTCGCCGCATCGAACTCGGCGGCACAGCTGTCGATGCGCTTGAACACCGGGCGCACGCCGAGCCGCAGCCGATGGTCGCGGACCTCGTCCTCGGTGATCCCGCCCGTCATGTGCTCTGATCGCGCTGTGCACGGTGCCGGATCCGCCCGCCGCGACGGCCTCGCTCATCCCGCGCTCGACGCCGGCGGAGCGGAGCGAAAGCTGAGCCAGCCGAGCATCGGAAAAGCCCATCGCCTTCAAGCCGCCGCATCCCCGTCGCGTCGCTCGGCAGGCCGTTGATCCGCACCTCCTCTTCGGCCTCGACGATCTCCTTCAGCCGCTCGAGGAACCACGGATCGAAATGCCGGCGATCTCGTTGATCCGCTCGACCGTAAAGCCCTGGCGCAACGCCTCGGCGGCGATCAGCAAGCCGGTCCGGGGTCGCCCGCGCCAGCGCGCTCTCGATCGCCGCCGGATCCGCTGCTCGAAGCTCGCGCACGCGGTCGAGCCCGGTGAGGCCGATCTCCAGCCCGCGCAGCGCCTTTTGCAGGCTCTCGGCGAAATTGCGCCCGATCGCCATGACTTCGCCGACGGACTTCATCGAGGTGGTCAGGAGCGCTCGGCGCCCTTGAACTTCTCGAAGGCGAAGCGCGGGACCTTCGTCACCACATAATCGATCGTCGGCTCGAAGCTCGCCGGGGTCGCGCCGCCGGTGATGTCGTTGGCGATCTCGTCGAGCGTGTAGCCGACCGCCAGCCGCGCGGCGACCTTGGCGATCGGGAAGCCGGTCGCCTTCGAGGCCAGCGCCGACGACCGCGACACGCGCGGGTTCATCTCGATCACCACCATCCGCCCGGTCTTCGGATCGACCGCGAACTGGACGTTGGAACCGCCTGTTTCGACGCCGATTTCGCGCAACACCGCGATGGAGGCGGTGCGCATCCGCTGATATTCCTTGTCGGTCAGCGTCAGCGCCGGGGCGACGTGATCTGATCGCCCGTGTGGACCCCCATCGGGTCGATATTCTCGATCGAGCAGATGATGATGCGGTCGGCGCGGTCGCGCACGACCTCCATCTCATATTCCTTCCAGCCGAGCACCGATTCCTCGATCAGCACTTCGGTGGTCGGCGACGCCTCGAGCCCGCCGCGGACATCGCCTCGAATTCGTCGCGGTTGTAGGCGATTCCCCCGCCCGTCCCGCCCAATGTGAAGTCGGGCGGATGATCGCGGGCAGCCCGACATGTCGAGCCCCGCGAGCGCACCTCGAAGCTGTATGCGCGATCGCCGAGCGCGGGCTGTCGAGCCCGATCCGGTCCATCGCCTCGCGGAATTTCAAGCCGGTCCTCGGCCTTCTCGATCGCCTCGGCGTTCGCCCCGATCAGCTCGATCCCGAGCCGGTCGAGCGTCCCGTCCTTGAACAAGGCCAGCGCGGTGTTGAGCGCGGTCTGCCCGCCCATGGTCGGAAGCAGCGCGTCCGGCCGCTCCTTCTCCAGATCTTCGCGACGATCGCCGGAGTGACCGGCTCGATATAGGTCGCGTCGGCGAGCTCCGGATCGGTCATGATCGTCGCCGGGTTCGAATTGACGACGATCACCCGATAGCCCTCGGCTTTCAGCGCCTTGACCGCCTGGCTCCCCGAATAATCGAACTCGGCCGCCTGCCCGATGACGATCGGCCCCGCGCCGATGATCAGGATGGATTTAATGTCGGTGCGCTTAGGCATTGACGGTTAATTTTTTCTTTGTGGGCGTAACTTGGCTTTTTCCGCCCAAACTACCCTCTCCCCAACGCGGGAGAGGGTCGGCGCCGAGCGCCCGGGTGAGGGGGCTCGTCGGTGCCGGCAAGGCACCATTTCCTACAAGCAGGTCGAGTGTTACGCTGTCTCGAAAAAACTCGAACGGAAGCGGAACGCAAGCTCTGGAGCGTCCTCCGCGCACGGCAACTCAACGGATTCCAAGTTCCGCAAACAAGCTCCAAATCGACGGCTACGTCGTGGATTTCCTTTGCGCGGAGAAGAGGGGTTGATCGTTGAAGTCGACGGCGGTCAGCACACGCCTGAACGCGATGCGCGCCGAACTGAGCCTATCTGGAGAGCCAGGGATTTCCGCCCTCAATTGATCCGCTTCTGGAACAACGAGGTCCTGCAGAACCTCGATGGCGTGGTGGACAGTGATCGAGAAGGCGCTCGAAACCACTACCCGCCAGCGACCGCGCTGACGCGGCCACCCTCTCCCTGGAAAAGGGGAGAGGGAATTCGGGCCTCTAACCCTCCCCCCAGCCGCGCGGGAGAGGGTCGGCGCGATAAAAGAAAAAAAAAACCGCCGGGTGAGGGGGCTGCGGGTGGGGACACGCTCACCCTGTCCTCGGAAACTGCATGTTGACGAACACGGGCCTGAGTTTGTTCTTGCGCCTGGCCCATTTGGTGACGCACACGCGCTGCTCGGCATTGGGGCTGTCGTGGATCAGGAGCAGCAACTTCTTCTGCTGCTCATCCTGGATGAGCTCGCCGTAAGTCAGCCCGCAACCGAGCGCGACCGTGCTTGAGCGTCGCCTGGTCATGCATCCGCGCCAGCGTCGCACAGGCGGACAGCGCGAGAAAACCTGA
>CAWKHO010000004.1:0-113512 GCA_963849435.1 uncultured Alphaproteobacteria bacterium
TGGCAGTCACGCGTTAGCGGGACTGACGGAGGGGCCCCTCCACCATTCAGCTGCGCTGAACGGTCCCCCTCCCCATCGCTTCGCGACAGGGAGGAATAATGGTGGGCGCGGTAGGGTTTGAACCTACGACCCCACCCGTGTGAAGGGTGTGCTCTACCACTGAGCTACGCGCCCGCCCGATTGAGCGATGGGACCCGGCAAGAGTACTTTGCGGGCGCCCTGGAGCGGCGGATATAGTGCGGCCGGACGGCTGTCCAGCTATTGAACCGCGTCCTTGAGCACCTTGCCCGGGACGGAACTTCGGCTGCGAACTGGCCTTGATCTGCATCGGCTCGCCGGTGCGCGGATTGCGTCCGGTCGACGCCTTCCGCCGCGTGACCGAAAAATTGCCAAAGCCGACCAGCCGCACTTCATCGCCGCGCTTCAGCGCCGATGTGACCACCTCGAGCATCGTTTCGACGGCGCGCAAGGCATCGTTGCGGCTGAGTCCCGCGCGGTCGGCGACGTGGCCAATCAATTCCTGCTTGTTCATGGGCCCGGCTCTCCCCTCACCTGACGCAAAACTCGCGCGACCTGACTGCAGCCCTTTAAGGCCAGAGTCCCGGTGCCTGTCCAGCCGTTAGTGACGGACGGCGGCGCCCGATTCGGGACTGGCCGGCGGAACCGGCGGCTCGGCCGCATGCTCGTCGGCGTCGGTCCACTCGATGGCCTGCAACGGCGCGGTCAAAGCGCGCGCCAGCACCTCGTCGACATGGCTGACCGGCACAATCTCGAGGGCTTCCTTCACGCTTGCCGGAATGTCGACAAGGTCCTTCTCATTCTCGGCCGGGAATGAGCACCGTGGTTATTCCGCCGCGCAAGGCCGCGAGCAGCTTCTCCTTCAGCCCGCCGATCGGAAGCACGCGCCCGCGCAGAGTGACTTCTCCGGTCATCGCGATATCGCGCCGGACGGCAGTCCCGCTCAAGGTCGAGATCATTGCGGTGACCATGCCGACACCCGCCGACGGACCGTCCTTCGGCACCGCGCCTTCGGGCAAGTGCACGTGGATGTCCTTGTGGGCGAAGATCGACGGTTTCACGCCGTAGGCCGGTGCGCGCGCCTTGACGAAGCTCATCGCCGCCTGGATCAACTCCTGCATCACTTCGCCGAGCTTGCCGGTCGTCTTGATCTGGCCCTTGCCGGGCACGGTGACCGCTTCGATGGTGAGCAGCTCGCCGCCAACCTCGGTCCAGGCGAGGCCGGTGACCGCGCCGATCGAGTCTTCTTCCTCGCCCATGCCGTAGCGGAATTTCCGGACGCCGAGGAAATCGCCCAGATTTTCCGGTGTCAGCTCGATCGTCTCGGTCTTGTTCTCGAGGATCTGGCGCAGCGATTTACGCGCGACCTTGGCGAGCTCGCGCTCGAGCGTGCGTACGCCGGCTTCGCGCGTGTAATGCTGGATGATCTTGCGCAGCGCCTCGTCGGTGAAGACGAGCTCCTCGGGCTTGAGACCGTGCGCCTCCATCTGCTTGGGGATCAGGTGGCGCTTGGCGATCTCGACCTTCTCGTCCTCGGTGTAGCCCTCGAGCCGGATGATCTCCATGCGGTCCATCAGCGGCTGCGGCATGTCGAGCGAGTTCGCGGTGGTCACGAACATCACGTCGCGAAGGTCGTAATCGAGCTCGAGATAATGGTCCTGGAAGCGGCTGTTCTGCTCGGGATCGAGGACTTCGAGGAGCGCCGACGAAGGATCGCCGCGGAAATCCTGGCCGAGCTTGTCGATCTCATCGAGCAGGAACAGCGGGTTCGAAGTCCCCGCTTTCTTGATGTTCGAGATGATCTTGCCCGGAAGCGAGCCGATGTACGTCCGCCGGTGGCCGCGGATCTCGGCCTCGTCGCGCACTCCGCCAAGCGACTGGCGAACGAACTCGCGGCCGGTCGCGCGGGCGATCGAGCGGCCAAGCGAGGTCTTGCCGACGCCCGGCGGGCCGACGAGGCACAGGATCGGACCCTTGAGCTTGTTGGTGCGCGCCTGGACCGCGAGATATTCGACGATCCGGTCCTTGACCTTCTCGAGCCCGTAATGGTCTTCGTCGAGCACCCGCTGCGCCTCGGCGATGTCCTTTTTCAGCTTGGATTTCTTACCCCAGGGAAGCCCGAGCAGGATGTCGAGATAATTGCGGGCGACCGTCGCTTCCGCCGACATCGGCGCCATCGCGCGGAGCTTCTTCAGCTCGGCATTGGCGCGAGACTTGGCTTCCTTCGACAGGCGGGTCTTGCGGATCTTTTCGGCAAGCTCCTGCAGCTCGTCGCCGCCTTCCTCGCTCTCGTTGCCAAGCTCGCGCTGGATCGCCTTCAACTGCTCGTTCAAATAATATTCGCGCTGCGTCTTCTCCATCTGGCGCTTGACGCGGCTGCGGATCTTCTTCTCGACCTGGAGCACGCCGAGCTCGCCTTCCATGAAGGCGAACACCATCTCGAGCCGGCGCGCCGGATTGAGCTCGCCGAGCAGCGCCTGCTTGTCGGCGACCTTGATCGACAGGTTCGAAGCGACCGCATCGGCGAGCGCCGACGGCTGCTCGATCTCGGCGAGCTGGATGCCGGTCTCGGCCGGGAGTCTTTTGTTGAGCTTGGCGTAATTCTCGAACTGGTCGATGACCGAGCGCATCAGCGCCTGGACTTCGGCGCCGTCGGCGCTTTCCTCGTCGACCTCCTCGACCTCGGCCACCATGAAGCCGTCGCGCGTCACCAGGTCGACCAGCCGCGCGCGCTTCACGCCCTCGACCAGCACGCGAACGGTGCCGTCAGGCAGCTTCAGGAGCTGCATCGCGGTCGCGATCACGCCGAGATCGTACATCGCGTCGCGATCGGGATCGTCCTCGCCCGGATCGAGCTGAGCGACCAGGAACAGCTCCTTGTCCGCCGCCATCGCGGCTTCCAGGGCCGCGACCGACTTCTCCCGCCCGACGAAGAGCGGGACGATGCGGTGGGGGAAAACGACGATGTCGCGAAGCGGGAGAATGGGGAGGGAACGGGTCATGGACGCTATATGGGCGGGGTGGGTGCGGGGTGCAACAAAGGCAATCCTGCCGAAAAGGATGGTGAAGCAATGAAGGCTTACAAATTTGCTTCTAAGCAGCATGCCGCCTAGTGACACGCGGCTCTGTCAGACTCTCCAGCGCTACCTCGTTGCGGCAGATGAAGTCGGACGGAACCTTGCGCGGGGATCCGAACGAGCTCGCGACGAAGGCAGCGAATATCAGTGGTGACTCTCGAGAGCCTTCCGGGCGACCATCCACTCTTCTGCGATAGTGTTCATATCTATCAAGGTGGTGAGCGCATGTTCCCTGGATGACGGTCGTGGGCGAGACAGTTCGGATGGTGCAGGATGCGCTACTGTACATCTGCCTCGCTCGCCGACAATTCCGCAGCCTCCAGTTAGGCGACGATCTTTTGAGATCGCCGACGTGGAAGAATTCGGCGGCGGCTGAGCAAACACCCGGAGCTGAAGTGGCGGAGTTCGATCCGGTCATGTGCATTACGTAAGAGCTCGAAAGACCGACCAACGCGGGCGCCGTTGAAAGCGTGGACACCCTTCCTCAAGGATATTCCTATTCGGCAGCAGGAATTCAGACTTCTTCGGGCAGCGCAACCATGGGAAACTGAAATCATCATTGAGGTCAAGAAGTAGCAGAACTCTATGGAACTAAGCGCTAACACGCTGAGGACCGCGTCATCGGTGTTCGTCCCCCGGCTGGGTTTCAGTCAGTCAGCGACTTTCGCGCCCGTGATCTCGCAGTTGCTCGTCGCTACCTGCGAAGCGATGAAGCCCATGTTGATGTCGCGGATCGTCTTCTTGCCGTTAGCCGGCACAATCTCAAGATCTACGGGTATTGCCATCAATGTCGGTTCCAGAGTGCCCCTGATGCACGCAATGAAGCGTAAAATCCTTCATGGGAAACGGCGCGTCATTGCCGACCGTCAGTCATTTATGATCATCATGATCCGAAGCCGCTAGCGGTCCATTAAAGTCTTCGACCTTCAAAGCCTCGGCAGGATTGTCACGATATCGAGCCCGCGCGTCGATCCTCGCTTGGAGGGAGCTACCTTCTCCACGTAGGTCGAGTTCCTGGAGCCAAGGTCGTCAGCTGCTATAGATGTCCAGTTGCCGTCTTAGATTCGTCGCGGTGAGCCTGGGATGCTCGCTTTTTGAGCGCCGCGATTTGCAGTGCGTTTCGCTTTTCCATTGCAGCGGCTTCAGCGGGCGATACCGTAGCTTTGGACGTGCTCGCGTTCGTCACATTGCCGTTCTGCGTCTTTGGTGTGGTGACCTGGATGAGGATGAAAGGAAACTACTGCCGCGGCGCCAAAGTGCGACCGCTTCAATCCCTTGAAGGGGCGTATGAGGCCGACCACGCAAACGATGAACAGGAGGAAAAATACGACGGAGACTGCCGTGCTATTCCTCGACTTCGATTATCTCCGTCGAGTGAAACAGGACGAACATCCCGAGGATTATGTCACCAGCAACCCACAGGAAGATCATAGACCCAAGGGCAAGCCCGGCCCCGATGGTCGCGCCTGCTGTCGCAGCATCTGGATATTCGGAGTTGCCAGCCGCTGAACTGATAGCTTGGCCGGATGCCGAAGCACTCACTGCCATCACAATCAGCATCAAGACGTTAAATCCAATGAACAGCCACTTCACGATCTTACCGAAAACGGTACGGTCGCTCACTTCTCTGCGAAGCAACAGCGCATCGATGTAATCCCCCTCTGAATGTGAGCTAATCAGAAAGGGCAAAGCGTCGCAAGTTCCGATGCGGTACCGTAGCTTGAGCTAAGCCCAGCGGATCACCGTCCCAGGTGATAGTGCACCCACAGTACTGTTCGTCTTCGCCTTTGCTGAATCTAAAAACTGCTGTCCTACAGCGCCCGCTTTGTCATAAGTGCGCCTGCCTCCTTTTCCCCCTGGAGGCATCAGTGACAGCACACCCCATCCCCTTCGAACCGGCGCAGCTCCGCCCGCGCCACGCCTGTCCCGAGCGATATCGAGGGAACGGCTGGCGAGAGGATTCCGACACATCCGACTACCCCCATTCACAACCGACCTGTCGGAAAGGTGTCGGATTCGGCCTCCTTGGGACGCGCGCGCGGGGCACTGCCAAGTGCGCAACTTCCGCCTAGAGCCGCTAGCACAGGTGAGCGATCTGCTGCAATCGGACAGTGCATAATGAGAAAGGCTGATGACAGCCGAAGGCGTGTCGATCGACGTCACGTGGATTTATCCGCGTGACGGCTCGCTGCCCACGTCGTCACTGCGAACATTCGCGAACATTCGGAAGTTTCGCGCGCAGCCGATCCAGTGAATCGGCGAGCACGGAACTCGCGAGCCGCCGCTCGCTTGAATCCCCAAGCAACCCAAGCATTGGAGGCAGTCATGCAGGACAGCCGGGAAAAGATCAGCACCGGGCCCAACGAAGAGGCGATCAACGAGACGATCGCCGGGACCGGCCCCGGAATTCCCGACGATGCGCTTGGCGCCGGGCGAGGAATTGCCGGAGCCGCCAAGCGACGAAGAGGTCGAAAAGGCGGCCGAAGCCCTTGGCGCGACGCGCCGCGAGCGTGACACGCTTCCGCTCGAAGGTGAATAAATCGCGCGCAGAAGTGAACGGCTGATTCTGTAATCGTTCAGTTTCGACTCGCTATCTAAGGGGTTGTGACCATTCGCCATTCCCTGCTCGCGTTCAGCGCGCTCTCGCTCTCCGTTGCCGCCTTCGCACAGGTGCCGTGGCCGTGCTGCCCGGCCCCGATGCCGGCTCCGCCGCCCGCCGCGTGCGCCCGTCGCCGAGCCGTGGATGGCGCAGCCGCCGCCGCCGCCGGTCGCGCAGCCGTGGCAATCGCCCGCCGCCGCAATCGAACCGTGCGCCCGGCGCTGGAGCCGATCGATCTCCCGCCCGCGATCGAGCAGGGCGTCGACATGATCTACATCGACGAGGATCTGGTCCCCAAGGCCGTGCACGACAACGGTCCGATGGGCGACATGAATTTCGCCGCATGGAGCGGCGCGCCGGTCGATCTCTTCACGTCGGTCAATCCGATCTACACCGAGCTTCGCCGGGGCTTGGTCAAGTACCAGCAGCGGTGGGGCGACTTGCCGCAGACTGCCGATTCCCGGCGGACCGGCCCTCAAGCCGGCTTCGACCGGAGAGCGCGTGGCGGCGCTGCGGACGCGGCTCGGACTCCCGGCGGGCGACAAGTACGATGCGGCGCTCGCCGGCGCGGTGAAGGAATTCCAGAGCGTTCACGGCTTCAAGGCCGACGGAATTGCCGGCGCGGGCACGATCGAGGCGCTCAACAGAGGTCCGGAATATTACGAGCAGCTGATCATGATCAACATGGAGCGCGCAAAGCGTCTCCCGGCGCCCGAGGAACAGCGCAAATATGCGATCGTCGACGCCGGCGATGCGCGGCTTTCGCTGTGGGAGAACGGCCGCAAGGTCGACGAGATGAAGGTCGTCGTCGGCAAGGCCGAAAGCGCGACCCCGATGATGGCCGCCTACATCAAATATGCCAGTGTGAACCCCTATTGGAACGTTCCGCCCGACCTGGTGAAGAACCTCATCGCGCCGCGAATCGTCGCTCAGGGCGTCGGCTATCTGACGGAACGCGAATATCAGGTGCTATCCGATCTCAGCGAGAACGCGCAGGTGATCGATCCGCACTCGGTCGACTGGCAAGCGGTGGTCGACGGCCGCCAGGAAGTGGCTCTGCGCCGCCTTCCGAGCCCGGCGAACTCGATGGGCATGATGAAGTTCATGCTGCCCAATTATTTCGGGATCTATCTCCACGATTTGCCGGAGAAAGAGCATTTCACCAAGAACGAGCTGTGGATCAGCAACGGCTGCGTGCGCGTGGAGGATTACAAGCGTTTCGCGAAATTCCTGTTCGACGGCGTTGTCCCTCAGGGCGACAACCCCAAGGTCGAGAAGGAAGTCGATCTGCCCAGGCCGGTGCCGGTGTACATGACCTATCTCACCGTGCAGCCGACCGCGACCGGAGTTCAGTTCCTGCCCGATCCCTACGGCCGCGACGCGCACCTCATGGAGCGCTTCAGCTCACAGCTGGTGGCGGCGGTTCGAGGGCACTGATCTAACGAGAAAGTAGACGCTTAGGCCGCGTCGCCGGTCTTGTCCTTGGCCGCATAGACGCGAACCGGTTCCTTGCGGCCTTCGACGACGTCCTTGTCGATGTGGACCTCGTCGACCCCGTCCATCGACGGCAGGTCGAACATCGTGTCGAGCAGGATCCCCTCGAGGATCGAGCGCAGGCCGCGCGCGCCGGTTTTCCGCTCGATCGCCTTGACCGCGACGAACGCAGCGCGTCGTCGGTGAACTCGAGCTCGACATCTTCCATGTCGAACAGCTTGGCATATTGCTTCACCAGCGCGTTCTTCGGCTCGACCAGGATCTTGATCAGCGCCTCTTCGTCGAGGTCCATCAGCGTTGCGATCACCGGCAGACGGCCGACGAATTCGGGGATCAGGCCGAACTTCAGCAGGTCCTCAGGCTCGCAATGCTGGAGAGTTTCGCCCGTCTTGCGCTCGTCCGGAGCGGCGACATGCGCGCCGAACCCGATCGACTTACCCTGCAGGCGGTCGGCGATGATCTTCTCGAGCCCCGCGAACGCGCCGCCGCAGATGAACAGGATGTTGGTCGTGTCGACCTGCAGGAATTCCTGCTGCGGATGCTTGCGGCCGCCCTGCGGCGGAACGGAGGCCGTCGTGCCCTCCATGAGCTTGAGCAGCGCCTGCTGCACGCCCTCGCCGGAAACGTCGCGGGTGATCGAGGGGTTGTCCGACTTGCGGCTGATTTTGTCGATCTCGTCGATATAGACGATCCCGCGCTGCGCCTTCTCGACATTGTAGTCGGAGGCCTGGAGCAGCTTCAGGATGATGTTCTCGACGTCCTCGCCGACATAGCCCGCCTCGGTCAGGGTCGTCGCGTCGGCCATCGTGAACGGCACGTCGAGGATCCGCGCGAGAGTCTGCGCGAGCAGGGTCTTGCCGCAGCCGGTCGGGCCGATCAGCAGGATGTTGGACTTGGCGAGCTCGACCTCGTTGCCGGCCTTCGAGCCGTGGGCGAGCCGCTTGTAGTGGTTGTGCACCGCGACCGAGAGCACGCGCTTGGCGCGGTCCTGGCCGATCACATAATCGTCGAGGACCTTGCAGATTTCCGCCGGCGTCGGGACTCCGTCGCGCGTCTTGACCAGCGCCGACTTCGACTCCTCGCGGATGATGTCGTTGCACAGCTCGACGCATTCATCGCAGATGAAGACGGTCGGCCCGGCAATGAGCTTGCGGACCTCGTGCTGCGACTTTCCGCAGAACGAGCAGTACAATGTGCTCTTGCTGTCGCCGCCGCCTGAGAGTTTGGTCATTCCGTCCTTATATTCGGCCGCGAACGACCGTCCTCTAAAGGGCCATGCTAGCCCGCTTTATGACACAATCAACTCTGCGGGTTGTTAACGCTGCCCGCCGCGCGATAGGTCCTTTGATCTCAACAATATGGATTGGGCGCAGCGACCTAGCAAGGGCGGAGTCGATGAGCTCGGCCCCGGCTGTCCCAAGATTGGCCTCGCCAGAGCATCGCCGAGCTAGACGGTAATGGCCTCGAGAGCCTCCCGCATCGCCGCCTGGAAGTCCGATCGGGCGTAGATATCGTTGTGACCTGCGTTGCCGATCGTCCGATCGAAGATCGCCTTTGGAATCCGCTTGCGCAGAGCCTCCGTCCGTTGAGCAGGCACGATTTCGTCGCGCTCCGCGGCGATGATCGCAACCGGCACCTTGCTCTCCTCGAGTGCGCCCGCCGCATCGAACTCATGTTCGAAGAACGGGCCGATCGGCAGCCACGGGTACATTGATTGGGCGACCGCCTTTAGCGAATCGAACGGAGTGACGAGGATCAGCCCATCGAGCTTGCGGACGGACGCGAGCCGGGCCGCGACGCCGCTGCCGATGCTGAAACCGACCGCGATGGTCCGGCGCGGCTTCACCCGAGCAACAGCGGCGTCATAGACCAGCGGGGCGTCGGCGTTCAGGGCCTCCGCCGACGGAGAGCCGGTCGAGGGCGCATAGCCGCGATAATGGAAGGTCACCACGTCGCAATCGGGAAAGAGTTCGTGCAGGTACACCCCCACGTCCTGCCCATTCCAGGCGTTGCCGCCGAAGCCCAGAATGAGCGTTGGTTTCTTCGACGCCTCGTCTGCAGGAATGTGGATTCCCGAGAGCGTGTATCCATGTGCACTCTTCAGCGACAGACGTTCCGCGCCAGCGGGCAGCGGCCCGGCGCGGGGCACTGCATGGACCGGGAATATCAGCGAGGTTTGAAATTCGAACATAAGCGAAAGCGACAGCTGCCTCGGCTGTTACGCCGCGGACGTGCGCCTAGCCCGCGACGGCCGCTTCGATCGCCGGTGTGACGCGATCGACCGTATAGGGTTTCTCGATCACCGGCGCGTCGTTGAATTCCGGCGGCGGCGGATCGACGTGCCCCCCAGTTGCGATGACGAACGGAACCTTCTTTTCGCGCAGCCTCGTTGCGACGGGCCAGACGTTCTCGCCTTTCAGATTCACATCGAGGATGGCGAGGTCGAAACCGCCCTTCTCAACTTCGTCGAGCGCGCATTGAACGGTGTCGCAGGTTCCGCGGACCTTGTGGCCAAGCAAATCGAGGAAGTCCTCGAGCATCATCGCGATGAGAGGTTCATCCTCCACAATCAGTATGGAACGCCCGCCCGACATCTCGCTGTGGCATAAGGTGCTCATGCGAAACCGCAAAGCGCTTATTTGGCGCCAGCCGCGCGGCGAGCCGCCTCGGCCAGTTCCGTCACCGAGAAGGGCTTGGGCAGAAAGTTCACGTTCTCGATGTCGATCGACTTTCGGAGTTGCTCCTCGGCATAGCCCGACATGAACAGGATCTTGAGCTCGGGGCGGCTCTTGCGTGCCTCGCGGACCATGGTCGGACCGTCCATCCCGGGCATGACGACGTCGCTGATCAACAGATCGATAGGCTCGCCGCGGGCGAGGACTTCCAGCGCTTCCTCGCCATTGTCGGCGGTGATCACCTGATAACCATGACGGGTGAGCGCTCGCTCAGCGACGCTGCGTACCATCGGCTCGTCTTCGACCAGCAGGACCGTACCGGTACCCCAAAGCTCGTTCGCCTTGGGTTTTTCGACCCTACGAGGCTTCGATGCGACCGCTTCCTCGCGGTGCACCGGCAGATAAATAACGAAGCGCGTGCCCTCGCTCACCTTGGAATCGGCAAAAATGAAGCCGCCCGACTGTTTGACGATGCCGTAGACCGTCGACAGACCCAAGCCGGTGCCCTTCCCCACTTCCTTGGTGGTGAAGAAAGGCTCGAAAATCTTGCCGAGCACATTCGGGGAAATGCCACTCCCAGTGTCGGTGACCGAGAGCGCGCTGTAATCGGCCACTGGCAGGATGTCCGAGCCGAGCTCGGCCACCTGGTCGGCTCTCACGGAATAGGTCTGGATCGTGAGCGTTCCGCCGCCCTTCGACTGCATCGCATCGCGCGCATTGACCGCAAGGTTGACGATCACCTGCTCAAGCTGGCCCGGATCCGCTCTCACGGGTCCGAGATTGCGCCCATGCTTGACCACCAGCTCGACCGTCTCGCCGAGCAGCCGCTTCAGCAGATGGGACACCTCCGACACAACGTCGGGAAGCTGGAGCACTTGGGGACGGAGAGTTTGCTGCCGCGAGAAGGCGAGGAGCTGTCTAGTCAGGCCTGCGGCACGGTTCGAATTCGACTTGATCTGCTGGATATCGTCATAGTCGCTGTCTCCCGGCGTATGCCGCATCAGCATCAGGTCGCAGTGGCCGATGATCGCCGTGAGGATGTTGTTGAAGTCGTGCGCCACGCCACCGGCGAGCTGGCCGACCACTTGCATTTTCGTCGCCTGCATAACTTGGCGCTTGAGCTTGGCCTCTTCGCTGTTGTCCTTAAGCAGGAGCAGCACGGCCGCATCGCCGAGACCGCGCAGCCCGGCAATCGTCAGTGCGACAGGCTCACCGGCTTGCTTTGTAAGCCGCACGGCAAGATCGCCGGACATCGCCGGTCCGCGCGCGTTGCGGCGCACGGCATCCGCCACCGCCGCCTTGTCTTCTTTGACGACGAGATCGCCCGGATAGACCGGCGTGCTCGAGCCGCTGATTCGCGCCGCGCGGCGGAACGCTTCGTTCATCGTGAGAAAGCGGCCGTCGCGGTCGACGAGCGCGAGACCGATCGGCAGCACATCGAGAAGCGTTTGCAGATTGGACGAATGCGCCGGTAAGTTCGGCCGTTGCGGTATCGAACAACAAGAAGGTGCCCGCGCCGCCCTCGCCTTCGGCATCGGCTGCCACGTGCACGGCTCGCAAGGGCGCTCCAGTTTCGCCTTCGGCAACGAAGCGCAATTGCTGGTCTTCGCCAAGCTCGACCAAATCGCTGAAACGCGGTGGAGCGTCGCTGTCATTCGTCAGCAGTGCCCGTTGCAAGAAAGGCTGGTTCGCCCCCAGCAGTTTGCCCTTGGCGTCCACAACCGCCGACAGAACACCCGCCTTGGCGAGCCGTTCGCCAACCGCGCCCTGGACGCGCTTGACGGCGCTTGTCAGCGGATCCGGCGGTGAGGGATCGGGAAAGCGCCACAACAGGAGATCGCCGCGAGAGCCGACCCGCTCCACCTCGACCGGGCTGATGCCTGCCTCGGTTGCGATTCCAGCGACGCAGCCCGCTCCGTCGCGCCAAGCCATGGATTTCGCAAGTTGCAGCCCTTGGCGCGCCTGGTCATCGCTCGCCAGCTCCAATGGCGGCCGCGTGCCGCCAAAGCGCTCGCGATAGGCTGCGTTGACGATGAGCAGCGAGCCTTCGCTGGTGGTGAGTGCAGTCGGCTCGCAACTCAGCCCGAGCGCCGAACCGACCAGCGAATAGTCGGGGCCGACAATCAACGGGACGTCCGGCGCGAGTTGACGCGGGGATCTCTGGTACACGAAAGCCGCAGCGCTCAAGCCTCCGACCACAGCTGCCGCGGCGAATAATGATTGGCCGATGAGAAGGAGAAGCAGCGCGAGGGTGAGCGCCGCGCCCAAGATCACCGCAGGCGCAAGCCAGCGCGCCCACCTGTCGAGGCGCGTCGATTCGATCCGCGGCAGCTCCTGATACAGCATCTAGTTCATCGGCATCCTACCAGATGCGCACGCGATCCGCGGGGGCGAGATACAATTTCTGCCCGGCCTGCACATTAAATGCGGGGTACCACGGATCCATGTTGCGGACGATGTCGGTGCGCTGCTCCGACGGGGAATGCGGATCGGTCAGCAGCCGCTGTCGAAGATTCGCTTCGCGGTAATTCCGCCGCCAGACCTGCGCCCAACCGAGATAGAAGCGCTGGTCCGCGGTCATCCCGTCGATCACTGGAGGCGCCGCGCCGTTGAGCGACGCGATGTACGCATCGTGAGCCACGGTCAGGCCGGCGAGGTCTGCAACATTCTCGCCCATCGTCAACTTGCCGATCACGTGCATTCCAGGAAGCGGCTCGTACGCGTTGTACTGCTGTTCCAGCTTGTCGAGGCGCGACTGAAAATTCTGTGTGTCCGCCGGAGTCCACCAGTCGACCAGGTTGCCGTGCAGGTCGTACTTCGCGCCCTGGTCGTCGAACTGGTGGCTCATCTCGTGGCCGATCACCGCGCCGATCCCGCCATAATTGACTGCGGGGTCGGCGTTGGGATCGAAGAACGGCGGCTGCAGGATCGCGGCCGGGAAGACGATCTCGACCATCGTGGGGTTGGAGTAAGCGTTGATGGTCATGGGCGTCATGCCCCATTCCCACCGACGGATCGGGCCGCCGAGCTTGCCGATTTGATATTCGTGCTCGAAGCGGTTCGATCGAATCGCGTTGCCGAGCAGATCGGCCCGGTCGATGACCAGACCGCTCATGTCCCGCCACTGCGACGGATAGCCGATCTTCGGCGTGAAGGCGGCGAGCTTGGCGTGCGCCTTGGTCTTGGTCTCAGCGCTCATCCAGTCGAGCTTGTCGATCCGCCGGTCCATCGCGGCGATGAGGTTGTGGACGAGCTGGTCGGCCGCGGCCTTGGTCTCCGGCGGGAAGTATTTCGCGACGTAGAGCTTGCTGACATCGTCGCCGAGCGCGCCAACAGTGAAGTCGACGGCGCGTTTCCAGCGATCCTCCTGCTGCGGCGTACCGTTTAGCACTGTACCGTAAAACGAGAAGCTCTCCGCATCGAACTTCTGCGGGAGGTAGGCCGAATAGGCGTCGAGCGAACGGACCAGCAGCTGGTCCTTCAGCACCCCAAGCGGGGTCCTGCCGATCTGGGCGGCAATCCCCTTGAAGGCGCTTGGCTGGTAAACGACGGCGTAGTCGACATTCATGCCGTCGGCTTTGGCGAAAGCCGGGAAATCAAACCCCGGCGCAAGCTTGCGCAGCTCGGCCAGTGACAGCTTGTTGTAGGTCTTGGTCGCGTTGCGGCTCTCGGCCCTGGTCCAATGGACCTCGGCGATATTCGTTTCGAGGTCGAGGATTGCCTTCGCCCGCGCGGCAGCGTTCTTCTCGCCCGCGAGTGTCAGCATGTTGGTCAGGTGCTGCAGGTACTTCGCCTTGGTGTCGGCGAGCTTCGGGTCCTTGGAAAGATAATAGTCGCGGTCAGGCATGCCGAGCCCGCCCTGCAACACGTTCAACGCATATTGCTCGGACGCCTTGCGATCCTGGCCGATGAACATTCTGTACGGGATGTCGATGCCAAGGCGATCGGCATCCGAATAGAGCTTGGCGAGCTCCTTCTTCGTCTTGGTGCCGCGGACTTCGTTCAGCCACGAGTCGAACGGCGCAAGCCCTTTCGCCTCAAGGGCGGAGATGTCCATGAAACTCGCATAAGCATTGCCGATGCGGCTGTTCGGGTCCTTTGCCTGCTCCTCGATGATCCCGCGCGTGCGCTCACGCGACAAATCATCGAGAACGTTGAAAGAGCCGTAGCTGGATTTGTCGGCCGGGATCGGCGTGTTCTTCGCCCATGTGCCGTTCGCGAACTGGTAGAAATTGTCGCCGGGCGCGAACGACCTGTCCATGCCCGCGGTATCGAAGCCGAACGTGCCGTACTGCGGCTTGGGCCCGGGCGCCGGCGCCGGAGCCGGCGCTGCCGTCTCCGCTGTCACAGCCGCGACTGGCGGCGGTGCGATCTGGGCTTCGCGAGCGGCACAACCGCCGAGAATGGTGCCGCCGGTCAAGACAACGAGCAAAGTACGCATAGACGCTTATCTCCCCACTAGAACGGCGAACTATGGAGCGCGCGCGGAAACGCGTCAAAGCCGCTTGCCGAACCGACAAGCCGGAACGCAGAGAAACCTAAGGCTTGCCGGCCAACCGCGCTTGGCGCCGCTCGCGCCATTTGCTCGCGAGCCACCACCGCCAAAGCAGGGCGGAAACTCCATAACCGATGACCGCCGAAACGAAGGCGATCGTCAGCACGCCCAACGCGATCCGCCCCGAAGCTGCATGAATCCAGAACAGCATTCGGCTGAGCTCGCTCGAAAATTGCTCAGCTGTAGCCGGGTCCACCAGGCTCGCGTCATGATGGAGCTCCCAGGAGCCGATGCGGTAGGCGGCGTAATAGATCGCGGGGATGGTCAGCGGATTGATCACCAAAGTACACACTGCGGCGACCGCGACGTTCGCCCGCAGCGGGATCGCGAGGAGCGCGGCGATTGCCGTGTGCATCACGGGAATGATCACGCCAACGCCGAGCCCCAGAGCGACCGCCCGCGGGACCGATCGCCGCGTCATCCGCCACAATGCTGGATCGCTCAACGGTCCGGCGAATGGCCGCAGCATGCGATAGCGATGGATCGTCTCGCGCGTCGGGATATGGCGTTTCAGCCAATTCATGCGCGGCAGCGGTGCCTCAGGCATTGTGCCTGAGCAAGCGCTGCTGTTCGCGCTTCCAATCGCGCTCCTTCACCGTTTCCCGCTTGTCATGCACTTTCTTGCCCCGCGCCAGCGCCAGCTCGACCTTCGCCCGGCCGGCACCGTTGAAATACATCGACAGCGGCACCAGCGTCAGTCCCTGGCGCGCAACCGCTCCGTGGAGCTTGGCGATTTCGCGGTTCTTGAGCAATAATTTCCGTGGCCGGCGCGGGTCGTGATTGAAGCGATTGCCGTGGCTGTACTCGGGGATGTGGCTGTTGATCAGCCACACCTCGTCGCCCTCAGTCGTGGCGTAGCTCTCGGCGATCGAGCCCTCTCCCTGCCGCAGCGATTTGACTTCGGTGCCGGTCAGCTGGACTCCCGCTTCGAAGCGCTCCTCGATGAAATAATCGAAGCGAGCGCGGCGATTTTCGGCCACGACCTTTTGCTTGTCGAAGGGGGGCGGGAGCGGCTTGGCCATGATGCTTAGATAAGACCTGCATGCTCCAATGCATGGTCAACGGCGCGCTTCGACGCGTCCGAAGCCTCCACCAGGGGCAGGCGAAGCTCGGTCGGAAAGCCCGGTCGCACTCGCGACAGCGCGTATTTGGTCGGCGCCGGCGACGCGTCGGAGAAGAGCGCGGTATGCAACGGATAAAGCCGGTCCTGAAGCTTCAACGCGTCGTCCCATCGGCCCTCGCGCGTCGCTTTCTGGAAATCCGAGCAGAGCCGCGGCGCAACATTGGCAGTGACCGAGATGCAACCGACGCCGCCCATCGCATTGAACGCGAGTGCCGTCTCGTCATTGCCGGAGAGCTGAACGAAATCCGTCCCGCAGGCGAGCCTCTGAGCGGTCACACGCCCCAGATTGCCCGTCGCGTCCTTCACGCCCAGGATATTCCGGAATTTCGAGATTTCACCGAGCGTCTCGACCGAAACATCCACGACTGTCCGTCCAGGCACGTTGTAGACGATGATCGGCAGCTCGGACGCTTCGGCCAGAGACCTATAGGTCGCCACCAGCCCCGCTTGGCTCGGGCGGTTATAGTAGCCGGTCACCACCAGCGCCCCGTCCGCACCCGCCTTCTTTGCAGCCGCGACATGCTCGAGCGCGGTCGCGACATCGTTGCTTCCGCAGCCCGCGATCACCGGTACGCGGCCGCGCGCGATCTCGACCGTCAGCTCGGTCAATCGCCGTTGCTCTGCTGTGTTCAGCGTCGCCACTTCGCCGGTGGTACCGCACGGAACAAGCCCGTCGCTGCCTTCGGCGATCTGCCACTCGACGAAGTCCCGGAATGTGTCCTCGGCGACACGTCCGCCCGAAAATGGCGTCACGAGCGCAGGGATTGACCCGAAAAACATGAACTTACCTCGTGGAACAGGAGTTTTCTGTGGACAATTTGGCCGCGTTCACTGGCTGATAAGGAGCGGGACTGCAAAATGTCCAGCATGTGGCGTGCTGCTGTATTCCTGCCCGTCCTGCTGGTGACCGCGCCTTCGAGCTCGGCGCAATATGCGGCGCCCGCGAGCGCTCCCCAATCCACCTATGCGGCCGCCCAGACGTCACGGACGAGCATCGGTTACGCGCTCGACGACTGGCGCAGGCTCCGCCAGAGCAGCGGCTACAGCTTCGCCGATTATGCACGCTTCCTGATCCCCAAACGCGACTGGCCGGAAGAGTCGACCCTGCGCACGTGGGCCGAAAGAGCGATGCGCCCGGGCGAGAATGCGGGGACCGTCATCGCCTTCTTTGCCAACGACAAGCCGACCAGCGGCAACGGCTGGGCGCGCCTCGCCGACGCCTATGCCGCGACCGGGCGCACAGCCGAAGCGGTCGATGCCGCGCGGCAGCGCGTGGGCCTCGGCCGATCTCAGCGGAACTGACGAGCAGATCATCTGGAGCCGGTATGGTTCCAGCTTCACGACCGCGGATCACGATCGCGGGTCGATTCATTGCTGTTCGCCAAGAAGCCCGACGATGCGGCCCGCTTCTATTCGATGACCGGCCCGCAGCGCCGCGCCGCCTTCGCCGCCCGCATCGCAATGCAGCGCAACACTTCCGACGCTGAAAGCCTATACCAGGCGGTAATTGGCCAGGTGACCAGCGATCCCGGTCTGATGATGGACCGCATGCGCTTCCTGCGCGGCAAGGGCTATGACCAGGCGGCGCGGGACCTCGCCGCCCGCCAGCACAAGTTCCTCTATCCGGCGGCCGACCCGGGCCGCTTTTACGACATGCTCCTGACCCTCGCCAACGACGCCGCGCAGGACCGGCAATGGACGACGGCGTTCAACATCACCAGCCACCTGAGCGATGTGCTCCCCGCCGGCACCGACATCAGCCAGCAACCGATCGACCTGCGCGACAATTACACGAGCCTCGTCTGGCTCGGCGGGATGATCGCGCTCGATCGGACGAACCAGCCCGGCAGCGCCGTGGCGATGTTCTACAATTATGCCCGCGGCGGCCATTCGCTCCAGGTGCAGACCAAGGGCAATTACTGGGCTGGACGCGCGGCGCTGGCCGCAGGGCGGTTCCAGGAAGCCAACGACTATTTCCAGCGCGCCGCGGCCTATCCCGAGCTGTTCTATGGCCAGCTCGCGCTCGAGCGGCTCGGCAAGTCGGTGAGTTCCCCGCCCCAGGCGCTTCCGCAATATGTGACGACAGCCGCTCAGCGGGCGGCGTTCAACGCCAGGCCCCTTGTCCAGGCGGTGCGGCTGCTGGGGCAGCAGGGCCGCTCGACCGAGGAAGCCCTGTTCATCAGGGCGCTCGCCGAATCGCTCGACAACGACTCCGAGCGCAACCTTGCCGTCGAACTCGGGCAGCAGATCAATCGGCAGGATCTGCCCGTCTGGGTCGCGCGCATGGCGCGGGTGAAGGGCTCGGCTTTCTACGTTCGTCAGGCTTACCCGACGCTTCCGGCAACGGTGTCAGGCGAACTGTGGTCGCTCGCCCACGGCATCAGCCGGCAGGAAAGCTCCTTCGACCCTTATGCAGTCAGCCATGCCGGCGCGCGCGGCATGATGCAGCTGATGACCGGCACCGCGCGCGAGCAGGCCGGCAAGATGGGCGTCGGCTTCGACAGCTCCCGGCTGATCAGCGACCCGAGCTACAACGTGATGATCGGCTCGTCCTACTTTCAGCGGATGCTCAACATCTGGGGCGGCAACGTGCCGCTTGCGGTCGCGAGCTACAACGCCGGCTCGCGGCAACGTCGGCAAATGGGTCCGCCAATATGGCGACCCGCGCGGCCAGGTGGACGTGCTCAAGTGGATCGAGGCGATCCCCTACGTCGAAACCCGCGCATACGTGCAGCGGGTGATCGAGAACAGCGTGGTCTACGATTCGATGCGCGGCAACGCGCCGCAACAATCGGCGATGCATGTCTCGCGCTACTTGGGAAAAAGCGGCCCCGGCTGATACGAGGCGCGTCATGGCCGACGCATCGCCGCGCTTCATCACTCCCGAAGGTTTGGCCCGGCTCCGCGCCGAATATGACGCGCTGTTCGGCGTCGAACGGCCGAAGATCGTCGAAGTCGTCTCGTGGGCCGCGTCGCTCGGAGATCGCTCGGAAAATGCCGATTATCTTTACGGAAAGCGTCGCTTGCGCGAGATCGACCGCCGTCTCGCGCACCTCGCCCGAATCATGAAAGCGGCGAAAGTCGTGGATCCCGCCACTCAGACGGTCCGCGACCAGGTCCGCTTCGGAGCCACCGTCGAGTTGGCCGATGAGGACGATAAGCGCCGGACTGTTACGCTCGTCGGCGACGACGAAACGGACGCCGCCGCTGGACGGATCGGCTGGAGCGCGCCTCTTGCGCGGGCGCTGATCGGCGCGAAGGTCGGAGACGAGCGCGTCGTCCGCCTGCCCTCTGGCGAGAAAAGTTACGAAGTTATCGAGGATCAGTTATCCGTCGCCGGATTAGGCGGCCTGGATGGGCGTGCGGATCAGGCGCGGGGGCTCAGCCGGTATCGCTTGCGCCCAGGCGTCGGCGATCGCCGCTAGAGCGGTCAGTGCCGCCTTCCGTTCATCATCGCCGTCGATCATCCTCCACGGCGACCAGCGCGTGTCCGAATGCGTTCGGAGCTCCTGGAGCGCTCGCCGATAAGCTTCGTGGCAAACATGTACCGGCTCATCGCGCGTGGTCGCGGGCGCCCACGGGTTGCGCGCGCGGTCGCTCAGCCGTTGCTCCTGAACTTCCGCGCTGACGTCGAAGTAGAGCTTGACGATGAGCGTACCGTAGTCGCGCTGCTGCGCCTCGAATTCATTGATTTCGTCGAACGCGCGGGCGACGGCGGTCTCGTCGGTCCTCCCCAGGATGCGGTCGTCGAGGACCCGCCGATACCAGCTGCGGAAGAAGATCGCAGTATCGCCGGCGCCTGGCAGCTGCCGCCAGAAGCGCGCTAGCCAATGGCCTTCGGCGGCTTCGCGACGATCATAGCTCACGCGGTGCACCGCTAGATGGCAAGGGTCGAAAGCCGAGACGAGCTGCCGCAACACGTGCTTTTTGCCTGCGCCTTCAGGACCTTCGAAGAGAATGATCGCGCGCCGCCCATGGGCGATCTGCGGCAATTGCAGCTCCGCCAGCTGATCGCGCAGCGCAGCGAGCTCGGCGTCAAGCTCGCCCGCGCTCAAGCCATGAATGTGCGTTGTTCCGGCCCCCACCGAAGCAACTTACTGGCGCCTTCCTGACACCACAATCGCCGCTCGAGTTTTCCACAGCTTTTTAGTCCCGATTTGGGGCGAACGCCGCGCTGGCAAAATAGGATTTCGTCTGCTTGTGTCGCGCGAACGCAAGTCTCAGCTCGTGCAGGCTCTTTGTCTTTGTCAATCTAGTGATCGCGACGTCGCGAAACCACGCCCGTCACTGCGAACATTCGCGAACATTCGGACCCAAACGGGGCTGGTCCGCACGAACCCGCACTGCACCGTCGCTGTTGGATTCCGACACATCCGACAACCCCTGGATCGCAGGCCCACCTGTCGGAAAGGTGTCGGGTTGTTCCCAGCCTTTAGCTCGGCGGCACCACCCGGATGTGCAGCTCCTGGAGCTGCTTGGGCATGACCTCGGACGGCGCGTTCATCATCAGGTCCTCCGCCTTCTGGTTCATCGGGAAGAGGATCACCTCACGGATGTTGGGCTCGTCGGCCAGCAGCATGACGATGCGGTCGATGCCCGGGGCGGAGCCGCCGTGCGGCGGGGCGCCGTACTTGAACGCGTTGATCATGCCGGAGAAATCGCGGTCGACCTCCTCGCGCGTGTAGCCGGCGATTTCGAAGGCTTTGTACATGATGTCCGGGCGGTGGTTGCGGATCGCGCCCGAGAGAGAGCTCCACGCCGTTGCAGACGATGTCATACTGCCAGGCGAGGATCTCCAGCGGGTCCTTGTTCTCGAGCGCCTCCATTCCGCCCTGCGGCATCGAGAACGGGTTGTGCGAGAAGTCGATCTTCTTCTGGTCTTCGTTATACTCGTACATCGGGAAGTCGACGATCCAGCAGAAGCGGAAGGCGCCCTTCTCGATAAGGTCGAGCTGCTCGGCGACGCGGGTACGAGCGAAGCCGGCGAGCCTGGCCGCATCGGCTTCCTTCCCGGCGGCAAAGAACAAGCCGTCGTCGGGGCCGATGCCGATCGCATCGGCGAGCGCGTCCATCTTCTCGGGTCCGTGGTTCTTGGCGATCGGGCCGCCCCATTCGCCACCCTTGCGTGTCGCATAGCCGAGACCCGCGAAACCTTCGCGCGCGCGCCCATTCGTTCATGTCGTCGAAGAATTTGCGACTGAGGCCAGCGGTATTCGGAGCCGGCACAGCGCGGACCACTCCGCCGCCTTCGACGATCTTGGCGAAGAGGCCGAAACCCGAACCGCGAAATTGCTCCCCGACGTCGTGCACAAGTAGCGGGTTTCGCAGGTCCGGCTTGTCCGTTCCGTACTTTAGGAGCGCTTCCTTATACGGAATGCGAGGAAACTCACCTGCTGGAGTGACGGTCTTCCCGTTCGCGAATTCTTCGAAGACGCCCGAGAGCACCGGCTCGATCGCGGCGAACACGTCGTCCTGCGTGACGAAGCTCATCTCGAAGTCGAGCTGGTAAAATTCACCCGGCGAACGGTCGGCGCGGGCGTCCTCGTCGCGGAAGCAGGGCGCGATCTGGAAATAACGGTCGAAGCCGGCGACCATGATCAGCTGCTTGAACATCTGCGGCGCCTGCGGGAGCGCGTAGAACTTTCCGGGATGGACGCGACTTGGAACGAGATAGTCGCGCGCACCTTCGGGCGAGCTCGCGGTCAGGATCGGGGTCTGGAATTCCGTAAAACCCTGCTCGATCATGCGCCGGCGGATCGACGCGATCACAGCCGACCGGAGCAGGATATTCGCGTGGACCTGCTCACGCCGCAAATCGATGTAGCGATACTTGAGCCGGATCTCCTCGGGGTACTCCTGATCGCCGAACACCGGCATCGGCAGCTCGGCCGCCGCCGATTGAACAGTCACCTCTCCGGCTCGGACCTCGATCTGGCCGGTCGCGAGATTGTCGTTCACCGTATCCTCGGAGCGCGCAACGACCTCGCCTTCGATCGTCACCACAAACTCCACTCGAATCCGGTCGAGCGTCTTGAATGCTGGCGATGCCGCGTCGGCGACGATCTGGGTAAGTCCGTAATGGTCGCGAAGATCGACGAATAGCAGATGCCCGTGGTCGCGCTTGCGGTGGACCCAGCCCGATAGGCGGACCGTCTCCCCGACGTTCTCGGCGCGCAGCTCGGCGCAGGTGTGGGTACGGTAGGCGTGCATGCGTTTCATTCTCTGCAAACGTCATCCCGGGCTTGATCCGGGATCCGCCTTTTCTTCCGTCTCCGAAAGGCAGGCAGGCCCCGGCTCAAGTCCGGGGTGACGGGTTGTCGTGCTTGGCGCGCGCTTCCCTATCCACTCCTCTTTTGTCAACCCGCGAGGGCGGGGCTATGGGCCTCGCAAGACTCATGCGTATCCATCCCCTGATCACCAAGTCCGATGACCTAAGGGCTCTCGTCGACCGCCTCTCGAAACAGCCGTTCGTCGCCGTGGACACTGAGTTCATGCGCGAGAACACCTATTGGCCCGATCTCTGCCTCATCCAGGTCGCGAGCACCGATGAGGCCGCCGCGATCGATCCCAAGGCGGAAATCGACCTGAAGCCGCTGCTTTCCTTGTTCATCGACAATGAGGACGTGCTCAAAGTTTTCCACGCCGGCGGGCAGGATATTGAGATCATCCACAATCTGACGGAAAGGGTGCCGCACCCTCTGTTCGACACGCAGATTGCCGCCATGGCGCTCGGCCACGGTGAGCAGATCGGTTACTCGAACCTCATTGAATCTTTGCTCGGACACAGCCTCGATAAAGGGGCGCGCTTCACCGATTGGGGCCGCCGCCCGCTCGACAAACGCCAGATCGACTACGCAATCGCCGACGTCACTCACCTCGCGACCGTCTTCCCGCGGATGGTCGACAAACTTCGCAAGACTGGCCGCGGCGCTTGGCTCGACGAGGAGATGGAGCGCCTGGCCGATTCATCGAGCTTCGCGTTCCCGCCCGAGGACGCATGGAAGCGGCTCAAGCTGCCTAGCCGCAATCCTGCTGTGCTTGGCCGGCTGAAGGCCCTCGCGGCGTGGCGAGAAACCGAAGCGCGCTCCAAGAACCTGCCGCGCGGACGGATCATCAAGGACGATACGCTAAACGAAATCGTGCTCCACCCGCCCAAGAATCAGGACGATCTCGGCCGAATCCGCGGGCTTTCGGCGGGCTGGAGGACCAACGACATCGGGGCAAGGATGATGGCGGCTATCCAGAATGCAAAGCCACTCGCGGCGGACGAAATGCCAGACCGTGAACCGAAACGGCCCGGTCTCACCAAGGATGGGGCGCTGGTCAGCGATCTCCTGAAACTGCTGCTCAAGATTCGCGCGAAGGAGACGGGCGTCGCCGCCCGGCTGATCGCGCGCACCGACGATCTCGAGGCGCTCGCCGCCGGAGTGCGCAAGAACCTCAATATCTTGAACGGCTGGCGCTACGAGCAGTTCGGCAAGGATGCGGTCGATCTCGTCGAAGGGCGGCTTGCCTTCGCTATTGAGAGTGGGAAACTGAAGATGAGCCGGGTGGTTAGAGAGGCGGAGGAACGCGTCGATGCGTAAGATCGCCCTGCTCGTGCCTGCTCTCCTCGCCGCATGCGCGACCGCGCCGGCAGCAACGCCGGTCCATGGCGTAACTCCGGGTCACAAGTGCGATGCAACCGGGACAGATCGTTTCATCGGCCAAGCCGGGACAAGCTCTACCGGCGCGGCGGTCAAGCGCGCGACGAATGCCGCCGTCCTGCGCTGGGCGCCGCCCGGCGTGATGCTGACGATGGATTTTCGCGAGGACCGGGTGACGGTCTATCTCGGCCCCGACAAGCGGGTGACCAAGATTAACTGCGGCTAAGCCGCCTCACCGATCATTCTTGCTTCCATGAGGGCACGCCGGATCGTCGGTAGCGATAGCCGCGCGCGCTCGGCGATGGCGAAGCGGTCGACTGTCTCGACCGCCCGCTCGGCAGTCCAGTAGTCCCGGTGCAACCGGTCGCTCATGAAGCGCAGCGCGTCCCCCGGGACGTGCAGCCCGCGATCGGCGAAGAAGAGCTGAATCAGTGCTCCAAACAAGTGGTCGTCAGGGTGCTGGATATAAGTGATCGGCGTCACCGCCAGCCGAGTCTTGAGGTCCGGCAGCTGCGGCGACCAGACAGGCGGAATTTCATCCGCGATCATCACCAGCGGCCTGCCCGTGTCCTGCGCCTGGTTCCAGGCGTGGAACAGCTCTTCTTCGCTGCGCTGATCGGCCTCGTCGAACAGCCGCCCGCCGACCCGCTCGACAAAGCTGCGCGCGAGCAAGGTGCGGCCGGAGCGCCTTGGCCCAGTCAGAATGGTAGCCTTGACCGGCCACAGGTTCCACTTGCGAAAATGTTCGAACGCGTCGCGATTGGCATCGGAGACGATGAAGCGGAAGTCGCCTTCGCTCTGGGGCCAGTCGAGTGGGAGCGCGATTTGGTCCGGCCCCTGCTTCATTGCGGAGCGCCCGGAGGTTTTGTCGCAGCAGGCTGCGGCACCGGTTGCGGTTGAACCGCAACGGGCGGCGGTGGCGGCGGAAGTGCTGGCGGTTTGTTCGACGCGGACTTGAGCTTCACAACATTCCCGCCGGTGGTCTCAACAATCCACCCGCGCCCGCTGAGTCCCGCGGCGAGCTGCGCGATGCTGCCGTGGTATTTCACGAGGATGTAGCTAGTGCCAGACGGATTGATCAGCTGCGGCGTCGCGCCAGTGACGCCCGCGAGCGTCCGCAAATGCGCCATGGCAAAATTGTACATGTTCACGTCGGGACCAGAGACCTGGATCTGAAACGCATTGTCGGTGTTCGCCGGCTTCGCGACGGACTGCTCGACCGGAAGTTCCGGCATCGGCGGCGGCGGCGGCTGGTTCAGCGACGGGTCCCGGCTGAGCGCTCCGGCGGCGAGAGCCTGACTGAACAGCTGGTCCATGCGCTGCACGCCTTGTGCCATCATTGCCGGAATGGCTTCACTGTTGGCAGCAGTAAGCGTGAAACCGCCGACAATCTGATTGTCCGGGCCGTGTCGTCCGATGAACCGGGCGCGCGCCGGCCCCCCCGGATAGAGCCGCTGAAGCTGGACCTCTGCAACCAGGATGTCCGCCGCTCCGTAAAGATCAATGATGTTGCGCCACCACGCGCGGCCGGGGCGGGTCGTCTGCGCAGCGTTTACCAGCATTGGATCGACGCCGAGGCCGCTCACGCGGACATAATCGATCGGGCTTTGCGAGGTGCGGAACTGCGCCCACGCGCGCTGCCACGCGTTCCTGAGCTCGACGCTGGTCTCCGTGCCGGCACTGACGGTGATTGGAATGAGCAGCATCGGCTGCGACCGCCGGACCTGCCCGTCTTCAACGCCGAGGAACTCCGCTGCGCGGGCGCGGTCAAACAGGATTCCAAGGTCGGCGATATAACGGTTGGGGCCGATCTGCTCGCGCTCGACGTTGATCGAGCTGACGATCTGGTCGAGCGCTCCGTCAGGCAGGTTCGGCGCTTGCGCGATCGGCAAATTGTGCATCTTCGCCCACAAGGCGCGGAAGCCCTGCCGCTGGGCGATCCGCCAGCCGGTAAAGCGCGCCGTCTGCGCGTCCGGCCCGCCCACGTCGACATGGATTCCGCCGATCTCGAGCGTGCCTGAGCTGTCGATGGGCAGGATCCCGCGATCCCCGCTCTCCAGCTGGCCGTAAAGCACAGCCGAAAGTCCGAGGACCGCGACCAGCAACAAAAGGGGGGCGACAAATCGGTGGCGCAACATTCGCGGGGTCTTTTGGCGACAACGGCGTGGAAATCCAAGCGGGATGTGGTTAGCAGCCACATCCCGCTTGCCCTGAGCGAAGTCGATGGGCTGCATTTCCTGTGCGAAGAAGAAGGACAGGCCTTCGACGAGCTCAGGCCGAACGGATTGGGAATGGGCTTAACCTACAAAGAGGCGGGCGTTTCGATTGAGGCCGGAAACGCGCTGGTAAAAGCGATTGGGCCGCTCGCTAAATCGACTGCGCGGCCAGGTGCCGATGCCGAACTCGGCGGATTCGGGGGATTTTTCGACCTCAAGGCCGCGGGGTATCGCGATCCCCTGCTCGTTGCCGCGAATGACGGCGTCGGGACCAAGCTCAAGCTCGCCATCGAGACTGGACGTCATGACGGCGTCGGCATCGACCTCGTCGCGATGTGCGCCAACGACCTCATCGTTCAGGGCGCCGAGCCGCTGTTTTTCCTCGATTATTATGCGTCCGGGAAGCTCGACAATGCGGTCGCTTCGGCCGTGGTCGCATCAATTGCCGAAGGGTGCCGCCGTGCCGGCTGCGCATTGATTGGCGGCGAGACCGCGGAGATGCCCGGCATGTACGCGGACGGTGACTACGACCTCGCGGGCTTCTGCGTCGGCGCGGTCGAGCGGGATCGGGTACTTACCGGCGCCAACATTTCACCCGGTGACCTGATCCTCGGCCTCGCCAGCTCGGGCGTGCACAGCAACGGCTTCTCGCTCGTTCGCCGCATCATCGAGCAGGAGCGATGGGACCTCGAACAGAGCTTCCCCAGCTTGGGTCAAGCGCTCGGCGCGGCCCTGCTGGAGCCGACGAAGATTTATGTCCGTTCACTGCTGCCGCTCGTGCAAGGGAGCCGGATCAAGGGCCTGGCGCACATCACCGGCGGCGGACTTCTCGAGAATATTCCGAGGGTTCTTCCCGAGGATTACCATGCGGCCATAGATACGGATCGATGGGAGCTGCCCGCAATCTTCGCCTTGTTACAACAGGGTGGCAGCATCGCTGCAGAGGAAATGGCGCGGACCTTCAACTGCGGGATCGGCATGGCCGTCATCGTCGCGCCGGAGCAGGCGGAAGCGGTGACGGCTATTATGGAAGAGCACGGGCGAGACGGTGTTCGAGATCGGCCGGATCGAGCCCGGTCAGCGCGGCTGCACCGTCATGGGTTTAGCCGGAACGCTGGAATTCCAGCGAGGATTGGTCCGCGACACACAATGCGTGATCCGAAGCGCGTCGCCATTCTGATCTCGGGGCGCGGCAGCAACATGCGCGCGCTAGTCGAGCAGGCAGACGGTTATGACGTCGCGCTGGTGGCCTCAAACAAACCGAACGCGGCGGGCCTGGACTGGGCGCGCGCACGTGGGCTGCAAACTTGGGCGCTGGAGAGCAAGGGCATCGGCAAGGAAGAGTTCGACCGAGAATTGAGTCGCCGGCTTGAGGAATATGACATCGGCACCATCGCCCTGGCTGGTTTCATGCGCATCCTCTCACCGTGGTTCGTACACGCGTGGCGGGGGCGCATCGTCAATATCCACCCTTCCCTGCTGCCGAAATATCGCGGTTTGGACACGCATTCTCGCGCGATCGCGGCGGGCGACCGGGTCAGCGGGTGCTCGGTGCATGTTGTGACCGAGGAGCTCGATGCCGGCGAGGTGCTCGGCCAGGCCGAAGTGCCGATCGAACCGAGCGACACGCCGCGGAGCCTCGAAGAGCGCGTGCTCGCCGCCGAGCACTTGCTTTATCCCAAAGTCTTGCGCGAATTCGTCAGCCGATGAGCGACCCTCTCGATCGCGTGCGCGCGGCGGCGCTGGATCTCCCGGAAACGGAGGAGAAGCTGTCGCACGGGCAGCCGACATTCTTCGTCGCCGGCAAGCAGTTCGCGCAGTTCCGCGACAATCACCACGGCGACGGCCGCACCGTTGTCTGCGTCCGCACCAGCAGCCTCGACGAGCAAGCGATGCTGCTCGAAGCCGATCCCGGCACCTATTCGAAGCCCGCCTATCTGCCGAGCTGGATTTCGATCAATCTTGCCGGAGATCGCGTGGGTTGGGACCATGTCGCAGACCGCATCGCCGTAAGCTGGGAGCTTGCGGCGCCGCGGCGGTTGCTCGAAGCTGGCGGACGATGAGCGAATCCCCATCCGAACGGCGGCGGCGCCTGATCAACCTTGGCGAGCTGATCGCGCTTGCCGCCCTGATCGTCTCCGCGGTGGGCGTGTGGATCGCGTGGAAGAACAGCAACGAAGACAAGCCGACGCGGGTGGTCGAGCAGCATCAACCGGTGCCGCTCACCCTGCGCGCGAGCGCCAACAGTGACGGCAGTGCGCTGTTGATTGTGCCGGTCGACTCTGGGCAGGCGCTTCAATCCGCCACCGTCACGATCAAGGGCGCGCCGCCGATCGAGCTCGGCAGCGACGGCAAGCTGCAGGCGAGCGACGTCCAGGCGGCTCTCAAGGAGCGGCCCAAGGAGCCGAAGGACGTCACCCAGAAGATCCCGGTGCGGATCGACGCGCATTACGTCGAGTTGGGTGCCGACCGCCGCGGCGGCGGGACCTATGTTCTGCGTTACCGCTGGGAAGGCGGCGGCCTCTTCGGTGGGCGCTCGGTCCACCTCGTCGCCCTCAGCCGCTAGACAGACGCGCCGCAATATGCGGCAGTGCCGGGCGTGAACTGGCAGATCATCAGCTCGACTGTGGTTTTGGTCGCCGACGTTGCGACGATCGGTCGTGCGCTGCTTCGGCCACACCGCGAGCCCGCTTCCCGCCTCGCCTGGATCATGGCGATCCTCGCGCTGCCGATCGCCGGGGTTGTGCTTTATTTCCTGCTGGGAGAGACTCGGATCAGCGGGCCGCGCAAGAGTCGAGGGAAAGAGATCGAACTCCCGGCTCCCGCGCCCGCCAGGCAATTTCGAGTGCAAAGGCAAGACGAGCGGCGGTGCGCACTGGGCGCCGTTCGCGCTCGCACGCACCGTCAACCACCTTGATCCGACGGCCGACAACAGCGCCCGGCTTGCAGCCGACAGCAACGTGGCGGTGTCCGAGATGGTCGCCGATATCGATGCTGCGAAGAACACGGTTCACGGTTGTTTTTACATCTGGCTCGCCGACAACAATGGCATCAAGCTCAAGGACGCCTTCATCCGCGCTGCCCGGCGCGGCGTTGAGGTGCGCCTGCTCGCCGACGCCCTCGGGTCGCGCAAGCTGATCCACTCGAATCACTGGAGCGAAATGCGCGAGGGGGGTTGCGAAGTTCGCGTGGCACTACCCGTCGGCAATCCCCTGTGGACGCTCATCCGTGGGCGGGTGGATCTTCGCAACCACCGCAAGCTGATGATCGTGGACAACGGGATCGCCTGGTGCGGGAGCCAGAACTGCGCCGATCCGGAGTTCCGCATCAAACCGCGTTACGCTCCGTGGGTCGACATCATGAGCAGGTGGGAAGGAACGGTCGCCCGTGACTGCCAATATCTGTTCGTCTCCGACTGGATCGCCGAAGGGGGTGACGAAATCACCGAGCTACTCACCGCGCCGGTCCGTGGCGGGCAGCGGCTCAATTGTTGCGCAGGTGCTCGGGACAGGCCCCACGGCTGAATTCGATGCGATGCCCGCCTGCTTTTCCGAGCTGATCCACTGCGCACGTGAGGAGCTGGTCGTCACGACGCCCTATTTCGTGCCGGACGAGCAGCTGCTGTTCGCGCTGACGTCCGCAGGCCGGCGAGGGGTTCGAACGATCGATGCTGTTTCCGAAGCGCAACGACAATTGGATCGTCGCTGCGGCGAGCCGCAGTTATTACAAGGACCTGATCGACGCCGGCGTGGAGATTTACGAGTTCCGCCCCGGGCTGCTGCACGCGAAAACGATAGTCGTCGACGGCCGCATCGGCCTCATCGGCAGCGCCAACCTCGACCGGCGCAGCTTCGAGCTCAACTTCGAGAACAATATTCTGTTCGAGGACGCCGCCTTTGCTGCCGCTGTGCGCGCGCGGCACGATCAATATCTCGCCCAATGCGACCGTGTTACCCGCGAAGACGTCGACCAGTACGGCATCGGCCTGCGGCTGTGGCAGAACCTGCTCGCGACGATGAGCCCTATGCTCTAGCCGACGATTTCTTCGGGCTTGAAGAAGAACTCGATCTCAATCTTCGCATTCTCGTCGCTGTCGGAACCGTGGACCGAATTGGCTTCGATCAACTCCGCATAGACTTTGCGGATGGTGCCGTCGGCCGCATCGGCCGGATTGGTCGCTCCCATGATGTCGCGGTTGCGCTGCACGGCATTCTCGCCTTCGAGCACCTGCACAACGACCGGCCCTGAGGTCATGAACGTGCAAAGGTCGTTGTAGAACGGCCGCTCCTTGTGAACGGCGTAGAAGCCCTCGGCCTGTTCGCGACTCATGCGGATCCGCTTCGAAGCGACGACACGGAGGCCGGCCTCCTCCAGCATCTTGGTGATGCCGCCGGTGATGTTGCGGCGGGTGGCGTCGGGCTTGATGATCGAAAAGGTGCGCGTCGCGGCCATGACCGGGCGGTCTCCTGTGCTTGGGACTGATTGGAATTGGCGCAGCGCCTAGCGGCGGCGAACCGGCGGGGCAAGGGTCACCCCTTGTTGACCCACTTGCCGTCTTCGCGCGCCCAGTAGCGGCGATCGACGCCTTCCCTGCCCGCGAGCAGCTTCCAGGCGAGCCTGGCCTCTTCGAGGTTGCTCCCGTCGAAAAGGTAGAAGCTGCGGTCATAGGATAAAGCCGCATCGCGCCAGGTGCCGTCCGCGATCAGCATGTTCCGGGCCAGGTTTGGTGCATCGGGGCTGGTTGAAAGCAAATCGGCTGGCGCGCATCGTCCGCGCCTCCGGCGAGCCCGTGAGGAAGGAAGCTTGTCGATCCCTGGTCCCACAGCATGCGGTCGAGCCGAGCGAGAAATGGCTCGTCTTCGCCGACGATCAGCAGCCGGCCGTCACGCTCCAGGACCTTTTCCGCCAGACTGGCGATCACCTGCTCCGGCGGTGTGCCCCCAAGCTGATAGAAATCGACCTGCATTACCCGTCATTGCGAGGAGCAAAGCGACGAAGCAATCCAGCAACGTCGCGACTGGATTGCTTCGCTACGCTCGCAATGACGTCACTTCTCGAGCACGTCCGAGACATATTCGTCGAGCAGCCGCACCCCATAACCGGTGGCGCCTTTGTCGTAGGTGTTCGACGCTTTGTCCGACCACGCCTTCCCGGCCATGTCGATGTGCGCCCATTTGACGCCATTATCGATGAAGCGCTGGATGAATTGTGCCGCGGTGATCGACCCGCCCTCGCGCGGGCCGACGTTCTTCATGTCGGCGATGGGTGAGTCGATCAGCCGATCGAACGGTTCGGCTAGGGGCATCCGCCACAGCTTGTCGCCCAATTCTTCGCCAACCTTCTGCAGCTTTGCGGCGAGATCCTCATCGTTGGAGAATAGCCCGGCCCATTCATGGCCAAGGCTGACCAGGATCGCGCCCGTCAGGGTTGCAAGGTCGATGATCGTGGATGGTTTGAAGTTGCGCTGGACGTAGGTGACAGCATCGGCGAGGACGAGGCGCCCTTCGGCGTCGGTGTTGATCACCTCGACGGTCTGACCGGACATCGTAGTCACTACGTCGCCCGGACGCTGGGCGTTTCCGCCGGGCATGTTCTCGACGAGGCCGCAGATGCCGACGAGGTTCGCCTTGGCCTTGCGCAGCGCCAAGGCCTTGAACGCACCGACGACCGCGCCGGCCCCGCCCATGTCCCACTTCATCGCTTCCATGCCCTGCGCGGGCTTGATCGAGATCCCGCCGGTATCGAAGGTCACGCCCTTGCCGACGAAGGCGGTCGGTTGACCCGAGCTGCCGCCACCGTTCCACTTAAGCACGAGGAGGCGCGGCTGGCGGATGGAGCCTTGGGCGACTCCGAGAAGTGCCCCCATTCCGAGCTTTTCCATCGCCGGCCGGTCGAGAACTTCGATTTCGATGCCGGTGCCTTCGAGCGACGCGCTGACGCGCTCCACGAAGCTTTCCGGATAAATGATATTCGCTGGCTCGGTGACGAGCTCGCGGGTGAGCGATACGCCGTGAAGTACCGGCTCCCATCGGTCGGCGTAGCGCTCGCCGGCGCCGTCGCCACCGCCCACGACCGTGACCTCGATCAGGGTCGGCTTTTGCTTATCCTTGAGCTTGGTCCGGTAGCGGTCGTAGCGCCACGAGCGAAGCACCGTAGCGAGCCCCACGCGAGCCGCGCAGTCCGCATCGAATCCGAGCCCGCTAAGATCGATCACGGCCTTGGTTTCGCCCGAGGTGAGGAGGCGCGCGGCCGCGGTCCCGCCAAGCTTCTCGGCGGCTTCCTGCGGCGGTGTGCCTCCACCCGTGCCAACAACCAGCACGCGCCGCACGGTGCCATTGTCGTCGATGAATTGCTCGGACGCGCCGGACGCGTCGCCTTCGAAGCGCTGGCGATCAAGTGCAGTCGCGACGGCCTGTTGCGAACCCCCCAGAGACGCGAGACTGGACCGGTCCTTGCCCGCAACCGGCAACACCAGCGCATAGTCTCCCTCGGGCCGGCGGTCGGCGAAACGAATTTCCATGTGCGGCAATCCTCGGAAAGGGCGAACGTTGCCGCGTCCTTTAGGATGCATGCCATGCCTTGGCAAAGCTGCCCGAAGGGCGATTGTCGGCGCGCGCTTCCGGTGCGATAGGCTGCCCTGCACTTGGTTCACTCAGGCGGGACGGGCGAGCGTTGCGGACGAAATTGGTCTGGTGGTCAGCGCTCCCGATGCTTGCAGTCGTGCCCGCCGCTGTAACCGCGCAATCTCAACCCGCACCCGTGTCTCCGACGGCTGCGGTCACGCCCGATCAGATTGTCGACTTCAGCGCGGACACGGTCACCTACGACAGCGATGCCGATGTCGTGACGGCGAGCGGGGAAGTCCGCATGAACCGCGAGGGCAATTACCTAGCCGCCGACGAGGTCGTGTGGAACCGCAAGTCGGGCGAAGTCCGCGCTCTCGGGAATGTCGTCGTCCTGACGCCGCAGGGCGACAAGCTCGTCGGCGACAACGTCGTGCTCACCGACACGCTGCAGGACAGCACGGTCGAGAACCTGCTCGTCGTGCTCGAGGGCGGCGGCCGCATCGCCGCGCGGCGTGGCACGCGGAAGGGCGAAATCACGACCCTCGAGAACGCGATCTACTCGCCCTGCCCGGTGACGACGGACACCGGCTGCCCCAAACGGCCGAGCTGGGCGATCACCGCGGTGCGGGTGATCGACGACCCGGCGCACGAGCGCGTGCGCTTCGAAGGCGGCCACTTGCAGCTCTTCGGCGTGACCCTTCCGCTGCTCCCCATCTTCAACATCGCGCGCGGCACCGAAGGGGCGACCGGCTGGCTGGTGCCGGACTTCAGCTTTTCGACGAAGAAGGGCTTTGAAATTGCGCAGCCCTATCACTGGCAGATCGGGCCCAATCGGGATCTGACACTCACACCGCACATTTACACCGGAGTACTGCCCGCGATCGAAGCCAAGTACCGCGAGCTCAACAGCATCGGCGCATTTCAACTCGGCGGCTTCCTCACCTACGGCACCATCGAAAACGTCAATCCAGAGGCGACGTCCACCGGCAAAGGCTTCCGCGCCTATTTCGAAGCGAACGGCAAAGCCCAGCTCGACCCGTATTGGAGCATTACCAGCTCGCTTCGCGTCGCCAGCGACAAGACGGTGTTGCGGCGGTACGACATCAGCAGCGACGACCGGCTGCGGAGCTTTGTCGACGCCGAGCGGATCAGCACCGATTCCTATATTTCGATCGCCGGCTGGGCGTTCCAGGGGCTGCGGTCCGACGACCGGCAAAAGCAGATCCCGATCGCGCTTCCAGCAATCGACGCCCGCTTCCGCATGAACGGGATCGCCGGTGGCAAGCTCGAGCTGCAGGCCAACAGCCTGTCGATCATTCGCATCGATGGACAGGACACGCAGCGTGCCTTCGCCAGCGCGGAATGGGATTTGCGCCGCCTCACCCCATGGGGACAGGAGGTCACGCTAACGGCCTACGGTCGCGGCGACGTCTATCATACCGATGACGCGGAGAGCACGGCGGTGCCGATCTACCGCGGCGTGGATGGGTGGCATGCGCGGGCGATCGGAGCGCTGGCCGCGGACATGCAATGGCCGTTTGTCGGGCCGCTGTTCGGGGGCCTGCAGCGGCTTGTTCCGCGCGTGCAGCTCGTGTTGACGCCGCCAACTCCCAACCTCGACATTCCCAATGAGGACGCGCGGTCGGTCGACCTGGAAGACAGCAACCTCTTCGCGCTGAACCGCTTCCCCGGGTACGATCGGTGGGAAGACGGGTCCCGCGTCACCTACGGCGTGGACTGGGCATTCGAGCGCCCCAGCCTATCGATCGAAAACACCGTCGGGCAAAGCTATCGATTGACGAGTGCTCCCGGGATTTTTCCTGAGGGGACAGGGCTTACCGGCCGTGTTTCGGACATTGTGGGAAGAACGAGGGTGCGCTTTGGACGGCTGATCGACGTCACCGATCGATACCGCCTGGACAAAGATACGTTCGCGGTGCGCAGAAACGAGGTCGATCTGACGGTGGGCACTCAACAAACCTATGCTCAGATCGGCTATTTGCGGCTCAACCGAAACATCGACCCGGCCATCGAGGACCTTCGCGACAAGGAGGAGCTGCGTGTCGCGGCGCGCGTACTTTTCCGCCGTTATTGGTCGATCTTCGGGGCGACCGTAATCGACCTCACCGATAAACAAGAGGACCCGCTGTCGCTCGCCGACGGCTTCGAGCCGGTTCGGTCACGGCTCGGCATTCAGTACGAGGACGACTGCCTGCAGGTTGGCGTAACCTGGCGGCGCGACTATGAGCAAATCGGCACCTTCCGGAAGGGCAGCACTTTCAGCATTCACTTGGCTTTGAAAGGGCTTAACCGCTAAGGCTGCGTTCAGCCGGCCCCAACCAAAGGGCAGCCGGCGCAGTGGGTTGGGAATCAAGGGAAAATCGCAACGTGGCAGCAGCTTTTCGACGGTATTCATCGCGCGCGTGGTTTGTCACGGCGGCACTCACAGCGATAGCGGCGACGTCTGCAATCGCCCAGCAGGCTGGACAGCAAAAGGCACCGCCTGCACCGGACACCGCCCATGCGCTCAAGCTGCCGCAGAACCCGCAGGTGTTCGGCACGGCGATGCCCTCAGTCATCAAGGCGACGGCGATCGTGAATGGCGACGTGATCACCCAGACCGACGTTGATCAGCGCCTGCAGCTCCTGGCGATCGCCAACGGCGGTCAGATTCCTGCCGACCAGCTCGACGAGTTGCGGCAGCAGGTGCTGCGCAATTTAATTGACGAGACGCTCGAGATTCAGGCTGCGAAGACCGAGAAGATCGAGATCAAGGGTTCGGACATCGATCGGACGGTCGCGCGGGTCGCCGGCAATGTAAAGCAGACCCCTGACCAGCTCGCCAAATATTTGGAAGGGAGCGGCTCATCGATCCGCTCGCTGCGCCGGCAGATCGAGGGCGAGATCGCGTGGCAGCGGCTGCAGCGGGCGAAGATCGAAGTCAGCGTCGGTGACGACGAGGTCAAGGCCGTCATCGACAAGCTGAACGCTTCCAAGGGCACCGAGGAGTATCACGTCGGCGAAATCTTCCTTTCCTCAACTCCGAGCACACAGGCGCAGACGGTCGCCAATGCGACCAAAATCCTTGAGCAATTGAAGAACGGCGCATCATTCGCCGGCTACGCGCGCCAATATTCCGAGGCATCCACCGCCGCGGTCGGCGGCGACCTGGGCTGGGTCCGGCCGGAACAGCTTCCGGCAGCGCTTGCCGATACGCTTCGGCAGATGGGGCCGGGCTCTGTCAGCAACCCCATTCCCGTGCCCGGCGGCATTTCGATCCTGGCCGTGCAGGACACGCGCAAAATCCTGACGCGCGATCCGCGCGATGCGGTGCTCAGCCTGAAGCAGGTGTCGATCAGCTTTCCCAAGGGCACGGTCAAAGCCGTGGCAGAGCCGATCGTCGCGCGCTTCGCCGAGGCTGCCCGAACCGTCGGCGGCTGCGGCGGAGCCGACAAGATCGCTGCCGATTTCCACGGCGAAGTCGTGCAGCAGGATGGGGTGAAGATGCGCGACCTCCCGCCGGCGCTCCAGCAAATGATGCTGCCGATGCAGGTCGGCCAGGCCACCCAGCCGTTCGGTTCGCTCGACGAGGGCGTTCGGACGCTCGTGATCTGCGGACGCGACGAGCTCGATCCCAGTGCGCCCAGCTATGACGAGGTTTACAACCAGCTCAACGAAGAGCGGGTGAACAGCCGCTCGCGGCGCTATCTGCGCGACCTCCGGCGCGACGCGGTGATCGAATTTCGCTGATCGCGCAAACTCGCTAGGGCCGGCGACTGTGCCACGGGCCCCCGATTCGCCACTCGCAGTCTCGCTCGGTGACCCGGCCGGAATTGGGCCGGAGGTGATCGCCAAGTGCTGGGATCACCGCGCCGAGTTCGATCTGCCGCCATTCGTAGCCATTGGCGACGGCCGCTCGATCGCCGCGATATGGGATGGCCCGATCGAAGTAGTCGATGACCCCAGCCAGGCCGACGCGGCATTCGACTATGCGTTGCCGCTGATCCAGCTTTCCTCCGCCGAGGCCGACGTTCCGGGGCATCCCAGTGTCGCCGGTGCCCACTGCTCGCTCGATTCGCTGGAGCTTGCAGTTGGTCTCGCCCGCTCCGGGTCGGCGGCTGCGGTGGTGACCGGGCCCGTTGCGAAGGAACAGCTGTACGCCATCGGTTTCCAACATCCGGGACAGACCGAGTTCGTCGCCGAGCGCTGCGGCATTTCCCCGGGCAATGTCGTGATGATGCTTGCGGGTCCAACGCTGCGGACGGTTCCCGTGACCACGCATCTGCCGATTCGTGACGTGCCGGACAGCCTCACCGCTGCGCTCATCGAATCGCGCGGCCGGGCGGCGCTGCGCGGGTTGCAGCGGAATTTCGGAATCGCCGACCCGCGGCTCGCAGTCTCCGGTCTTAACCCCCATGCGGGCGAAGGCGGCAGCCTCGGCCGCGCGGAAATCGAGGTCATCGCTCCAGCGATCGCGGCGCTCGCCGCTGAGGGCTGGCGGGTGACCGGCCCCCATCCCGCCGATACTCTCTTCCACACCCGTGCCCGCGCCAACTACGATGCGGCCTTGTGCATGTACCACGACCAGGCGCTGATCCCGATCAAGGCGCTGCATTTCGAAGAGGCCGTGAACATTACGCTGGGGCTGCCGATTGTCCGCACTGCGCCCGATCATGGAACCGCGTTCGACATCGCCGGCCAAGACCGCGCCGATCCGCGGCCGATGGCAGCGGCGCTTCGGATGGCGGCTGAATGCGCAGTTCTGCGCGTCGAAACCGCTTGAGCGCGACTCCCGAACCCCTCCGCGACCTCATCGCCCGCCACGGGCTCAGCGCGAGCAAGTCGCTCGGGCAGAATTTCATTCTCGACCGGCAGCTGCTCGCCCGGATTGCCGCTATTCCGGGACCGCTCGAGGGCGAGCGCGTTTACGAAGTCGGCCCCGGCCCCGGCGGCCTTACACGTGCCTTGCTCGATGCGGGAGCATCGGTCGTCGCGGTCGAGCGCGATCGGCGCTGCATTCCGGCGCTGGCCGAGCTGCAGGAAGAGTTTGGGCCGCGTCTCGAGATCGTCGAAGCCGACGCTCTTGCGGTCGATGAGCGCAAGACCGTCGGACGTGGCGCCCACGTCGTTGCGAACCTCCCCTACAACATCGGAACGGCGCTTCTGCTAAAATGGCTCGGCGGCGACTGGCCGCCATGGTGGCGATCGCTGACGCTCATGTTTCAGAAGGAAGTTGCCGAGCGGATCGTCGCTCGGCCGGACACCGACGCCTACGGGCGCCTGGCGGTCGCGGCGCAGTGGCGATCGCAGCCGCGGCTTGCGATGGGTCTCAACCGCTCAGCCTTCGTCCCGCCGCCTAAGGTCACTTCCGCGGTCGTGCACATCGTCCCGATCGACGCTCCGCAAGCTTTCAATCCGGCAGTGATGCAGCGGCTGACCGAGGCGGCGTTCGGCCAGCGGCGCAAGATGCTGCGATCGAGCCTGAAATCCTTTCCGGGAGCGACGGAAGCTGCCCAATCGCTCGGAATCGACCTGCAGCGCCGCGCTGAAACGCTCAGCGTCGAAGAGTTCGTTAGCCTTGCGCGGACGCTGACTTAGTTGGTTTTCGGAACTTCCGGCGCCTTGGCTGACGCGACCGTGGGTCCGCGGCTGATGGCGGCGGAGAGCTGCGCAATCTGCGGGCAGCCCTTCGCACCGCAGATTTGCTGGAGCTTCTGAAGATTCGCTTGCGCACGCGCGACGGCGCCCATTTCAACCATCGCTTCGCCCTGAACGGCAATCGCGTCGGGATCGTTGGGTTCGAGCAGCAGCGCCTTGCTCGTCATGCGGATCGCCTTGCCGAACAAATGCTGCTTCACGGCGACGCGCGCGAGGTCGACAAAGGCGCCGCGATTGCGCGGATCGACCGCAAGCGACGTCTCGAGCATGTCATCGGCCTGCTCCAACTTGGCTGCCGCAATCAGCGCTCGCGCTTGACGCTGAAGTTCGACCGATTTGGGCTGGATCTGATCGTCGGCGCGCTGGCCGATCACCGGCGAAGCAAGCCCGAGCCCCACAAAACCCAGCACGGCAAGACGAGGCAAAGAACGCATCAAAGTCTCCACTCCTTGACGGCCGCGCCTAGCACGGTCGCCCAAGCCGCGCGACGAAAAAGCCGTCCGTCCGATCATGGCCAGGCGTCAACAGCCTGCCGGCACCGTCCAGACGCCCCGCGGCAATCGGCGTTTCCTGCACAATCCAGGATGAATGGCGGATGAGGAAGGCTTCAATCTGCCCTGCCCCTTCGCGGGACAGAAGCGAGCAGACCGCATAGACCAGGCGGCCGCCGGGGCGCACCAGCTCGGCACCGATATCGAGCAGCCGCAGTTGGACTGTCGATCAGACGGTCCAGCCGCTCGGGCGTGAGGCGCCAACGACCCTCCGGATTGCGCCGCCAAGTGCCGCTGCCCGGAGCAGGGCGCATCGACAAGAACGAGATCGGCCTTTGCCCGCCAGTCGGAGAGTTCCACGAGCTCATTCGGCGGATTGAGGAGCCGCGTTTCGATCCGTGCTCCGGCGCGATTCGCTCGCGGCAGCAGCTTCGAAAGCCGCGTGCGGTTGGTGTCCGTTGCAAGGATCCGCGCCTCAGGCGCTGCGGCGGCAAGCGCGAGCGATTTCCCGCCGGCGCCGGCACAAAGGTCGAGCACGGCTTCGCCGTTTTGCGGCTCGCAGGCGAGCACAATTAGCTGACTGCCTTCGTCCTGAACCTCGACCAGACCCGAACGATACGCCTCGTGGTCGTCGATCCGACTGCCCGGCGGGAGCCGTATCCCCCATGGGCTGAGCGGAGTCGGAGCGCCGTCGATTTGGCGGGAGAATTTCGTCGCGTGACACCCGTGCGGCATTCACTCGCAAATCGAGTGGAGCGCGCTCAAGCAGCGCCGGCCATTCCGCCGTCGGTCACGAGCGGCGAGAGCTCGGGCTTGATCCAATCGGGAACGAGCGCCGCCGGGGCAGCTTGCTCTTCCCGCGCCGAAGGCTCGGGCCCGCGCGGCTCGCCGAACAGCTCCAGCAGCTCGGGCTCCTCCTCCGCCAAGCCGAGAATCGCCGCTCGGCCGGTTTCGGGCCGCTCAGCAGTTCGGCGGATTGCACGAAACACCAGCTCGCGGACGGCACGGCGGTCTTTCGAACCGGCGTAACGCCGCTGCTTGAAATAATGGGTGACGATCGAGTCCGCCGGCGGACCGTCGGCGCGGACGGACGCAATCACCTCGTCGAGAATCTCAATCGCGGCCTGAACCCGCGCGGCGGGCGTCATCGGCTAGCGCGTCGGATAATTTGGCGCCTCTCGGGTGATCGCGACATCATGAACGTGGCTTTCGGACAAACCGGCGTTGGTGATGCGAATGAAACGCGCACGCTTTTGCAGCTCGGCGATCGTATTCGAGCCCGTATAACCCATCGCCGCCTTCACCCCGCCGACCAGCTGGTGGATAATCTCGCGGACCGCACCCTTGAACGGGACCTGCCCTTCGATCCCTTCAGGGACCAGCTTGAGGTGATCCTTGATGTCCTGCTGGAAGTAGCGGTCGGCCGAGCCGCGCGCCATGGCGCCGACGGAGCCCATGCCGCGATAGGATTTGTAGGAGCGACCCTGGTACAGGAAAATCTCGCCTGGGGCCTCCTCGGTGCCGGCGAGAAGCGATCCCACCATGACCGCGGACGCGCCCGCCGCGAGCGCCTTGGCGATGTCGCCGCTGGTGCGGATTCCGCCGTCCGCGATGATCGGAACTCCAGCGCCGTTCACGGCCCGCGCCGCCTCCATCACTGCGGTCAACTGCGGGACTCCCACGCCGGCGACGATGCGCGTGGTGCAGATCGAGCCTGGGCCGATCCCGACCTTGATCGCATCGGCGCCGGCATCGGCGAGCGCGCGTGCGGCGTCGGCGGTCGCGACATTGCCAGCGACGACCTGAACCGAGTTCGACAGCTGCTTCACGCGCTCGACAGCTCGCGCGACATCAGTGTTGTGGCCGTGCGCCGTGTCGATCACGATGCAGTCGCAGCCCGCGTCGATCAAAGCTTCGGATCGCGCGAAGCCCGTGTCCCCCACCGTGGTCGCGGCTGCCACTCGAAGGCGCCCTTCGGCGTCCTTGGTCGCGAGCGGCGCTGCAACCGATTTCTCGATGTCCTTGACGGTGATCAGGCCGACGCAGTGGTTGCCCTCGTCGACCACGATCAACTTCTCGATCCGGCGCTGATGGAGGATCCGCCGCGCCTCCTCCTGGCTGGTGCCGATCGGTACCGTCGCCAGGTTTTCCCGGGTCATCAGCTCACTGACGCGCTGGCGCGGGTTCTCGGCGAAACGGACGTCGCGGTTGGTGAGAATGCCGCAGAGCTTGCCCGATTTCTCGACGACCGGAATGCCGCTGATGCGGTGCGCCTTCATCAGCTCGAGCGCCTCGGCGAGCGTCTCGTCGGGAGTCATGGTGATCGGATTGACCACCATGCCGCTCTCGAAACGTTTGACCTGGCGCACCGCGGTGGCCTGCTCCTCGACGCCCATATTGCGGTGGAGCACTCCGATCCCGCCGAGCTGCGCCATGGCGATGGCCATGTCCGCCTCGGTGACCGTGTCCATCGCCGAGGAGATGATCGGGATGTTGAGCGGGATTCCACGGGTCAGCTGCGTGCGCGTCTCGGCCTGGCTTGGGAGGACGGAGGATTCGAGCGGCTGCAGCAGGACATCGTCGAACGTCAGACCAAGGGGAATGTCGGGGGCGTCGTTGGGTCGGGCCATATCGGCCCATGCCAAGGAACGGCGACTTTGCCAAGACTTACGTCAGTGCGCCGCGCGTACGAGCAACCGCTCAGCGGCCTCGACATGCATCCGCTCGATCATCTCATTCTCGAACCGCTCGGCGCCGCCGCCAAATGCTTCGATCAGCCGCCGTGCGCGGTCGAGCTCGGCCGCCCGGGGCGCGAATGCGCGGTGGCACAGCGCGATCTGATCCGGGTGGATCGAGACTCTTCCCGTCGAACCCGAGGCCGCGGCCATTCTCCGCCTCCCCAAGAAAGCCGTCCGGATCGTCGAGGCGGTTGAACACGCCGTCGAACACGGCGACGCCTGAGGCGCGAGCAGCGAGCACAATCATCTGCAGCGAGGCCGAAATCGGCTCGCGGTTGGCGTCCAGCGGAAGCCGGAGATCCGACCGAAGATCGTTGGTGCCGGCAATCAGCCCGGCCGCCTCGCCGGCAATCCCCGCCGCCGCCAGCACTCCAGCGGCCGTTTCGATCATTGCCAAGACCGGCTTGCTCACCGCCTCGGCAACTTCGTGCACCAGATGCCCCGAAATCGCACGCGGAAGGACCACGAGGTCGGTTTTCGAACGCGCAACCGCATCGATATCCAGCGAGTGCCACTCCGTGCCGACGCCGTTCACGCGGATTGCGACCGGCATCGACCATGCCGACCCAACCGCTTCGACCGCCGCGTCGCGCGCGGCATCTTTGTCCTCGCGCTTCACTGCATCTTCGAGATCAAGCACGACGAGATCGGACCCAGCCTCCCGCGCCTTCGCGATCGCGCGTGGGTTCGACGCCGGAAGGAACAGGATCGACCGGGCGAGGCGGAGGTCTTCAGTCACGTCCGCAGGCCGTGTTTCTCGAGCATGACGCGGTCGAACGCATGATCGGCATAAGGCCCCTCCGCATCGACCCAATGCATGAACAGATGCGCCGACCAGCGGTTCGGGATTGGGCTCCAGGCGCCCGTGCCGGTGGTCAACTCCGCGATAGATAACCGCATCGCCCGCACTCATTGGAAGCGACGCATAAGCCTCCGTGCCGAAATCCGGACCTGCCGGGGCAGGCCGCTCCTCAACCAAGGCTCTTCCGATGCACAGCGCCCAAGGGCGAGTGTCCGATAACTCGATCACAAGCGACAAGCTGTGCTCGCACGCTTCGCGGTCCGAGTGAACGCGACAAACGTCGCCCTGCTGATAGACGCGGAAATAGGCATAAGTCGGAATCAGCTCACAGCCGGCGATGCCGGCGATCGCTGGCGTCAGGCCCCAGTGGAAAGTCGCCATTGGGACGTAATGCTGGCTGTAGACCTCGAGCGCGGGCTTCGTGAGCAACGGGGTGCGCGACACGAAACTGGGATTGCCCTTGAGGTTCAGGTCGGCCTGCATTTTCCCATGGAAGACGGAGAGGACGATTGGCCGGAAAAGCTGCTTAAGCAGCGCATACCCGTTCGACGCATAGGCGTGGCCGCTCTCATGTCGCGTCAGAGCTTCCCTCATTGCCGATTTCTCTTCCACCGCACGCATCCTCGTCGCATCATGCCCCGGATCAGGCTTACCGGGGAAGAGACATGCTGACGACGCTCATGACCGCCATCGCGGTCCTTGTTATTCTATTCGTGATGATGGGCGTGAAGATCGTCCGCCAGGGTTATCGCTACACAATCGAGCATTTCGGCCGCTTCGTGCGCGTTGCCGAGCCCGGGTTCAATTATGTGCCCCCCTTCTTTTACCGCGTCGGGCGGCGGATCAACGTCATGGAGCAGGTGGTCGACATCCCCGGGCAGGAGATCATCACCAAGGACAATGCGATGGTCGCGGTCGACGGAGTTGTCTTCTTCCAGGTGCTTGATGCCGCCAAGGCGGCTTACGAAGTCAGCGATCTGTACCTCGCCATCATGGCACTTTCGACCACCAACTTGCGCACGGTGATGGGCTCGATGGACCTCGACGAAACCCTGTCCCGGCGCGACGAGATCAACGCCAAGCTCCTCGTCGTGGTCGACCAGGCGACCGAAAACTGGGGCGTGAAAATCACTCGCGTCGAACTGAAGGACATCCGGCCGCCGCAGGACATCGTCAACGCGATGACCCGGCAAATGAAGGCCGAGCGCGAGAAACGAGCCGTGATCCTTGAGGCTGAGGGCTCGCGACAGTCGGCGATCCTGCGCGCCGAGGGCGAGAAGCAGGCCGCGATCCTGTCGGCTGAAGGCGCGCGAGAAGCAGCGTTCCGCGAAGCCGAGGCGCGCGAGCGCGCCGCACAGGCCGAGGCCTCCGCGACCAAGGCGGTCAGCGATGCCATCGAAAGCGGCAGCGGTCAGGCGATCAACTATTTCATCGCCCAGAAATATGTCGAGGCGATCAGCGAGTTCGCGCGCTCGCCCAACGCCAAGACCATCCTGTTTCCCGTCGAGGCGACTCAGCTCATCGGAACGCTCGGCGGTATCGGCGAGCTGGCGAAGGAAGCGTTCGGGCGTCAGACTTCCAGCGTGCCTGCTCCTGCGAAGCCCAAAGCCGCGTCGGGGGTGCCTGAAACCCGGTCATGAACGGCTTCGACGTGGATCCCGGCTGGCTGTGGCTGATCGGCGGCGTCGTGCTGCTGATCGCCGAAGTGATCGCTCCGGGCTTCTTCCTCGTCTTCATCGGCGCGGCGGCGCATCGCGACGGGGCTGTTCACGGAGCTGTTCGGCCTCGGCGCGGCGTCGCAGTTCGCGTTGTTCGCGCTGTACGCCGTCATCGCCGTCATGGCCGGCCGCCGCTTTTACGCCAATCGCGCGTCGGGCAGCGCGGACCAGTGGTTGAACGACCCGGCGGCGCGGCTCGTCGGAAAGGTCGTGACGGTGGTCGCCGCAGTGGACGAGCATGTCGGCCGAGTCCGCGTCGGTGACGGCGAATGGAGCGCCCGCGGCGGTCCCGCCGCCGTCGGTGAGCGAGTCCGAATCACCGGAGTTGACGGCAATTGCCTGAATGTCGAACCCGTCCGCACCCTCCCGCCCACCTGAACGGAGCATCGCCTTGTCCGACCTGAAATTCACCCGCCGCGAAACCATTGCCGCGCTCGGCGCAACCGTCGCTCTGCCGCTCGCTTGCGAAAGCCTCCCCCGTATTCGCGCAGGCAAAGGTTCCCGCCACCGATGCTCAGGCGAGCGCGTTGCTCGATTCCGTCGCGGAGAACCTTCTTCGCCTCGGCCCCGAAGGCGCGACCTCGCTCGGGATCGATACCGGCCCCCGCGCATGGATGCGTTCCAAGCTGAGCGACCATAGCCCCGCCGGAGTGCGTGCGGTTGCGGCCACGGTGAAGGCCGACCTGGCGCGCGTCGAAGCGATCGAAGAATCCCGCCTCTCCTTCCCCGTGCGCACCAGCGTCGACACCGTCCGCAGCGCCTACCGCACCGCGCTCGAGGGCTTCGCCTTCCCGTACGGGGACGTTGCGGTCGGCGGCTATCGTAACACGCCTTACGTCGTGATCCAGAACGTCGGCGCATACATCGACACTCCGAACTTCCTCGACACCGATCACCCAGTCGAAACCGCGTCCGACGCCGAAGCCTATCTCAGCCGCCTCGCGCAATATCCCCGTCAACTCGACGGCGAGTTCGAGCGGCTGCGCTCGGCCCGCGCCCAGGGCGTGATTCCGCCGGTGTTCCTCGCCGACAAAACGCTCAATCAGCTCAGGATCGCGGCGAAGAACGCGCACGAGGGCGGAACCCTCGTCGAGTTGCTCGTCCGGCGGGCGAAAGAGAAGAACATTCCGGGCGATTGGGATACGCGCGCCCGCAAGATCGTCACCGGCGAGGTTGCGCCTGCGCTCGAACGGCAGATTGCGGAGCTGCAGGCGGAGCGCGCGGTCGGCAAGGACATCGCCGGCGTGTGGGCCCTTCCCCGCGGCCCGGATTATTACCGTTGGGCGCTCAAGGCCTCGACAACCACCAACCTCACGCCCGACGAGGTCCACCAAATGGGCCTGGAGCAGCTCAAGGAACTGCAGGGCCGAATGGACCCCATCCTCAAGAGCCTCGGCTACACGCAGGGCTCGATCGGCGACCGGATGAAGGCGCTCGCCAAGGATCCTAAGTACAAGTTCAGCGAAGGCGACAAGGGCCGCGCCGAGATCATGGCCTATATCCAGGAGCGGCTGCGCATCATCCGCGCGGTGCTGCCGCGCGCGTTCGGCGTGCTCGTACCGGGACACCTTGAAGTGAAGCGCATGTCGCCCGAGCAGGAGCCCGGCGCTCCCGCGGCTTACGGCGGCGCCGGTTCGATCGACGGCAAGATCCCCGGCAAGTTCTGGATCAACCTGCGCGACACCAACCTGCACAGCAAGTACAGCCTCCCCGACCTGGCCTCACACGAGGCGATCCCCGGCCACGTGTGGCAGGGCGAATATGCTAACAAGCTGCCGCTCATCCGCACCCTCCTCGCGTTCAACGCTTACTCCGAAGGCTGGGCGCTCTATGCGGAACAATTGGTCGACGAGCTCGGAGTTTATGACGACTTCCCCGCCGGCCGCCTCGGCTATCTGCAGTCGATCGCCTTCCGCTGTTGTCGCCTGGTCGTCGACAGCGGGCTTCATGCCAAGCGCTGGACCCGCCAGCAGGCGGTGGATTTCTTCGTCAACGTCAACGGTTCGAACCCGCTCGAAGTGGCGAGCGAGGTCGATCGCTATTGCGCGTGGCCGGGCCAGGCATGCGGTTACAAGGTTGGACATTCGACCATCAACCGCCTGCGCGACAAGTCCAAAGCGGAACTTGGGCCGAAGTTCGACCTGCGCCAGTTCGACGATGCGGTGGTGATGGGCGGCAACGTGCCGATGGACGTGCTGGCGAAGAACGTCGACGATTACATCGCGCGAACGAAGAGGTGATCTAGCGTCCGCTCCCGACAGACTTCCGCTTGTGTGCCGATCTCGAACACAGCCAAACACTGCCTCGCAATCCGGGAACCTTGCACTAATTCGATGCCTTTAGCGTTTGGAGCCGCTGGGGCCGCGGATGAAGCGACTGCGAACATGCTTGTGGATGCTGATTGCCGTCAGCGCGCCCGCCGCCGCGAATCCGGTCGGCAGCTCGGCAGGAGCGGCCAAAGTTGCTGCGGTTTTCGGGACGATCACCAGCACATTCCGCAGCGTCGCCCATAATCGCGCAGTCGGTGGAGTGCCGAACAGCTATCATCTGCTCGGCAGAGCGATCGACATCGTGCGGCGAAGGGGCGTCACGCACCACCAGATCGATGCTGCTCTCCGCAGCGCAGGATTTTCGCTGATCGAGTCGCTGGATGAGGGCGATCACAGCCATTTCGCCTTCGCGCCATCGATGACTGCCGTACCGCCGAAAATCACAGCTCCGGAAGCTCCAGCCGTCCCCGCTCCCCCAAAACTGCTTGCCGACGTGCATGGCATTCTTTGGGTCGACCTGCGGGCAAAAGCGCAACCTGCGCCCTGACTATTCCAGTGCAGCCTCCGGCCGATGCGTGGTTCGCGGGGCGCGCAGGCGCAGCAAGCTGAGGCCGGCGGCAATCAGCGCTGCGACCGCTGAGGCGGCGAGAAGGTTCGGGCCAACGCCGACGCCGAACAGGTGAAAAGCGACTCCGACAGCGACCGCGCCCGTCGTCTGTCCGAGCAATCGCGCGGTCGCCAGCATTCCGCCGGCGGCGCCCGAACGATTGACCGGCGCCGAGCTGACGATGGTTCGGTTATTGGGCGACTGGAAAAGGCCGAAGCCGATTCCGCACACGGCCATTCGCCATGCGATGTCGAAAGTGCCCGGATGGGCGCCCAGGCGCGACAGCATGAACAGTCCGACGGCGAAGATCGCCAGACCGATGCCGCCGATCAGTCCGGCGCGCACCTTGTCCGCGAGCCGCCCGGCGAACGGAGCGATCACTCCTAGCGCCAGCGGCCAAGGCGTCATCAGCAGCCCCGTTTCGAACGCGCTCCGCCCGAGCACCGACTGAAACAGAAACGGCAGCGTCACGTAGGCGAGCATCTGCGCCGCGAACGAGACCGTCGACGTGCCGATCGACATGCCGAAGGTCCGGTTCCGCAGGAGGTCCACCGGGAACAAAGGCGCCGGATCGCCCCACTCGCGCCGCACGAGAATGGCCCCGGATGCGATGCCGATGACGACCAGTGCTCCGCCGAGGACGGCGCTTTCCCGCGCGAAGGTCTCCGCGCCGAACACGGTGCAGCCCATCATCGCCGCTCCGAGCAGCGCGGCGACCCAGTCGAACGCGTGCCCGTGGCCGCGCACATGCGGAAGCGACTTGAGTCCGACCAGGATGGCCGCGACTCCGATCGGCAAATTGATGAGGAACAACCACGGCCATGAGCCGACGCTGAGGATGATCGCCGCGAGCGTCGGACCCGCTGCCGCCGACATCGACAGGACCAAAGCATTGTAGCCGATCCCGCGCCCGAGCATCTTCGCCGGATAGGTCGCGCGCACCAGCGCCGCGTTCATGCTCATGATGCACGCCGCGCCCACGCCCTGGAAGATGCGGGCGAGGATCAGCGTCTCCAGGCTGTCGGACAGCGCGCAACCGACGGAGCCGAGGGTGAACAACGCCAGGCCGGGGATGTAGATGAATCGATATCCGCACCGGTCGCCGAGCGCGGCCAGCGGCAGCAGCAGGACCGTGATCGTCAGCTGATAGGCATTGACGATCCACACCGACGTCGCCGCGGACGCGCCGAGGTCATGCGCGATCGTCGGCAGCGCCACGTTGGCGATCGAGCCGTCGAGCACGGCCATCGACAGAGCGAGCCAGATCGCCGCCGCGGACCAATAGCGGCGCGGGATCGGCAGGCCGTCTTGCGCGGGCGCTTGGGTTTGCGGCTGCTGGAGGTTCACATCGGTTCAATCGATTGGAGGTCGCGGAGCGTTCCAACGGCCTTAGCCGCTCACGGCAGCGCCGCCACATCCGGCGGCACGAAATTCCGCCGCGCTTCGACCGAGAACAAAAGCGCGGGCGAATAGAAGCGCAGCGGCCAGTCGCGCCGGCCCATCGGCGACAGCAGCAGCGCGTTGACGAGCTCGTGCAGCGGCGCGCACTGCGACAGTCCGGCTTCGCCGAAGGAACAGCCGCACGCCGTGCAGGAACACGCGCGTGATCGTCTCGTGATAGCCCTGCGTATCGTCGTTCACGCCGCCGACGCTCTCGTTGTAGCGGCGGATGATGCCGGGCAGCTGCGCGTCGATGTCCACGTCCGGCCGGCGGGTGAGCAGCCAGGTCGTTGCGGCGAGATGCGCCTCGTGGGTCCACTCGTCCCGCGGCAGCGTGCGCGCGAGCAGGCCTTCGCCGATATGCTCGATCTCGGCGTCGGAGTGGAAAAGCGGGGTCGGTATTCGGTCATTTCGATCGGGTCCTGTCTGAGGCCCGATCCGAAGACCGGGCTAAGCGGGTGTGGCTTGCGTCTGCGTTTGTTGTTGCGCGTGTTGCGCGACCCTGGGCGCGGCTTGGCGGACGCCCTCGTCCACATGCTCCGCGAATTGCGCGAAATTCTCGACGAACAGGTCGACGAGCCTGGCCGCGGTGCGGTCGTACTCGTCCTTGTCGGCCCAGGTGTTGCGCGGGTCGAGAATGGTCAAATCCACGCCCGGAACGTCGCACGGGACGTCGAACCCGAAGTTCGGGTCCTTGCGGAACGTCACGTTCTTCAGGCTGCCGTCGAGCGCCGCTTCGAGCAGCGCACGCGTTTCCTTGATCGGCATGCGCTTGCCGACGCCGTATTTGCCGCCGGTCCAGCCGGTGTTGACCAGCCAGCAATCGACGCTGCCTTCGGCGATCCGCTTCTTGAGCAAATTGCCGTAGACCGACGGGTGACGCGGCATGAACGGCGCTCCGAAGCAGGTCGAGAAGGTCGCTTCGGGCTCGGTCACGCCGATCTCGGTGCCCGCGACCTTGGCGGTGTAACCCGAGAGGAAGTGATACATCGCCTGATCGGGCGTCAGCCTTGCGATCGGCGGGAGAACCCCGAACGCGTCGGCGGTCAGCATCACCACGTTCCTGGGCGGCGGACCCATGTTGTCGTCCGACGAATTCGGAATGAAATCGATCGGGTAAGCGCCGCGGCTGTTCTCGGCGAGGCTGGCATCGTCGAGGTCGAGCTCGCGGGTGACGGGATCGATGACGACATTCTCGAGCACCGTTCCGAAGCGCTTCGTCGTCGCGAAAATCTCCGGCTCGGCTTCGGCCGAGAGACGGATCATCTTGGCGTAGCAGCCGCCCTCGAAATTGAAGACGTTGGTATCCGACCAGCCGTGCTCGTCGTCGCCGATGAGCGTGCGGTTCGGGTCGGCCGAGAGCGTCGTCTTGCCGGTGCCGGAAAGGCCGAAGAAGATCGCGGTATCGCCCTTGGGTCCGATGTTCGCCGAGCAATGCATCGGCATGATGCCCTGCGGCGGCAGCAGGAAGTTCAGCAGCCCGAAGACGCCCTTCTTGATCTCGCCGGCATAGGCCGTGCCGCCGATCAGGACGATCTTCTTCTCGAAATTGACGGCAATGACGGTTTCGCTCCGGCAGCCGTGGCGCTCGGGGTCGGCGCGGAAGCTGGGCAGGTCGATGATCGTGAACTCGGGCTCGAAACCGGCGAGCTCATGCGCCTCCGGCCGCACGAGCATGCGTGCGCGCGAAGAGGTTGTGCCACGCAAGCTCGTTGATCACCCGCACCCGGACGCGATGCTCGGGCTGCGAACCGCCGTAGAGGTCGGACACGAACAGCATGTCCTTGTCGGCGAGCGCGAGCAGGAAGTCGTCGTGCAGCCGGTCGAACGCGTCGGGCTCCATCGGCTGGTTGACCTTGCCCCACCACACCGTCTTCTCGGTCACGGCGTTGCGGACGATGAACTTGTCCTTCGCGGCGCGGCCGGTGAACTTGCCGGTGCGGACGACCAGCGGGCCGTCCTTGGCGAGCAGCCCCTCGCCGCGGCGCACCGCGTGCTCGACCAGCGGCGCGGTCGTCAGATTCCAGAAGATCTCGGCGCCAGTCGCGATACCCTGCGCGTCCAGTCCGTTGCGCGGAACCCGGTCACTCACTCGAAAATACCCTTTCCAAACACTCCAAGCGGCGGCGACCCAAGGCTGCCGCCGCATACGTATGCGCGGGGCCTATAACCCCTAAAAAGTTGCGCGGTCAAAACGGCATAGCGGCTCGAACGGCCATTTTAACCTGCGGTAGCGCTAACAGTGTCCCACGGGGGCACAAAAGCCAGTCTCCCCTCCCTGCAAGGGAGGGGCCGGGGGTGGGTGCTTCTGAGGCGGCGGCCTGTCCTGAGCGACGCCGCAGGCGACGTCGAAGGGCCGCCGAAAAAGCGCACTCGCGGGCATCGAGCCCGCTCGCTTGCAACCCACCCCTTGGATCCCCTCCCTTACAAGGAGGGGGGTATGTCAGGTTCGCCAGCTCTGCCGGCCGGCATCCGAATCTTCGCGAATGTTCGCAGTGACGACGACATTCGGCGGCGTTCAATCCGACACCCATCCGACAGGTCGCGGTGAATTTGGGGGTAGTCGGAAGTGTCGGAATCCAACCGCCCGGCGACGAGCAGCGGCGTTCGCCCGAACGGGGATGGGAGCTTGCAGCGGCATCGTCGAACCTAAGCCACATGAGGGGTGCTGTAGGAAAGCATTTTGTCGGCGATCGAGGCGAAAGGCGGCCGTTCGCGAGCCTCAGAGACTCGGGGCGAAGGGCGCGATTTACGGTCCCCGTTTCAGACGAAGCTCTCGCTCAGGACATGACCCGAAATACGGCATAGCTGATGAACGTGGCCGGAGTCGGCCGCCCGTCCGCGCCAATCGCCGGCTTGTACTTCGCCCGTTTCAGCGCCGCGCGGCAGGTCACGGCGTCCATCGACTTCATCCCGCTGCTCGCGACCACCACGCAGTTGGTCACCTTGCCGGTCTCGTCGGTCGTCAATCGAACGACGACTGTACCGCTCTTGTTCGTGTCGAGGGCCTCACGCGGAAAGTCCTGAGAGGTCAACCAGCCGCCCCCCTCCCCTTCCGGCGGGACTTTCAGAGCGGCCAGGGCGGCGGGATCGATGCCCCACATGGGCACCACTGTGTCGATGCATTGCTGGAAGGTTCGAGCGGCTTCGGCCGCGCCATCGTATCCGACGTCGAGCGACTTGCCCAAATACTGGAACTTCAGCTCATTCGACTGTGCGAACTTGCTGACAAAGTCATGGCCGCCGATCTTGAGGACCAGGACTCCCGTCCACTGCGGCGCGTTCCACGATGCTGTAGCGGGAACGACCTCGCCGTGCGGTCCGAGTTGAACATTGACGTCGCTTCCCCACGGAAGCTGTGGAACTCGTCCCTTCGCGCCGGTGAAGTAGATTTCAACGGCATTCGATCCCGGTACCGACCAGATGGATACGGCCAATTGATCGGCGACGCCGGTCGAGAGCACGCAGTAAGGTGCGCGCCATTCAACGTCCCAAAGCGGAGCCGGAGATTGCGGCGTGGGCGCCTGTGCAGCGCCGCTGCCGGGAAATGCCAAAGCGATAATCGCCCCCATCAGCATCAAAGAAACGAATTTCATATGCGCGCTCCGCGATAAGAACCCGAGCATCGCGGTGCTTAACAGAATGCGAGCTTGGCGAAAGCGAACTCAGTGGCACCTGCAATTCCCGTGCCGTCAGCAGCGTGCCTCACCTTTTCTCCAGGAGGCGCCAACTCAGCCGGGCTTCGCGCTTCCGTTCCGGACCGCTCCACACGCAAACAGGCCGCAATCGACCGCTCCGATTACCGTGGATTACCGTGGGATTACCGTGAAGATTACCGATTACCGTGCCGATTACCGTGCGATTACCGTGACAGTTTACAATTTCAGCGACGGCGATCGCTCCTTCGGCGGTCGGCCGCGCGGTGGAGCCTGCAGCTGCCGTCCGGTCCTCCGCTCCAGCTCCGCCAGCCATGCCGCCTCCCCTACAGGCCGCCCGCTGCTCTCCGACTTGCGTAATGCCGTCCAGGCGGAATCCTCCTCGTCGCGATCGCCCTCGAGCAACCGCGCGAAATCGCCATATCGCGCAAGGAGCGGCCCGACGGTGACCAGCGTATCGCCCTTGCCGGCAAGATGTGCGCCGACGCTCGACCAGGGCCAGTCGCGTGCATGCTTCACCAGCCCCGCCCGAACCGGATTGAGGGCGACGTAACGCGCGGCAGCCATGAGGTGCGTCTCGTCCATGGCGACTGAGCCGAACCTCCCCTGCCACAGATGTCCCGTCCAATGGTGGCGTGCGTTGATCAGCCCGGTGTAGCGGCGGTGAGCGTCGGCGAAGGTTCGGCGAAGGCCGTCCTCGTCGGCAGGGACGACGATCAGGTGCACGTGGTTAGGCATGAGGCAGTAAGCCCAGACCTCTGCCCCGGCCTTGCGTGCCGCTTGCCCGAGTATCGTGCGATAGCGCTTGTAATCGGCATCCTCGAAGAAGGTGCGCTCGCGGCGATTACCGCGCTGGGTGACGTGGTGGGGCACGCCGGGAATGACGATGCGCGCGAGCCGGGGCATAAGCGAGGTCCTCATGCTGCGATCCGGCAATGGAGAGATTGGCTTCAATCCGTTCCGTTGTGAAGTCCTTTATTGGTGACAGTTTATATTTTCCTCCGGGATTTTCGTAATGAACGGTCCGTCGGAAACGGAAAATGTAAACTGTCACCAATAAAGGGGCGGGCACGGACCGCGCCCCGCACGCGAATGAGCCGCAATCGCCCGCTCCGCTTGTCACCTCACCCGCCGCTGGCTAGTCCCGCGGCGAGGGGGCGGAGACGGGTCAAGTGAGCGGATGAGCCAAGTGATCGCGCTGGTCGACGACGACCGGAACATTCTGACGTCCGTCTCGATCGCGCTCCAGACGGAGGGCTTCGTCACCCGCGTCTATTCGGACGCCTCGCTGGCGTTGAAAGCGATCTCCGACAATCCGCCGGACGCCGGCGTGTTCGACATCAAGATGCCCGGAATGGACGGCATGGAGCTCCTCCGCCGGGTGCGCGAGTTCAGCGCGATCCCGGTGATCTTCCTCACCTCCAAGGATGACGAGCTCGACGAAGCGCTCGGCCTCGCGATGGGCGCCGACGATTATATTTCCAAGCCCTTCTCGCAGCGCCTGCTCATCGCCCGCATTCGCGCGCTGCTCCGCCGGCAGGACCTGGCGAAGGGCGAAGCCGCGGCGGCCAACGCGGAGCCCGAGCCGCCTTTGCTCGAGCGCGGCCGCCTGGTGATGGATCCAGCCCGTCACAAGGTCCGCTGGGACGGCAAGGACGTAAGCCTCACGGTCACCGAGTTCCTGATCCTCGAGGCGCTGGCACAGCGGCCCGGGGTCGTAAAATCGCGCAATCAGCTGCTGGATGTGGCCTATAATGACGACACCTATGTCGACGACCGCACCATCGACAGCCACATCAAGCGTATCCGCCGCAAGTTCCGCGCCGCGGCCGCGGACTTCGATGCAATCGAGACCCTCTATGGCGTCGGATACCGTTTCGACGAGCAGTGACGAAGCCGACCTGGCGCTGAGCTGGTCGGGGCGGTGGACGCTCGGCTATCGCATATTCGCGCTCAATATCCTGACGATCCTGCTCGTCGCGCTCAGCACATTGTATCTCGACGTCTTCCGCAATCGCCTCAACAAGGAGCGGACGCACCAGACCCGCATCGAAACCGCGACGGCCGCGGCCGCGCTCACGCACGTGCCCCAGGCCGAATGGCCCGCGCTCCTGGCGACGATGTCGAAGACGACGGGCGACCGCTTTCGACTGTACGCCGCGGACGGCGGGCTGATGATCGACAGCTGGAAGGTGACGGGACCGACCTACGAGCTGAGGGACCCGAACACCCAAAACTGGACGAAGGACGTCGCTCGCGCGCTGGATCGGGGATTCAACGCCCTGGTCGGCGCCCCAACGCTCGAGGACTATGCGGAACCGCCGGTCGATCGCGCGCAGGCTTGGCCGGAGGCGGTCAAAGCGCTTCAGCGCAAGCGGTACGTAACGAACGTGCGCAACGCGCCAGATCTGACACCGATCATTTCAGCAGCTGTGCCGATGGACGGCCGCGTTCTTCTGGCGACGAACAACGACCGGACTTTCACGCGCACGGTCCGCAAACAGCGCGCACTGATCAGCGCTGCGATGGCGATCGTTATCGCCGTATCGATCTTGCTCTCAGTATTCCTTGCACGAACGATCGTGCGGCCGCTGCGGCGCCTCGCTTTGGCTGCCCACCGGGTCCGTCTCGGCCGGTCACGAGAGGTGAACGTGCCGCGCCTGCCCTCACGGACCGACGAGATCGGGCTCCTGGCGCGGGCCGTTTCGGACATGAGCCAATCGCTGCGCCAGCGGATCGACAACATGGAAGCCTTCGCCGCCGACGTGACCCACGAACTCAAGAACCCTCTCGCCTCGTTGCGCTCCGCCGTGGAGGGACTCGAACGGGTCGATGATTCAGAACTTCGTCAGCGCCTGATGACGATCGTTCGCGAAGACGTTGGCAGGCTCGACCGCCTCATTAACGACATTAGCGAAGCGGCGCGCACCGACGCCGAGCTCGCCCGCGCCACGTTCGACCGAGTGGACCTCGGCCCAATGATCGAACAGCTCGTCGCAAGCTGGGAAAGCCGCCGCGAAACAGGCGATGCGCGGATCGCCTTCGCCCGCCCGCGCAAGAACACCGCCGCAGTGATGGGCAAGCCCGACCGGCTGGCGCGCGCAATCAACAATATTCTCGATAATGCGGTGAGCTTCTCGCCGCCTGGCGGGCTGGTCGAAATTGCAGCTGCGCGAGTCGGCGACGAGGTCAGAATCCGAATCGACGATGAAGGCCCCGGCGTTCCGCCCGATGCGCGTGAGGCGATCTTTAACCGCTTCCATTCAGTACGGCCGGAGGGCGAAGGGTTCGGGCGTCATTCGGGCTTGGGCCTTGCGATCGCTCGTGCGATTGTCGAAGGACATGACGGGGAGATTGACGTGCAGGACCGCGACGACGCTCCATCGGGAGCCCGCTTCACTATCCGCTTGCCGGCGGCAGACCGCGCATGAACCCGGCGACACCCTCAGCCGGGCCGCGCATTTCGGCCGAAACCGTCCACGCCAGCACCGTTGCGATGGATGGCCGCGCGGTCGTCATCCTTGGGCCATCGGGTTCGGGCAAGTCGGACCTTGCGTTGCGCCTGCTCGACCGCGGCTTCACTTTGGTCAGCGATGACCAGACCGTCGTGAAAAAGGACGGCGAGCGGCTGGTGGCGTCGGCTCCGCCGAACATCGCGGGCAAGCTCGAGATCCGCGGGATCGGCATCGTCGACATGGAAACGGTGACCAACATTCCCGTCGCTCTGCTGGTCGAGCTGACCAGCGAGATCCAGCGCCTGCCCGATGAGAGCCGCGAACGGCCGCTGCTCGGGGTCAAGCTGCCGCTGATCAGCATTGACGCCATGACGGCATCGGCGCCGTCCAAAGTCGCACTCGCGCTCGACCGAATGGGCCTGAAGTTCTGATGGGTCGCAGCTTCTAATGAACGGCGCGCGGCGCCCGCCGCGCCTCCTGCTCGTCACCGGAATGTCCGGTGCGGGCAAGTCGACCGTCCTCGACGCGCTCGAGGATATGGGCTGGGATGTGGTCGACAATCTCCCGGCCGACCTCCTCGACAGCTTCGTTCACGGGACAAGCCAGTGCCGCACCATTCCGGCGGCCGTCGGAATGGACGTGCGCAGCCGCGGCTTCGACCCGGAACGGCTGCCGGAGCTCTTCCGGTCGATGGGCGGAGTCGAACCTGAGATCCTCTATCTGGATTGCGCGGGCGGAGAGCTGATACGGCGCTACGACGAGACCCGCCGGCGTCATCCGCTCGCTCCGGACAGGCCCGCCGAGGACGGCATTGCGCGCGAGCGGAGGATCACCGAGCCGCTGAAGAAAGCCGCAGACAGCCTCATCGATACGACCGACCTCAGCCCCGCGGAGCTGCGCGACGAGCTGCGGCTTCGCTACAGCGGCGATTCGGACCAGCCGGTGCTGACCGTCTCCTCATTCGCGTTCGCCCGCGGCATCTCGCGGACGGCCGACCTGGTGTTCGACTTGCGCTTCCTCCCCAACCCGCACTGGGTCGACGAGCTTCGGCCACTCACCGGCGAGGATCCGGCCGTACTCAAGTACCTGCGCGCCGATCCGGCCTGGAATGAGACGATCGGCCGCATCGAGGCGCTTCTCATCGATTGGATTCCCCGCTACTGGGCCGCCGGGAAAAGTTACGTGACCGTTGCGTTCGGATGTACAGGAGGACGGCACCGCTCGGTCGCCGCGGCAGTCGAGATGGCGGAACGGTTGCGGCAAGCCGGCTTTGCTCCGAACGTACGCCACCGTGATCTCGCCTCCCCGCCGAGCGACACGATCGAGGCCGATCCCCGGCGCAACGCTGAGACAGGCGAGTTGAACGAATGATTGGACTAGTGCTGGTGACCCATGGCCGGCTTGCGGCCGAGTTCGTCACCGCAATGGAACATGTGGTTGGGCCGCAGGAAGCGATCGAGGCGATCTGCATCGGGCCCGACGATGACATGGAAGCGCGGCGCAAGGATATCGCCGAGGCGATCGGCCGCGTCGAGCAGGGCCAGGGCGTGATCATTCTCACCGACCTGTTCGGCGGCACCCCGTCCAACCTCGCCATCAGCCTGATGAAAAGCGAGAACATCGAGGTGATCGCGGGCGTCAACCTGCCGATGCTCATCCGCCTGGAAGGCGCGCGCAAGGTGATGCCGGTCCACGCCGCAGTCGCGGCCGCGCGCGAAGCCGGGCGCAAATATATTTCCGTAGCGAGCGAGATACTCGGGGAAGCCGCGGCTTGAACGCGGTCAGCCGCGAGGTGCAGATCACCAACAGACGCGGCCTGCATGCCCGCGCAAGCGCCAAATTCGTCAATCTCGCCAGCGAGATCGATGCGCAGATCGAGGTCGAGAAAGACGGCAACCGAGTCTGCGGGACCTCGATCATGGGGCTGATGATGCTCGGCGCGGCCATGGGCGACACGGTGATCATCCACGTCAAGGGCTTGCACGCCGACGCGGCGCTCGAGAAGCTCGTCGAACTCGTCACGGAGCGGTTCGGGGAAGAATAATGCCCCGACAGGTCACCGCTTTCTCCAATACGACCGTGAAGCGGCTTCGTTCGCTCCGCGACAAGAAGGCGCGGCGGACGGAAGGGCTGTTCCTCGCGGAGGGCCTGCAAATCCTGACCGAGGCGCGCGACAGCGGACGTTTGCCGGAGATCGTCGCTTTCTCCGCCGAAGGCGCGAAGCACCCACTCGCGGTCGAGATCATCGAGGCGACGGAAGCCGCGGGCGGCGAAGCGATCGAAACGAGCCCCGACATCCTCTCGAAAATGTCGGGCAAGGACAATCCGCAGATGCTGCTCGGCGCCTATCGCCAGCCCGAGGCAACGCTGGAGCGGATCGACCGAACGAAGTCGCCGCTGTGGATCTGCGCCCAGGCGCTGCGCGATCCCGGCAATATCGGGACCATTCTCAGGACCGGAGACGCGGCTGGAGCCGGCGGGCTGATCCTGATCGACGATTGTGCCGATCCGTTCTCGGTCGAAGCGGTGCGGGCGTCGATGGGCGCGGTGTTCACGCAAGGGATTGCGACCGCACGCTGGCCCGAATTCCTCTCGTGGCTGCGCTCCGGCGAAGGCCAGCTGGTTGGCACCAGCCTGAAGGCGACGCAGGATTACCTCGAAGCCGAATACCGCCAACCTTGCTTCTTGCTGATTGGCAACGAGCAGCAGGGGCTTCCGGCGGATTATGAGGCCGAGTGCGATCTCCTCGTGAAAATTCCAATGGCCGGCCGCGCGGACAGCCTCAATGCGGCGATGGCCGCCGCGGTCATGGCGTTTGCGATCCAGGCCAGCTGGCGGTGACGGAACCAGTGCACCGGCGCACTGTTGTTCAGCACATGAAGAGGCTCGCCGCACTGCCGCTCATCGCGCTCCTCAGCGGATGCTTGCCGCCGCCAGCGCCTCCGCCGCCGCCCTATCACGCGGTGGGCACGGAGCCGTTCTGGAACCTGCTCATCGACGAGCGCAATCTGACCTTCATCCAGCCCGACGCGCAGCCCGTTACCCAGCCTACGCCCGCACCGATCAACGGCTTCGCCGGGCCGCTCTATCAAACGCCGCAAATCCACGTGAACATCGTCAAGAACCAGCGCTGCAGCGACGGAATGAGCGACCGGGTCTATCCCGACAAGGTCCAGGTCACGGTCGATGGACGGCAGTTCAAAGGGTGTGGCGGGCTCTAGCGATTACTCCGCAGCGATCTGCGGCGACTCGTCCTCGTCGTTGGCGCCAAGGAACGCGCCGACATCATCCGCCCCGGAGTAACGCGGCAGAGCTTCTACTGGCTGAAGCACCTCGATTTCACGCCGGGTCGGCTCGATGTTGAGGTCCCGGAACTTTCGTGCCGTGACCAAGGACCGCCCCTCAAATGTGGCCACGAAGCTGTTGTAGTTATTCACAGCAGTCGCGAGCCCTCCTCCCACCTTGCGCATGTCGTCGGCGGCCTTAGCGAGTCGCTCGTAAAGTTCCTTGCCGAGCTCGCCGATCTGCCGAGCCTCCTTGGCCAGCTTCTCTTGCCGCCACACGGCCGCCACCGTGCGAGCGATGGCAATCAAATTTGTCGGAGTCGCAAGCAGCACCTTCTTATCGAACGCATAGTCCCACAGCGTGGAGTCCTGCTCCAGCGCAGCACTGAGGAAGTGCTCGCCAGGGATGAACATCACCACGTAATCCGGCGCGTCCTGAAATTGCGACCAATAAGCCTTGGCGCCAAGCGCGTTTACATGGGCGCGAATGGCCGCGGCGTGAGTCGTGAGATGCGTGGCCCGCTCAGCCTCATCGACCGCGCCGGACGCATCCTGATACGCGTTGAGAGAAACCTTGGCGTCGATCACAAGCGACTGGCCCCCCGGAATTCGGACGACGACATCCGGACGCAAGCGCGTCCCGTCATCGCCAGCGACGCTGACCTCAGTCGCGAAATCGCAATGCTCGGAGAGACCGCATGTCTCGAGCACGTTCCGCAATTGCTGCTCGCCCCAGCGGCCACGTGCCTTGGGCGCGTTGCGCAGCGCGTTCACCAGTTTCGCCGCCTCGGCCGATACGCGTTCAGTGCCTGTGCGCATTGCGTCGATCTGGCCGGTCAGGAGTCCGAACGCATCGCGGCGCTCCGCTTCAACCTTTGCGACGGTCTCCTCGTAACGCTGCAAGCGATCGTGAACCGGCTGCAGCAAGGCCTTCAAATTCTTTCCAGAACTCTCCTCCGATTGGCGGAAGCGGTCATCCGCGCGCTCGAGAAACTGCTTTTGGGCGCTTTCGAGCAACTTGCTTCCGACTTCCGCAAACTGCGCGGCGAGAGCATCCTTGGCTTCCATCAATTCCGCGATCCGTGCCTCCAGCGCCTTCTCGCGCTCTTCCTGCACAGCCTTGAGAGCAGCGAGCTCGTGGGAAGCCGAGCGATTGGCGTCCCGTTCCCTCACGACCTCGTCGAGCTGCAGTCGCATTGATTCCGTGACGTGCTTACTCGCTGCCGCGGCGCGACTGCCGATCAACCAGCCGATCAAGCCACCGACGGCCAAGGCAATGAGAACAAAAACAATAACGGCCGCGTTCATGACCGTGACTCCCCGGAACAGAAAGCGAACTTTACGCTTTGCAAATCGCCACGACAAGCGGAACGCCGTCGCCTATCCACAAGTTTGGTTCTTCGAGGAGAAAGCCATGTCCATCCGCAAGATGATTGCCCTGCACCCCGACGTTCACGGCCACGTCAATCAGCCGCTGGCCGACGCGGTGCATCACGCGATGTATTGCGCGAAGATGTGCCAGAGCTGCGCGGACGCCTGCTCGGCCGAAGCGGTGGACATGCGTCCAGTGCGTCCGTCTGTGTCTCGATTGCGCGGACATTTGCGACGCGGCCGCCAACGTCGCCCTTCGCCAGACCGGAATGAACGACGCGATCGTGCGGGAGATGCTGGAGCTATGCGCGCGCGCCTGCGACGTTTGCGCCGCCGAGTGCGAGAAGCACGACCACGAGCATTGCAAGCTCTGCGCGCAGATGTGCCGCGAATGCGCGGAGGATGCCGCAACGCGGCGATGGCAGTCGGTATGGCGGCTTGATCCTGGAACGGGGAGGTGCCAGTGCGGAGCCTGTCAGGCGGTCCTTCTGCGCTGCTTGGTGAGCTTCTTGAGGATCATCTCGCGCTTGAGGCGCGACAGATGGTCGATGAACAGCACGCCGTTCAGATGGTCCATCTCGTGCTGCAGGCAGGTTGCGAGCAGCCCCTCGATCTCTTCCTCGCGGACTTTGCCGTCGAGATCGAGCCAGCGGGCGCGGATGCGGTCGGGCCGGTCGACCTCGGCATATTGGTCGGGCACCGACAGGCAGCCCTCGGTGTAGGGCACTTCCTGGTCCGAATGCTCGAGGATCTCGGGGTTGATGAAGACGCGCGGGTCTTTCACCGGCTCGCCGCCCTCTTCCTCGGGCTCCTGCAGGTCGATCACCAGGATGCGCCTGGGGACTCCGACCTGGATCGCGGCGAGGCCGATGCCCGGCGCCGCGTACATCGTCTCGAACATGTCCGCGACGAGCGCGCGCACCTCGTCATCGACCTTCTCGACAGGCGAGGAGATCTGCCGCAGGCGCGGATCGGGACTTCGACGATCGGTAGCAGTGCCATGAGGGAATTTAGTCGCTCCTCCCCTCCCTTTCAAGGGAGGGGCTAGGGGTGGGTGCTCCTGAGCGGGCTCGATGCTCCGGGAGGAGCGCCTCGGGGGCATTGAGCCCCGCTCGTCGCAACCCACCCCTTGATCCCCTCCCTTGCAGGGAGGGGTTGATCAACCGATTGGCCGCCGTGCCCGCAGCGCCTGCGCAAGCGTGCCTTCGTCGAGATAGTCGAGCTCACCCCCGACTGGAAGTCCGTGCGCCAACTGGCTGAGACGGATTGGAAATCCTTCGAGCCGTTCGGCCAAATAGTGGGCCGTCGTCTGGCCTTCCAAAGTCGCGTTCATCGCCAATACGACCTCGTCGATCCCGCCTTTGCCGACCCGGCTCACCAGCTTGTCGATGCTGAGGTCTTCCGGCCGCACGCCTTCTAGCGCCGACAAATGCCCGCCGAGCACGTGATAGCGGCCGGGGAAGAGCCGCGAGCGGTCGAGAGCCCAGAGGTCCGCGACTTCCTCGACAACGCACAGCATCTTGTCGTCGCGCTTCGTGTCGCGGCAGATCGAGCACGGGTCGGAGGTGTCGAGATTGCCGCAGATCGAGCAGGTCGAGAGGCGGTCGGCGACATTCGCAAGCGCCGCGAGGAGCGGCTGGAGCGCCGTCTCGCGCTTCTTCATCAGGTACAGCACCGCCCGCCGCGCCGACCGCGGCCCGAGCCCCGGCAGCCGCGCGAGCGCTTGCGACAGTGCTTCGATCTCCTGACTGGCCATGGCGGCCCCATAACCCGATCATCCTGAGCTTGTCGAAGGACTGCTTTTCCTTCTAGCGCCGGAGCAGGACAGCCCTTCGACAGGCTCAGGGCGAACGGAGATTGGTCTGACCTTGCGCATCGTCTTCATGGGATCGCCGGAATTCGCGGTGCCGAGCCTCAATGCGTTGGTCGAGGCCGGGCACGAGATCGTGGCGGTCTATTCGCAGCCGCCCCGGCCGGCGGGGCGCGGCAAGGGCGAACGCAGGACCGCGGTGCACGAGCGGGCGGAAGAGCTCGGGATCGAGGTGCGCACCCCAAGACGCTGCGGAACGCGGAGGAGCAGGAGCGATTTCGCGAGTTGAACGCCGATCTTGCGGTCGTTGCCGCCTACGGGCTGATCCTGCCGAAGCCGATCCTGGACGCGCCGCGGCTCGGCTGCGTCAACGTCCACGCCTCGCTGCTGCCGCGCTGGCGCGGGGCGGCGCCGATCCAGCGCGCGATCCTCGCGGGTGACGAGACCAGCGGAGTGACGCTGATGCAGATGGACGAGGGGCTCGACACGGGGCCGATGCTGATGCGGCATACGCTCGATATTCGTGGGAATAATGCGGGGCAAGTCACGGACAAAATGGCGAAATCTTGGCGCAAGGTTGCTCGTCCAGTGGCTCGACAATCCGACGCGGCCCGAGCCGCAGGCGATCGCGGGCGCCACCTACGCCAGCAAGATCGACAAGGCCGAGGCGCGGATCGACTGGAGCAAGCCGGCGACCGAAATCGAACGGCAGGTCCGCGCCTTTGCACCCTCGCCGTGGGCGTGGTTCGAAGCGAAGGGCGAGCGGATCAAGTTGCTCGAGGCCGAGGTCGTCGACAGCTCCGCTAAACCGGGCGAAGTTCTCGAGGAGCTAGTGATCGCCTGTGGGACCGCCGCAATCCGCCCGCTGAAGGTGCAACGCGCCGGCCGGGCACCGATGACGCCTGAAGAACTGCTACGTGGGTTCAAAATAGCTGAAGGCACGATCCTCCCGTGACCCGCTGGCGCCTCACAATCGAATATGGCGGCGGACCGTTCATGGGCTGGCAGCGGCAGGAGCATGGGCCTTCGGTCCAGCAGACGCTCGAGGAAGCCATTCACCGCATGACGGGCGAGCTTGCGAGCGTGCACGCGGCTGGGCGGACCGACGCCGGAGTCCACGCGCTGGCGATGTCGGCGCATGTCGAGATCGAGAAAGGGCTGACAGAGCACCGGCTTCGCGACGGTCTCAACGCGCTCGTCCGACCTGCCCCGATCTCGGTGCTGGCGGTCGAGCGCGTCGCCGATGACTGGCACGCGCGCTTCTCATGCGTCGGGCGGCGGTATCGCTATCGGATCCTCAACCGGCGGGCGCCGCCGGCGCTCGACGCCGGGCGCGTGTGGCACGTTGCCGTGCCGCTCGACGTGGAAGCGATGCGCGAAGGCGCGGCGATGCTAGTGGGTCGCCACGATTTCACGACCTTCCGCTCGGCGCAGTGCCAGTCCGACAGCCCGGTGAAGACGCTCGACCGGCTGGAGGTCAGCCGCGCGGGCGAGGAGATTCATATAGAGGCGGCGGCGCGCAGCTTCCTCCATCACCAGGTGCGCTCAATGGTCGGCTGCCTCGCGCTCGTTGGGCGCGGGCAATGGCAGCCCGAGGACATCGCAAGGCGCTCGAAGCCCGCGACCGCTCGGCGCTCGGCTTCAACGCCCCGCCGCATGGCCTCTACTTCGTCGAAGCGCTTTATCCTCCCCAGAATGGGGAGGTGTCAGCCGGAGGCTGACGGAGGGGGTTGGAGCCCTGCACGCCGCCCCCTCCACCATTCACTCTTTGGTGAATGGTCCCCCTCCCCGTCCCGGGGAGGATTTAGACGAGGACCTCGCGCGCCGGTGGGCGGCTCTCCCACGCCTGCGGGCTGGCGGTCAGGCCGTAAGCACCGGCGCAGAAGATGGCGATGAGGTCGCCCGGTTCCGCGCGCGGGAGCATGACTTCGTCGCCGAGGACATCGAATGGCGTCGCGAGGCAGCCGGTGACCGTTACCTGTTCGTCCGGCGGCCCATCGAAGCGGTTGGCAATGGCGATCGGATAATTGCCGCGGTTGCGTTCGAGGAGGCAGCCAGTGGCGCGGAGCAGATGATGGCCGCCACCGTCCGTGGTGAGGAAGGTCTCCCCGCAGCTCTCGGTGCGATCGATAACGCGGCTAAGGTACACGCCGGATTCTGCGACGAGCCAGCGGCCGAGCTCGAGCGACAGGCGGGTCGTCGCCAGCAATTCGGGGCCGTTGCACAAGGTCTCATGAAGGGCGGCGGCCATCTTGTAGATGTCGAGCGGTTGCTCGCCGGCAAAGCAGGGCACGTCGAAGCCGCCGCCGAGGTTCAGCTCGGGGAGCGGCAGACCGAGCACGTCGGCGATTTCCCCAGCCCCTGCGACAATCGCCCTGTGCGCCTCGATAAGCGCCAACTCATCGAGGCATTGAGCGCCGGCGAACATATGCAGCCCCCGCCAATCCACACCCGCTTCAATCAAGCCGTGAACCACTGAGGGAACGCGCTCGGCGTCGATCCCGAACGGATTTGGCCGCGCGCCCATGGTCACGCGGCCGTTCTCGATCGCAAAGGGCGGATTGACGCGGACCTCCACCTTGGGGCGGATGCCAACCTTCTCGCCCGCGAGGATCGTTCGCCGCGCCTCGCCTTCGCTCTCGACGCTGATCGTCGCTCCGGCGGCGATCCCCGCCTCCAGCTCGTCGTCGCGCTTGCCAGGACCGGCAAAGGTCATCGGAATTCCCGCGAGCTCGGCGCGCTTCAAACGTTCGAGCTCACCTTTGGAAACGACCCGGAACCCCTCGACATACCTGCCGATGAAGTTAAGCAACGGCTCGTAAGGATTTGCAGTCACGGAATAATATAATGCGAGACCGTCAGGCATCGCGGCCCTGAGCTGCGCGATCTGCCCGCCGACAATATTGTTGTCATAGGCGAACACGGGCGTGCCGCCGGCTTCGGCGACGATCTCCTCCGCCGCAACGCCGCCGATCAGTAGCTGACCGTCACCATTGGCGGAGAAATATGGCGGGATCGGCCCCGTCGGCTTCATGTCGCCCCCTGTCGAACCGCTATTCGGCGGCTATCGCCTCATATTCCTGCGCCGCCAGATATTTCTCCGCGTCGAGCGCAGCCATGCAGCCGGTCCCCGCCGCGGTCACCGCCTGGCGGTAGATCTTGTCCATCACGTCGCCGCTGGCGAAGACGCCGGGCACGCTGGTCCGCGTGGTTCCGGGCTCGACCACGATATAGCCTTCGGGATCGAGGTCGAGCTGCCCCTTGAATAACTCGGTCGCCGGCGAATGGCCGATCGCCACGAACGCGCCTTCGACGGCGACGCGCGAGAGCTCGCCGGTGCGCTTGTTCTTGATGTCGAGGCCGACGAGCGCTTCAGGATCGCCGCCGCCGACGAACTCGAGCACCTCGGAATCCCAGATGACCTTGATGTTCGGATTGGCGAACAGCCGGTCCTGCAGGATTTTCTCGGCGCGCAGGGAATCGCGGCGGTGGATGAGGGTGACGTCATGGCTATGATTGGTCATGTACAGCGCTTCCTCGACCGCGGTGTTGCCACCGCCGATCACGGCGACCCGTTTTCCGCGATAGAAGAAGCCGTCGCACGTGGCGCAGGCCGACGCGCCCCTGCCCTTCATATGCTCTTCGGACGGAAGATTGAGCCATTTCGCCTGGGCGCCGGTCGCGATCACCAGGGCGTCGGCGAAATATTGCGCACCACCGTCGCCCGTGAGGCGGAACGGCCGGCGCGAAAAATCGACGCTCACGATATGGTCCCAGACGACCTTTGTCCCGACGTGCTCGGCCTGCGCCTGCATTTCTTCGACCAGCCACGGGCCCTGGATGACGTCGCGAAAGCCCGGGTAATTCTCGACGTCGGTCGTGGTGGTGAGTTGACCGCCCGGCTGAATGCCCTGGATCACGATCGGCTGCAGTCCGGCGCGCGCAGCATAGATCGCAGCCGTATATCCAGCCGGTCCCGACCCGAGCACGGCGAGCCGGGTTGAAATGCTGTTCGTCATGCCGAGCATCTAGGCGGCGCGACGCCGCGCCGCAACGTCCCAGCTTGGCGTCAGTCCGTCAGACGGCGCGCCGTCCCGCGACGAAGTGCCAGATCAGCACGATTATTCCGATTACCAGCAGTAAGTGCACAATGGCGCCGAAATGACCGACGAAAAAGCCCAGGGCCCACAAAATGAGGATGATGATGGCGATCGTCAGAAGCATGGGGCTTTCCTCCAGTTGTGGTTCGGCCCCCGTAACGGTCGAACTGCGGGCGCGTTCCCCCGGCGGAGAGATTAGACGAGTCTGCTCTGCTTCAGCGCCGCTTCGACGAACCCGGCGAAGAGCGGATGCGGCTCGAACGGGCGGCTCTTCAGCTCAGGGTGGAACTGGACGCCGATGAACCACGGGTGGTCGGGCCGCTCGACGATCTCCGGTAGTTGGTCGTCGGGCGACATGCCCGAGAAGAGCAGGCCGGTGCCCTCAAGCGCGTCGCGATAATGAATGTTGACCTCGTAGCGGTGGCGGTGACGTTCGCTGATGAGGTCCTTGCCGTAAAGCGACCGGACGACGCTGTTGCCGTCGAGCTTGGCCGGATAGGCGCCGAGCCGCATTGTTCCGCCCATGTCGCCGTCGGCCGCGCGCTTCTGCAGTCCCTCCTCGCTCATCCACTCGGTGATCATGCCCACGACCGGCTCGGCCGTTTCGCCGAACTCGGTCGTCGATGCGTCGCTGATGCCGGCAAGGTTCCGCGCACCCTCGATGCACGCCATCTGCATTCCGAGGCAAATGCCAAAGAACGGGATCTCACGCTCTCGCGCAAACTTGACGCTGGCGATCTTGCCCTCGCTTCCGCGCTCGCCGAAGCCGCCCGGGACGAGGATACCGTGGAGCGGCTCGAGTTCAGCGACCACGTCCAAATCCGGGTGTTCGAACAGCTCAGCGTCGATCCACTGGATGTTGACCTTGGCGCGATTGGCGATCCCGCCGTGCACCAGCGCCTCGCGCAGGCTTTTGTAAGCATCGGGGAGCCCGACATATTTCCCGACGACGCCGATCGTCACCTCGCTGTCGTAATGATCGATGCGGTCCATGATGTCCCGCCAGACAGCAAGCTCCGGCTGCGGAGCGTCGGCGATGCGGAAGGCGCGCAACACTTCATCGTCCAGTCCCGCCTCGTGATATTGAAGCGGCACGTCGTAGATGTTGCGCGCGTCCAGCGCCGGAATCACCGCCGACGTTTGCACGTTGCAGAAAAGCGCGATCTTCTCTCGCTCCGCGTCCGGCAACGCGCGGTCGCTGCGGCACAGCAGCACTTCAGGCTGAACACCGAGGCTCGAGAGCTCGCGGACCGACTGCTGCGTCGGCTTCGTCTTCAGCTCGCCCGCCGCCGCGATCCACGGCACCAGAGTGGTATGAACGCTGACGGTGTTGTCCCGGCCGAGGTCGTTTCTCAGCTGGCGGATGGCCTCGATGAACGGCAGGCTCTCAATGTCGCCGACGGTGCCGCCGATCTCGCAGATGACGAAGTCGACATCGCCCGTGTCGGCCAGCGCGAATTCCTTGATCGCATTGGTGACGTGCGGAATGACCTGGACCGTCGCACCGAGATAGTCGCCGCGCCGTTCCTTGGCGATGATGTCGCGGTAGATGCGCCCGGTCGTAACATTGTCGGTCTGGCGTGAGCTGACGCCGGTGAAGCGCTCATAATGACCAAGATCGAGGTCGGTTTCCGCACCGTCGTCGGTCACATAGACTTCGCCGTGCTGGTAAGGCGACATCGTCCCCGGATCGACGTTCAGATAGGGGTCGAACTTGCGGATTCGGACCTTGAACCCGCGCGCCTGAAGGAGGGCCCCGAGGGACGCCGAGAGCAGACCTTTGCCGAGCGATGAGACCACGCCGCCGGTAACGAAAATGAACCGCGCCATGGGAGTCGAGGCTTACGGGGACAAGCGCCGCACGCGCAACCCGCCGCGCGAAAAAAATTGGGGAGGGACAGTCCATCGGGGACTGTCTCTATGCGGCGAAGATCGGGACAGTCCCTGCAAGAGGGACAGTCCTGCCGCTTACTGGGCCAGCGGAACGCGGGCGCGTTCTGGTCCGGCTGCGGGGCGGTCTTCTGGGCGGGCGCTGGCTGAACCGGTGCGGGCTGCGACTGCTGCTGCTCAGCTGGAGCCAATTTGCCCGCGAGCGACGTGTCGATTTTGGTGGGCTGGCGCGATGCGCCGGCATAGGCGGCCATCACGACCGAGAGGACGATGAAGGTCCCGCCCAGAACCGAGGTCGCCCGGGTCAGGAAATCCGCCGCGCCGCGCGCGGTCATGAACCCGGACGAGCTGCCGCCCACACCGAGGCCGCCACCTTCCGAGCGCTGCATCAGGATGACGCTGATGAGCGAAATGGCGATGACCGATTGGACGATCAGCAGGAAAGCGAACATGACGGTCTTTCTTGGAAAGGAGGCGGCGACTTAGCGACCGCGTCCGCACGCTTCAAGGGATGCCCGCAGCCGCGGCAACGATCGGAATGAAATCGGCGGCCTTCAGGCTCGCGCCACCGACCAGCGCCCCGTCCACATTCGCGATAGCGAAGATTTCGGCTGCGTTCGACGCCTTCACCGAGCCGCCGTACAGAATTCGCACACGCGCCCCGGCCTCGCCGAAACGTTGAACCAGCCGTTCACGAATCGCCGCGTGCATTTCGGCGATTTCGCCGCTCGTCGGCACCTTGCCGGTACCGATCGCCCAGATCGGCTCGTAGGCAATCGCCAGCTCGGCCTCTCCGTTGATGCTGTCGGGCAACGAAGCGCCGAGCTGGTCAACCACCGTCTTCACCGCTCCGCCCCCCTCCCGCACGTCCAGGCTTTCCCCGACGCAGAGGATCGCGTTGAGGCCGCACGACAGCGCCGCCGCTGCCTTAGACTTCACCTCTTCGTCGGTTTCGCAGTGCGCGTCGCGCCGCTCGGAATGACCGACGATAGTCAGCGACGCTCCAGCATCGAGCAGCATTTCCGTCGAAATGCAGCCGGTGTAGGCACCCTTCGGAGCGTGGTGGACGTCCTGCGCGCCGATCGGGAAACCAGGGACTGCACGCGCGGCACGTTCGATAAGGATCGCGGGCATGCACAGCGCGACATCCACCTGCGGATATTCACGCGCTGCGGCCGCGATTTTCCGCACCTCGTCGAGGTCCGCGGACACGCCGTGCATCTTCCAATTGCCGGCAACCAGTTTCTTCAACGCCATCCCTGCTCCCCTGATGCCCGGCCCGTAGCCGCCGCGCCTTGAAGCCCGCAAGCCTCACCCCTAAAGCTGCGCGCCAAATCCAGCTCTTCACTTCGGAACCCTCATGATCTCCACCTTTCGCAACTTATCCAAATCGAAGATCGGCACCATCATCATCGCCGGTCTGTTCATCCTGACGCTGATCGGCTTTGCCTCGGTCGGGGTCAGCGACTTCGGGACCGGCAAGGTCGGGTTCGGAGGAATGTCCAGCGGCACCCTGGCGAAAGTCGGCGACCAGGAAGTGGATGATCAGGAGGTGCGCGAGGCTATGCAGCGGAGGCTGCAGGACATCCGCCAGCAAAATCCCAACGCCGATTATTCCACGATCGCCGGCGATTTCGACGTCATCCTGGGGGCGCTGATCGACCAGCGCTCGCTGATCGCCTTCGCCGACAAGTTCGGTTTCCCCTTGTCGAAGCGATTGGTCGATGCGGAAATCGCGCAGATTCCGCAAACCAAGGGACTCAACGGCAAGTTCGACGACCGCGCCTATCAGGCGTTTCTTGCGCAACAGCGGCTGACCGACGCCGAGGTGCGGCAGATCATCGCCGGTGGGCTCCTGCAGCGGCTGCTGCTGACGCCGGTGGCGAGCAATGCGCGCCTGTCGGTCGGGATGGCGACGCCGTACGCGTCGATGATGCTCGAATCGCGGCAGGGCGAAGGAGTCGCAATCCCGCTCGAGCCGTTCAAGGCCGGGCTCAAACCGACCGACGCGCAGCTCCAGCAATTCTACGAGGCCAATCGCAACCGCTACATCGTCCCTGAACAACGCGAACTGCGCTTCGCCACCATCGGTCCTGACCAGGTCGCGAACATCACCGCATCCGATCAGGAAAACGCGGCATATTATAATTCGAACCACGCGACGTACGGCGCGAAGGAAACGCGCAATCTCAGCCAGGCGGTCGTCCCCGACCAGGCGACTGCGAACGCGATCGCAGTGAAGGCGAAGGCCGGAGCGACGCTGGCCGCCGCCGCTGCGCCCGGCGGAGCCAATGCCGCGGTGACCTCGCTCAGCGGCCAAACTCGCCAGGCTTATGCTGGGGTCGCCGGGGACAAGGTTGCCGGTGCGGTCTTTTCCGCGCCGTCGGGTGCAGTCGTCGGGCCGCTGCAGTCGGACTTCGGCTGGGTCGTCGTGAAGGTCGAATCGGTGAAGACCGAGGGCGGCAAGTCGCTTGCGCAGGCGCGCGCCGAAATCGCCGCCAAGCTCACCGCCGACAAGCGCAAGGCGGCGATCGAAGACATGGCCGCAAAGCTGCAGGACGCCGTCGACGCCGGTCACAACTTCACCGAGGCCGCGGCGATGGTGAAGGTGCCGGTGACGACCACGCCGCTGATCAACGCCAGCGGTACCGCCCCGGCGGACCCGAGCTATCATCTGTCGCCGGATTACGCCCCCGTGGTGAAAAGCGGCTTCGACCTGGCGCCGAGCGACCAGCCCGAGATCGTCGCGCTGGCGAGCAAGGCGGGTTATGTGATGGTCTCGCCGGCGCAGGTGGTTCCAGCAGCACCAGCGCCGCTCGCCAAGATCCACGACCAGGTCGTGAGCGACTGGACCAACGACCAGGCGCGCCAGCGCGCTGCCGCCGTCGCCGTCGGCATTGCGGCCAAGGCATCCAGCGGGATGTCGCTCGCCGACGCGGTAAAGGCTGCGGGAATGTCGTTGCCGCCGGTGCAGCCGCTGGCCGCCAGGCGGATTCAGATCGCGCAGAGCGGCCAGGTGCCGGCGCCGCTGCGGCTGCTCTTCAGCCTTGGACAGGGCAAGAGCCGGATGGCGCCCGACCCGGGGGGGCGCGGCTTCTATATCGTCAAGACGAACACGATCGTTCCCGGCAATGCCCTGCTCGCGCCGGGGCTGATCAGCCGCATGGCACAGGAGCTGTCCCAGACCGTCTCGGAGGAATATGCGCAGCAATTCCAGGCGGCGGTGCGGGCGGAAATGAAGGCTCGGCGCAACGAGAGCGCGATTGCTGCGGAGAAGGCGCAGCTCGTCTCGCGCGGCGGCTGACCAGACCGCTAACCAGAGCCTCTTGACCGGCGCGGCTTTGTTGCCTACACGTTCCCCGTTCGTTCTTTTCGGGGGAGTGACTGCCGATGCTCACCGCCAAACAGCGTGAATTGCTGCTGTTCATCGACAACCGCCTCAAGGAGAGCGGTGTTTCGCCCAGCTTCGACGAAATGCGTGAGGCGCTCGAGCTGAAGTCCAAGTCGGGCGTTCACCGGCTGATCTCGGCGCTCGACGAACGCGGCTTCATCCGCCGCCTGCCCAACCGGGCGCGCGCGCTCGAAGTGGTGAAGCTGCCCGAGATGCGCCCGTCGGCGACGGTGACTCCGATCCGGCCCGTCGCCGCTGCCCCGGCCAATGACACCATCGAGATCCCGCTGCATGGGCGGATCGCCGCCGGCACGCCGATCGAGGCCTTGCAAGGCACCGAGAGCTTCCCGGTGCCCGCCGCCTTGCTCGGTCCCGGCGAGCATTACGCGCTCGAGGTCTCCGGCAATTCGATGGTCGAGGAAGGCATTCTCGATGGCGATTTCGCTTTGATCCGCAAGGTCGACACCGCGCATGACGGCGAGATCGTCGTCGCGCTGATCGACAATGAGGAAGCGACGCTCAAGACCTTCCGCCGCGAGGGCAACATGGTCCGTCTCGACCCGGCGAACCGGCAATATGAAGCGCAGCGCTATGATCCGCGCCGGGTGCAGATCCAGGGACGCCTCGCGGGCCTGATCCGGCGCTACTGAGCATGACTGGCGCGCGCATCGACTACGTTGAGCTTCCGAGCGCGACCGCGCACGAGCTGACGCGCGCCTTCTATGCAAAGGCGTTCGGCTGGGCATTCACCGATTACGGCCCGAGTTATTCGGCGACCACCAACGGGACGTGGACGTCGGGCTCCATGGCCAGCCGGCCGAAGCGCTTTCCGCGCCTTGCCGGTGATTCGCGTCGAGGATCTCGAGGCGGCGTTCGACGCGGTATCCAAGGCCGGCGGAATCATCGCCAAGCCGATCTTCAGCTTCCCCGGCGGCCGGCGCTTCCACTTCATCGATCCCGTCGGGAAGCGAGCTCGCGGTGTGGAGCGAGCGCTAGCGCTCGATTTCCGTCCACGGGTGCTCGCCGACGCGATCGGCGACGCTGTCGACCCAGGGATCATTGCCGAGATAGATCGCGAGGCCGCCGGTGCTCGCAAGCGCGGTGCGGTCGAGCTTCAGCCAGCGCGGGCTGCAGCCGCGCGGCAGCCGGCGGTCGACACGGCGATGTCCGCATCCGCGCAGGCGCGCGTCAGGTCGTCCAATCGATCTGTGTCGCCGAGCGGGTGGCCAGGAGCCGCCACTGGGCGCGCTCCCTTCGGAATGAGCGCGACACAGGCGTCCTTCGAGCAGGCGCTGTACGGGCGGGAGCCGAGATCGCCTGGATCGCCGTCGTAGCCGGACGCCTCGGCGAACAGCGCACGCACATAGTCGCCGGCCCGTCGCGCAGGATCAAGGGGGTTCCGTCGGCGAACCACGGCCAGATGCATTGCCGTCGCCCGTGACGAGCAGGTCCGGCGAAGGGGCAAGCGCGGCGCCGATAGCGCCGACGACAAACGGCGCCAGCCCGAGCAGCCGGAGCCGCGCATTCCAGAGGCACAGCCAAACGCCCCCGACGCTCATCAGGCCGAACGCCCAGCCGGGCATCGTCGGCAGCAGCGCGACCGCGCCCGGTGCTGACGCCGCCGCATGGGCAAGCCTCAGCAGCCCGTCGATCGACGCGCCGCACAGCCACCACAATGGCTTTCCCCAGCCGACCACGTCGAACAGCAGCGCGCCGGCTTCGAGCGGCATGATCACGAAGGTGGTGAGCGGGATCGCGATGATGTTCGCGCCGACGCCGTACAGCCCGGCGCGATGGAAGTGGAACAGCGCGAGCGGGATCAGCGCGAGTTCGACCGCCAGGCCGGTCAGGATGATCCCGAGCAACGCGCGGCCGAGCCTCGCCAGCAGCCCCTCGTCGCGGCGCATGAAGAAGCCTTCGCGCCCAGCGCGGTCGAATGGAGCGCAACGATCGCAGTCACCGACATGAAGCTCATCTGGAAGCTCGGCCCGGCGAGCGCTTCCGGGCGGAAGATCAGGACGACCAGCGCTCCGGCGGCGATCAGGCGGATGCTGATGGCGTCGCGGCCGAGCGCAATTCCCGCAAGGATCAGCAGCGCGGCGACGCAACTGCGCACCGTCGGCACCTGCGCGCCGGTCAGCAGGGTGTAGCCGATGCCCGCCGCGGCGGCGACGGCGGCCGAGACCAGCACAAGGTTCAAGCGCAACGCGAGGCGCTCGCTCAACGCGAGCAGCTTCAGACTCAGAAACATGGCGAAGGCGACGACCGCCGCAATATGCAGCCCACTCACAGACAGCAGGTGCGTGAGGCCGCTGCGGCGCATCGCGTCCGCATCATTCTGGTCGACGGCATTCTGATCGCCGGTGACCAGAGCGATGGCGATCCCGGCCGAGCTCGACGGCAACCGCGTCGCGATGTGCTGACGGAGGCCGGTTCGCGCCCGCTCAAGCCCATGCGGCTGCGCCGGCTTCACACCGTGAGCGTGCCAAGTGCCTTGCCGACGCCGCCGATGCCCTGGAACCAGGCGTCGCGCGCGAAATCGTAGGTGCCGGGCAGTGCCATCGGCGGCGGCGGAGCGATCCGGGCTTTCACCTTGATCTCCGATCCTGGGGCGATTCCGGACGGCAGATCGTCCTGATCCAGCGAAATGCGGATCCGCGGGGGCAGAACCGTGCCAACCGGCGCGACGGTCAGTCGAACGGTGCCCCTGGCGACCAGATAGTCCACATATTCGACACGGCCGGCGACGTCCGCGACCTGCGGGCGGGTGAGGCGCGGCTGCGCCACCCATGACGAGCGCGCCCATACCAATGCGCAGCCGAGCGCCGCCGCGAGCGCGAACCAGCCGAGCGCCCGTCCCGCGCGCCCGCTGCCGAGCGCAAAGCCGATCAAGCCGAGCGCGGCCGCCATGCACAGGAAAGCCGCCCACTGCCGCTGTGCGTCGAGCGCGAACCAGGCCGCGATGCCGCTTCCGAACCCGACGACGAACCACGGCGGCAACTGCGCGCGCTCGGCCTCGAGGAGCCTTTCCAGTCCCTCGTGAAACGCGGAAAACCGCGTCTTCCAATAGCTCCGAGCACGCTGTGGAAGAGGCGCTTCCCCTATGTTAGGGGCGCTCGTCCATTGCATTGCAGCAACGAAAAGAAAGGAAAGCGCGCCTCAGCGCAAGCGACAAAATATGCCCAGCGCAAGCAGTTCGCCCGTTGTCACCCGCTTTGCCCCGTCGCCGACGGGCTATCTGCACATCGGCGGGGCGCGCACGGCGCTGTTCAACTGGCTGTTCGCCCGCCATCACGGCGGCAAGTTCCTCTTGCGGATCGAGGACACCGACAAGGCGCGCTCGACCAAGGAGGCAATCGACGCGATCCTCGATGGAATGAACTGGCTCGGCCTCGATTGGGACGGGCACGAATATTACCAGTCGCAATTCTGGGCGCGCCACGCCGACATCGCCCGCCGGCTGGTCGACAAGGGCGCGGCATACCGCTGCTGGATGACCCAGGAGGAGCTCGCGGCGCAGCGCGAGAAAGCCGCGGCCGAGCGGCGGCCGTTTCGGATCACCAGCCCGTGGCGCGACTGCGCACCGACACGCCGACGCCGGACGGCCCCTTCGTCATCCGACTGAAAGCCCCGCGAGAGGGTGAAACCGTCATTGACGACCAGGTCCAGGGCCGGGTCACCGTGCAGAACGCCGAAATCGACGACTTCATCCTGCTCCGGTCGGATGGAACGCCGACCTACATGCTTGCGGTGGTGGTCGACGATCACGACATGGGGGTCACTCACGTGATCCGCGGCGACGACCATCTCAACAATGCCTTCCGCCAGCTGGCGATCATCCGCGCCATGGAATGGCCGGAACCGGTCTACGCGCATGTGCCGCTGATCCACGGCCCCGACGGCGCGAAGCTCAGCAAGCGCCATGGCGCGCTGGGCGTCGACGCCTATCGCGACGAGCTCGGTATGCTGCCCGAAGCCGTGTTCAACTACCTTCTGCGCCTCGGCTGGGGCCATGGCGACGACGAGATCATTTGCGCGAGCAAGCGATCGAATGGTTCGACCTCGACCATGTCGGAAAGTCGCCGTCACGCTTCGACTTCAAGAAACTGGAGAATTTGAACGGCCACTATATTCGCGAGGCGGACGACGGGCGGCTCGCGGAGCTCGTCGTGGCCAAGCTCGGCACTTCGGACGCGCAGAAAGCGCTTCTCGCCCGCGCAATGCCCGAACTCAAGGCCCGCGCGCATACGCTGAACGAGCTCGCCGACGGCGCCCGCTTCCTCTTTGCCGAGCGGCCGCTCGAGATCGACGAAGCGGCTGCGGCGCTGCTTACGTCCGAAGCTCGCGGCCTTCTCGCCTCCGCGCATGGAAAGATTGAGCGCTCTTGCGGACTGGGATGCGCCGTCGTTAGAGGCCGCCATCCGCGAGATCGCGGAGGGCAACGGAGTGAAGCTCGGGAAACTCGCCCAGCCGCTCCGCGCCGCCCTCACGGGGCGCACGACGTCTCCCGGGATATTTGATGTGCTTGCGTTGTTGGGACGGGACGAAAGCCTCGCCCGCATCGCCGACCAGATGGTGGAGCCGAACCGATGACCGACAAGACCGCAACGATCAGCGCACCGGGGGGTAAATTCGACTTCCCGGTGATCGACGGTTCCGTCGGTCCCGAAGTGATCGATATCCGCAAGCTTTACGCCGACACGGGGATGTTCACTTACGATCCCGGGTTCACGTCCACCGCGAGCTGTGAGAGCGCGATCACTTACATCGACGGTGAGCAGGGCATTCTCCTCCACCGCGGTTATCCGATCAACCAGCTCGCGGAGAACTCGACCTTCATGGAGGTCGCTTATCTGCTGCTCCACGGCGAGCTGCCGAAAAAAGATGAGCTCGACAATTTCGCCTACACCATCAGCCGCCACACGATGCTGCACGAGCAGCTGATGACCTTCTACCGCGGCTTCCGCCGCGACGCGCACCCGATGTCGATCATGTGCGGCGTGGTCGGCGCGCTCTCGTCATTCTATCACGACAGCACCGACATCTCGGATCCGCGGCAGCGGATGATCGCTTCGCACCGGCTGATCGCAAAAATGCCGACCATCGCCGCAATGGCGTTCAAATATTCGCTCGGCCAGCCGTTCCTCTATCCGCAGAACAACCTCACCTACACCGGGAATTTCCTGCGGATGACCTTCGGCGTTCCGGCCGAACCGTATGAAGTCAATCCGGTGATCGAGCGCGCGATGCGCCGCATCTTCATCCTCCACGCCGACCATGAGCAGAACGCGTCGACCTCGACCGTGCGCCTGGCCGGCTCGTCGGGCGCGAACCCGTTCGCCTGCATCGCGGCCGGGATCGCCTGTTTATGGGGCCCGGCGCACGGCGGCGCGAACGAGGCCGCGCTCAACATGCTGCGCGAGATCGGTACGACCGCCAACATCCCGAAATATATCGCCCGGGCGAAAGACAAGAACGACCCGTTCCGCCTGATGGGCTTCGGCCACCGCGTCTACAAGAATTTCGACCCGCGGGCGAAAGTGATGAAGGCGACCGCCGACGAGGTGCTGAAGGAGCTCAACATATCGGACCCCGTACTGGACGTCGCCAAGGAGCTCGAACGGATCGCGCTCCACGACGATTATTTCATCGAGAAGAAGCTCTATCCCAACGTCGATTTCTACTCGGGCGTCATCCTCAACGCGATCGGCTTCCCGACCGACATGTTCACTGCGCTATTCGCACTTGCGCGCACCGTCGGCTGGGTCGCGCAGTGGAACGAGATGATCTCGGATCCCGAGCAGAAGATCGGCCGTCCGCGGCAGCTCTACATCGGCGCTCCGCAGCGCGATTACGTGCCGGTCGACAAGCGTTAGGGGCTTGGCAGGGTCAGCGTGAAGCGCGCGCCGGCGCCGGGCGCGCTGTCGAGCGTCACGTCGCCGCCCATCGACCGTGCAAGCCGCCGCGAGATGGCGAGGCCAAGGCCCGTGCCCGCTACGTCCGAGTCCGCGCGCTCGAACCGTTCGAAGATCCGCTGCTGATCGGCCGGTGCAATGCCCGGGCCTTCGTCGGAAACCGTGACTGAAGCCGTTCCCGGCGTGCGGGCGAACGCAAGCCGGACCTTGCCGCCGATTGGGGAATGGCGGACGGCATTGCCGATGAGATTGACGAGGATCTGGATGACCGCGCGTTCCTGGCCGCTTGCGGGGAGCGTTCCGACCGTCTCCGGCTCGATGCTAATCTCGCGCTCCTCGGCCGTGGATTCGAGCATCACGACCGCTTCGGCGGCGAGCGCGGCAAGGTCGACGGCGCGTTGGCCGTGCGCCGGGTCTTCGCTCATCGACCGGACGACCGAGAGGAGATGGCGCGCCGCTGCGGCGATGTCGTTGCCGTAGCTGGCATAATCGCTGCGCAACGGCCCGTCGGCGCGCTCCACGATCCGCTCGGCGCTCTCGATGATGCGGTCGAGCGGTGAGCGCAGCACTTCATCCAGGGCATGGTCGAATGCGGCGATGCTCGACGGCTCGCGGGCGCCGGCGCAGCGCTCTCGAGCTCCGCCGTCCCGCGGAAGCCGGCGAAGCTGCCATCGGTGGCGGTGACGACTTCGCCGTTCAGCACCAGCACCCGGCTTTCGTCCGTGCGGCTGAGGGCCCGCTGGCCGGAAAAGTCCCGGCGTGCCGCGAGCGCGCTGATCAAGGGCATCTCACCCGAGTCATTCTCTTCGAAGCGCAGAGCGCGGGTCAGTGGCTGGCCCGCGATTTCCGCGAGGTCCACGCCGAGATGTTCGGCAAGCTCGGGCGAAAGCGAGATTACGCGAAGCTCTTCATCCGCCGCCCATTCGCTGTGCGGAGCCGGGAGAGTCCGATTTCGTGGTTCCGCCAAGCATAGCCGCCAGGCGGGGTCCGGCGGGCGCGCGCTCGGTCCAGCCTTCGAGCGACAAGACCACCTCGTCACCCTCGGGTGTAGCGCGCACCCACAGGTCGATATCGTGGTCGATCGACGCTGCGACGGCGGGCCGTGAGACGGCAATGCGCAGCTTGCGCGCGAGCCTGGCAACCGCGGCAACCTGGGGCAGCGCGAGCTCCTGCCCCAAACCGGACCCGGCCTGCCGCTGCAGCGCCTCGAGCTCGGGGTCAGCGGCGACGAGCCGCCCCGCCTTGTCCAGTCGGCCGATCACGGGCCGGGGCTCAGATGGTGCGCTGGCCATCATTATTCCCCATTGCGGCGACCGCTTGCTTGTAGGCCGAGTCGGCGGTCAGCCAGCTCAAGGCCTCGGCGACATCGGCGTCGCTCATATTATCGAAACGCGCGATCGCCTGCCCCGGATCGCCGATTCCGAGAAGGTCACCGATCCCCGCGAGCAGGCCCGCCGCGGTTTCCCGCCGCACCTTCGCCATCCGCAGCAGCGCCATCACGCGCTTGCTGTCGCCCGAGAGCAGCTCGTCCAGCGCAACGTTTCCGCTAATTCCGGAACGGCGGGCAAGGGCATGGGCAATGAAGTTCATCTCGCCCTCGATTCCCGCGGCGCCGATGCGCTCGTCGTCGAGGTCGCCTTCCTCGTCGAGCAGGCGGACGAGGGTGGCCGTCAGATTTTCGAGGCTGCTTCCAGGGTCGTGGCTCGCGGCGAGCTGCGCACTGGCGTTTGAAAGCAAGCGGTCCGCTTCCGCATTGCCGAGGCGATCGACCAGCTCTCGGCGAAAGGCGGCGGCGATCGACTGGACGAGAATGCGCGCCTCATCGCGCGGAAGATCGTCGAAGTGGAGCAGACATTGGCCAAAGCGATCCCGGCGGCGGCCGCGGGCGATGATCAGCGCCATCGCGGCCGCGGCAACAGCGCCGTCCGTATGGCTGACAAGGCCCTGGACGACACGCGCGTCGCGCCTGCCGATGCGCGCCTTCGCTCCGGTGGCGATGCGCTCCTCATCGGCGCGGCGCAGAAGCCGCTGCACTAGGCCAATACGGTTGAGCAGCCCGGCGCCGAGCAATTCACTGACGATCGCGAGGTTGCGCTCATCGTTCGCAGCCATTGCGACGTTCGGCAGCACCGCCCGAACCTCGTCGGCGATGTCGCCGACCAGGCAGTGCAGCATCGCCGTCATAAGCGCGCGTTCCTGCTCCGTCAGGCGCTCTGCGGGGTCGAGAAAAAAGTCGATGCGAACGGTGGACAGCCGCCCGCGACCCTCGCGGCGCGCGGGCGCGTTCTGGTCGGCTGCAAGCACAGCGATCGGCCATTCTTCCGGCATCATTGCGCCTGCGATTATCCGATTTGCGTTAACTTCCCGTCAACTGCGACGAATGGCGCACGTGCTGGACGATGAAAAAGCTGGCCGCGGCGTAGACCAAAAGCGCCACGAGATAGCTTGTCCACGCGCCGCCGAACGCGAACGGGACCGCGGCAAGAATCGCGCTGCGGCGGGAGAATAGCCAGAGATCGCCGTCCGATCCGAACGCGGCCTTCTCGATTCGTGCCGCCTCGGCGAACGCGATGGCCGCGCCCGCGCTTACCAGCGCGCCCCAGCCGGTATCGTGGCGGGCTTCCCACCAGCCGAGCGCCAACACGGCAATCCCCGCAGCAGGCCAGAGCGCAAGCCGACTCATCAACCGTGCTGCGAGCGGCTTGAGCCGCAGCGTCGCCAATCGGCTGGCGACGATATCGAGCGGAGTCGAGAGAAGCAGCAGCCCAAGCCCGGCGCCGAGCCATCCGCGAGTGAAACAAAAAGCGCCGCCCAGCGTCAGCGCAACCGCTCCCCAGATCAGCCAGATCGGCCTGACCGGAGTCTCCATCAGCCGCTCGGTCGCGAACTCCTCGACCGGCGGGAGCAAATAACGGCTGACCCAGTCGGTCCGACCGCCGCGCGAGGCGACGAGGAGCTTGCGTTGGAAACCATTGAGATCGTCCGCGCGCTCGACCAGCAGCGGCTCGCTCTCTTCGGAAACGGGCAGCCGCAACGCGCCTTCCTGGATCGAGCGCCGGAGCAGGGTCGACTGCAGGTCCCAATCACCGAGCATCGCAGCAGTCGAGCCGAGCAGATGCGCGTCGACCAGCGCAACCCCCGCCCAGCGCGATTCGGCGTCAATCCGCTCGAACGATTCATGCGCTTCGTCGTCCGGAACTGTCGCGACCGCGGGCTCCGGCTCCTCGGCGAGGCTCGCGACCAATTCGGCAGTGGGAGCGATGCCGTCGCCGATGACCAGGATCATCGCGCCGGCCTCGAAGCGGCTCACCGCTTCCTCCACCGCGCTGACCGGAAATACGCCCACGCCGTCGAGGCGCAGCCGCTCGAACGCATCCTGCAGCGCTTGCGGGACCCGCTCCACCACAACCACGATCGGCGCCGCGCCCGCGGCCGAGGCGCAGCGCACCTGATATTCGATCAGGGTTCGGCCGGAGAGCGGCAGCAACGCGCGCAGCCCGCCTTCATCGTCCTCCTGATAAGCTCCGATCAGAGCGCCGACCGCCAATTCGCCTCCCCCTCGCCCCCGCATCAGGCGATCCTCTCTAATCGCTTTCACGCTTCGTCAAAGATGGTAAACTGCCCGTTACCATGAACCCCTTCGCAAGACGCGCCGAACCTCTGCCACCGGCCACGCAAGCGGCAGAGCCCCTCGAGCTGACCGAGGAGCTGGCGCCAGTCGCGCCGGCGTTCGACCGCGAACAATGGGCGGAAAGCCAGGCGGAAGAGCGCGGCGCCGGCGGCAGGCAGGTGCTTGGGACGACACTCGCGATTCTCGGCCGCGCTGTGGCTCTCGTTCAGTGCATGGTCCGCGGGGCGCTCGCTCGGCGGGCAGCCGCTGTCCTCTCCAGCGTTCGCGCAGTGGGTCGCAGTCGCCGCCGGACCGCTGGCCCTCCTCGGCCTCGTCTGGCTGATGTTCGGCCGCACACGGCGCAAGGAAGCCGAACGATTCACGCGGTCGGTCGTCGCAATGCGCACGGAGACGCGCTCCCTCGAGGCGTTGCTCGAAGTGCTGTCGCAGCGGATTCACGACAGCCGCTCCGAGCTGACGATGATCTCGCAGCATCTGATGCAGCTCGGCGACCAGGCGACGGGCAAGCTCGGCGGGATCACCCGCGAATTCGACAGCAGCAGCGAGCGACTGAAACTGCATGGGGAAGCGCTCGACCGCGCGGCCGAATCGGCGCGCACCGACATCGCCGTTTTGCTCGACGACCTGCCGCGCGCGGAACAGACAGCGCGAGCCGTGGCCGAGCAGCTGCGCACGATCGGCGGCGTTTCGGCGGAGAACGCGTCCCGCTTTGGCGAACAGATCAACACCCTCGCCGAACGCACCCGCCAAACCGATCAGACCATCGCCCAATCCACCGCGCGCCTCTCGACCAGGCTGACAGAAATCGAAACAGCCGGCACTGCAGCCGCGGAACGCGTCGGCGTGGCCGAAGCTTCGTTCTCGGGGGCGCTCGACCTCCTGCTCAACCGTACGTCGTTGACTCTGGAAGAGATCCGTTCGGGAATCGACGCGCAGGCGGCTGCCGTCGCGGCGCTGGTCGAGCAGGCTTCCGCCGGAATCGGCAAGGCCGGCGCGGAAGCCTCCGAATCGCTTGCTGCGAACATCGACCACGCCAACAGCTCGCTCGAAGGCTTGTCGAGCCGCGTCGCCGAGCAGGATCGCGCCTCGCAGCACATGCTTGCCGAGATCGATCGCGGACTGGCGCTCATCGACCAACGCTTCACCCAGCTCGCGGCACAGGGCGACGAGCGCGCCAACCATTTCCTCGAATCGCTCACCCGCGCCCGCGCCGAGCTCGACACTTTGGCTTCGCAGGCCGGCACCCAGGACAACGCGATTGGATCGCTTGCCGAGCGCACGACCACGCTGCGCGAGAGCATCGAGCGGCTGGCATCGGAGATCCGTGACGGCGTCGGAGCCGCGATCGGCGAAGCGCAGGGCGGCACCGACCGGCTGGTCACAAGCGCGAGCGCGATCCGGCCCGAGATCGGCTGGATCCGCGAGGCCGCGATCGAAGCGAGCGACCGCATTGCCGCGACCGGAGGCCAGATCACCGAGCAGCAAGACCAGTTCACGGCCCTGCTCGCGTCAGTGGACGACGGCGTAGGCGACGCGCAATCGAAGCTCGCCGAGCTTGCCTCGATGCTCGTCAAGGTCGAGCGTGAGGCGCAGAACCTCAGCGCCGAAACCGGGCCCGGCGCTCGTTGCTGCGCTGGTGCAGGTCAAGGAAGCCGCAGCGCATGCCGCCGAACGGGCCCGCGAGGCCATCGAAGCAGTGATCCCCGAAAGCGCGGGCAAGCTATCCGCCGAAACGCGCGATGCGCTTGAGCGGGTGATCCGCGAGAGCATCGAGGACCGCTTGCGCGAGGTCGAGAACGTCGCCGCACGCGCGGTCGAAGTCCGCCCGCGCGGCATCCGACCGCCTGACCCAGCAAATGCTCACGCTCGGCCAGAGCGCCGCGGCGCTCGAGCAACATGTCGAAGAAACGGCCAAGGACCAGCGCGAGAAGGACAGCGAAGCCTTCGCACGCCGAGTCTCGCTGCTCATCAATTCGATGCACTCGGCGGCGATCGACGTCGGCAAGATCCTGTCCGACGAGATCGACGACAAGGCGTGGGAGTCGTACATCAAAGGCAATCGCGGCGTGTTCACCCGCCGCGCGGTTCGGCTGCTCGGCGGCGGCGAGACGCGCGCGATCAAGGCTCATTACGACGCCGACCTCGAGTTCCAGCGTTCGGTCAACCGCTACATCGCGGACTTCGAGGCCATGCTTCGCCGCGTTGTCGCCGAACGCGATGGCGGAATGATCGCGGTAACGCTCATGTCCTCGGACATGGGCAAGCTCTACGCCGCGCTCGCGCAGGTCGACCGCCGACGCTGACCGTCAGTGATAGAAGTCCAGATCGTCCGGAGTGATCCAGCCGTAGGTCCAGTTCGCGTAATAGATGGCGAAAAGGACTGCGGCGAGCAAAGCCGCCTTCAGGAAATGCCGCTTCACATCGAACCGGTGTGGTGCGCTTTCGGCGTGACCGGGTAGCCGCCGCTTGCCGACCTCCTCGTCGGTCTTCACCCCGAACGGCAGCAGCACGAACGCGCTGAAGGCGAAGAACAGGAAATAGATCGCGAGAATCGACGTGAACGCCATCGGACTGGCTATTGCGCGACCTGAAGCAGCATCACTTCGACGAGCGGCTTCTTGCCCGTCCACAGGGTCGCGCAGCGCCGGACGGCCAGGCGAACAGCCTCACGCATCTTGTCCTCGTCTCCGCCGGGGCTGAAGGCGCGGCTCGCGGCATCGGTCGCATCGGCGATGAAGTCGTCGCGGTCCTCTTCGACGGGAACCCCGAACGGACGCACCAGCGGCTTTCCCGCAAGCTCGCCATTGTCGCCGACCGGAAGCGCGACGGTGATCAGCCCGCCATATCCGATCCGGCGGCGCTCGTTCACGGTCGAGCCGTCCGCTGGGAGGATCACGTCGCCATCGAGCACGAGCCGGCCGACGCGCGTTTCGTCGACCTTCTTCGGCTCGCCCGGTGCAAGACGGATCACGTCGCCATTCTTCTGCACGACAGCTCGGGAGATACCGTGCGCCAACGCAAGCCGCGCGTGCTCGGCGAGATGCCGCGCCTCGCCATGGACCGGGACGACGATCTCCGGCCGTACCCACTGGTACATCTGGACAAGCTCCGGGCGTCCGGGATGTCCGGATACGTGAACGTGCGCCTGCCGCTCGGTGACGATCTTGACGCCGAGATCGGACAGCTGGTTCATGATCCGCCCGATCGCCACCTCGTTGCCCGGAATGATCCGCGACGAGAAAATCACCGTGTCGCCGTCGCCGAGCTTCAGCTCATGGGTGCCCGAGGCAATGCGCCCAAGCGCAGCGCGCGGCTCTCCTTGCCCACCGGTCGCAATGATCAGTACCTCGCGCCGCGGCAGCCGCATCGCTTCCTCGAAGCTCACCGGCGCCGGGAAATCCTGAAGATAGCCGGTCGCCTGCGCGACGCGGAGGATCCGATCGAGCGAACGCCCGGCGACACACACGCGGCGGCCAGCCTCGGCCGCCACGCGGCCGATCGTCTGCAACCGCGCTGCGTTGGACGCGAAGGTCGTCACCAGGACTCGGCCGCTCGCCTCCGTCACTTGCGCGAGGAGCCCGGCGTGCACGCTCTCTTCGGAGCCTGACGGCTTGTCCTGGAACACGTTGGTCGAATCGCACACCAAAGCGAGCACGCCTTCGTCGCCGATGTGCGTCAGCGCCTCGGTGCTTGGCGCTTCGCCAAGAACGGGAGTTTCGTCAATTTTCCAGTCGCCGGTGTGGAAGATGTTCCCGAAGGGCGTTTCGATCAGCAGCCCGTTCCCTTCGGGGATCGAATGCGAGAGCGCGACGAAGCTCACGCGGAACGGCCCCAGCTCGATGCTTCCGCCGCGCTCGACGATGTTGAGCTGGACCGCTCCGGTCAGCCCTTCCTCTTCGAGCTTGCCCGCGATCAGCCCAGCGGTGAACGGCGTCGCGTAAAGCGGGCTCTTCAGCTCTTCGGCGAGATACGGCAGCGCACCGATATGATCCTCATGCCCGTGGGTCAGCACGATCCCCGCAAGCCGCTCCTGCTGATTTTCGATGAATTCGAGGTCGGGGAGGATCAGCTCGACCCCGGGATAGCTCGGATCGGCGAAGGTCAGCCCCAGATCGACCATGATCCACTGGCCACGGCAGCCGTAGAGATTGACGTTCATGCCGATCTCGCCCGAGCCGCCGAGCGCGCAGAACAGGAGCTCTTCGCCCGGAATCATCGGAAATGCATCATTTGGAAGGGCTGGTCGCGATGCCGTACAATAGGCTCAAACCCCGGACGGTGAGGTCCGGTTCAATCGCGTCAAACACATTGGTGTGCTTGTCGAAGAGGGTCGCGAGGCCGCCGGTCGCGACCACCGTCACCGGCTTGCCGAGCTCGCGCTTGATGCGCTCGGTCAGGCCCTCCAGCATCGCGAGATAGCCCCAGTAAATGCCGATGATCATCTGGCTCTCGGTCGTCCGGCCGATGACGCTGATTTCCTCCGGCGCTTCAATTGCTATGCGCGGAAGCTTGGCCGTCGCGCCGACCAAGGCATCGAGCGAAAGGTTGATCCCCGGCGCGATGATCCCGCCTTTGTAAGCGCCCGACGAATCCACCACATCGAATGTGGTCGCAGTCCCGAAGTCGATGACGATGAGGTCGCCCGGATGTTTCGCATGCGCCGCGATCGCGTTGAGCGCGCGATCCGCGCCGACACTCTTTGGCTCATCGACGTCGAGTTGGAGCGGCCAGGCCGCCGCGCCCTGCCCGGCGATGATCGGCTCGACATGGAAATATTTGGTCGCGAGCACTTCGAGATTGTGCAGCGCGCGGGGCACGACCGTGCCGATGATCACCGCGCCGACATCGCTGCTGTGATAGCCTTCAAGCTCGAGCAGCTGATGCAGCCATACCGCATATTGGTCGGCCGTGCGCCGCGCGTCGGTCGCAATCCGCCAGCGCGCGCGAATCTCGCCGTCTTTGACGAGCGCAAACACGAGGTTGGTGTTTCCGGCGTCGATGGCGAGCAGCATGGCCGCGTGCCTAGCCCTGCACGGTGGTGTTCACAACTCGACGTCGGCGGCGCGGATCACCTCGATCGAACCGTCGTCGAGGAAAAGACGCAGCGCTCCGTCAGGGTCGAGCCCGCCAAAGCGGCCGCTGATCGTCTCGTCCTTGGCGAGGTGAACGGCGAGTTTCGTGCCGGGCAGATGCGCGCGTTCTTGCCAAGCGCGGACCAGCGCCGAGCTTTCGCTCGTCCGCCACAGCTGCAGCAGACGCGCGAAGCTGCCGGCGAGTAATGGCGCGAACGCTTCCGGCGTCAGTTTCGCGCCTAGCGTCGCGGACTGCCGGTCAGCCAGCCTGGGGGCGCTAGCAAGATTCGACTCCGAAGCCGATGACAATCCGGTCGCCGCTACGCTCCAGGAGAATCCCGGCGAGCTTTTTGCCAAGCAGCATCAGGTCGTTGGGCCATTTGAGCATCAGCCCTTGTGTCGGCGTCGCGACGTCGATCGCCTCAATCAGCGCGAGCCCCGCGGCGAGCGAGAGCGTTGGCGCGGGAGGATCGTCCGGACGGAGCTGGACGAGCGTGCTTCCGTAGAAATTCCCTTTCGCCGAAACCCAATCGCGGCCCTGGCGCCCCCTGCCCGCGTTCTGCTCGAGCGCAACCAGCCACGTGCCCTCGACGACGGTAGGATCGACGATCAGATCGGCGTTGGTCGAGCCGGTGCGCTCGACAATTTTTATGCGGGTCAGAAGATCGACCCCGCAGCCTGGTCGGTGAGGGCCTGGAGTGGGCTGATCAGCAAATAGCCGAGCGGGGAGACCAAGATCGCCGCGAGCAGAATGAGCGCGCCCTGCACCGGCTCGCGCACCGGGGCGTACGGCGCCGCCGGCTCGTCCATGTACATCACCTTGACGATCTTCAGATAATAGTAAGCGCCCACAACCGCGCCGAGGATACCCGCCACGGCAAGCGCGACATAGCCGGAGTGAACCGCCGCCTGGAACACCATCAGCTTGGGCCAAAAGCCGAACAAGGGTGGGATTCCGGCGAGGCTGAACATGAAGATCGCGAAGGCCGCGGCGAAGGCGGGGCGGGTCTGCGACAGGCCGCTGAGGCTCTCGATACTCTCGATCTCCTCGCCGTCGGGCCCGCGCATCCACAGGACGCAAAGGAACGCGCCCAGTGTCATGACCACATAGACCGCCATGTAGAACAGCACCGACGAGGCGCCCTGCGGCCCGGCGCCGGCGAGCCCAATCAGCGCGAAGCCGACATTGTTGATCGACGAATATGCGAGCAGCCGCTTGATGTTGGTCTGCCCGAAGGCAGCGATTGCGCCGAGAAAGATTGACAGGAGCGCAGCGCAGATCACGATCTGCCGCCAGGCGTCGATCGCGGGCCCGAGCGCTTCGAGGCACACGCGCGTCGAGAGAAGCACTGCCGCGACCTTGGGCGCTGACGCGAAAAACGCCGTCACCGGCGTCGGCGCGCCTTCGTAGACGTCGGGGGTCCACATGTGGAAGGGCACGGCGCTGATCTTGAAGGCCAGGCCGGCGAGCAGGAAGACAAGGCCGAACAACAGTCCGAGCGACGGCGCTCCGCGGCCGAACGCAGCGGCAAGCCCAGCGAAATTGGTTGTTCCGGTGAAGCCGTAGAGCAGCGAAATCCCGTAGAGCAGGATGCCGCTCGCGAGGGCGCCCAGAACGAAATACTTAAGACCCGCCTCGGCCGAGCGCTCGTCGGTACGGCGGTAGGCCGCGAGCACGTAGCTCGCGAGGCTGGTCAGCTCGAGCCCGACGTAGAGCGAGATCAGGCTCGTCGCCGAGACCATGACGCTCATCCCGACGGCGGCGAAGACGATCAGCACGGCATATTCCGCGCCGTGCTCGGTCCCTTTCTCGAACCAGCCCTGCGCCGCGATGATCGCGACCGCGGCAGCGGGGAACATGACCGCCTTGCCGAAAGCGCCGAACAAATCGGCGGTGATGATCCCGTCGAAGATCGGTCCAGCATGCGACGGCGCCCCGATCAGCGCGACAGTCGCGCCGAGCAGCAGCGCGATCGCGAGCCAGCTCGTCAGTCCCGCTCCACGTCGTCCGGTGAACGCCGCGACCATCATCAGGATGGTGCCCCCGATCGAAAGGATCAGCTCGGGCAGGATCGGTGCGAAGCCGCCCATCAGTGCATCGCTCCCATGTACGGTAGCGTCAGGTGCGAGTCTCCGGCCGGAGCCACGCGCTCCACACGAGTGAGGATTCGTCCGACATCGTTGCGGATCGGCCGGATGAAGCTCTCGGGATAGACGCCCATCCACAAAACCGCGAGTGCAATAGGGGCAAGGCACCACCACTCGCGGAGGCTGAGATCGGGCATCGTCGCGGTGTCCGGAGTGCGGGCATCGCCGAAGCAGATCCGCCAATATAGCCACAGCATGTAGCAGGCACTGAGAATGATGCCGGTCGTCCCGGCAATCGCTCCCCAGGTCGACGCGCGATAAGTCCCAAGCAGGCTCAGGAACTCGCCGACGAAGCCGCTCGTCCCGGGCAAACCGATGCTCGCCATCGTGAAGAGCATGAACAACAGGGCATAGCCCGGCATGTTATTCGACAGGCCGCCGTAAACCGCGATCTCGCGCGTATGCAGGCGGTCGTAGATCACACCCACGACGAGGAAGAGGGCGCCAGAGACGAGGCCGTGGCTGAGCATCACGATCATCGCGCCTTCGATGCCCTGCCGGTTCATGGCGAAAAGTCCGAAGGTGACGAAGGCCATATGCGCGACTGAGGAGTAAGCGATGAGCTTCTTCATGTCGCGCTGCACCAGTGCGACGAGGCTGGTGTAAACAACCGCGATGCCCGACAGGACAAACATGAACGGGATGAAGTACAGCGACCCGTCGGGAAACATCGGAAGCGAGAAGCGGATGAAGCCGTACCCGCCGAGCTTCAGCAGCACGCCGGCGAGGATCACCGAGCCGGCGGTTGGCGCCTGGACGTGCGCATCGGGCAACCAGGTGTGGACCGGCCACATCGGCAGCTTGACCGCGAAACTCGCGAAGAACGCGATCCACAGCCATCTTTGCACCCCGACGGGGAAATCGTAGGCCATCAGGACCGGGATCGACGTCGTATGCGCCGTCGCCACCATGTAAATCATGGCGATCAGCATCAGCACCGAGCCGAAAAAGGTGTAGAGGAAGAATTTGTAGCTCGCCTTGATCCGCTCGGCGCCGCCCCACACGCCGATGATGAGGTACATCGGGATCAGGCCGCCCTCGAAGAAGATGTAGAACAGGAACAGGTCCTGCGCTGCGAACGAGCCCATGATCAGCGCTTCCATGAGCAGGAACGCGGCCATGTATTCGGGCACGCGCTTCTCGATCGCGCGCCAGCTCGCGCCGATGCAGATCGGCATCAGGAAAGCGGTCAGCGCGATGAGCACTAAAGCGATCCCGTCGATCCCCAGCGCCCAGTTGATCCCGCCGCCGAGCGGAAGCTTCTCGGCGAATTGCCACTGGGCGCCGTTCGGATCGAAGTTCGCCCAAAGGTAGATGGCGAGCGCAAACTCGAGGAGCGTCGCGATCAGCGCGATCCACCGTGCACCGCTCGCGTTGAGAAACAGCACGATCGCCGCCGCAGTCAGCGGGATGGCGATCAGAAGCGTGAGGAGCGGGAGTGTGTTCACAGCCACTCCTCTCTGCCGGCGCAACCGGTGGGGAGGGGTGAGATGATCGAATACGCGATCACTGCGCCCACCAGATCGCCCAGGTCGCTGCCCCGATCAGGCCGAGCAGCATCACCAACGCGTAGGAATAGAGATACCCCGACTGCAGCCGCGCGGCGATGCGGTTGCCGACGCCGACCGCATAAGCCGCGCCGTGCGGACCGAAGCGGTCGATCGTCCCCTCGTCTCCGCCATGCCAGAACAGCCGCCCAAGCCACAGAGCCGGGCGCACGAACAGGAAATCGTACAGCTCGTCGAAATACCATTTGTTCGACACGAAGCTGTAGACCGCCGGGAATTGCTCGACGAAGCGCGCTGCCGCGCCCGGCTTCTGGATGTAGTTCCGCCAGGCGATCCACAGCCCGATCAGCATGACGATGGTCGGAGTCAGCTTGACCCAGGTCGAAGTCTCCTCCCCCGCGATTGCGAGCCGGCGGCTGAACGCAATCGTCCCGCGCCAGAAGGACCGAGCGCCGTCCGGATCGACGAAAATCTGGTGAAACAGCTGGCCGGCGAGCACTGACCCGATCGCCAGCAGGACAATCGGGACCAGGATCGTCAGCGGGCTCTCGTGCGGGTGATAGCCGCCGGTGCCGCCCTTCGGCATACCCGCCTCGTGCCCGCTGTCGCCATGCTCCTCGTCCGGCGCGTCATGGTGGCCATGGAGCGCGTGCTGGATATGCTCGGACGCGGCCCAGCGCGGCGGTCCGAAGAAGGTCAGGAAGATCAGCCGCCAGGAATAAAAGCTCGTCAGCAGCGCCGCGAACGCGCCGATGAAGAAGGCGATGTGCCCTGCTACCGACCCGCTCGCCCAGCTGTTCTCGAGGATCGCGTCCTTCGACCAGAAGCCGGCAAAGCCAACCCCGCCAAGGCCCACGCCCGTAATCGCCAGCGTGCCGATAACCATCACCCAGAAGGTGATCGGGATCTCTTTCCTGAGCGCGCCATAGTAACGCATGTCCTGCTCATGGTGCATGGCGTGGATCACGCTGCCCGCGGCAAGGAAGAGCAGTGCCTTGAAGAAGGCGTGCGTGAACAGGTGGAACATCGCCGCGCCGTAAGCCCCGACGCCCGCGGCGAAGAACATGTAGCCGAGCTGCGAGCAGGTCGAATAGGCGATCACGCGCTTGATGTCGTTCTGCGCGCAGGCGACCGTCGCGGCGAAGATGCAGGTGGCGGCTCCGACGTAGGTGACGACCGTTCCCGCCGTTTCGCTCGCCTCGAACATCGGCGAGAGGCGGCACACCATGAACACGCCGGCGGTCACCATCGTCGCCGCGTGGATCAGCGCGCTGACGGGCGTCGGGCCCTCCATCGCGTCGGGCAGCCAGGTGTGCAGCGGAAGCTGGGCCGACTTGCCCATCGCTCCGAGGAACAGCAGCAGGCACAGCAGGGTCATCGTGCCGACGTGCATCCCGGCAAAGCCGATGGTCGATCCGGCCATCCCCGGCGCTGCGTGCGAGGATCGCGGGGATCGACACGGTACCGAACACCAGGAACGGTCCCGAAGATGCCGAGGCTGAAGCCGAAATCGCCGATGCGGTTGACGACGAACGCTTTCAGCGCGGCCGCGTTCGCGCTCGGCTTGTGGTACCAGAAGCCGATCAGCAGATAGGAGGCGAGCCCGACGCCTTCCCAGCCGAAGAACATCTGCACCAGGTTGTCGGCGGTCACCAGCATCAGCATCGCGAAGCTGAACAGCGACAGATACGCGAAGAAGCGCGGCTGGCCCGGGTCCTCCTCCATGTAGCCCCAGCTGTAGAGGTGGACGAGCGACGAGACCGTCGTGACCACCACCAGCATCACCGCGGTCAGACTGTCGAGCCGCAGCGCCCAGTCGACGTTGAGCGTGCCCGAATGGATCCAGTCAGCACCGGAACGACCGTCGTGCCCGCGTGGCCGTAGATGTACTGGAAGAAGATCGGCCAGCTGAGGAACGCGCCGATGAACAGTGCGCCGGTCGTCACGACCTTCGCGGCCGTCTTGCCGATCCACGGCCGCCAAGGCCGGCGACAACGCGGCGAGCAGCGGCAGGAAGACGATGACGAGAAGCGCCATCATCACGTCCCCTCCTTGCAAGGGAGGGGCTGGGGGTGGGTGCGGCTGAAGCGGCTCAATGCCGCTGAAGCGCTTCCTCATGGGCATTGAGCCCATCGTCAGCAACCCACCCCTAATCCCCTCCCTTGCAGGGAGGGGTAGAATGGAGCGCCACCATCACCCCCTCATCCGGTTGACGTCGTCGACCGCGATCGAGCCGCGGCGGCGGAAGAAGATGACGAGGATCGCAAGCCCGATGGCGGCCTCGGCGGCGGCGACGGTCAGCACGAACATCGCCAGCACCTGGCCCGTCAAATCGCCGAGATAGGCGGAGAACGCGACCAGGTTGATGTTCACCGCGAGCAGGATCAGCTCGATCGCCATCAGCATCAGGATCACGTTGCGGCGGTTGAGGAAGATGCCGAGCACCCCGATCGTGAACAGGATCGCGGCGACGTCAGATAATGGGCGAGGCCAATCACAGCTTCATCCCCTCGCCGACGCCCGGCTGCGTCAGCTCGAGTCGCGTCCTGCGGGCCTGCGCGCGATCTGCTTCGAGGCCTTCGGTGTGCGCGTGTCGCCGCGGCGGCGGTGGGTGAGCACGATCGCGCCGATCATCGCCACCAGCAGGATCAGCCCGGCGATTTCGAACGGGAAGAGATACACGGAGTAGAGCAGCTGCCCGAGCGCGACGATGTTCGGTGCGCCGAGGTCGCGGCGATATGCTGCCCGCTGAGCGCCGGACCCGCCTGCCACGCGCTCACCGCGACGACAATCTCGGACAGCAGCACCAGCGCGATGATGATCCCGAACGGCAGGTTCTGCGTGAATCCCCGCCGCAGCACGGCGAAGTCGATGTCGAGCATCATCACCACGAACAGGAACAGCACCGCGACCGCGCCGACGTAGACGATCACCAGCAGCATCGCGATGAACTCGGCGCCGACCAGCAGCATCAGCCCCGCCGCGTTGAAGAAGGCGACGATCAGCCACAGCACGCTGTGCACCGGGTTGCGCGAGAAGATCACCGACAGCGCCGAAGCGATGGTCAGCGTGGCGAACAGGTAAAAGGCGAGAAGGCCGATCACGCACGCGCCTCGTCATTCCCGCGAGCGGGAAGCAGAATGTCTCAGGGAGACCGGAGCGCCGAGAAGGTCGCGGCGGTCTCCGCGCCTCGCATCCGCGCGAACCTGACTGCCAGTTCGTGGATGACGGTGAAGTCCCCTGTTTCACGAAGCTGCGCGCCGCCTACCGATACGGCGCATCGGCGGCAAGGTTGGCGGCGATCGCCTGTTCCCACTTGTCCCCGTTGGCGAGCAATTTCGCCTTGTCGTAGAGCAATTCCTCGCGCGTCTCGGTCGCGAATTCGAGGTTCGGCCCCTCGACGATCGCGTCGACCGGGCACGCCTCCTGGCACAGCCCGCAATAGATGCATTTGACCATGTCGATGTCGTAGCGCGTGGTGCGGCGGCTGCCGTCCTCGCGCGGCTCGGACTCGATGGTGATGGCGAGCGCCGGGCAGATCGCCTCGCACAATTTGCACGCGATGCAGCGCTCCTCGCCATTGGGATAGCGGCGCAGCGCATGCTCGCCGCGGAAGCGCGGGCGAGGTCGGCGTCTTCTCGTACGGGTAGTTGATCGTCGCCTTGGGCTTGAAGAAATAGTTCAAGCGTCAGCGCGTGCGCCTGCACGAAGTCCCACAGCGTGAAGGATTTGATCCAGTGGATCATGAGTACCTCGCGTGAGCATCAGATATCCCGAGACGAGGACGACGAAGACCAGGCTGAGCGGCAGGAAGATTTTCCAGCCGAGGCGCATCAGCTGGTCGTAGCGGTAGCGCGGCACGGTCGCGCGCACCCAGCCGAAGACGAAGAAGAAGAAGCTCATCTTGAGGAACAGCCAGAGGATGCCGGGGATCCAGTAGAGCGGCGCCCAGTCGACCGGCGGCAGCCAGCCGCCCCAGAACAGGATGGCGTTGAGCGCGCACATCAGGATGACGTTGCCGTACTCGCCGAGCCAGAAGAGCGCGAAGCTCATCGACGAATATTCGGTCTGGTAGCCGGCGACGAGCTCGCTCTCCGCCTCGGTCAGGTCGAACGGGGTGCGGAAGGTCTCGGCCATCGAGCTGATGAGGAACACGACCGACATCGGGAACAGCAAGGGGTTGAAGCCGAAGCCGTTGAAGATGCCGAGCACGTGCGCCTTCTGCGCGAGCACGATGCCGGAGAGGTTGAACGTCCCCGCCCACAGCACGACGGTAATCAGGACGAAGCCGATCGAGACTTCGTAGCTGACCATCTGCGCGGCCGCGCGGAGCGCCGAATAGAAGGGATATTTGGAGTTGGACGCCCAGCCGGCGACGATGATCCCGTAAACGCCCAGCGAGCTCGCGGCGAGCACGTAGAGCAGGCCCACATTGACGTCGGCGAGGACCACGCCCGGCTGGAACGGGATCACCGCCCAGACGATCAAGGCGACGGTGAAGGTGACGATCGGCGCGATCAGGAACAGGCCCTTGTTCGCGCTGGTCGGGACGATCGTTTCCTTGAGGAACACCTTCAAGCCGTCGGCGAAGCTCTGCAGCAGTCCCCACGGTCCGACCACATTGGGTCCGCGCCGAAGCGCCATCGCCGCCCAGATCTTGCGCTCGGCATAAATGATCATCGCGACGGCGAGCATCAGCGGAAAAGCGATGACGAGGATGCCGATGATGGTCGCGATGAACCACGACCATTCGTAGGTGAGCCCCAGTGCTGGAAGAGGGCGGTCACAGCCGCTCCTCCCTGCCGGCGTAGCCGGTGGGGAGGGGGACCATGGCGCGGAGCGACATGGTGGAGGGGCCTTGCGCCGCCTCCGTTTGGCCCCTCCACCACTCAGCTCCGCTGAGCGGTCCCCCTCCCCACGCCTTCGGCGCAGGGAGGAGTGAAGTCATGTACAGCGCCCTCACTCCGCCGCCTCCTTGAAGCTGACGCCCCTCACCAGCTCTTCCGAGCAGCGCTGCATCGTCGGGCTGTTGCGGCAGATGGCGTTGGTGAGGAAGAAGTCGGCGATCGGGTAGCGGATCGGACCTTCGGCCTTGGAATCGAGCTTCGGCGGCGACCACGGCAGGTCGATCAGGCCGTCGCGGCCGAGCTGCGGATATTCGGCGATCATCGCACCGCGCAACTGGGCGAAGCTGTCGAACGGCAGCGTCTTGCCGGCAAGCTCCGACACCGCGCGGAAGATCGCCCAGTCCTCGCGCGCATCGCCCGGCGGGAACGCGGCTTTCTCGCCGCGCTGCACACGCCCCTCGGTATTCACGTAGGTGCCGTGCTTCTCGGAATAAGCCGCGCCGGGGAGCACCAGGTCCGCCATGCGCGCGCCAGCGTCGCCGTGGTGGCCGATATAGACCTTGAACGCGCCCTTGAAGCGGTCGGCCGCGACCTCGTCCGCGCCGAGCAGCAGCACCACTTCCGGCGCGGCCTTCTCAATGTCTGCGATCCCGCCCTTCTGCGCATAGCCGAGGATCAGCGACGCCATGCGCGAGGCAGAGGTATGGACGACGTTGAAGCCGTTCCAGCCTTCGCGGATGAGGTCCAAGCGGCTTCACCAGCGCAAGCGCCGCGCCGAGGCCGCCCGCAGCGAGCGCGCCGGGTCCGACAATCACCGCCGGCCGCTCGGCTTTGGCGAACGCGTCCGTCACTTCGCTCGGCAGCTTGCCGAGCAGCTTCAAATCGTCGCCGAGCCACTGGACCTTCAACCCGAGATCCACTTCCGACCCGATCGCGAAGACCTTGCCGCCCTTGCGCGCCACCTTGCGCACGCGCGTCGCGATCAGCGGCGCTTCCCAGCGGATGTTGGAGCCGACCAGCAGCACCGCGTCGGCGCTCTCGATTCCCGCGATGGTCGAGTTGAAGGCCACCGCGCTAAGGCTGCTGGTGTCGTAGGTCAGCCCGGTCTGCCGCCCTTCGAGCAGCTTCGACCCCTGCCCCTCGAGCAATTTCTTGGCCGCATACATCGTCTCGGCGTCCAAGAGGTCGCCGGCGATCGCCGCGACCTTCGTTCCCGCCTTCTTCAGCCGCTTGGCGAAAATCTCCAGCGCGTCGGGCCAGCTCGCCTCCCTGAGCTTGCCCCGCTCGCGCACCCACGGGCGGTCGAGCCGGTTGCGCACCAGCGCATCGACGTGGTGGCGCGTCTTGTCCGAAATCCACTCCTCGTTCACGTCCTCGTTGATGCGCGGGAGGATGCGCATCACCTGGCGCTGGCGGACGTCGAGCCGGATGTTCGATCCGACCGCGTCCATCACGTCGATTCCCGGCACCCGCCGCAGCTCCCACGGCCGCTGCTCGAACAGCTGCGGCCTCTGCAGCAGCGCGCCGACCGGGCAGACGTCGGCAAGATTGCCGGCAAGCTCGCCCGTCGCCGTCCGCTCGAGATAGGTCGTGATCTGGCTGTCCTCGCCGCGGTAGAGCATGCCGATCTCGTCGATCCCCGCGACTTCGGACGAGAAGCGGATGCAGCGCGTGCACTGGATGCAGCGGTTCATCGACGTCTTGATGATCGGCCCGAAATATTTGTCGTCGACCGCGCGCTTGTTCTCCTCGTAGCGGGTGAAGCCGCGGCCATAGGCCATCGCCTGGTCCTGCAGGTCGCATTCGCCGCCCTGGTCGCAGATCGGGCAGTCGAGCGGGTGGTTGATGAGCAGGAACTCCATCACCCCTTCGCGCGCCTTCTTGACCATCGGCGTGTCGGTGCGGATCGTCTGCCCGTCGGCGGCGGGCAGAGCGCAGCTCGCCTGCGGCTTGGGCGGCCCCGGAGCGACCTCGACCAGGCACATGCGGCAATTGCCGGCGATCGACAGCCGCTCGTGATAGCAGAAGCGCGGGATCTCCTTGCCGGCAAGCTCGCAAGCCTGGAGCACGGTCGCGCCCTGCGGGACTTCAAGCTCGACGCCGTCGACGGTGACCTTAGGCATGGATCCTCCCCGGAACGGGGAGGTGGCAGCCCGAAGGGCTGACGGAGGGGGTTCTGAGACCCGCCCCGCCCTGCAACGAGCCCCCTCCACCAGCTTTGCTGGTCCCCCTCCCCGTCCCGGGGAGGAGCTGTTGCGTTGCGAACATCACTCCGCCGCCTCCAGCATTCCGCGCGCGGTGCGCTCCGCGATGCGGCGCTCGAGCTCGGGGCGGAAGTGGCGGACCAGGCCCTGGATCGGCCAGGCGGCGGCGTCGCCGAACGCGCAGATGGTGTGGCCCTCGACCTGCTTGGTGACGTCGATCAGTTTGTCGATGTCGGCGACCTCGGCGTCGCCCTCGCGCAGCCGCTCCATCATGCGCCACATCCAGCCGGCGCCCTCGCGGCACGGCGTGCACTGGCCGCAGCTCTCGTGCTTGTAGAAGTAGGAGATCCGGCTGATCGCGCGGACGATATCGGTCGATTTGTCCATGACAATCAACGCCGCGGTGCCGAGGCCGGAGCCGAGCGCCTTCAGCCCGTCGAAGTCCATCGGCGCATCGAGGATCTGCTCGGCGGGCAACAGCGGGACCGAAGACCCGCCCGGAATAACCGCCAGCAAATTACTGAAATCGTCGGCGTTCTTGCCGCCGCGAATTCCGCCGCCATGACGGCTGATCAGCTCGCGGAAGCTGATCCCCATCGATTCCTCGACGACGCAGGGCGTGTTCACGTGGCCTGACAGCTGGAACAGCTTGGTGCCTTCATTCTTCGGATTGCCGATGCCCGCGAACCACTCGGGGCCGCGGCGGAGGATGGTCGGCACGACCGCGATCGATTCGACGTTGTTGACGGTGGTCGGGCAGCCGTAGAGCCCGGCGCCGGCGGGGAACGGCGGCTTCAGCCGCGGCTTGCCCTGCTTGCCCTCAAGGCTTTCGAGCATCGCGGTCTCTTCGCCGCAGATGTAGGCGCCGGCGCCGCGGTGGACGAACAGGTCGAAGTCGTAGCCCGATCCGCAGGCATTCTTGCCCAGCAGCCCGGCTTCATACGCTTCGGCAACCGCGCGCCGTAACACTTCGGTTTCGCGAATGAATTCACCGCGGATGTAGATGTAGCTCGCCCTCGCCCGCATGGCGAAGCCGGCGATCAGCGCGCCTTCGATCAGCTTGTGCGGATCGTGGCGGATGATCTCGCGGTCCTTGCACGATCCGGGCTCGGATTCGTCGGCGTTGATCACCAGGAAATTGGGTTTGCCGGGCTTGGGCTCCTTGGGCATGAAGCTCCACTTCATGCCGGTCGGGAAGCCCGCGCCGCCGCGTCCGCGCAGCCCCGACGCCTTGACCGCATCGATGATCGCGTCCGGACCGACGGCCATCAGCTCCTTCGTATCGTCCCAATCGCCCCGCTGCTCCGCCGCCTTCAGATAAGGCGCCTGGAAGCCATAGACGTTGGTGAAGATGCGGTCCTTGTCGGCGAGCGGCCCGGTGTAGCCCATCAGAACTGCACCCTTCCCGTCATTCCCGCGAAAGCGGGAATCAGGATTTTATCACGCGGAGACGCGGAGAACGCGGAGAGGTCGCGCAAGCTGCGATGGCGCACGCATTCTCCTCCGCGCCTCCGCGTCTCCGCGCGAACAAAATTCTTCATCAGCGCAGCCCTCCGAGCACCATCGAGAGCCGTGTTCGCATCGACGAGGACCACAGAGCGACGATGAGATAACGCGAGCAAGCCGAACTTGATCACGCCTTTCACGAACCGGAACGCGAGATAAGCGAATACAATCGCGACGATGATGGCGAGGATGCTCATTTAATCCGCTTCTGCCCCGCGCCCTCAATGAGCTTGACCGCGCCGTAGACAACCAGCCCCGCGACCGCGAGGCCGACCAGCAGTCCGATCAGGCCTTTCAAAATCTTCCAGACGACCACGATCACGACGATCGCGACGATGATTTTCAGGATGTCTTTCACTGTGCCCCCTCCTTCGCCGGACCGGCGGTCGCCGTCCACATCGGGCGGTAATCGTAATTGCGCTCAGCCATCTTTTTGAGCGTAGTCGGGCCGCCGACGGGGCAGCTCGTCTGGCGGTCGATCTGCGGACCCGGCTTCGGCGTCTCGCCTCGCGCCAGCGCGTCGAGGATCGCGCCCATGCGCGCCTCGTCGAGGTCCTCGTAATTGTCGTCGTTGATCTGCACCATCGGCGCGTTGGCGCAGGCGCCGAGGCATTCGACCTCGGTCAGTGTGAAAAGCCCGTCCCCGGTCGTTTTTCCCTTCTTCAGCCCGCGCTTGGCGCAGGCGGTGAAGACGTCGTCGGAGCCGCGCAACATGCACGGCGTCGTCCCGCACACCTGCACGTGGAAGCGGCCGACCGGCGCCAGGTTGAACATCGTGTAGAAGGTCGCGACTTCGAGCACGCGGATGTAGCTGGTGTCGAGCTCGCGGGCGACGAACTCCATCACCGGGATCGGCAGCCACCCCTGCGTGTTCGTCTCCGCGCCCACCTGCCGCTGCGCGAGGTCGAGCAAGGGTATCACCGCCGAGACCTGCCGCCCCTCGGGATACCAGGAGATGATCTCGTTCGCCCGCCGCGCATTCTCGTCGGTCCACGCGAAGGTGGACCAGCGCGCCCGCTGCTCGGCGTCATCGAGGATGGTTGCTGCGCCGGCCATCAGTGATCCACCTGCACCGTTCCCCAGACGCGGTAACCCCGCCATCCAGCGGCTGACTGCAGAATGCCTCCGTCGTAGTGAAATTTGATGTCTGCAGAGTCTGTTCCGTCGGTCGTAACGAATTCGATTTCCACTTCTTGAGGTCCGCACGGGTCGCGCGTCATAGGAATACCGCTCCAGCCGTGGTATTCGAAAGTTGCGGCGTGCAGATCGTTCGCCATCGCACGGGCGCCCTCAACCCCATGACCAAGCGGTCGGCCAACATCACCTGCACCGAGCGAGAACTCGGCGTTCCGGGCGATCAGATTGCGAAGCACTTGATCACGTCGGGCGGCAGCGAGCGCGACAATTTGGACGCTTCGTTGCGCATAAGCATTCAGTTGTGATCCGAAATCAGCGCCAGCACCGATTGGCACCAAACATGTTGCAGTTGCTGCGGCTGCGGCTGCAATCACCGGTCGCTCTCCCCGAACACGGGATCGATCGCGGACAGCACCGCGGTCGTGTCCGCCAGCATGTGGCCCTTCATCATGAAGTCGAGCGCCTGGAGGTGGCTGAACATCGTCGGGCGGATTTTGCAGCGGTACGGCCGGTTGGTGCCGTCGGCGACGAGATAGACGCCGAACTCGCCCTTGGGGCTCTCCGTGGCGACGTAAACCTCGCCCGCGGGTACGTGATAGCCCTCGGTGTAGAGCTTGAAGTGGTGGATCAGCGCCTCCATCGAGGTCTTCATCTCCGCCCGTGACGGCGGGAAGACCTTGCGGTCGGGCGATCCGACCGGTCCCTTGGGCATCTGAGCGAGGCACTGGCGCATGATCTTCGCCGACTGCCGCACTTCCTCGACGCGTACCATGAAGCGGTCGTAGCAGTCGTTGTTGGTGCCGACCGGGATGTCGAAGTCCATGCGGTCGTAGACTTCGTAGGGCTGGCTCTTGCGCAGGTCCCAGGGCAAGCCCGCGGCGCGGATCATGGGGCCGGAGAAGCCCCAGCGGATCGAATCCTCGCGGCTCATCTTGGCGATGTCGACGTTGCGCTGCTTGAAGATGCGGTTGTCGGCGACCAGCGCAATCGCGTCCTCGAACAACTGGAAACGAGTATCCAGCCACTCGCCCATGTCGGCGAGGAACTTCTCGGTCAGATCATAGCGCACGCCGCCGGCGCGGAAATAATTGGCGTGCATCCGCGCGCCCGACGCCCGCTCGTAGAATTGCAACGTGTCCTCGCGCACTTCGAACAGCCACAGGTTCGGGGTCATCGCGCCCACATCCATGATGTGGCTGCCAAGGTTGAGCAGATGGTTAGAGATGCGGGTCAGCTCCGCCATCAAAACGCGGATGTACTGAGCCCGGAGCGGCACCTCGAGCCCCATCAACTTCTCGATGGCGAGCACGAAGCTGTGCTCCATGCACATCGGAGAACAGTAATCGAGCCGATCGAAGTACGGCAGCGCCTGCGCGTAGGTCTTGTATTCGATCAGTTTCTCGGTGCCGCGGTGGAGCAGTCCAATGTGCGGGTCGACGCGTTCGACGATCTCGCCGTCGAGCTCCATGATCAGGCGAAGGACGCCGTGCGCCGCCGGATGCTGCGGGCCGAAGTTGATCGTGTAGTTGGTGATCTTTTCGTCACCCGCGTCGCGCGGATGGCCGAGCGTTTCGGACAGCTCCACGCCTTCCCCAACAGCGCCGATGCTGACCTCGACCTTACGAATGTCGCTGCGGGTGTCGGTCACCGCAACTCCTCCCTGCGAGCGGAGCTCGTGGGGAGGGGAACCATGGCGCGTAGCGCCATGGTGGAGGGGCCTTGCGCCGCCTCCGCTTGGCCCCTCCACCACTCAGCTCCGCTGAGCGGTCCCCCTCCCCATCGCTTCGCGACAGGGAGGAGTGAGTTGATGGATGCGCCCGTCACTTCTTCCCTCTCGGCTTGGGCGAAGCCTTCTTCGCTTTCTCCAGCGGCGGGACCGCCGGCGACGGCGCAGGACTCGGCGCGCCCGGCTCTTCCGGTGCGGTCGCCTTCTCGTCGCCCGGCAAACGGTATTCCGGCCCTTCCCAGGGCATCAGGAAATCGAAGCTGCGGAAATCCTGCGGGAGCGACACCGGCACATAGACGACGCGCTTCTCCGCCTCGGAGTAGCGCAGCTCGACGTGGCCGGTGAGCGGGAAGTCCTTGCGCTGCGGGAAACCCTCGAAGCCGTAATCCGTGAGGATTCGCCTCAGATCCGGGTTCCCGGCGAAGGTGACGCCGTACATGTCGTACACCTCGCGCTCGAGCCAACCCGCGATTGGGCCAGAGCGTCGTCACGCGTCGGGACCGGGGTCGCCTCGTCGGTCGAGATCTTGACCCGGATGCGCCGGTTCATCGTCAGCGAGAGCAGGTGATAGACCACTTCAAACCGCTCAGGCCGGTCGGGATAATCCACCCCCGCAATTTCCATCAGCTGCTGATATTCGAGCCTTGGCGTATCACGCAGCGCCTTGAGAACATTGACGATCTCCTCGCGCTTCACGGTCAGCGTGATCTCGCCGACATGCCCCTTCACATCGAGAATAGCATCGCCGAGCGCCGCCTTAGCCGCGTCGATCACGCCCTCGTCAGGCGCTGTGCGGGGGACATGAAGGGCGACCATCAGCGCTCGATCGTCCCTTCGCGGCGGATCTTGCGCTGGAGCTGGAGGATCCCGTACAGCAGCGCCTCCGCCGTCGGCGGGCAGCCGGGGACGTAGATATCGACCGGCACGATGCGGTCGCATCCGCGGACCACCGAATAGCTGTAGTGGTAATAGCCGCCGCCGTTGGCGCAGCTGCCCATCGAGATCACGTAGCGCGGCTCGCTCATCTGGTCGTAGACCCGCCGCAGCGCCGGAGCCATCTTGTTGCACAAAGTCCCGGCGACAATCATCACGTCCGACTGGCGCGGGCTCGCGCGCGGCGCTGCGCCAAATCTTTCAAGGTCATAGCGTGGCATGTTCACATGGATCATCTCGACCGCGCAGCAGGCCAGGCCGAAGGTCATCCACCACAAGGACCCGGTCCGCGCCCAGGTGAACAGATCCTCGGCGGAAGTGACCATGAAGCCCTTTTCGTTGAGGATTTGCCGGAGCTCCTCGAGCTTCTTCTTGTCGACTTCCCCGGGAACCAGCCCGGCAAGCCGCGCCAGCTCTTCCTCGGTCGGCATGGGGTCATGCTGGGGGTCGAGCATCACTCCCATTCGAGCGCTCCCTTCTTCCACGCATAAGCGAGGCCGAGAGCAAGCTCGACGAGAAAGATCATCATCGCCGCCCAGCCGGTGAGGCGGGTGAAATTGAGGCTGACGGCCCACGGGAAGAGGAACGCCGCTTCAAGGTCGAAGACGATGAACAGGATTGCCACGAGGTAGAACCGGACATCGAACTCGGCCCGCGCATCCTCGAACGCGGGGAAGCCGCATTCATATTCGCTGAGCTTGGCCGGGTCGGGCTTGTGCGCGCCGGTCAGCCGCGCGACCAGCATCGGCAGCACGACAAAGCCCGCGGACAGGCCAAGGGCGATGATCAGGAACAACAGGATCGGCAGGTAGCCTGCGGCAACGCTTGCCAAGGGGATACTCCAGGGGCTCGAAACTTGGCGGCGCTTTAGGGCAGCGAGTTGCGGCGGGCAACTATCTCATTGAGCGCCCCCGCGATGAGCTTCTGCAGCTTGCTGTGGATCGCTCCCGACGCGGCGATATATTCGCGCCGTTCGAACGAGCGATCGCCGCCGCGATAGTCGGTGACGAAGCCTCCCGCCTCCCTGACCAGCAAGATGCCGGCCGCGGAGTCCCAGATGTCGAGGTCGTCCTCCCAAAACCCGTCCATGCGCCCCGCGGCGACCCAGGCGAAGTCGAGCGCGGCCGAGCCGAAACGGCGAAGGCCGGAGACTTCCGGAGCAACCGCGGCGTAAACCTTCGCCCAGCCTTCGGGGCTCCCGCGGCCGCAATGGGGAATCCCGGTACCGATCAGGGCGTCGCTGAGGTCGCGCCGGCCGGAGACGCGCAGGCGGCTGTCCTGCAGCCAGGCGCCACGCCCCTTCTCGGCCCAGAAGCTCTCGTCGGTCAGCGGCTGATAGACCAAGCCCTGGGTGATCTCGCTTCCACCGCCCGGCTTCCGCTCCTCGACCGCGATCGCGATCGAGAAATGCGGCACCCCGTGGAGGAAGTTCGTCGTGCCGTCGAGCGGATCGACGATCCACCTTGGCTTGTCGGGATTGCCGGCGATCTCCCCAATTCCTCGAGCAGCATGCCCCAATCGGGCCGCGCGTTGCGCAATTCCTCGACGATCGTCTGCTCGGCGCGTTTGTCGGCGAGCGAGACGAAATCGCCCGGGCCCTTGCGGCTGACCTGCAGCAGCTCGACCTCGCCGAAGTCGCGCCGAAGGCGCGGCGCAGCCTTGCGCGCGGCGCGCTGCATCACGGTGATCAGTCCGGAATGGGCAACCATCGGCTAGTCCGCGCGGCGGACATATTCCCGGTTGTACACGTCCACGACGATCCGCGTGCCCGCCGTGATGTGCGGCGGCACCATCACGCGCACCCCATTGTCGAGCACGGCGGGCTTATAGCTCGACGACGCCGTCTGGCCCTTCACCACCGCGTCGGCCTCGACCACGGTCGCCTCGATCTGGTCCGGCAATTCCACCGAGATCGGCCGCTCGTTGTACATGTCGAGCTTCACTTCCATCCCGTCCTGAAGGAAGGCCGCGGCCTCGCCGACGAGGTCCTCGGGCAGCGAGACCTGCTCGTAATTGTCCTTATCCATGAACACGAGCATGTCGCCGTCATGATAGAGGTACTGATAGTCCTTGGTGTCGAGCCGCACGCGCTCCACCACCTCGGCCGAGCGGAAGCGGACGTTGGTCTTGCGGCCATCGATCAGGTTCTTGAGCTCGACCTGCATGTACGCCCCGCCCTTGCCCGGCTGGGTGTGCTGGATCTTCACCGCGCGCCAGATTCCGCCCTCATATTCGATGATGTTGCCGGGACGGATGTCCACGCCGCTGATCTTCATGGTCGAACCTCATCAACATCCGTTCGCCCTGAAATGTCGAAGGGCTGCTTTTCTCTTGAAGGAGGACAGGGCTTCAACAGGCTCAGCCCGACAGGAGGTGGCTGAGCGGAGCCCCTACCCGTTCGCCTTTTTCCCGGCAAGCAGCGGATAGGGGTTGATCGGAGTGCCGTTCCACCAGCGCTCGCCCGGCGCCATGGTGTTGATGGCGAAATGAAGATGTGGGCCAGCCGCGCTCGCGTCGCCGGTATGGCCGACGCGAGCGATGACCTGGCCGCGCTTTACCTGCTGCCCCTCGGCGAGGCCCGGCGCATAAGCCGAGAGGTGCGCGTAATAATATTGCCACTTCTGGTCGGGCGAGCGCTCGTAGATCGTGATGCCCCCGCCGCCGTGGCTGAAGAACAGTTTCTCGATGGTGCCGTCGGCGGCGGCGATCACCGGCGTCCCCTCCGGCGCCATGATGTCGATCGCGTCGTGCCGGCGACCGTTGGCGCGCGACTGCGTGAACGTGTCGGTGAGCTGATCCGATTTTACTCCCATGACCGGCAGGGCAAGCCCGCTCGGCCCGACCACCACCTGCTCGGCGACCGCGACCGGCGGCGCCCTGGGCGGAACGACGGCGACGACGTTGCCGCTCCGTTCGACCGCCGGCTGCCCCTGCGGCACCGTGTTGTAGAACCAGATCCAGAAGGCGCTGACCGCCACGGCTGTGACGACTGCGCTGAACAAAGCGATGGCTGCGTACTTTCCCATACGGACGCAACTCTCGCGAACGACATTGGTTCGCACGTGCAATGACAGCGCAGGTCCGCATCGGCTGCTCCGGCTGGGTCTACAGGCACTGGAAAGGCCTCACGGCCACGCGATCCACGACGCGCGGACTCTCAAGTCGATGGTGGGCCAGATGCGCCGCTGATTGGCAATCGCTGCAAACTAAAGCAGACTGGACTCATGGCTGCCGACGCCGAACCCCTGCCCTATTACGATCCGCCGGAGATTCCCTTCGCGCGGCAGCGTTCGGAGCTGCGCGCCGCCTTCGGCCGCACGCATTGGCGGCAAGCTCGACGCGACGCAGGGCCTATGGCGCTATTCGTCCAATGCGACACGGCCGGTGCAGCTGTACATCGGCGAGAATTTCCTCAGTCCGGAGGAATGCGCCCAGCTGTGCGAGAAGATAGACAGCGGCTCCTATCCCTCACCCCTCTACAACAAGGACAAGTATGCCGACGTCCGCACCAGCCACAGCTGCAACCTCGACGTCCACGATCCGCTCGTCGCCGAGGTCGAGACCCGGATCGCCAACCTGCTCGGCATCGACCGCGCCCATGGCGAGCCGCTTCAGGGGCAGCGCTATGAGGTCGGGCAATGCTTCAAGGAGCATTCCGACTTCTTCTACATCGACCAGCCTTATTGGGCCGACTACGAGCCGCACGGCGGCCAGCGCACCTGGACTGCGATGATCTATTTGAACGAGCCCGGCGCCGGCGGAGCGACCGCGTTCAAGCTCCTCGGCGTCGCCATCGAGCCGCGGCTCGGGCGCATCCTCATCTGGAACAACATGGCCGTGGACGGCAGCCCCAACCCGTGGACGATGCACGAAGGTCAGCCGGTCGGCGAAGGCGTGAAGTACATCGTCACGAAATGGTACCGCGAACGGCAGTTCGTTTAGGGCAGCACCTCGCCGAACGCCCGCACTGCGGCGGCGGGGTCGTCCTTGCCCCACACCGCCTGGCAAACAGCGACGAAGTCCGCGCCAGCATCGACCAGCGGCTTCGCATTTTCGGGCGTGATCCCGCCGATCGCGACACATGGGATTTCGAACAGGGTCGACCACCACGACAGGATCGACGGGTCCGGGCGGTAGTGCGACGGCTTGGTCGTGGTCGGATGGAAAGCGCCGAACGCGACATAGTCCGCGCCCGCCTCGCCCGCTTCCATCGCGAAGTGGCGGCTGTCGTGGCAGGTCTTTCCGATCTGCGCGGATGGGCCGAGCAGCGCGCGCGCGTCGCGAATATCGCCGTCGCTCTGCCCCAGGTGCACGCCATCGGCGCCGAGACGTTTCGCCAGAGCCATGCTGTCGTTGACGATGAACGCGACCTCGGCGTCCGCGCAAATGCGCTGCAGCGGCTCGGCAAGGCGCGCGAGCTCGTCCTCCGGCGTGTCCTTCACCCGCAGCTGAAACGCCGCCGCGACGCCCGGCTCGAGCGCAGCCTTCAGCCGGTCAGGGAATGCTCCGCCGACCTCCTGCGGGCTGATGAGATAAAGCTCGCACGCGCCGTCGCTCTCTCGGCGTGAAGGCGGCAGCGAACTCCTCGGTGACGTCGTCCAAGATCAGGCCGGCACTTTCTCGGTCGAGGCTTCGTAGATCTCGTCGATCGCGTTGCCGAGCGTCCGGTTGAACTCCTCGTCGCTCTGCTGGGCGCGCAGGTCCGACAGGAGCGCCCGGCTGAAGCTGGCGATCATTCCTGGGATTCTTCGCCAGCTCGCGGCATGCGTCCTCGCGGGAGAAGCCGCCCGACAGCGCGACCACGCGCAGCACCTTGGGATGCATGACCAGCGGATCGAACAGGCCGGCCTTCTCCGGAATCGACAGCTTCAGCATCACCTGTTGCCCGTCGGGCATCTCGTCGAGCTCCTCGAGAATGGCGCTGAGCAGGAGGTCGTCGCTCTGGCCGCGGTCGGCGCTCTTGATGTTCACCTCGGGCTCCACGATCGGCATCAGGCCGTGCGCCAGAACCTGCCTGGCAAGCTGGAACTGCTGCGCCACGAGCACTGCAATCCCGGCCGGATTGGCAGCGTTGATCATCGACCGTTCCTTCGTGCCGAACACGCCCAGCGCCTTCGCGCGCTCCAGCAACGCGTCGAGCCCGGGGATGGGCTTCATCATCTGGACGCCGTTCTCCTCGGGCTCCAGCCCCTTGTCGATCTTCATGAAGGGCACGATGCCCAAGTCGATCAGCGCCTGCGGCGTCGGCTTGCCGGCGACCGTGCCGTCCATCGTCCGTTCGAACAGGATCGCGCCGATCACCTTGCCACTGCCGAAGCACGGCGCAGTGATGATCCGCGAGCGCATCTGGTGGATGAGGCCGAACATCTCCTCGTCGCTCGACCAGGCGCCCTCCTCGATTCCGTAGCCCTGCAACGCCTTGGGCGTGGAGCCGCCCGACTGGTCGAGCGCGGCGATGAAGCCGTTTCCTTCGCGGATTTTGGCGGTCATGTCGGCTCGGTCCATCATGATCTCCCCTGAATTCGTTTGGGCGGCCTTATCGCCGGTCGGGCCACCCGCAAAGAGCTGATAGCGCTCCCGAGACGACTTGACCCATTAGCCGTCTCCACGCACCATCCTGCGCGGGGGCGATAATCGATGAAAGCAATCCTCAAGACAGTGGCAGCAGCTGCGCTGCTTGCGCTCGCCAATCCTGCTCCCGCCGCGAGACTGAAAGTCGGACAGCCTGTCCCGAATGCCGAGCTTGTGCTGGTCGACGGCAAGCGCGTGCACCTCGCGGACCTTCGTGGGCAGGTGGTCGTGCTCAATTACTGGGCGACATGGTGCGTGCCTTGCCGGGCAGAGCTGCCGCTGCTCAACGGTTATTTCGTGGCTGCGTCGAAGCGTGGCTGGCCGCTGAAGATTTTCGCCGTCGCTACCGAGGACAGCGTGCCTAAGTACCAGCTCAAGAAGCTGTTCTCAGTGCTCTCGATCTCTCCGACGGACCGCATTCGCGGCGGCCCCTTCGCCGATGTCGAGGCGCTGCCAACCAATTACGTGATCGATAAATCAGGAACGCTGCGCTACGCGAAGGCGGGCGCGTTCGAGCTTGACGATCTCAACAGCATTCTCGTGCCGCTGATGAACGAGCCGGCGCCGGCGCAGTAGCCGCTTATCCCTGCTGCTCGAGCGCTGCCACACCGGGCAGCGTGCGCCCTTCCATCCACTCCAGGAACGCGCCGCCCGCGGTCGAGACGAAGGTGAAGTCCTTCGTCACTCCAGCGTGGTTGAGGGCTGCGACGGTGTCGCCGCCTCCCGCGACGGAAACCAGCGAGCCGTCCTTCGTCAGCGCCGCGGCGATCCTCGCGAGCGCGACGGTGGCGGCGTCGAACGGCGGCATTTCGAAGGCTCCCAGCGGACCGTTCCAGACGAGCGTGCGGCACGTCTTGAGCACGTCCGAGAGCGCCTCGACCGCGGCCGGTCCGACGTCGAGGATCATCTCGTCGGGCGCGACTTCATGCACGTTCACGGTGCGCATGCCCGGCGGATTGGGCGCGAATTCCTTCGCCACCACCACGTCGTACGGCAGGTGAATGGTGCAGCCGGCCTCTTCCGCGCGCTCGAAGATCGCATTCGCCTCGCCCGTCAGCTCATGCTCGCAGAGCGACTTGCCGACATTGATGCCGCGCGCCGCAAGGAAGGTGTTCGCCATTCCGCCGCCGATGATCAGATGGTCGACCTTGCCCACGAGATGCCCGAGCACGGCGAGCTTGGTCGAGACTTTCGCACCGCCGACCACGGCCGCAACGGGTCGCTCGGGATTGCCGAGCGCGCGCTCGAGCGCCTCCAGCTCGGCTTCCATCGCGCGGCCGGCAAAACTCGGGAGGAAATGCGTGATCCCTTCCGTCGAGGCATGCGCCCGGTGCGCGGTCGAAAACGCATCGTCCACATAATAATCGCCGAGGGCGGCCATCGCCTTGGCGAGCTCGGGATCGTTCTTCTCTTCCCCCGTGTGGAAGCGGGTATTCTCGAGAATCCCGATGGACCGTGGAGTCATGGTCGAGACCGCCCGCTCGGCGTCGGGTCCCTGGCAATCCTCGATAAACCGCACCGATCGGCCGAGCAGGTCCGACAAAGGCTTCACCAGCAGCGCCGTCGACATGTCCGGGCGCCTCTGCCCCTTGGGCCGGCCGAAGTGCGACAGCACAAGCACCGTCGCGCCGCGGTCGGAAAGCTCGGCGATCGTCGGCACCGCGGCGGTCAATCGCGTGTCGTCGCTGACCGCGCCGTCCTGCATAGGAACGTTCAGATCCTCGCGCACCAGCACAAGCTTGCCGTTCAAGTCGTCCGGCAGGTCGTCGAGCGTCTTGAAGTTCACGCCCTGATCTCGTCACCGACGGCAACGATGCCGCCGCTGACCACGCGCGCCCGGGCCCCTGCACGCCAGTCCGGAGTGAGGGCAGCGCGAAGGCCGGGGTGCAGCGCCTCCATCCGCTCGCAGGGCGCGCACTCTTGCGTGATCTCCACGACGATCCCCGCGCCGATGCGAAGCTGCGCGCCCGGCTGCTGCGGAAGGTCGAGCCCTTCGACCAGCAGGTTCGCTCGCCGCTCGAACCACGGCACCGAAGCGCCGCACGCTTCAGCGGCCGCAGCCCAGTCGCCGGCCTCGATGAGCACGATTCCGTTCTGGCCCAGAGAGCCGGCTTTCCGTGTGCCGCGGAAATCGCCTTCGACGCCCTGCCCTTCGATCAGCTCGGCCCGGTCGAGGACCTCCATTGGCCCGAGCGGCCGGTCATGCCGAGCGATGCCGGCGATCCGACCCATCTAGCCGAGCTTCCCCATCGCGACTGCCGTGTCGACCATGCGATTCGAGAAGCCCCATTCATTGTCGTACCAGCTGACTACGCGCACCAGCTTGCCCTCGATTACCGCGGTTTCGAGGCTGTCGACGGTCGAGCTCGCCGGCGTGTGGACGATGTCGATGGAGACGAGCGGCTCTTCGCTATATTCGAGAATACCCTTGAGGCGCCCGCTTTCGCTCGCCGCCTTCAGCGCCGCATTGACCTCGTCGCGGCTGGTGTCGCGCGAGGGCGTGAAGGTCAGATCGACGATGCTCCCGTCGGGCACCGGCACGCGGATCGCCGAGCCGTCGAGCTTGCCCTTGAGCTCGGGCAGCACCTCGCCGACCGCGCGCGCCGCGCCCGTCGTCGTGGGTATCATCGACATAGCCGCCGCCCGGGCGCGACGCAGGTCCGGGTGGATCTGGTCGAGGATCTTCTGATCGTTGGTGTAGGCGTGAATGGTGGTCATCAGCCCGCGCTCGATGCCGATCGTGTCGTTCATCACTTTGGCGACCGGCGCCAGGCAGTTGGTGGTGCACGAAGCGTTGGAGACGATCCGGTGCTCGGGGCGAAGCTTGTCGTCGTTCACTCCGTAGACGACGGTCAGGTCGACGCCCTTGGCGGGGGCCGAGATCAGCACCCGCTTCGCGCCCGCTTCGATATGCTTCTCGCCGCCCGCGCGATCGGTGAAGAAGCCGGTGCATTCGAGCGCGATCTCAATGTCGTTGGCCTTGTGCGGAAGCTTCGCCGGGTCTTTCTCGGCTGTGACGTGAATACGCTTGCCGTCGACCATGATATCGTTGCCGTCCGTCTCGACCTTGCCCGGGAACTTGCCGTGGACGCTGTCGCGGCTGAACAGCCAGGCATTGGCCTTGGCGTCGGCGAGATCGTTGACGCTGACCAGCTCGAGCCCGCAGTCGGGCCGCTCGAGGATTGCGCGGGCGACCAGCCGGCCGATGCGCCCGAAGCCGTTGATTGCAACTCTCGTCATGCCATTTCCCTTTGTTTCACGCGTTCAAGGACCCGAGCGGCGACCGCATCGGGGGTGAGGCCGAAAAATTCGTAAGCGTCGTTCGCCGGCGCGGAGACACCGAAGCGGTCGATTCCGATGCGGATTCCGTTGAGGCCGGTGTAGCGCTCCCAGCCAAACGTCGTCCCAGCCTCGATCGAGACCCGGAGGAGAGCGGGATCATTCGGCAGGACGGCATCGCGATAATCCCGCGGCTGTGCGTCGAAGCGCTCGGTGCACGGCATTGAGACGACATCGGCACCGATTCCCTGCGCTTCAAGCTGCTCGGCCGCGCCAATCGCGATTTCGACCTCCGAGCCGGTCGCGATGAGGATCACCTTGCGCGCATTCTTTGCCGGCTTGAGGCGGTAGGCGCCGCGCGCACAGAGGTTCTCGCTCGACGCCTCGGTGCGTACCGGCGCGAGGTTCTGGCGGGTGAGCGCCAGGATTGATGGGCCGTCGCTCTGCAGCGCCAGCGCCCAGCATTCCGCTGTCTCCACCGCGTCGGCCGGCCGGTAAACGTCGAGCTGCGGGATCGCCCGCAGGCTCTGCAGCTGCTCGATCGGCTGGTGCGTTGGCCCGTCCTCCCCAAGCCCGATGCGAATCGTGGGTCATCACGTAAATGACCTTGGCGTTCTGCAACGCGCTCAACCGGATCGCCGGCCGCGCATAATCGGTGAACACCAGGAACGTTCCGCCGTACGGGAACGACACCGCCGTGCAGCGCCATCCCGTTCATCGCCGCGGCCATGCCGAACTCGCGGATTCCGTAATAGATGTAGCGACCGGCGTAATTGTCGGCAGTCAGCGGCTCGAGCGCCTTGGTCTTGGTATTGTTCGAGCCGGTGAGGTCCGCCGAACCGCCGATCGTCGCCGGCACTGCGGCGTTGATCGCCTCGAGCGCCATTTCCGAAGCCTTACGCGTCGCCACCGGTTTCTGATCCAGAAGCAGCTTATCGAGATAGGGCTTGAGCCATCCTTCGTCCGGCTTGCCCGAGAGGCGTGTCAAAAACTCGTCCTTGCGCCCGCTCGCCTCCAGCCGCTCGATCCAGCTCGCGCGCTGGTCGGCGCCGCGCTGCCCGCACTCGCGCCAGGTCGATCAGCACATCGTCGGGCATTTCGAACGGCGGCAGGTCCCAGCCGAGCTCGACCCGCGCAGCCGCGACTTCCTCGGCGCCAAGCGCCGCGCCGTGCGTCGCCGCAGTGCCCTGCTTATGTGGGGCGCCGTAGCCGATGATCGTCCGGCAGCGGATCAGGGTCGGCCGCTCGTCGGCGATCGCCGCCTCGATGGCCTTCGAGACCTTGCCCGCATCGAGCCCGTCGCACTCGAGCGTATGCCAGCCGCGCAGCCTGGTGCCGCGCGACCACGTCCTCGCTGCGCGAGAGATCGGTCGAGCCGTCGATCGTAATGCGGTTGTCGTCCCACAGCACGATCAGCCGCCCGAGCTTCAAATGCCCGGCAAGGCCGACCGCCTCGTGGTTTACGCCTTCCATCAAATCGCCGTCGCCGGCGATCACGAAGGTACGGTGATCGACCAGCTCGTCGCCGTAGATTGCATTCAGATGCCGCTCGGCGATCGCCATTCCGACCGCCATGGCAACGCCCTGCCCGAGCGGGCCGGTGGTGACCTCGACACCCGGCAGCTCGAAATTCTCCGGGTGCCCGGCGCATGGGCTGCCGAGCTGGCGGAAGCGCTTGATGTCATCGATCGTCGGCCGTGCGTAGCCCGTGAGATAGAGAAGCGCGTAGATCAGCATCGACCCGTGCCCCGCCGACAGCACGAAGCGGTCGCGGTCGGGCCATGCGGGATCGCTCGCATCGAACTTCAGATGCCGCGTGAACAACGCCGTCGCGGCGTCGGCCATGCCCATCGGCATTCCCGGATGGCCGCTATTGGCGGCCTCGACCGCGTCCATCGCGAGAGCGCGAATGGCGTTAGCGAGGCGGCGTTGGGTCGGCTGCATCGATTCTCCAGTCGGCGGGGTTGCTTCGGCCGAAGGACTCCAGCCGATGGCAAGCGCCCTTTGTCCGGTGAGCCGTTCCGCGTCAACGCTTGCGGGTGATCGGCACTTTGCGTAACCGGTTCAGGATGGACGACGGGGGACTTTATTCGGCACTGGAGCGCGCCGAGCGCGCGCTGGAGCGGATCGACCGAGCACTGACCAACCGCCAACCGGCTCCGGGCCGCGACGATGAATTGCGCGCTCGCGTGCGCGAAGTGGTCGAGGAACTCGACATGCTGATCCGCGCAGGCCGCGTTCTAATGGCCGCGATGGTCGACATGACAATCGCCGGGCGCACCTATCAGGTCGCCTGCCGCGAAGGCGAAGAGGAGAATCTGCAAGACCGCCGCGCGCCTGCTCGACGCCAAGAGCCGCGAGGCGCTGTCGGGCCTCGGCACCCTGTCCGAAGCGCGGCAGTTCCTGTTCGCCGGGCTTCTGCTCGCCGACCAGCTGATCGACAAGCAGCCCGAAGCGGCTGCGGCGGCCTCCGCTCCGGCTGAACCCGATCCCGAGCATGTCCGCCGCGCCAAATCGCTCGCCTCGCGGCTCGAATCGCTTGCGGAGACCCTTGAGCATACCGCCGCCTGAGCTTATCTCTGTTTGCGACGGGTACTGCCCGGTGCGCGCCTTCGGAAAATCCCTGAGGCGATATGATCCACTTGGGAGCTGTCCCTGCCTGGGCCCTGGCCTGGGACACACGGCGCCCACCTGACGTTTTGGCGTCAGAGGATTTTAGGGCAAACGGCCATGGTGGTCCCGTCACCCCCTTTTCCGCCCGGTCCGCGGCCTGAAATGGAGCCGCTGTCCAAGGAGGCGCTGCGCCGCGCGGCACTCGACGCGCGCAAGGCGTTTGTCTCAACTCTGTCCGATGCGGATCGCGCTTTGCTCGAGCGCCGCTTGGCCGAACGCCTGACATCGCTATTCGCCGGAGTTGCGGTCGTCGGCGGCTATTGTCCTCTCGGCAGCGAGATCAGCCCATTGCCGGCCATGGAAGAAGCGCGCGCGGTCGGCGCGATCGTTGCGTTCCCGTGCTTTCACAACCCCGCCAAGCCCTTCCGCTTCCTTGCCGGCGACCCGCTCGAGCCTGGTCCGTTCGGAATCATGCAGCCGGCCAAGCGCCACCCGGTCGTCCAGCCCAATCTCGTCCTCGTCCCGCTGATCGCGATCGATCACCGCGGGACTCGGCTCGGCCGCGGCAAGGGCCATTACGATCGCGCACTCGTCAGCCTGAAGAAGAGCGGCGCGGGACTTATCGGTGTCGGCTGGCCGATGCAGCGCGTCGCCGCCACGATTCCCGCCGACGATTGGGATGTGCCGCTCGACGCTTTCGCCTCGCCCGACGGGATCGAATGGTTCCGCTAGCGCGTTGAAGCGCGGGTGTAGGGGATGAACTCGTTGAGGT
>CAWKHO010000005.1:0-17647 GCA_963849435.1 uncultured Alphaproteobacteria bacterium
AAGGGGGTCAGTTCGTTCATTTTTAGCTCCTGACCCCTCCCGCTGAACGGGAGGGGTTGGGTGGTTTCCTGTAATTATTCGGCGGCGAGAGCGGTCGGCTCTTCGTTTTCGTCCACGACGCTGTCGAGCTCGACGTTGAGCCCGAGCGACCGCATTTCCTTGACGAGCACGTTGAAGCTCTCCGGGATTCCAGCTTCGAACGTGTCGTCGCCCTTGACGATCGCCTCGTAAACCTTGGTCCGACCGATCACGTCGTCCGACTTGACCGTCAGCATCTCCTGAAGCGTGTAGGCGGCGCCGTAAGCCTGCAGTGCCCACACCTCCATCTCGCCGAAACGCTGTCCGCCGAACTGCGCCTTGCCGCCCAGCGGCTGCTGGGTGACGAGGCTGTACGGCCCGATCGAGCGCGCGTGGATCTTGTCGTCGACGAGGTGGTGGAGCTTCAGCATATAGATGTAGCCCACGGTCACCCGGCGATCGAACGGTTCGCCGCTGCGGCCGTCGAACAGCACGACCTGGCCCGATGTGTCGAGACCCGCGCGCTCCAGCATCTCGGTGACGTCCGGCTCGCGGGCGCCGTCGAACACCGGAGTGCCCATCGGAATTCCGGCGGTCAGGTTCGATGCCAGCTCGATCAGCGCCTCGTCGTCGCGGGCGTCGATCTCCTTGGCGTACTGGTCGCCGTAGATGTCCTTGAGCTTGGCGCGGACGGCTTTCACGTCCTTGCCAGTGAGATCCTTGCCGCGCTCATGGATGCCGTCGAGCATTTCCTGGATCTGCTTGCCGAGACCGCGCGCGGCCCAGCCGAGGTGGGTCTCGAAGATCTGCCCGACGTTCATGCGCGAAGGCACGCCAAGCGGGTTCAGGACGATGTCGACCTGCGTCCCGTCCTCGAGGAACGGCATGTCCTCGATCGGCAGGATGCGGCTGATCACGCCCTTGTTGCCGTGACGGCCGGCCATCTTGTCGCCCGGCTGAAGCTTGCGCTTCACCGCGACGAAGACCTTGACCATCTTGAGCACGCCCGGCGGCAGCTCGTCGCCGCGCTCGAGCTTCTCGACGCGGTCTTCGAAACGGCGGGTGATGACGTTCGCCGCCTCGTCGTACTGCGCCTTCAGGGCCTCGATGTCGGCCTGACGCTTGTCGTCCTTGACCGCGATCTTCCACCAGTCGTGGCGCTCCACGCTCTCGATCGTCGCATCGTCAAGGGTCGAGCCCTTCTTCATGCCCTTGGGAGCCGCGGTCGCAACCTGCTTCAGTAGCATCTCCTTCAGACGCGAGAAGGTCGTGCGGTTGAGGATCGCGCGTTCGTCGTCGGCGTCCTTCTTCAGGCGCTCCTTTTCTTCGGTCTGGATCGCCCGCGTGCGGTCGTCGATGTCGATGCCGTGGCGGTTGAAGACGCGGACCTCGACTACGGTGCCCTGAACGCCGGGCGGAAGGCGCAGCGAGGTGTCGCGCACGTCGGACGCTTTTTCGCCAAAAATGGCGCGAAGAAGCTTCTCCTCCGGGGTCATCGGGCTCTCGCCCTTGGGCGTGATCTTGCCGACCAGGATATCGCCCGGTTCGACCTCGGCGCCGATGTAGACGATGCCCGCCTCGTCGAGGTTGTGCAGCGCTTCCTCGCCGACATTGGGGATGTCGCGCGTAATGTCCTCGGGCCCGAGCTTGGTGTCGCGAGCCATCACCTCGAACTCTTCGATGTGGATCGAGGTGAAGACGTCGTCTTTCACGATCCGCTCGGAGATGAGGATCGAGTCCTCATAATTGTACCCGTTCCACGGCATGAACGCGACGAGCACGTTCCGGCCGAGCGCGAGCTCGCCGAATTCCGTCGACGGTCCGTCGGCGATGATCTCGCCGCCCTCGACCGTGTCGCCGACCTTCACCAGCGGGCGCTGGTTGATGCAGGTGTTCTGGTTCGAGCGCTGGAACTTCATCAGGGTGTAGATGTCCACGCCGGATTCGCCGGGCTTGAGGTCGCCGGTGACCCGAACGACGATACGCGCCGCGTCGACCTGGTCGATTACGCCCGGACGACGAGCGGCGATCGCGGCACCGGAATCGCGCGCGACCGTTTCCTCCATGCCGGTACCCACGAGCGGTGCCTCGGCCTGGATCAGCGGCACCGCCTGGCGTTGCATGTTCGATCCCATGAGCGCGCGATTGGCGTCGTCATTCTCGAGGAACGGAATGAGCGAGGCAGCGACCGACACCAGCTGCTTGGGGCTGACGTCCATCAACGTGATCTGGTCGCGCGGAGCGATCAGGAACTCGCCGTTGCGGCGGGCCGAGATGATGTCCTCGGCGAATGTGCCGTCCTTGTTCAGCTCGGCGTTCGCCTGGGCGATCGTGTGCTTCGCCTCTTCCATCGCGGATAGGTAGACGACCTCATTGGTCACCTTCTTGTCGATGACTTTGCGGTACGGAGTCTCGATGAAGCCGTACTTGTTGACTCGGCTGAAGCTGGCGAGCGAGTTGATGAGGCCGATGTTCGGACCTTCGGGAGTCTCGATCGGGCAAATGCGGCCGTAGTGCGTCGGGTGCACGTCGCGCACCTCGAAGCCCGCGCGCTCGCGGGTGAGGCCGCCTGGGCCAAGCGCCGAGACGCGCCGCTTGTGCGTGACTTCGCTCAGCGGATTTGTCTGGTCCATGAACTGCGACAGCTGCGATGAGCCGAAGAACTCGCGCACGGCGGCCACAGCCGGCTTGGCATTGATCAGGTCGTTGGGCATGACCGTCGATACGTCGACGCTCGACATGCGCTCCTTGACCGCGCGCTCCATGCGCAGCAGCCCGACGCGGTACTGGTTTTCCAGCAGCTCGCCGACCGAGCGGACGCGGCGGTTGGCGAGATTATCGATATCGTCGATCTCGCCTTTGCCGTCCTTCAGGTTCACCAGCTCCTGGACGACCGCGAGGATGTCTTCCTTGCGCAGCGTCGTGACAGTGTCCTCGACGTCCAGTCCGAGGCGCATGTTGAGCTTCACGCGGCCGACCGCGGAGAGGTCATAGCGCTCGGAATCGAAGAACAGCCCGTAGAACAGCGCGTCCGCGGTCTCGCGCGTGGGCGGTTCGCCGGGGCGCATGACGCGGTAGATGTCGGCCAGCGCGCTGTCGCCGTCCTCGCTCTTGTCCGCCTTCAATGTGTTGCGGATCCACGGACCCGTGTTGATATAGTCGATGTTGAGCAGCTCGAGCTTGTTCACGCCCGCTTCGTCGAGCTTCTGGAGGTTCTCGGCGCTCACCTCGTCGCCAGCCTCGATGTAGATCTCGCCGGTCTTCTCGTTGATGAGGTCGTACGCGGAATAGCGGCCGAAGATTTCCTCGGTCGGGATGAGGACGTTCTTCAGGCCGTCCTTCGCCGCCTGATTGGCGCGGCGCGGGGTGATCTTCTCGTTGGCCTTGAAGATGATCTCGCCGCTGTCGGCGTCGACAACGTCGTGGGTCGGCTTCTGCCCGCGCCAGTCGTCGGCGGAATAGGGAATCTGCCAGCCGTTCTTGCCGCGCACATAGCTGACGCGGTTGTAGAAGGTGTTGAGGATTTCCTCGCTGGTCATTCCGAGCGCGTGGAGCAGCGCGGTGACCGGAAGCTTGCGCTTGCGGTCGATGCGGACGTTCACGATGTCCTTCGCATCGAACTCGAAATCCAGCCAGCTTCCACGATAGGGGATAACCCGCGCGGCGAAGAGAAATTTGCCGCTGGAGTGGGTCTTGCCGCGGTCATGGTCGAACAGCACACCAGGGCTGCGGTGCATCTGGCTCACAATGACGCGCTCGGTGCCGTTGATGATGAAGGTGCCGTTCATCGTCATGAGCGGCATGTCGCCCATGTAAACGTCCTGCTCCTTGATATCGATGACCGACTTGGCCTCGGTCTCGGGGTCGATCTCGAAGGTGGTCAGGCGCAAGGTAACGCGCATCGGCGCGGCGTAGGTAAGGCCGCGCTGGCGGCACTCGTCGGTATCGTACTTGGGCGCTTCGAGCTCATAATGGTCGAAGTCGAGGTGGGCGGTGCCGGCGAAGTCGACGATCGGGAACACCGAGCGCAGCGTCTTCTCGAGGCCGGAGACATAGCCAGTCTTCGGGTCCGAGCGAAGGAACTGCTCGTAGCTCTCGCGCTGAACCTCGATGAGGTTCGGCATTTCGCTGATTTCGTGGATGTTGCCGAAGATCTTGCGGATCCGCCGAGAGGCAGTGGTGCGGCCGGTCTTTTTCCTGGCCGGTGCGTCGATCGCTTTGGTCGCCATGTGATTCCCTGCGCTGTGCGGAGCGCGCAAAGATGCGCCCCGCGAATTAAGCTCCTGCCCGAGTCAGGAGCGCTGTGTGGAGCGCTTGTCCCGTTCTCCCTCTCCAATGCGTGGGACCCGTGCGCCGGTTCGGGCCCTGTCCCGGAGAGGACGGGAAAAGCCCCGGGCGCACGTCACCGTGCGGCGGAGCCGTCTATGTGTTGGATGTGTCCCATATAAGCTGTTGGGCGCTGCGCGCAAGGGGCTGTCGACGTCTGATCATCCGATGGTTAGCGCACCGTTGAAAACGGTGGCAAAATAGGATTTCGCCTGCTTGTCTGCGCACGAGGCGCAGAGTCTTGTCGGCTCTGTGCCGGGCTCTTTGACCAGTCGATCCCCTTTTTCGCGTCCCGCCAGCGCGGCCGCAGCCGCCTGAATCCGACACATCCGACAACCCCCCGATTTCGCCTCCCGTCACTGCGAACATTCGCGAACATTCGCGGCTAATCGGAGCGAGAAGGCCCCCTTTGGGCAGGCATAAATGAAAGTTGAACCGACTTGCGAGTTTGCAACATGAGCCGTTAGGGCGAGCGGGATGCGGGCTCGCGTGGATCAGGACGTAAAGGTCAGTGCTGCCTGCGAACGGAACGCGCCGCGTACTGCCCGCGGCGAGCGCACCCTGCGCAAGATCCTCGATGTCGCGCGCGCCGAATTCGGCGAGCGTGGGTTCGCCGAGAGTTCCATCGTGGCAATCACGCAGCGCGCGGGCGTCGCGCTCGGCACCTTCTACACATACTTCAACTCCGAGGAATCGGTGTTCCAGGCGCTGGTGAGCGACATGTCGGCGCAGGTGCGCGACCATGTCGCGCCCGCGTTCACGGACGCCACGGACGCGCTCGACGGGAAACGGCGTGCGCTTGAATTCTTCCTTCAATTCGCGCGCAAGCACAGGGATGTGTGTCCAATTATTGATGAGGCCGAGTTCGTCGAGCCGCGCGAACTCACCAGCGGGGTGCTCCGCTCGGGTCTTGAGCGATGAGCCACGCCGGGGACGGGGCCGCCGACCAGCAGCGGTACCGCGACTGCCACTTCGTGGTCCGCGATGGACTGAGGCTGCATTATCGCGATTATCCAGGAAACGGCGACAAACCGCCTCTGCTTTGCCTTCCCGGCCTCACTCGCAATGCGCGGGATTTCGCGGCGTTTGCGGAGCTTCATTCGCCGCAGTTCCGCGTCCTCGCTCTCGAGTTCCGCGGCCGCGGCGAGAGCGAATATGATCCGGTTCCGGCACGCTACGTCCCGCTGACTTATGCCGCCGATGTCGTCGAGTTTCTCGACCAGCTCAGCATTCCGCAAGCAATCTTCGTCGGAACCTCGCTTGGCGGCCTCGTAACGATGACGGTGGCGGCCATCTCGCCCGATCGCATCGCCGCCGCGATCCTGAATGACGTCGGTCCTGACCTCAGCAAGGTCGGTCTCGACCGAATCCGCAGTTACGTCGGCCTGAACCAACGCTTTTCGAGCTGGGACGAAGCCGCTGACGTGATCGCCCAAAATAATAACCATGTGCCGGCGAGTTTTAGCCACGCTGACTGGCTACGGATGGCGCGGCGGATTTGCAGGGATGCGGGCGGGGAGATCGTCTTCGACTATGATCCGGCCATCGCCATGCCGTTCACAACGACCGGCGCCACGCCGCGGTTCGACATGTGGCCCTTGTTCATCGGCCTCGCGAAAAAGCCGCTTCTGGTGATCCGCGGGGAGAAGAGCGATCTCCTGACCGCGGCTGCGGCCGGGAAGATGCGCGACGTCGTTCCGAACGCCAAGTTCGCGACAGTTCCAGGAGTCGGCCACGCGCCCGGAGCTAGACGAGCCCGAAGCGGTCGCCGCAATTGACGATTTCCTAGAGCTCCTCGACACCGTCTAGGACGCGAGCTTCTTACGGATGCCACCGTCCGCCGCCGCTTTGGCCGCGACCGCAAGCGGATCTGCGAAGAGGCTTAGTAGCACCATTTGGTCGAGCACAAGGAAGAAGCGGAGGCTGTTCTTGAGTTGGATCGCTGCGCCGTCGCCCCTCGACAGGTCCGCTTTCAATTCCTCGAGCAGCCGCAGATATGCGGGCCAACCGTCCTCGCTGGTCTCATGCTCCACCCACAAGGCAGTCCAGTCCGACACGAAATCGTCGAGACGCTTGAGCACCGGTTCGAGCAGCGGATGCGGCAGGGCGTGGTCGGCGATGTAGGTGATGTGGGCGCGAATCTCCCACGGCGACATCACCTTGGGTGAATTGACACGCTCGTAGGAGAGAGGGCGAGCTTTCGCACTGGCTGGCGGCACGAACTTGGCTTCCGATGCGCCGCGCCGCGCCGCCTCAATGAGCTCGCGCAGGCGTCTACCGCCGACCGTGTCGAGTACCAGATGCACGCGCTGCTCGGTGCCGCCATTGTGGACCCTATGACCGCGGAACGAATCGAACAGCCAGCATTCGCCGGCGGCCATGTGCACAGTTTCGTCGCCGCAGGTGAACAGAACACCGGGATTCGTGGTCGCCGGGATGTGAATTCGCCAGTGTGTGCGCCAATAGTAATGGCTATCCACGTGCGACGGGACGTCCGCTCCGGCACCAAGCCCCATCAGCCGGCTGCGTCCCCAGACCGAACCGATTTCGCCCATCGCCTGAGTGACATACGGGCAGGCGAGCAGATGCTCGGTCGGCCCCATCGCACCGGTCAGATCGTCCGTCTCTTGGCCGCCGGGAGTGATCAGGCGCACAGCTTCGTTCCCTACGTATCCGGTGGGATGCGGCGTCCAGGCGGATTTGGGCAGCGCACGTACTTCGCGCGCAAGCGTCTCCGCGTCGAAGCGGATCGGAAGTTTCAGCAGTGGGCGTCCAAGTTCCATCGCGTCCAGGAAATAGTCGACCGAGGACAAAACAGAAAGGGCGGCCCGTCCCCGAGCCGCCCTCCTCAAATACGCTTAGGCTGAAGATTACTTCAGCTCGACGGTACCGCCGGCATCCTCGATCTGCTTCTTGATCTTCTCTGCCTCGTCCTTGTTCACGCCTTCCTTAACGGGCTTGGGCGCGCCTTCGACCAGCGCCTTCGCCTCGCCGAGGCCGAGACCCGTGATCGCGCGGACTTCCTTGATGACGTTGATCTTCTTGCCGCCATCGCCGGTGAGAATCACGTCGAACTCGGTCTTCTCTTCCGCGGCCGGAGCGGCAGGACCCGCAGCAGCCGGACCTGCGACGGCCACCGCAGCGGCAGCCGAAACGCCCCACTTCTCCTCGAGCGCCTTGGCAAGATCCGCGGCTTCGAGCACAGTCAGTTCGGAAAGCTGGTCCACCAGCTTGGTAATGTCAGCCATTTGATACTCCTTCGTGGGGCCATGCCCCGATTGTCGTGCGTTGATAAAAAGGGGGCGCCTTATGCAGCTTCCCTTGCCGCATACGCGCCGAAGACTCGTGCCAGTTGCGCCCCTGGCTCGTTGATGGTGCGTGCGATCTTGCTCGCCGGCGCCTGAATGAGGCCCACGATGGTCGCGCGCAGCTCGTCGAGCGAGGGAAGCGCTGCAAGCGCCTTGATCCCGTTCACGTCGAGGACCGTATCACCCATCGCTCCGCCGACGATTTCGAGCTTGTCGTTCGTCTTGGCGAAATCGACGGCCACCTTGGCGGCCGCAACGGGGTCGCCGGAAGTCGCCAGCGCCGTCGGACCCTTCAGCAGGTCGCCAAGCGGCTTGTAGCGCGTGTCCTCGAGCGCAATCAGGGCAAGGCTGTTCTTCGCAACTTTGTACTGTGCGCCGGCGTCACGCATCTTCAGGCGCAAGTCCGTGGACTGCGCCACCGTCAGACCATGGTTGCGGGTGACCACAACCACGCTCGTGTCGGTGAAGACTTGCTTCAGCTCGTCGACCAGACCGGCTTTTTGCGATCGATCCATGCCAACTCCAAAGTTTCGCTCGAAGTGGTGCTCCGAGCGAGTTCAACAAAGCCCAAGTGAACCTGGGCACTCATGTCCGTGGGGTTGGGATCGGTGGCGCTGCATCAAGCAACGCGCGGCGAAGCGCAGAAACGCTTCGATGATTCCTGTCCCCGTCTAGGCGGCAAATTAAGGGGCAGGCCCCAGCAGCTGTCTCGGACGGTTGCACACGGCGAGCCGCACGCGAACGCGGGCCTATAGCGACTTAGCGCGATCGATCAAGTGTTGGTCGGTCCAAAAGAAAACCGGCCCCGGCAATTGCCGAGGCCGGTCCCGTTCATTTGGCCGGTTGCTCTTAGAGGCCGCGCTCCGGTGCCGGCGGCGGCGGCGGAGGAGGAGGCGGAGGCGCCGGGCAGGTGTCCGTTGCAAGGATCACCGATCCGTCCGGGCAGGTCTGCGTCGCCGGAGGCGGCGGAGGCGGCGGTGGAGGAGGCGGTGGGGGCGGAGGCGGAGGTGGCGGCGGAGGCGTATAGAAGTTGTAGACGAGGCTCAGCATCAAGCTGTGCGAACGGAAATGACGAGGTGGTGCCGACGAATGCAGTACCGCCGGTGCATGGCGTGGTGCCGAGGCTTCCGCAGCCCACTGCGGCAGGATCGAAATCAAAATCGCCGTGCGATCAACCCGTCCTGCGTCGAAATACCGGTACTTGATGCCGACATCGATATTTCGCTGACGGACGTGTAAGCCCGGCGATCGCCTGCCAGGCGAATTTGCCGGTGCTGCGGCCAATTCGTGAACGTCGGCATAGCCGCCGCCGCCGCCGGCATAAAATCCAAGCCCTTCCATCGGCCCAATGTCGACAAGAGCGTTGACCATCCCGGACTGAGGACCGTGGCATGGCCACTGATGTCGAAATCGCTGACGGTGAAAGTGTTGCCTGACGGCGTGTTGATTGCGCTGATGAGGGTTGATTGATGTTCACCCTCTCGACCGAGGCGTGCTTGTAGCCGAGTTCGCCTTCGAGCCGGAAGAGACCGAAATCGTAGCCCCCGATAGCGTCGACATCATAGCCGTCATGGAAGCGGACCTCGCCCACGTTGGTGTGCGGACGTCCGGAAAATTGGTCGTGTCGGTGAGGGTGACTGCGCCTCGAGATTCTGGTTTTCAGGGAACAGAATTCCGCCTTCGATGCCGACATAAGGCGAGCCGTCCCGGGCACGGCCGGCGTAGCGGTGATTGCTGCCGCGGCCGCGGTTGCAAAAAGAAGCTTGCGCATCGATTTCGTTCTCCCCTTTGTCGTCCGTCGGAATTTCGAGCTGCGAACATTAGCAGCGACAGATTTCGAGCTAGAGTTGTTAGCGCAAACACTGTTGCGTCGGGGCCACAGCGCCCGATCGATGAAAGTCCATCAACCAGTTGAAAATCATGGCAAAACTCGATGGTTACCGTCTGCGTTAGGCAAGGCCTGATGAGAATCGACAGCGCTGTTTCAGTGACCGCTTCAGTAGCGAAATCCCGGCCGGTGGGCCTGCCGGGGAGCAACTGTACGCTAACTTTGTTTTGCGCAAAACGCTTAGACGATCTTATTTGCCGCGTTCGCCGCGCTGCGCCGGAGGCGGCGGAGGAGGCGGAGGCGGCGGAGCCGGGCAGGTGCTCGTCGCCAGGATCACCGAACCGTCCGGACAGGTCTGCGTGGCTGGCGCTGCTTCGGGCGGCGGCGGAGGCGGAGGCGGCGGGGGCGGTGGCGGGGCAGCCGCTGCGGCGAAGTTGTAGACAAGGCTCAGCAGCAAGCTGTGAGAGCTGAAGCGGCTGTCGCTATCGAACGTCGCGAGACCGCCTGAGCACGGAAACGGTGCCGCGACGGTGCCGCAAGTCGTGGCCGCGGACGAGAAAGCGAAGGTGTCGTGCCGCGGTTACGTCCGGCTCGGAAGTACCGGTATTTTAAGCCGACATCGATATTGTCGCTGACCGGCATGTACGCACCGGCGAGCAGCTGCCAAGCGAACTTGCCCTTGCTGCTGCCGAACTGATGCACACTGGCATAGCCGGCGCCGCCGCCGACATAACCGCCGAAGCTGTTTTCGCCGCCCAAATCGAGCAGCGCGTTCAACATCGCTGAATAGACGCTCGTTTTGCTGTTGATGCCGAAGTCGGTGCCGGTCGTGGACGCTGTTGCCGACCGGCATTGAGCGCAGTGACGAAGGCGTCACTGAAGCGGACCGATTTCGCTTTGGCGCGCTTGTAGCCGAGCTCGCCTTCCAGGCGGAACATTCCGAAATCGTAACCGCCGATCAGGTCAAGGTCATAGCCCGTCCTATACTTGACCCTGGCGACGCGCGACGTAGCGAAGTCGAGCGGCCCCGGAGTGCCCGGCGTTGTGAAGGCGATGGAACCGGCGATATTTTGGTTCCGCGGGAACATGACGCCGCCTTCGATACCGACGTACCCGGAATTGTCCTTTGCCGCGGCTGGTGCCGCGAACGCGAGCGCAGCAGCACCCGCAAACAAGAATTTGCGCATTGGGATCATCCCTTGGTTGTTGACGTGAATGTCGCCGGGCCAACTTTCACGCAGGAGCAAAGTTTCCGATCATTCACCTGCTCCGCAGACTTGGGGCAAACGTGTTGTAAGACCGCAACAGACGACCTGCCGCTCAGCAGAGACAAGCCGCTGGCGCTCAAAGAAAAAGGCCGGAAAGCGCGGGCTTCGACGCTCTCCGGCCGTTCAAAAAAGTGCTCAGCCAGCGAAATTCACTTGGCTGTCATGTCAAGTTCACGCTCCGGTGATCTCCTCCAGATCGACCTTCACGCCCGGCCCCATCGTCGAGCTGACGCTGAGCTTGTGCACGAACTTGCCCTTCGCGCCCGAAGGCCTGGCCTTCACGATCGCGTCGACAAAGGCCGAGAAATTGGCCTTGAGGTCTTCCTCGGTGAAGCTCGCCTTGCCGATGCCGGCGTGGATGATCCCCGCTTTTTCGACGCGGAACTCGACCTGGCCGGACTTGGCGTCGGTCACGGCTTTCTTGACGTCCATCGTAACGGTGCCGAGCTTGGGGTTCGGCATGAGCCCCTTCGGACCGAGCACTTTGCCGAGCCGCCCGACGACACCCATCATGTCGGGCGTAGCGATCACCCGGTCGAAGTTGATCTGCCCGCCCTGCACGGTCTCCATCAGATCCTCCGCGCCGACGACGTCCGCGCCCGCCTCGCGCGCCTCGTCCGCCTTCGCCCCCTTCGCAAATACGGCGACGCGGACGGATTTGCCGGTGCCGTGGGGCAGCGAGACGACTCCGCGCACCATCTGGTCGGCGTGGCGGGGGTCGACTCCGAGGTTGAGCGCGACCTCCACGGTCTCGTCGAACTTCGCGGTCGCGTTCGATTTCACCAGCTTAATCGCCTCTTCAACGCCGTAAAACCGCTCCCGATCGACGCTAGCCAGCGCCTTCTGCCGCTTGGAAAGCTTCGCCATCGCCTTAGCCCTCCCGCACTTCGAGGCCCATCGCGCGGGCAGACCCCTCGATGATCCGCGTCGCGGCATCGAGATCGTTGGCGTTCAGATCCTTCATCTTCACCTCGGCGATGTCGCGCAGCTGCGAGCGCCGGATCGTCCCCGCCGACACCTTGCTCGTCTCCGCCGACCCCTTCTGGATCCGCGCCGCCTTCTTCAGCAAAAAGGACGCGGCCGGCGACTTGGTCGCGAAGGAAAAGGAACGGTCGGCATAAACCGTGATCACGGTCGGGATCGGCGCGCCCTTCTCGAGCTCCTGCGTCGCCGCATTGAAGGCCTTGCAGAACTCCATGATGTTGACCCCGCGCTGACCGAGCGCAGGCCCGATCGGAGGCGCTGGATTGGCGGCGCCCGCGGGCACCTGCAGCTTGATGTATCCGGTAATTTTCTTGGCCATGGTCTCACTCTGTAGTCCGCCCCGCCACGGCGCGAAGCCGGGGAGGGCGGTTGAAGTTTAGCGGTGCAGCGATTGCCCGAAGGCAATCTCCCGCGGCTAATTCCCCTCGCCCCTGGCGGGAGAGGGTAGGGTGAGGGGGTTTCCCTCATTTCCAATTGCTTGGAAGGCGGCGCCTTTAATCGGAGAGTTTGTGAATGGAAAGGGGAGGGTGCTTCACGCGGAGACGCGGAGGAGGCGCACGGCGGAGTAGGCGCGAACGGAGTTTCGATTTCATCCGTTTTGGTTTTAATCGCATCAGAAACGGATGTTGCTTGGTTGGTACTTTCCTGCAAGTAACGACCCGCTCGGTTCACACTGGCCGCCTGCGGGGGCTAAGAAGAGAGATGTGTACCGTGTCCCGCCAAGACAAACTCGATCTTCCATCGATCGACAACGTACTTCCGGATAGGCCGGCTGACGACGATCAGCTGCAAATCAACATCAGGCTTGGACTCGATGAGGTTGCCGCAGCGGAAGAAGAGAGACTACGCGTCGCTCCTCGCAGGCGGCCGACCAGAAACCAACTCGGCCGTTTGGCCTATGATCTTTATCAAGCTCGGCGCGACCGAGAAGCAATTTTCCGCCAACGGCTTTTGGGAGAGCCAGCCTGGGACATGCTGCTCGCGCTGTACGCTTTTCCGCGGCGCGGCGAAGTGCTCACGGTCAGCTCCCTTTCAAATCTCGCACAGGTTCCCGAAGCCACCGGGTTGCGATGGCAGAGCAAGCTAATGGAAGACGGTTTGATCCATCGAGGCCCTCATATAGTTGACCGGCGCATAGTCCTTGTAGGGCTCACGGACCGAGGCCGTTTGTTGATGGACCAGTATCTAACGCGGCTATTTCAGTGCCAAGGCGGTCCCGATTTACGCGAATAATTTGACGGGTCGTTGCAACCGGCTTCGTGAAAGTTCACGCTAACCGCGTTTTGATCCGGGAGCTCGGATGGCCGGTAAGCTTGATCGCGTTCCGCGGGAGAAGGTTCTTCAGCGCGCCTTGCAACTTGCGACAGAGGCAATGGACCTCTTGGATGCGCACGCAATCGAACCCGAAGCCGCCGCCTACATTGCCCTAGCGCAAGAGCGACTGCGGAAGAGTCTGCGAGTTGACGGCTCGTGGCGGCGCTGCCGCCTGCGTTGAGTCGCGACTGACGGCCGAGCGATCCTGGCGTACCGTGACGCTCGATGACCAATTTCTTGCATAACTCCAAAATGGATGAAACTTACTCCATCGAATCCTCGAGGGAGTTGGTTCGTGAGTTCGTATTCGTGGGGGCCGCACTCTGGTCAAAGACAAAAACGGTGGCCGATTCACTATCGTAAAACGCGAGTGCATCGAGACAGACATAAGCCCGCCGCGAAAGCTAGACTGGCTTGAGCTTGAGACTGGCGAACGCGTCAATGCGATCGACGCGAATACGTTCGTGGTGATCGGCTCTGGCAAAAAACTTCGTCGCGTGAGGCGTGTTAAGGAGCAAGCGCCCCGTGAGAGTTGATCTATAAGCCCTCGCGAGTCGTGCTTGAGTAGCAGGTCGATTTGAAGGAACGTCCGGAACGGAAAAGAAAAATCGCATTAAACGCCGCGCTCTCTCCATTTTGGAGGATTGATTAACTCCTCGTTGGATAATTGACCGGGTTAACACCCCCTTTGCATGTGCAGAGGGGATATCTCGTGACAAAGCGGTTCAGAGCGAAGCAACGGTTGCTGTTTGGGACGATGCTAGCGGGAGCGGGAGCGCTTCTGCTGCCTACCGCGGCTTTTGCGGACTGCAACGGAGCAGGTACGACGAGCGTCATATGTTCCGGGACAGACCCGGACGGCTATCAGACCTCGACGGACGGCCTCACTATTGATGTCCAGCCCGGAGCGGCGGTCGGCACGGGCAGCGCGACGCCGAGCCCACTGCTGTCGGCAGGCAGCACCAGCGTGCTCAACAATTACGGCGCGGTGAACTCCGGCGCGACGGCTGTGTCGCTGGGCGGCGGCAGCACCGTCAATAATTTCACCACGTCCGACACGCTCTTCGGTGTGATTACCGGCGATGTAGACTTCGGGGCGACCACCGGCAGCGCGGTCAATACGCTCAACAATCTTGATTGGGCCTCCGTCATCACGGGAAATATCAATTCGTCCGGAGCCCTGGCCATATTCAACAACGACTTCGCCGTGATCAACGGGGATATCACGTCCGCCGGTCCGTTGAGCATCAACAACACGGACAGTTACATTAACGGCAACATCACAGGCTCCGGCAGCGCCGACACGATCACGACGAATGGTGTGGGGCAGATCACCGGGAACATAGCGCTCGGCGCCGGAAACGACATCGTCACAAACAATTACTGGATCGGCGGCACTGTCGATCTCGGTTCAGGCGATAACAGCCTGACAAACGGCTTCAGCGTCGCTGGAAACATCATCGCCGGAAGCGGCAACGACAGTGTGACGAACGCCAGCACGGCGACAATCTCCGGCAATATCGACCTTGGCGATGGCAACAACACGATCAGCAACGCAGGCGCGATCATTGGCAACATCGCGGCGGGCGCCGGGAACGACACGCTCGCCAATGTTCCGGCTACAGGCGTCGTCAGAGGCAATGTCGACCTCGGCTCGGGTGCTGACTCGATCAGCAATCTCGTCGGCAGCGGAACCGTCACGAAGAGCGGTGCAGGAACGCTTACGCTGACCGGAAACAACAGCGGCTTCAGCGCCGCCTTCGGCACAACCACGGTGCTCAACTTGAATGGCGGCACCGTGTCGGTGGGCTCCGCGAGCAATATGTTCAACGGCGCGCTGACGTTCGACGGCGGGACGCTTCAGACCACCGGCGCATTCAGCCTGCCGGATGCGATCACGCTCAATGCCGGCGGGGGTGCTTTCAACACGGGCGCGGACCTGACGCTCCAACAAGCGATCACCGGCACTGGAGGGCTGACCAAGACAGGCAGCGCAAATCTCACGCTTGGAGGCGCAAACACCTACAGCGGCGGGACGACGATCTCCGCTGGCACTTTGACGGGCACAACAACTTCGCTCCAGGGCAACATCGTGGACAATGCCGCTCTGGTCTTCGACCAGAATTTCGCCGGCACGTACGCCGGCAACATCAGCGGAACCGGCAGCGTCACGAGGATCACCAGCAACACGGTGACCCTCACCGGCAACAACACTTATTCCGGCGCGACATTCGTGAATAGCGGTGTGCTGGCTGTTGGCGGCACGGGTATCGGCGACTTGTCGGCGACCACCGTCGCTTCCGGCGCAACCCTGCAGCTCGCCGCGAACGAGACGATCGGCAGTTTGGCAGGCGCCGGAACACTCACCGGGGCGCTCACGCTCACGGCCGGCGGCAACAATGCGTCGACCACCTTCTCCGGGCCGGTCACCGGTACCGCAATCACGAAGGTCGGCACGGGCACGCTCACGCTCTCGGGCACGGGCACGCCTGCTACGCTGGCGGCCAATGGCGGAACGCTCGCAATCAGCGGAACTTACACGACGGCCGCACCTTCGACGGCTGCGAGCGGCGGAACGCTGAATATTGCGACGGGCGGCACCTTCACCGGTGGCGTCAACGCTGCGAGTGGCTCGACGCTCATCATCAACGGATCGGAAGTGGGTGCCGTGACCAACGCGGGCGCAGCTTCCGGGACCGGCATGGTCACCGGCGCGTTTACCAACAGCGGGTCACTGTCGCCGGGTAACGGCGGCACTGGCATCTTCCGCGTTGTCAACGGGCCGTTCACACAAACCGCGAGCGGTACGCTGAACATCAACCTCACGCCGAGCGGTGTCGCGGGTACGGGTTATGACCAAGTCCTGGTCACCGGCGCTCCGGGCACGGCGGTGCTGGGCGGAACCCTCGCGTTGCAGCCGGCAACGGGCGTGCTGTACGTGGCTGGCACGAATTACGACATCATCAATGCGGCTGGCGGCATCAGCGGCGCCTTCGCGACGACGACCGGTGCCACCATCTCGCCGTTCCTGAGCTTCAACAGGGCCGGGACCACCGGTATCGTGACGATCGCCGGAACCAACCAGGTCTATCGCCTGACAGTTAGCCGGACGTCCTATGCGGCCGGTATCGGCGCCTCGGCAACTCCGAACCAGATTGCGGTAGCGACTGGCTTCCAGGGTCTGGTGACGGGTGCCACCGGCGATGCGGCGGCCTTGGTCACAGCAGTCGACAACATGACGGTGGATCAGGCCAATCTTTCTTCGACCAGGCAAGTCCGGAGCCTTACGGCGCTTACGCGAATGCGCTGTACAACCAGGGCGAGCTGTTCACCCGCCAAGTCACTCTGCAGATGCATGGCACGCCCAATCCGGGCGGCGGCTTGAGTGTCTGGGGCCGTGGCTACGGCCAGTGGGGCAAGGGCCGCAGCAACTCCTTCCGCTTCGGCAGCAACCAAGACGTCTATGGCGCTGCTCTGGGTCTCGACTATCGCAGCGGCGGTCTGACCGTCGGGGCGGCGGGCGGCTACTCGCACGACAAGGTCGATTACAAGCTCGGCAACAGTGATGGACACGTCAACAGCTGGCAGGTGGGCGGATATCTCGATTACGCGATGGGGGCCTTCGATTTCGACCTCCAGGCCGCATACGAGCACGGGAAGGTCAGCGCGAACAAGTCGATCGACGTGACCGGTATCGCGAATGTGGCCTCGCTCGCCCGGGCTGCATCGGCCTCGACCAGCGGTCACCTTTGGAGGGTCATTGGAACGGTTGGCTTCAACGCGAACCTCTCGGGTGACATCGTGGCGCGTCCGTTCATCGGTCTCGACTGGTCCGATGGCCGTGTGAGCTCCTTCACCGAGTCGGGCGCAGGGGCTGCCGATCTGACCGTCGATGATATCCGGATCCGCCGCACGGACGCGGTCGCCGGCCTCGATGTCGGTTCGAAGGGACTGGGCCTCGCACCTTACGCTCGGTTGGCCGTCAAGTATGATTTGAAGCGCCACAACAACGACGTTAGCGCCTTCTTCAACGGCGATCCGACGACGGCCTTCACCGTCTCCGCGGTTCGGACCGGCCGGACGGAATTTGATGGCGACCTGGGCGTGAGCTACGGAATAAGCCGCAACTTCATGGTCTTCGCCGGTTATGAAGGGACGTACCGTAAGGACCTGCGCAGCAATGGTGTGAGTGCCGGTCTGAGACTGAACTTCGGCGCTCCGGAAGCCGCAGCGCCGCCGCTGCCGGCAGCTCCTTCGCCGGCTGCGGCTACGCAGACGTGCCCGGATGGTTCGGTGATCTTGGCAACCGCAACATGCCCGCCGCCGCCACCCCCGCCTCCGCCGCCTCCGCTGGCAACGCAACGCGGTGAGCGCGGCTGACGACCATCGCCTTTCGCCGAAGCAGCGCGCAGCCGCTGAAAGAAATCTGCGGAACTTGCGTGTGATTCAGAAGCGGGATCCCCGATCGGGTCGGGGATGACGAGGGTGGGGAGGCTTTGGAAGCTGGCGCGACTTTTGTTATGGGCACGGTGGGGTGGGATAAGGGGAGAAACGAAATGCATAAGCTGATTTCGATTTCCGCGGCGGCGCTGATCGCGGCT
>CAWKHO010000006.1:0-7500 GCA_963849435.1 uncultured Alphaproteobacteria bacterium
GCTCTGCGGGTCCTCGGCGACCTCTTCGTCGAGATTGTTCATCAGCATCCGCACCGCGGCTTCGGTGGCCCAGCTCCTGGCCACGATCTCGCTCCCGCGGCGGGCGCGGATGTGCCGGCGAATTATCGCGTCGTTGATCGGTCATGCACCGGCGGCCTTAGCGGCTGCCGCGGTCTGACCCAAGTGGACGCCAGCTGTCGATCCACACCAGCGCGAAACCCGTCGAGGACGAATCCGAAGGCGATGCCTGCAGCGTTCAGCCCGACCTGCAACCAGCCGAGCTTGCCGACGTCGATGAACGGATAGGGGTAGCGATGGTCGAGCTGTCCCCGCGCGAGGACGTAAACGAGGTAGATGACCGGAAAGATGGTCCACCACCAGGGTGCGCTCCAGCGCAGCTTCCCGCGCGGCACGAACAGGAACCAATAGGCGAGCATGAGGAGCGGAGAAGCGTCGTGCAGCAGGAAGTTTGCTGTGAGGGCGGCACCGCTCAGCGGGTGAAGACCGTGCAGCAGCACCCAATAGACCACGCCGACGAGCAGGATCGCGAGCGTCAGGCCGCCCATTGCGAGCGTTGAAAGACGCCTGCCCGCGGCAACGGCCGTCATCGCGAGAGCAAGCGCGAGGTTGCTGATGATCGTGAAGAAGCGCGCGAGCGTCCACACCGTCGCCACGACATCGTGGCTCTGGCCGTAACTCGCCGAAAACTGCAGCGCGAGTCCGGCCCAGCAGACGATCGCGACCAGCGCGGCCGCAACGTTACGCATCGTTCCCCGCAAAGATCCGGCGCTCGGGGCCCGGAAGACCGACCCAATAGCCGAGCTCGGCAAGAGATTCGACGCGCCAGACGCAGAGGTCGGCTGCCTTCCCGGCGACGATGCTGCCAATCTGCGTATCGAGCCCGAGCGCGCGCGCGGCGTTGATCGTCATTCCGGCGAGCGCTTCCTCCGGCGTCAGGCCGAACAGGGTGCACGCCATGTTCATCGCCAAGGTCGGCGACAGCAAAGGCGAGGTGCCGGGGTTGCAATCGGTCGCGATCGCGATCGGCACCTTGTGCTTGCGCAGCAAGTCGACCGGCGGCTTGCGCTCTTCCTGCAGCGCATAGAAGGCGCCGGGCAGGAGCACCGCGACCGTGCCGGCGTCGGCCATGGCTTTGGCGCCCGCATCGTCGAGATATTCGAGATGATCGGCCGAAAGCGCGCGATGCCCGGCGGCGAGCGCGGCGCCGTGCTGGTTGGACAGTTGTTCGGCGTGGAGCTTCACCGGGAGGCCGTGCTCCGCGGCGGCTTTGAAGACGCGCTCAACCTCGTCGGGCGTGAACGCGATGGTTTCGCAAAAGGCGTCGACGCTGGTCGCGAGCTTCTGCTTCGCCGCCTCGGGAATGAGCTTGTCGACGATCTCGCCGACATAATGCGCGCGGCGGTCGCGCTGGTCGGGGGGAAGCGCATGCAGCGCGAGAAGCGTCGGCACCACGCGCACCGCTTCGCCTTGGCCGAGCTGGTTCGCGAGCTTGAGCAGCCGCAGTTCGCTCTTGGGGTCGAGCCCGTATCCGGACTTCACTTCGATGGTCGTGCAGCCGCCGCGCATCAGCGCGTGGAGGCGGGCGCGGCTTTGCTCGAGCAGCTGGTCGTCGGTGGCGGCTTTCGTCTTCGCGACGGTCGAGGCGATTCCGCCGCCCGCTTTCGCGATCTCCTCGTAGCTCGCTCCGGCGCGGCGCATGGCATGCTCGTCGGCGCGGTTGCCGCCGAAGATCAGGTGCGTGTGGCAGTCGATCAGGCCCGGAGTGACCCATGCCCCGCCGAGCGCATCAACTTTTTTCGCGCGATAACCGGCGAGTTCGGTGCGTTTACCGACACGAACGATCTGTCCGTCGGCGATTCCGATCGCGCCATTGTCGATCACGCCGAGGGAAAGTCCCCCGCCCTCGAGCGTGGCGATATTGCAGTCGACGAGCAACCGATCCCACATCCCTCTTCGCCTTAGGACAGCGGCGGTGTTAGGGTCAAAGCCATGGCGGGATGGCCGAACCTCAGCGACCTTTTGGTGTCGCCGACGCACAAGACGGCGGTCGGCTTGCTTGGGGCTCCGTTGGCGGCCGGATCGGTGACGCCCGGGGCCTGCGACCTCGCGCCGGGGCTGCTGCGGCGAACGCTGAAGCGCATCGGCCGTTACGACGTCGAGACCGGTCGCGAACTCGAGACGGAGATCGCCGACCGTGGGAATGTGGCGCTCGCCGGCCTCAGCATTGAGGACGCGACGCCGCCGCATCCGCGAAGCGGTCGCGGCGAGTGCCGAAGCGCACGCGCTGACCCTGCTCGTTGGCGGCAACAATGCGGTGACGCGTCCGGCGGTGCTTGGGGTAGGCGGCGAACTCAGCGAGATCGGCTTGATCACGCTCGATGCGCATTTCGACATGCGCGACCTCGATCAAGGCTTGAGCAACGGCAATCCGGTGCGCGCGCTGCTCGCCGATGGCCTTCCAGGCGCAAACGTCGCGCAAGTCGGACTCGCGAGCTTCGCCAACAGCCGAGCGATGCATGAGGATGCGACCGAAGCCGGCAACCTCGTGATCACCATCGGCGACGTCCGCGAAACCGGTATCGTGCACGCGATCGATCGCGCGCTCGACCACGTGAGCCAGTGCGATGCGCTTGTCATCGACTGCGACATAGACGTGATCGACCGATCGCAGTTTCCAGGGGCGCCGGGCGGCCGCCCCGGAGGAATGGCAGTCCACGACTTCTTCTACGCGGTGCGCCGCCTCGCGGCGGACCCGCGCGTGCATGTGATCGATCTGACCGAATGGGACCCGCCGCTCGATTCGACCGACCTTAGCGCTTTGACCGCGGCGCGCTGGGTCGCCGAGTGCCTTGCCGGGTACGAGATGCGCTAGATTTCTTCTTCGGCATCCGCTGCGGCGGATCGGGCGTGACGACGACCTGCTCCGGCTCGACTTTGCGCACGCACTCCCACGGGATGCGCCGCCCCTGCTTCCGCGCTGTCCACCGCTCGATAAAGCTTCCTGGGCCGCACATGATCGCGACGACCTTGCCGCCGTCGCAGTGCACTTCGTGCACGCGGCCCAGAGTCTCGCCGTCGAGCGAGCGCACCTTCTTATCGCGCAGATCCGTCAGCCGCATCAGAGCGCCCCTCGTTTCGGTATCCAGCCGCGCACCCGGTCCTCGACCTGGTGCAACTTCACGTCTTCGGCACGGCATTTGAGGCGAACGACAGTATGGATCTGATCGACCTGGTCGATCGGAACGCGCGTAACCCGGTCGCCGACAAATTTTTTGGTCAGCCAGAATGCCCAGCGCGGCAGCCGCCCGTCATAGGCACCGGGGCCGACGAGCAGCGCCTTGATTCGCGTCTCCTTGCCGGCTGTGCCTGATAGCTCGACGTCATCTACGATCCCGCAATAGCGTCCGTCCTTGTCCATGATCGGCAGGTCGAGCAGCTCGGCGACGAGCTTGAGCGGATCGCTGGGCTTCATCCCTGCCCTCCCGAGGTGAGCAGGTAGAGCGGAACGGCGGCGATCGCGGCGGCGGTGATCACCGCGAAAAAGAACCAGCCGAGGCTCTTGGCGAGCCATTTGTTGGCGTATTGCCCCATGTATTTCTTGTCGTTGGCAAGCAGCATCAGCGGCAAATACGTGAGCGGCAGGACGACGATCGAAAAGAGCACCGCATATTCGACCAGGCTCATCACATCGACGTCGGTCAGCACGATCGCGAGCGACAGCAGGAAGAAGATGATCCAGGCGAGGGTGAAACGGGGCGCCTCCCACGGCTTCTTGTGCCGTCCCCATTCCCAGCCGAAGAATTGCGCGACCGAATAAGCGTTGGCCATGCACGTCTCGACGGCCGCTCCGGCAATTGCGATCAGCATGCCGGCGAGCGCGATCAGCAGACCCGTTCGTCCGAACGGGATCGCCGCCTCGAGCGCGGAAGTGCCGGGAACTTCCGGTCCGACATTCGCGGGGCCGAAAAGCTGCGCCGAGCTCGCCAGAATCGACACTGCAAGCAGCGACCCAAGCCCAAAGCCGACCGTGGTCGTCATGCGGTTGTTGGGCAGGTCCTTGGGACCCCACTGCTCCTCAATCCCGCCCGACGAGTAGAAATAGGTTTCGTAGGGGAACATCACGGCGCTGATGATCGCGACCATGAAATAGCCGAAGCTCAGCAACTCGGTGGTCGAAAGACCCTTCGGCACCTGCGGGACAAAGCCTCGCGCAATCTGCCCCCACGGCGGGTGGATGGCGACCAATGCAACCGCGAATACGATCATCATCAGTCCGAGCAGGCCGTACGTACGCTCGATCCACTTAAATGGCAGGACCCACATCGAGGCGCCGAGCACGAGCACTCCGAGTACGGACGCGAGAAGATAGGGCGCGCCTGTGAGGTAGTGGAGGATCAACCCAACGCCGCCGATCTCCGCCGCGGTGGTGATCAACGTACTGATGACGGACGCGAACAGAGTCACAAGTCCGAGCTTGAGCCCGAGCCGGTGGCGCATCAGGTTGAACACCGGCTGATGGGCAACTGCGGCGACACGGCCGCTCATCTCGCCGAACACCATAATCCCGATCGTCGAGACCGCGAAGACCCAGATCAACGCATAGCCGAAGATCGATCCAGCTTTGGCGGCGAAGACCAACTCGCTGATGTCGACGAAGCCGCCGACCGCGGTCATGATGCCGAGAGTCAGTTCAAGCGGATTCAAGTCCGTCCTCGATCTGCTTCAGCTTGTCGGAATGCGCGCGAAGCTCTTCCGGCGCCGCGTCGTCGGGCTCCGCGAGGAGCGCCTGGATCTCCAGGGCATAACGGCTGTGAGGCTGGGTCAGGGATGAAGCGTTCGTTTGCAGCTCCTCGCGCAGCTGCTGCCGCATCGTTTTCACGTACACAGCGGTGAGTTGCCCGCGCGATGCTTCCTGATTGACGAGCGCCCACTCGGCCGCGAGCGAACGCGCCGCGCCGATCGCGGGCAAATCGGCCGCCGGCCCCTTCGAGCAGCCCGCAACGAGCAGCAGCACCAGCAGCAGCTTACGCATGATCGCAAAACCGTTCCGGGGGCGGAGCGTTCCGTTCAGGCTTGTTGCACCGCGATGCGCCGGCCTTTGTCAGACAGCGATCTGAAGGTGATGGAGAAGCGCAGATGCTCTCCCGGAGCGATGCTGTGCTCCCATTGCCAGCGGGCCTCGCCCGAGAGGAAGTACGCCGAGCGCGGCGCGACTTCGAGGCTTGCGCGCCTAAAGCCGGTGGCGACGCGCTGACGGAAGCGCAGGATGGCCGGCGTGTTCAGCGACACGCCGACGACATTGTCGAACACGTCGCGGTCGTGGTGCCAGCCGATGCCGGCTCCGGGATCGTAACGCGCGAGGAGGACGTGGAGGAACTCGTCGGGGGCAAGGCCCGCGAACGCCCCGGCCTTTTCACGCAAAGGGAGCAGCCAGTCGGGCAGCGGGTCCGTCGGACGGAAGCTCGCGTCATCGAAATCGTAGCGCCAACCGAAGCTCTGCGTCTTGCGATTGCCGAGCCAGCCGTGGAAGCGGAACGGCGCGAGGTCGAGCGCGGCAAGGTGATCAAGCAGCTCCCGCTCTTCGCGCTCAGATGTGAAGTCTCCGCGGTAACCGAGGCCGTCTATTAGCGGTTCGTCAAATAGCAGACTCATGGAGCGAACAGCTCCTTCAGCTCGGACGGGCGGAGCTCGGGCGCGAGCTGATCGAATGTACATTGCTTCGGATCCTTGTCGGGCCGCCAGCGCATAAAGCCGGTACCGTGACGGAAGCGGCGGCCGGTGACCTGGTCGTAGCGCACCTCGACGACCAGCGCGGGCCTCAGCGGCTTCCATTGACCGGTCCGCTCCGTGTTCCAGCGGCTCGGACCGCCAGGCGCGCTGCCGGTGAAGCCGGGCGCCTCGATCAGGCTTCGAGCTTCTTTGTCAGCGCGGGCCGGTCTTTGGCGGGAATCGCCGAGGTGAAGCCGACGTGATGGAGCAGACCATCGTCGTCGTAGAGCCCGAGCAGCAGCGACCCGACCACGCGCGTCTTTTCGGCATAGCGGAAGCCGCCGACGACACAGTCGGCGGTGCGCTGCTGCTTGACCTTGACCATGGCCCGCTCGCCCGGGCGGTAGGCTTGGTCGAGCCGCTTGGCGACGACACCGTCCAGCGCACCGCCGCTGCGGTGCAGCCATGCGAGAGCGGTGCTCGCGGTCGGTGGTCGCGGGCGAGAGGAGAAGCCCGGGAACATCGTTCTTGGCAAGGAAGCGCTCGAGAGCCTTCCGGCGCTCGCTCAGAGGCGCATCGATCAGCGACTTGCCGGCGAGCGAGAGCAGATCGAACGCCATTAGCTCGGCGGGCGTTTCGGCGGCGAGCTTGCGGATGCGGCTCTCGGCCGGATGCAGCCGCAGCTGGAGCGCCTCGAACGCAAGCGCGTCACCAGTCGTGATGATTAGCTCGCCGTCGAGAAGGAACTCGCGTTCTTTCACCGAGCGCAGCATCTCCACCACCTCGGGAAAATAGCGGCCGAGCGGCTTGCCCGACTTGGACGTCAGCGTGACCTCATTTCCGTCGCGACGCGCCAGACAGCGGAAGCCGTCCCACTTGGGCTCGTACTGCCAGCCGTCGCCGGCCGGCAGCTCGGCCGCGAGCAAAGCCTCCATCGGCGCCAGAGCATGCTTGTCCATTGGCAGACAATCGCGTGGCGCTCGCAGTCGTTCCGTTGCGCGGAGCGGCACGGCTGTTACGCTGGCGGCACGAGAGGGAGGAACATTGATGGCATTCGATCCGCAGGCCGCGACGGCCAAATATATCGACAGCCTCGGCCCGGCTGCGCTGCAGAAGGCGCATGATTACACCGCCGGCAGGGAATGGATGCTGCTGTGGAGCCTGGTGGTTGCCGCGGTCGTCACGTGGCTGATCGTGCGCTCGGGAGTTCTCGACCGGCTCGACCGCCGCTTCGGCCAGAGGCGGCTGGCGCTCCGCGCGTTCCTCGTCAGCCTCGTTTATTTGGTGCTGGCGTCGCTCCTCACATTGCCGTGGACCATCTATTCCGATTGGTGGCGTGAGAAAGGCTATGGGCGCACCAGCCAGCCTCTCGGCGATTTCCTCGGCCAGGGCGTGCTCAGCATCGCGATCACTTCGCTGGTCGGGGCAATCTTCTTCATCGGCGTGTACTGGTTGATCCGCCGGACCGGCAGAGCCTGGTGGCTGTGGTCGGGCGGGCTGGCGGCGCTCGCGCTCGCCTTCGTCATGCTGCTGTCGCCGGTCCTGATCGAACCCCTGTTCAACAAATATGAGCCGGTACCGCCGGGACAGGTGCGCGATGCGGTCGTTTCCATGGCGCAGCGCGCGGGCATTCCGGCGAACAAGGTCTACATGTTCAACGGATCGCGCCAGTCGAACAATTTCACCGCCAATGCCGGCGGAGTCGGAAGCACGGCGCGGGTGGCGATTTCAGACGTGGCGTTGAAGAACGCCTCGCTGGACGAGGTCCGC
>CAWKHO010000007.1:0-20118 GCA_963849435.1 uncultured Alphaproteobacteria bacterium
GCTCGCTGGCGCCGCTCGGGCGATCGCGAAGGATCCCGAAGTCGACGTGGTGTTCGCGTCCGAGGTCGCGCCGCCTTCCGGCAAGACCGCGCGCGTTGCTTCTCCGGGGCCGGGACTCGAGCCCAAGCTGGTCGCCGAAGCGCGCGGCGCGGCCGATTCGGTCGCGCTCCGGCTACGCCATCATGACACGAAACTTCATGCGCGCACGGCTCCGGCGGACGCGGAGGCGCGGGCCGTGTTCGACGCGCTCGAGACCGCCCGTGTCGAGGCGCTCGGCGCCCGCGCAATGGGCGGAGTCCGCGACAATCTTTCGCACCTGACCGAAGCCCGCGTGCGCGGCGATGCGATTGTCCGTGCCCGCACCGCCGAGGAAGTGCCGCTGGCGACGGCTGTCGGACTGATCGCCCGCGAGCGCCTGACGGGCGAGGCCCCGCCCAAGGCCGCCGTTCCGGGATTGAAGCTCGTCTCGTCGTGGATTGAGGACAAGGCGGCCGGCGAGCTCGATGGCCTCGGCCTCACGCTCGACGATCAGGCGGCGTTCGCCAGGCTGTCGCGCCGCTTGCTCGAGGATCTCGATCTCGCCGTCGCCGAGGAGCCGTTCGAGGACGAACCGGAAGAGGGCGGCGACGAGGATGAGGGCGAGGAAGGCGGCGGCGAGGATACGCCCGAGGAAGGCGAAGAAGGCGCTCCGGGCGGCGGCGACGTCGAGATGCGCGGGGAAGAAACGGAGGACGCTTCCGCCGAGGGCAGCACCGAGGAGATGGAGCCCGGCGACGAGGAAGCGGCCGCGGGCGACGACCTCAGCGAAAGCATGTTCGCCTCGCCCGGGCGGCGCAATTGGGAGATCTCCCCGGAGACCGACTACAAGGCGTTCACCACGCGCTTTGACGAGATCGTCGAGGCGGAGGAGCTGTGCGACGAGGAAGAGCTCGGTCGGCTGCGCGCTTACCTCGACCAGCAGATGGGCGGCTTGCAGAATGTCGTCACCCGCCTCGCCAACCGCCTCCAGCGGCGGCTGCTTGCGCAACAGGCGCGCAGTTGGGATTTCGACCAGGAGGAGGGCATGCTCGACGCCGCGCGGCTGGCGCGCGTGATCGTCAATCCGCGCCATGCTCTTTCGTTCAAGGTCGAGCGCGAAACGGAGTTTAAGGACACCGTCGTCTCGCTGCTGATCGACAATAGCGGCTCGATGCGCGGCCGCCCGATCGCAATCGCGGCGATCTGCGCCGACATCCTCACCCGCACGCTCGAGCGTTGCGGAGTTGCGACCGAAGTGCTCGGCTTCACCACCCGCGGGTGGAAAGGCGGGCAGAGCCGCGAATCCTGGCTCGCCGCCGGCCGTCCGCTGAACCCGGGGCGGCTCAACGACCTGCGGCACATCGTCTACAAGCGAGGCGACGAACCTTACCGCCACGCGCGCCGCCACCTTGGCCTGATGATGCGCGAGGGTCTGCTCAAGGAGAATATCGACGGCGAGGCTTTGCTTTGGGCGCACAATCGCCTGATTGCGAGAGCCGAGGAGCGGCGGATCCTGATGGTCATCTCCGACGGCGCTCCAGTCGACGATTTCGACCGCGTCCGCGAACGGCGGCTCCTATCTCGAGCGGCACTTGCGGCAGGTGATCGAATGGATCGAGCGGAAATCGCCGGTCGAGCTGATCGCCATCGGCATCGGCCACGACGTGACCCGCTATTACAGCCGGGCGGTGACGATCATGGACGCCGACCAGCTCGCCGGAGCGATGGTCGATCAACTCGCGCGCCTCTTCGAGAGCCCATAAAAAAAATGGGCCCGATGCAACTACGCGCACCGGGCCCCCCTCGTTACGCGACGCGAGGGAACTGCCTGTCAAAAGCCAGACACGACGGGGAAAAGGGGAAAACCCCGCCGGATGACGAGGCTTATGCACGATTCGCACGCAACCGATGCTGAACGCCCGGTGCAGCCCGCGTTCAGAAAAATATTTGAGACTTCAGGGAGTTAGCACCAGATCCCCTACCGCTTGCGGGAGGGGGCAGGGGGTGGGTGCGAGTATCGTCGAACTTGCCGACCCCGTCGCGCTTCGCGGCTCTTCCCCTCCCGCAAGCGGTAGGGGCGCGTGGGGTCAGGCGGTCTGCTCGGCGGACTTCTTGGCGATCTCGCGCTTCAGTTTGCGGACCTTGGCGCTGAGCTTGTCGTCGCTGGTCTTCAGCAGCCAATTGTCGAGGCCGCCGACATGCTCGACGGAGCGCAGGCCGTGCGTCGACACGCGCAGCTTCACGCTCGTCCCGAGCGCATCGGAGATCAACGTCACGTTCTGCAGATTGGGCAGGAACGTGCGCTTGGTCTTGTTGTTGGCGTGGGAAACGTTGTTTCCCACCTGCCGGCCCTTGCCGGTCAGCTCGCAAACCCGCGACATGGTCTATATCATCCTGATTTCTGGACGAGCCTCAGCAAGGCCCGAAGAGCGCCGCCCGTTAGCCGCTTGGGGCTAGCGCGTCAATGTCACGGAGTGGTACGCTCAGAAACCCATTCAGCGGTTCTGCGTTAAACTAGGGCTCGCCAAAGGCATTGGAGATTCCATGCGCGCCGTCCTCTTGATCCTCGTCATTATCGTTCTCGCGGTCATCGCTGCGTTCGCGACCGGTTTCATCAACATCAACCAGATTCGTGGCGGCACTGCGCCTCAAGTTGCCGCCACACAGAATGGCTTGACAGCCAAGGGCGGCCGCGCCCCCTCGTTCGAGGTCGAGACCGGATCGGTGAAGGTCGGCACCGGAGAGGCCAACGTATCCGTGCCAAAGGTCACCCTGGAAAAGGAAAACAAAACCGTCCAGGTGCCGAAGATCGAGCTCCGCCCGGCCGGCGAGCAGGGCAACAAGAGCGCGCACTAGCTGACATTGGAGAAAGCGCACGCTAGCGGAGCAGCGTGATCGTTCGATCGAGCTCAGGAGAGGGCTTTCCTCTGCCGCACCCGATGCGCCGCGCGCTTGATCTGGCCGCCGAGGCGGCGGTGGATGGCGAAGTTCCGGTCGGCGCCGTGGTGACGCTGGACGACGCGATCGTAGCGGAAGCGCGCAACAGGATGCGCGGGTCGCTCGACCCGACGGCGCATGCCGAGGTGGAGGCGATTCGCGCCGCCGCGGCGAAGCTCGAAAGCTCGCGGCTCGACGATTGCACCTTGTGGGTGACGCTCGAGCCGTGCGCGATGTGCAGCGCGGCCATTTCCCTCGCGCGGCTCAAGGCGCTGCGCTTCGGCGCCGAGGATCCGAAGGGCGGAGGGGTGGTGCACGGCGCGCAAATCTTCGCGCAGGCAACCTGCCACCATCGGCCCGACGTGCTCGGCGGAATCGGTGAGCTGGAATCTGCCGACCTGCTGCGCGGCTTCTTCGCTGAGCGGCGCTAGCGATACGGGACGAGCCGGATTTCGATCCGGCGGTTCGCAGCCTTCTCGGTTTCCGTGGTGTTGGGATTGTACAGCGGAGCCGATTCCCCAAGGCCTCGCGACGCAATCCGCGCCCGCGCCACGCCATGCCCGGCGAGATAGGTCGCAACGGCAGCCGCCCGTTTCTCGGACAGCGCCTGATTGCCCTGCGGCGTTCCCGTGGTGTCGGTGTGGGCGAGAACGTCAACGAATGTCTGGTTCCTGGTTTTCACGGTGCGCGCGATCTCGAGCAGGGTGGCGTCGGTTTGCGCTTTGACCGCGGCGCTTCCGGCATCGAATGTGAATGCCGCAGGGATTCGGATGACGATGCTGCTGCCGAGGTTGAGCACGTCGAGGCCGATGCCTGCGGTCTGCTGGCGCAGCTCGCGGTCGAGGTCGGCCATGTAGCCCGGAACGGCGTACGCGCTGAGCGGACGGATTTTGGCCGCGCGCATTTTCGCTGCCCGGGCGCGGTAGCCGCCGATCACGTCGGCATTGAGATAGGCCGCGCCGATCCCTAGCGGAATGAATGCCGCGGGCCGCACGACGGGCGGCGGCGGAGCCGTTTCGCATCCTGCGACTGCAAGCAGCGAGCAGCTCAGGAAAACCGCTCTCAGAGTGCGGCACACATGCATAATCATTGCTCCTAAACGCTGCTGGAAAGCCGCTGAAACCGGCGCATAGGCGGGATGGTTCCGCCTGTGAACCGAGCGGCTGCTTGTGATCACAGGCCGCACCGGGTTAAGACTTCCCCGCATAACCGCCCATGAGCGATCATTTAGACCCCATTCCCTGGCTCGACGTCCTACTTCTCCTCGCACTGATCGGCCTTAACGGCGTTCTGGCGATGAGCGAGCTGGCGATTGTGTCCTCGCGCGAGGCGCGGCTGAAAGCGATGGCGCGGAGCGGCAGCAGCGGAGCGCAATGCGCGCTCGACCTCGCCGCCCAGCCCGGCCGGTTCCTTTCGACCGTGCAAAGTGGGATCACCTTGATCGCCATCTTCGCCGGCGCCTTTTCGGGCGCAACGCTGGGCGAACCGACTGCGGAGAGGGTGCAGCTGCTCGGCATCGATCCGAAGACCGCGCACACGATCGGCTTCGCAGTGGTGATCTTTCTCACCACCTTCATCTCGCTGGTCATCGGCGAGATTGTGCCCAAGCAGCTCGCTTTGCGTTCGCCCGAACCGATCGCGGCGATCATGTCGCGTCCCATGCGGTGGCTGTCGAGGATCACCGCGCCTTTCGTCTGGCTGCTGGACCGGTCGAGTGTTCTGATCTTTCGGCTGCTGCGGCTCGACCGTGAATCCAAGAACCACGTGACCGCCGAGGAACTCCACCTCGTCGTCGCCGAGGCGCAGACCGCGGGCGTGCTCGAGGAGGACGAGAGGGCGATGATCTCCGGCATCGTCCGTCTCGCGGACCGGCCGGTCCGCGAAGTGATGACCCCGCGCACCGAGGTCGAATGGATCGATATCGCTGCGAGCCCCGACGAGGTCCGTCAGGCTCTGCGCGAAATCACCCACACGCGAATCCCGGTCGCCGACGGCTCGGTCGAGAATATCGTAGGGGTGATCCAGACCCGCGATGCGCTTGCAGCGCTTCTCGCCGGGCGCTCCATCGATCTTAAGGAGCTCTGCCTCAACGCCCCGGTCATCCCGGACCTGATGGACGCGATGGATGCGCTCTCGGTGCTGCGCAACGCCGACGTTCCGCTCGCGCTGGTCAATGACGAATACGGGCATCTCGAGGGGATCGTCACGCCGGGGAGTCTGCTTGCCGCGCTTGCCGGAACCTTCGCCCACGATGTGGAGCAAGGCGAGGAGCCGCCGCTGGTAGAGCGCGACGACGGCAGCTGGCTGATTTCGGGAGCCGCAAGCGCCGACCTGCTCACCGACCGTCTCGGCATGAACCTCCCGAAGGACCGCGATTATTCGACCGTGGCGGGCTTCGCTTTGTCGGTGCTCAAGCATCTGCCGGAGATCGGCGAGAAGTTCCGCCACGACGGCTGGTCGTTCGAGATCGTCGACATGGACGGCCGCAAGATAGACAAGCTGATCGCGTCGCGACCGAGGAAGAAGCCGCCCGAGGAGCAGCGCGCTGAGGAAAGCGCTCAGTAGCAATGGACCGGCTTTCGCTGCAGAATCCGGTTTTCGCCGCTTATGTCGTAGCCGCCTCAATCATCATCCTGAAAGTGCAGGCCATGGCCTGGCTAACGGTCTGGCGCATGATGCGGATTAAGGGCGGCTTTCGCTCCCCGGAAGACATTCGCCGGACCCCGCTCAACCCCGACCCCGACCCCCGTCAGCTTGGGCCCGACGAGCGGGTGGATCGAATACGCCGCATCATGCAAAACGATCTGGAGAGCGTTCCATTCTTTCTCGTCACAGGGCTGCTTTTCGTGGTCACCGGACCAACGCTCGTCGTCGCGCAATGCCTCTTCGATGGCTACGTGGCGACGCGGCTGGCCCATTTCGTTGCCTATTTCACGAGCCAGACTCACGACCTTCGGGCAGCACTTTGGACGCCCGGCTCACTCATCGTGATCTATATGGCGGCGCAAACGTCTGGTCGCTGCTCTCTTTCACTGATGCAGATCGGACTGGCGTCCAAGTTTGATTCCGTCGAGCAGAAGCGCGCGCGATGCTTCGCGTGGTATTGACAGCGCGATCATCTCTTCAACCGACAAGGACGAACGGTCTTCAAACCGCGCAATCTCTCCTTGCGAATCTTGGGGCAGGTTGAGGTATCCGTAAAGCGCGGCGAGAGTGAGGTGAATTCGGGCCGTCCGGTGCGTCGTGGCGCGAATTGAGCTCAGCGCCCCATCAAAGTCGCGCTGCAAAAACACACCCACACCGATGTGTGCGCGGATAACATCATTGAGCGAAGAGATCGGGTCCAGTCGCGCGGCGGTTTCGAGATGCTCAATCGCGCCACCTCCGTTGTGGTCCAGCAAACGGGAAAGGCCCCCGATAAACCATGCGCGCGCGCATCCTGGGTTAATGGCGATGGCGCGGTCGGCGAGGGCCATCGCCCGAGCGACGCTGCCCTCGAGGTCCATCAGTGCGTTGGCCACCTGAGCCAGCACGGCGGCATCCTCGGCGCCATTCATCAGCGCACAGTCGGCGAGGATCAATCCCTGAGACCGGTGCCAATCCCCGTTTTCGCTCCAGCCGTTCTCGTAGATTTGGCTGTGACAGCCGGCAGCCTGGGCGAGGGCAGGTGCAAAGTCCGGGTCCAGCTCTAACGCGCGATCGAGAAAATCGAGCGCCTGCAGGACCTCGGCCTTCCTGCAAGTTGCTCGCAACGGCGCAGCTCGAAGGTACAGGTCGTAGCAGCCCAGATTCTCGACCGGCTGCCGAGCGACGCGCCGAACCTCCGCCGCATGCACGCTGGGCTCGATCACACCGGCGACCTCGAGCGCAATTCGATCCTGAAGCTCGAAGATGTTCTTCAGTTCATAATCGAAATTCTCGGCCCAGATCTGGACCCCCGGCTCGCATCGACGAGCTTGGTCGCTATGCGGATCTTGATATCGACCTTCGGACGTTTCCCTTGAGGATGTAGCGCGCGCCCAACCTGGCTGCGGCCTGCTGCTCGTCCCAATCTTTGTCCTTCAACGGCTGCCGAGGATTCGCTCGAAATGACCAGCAAAGTCTGGACACGAGTGAGCGCCGCAACGATTTCATCCACCATTCCTTCGACGAAATAGTCGTAGTCCGGCTCGCCGCCGACGTTCACAAAGGGAAGGACGGCTATGGCCGGCGGCTCCGTGGCCGAGACGACGCCGTTCAGTCGGTAGCCAAGGCGCGGTACGCTGACGATCTCCACATCCGGAATGTTGGAAATCGCACGCCGGAGCTTCGAAACACACTGGTTGATTGCATCGTCGCTGACCGCGAGACCGCCCCAGCAGAGTTCTATGAGCTCCTCGCGCCCAACGGGGACACCGCGCGCCCGGTGCAATGCGACCAGCATCTGCATCATGCGCGGCTCGGTGGAAAGCGCGTGGGTACCGCAGCAGATTTGGAGAAGCGCGGGGCGCACGCGACCCGCACCGACGTCGAAGTCGGCGATGCTCGTCAGGTCAATTCTGCGGGCCCCGCCCGAAAGCGCCGTGGCCATGCACGCCGTCCCCCGCCGCACCCTTGCAGCGGGAGGGACGTAAACCCGAATGCGCCAGCTCAGCAAGCTGGCGCTGTGGTCACGCGAATAGATAGTCTCCAAGTGGGACATGCACCGTGGCCGCTGTCTGCAGGAGCGGCGACGACGCAAAGGTGAAGTCGTCCGCCGCGAGCGAACCGAGCGTCACGTTCTCGAGCACGATCATGTCCTTTGGATCGAGTTTGAGGATCACGTCCGAACCGGACTGGCTCGCGTGCGACATCACGTCGGCGAACGAGGCGTAGCCGAAGCCGCTGAGATCCATCACGTCATCGGTCCCGGCACCGGCAACGAAATCCGTCACGGTGAGGTGTCCGCCGCCCTTCTCGAAAATGATGAGGTCGTTGCCATCGCCGAGCGTCAGCGTGCCCGACAAGCTCCCGCCCTTGCCGGCGACGAAGCTGTCGTTTCCAGCGCCCATGTCGGCGTTGCCGATCAGCGTGCCATGATTGATGAAATGATCGTCGGCGAGCGTGCCGCTGACGGCTTGAGTCGCTGAAATCTTGCCGTAATTGGTGATCGTGCCGCCATCGGTGTCGGGCAGATTGTCGCCCGAGAATCGCGCGCCGATTCCGTCCGGACCTGTGCTGAGGACCGTGCCGTAGTTGTCGAATGAGTCTCCAGCGGCGATGAGGAAGCCGCGGCTGCCCTCGCCCGTTACCGTTATGGTGCCGTAGTTCACGCCGTGGTTGCCGCCGCCCTCTAGACCGATTCCGTACGAGCCATCGCCGTCGGCCTGAATGGTGCCGTAATTCTTCACAACATTGTCGCTGCTGAAAGCGACAATGCCGAAATTGCCGTCGGCGGTTGTGTGAATCTGGCCATAATTGACGACGGTGCTGTTGATCTCGCCGCCGGTGCCGTCGAATGTATCGACGACGAGGCCCGCTCCCGCGGCCTCGATTTTCCCGAAGTTCGCGACCAGGCAGTTCGCTCCGACCGACGCCATGCCAGCCCCGTCGGAACTCGCCGCGGTGATCGTACCGTAGTTGGCCAGTTTTTCGTTGTTTCCGTACGTGTCAATTCCGTCAGGGGCCGCGAACCAGGAGTCGGTCGCGACATAGTTGCCTGTCGTGCTGATGGTGCCGTAATTGGAGACAGTCACGTTGTTGTAGTGTGCGCCAAATGCGTCGCCGACTGTGACGCCCGGCGAACCATCGCCGCTTGTCGAGAGCGTCCCCCTGTTTGTAATGCTGACGCCGTTCGCAGCCCCCCGAATGGGGCTTGCTAGAACGCCGCTCGTGCCCAGATTGCCATAGTTGGTGAACGGCGAATTGGCGCCGGTCACGGTGAAGATGTCCGCACCATCGGCACTGGTGCTGAAGTTGCCCTTGTTGATCGTCATGGCTGTGCCCTCCTGCGCGGAAGGCTGTCACCCGGGCGGCGCCGGAGTCCTGACGGAAAACTGACTTTTCGCTTATTTTCGATCGCGCGAACCAGAGCCTGCCAAACCCCTGCTCGAAACCATCGAGGTCGCCGCGAGCGAGATAGTTCGGCCTCAGACGAGCAATTGCCCACGACGACTGGTCGTTCGAGATCGTCAACGTGGATCGCCTCGCGCCCGCGCAAGAAGCCGGCTGAGAGCGAAGCTGCGGCGGTGAAGTAGGACGTCTCCGTCGATCACTCGGCGTGGCCGGTCATCCTCTTCATCGCGGTCAGCCAGAAGGGCTGGTAGAACAGCCAGGTGGCGAGCGCCTCATTGGCGAAGATCCAAAGGGCGGCGGCAACATAGGCTGGGTGCAGCCGGCGACGCGTAGCGAAATCATAGGCTCCGACGGCGATCACCAATACGAACGTGCCGATGTAGGTGGAAAAATAGAAGGTCACATAGCCCTCGCCCAGCCGCGCCTCCAGGAACGCCAGCCAGATCCGGCTGAAGCCCGGCTCCGTCACCGCGATCGTGCCCATCAGCATCAGTCGTTTGTGGGCGGCGGCGTCGCCCCGCATTAGGAAACCGGCGGCGAGTAGCGCGACCGAGCCGAACGCATTGGTGTAGTTTACGCTCAGCCAGGCGATCCACTTGTCGGGCATGTAGGGGTTGTCGGCGACCCCGTAGAAGGCCGTCGCCGGGCCGAGCACGAGCATCGCGGGCAGCAGGACTAGCGCCGCGAGGCCAACGCGCCGGTGCACTGCAACGCGCCCAGTCCGCACCAGCCACACCTGGACGGCCAGCAGCACTAGCCAGCCTGTGTAAGCGATTGCGTGCAGGTGTACGATCAACGGGAAGTTCAAAGCGCCGGTGCGCGCGCGCCAGACGATGTCGATTGCGAAGCCAAGGACGATTGCCAGCCAGATCGTGCATACCGTCGCCGCGATCATCGCCCGATCGTGACGATGACGAGGGGCAAAAACAGCGTCCGCCGAAGTCCTGCTCGCCATTGCTGGTTTCCCGTGCCAGCACCTCATGTAACCCGTTGCATTAACCCGTCAACGATCTGGCGCTCCTTTGTCATTGCAGCCGCTCGCCAAACCGGCAATGTTTCCGATCGCTTTGAAGAGGGGATGCGGAATGCCGAGGCGCATTGTTTTCTGGGGCATCATGGCTGCAAGCGCGGCGCTCGCTGCAAACGCAAATGCTCAGGGGCGAGGCGCCCCCGCCTATTTGAACCCCTCGCTTTCCGCTGATGTCCGTGCATCCGACCTCGTGCGCCGGATGACGCTGCAGGAAAAAGCATCGCAGCTCGTCAATCACGCCCGCGCCATTCCGCGCCTCGGAGTGCCGGCTTACGACTGGTGGAGCGAGGCGCTGCATGGCGTTCTCACCAAGGGCACGACCGTTTTCCCGGAGCCCGTCGGGCTTGCGGCAACGTTTGATCCGGCGCCATTCACCAGATGGCCGAAGCGATCGGCGTCGAGGGGCGGATCAAGCACGCGCAAGCGATGAAGAAGGGCCACTCGACGCACCTTTGAGGGGCTCGATTTCTGGGCGCCGAACATCAACATCTTCCGCGATCCCCGCTGGGGACGCGGGCAGGAAACCTATGGCGAGGACCCGTTCCTGACCGGCCGCATGGCCGTCGCCTACGTGACCGGATTGCAGGGCTCGGATCCGCATTACTACCGCGCCATTTCCACGCCGAAGCATTATGCGGTGCACAGCGGACCCGAGCCGACACGCCATTTCGCGGATGTCGACGTCAGCAAGCACGACATGGAGGACACCTACCTTCCGGCGTTCCGCGCGGCGGTTACGGAAGGTCGCGCCGGTTCGGTCATGTGTGCTTACAATGCCGTCAACGGCGAACCGGCCTGCGCCAATGACTTCCTGCTCGAGCACACGCTGAGAGGCGCGTGGAAGTTCGGCGGCTATGTCGTTTCCGACTGCAGCGCGGTGCGCGACATCTTCGAAGGACACCGCTTCCGGGCCAGCCAGCCCGAAGCGTCGGCGATCTCGCTGATGCGCGGCATGGACAATGAATGCATCACCTTCGGCGAGGTGACCGGAACGGACGATTATCAGCCGTATATCGACGCTGTCCGCAAAGGATATCTGCCCGAAATCCGCGATCGACCGGGCACTGACCCGACTGTTCACCGCCAGGATGCGGCTCGGAATGTTCGACCCGCCGTCGATGGTTCCCTACTCTCGCATCGACGAGAGCGAGCTCGACAGCCCCGCGCATCGCCAGCTCGCGCTGCGGATCGCCGAAAAATCGATGGTGCTGTTCAAGAATGACGGAGTTCTTCCACTGAAAGGCGCCAGGCGGATCGCGGTCGTCGGTCCGCTTGCGGATCAGACACCGGTCCTGCTCGGCAATTACCACGGCGAGCCGACCCATGCCGTCAGCGTGCTCGAGGGCATGAAGGCGGCCTTCCCCGATGCGCAGATCACGTACGTGCCGGGCACGCAATTTCTCTCGAACACGGGCGATCCGGTACCGGTTTCGATGCTCAAGGCGGGATCCCTGACTGCGCCCGAGACTGGTGACTATCGCATCGGCGTCACATCCAACGGTACCGCGCGGGTAAGCGTCGCTGGCCAGCTGATCGCCTTGACCTACGGCGGTACCAGCATGGGCCGTGTCCACCTCGAGAAAGGCGTGCCCGTCAAGCTCGAGGTTAGCGCGCCACCTGAAGCGCGATTGTTCTGGCACCGCGTCAACGACGCGCCTCGATCCCGCCGCAGTCGCCGCCGCCAGAAACGCCGATGTGGTGGTCGTAGTCGTAGGAATCACCAGCGCCCTGGAAGGCGAGGAAATGCCGGTCAGCGAACCCGGCTTCCAGGGCGGCGACCGCACGACGATCGACATGCCCGATCCGGAAGAAGCGCTGGTCCGCGCCGTTGCTTCAGCCGGAAAGCCGCTGGTGGTGGTGTTGATGAACGGCAGCGCGCTCGCGGCGCGGTGGGAGAAAGAGCACGCCAATGCGATCCTCGAGGCCTGGTATCCTGGCGAAGAAGGCGGAGCCGCGATCGCGAATACGCTGAGCGGCAGGAACAACCCGGCGGGGCGCTTGCCGGTCACCTTCTATCAGGACGTCCATCAGCTGCCGAACTTCGAAAATTATTCGATGAGCGGGCGCACCTACCGCTATTTCACCGGCACGCCGCTTTGGCCCTTCGGCTACGGCCTCAGCTATACGCAATTCAGCTATGGCAAGCTTGCCGTGAAACCGTCCGGCACTGGCGCCGCGCGACGCATTCATGTCGAGACCGAGGTCCGCAACACGGGCAAGGTTGCAGGCGAAGAGGTCGCTCAGCTCTATCTCAACTTTCCGGACGATCCTGGCGCGCCGCGCGTCGCGTTGAGAGGATTCCAGCGTCTCTCGCTCAGCCCGGGCGAGGCGCGTAGCATCGGCTTCGACCTAACGCCGCGCGACCTCAGCGCTGTGACCCTGGCTGGCAAACGCCGGGTCTTGGCAGGGGCTTATCGCGTCAGTGTCGGCTCGGGCCAGCCCGGAACCGGCGCCCTGGGACGTCGGCGAGCTTCAGGATCAGCCAGCCGATCGACCTGCCTGAATGACCCCTTCCGTGCTGGTAACACGCCGACTTCCGCCGGAAGTGGAGAGCCGCCTTGCCGCGCCTGTTCCGCACAACACTGAACGAAAGTGACGAACCACTCGATCGCGAAGCGCTTGAAGCGGCAATGCGCGAACATGACGCGCTGGTGCCTACGGTAACCGACCGGATCGACGCTTCACTGATCGCGACCAAGGGCCGGCGGGTCCGGATCATTGCGAACTTCGGGGCCGGCACCGATCACATCGATATCGAGGCTGCAAGAGAGGCGGGGATTCTCGTCACGAACACGCCGGACGCTCTGACTGATGCAACGGCGGAGCTCGCGATCCTGCTCATGCTGATGGCTGCCCGGCGAGCTGGCGAAGGCGAACGCGTTCTGCGGGCCGGCGACTGGAAGGGCTGGGGTCCTACGCACATGATGGGAGAGGGGCTAACCGGTCGGACTCTCGGTCTCGTTGGATTCGGACGTATCGCCCGAAGCACGGCTGCAAAGGCGCGCGGCCTCGGTATGTCGGTGCGTTACTTCAGCCGCAGCCGCGCGCCGATTGAAATCGAGCAAGCGCTTGGCGCGACTCCTGCCGAAATCATTGGCGGCGCTGGCCGCCGAGGCTGACATCCTCTCGCTTCACGTGCCCGGCGGCCTCGCCACACATCACCTGATCGATCGCGCCATATTGGCGATGATGAAACCGACTGCGATCCTGGTGAACACGGCTCGCGGATCGGTGGTGGACGAGGGAGCGCTGGCGGAGGCGCTGGCCGAGGGACGGATCAGTGCGGCGGGTCTCGACGTGTACGAACGCGAGCCCCAGGTCGAACCGATGCTGCTGTCGCTGCCCAACGCGGTATTGCTGCCGCATCTCGGGAGCGCGACCATTGAGGCGCGGACCGCCATGGGCATGCAGGCCGCCGACAATCTCGAGGACTATTTTGCCGGGTGCGAGCCGAGAAACCGTGTCGCCTGAACAAGTCGCGGCGGATGCCATCAACGTGCGTCTTGCGGAATGGCACTTGCCGACGGCCGCTGGTCGTCGGCCTTTGCGGTGCGCAGGGGAGCGGAAAATCGACTGTTTCGGTCGCCCTTGCGCGCACGCTTCGAAGGAGCTGTGACCTTCTCGATCGACGATCTCTATCTTGGGCGCGCCGCTCGAGCGGATCTGGCCAGGCGAATTCATCCGCTACTCGCGACGCGGGGCGTCCCCGGCACGCACGATCCGATCCTGGGCATTGAGGTCCTAAATGCACTCATGCGCGGCAAATCCGTCGCCTTGCCGCGTTTCGACAAGGCGGACGATGATCGCGTCCCATATGAAAACTGGCCAGTCGCCAAGGCCGGCTGCAAGCTTGTGATCTTCGAGGGCTGGTGCGTTGGTGCGCGACCTCAACGCGCGCAAGATCTCGTCGATCCGATCAACCGCCTTGAGGCCGAAGAAGACCGCGACGGTACCTGGCGGCGGTTCGTAAACGACGCACTTGGCGGGACGTATCAACAATTGTTCGACCGCATTGATATGCTTGTCCTTATGGCCGCCCCGGAATGGGAAACCGTGCTGGGTTGGCGGATCCAGCAGGAACATGAACTGCGGGCCGCTAGCCCCGATGGTAGTGCCCTCATGGATGATGATGCCGTTGTGAGATTCGTAAGTCATTTCGAGCGACTGACGCGGCACATTCTGGCCGAAATGCCCGAGCGCGCCGATCTGGTGCTGCGGCTGAATGAGGCTCGCGCGTGCGTTCGAGTGGAGACATCCCCGTCGGCGGAGGACGGCCACCGACGGTAAGCGCCCAATTCGCTCTAAAGCTTCCCGAACCTCTGCTCGAAGCCGTCGATGTCGCCGCGCGCGAGATAATCGGCCTGTTCGACGATCCGGTCACGCGTGATGCGCCCGCTGAACGCGCCGAGCTGTGCGTCCAGGCGCGCGATCTCCGTCGGAGTCAGATGTGCGATCTGTTCGAAACGGAAGAAGCCGAGCCGGTGCAGCGCGTCGGCGAATTTCGGACCCATGCCCTTCATCCGGCAAAGATCGTCGCCCGGTTTGCCCTGACCGTCGAGCTCGCCGTGAACGCGGGCGCTGAGGAGCTCGCCAGTCACGTCGCTCGTTGCTGCCGCGGCTTCAGCGGCGATACCGCGCCCCTCGGCAGGCCGGGTATGCGCCATGTGCGGCCGGACGGGAGCGCTGTCGGTCAGCTCAACTCGCTGGCGCGGCCGCAGCAGCATGACTGCGACGACACCGGCGATCGCCACGATGAGGATGAGCCACCAATATTCGCGGATGAAATCCATTCAGGTCACCAATTCCACTGTGAGTTGTATCTTCGGCGAAGCTCGGCGAGATAGGCGAGCAGCAAGCCAAAAAGAAAGCCCAGGAGCGCGGCGATTGCGCCTTCGACAATCAGTGGAATGCCCGCGGACCGCGTCCAGGTGGCGTCGCTCACGCCCGGGATTTGCCTGAGCAGCCGCGCGGCCTCGGCCTGCTGAAAGTCATTACTTGGTCCGGACAGCATAAGGTGCCGTGTCAGCGGCCCGTGGTGGATGTGTACGTTGACGCCCCCGGGGGCGTAGTTAGCAGCGAGGACTTCGCGAGCGATGCGTTCGACCCTCGCCGCGAAACGATCGGCCGCGCCGAGTGGCCCATGCCACACCGCCGCGGCTACGATCGAGAGCGCTGCACCGACGGCCAGGAATGTCACGCGGCGTTGCCGAGGCTGATCGACGAGTTCCGGCTCATGCGGACGGTCCTTCGGGCGCACGATTTTCACGCGGAACGCGGCTGCTCCTGCGATCACACCAAGGACCAGGCCCGCACAAACGGCTGGCAGGAAATAGCTCCACCAGGCGTTCATGCGTCTTCGCGCTCCAGCTCGCGCCAGCCGATATCGCGGCGGTGGAAGCCGTCGGCGAAATCGATCTGATCGACAGCGCGGTACGCCCGGGCGCGCGCATTGGCGAACGTGTCGGCGAGCGCTGTCACAGCAAGCACCCGGCCGCCGTTCGCGATGAGGCTGCCATCGGCGATGGCGGTGCCGGCGTGAAACACAGTCACGCCCTCGACCTGCTCTGCGGCTTCAATGGCTCGGATCGCTCCGCCGATTACTGGATGCCCGGATAGCCGCGTGCCGCGACGATCACCGTCATCGCATGCTTTTGCGCAAGCACCGGCGGGTCGATCTCCGCGAGCCGCCCGGTCGCCACCGCGTGGAGCAGCTCGGCGAAATCGCCCTCGATCAGCGGCATGATGGCCTCGCACTCCGGATCGCCGAAGCGGACATTGTACTCAATGAGCTTCGGTCCTTCGGCGGTGAGCATCAGGCCCGCATAAAGCACGCCGCTGAACGGCGTTCCGGCGGCGGCGAGGGCTCGGACCGTCGGGCGCACGATTTCGTCCATGGCGCGACCTAGCAGCTCCGGCGTGAGCACTGGGGCCGGGGCGTAGGCGCCCATCCCGCCGGTGTTTGGACCGGTATCGCCTTCGCCGACGCGCTTATGGTCCTGAGCCGACGCTGCGGCACCGCGGTCTCGCCATCGACGAGCGCGAACAGGCTTGCTTCCTCGCCTTCGAGAAATTCTTCGATGACAAGCGGCCCGTCGCCGGCCGCGCGGATTGCAGCCTCGGCTTCCGCACGGCTCATCGCCACAGTCACGCCCTTGCCGGCGGCAAGCCCGTCCGCCTTGACCACGACCGGAAATCCGAAGCGCGTCGAGCGCCGCTAGCGCGTCCTGCATTCGATCGGCCCGGATATAATCGGCCGTCGGAATGCCGTTCGCCCGGCACAGATCTTTGGTAAAGCCCTTAGAGCCTTCGAGCTGAGCTGCGGCGGCATTCGGCCCGAACACGGGAATCCCGGCCGCGCGCGGCGCATCCGCGACTCCGGCGACGAGCGGCGCCTCTGGTCCGATAACTACGAGATCTATGCCGTTGCGCCGCGCGAGTTCGACGACGGCCGCTGCATCGCAAGGGTCCGCTGCGACGCATTCGGCCCAGCGGCGCGATCCCAGGAATTCCCGGCGCCGCGATCAGCCGCCCGCAGCTTGGCGATTGCCTAAGCCGCCACGCGAGCGCATCTTCGCGTCCGCCCGACCCCAACAGCAATATGTCCATGGATCTCCCTGACGATACGCGCCCCGGCCTGTTAGCGAACGTCGCTTCCGGCGACAATTCGCCCGCGCTCAGCGTCAGCGAGCTTTCGGGCGCGCTGAAGCGCACCATCGAGACGGCGTTCGGCGAGGTGCGCGTGCGCGGCGAGATCTCGGGCTTCAAGCGGCACGGCTCCGGCCATTGCTATTTCACGCTGAAGGACGAGAACGCCTGCATCGATGCCGTGATCTGGCGCGGCAATGCTGCCGCGCTCGCATTCAGGCCCGAGGACGGCGCCGAGATCATCGCGACAGGCAAGCTCACGACCTATCCCGGCCGCTCCAAATATCAGATCGTCGTCGAGCGGATGGAGCTCGCCGGCGAGGGCGCGCTGCTGGCCTTGCTCGAGAAGCGGCGGAAGGCGCTCGCCGCCGAGGGTCTTTTCGCGCCCGAGCGCAAGCGCAGGCTGCCGTTCCTGCCGCGGGTCGATCGGCGTGGTGACCTCGCCGACCGGCGCGGTGATCCGCGACATCCTCCATCGGCTCGAGGACCGTTGCCCGACGCGCGTGATCCTGTGGCCGGTACCAGTCAGGGGGAGGGCTCCGCGACCAAGATCGCCGAGGCAATCCGCGGCTTTGCGACGTTCGAGCCGCGTCCCGACCTGCTGATCGTCGCACGCGGCGGCGGATCGATCGAGGATCTGTGGGCGTTCAACGAGGAAGAGGTGGTTCGCGCTGCCGCCGAATCGCCGATTCCGTTGATTTCGGCCGTCGGGCACGAGACCGACACGACGCTGATCGATTTCGCGGCCGACCTGCGCGCGCCCACCCCGACCGCGGCCGCCGAGATGGCAGTGCCGGTGCGCGCGGAGCTGTTCGCGCAGCTCGGCCGAGCTGTCCACCGAGCGCGCAATGCCTCGCCCGCCGCGCGGAACGGGGCCGCGAGCGCCTCGAGTTGACGGTGTGCCGCTGGCCCGAGCCGCGGGCGATCTTTGCCCCCGCGGCCCAGCGCCTCGACGAGCTCGGCGAACGGCTGCCGCGCTCGCTGGCCGCGCGCGCCGGTAACGCGCGGGCGGACATGAACCTCGTCGCCGGCCGGCTCCGCCGTGAGCTGGTCGATAACAAAATCGCTCGGCCTGTCGGAACGCTTGAGCGCGCTGGAAAATGGCCGAGCTGGTGCATCCGGAGCGTCCGCTGAGCCGCGGTTTCGTCCGGGTGACCGACCGTTCGGGCAAGACTCTGTCTCACGCCGCGGAAGCGCGCGGGCGCGCGAGCTCAGCCTGCGCTTCGGCGATGGCGAAGTGGATGCGACGGTGGACGGCCTGCTCGGCAGGCGCGGGTTGAGCGGCCGGCGAAGCAATCCTATATCGCCGCCGCAGCCCGGCTTGTTCGACAGGGCGAGGAGTGACTCCATGTTAATGTCCGGAAGCGGCAAGGCGGCTCGGGTGCATTATCTGCCTGGAACCTTCCGGCTGCTGTCCGACGGCGACCATGTGATCTGCGCCGTCACCGGCACACGCATCCCGCTTCACGAGTTGCGCTACTGGAGCGTCGAGCGGCAGGAGCCCTATGTTGACGCCGAGGCCAGTCTCAAGGCTGAAAAGCGCTCCGCCAGAGCCTAGCCGATCCGCTTCACCTAATTCCAGGTTGCCGCCAAGCGGATGTAGAAGGCTCCCAAGGCTCCCCCGATGGACGACGACCTTTTCGCCCCGCTCGGGAGGAAGTCCCAGCTCCGCATCGTCGGTCTGTGTCCAGACTGAGCCGTCGGCGAGCTTCAGCAGCCAGCCGCCTTACCGCACTGCGACGGCCGACGACCGTGCTCTCGATCTGCTTCACATCGTTTTCGCCGCCGCCGAACAGGCCGCCGAAATAGGGATCGAGAAACCGAAGAGGCTGCGCTTGGCGGCGGTCGCCCGGGCCTTGTCGATCACGACCAGCTCCCTCGATCGCGATGGCCTTGTTCACGGCGGCCGCCTCGCGGTCGTAGCAGGCGAGGCGCTGCGCCAAATCGGCGATCGTGCGGCACGCGAGCAGTTGCTGCACGCTGCGGCGTGCCTGTGTTCGGATCGGCCGTGCTTGCGTGCCGCTCGCGACCAGGGCGAAAACCGCTGCAATGATCAGTGCCTTGGGCATCATCTAATCCTTTGCGAATCTGCTTCAGGCTATCCCGCCGACGCGATCCAGCGCAATCGCGCTCTGTTGCAAAATTGATACAGCGCATCGACAACTTGCTTGGACGGCGCCAGCCGTTGCCAGCGTCTCATTGCTTCACCTATCAGCAGTGCAGTTCGGCGAAGTCGCATTTGCCGTTCCACGGCAGTCGTGCTCGACGCGACTAGTGAAGGGGAAGAATTCATGATGCTCGATTTCCGTCAGCGCCTGCTCACGACGACTCTCTTTGTCGGCGTCGGCGCGCTCGCCACGCCTGCTTTTGCGCAAACCACGCCACTCCGGGCCAATCCGGCGGACACTGCCGGCGCAGCCAATGCGCAGCCCGAAACCACCACTCCGGTAGAGGGCCAGACGGTCGTCCGTCGACCAACGCGCAGGCGAGCCCGTCAAGCGCGCAGGACATCGTCATCACCGGCTCGCGCATTCCGCAGCCGAACCTGACCTCGGCGAGCCCGGTGACGGTGCTGTCGAGCCAGGAAATCAAGCTTCGGGCACCAGCCGCACGGAAGATCTGATCAACTCGCTGCCGCAATCCTTCGCGGCGCAGGGTTCGAACATCTCGAACGGCTGCGACGGGCACTGCAACGGTCAATCTTCGCGGTCTCGGCTCGAAGCGCAACCTGGTGCTGGTCAACGGCCGGCGCTTGCAGCCCGGTGACACGCGCAGCCCGGTCGCCGACATCAACTTCATCCCGACCCAGCTGATCAAGCGCGTCGACGTGCTCACCGGCGGCGCTTCGTCGGTGTACGGTGCGGACGCGGTCGCCGGCGTCGTCAACTTCATCATGGACACTACGTTCCGCGGGCTCCGCATCGACGCGCAGGCGAGCGACGTTCATGCATGACAACCGCGTCGGACGGAGATCATCGATGCCAATCACGGCGCCGGCTTCCGTCCGCCGCACGGCCTCAGCATCAATGGCGGCGCGCAGGACATCGCGGCCGTCTTCGGCGCGGCGTTCGACGACGGCCGCGGCCAGCTCATGGCCTACGCGACCTACCGCGGCAGGGGCCGATCCTGCAGTCGACCCGCGATTATTCTTTCTGCGCGCGTCGGGCGGATAGCAAAACCGAGCAGGCCGCGAACTGCCCAACAAATACAACTGCGGCGGATCGGATACGTCGGTCGCGGGCATTCTTTACTCGCCATCGCGGAAACAATACTTACTTTGTTGGCGAGCCGGAACCAGCTCGCTACCCCGGTTATACGCCGTTCAACTTCGCCCCATATAACTATTTTCAGCGTCCGGACGAGCGCTACACGTTCGGTGCCTTCGCGGACTATGAGATCAGCCCGGGTGCGAAGCCGTACCTTGAAGCGATGTTCATGGACGACGTGTCGACCGC
>CAWKHO010000008.1:0-15467 GCA_963849435.1 uncultured Alphaproteobacteria bacterium
CGAGCAGTTCCACGGGCTGCTCGATCCGCTCGCCGACAAGCTCGGCGCAGCGGTCGCGCCTCCGCGCCGCAGTCGACGCGGGCTATGCGCCCAACGATTATCAGGTCGGCCAAACCGGCAAGATCGTCGCCCCCGACCTTTACATCGCGATCGGGATTTCCGGCGCGATCCAGCACCTCGCTGGAATGAAGGATGCCAAGACCATCGTTGCGATCAACAAGGACGAGGACGCACCGATCTTCCAGATCGCCGACATCGCACTCGTCGGCGACCTGTTCAAAATCGTCCCGGAGCTGACCGAGAAGCTCTAGGCGAGCCACTCCGGCACTCGTTCGGAGGCGAAGATCGTCTCGGGCAGGATCCGGTCCGCGACGACCGCGAATTTGTCGCCGTCGACCAAGACTTCGGCCACGAAGCCCCGGCTGTTGTAGCTTGAGGCCATGGTTGCGCCATACGCCCCGGCGGTGCGGAACACGGCGAGATCACCGGCCGCAACAGCGTCGCAGTCGCGGTCGCGGGCGAAAGTGTCGCCGGTCTCGCAGATCGGCCCGACGATGTGCGCCGTCATCCGGTTGCCGCTTGGCTGAACGGCCTCGAAGTCGTGCCAGGCGCCGTAGAGCGCAGGGCGCGCGAGGTCGTTCATCGCAGCATCGACGACGATGAACGGGGGGCCGTTGGAGGCACGCTTCACGCGGATCACCCTCGTCAGCAGGACTCCGGCATTGCCCGATATCACTCGACCCGGCTCGAAAATAAGCCGGACGTCCCAATCGCGGGTCACGCGCGCGACCATTGCTCCATAGTCCGCGGGGCTCGGCAGGACATCGCCGGCCTTGTAGGGAACGCCGAGCCCGCCGCCGAGGTCGGCGTGGCTGATCGGGTGACCTTGCGCGCGCAACCTGACGATCAGCTCGCCGAGGCGCGTGAAGGCGGCCTCCATCGGTTCGAGGCTGGTGAGCTGGCTGCCGATGTGGACTGCCACGCCGCGCAGATCGAGGCCGGGAAGGCTGCTGAGGTGCGCGAAAATCTCTTCCGCGCGCGAGATCGGCACTCCGAACTTGTTTTCCGCTTTGCCGGTCGAAATCTTCTCGTGCGTCCCGGCGTCGACGTCCGGATTGACGCGGAGGGCGCAGGCCGCCCGGAGCCCGCGTGCAGCTGCGATGCGCGAGAGCTCCGCTCCCTCCTCCTCGGATTCAAGGTTGAACTGACCGATTCCCGTTTCCAGGCCGGCTTCCATTTCGGCATGTGTCTTGCCGACCCCCGAAAAAACGATCCCGGACGGCGCCACGCCGGCGGCAAGCGCGCGCGCCATCTCGCCCGCGGAAACCACGTCGGCGCCGAAGCCCTGGCGCTGCAGCACCTTGATCACGGCCAGATTCGGGTTCGACTTCAGCGCGTATGCGATCCACGGATCGGCCAGCTCGGACAGCGCCGCCGAAAATATCTGGGCGTGCCGTTCGAGCGTGGCACGGGAATAGACATAGACGGGCGTGCCGACTTCTTGGGCAATCGCCGTCAGCGGCACGTTCTCGCACCAGAGTTCGCCGTGCTTGAGTTCGAAATGGTTCATCAAGGGGGGCTGTAGCGTCTCGCCCCTGCAAAAAAAGGCCCGCCGCGCCGATACGCGCGCGACGGGCCGCCCGTGCGGGGGTACGGGCTCGCGCGTTTAGTGCCGGTCGTTTGCGTGGGCGTGGGCGTGGGCGTGGGCGTTGCCCTGTCCAGCACCCGATGCGTGCGCGGAGCCGGCACTGCTGCCGCTCTGAGCACCCACCGTCCCGCCGAGCATTCCGTTGCCCGCGCCCGCGGCACTCGCCGCGAGGCCGGGAGCATGGCCGGCCGTCGCAAGCGCTCCGTTGGCCGCGCCCATGGCCTGGCCACTCGCGCTGTAAGCGGCGGAGGCTGCGCCATTCGCGGTTGCGTTCGCCTGACCGGCGAGCTGGCCGCCCAGCGCGTGCGCCTGGTCGGTGCCGATGCCCTGGACTCCGAAGCTTGCGCTCTTGCTGGCCGAGGCGCTGCCCGAGCCGGAACCGTTGAGGCCCAGAGTGTTCCCGGCCGCGGTCGCCGAGGTGACGCTGTTCGCCGCGCCGGTGACCGTTCCGGCAAGGCCAACGCTGCCATTCGCCGATCCATTGTGCGAATTGACCGAGCGGCTCGCCGAGCCGCTCGCCGATCCGCTCACGAGACCGCTGACGCTGTTGGTGATCGAAGCCGGGCCGGCCACACCATTGATCGTGTCGCCGATGTTGCCGACGTTGCCCAGCGTGCTGCCGAGCGAGCCAGCGCCGCTCAGCGTGCCGCCGACGCTGCCGTTGAGCGCGCCATTGACTGCGCCGGTTACGCCGCCGAGCAGCTGAGCCTCAGCGGGAGCGGCAATCAGGATCAACGCGCCTGCTGCCAAGATGAACGACTTTCTCATGCCAGTCTCCTGTCGAATTTCCGAAAGGGCCAAACCGCCCTTCCGAAAGGAGAACGACAGCAGTTGCCGGTTTCATCCCGCGCCTATTTTGCGCCCACGCTGCGCGGATCGACCCGGCACTCGCCGCAGACGATGCCGCGGCCGACGCGTCCTCGGCCGGGGCGTGCTTCCGCAGCGAGCCGTGCAGACGACCCGGCGAGCAGCAACCGGGCCGCGGCGAGTGGGGAGGCGAAGCTGGTCCCGCGTACCTTCGCATAGCCTCGCCCAGGCAGCGCTGCCGCCATGTCCGCCCCTGGCGCCGCGAAATCGAGGTGTGTCGGCGTGCCCGCCTCAGGCAGCGCGCGGCCGCGCCCATCGACAGCGGTGACTGCGACGACCCCTGGATAAGATGCGGGATATTGCGGCGGAGCGGCCGGGCCGTCATTGCCGACTGCCGCGACGACCTCGATCCCGCGCGTCTGAACGGCCTCGATCGCGCGCGCGACGAGCTTGTTCGAGGGGCCGACCAGGCTGATGTTGATGACCTGCGGGCGGTGACTGGCGAGCCAGCCGAGCGCCTTGACGATAGCCGTTGCGGAGCCGGCGGCGCGGTTGCCGCCGTACACATCGGCGACAAAGAGTCGGGCGCCCTCCGCGGCGCCGCGAAACGGTCCCTGGTTACCCACCAGCAGCGAAGCAACGGCGGTGCCGTGTCCCGTGGGCTGCGGCGACCCGGCGAAACCGTTCTGCTCGATTGCCGCGCCGGCGAGAGACGGATGCGAGGCCACTCCGCCGTCGATCATTCCGACAACGCGTCCACTCGCGATTTCCGCAAATGACGCGAGCGCACCGTGCATCGGCAAAAGCGCGCCGCCGGCAGGCTCGTAGAGATGGTCGAAATCAGCCTGCAGCTGCGGCGCCACGCGCTGCAACAGCTTGAGCGCCGCACGCGCGTTCATTGAGCCGGGAATTGCCATCTGAACGGTGTGGACGCCGAGCGCCGGGTCGCGATCGTCGGCGACGATCCGAAAGCCGGCGCGGGCCGCGAGCTGCAACGAGAGCGGATCGGGATCGACCGCGACGAGCACTCCGCGCCGCACGGGCTGTCCGGCGTTATCGGCTTCCAACCGTGCGCGGTTTTGCCGCACCAGCTCCTGCAGACGCAGGCGCCTGAGCTCCAGCAAGGTCGGGGCACCCGATTCGGCGATGCTCGCGGGTAGCCCGGCGACCAAGTCGAGCGTCGGCTGGATTGCGCGCTGCGCCTGCGGTTGGGCGAGCACGTCCTGTACGACGGGCCCGACCATCGGCACATTGCCCATTGGCGCCGGAAGGGAAACCGGCGGCAGCGAAACGCTCGGCAGAAGCTGCGCGCCCGCGCTCACCGCGAGCATCGCGCCCGCGACGGCCGTGGACAGCAGGTGACGAACAAATCTGGACATCGCTGGACCTCTTTCTATGCGCAACTGGGGATGAAACGTGAATGCCGCGTCGTTTCATCCGCATGAGGCTCAATGACGCCATCGCCGACGTTCGAAGACCAGCTCATCGCGCTGCTCCCGCGGCTGCGGCGTTTCGCGCATGCATTGAGCCGGAATTCGGCCGACGCCGACGATTTGACGCAGGCGGCGATCGAGCGCGCGCTGCGGTCGAAATCGCAGTGGCAGCCGGGAACTCGGCTCGACATCTTGGATGTATCGGATCATGCGCAACCTGTGGATCGACACGGCGCGTGGGCGCATCCGCAAAGAGAAATTCGAAGCGCCGCCGGAGGAGGCAGAGCGCGTCGGCGAGGACCCGCGGGACGCGATGCACGCGTCGCTCGATCTCAAACGCGTGATGGCGGCCATGCAGGGATTGCCGGACGAGCAGCGCGAGATCGTCGCGCTCATCCTGGTCGAGGGTTTCGGCTATCGCGAGGTCTCGGAAATGCTCGATTTGCAGATTGGCACTGTGTCGAGCCGGCTGGCGCGCGGGCGGACCGCGCTAATGGCCATGGTGGGTGAGCAATGACGGACGTGGATGACGAATTCTTTGCCTGGCTCGATGGCGAGCTGAACGGCGACGAAGCGGCCGCGATGGAAGCGCGCGTCGCTGCGGATCCCGAGCTTTCGCGTTTGGCCGGGCAGCATCGTGCGATGCAGGCGCAGCTCAAGGGCGCGTTCGATACGGTGGCCGAAGTGCCCGTGCCCGAGCGGCTGCGCGCGGCCGTGCGTCCGCCGCAGGCCGAAGTGGTGGATTTCGGCGCAGCGGCGCGTGCGCGTGAATCGCGGCGCTGGGGCTCGCTTCCGCAATGGGCCGCGATGGCGGCGACGCTCGCGGTTGGAATCTTTGTCGGAACGGCGATCCCGCAGCGCGGCAGCGCGCCGGTCGAAGTGCAGGGCGGACGGATGTACGCGGCTTCGGTGCTCAACGGCGCGCTCAATTCTCAGCTCGCCAGCGCGCCCGGCGGAAACACCCGCATTGGGCTTACCTTCCGCGATCAGGCCGGCGCCGTTTGCCGCACCTTTACGCAGCAACAGTCGAGCGGCCTCGCCTGTCGTGAAAGCGGCCGCTGGCAGCTGCGCGGATTGTTCGCCGCACCGGAAGGGCAAAGCGGCAGCTACCGCATGGCCGCGGGCATGGACCCGAACCTCGCCGCGCTGGTCGATTCGACCATGTCGGGCGAGCCGTTCGATGCCGCGGCGGAGAAGATGGCGCGCGAGAAGGGCTGGAAGTAAGCCGTCATTGCGAGGAGCGTGGCGACGCGGCAATCCAGCCGACGCACTGGATTGCTTCGCTACGCTCGCAATGACGGCTACTTCTTCTTGGATTTGTGCTCGGGCTTACCCTTGCGCTTGGTCGAGGCCATCTTCTCGAGCTCTTTCTCGTTCATCGATGAAGCCATCGACTTGGATGCGCCCTTGAGCTTGCTCTTGGGCGTGTCGCCGCGCTTGGCCGACAAAGCGGCGCCGGCGGCTTTCTGTTGGGCTGCGGATTTGGCTGGCATTTCCTTTCTCCTCAACTGGCGCGGATGAAACGCTCCAGCTCTGCGAATGCTTCGTCGAAACCGCGCGAGCGCTCGACTGGCTTTACGGGCCCTAGCGTTTGGCGGTGAAGATCAGCGCGCCGGTGCGATAGACGAGCACGCGTCCGCGGCGAACGTGCTCTTCGCACGCGGCGATGAACTGCCGCTTCAACTTCTCCTGAGGCGGCTCATCGAGAGCCGTTAGCGTGCCGCGCGCGTCGCTGTCGAAGACGGCCTGGACGTTCCAGAATTCTTCGGCCGATACGACGTGGCGCTCTCCCCACCAATCTTGCCGAACATCCCGGAAGCCGACCGAGCGGAGCATGTCTCCCACATCCCCTAGATGGCTGTGGGCGGCGTGATCTCCCCCGAGTTGGAGTCCTTTGCTTCGAAGGAAATCGCGTAAGCTTGCGGGCGCGAGCAAAAGGCGGCCCAACTTGACCTGGACCCGGTCCGATGCGGCACTCAAACCGGATGCGGAGAACAGGCTGGGGCGCGCACCGATGCTGGTGACCAGCCGCCCGCCTGGTTTCAATGTCCGGTACATTTCACGCGCGGCCGCAAGCGGATTCGGTAGATGACGCAGAACGAACAAGGAGACGGTCACATCGAAGGCTTCGTCCTGGAACTTGAGGGCTTCAGCGTCCATCGCGATGAATTGGGTGCGGCTGCCGACGCCGTCCTGATCCGCGCTGGCTTGCGCTTGCTCAAGCATCCCTGCGGAATGATCGATCCCGACGGCATTCGCTCCACGAGCGGCGGCCATTCGCGCGAGCAGACCCGTCCCGGTCCCGAGGTCGAGCAGACGATCGCCGGAGTTCACGCCGCCGAGGTCGAGCATCCGCGCGGCGATGCCTTTCGAATAGCGCTCGGTCAGCGTGCCGAATTCCGCGGCCGTCGCGTCATAGCTCCTCGCGTCGGACTGCTTCACCTCTGCGGATTTGTGCATGTCCGTCATTGCTGCCGCTTTCCGATTTCCCGCACGACATTGAGTGTCTGCAGAGCGAGCTTGTCCCAGCGCAGCGCGGCGCCGCGTTCGCGCGCGCGGCGGCTCAGGTCCGCCCGCAAAGCGTCGTCGGAAAGGACCCTTCGAATGGCCTCGACAAGCGAATCGACGGTCGGCTCGATCATGTAAGCATGACCACGAGCGATCTCGCCAAGTCCGCCACGGTCGGTGGCAATCACCGGCGTGCCGCTTGCAAGAGCTTCGACCGTGGTCATCGACCAGCCTTCATTCTCCGAGGGCTGAACGAAGATGTCGGCCGCTGCGTAAATCGGCGCGAGGTCCGAATGCCGCTCGATCACGCCCGGGGTTTGAACCACGTCGTCCTGAACTCCGAGATCGCTGCACAATTTTTCCAGCGGCACATCTCCCATATAAGGTCCGAACAGGAGCAGCCCGTGCGGAAATTGGCCCTCGTGCCGCAGCTTGGCGAAGGCTTCGACCAGCATCGGGATGTTCCGCCTTGGCGAACCCTTTCCGACGAACAGTAGGTACGGCCGGTCGGAGCCGAAAAACCGTGTCCGTGTCGCCGAGAGGAGTGCCTGGTCGTCGATCGGATGAAAGGCCTCGTCGGCGCCCTGGTGGACGACATGGAGGCGCTCATCGGGGACGCCATAATGTTCGGCCACCGCACGCCGCGTGCGCTCGCCCGGCACAATCACCGCATCCGCCCGGCGGGCGCAATGGCGGTGGAGCCGCGCGTAGGTCTGCCGATACAGCCAGCTGTGCGCATTGGGCTCGGTCTCGTTGACGCTGTGGTTCGCAACGACAAGGCGGCCGCGGTAGCCGAGCGGAGCAGAATAAGCCGGGCAAAACAGCACGTCGTGATCGGCAGCGGCCGGACCGAGGCGCAGGGTCTCCCACGGCAATCCGGGAGCCGGCTTTCAAGCAGGACCGTGCGGATCCGCGGCCCAAGCTCAGACAAACGCTCCGCCAACGGCTGCCGAACGAACAGGCTGACCTCTTCGCCCTCGACCAGCTGCTCCTTCCAATAGCGCAGCAGATATTCGAGGTAACGGCCGACGCCGAACGGCTGGCCGGCAAGGCGCTGCCCATTGAACGCGATGCGCATAGGCTACCACTGCCCGGCGAAGGCGCGGAAGCGATCGTGGACGTAAGCGAGGTCGGTTTCGCTGAGACCATGGTGACAGGCGACGAGCATTCCGCTGCGCATGACGCGGTCAGCATTCGGATAGCCGCCGGGAGCTTCGCGACGCACGATGTCCCGGTATCCCGGCTGGCGCAGGATGTTGCCCGTAAACACGGTTCGCGTCTGGATGCCCTGGGCCTCAAGATACGTCTGCAACTCGCGCCGCGTGAAGGGTGCGTCCTCGCGGACGATCAGGGGCAGTGCGAGCCATCCCGTGCGGCTGTCCGGGCATTGGCGCGGCAGCACGAACCAATGCTCGTAATCGGCGAAGAATTTCAGGTGCGCGTCGAAATTGGCGATGCGCGCGTCGATGTTCGACTGCAGCCGGCCGAGCTGCACGAGCCCGAACGCCGCGCCGATCTCCGACGGCTCGAGATTGTAGCCGATCCGCTCGAACACGAACTTGGCGTCATATTCGATGCCTTCGAGCGTCACCCCAAAGCGCTTCTCGGGGTCTTCGGAATCGACGAACAGCGAAGAGCTGCGTCCCCAGCTGCGCAGCAGCCGCGCCTCGTCCGCCAAAGCCTCGTCATTGACGCAGAGCATTCCACCGTTGCCGGCGCAGTTGATGACATGCGAGCCGTAGAAGCTCGTCGTGCTGATGTGCGAGCGCGTTCCCGTGCTGGTGCCGCGAAGGGTGGCGCCCAGCGTGTCGGCGGAATCCTCGACGATCAGCAAATCGTGCGCGGCGGCGATCTCGGCGAGGCGGTCCCAGTCGGGCAGGTTGCCGATCAGCGACGGGACCATCATCGCCTTTGTGTTGGGGCCGATCATCGCCTCGACCTGCCCGGCGTCGATGTTGAAGGTGTCGGGCTCGACGTCGACGAAGGCCGGTACGAGCCCGTTCTTGACCAGCGGCGCAACCGTGGTGGCGAAGGTCAGCGCAGGTGTGATGACTTCGGCGCCCTGCGGCAGCCCGAGCAGCTCGATGGCGAGATAATTGGCGCTCGACCCCGAGTTGACCATGATCCCGTGATTCTTGGCGAATAGAGCGGCGACGGACTGTTCCATCTTCCGGACGTTCGCGCCCATCTGCGTGGACGTGCGCAGCACCTCGACGACAGCCGCAATCTCCTCCTCGCCGTGAACGGTGCGGCCATAGGGCACACGGATCGCGGAGGACTGGCCGCCGGCGTTCGACATTGCCGCGGCGGCTTGGGTCGGACTCATTGACAAGGTTCCTCCTGGTTCACGAGCAACTGCTCATATTCTGCGATCTGACGGTGCGTGACTTCGGCCGCGTCAGCGGATGCGGTTTCGCGGTACCACGCTGCGGTCATATCGAGCGTCGCGTCGAGACCGAGGACCGGCCGCCAGCCGAGCTTCTCGCGTGCTTTGGTGCAATCCAGCCGTAGAACTGCCGCCTCATGGGGACCGTTGTCGTCGGCCCGATATTCTACCGCAACCTCGGGCCAGCGGCGCCGGAGCCGCTCGACCAGCTCGCCTACGGAAACGCTCTCCTCGACCCGCGGCCCGAAGTTCCATGGGCCCGCGAACCTTTGCCCCTCACTGGAGGCGCGATGGGCGAGTAGAAGATATCCTCCGAGCGGTTCCAGCACGTGCTGCCATGGCCGTACGGATTTCGGCTGCCGGATAATTGCCGGGATTGCTGACTCCGCGGCGCGGGCGAGATCGGGCACGATCCGGTCGACCGCCCAGTCGCCGCCCCCGATGACGTTGCCCGCGCGGGCGCTGGCGACGGTGCACTGCGAGTCTGCGAAAAACGATCGTGCATAGGCGGCGGTGACCAACTCGGCGCAGCCTTTGGACGCGCTGTATGGATCGTGACCGCCCATGGGCGCACTCTCGGCGAAGGGTTCGGCGCGACCGTCGTTTTCATAGCATTTGTCGCTGGTGACGATCACCGCCGCACGCACCGACGGCACGTCGCGGAGAGCCTCGAGCAGGTGCGCGGTGCCCATCACGTTGGTCCCGAAAGTCTCGACCGGGCTCTCGTATGATGGCCGGACAAGCGATTGGGCGGCCATGTGAAAGACGATTTCCGGCTGCGCTTCGGCGACTGCGGCGCACAGCTGTTCGAAGTCGCGCACATCACCTTCACGTGAGTCCATGCGATCGGCGATCCGCGCCTGCAGGAACAGGCTGCGGCTCTCCGGCCGCAGGGCATAGCCGATTGTGTGGGCGCCGAGCTTGTGCAGCCATGCGCAAAGCCACGCCCCTTTGAAGCCGGTGTGGCCGGTGACGAACACCCGGCGTCCGGAATAGGCCTGAAGCACCGCTCCGATCATTGCCGGCGGATCCATGGCGCATTGCCGCTCTGCCACAGCTCCTCCAGCAGCTGCTTCTCGCGAAGCGTGTCCATCGGCTGGAAGAACCCGCGATGACGGAAGGCGCAGAGCTGCCCGTCGCCAGCAACGCGTTCGAGCACGTCGCGCTCGAGCGAGCTTTCAGGGCCGTCGATGTAATCGAAGATGCCGGGCTCGAAGACGAAGAAGCCGCCGTTAATCCAATCGGTTTCGGTCTGCGGCTTCTCGGAGAAGGCGGCGACCCCGTCGCCATCGAGCTTCAGCAGGCCGAAGCGCGCAGGCGGGTGAACGGCAGTGACCGTCGCAAGCTTGCCGTGGCTCTTGTGAAAAGCGACGAGTTCGTCGAGCGCGACGCTGCTGAGACCGTCGCCATAGGTGCACATGAATGGGCCGTCGCCGAGATGCTCCTTGAGCGCCAGTATGCGTCCCCCCGTCATCGCGTCGCGCCCCGTGTCGACCGCATGCACGCGCCAGTCGGGCGGCTCACCGCCGACCATTTCCACCTTCCCGGACTTCAACGAGACGATCAGGTCCTGCGCGTGAAAGCAATAATCGGCGAAATACTTCTTGATGACCTCGCCGCGATAGCCGCAGGCGATCGTGAAATCGGTGAAACCGAACGCGGCATAGTGGCACATCACGTGCCACAGGATCGGCCGCTCGCCGATTTCGACCATCGGCTTGGGCTTGTGCGCAGTTTCTTCCGATATGCGGGTACCGTACCCGCCGGCCAGAATTACGACCTTCATCAAGCCCCCGCACGGCCGAGCCATTTCGCTCGGCTCCACACCTTATGCCAAATTTCCGTCAAAAGAAGCGGGAAAACCCGCACTCAGAAAGCGCGGAGATGCGGCTGTTCCATATAGGGAAGGCAAAACGCGGATGAGTTCGGCTGGCTTGCCTGACGCGCTTTAGAGCTTCATTCTGGCGGCACCTAAGGGGGGCAAGGATGGTCGTCGGCGGCGACGCACGAGGGGATTTACCAGCGCCCGACAGCTGGAAGATACTGGGCGGGCTGCGCTTTGCCCTGGCGATGATCGTCCTCTTCGGCCACCTGGGACGGTTCGTTCCCGACCAGGGTGCGATCAACAAAGGGCTGCTGCTTTTCGACGGACTTGGCGCCGTCGCAGCGGTCTTCTGCTTTCTCGTAATCTCGGGCTTTTCGATCGCGCATTCGATCACCGTCGCTCCGCGCGGGTATTTCCGGCGGCGGATGATCCGGATTTATCCACTCTACTTTTTCAGCATTCTGTTGGCATTATTGCCGTTCCTGTTCACGCCATCGCCAATCCGCACCTTGGCTGGCGTTTTCGAGCTCTCTCAGCCGACCACGATCGTCGGAAACTTTCTGCTGCTCCAGTCTTTCGTCGTCCACCCAATCGAGACGAACGCGCCCCTGTGGACCCTGGCGGTCGAGGTCTGCTGCTATTTGCTGGCGCCGCTGTTCGTCCGCGCACCGCGCATCGTCCTGCTTGCGATCATTGCCATTTCGGCAATCGCCTACGCCGCTTTTCCCAAGCTCAATCTCGGATCTATAGCAGCTTGCTGTTCGGCCTGCCGCTGCTCTTCATGATCTGGGCCTGGCTCGCCGGGTTCGTGCTGTACTTTCATCGGAGCCGACCGGCGGTACTGGATCGCGATCCTTTGTCTCGGCACCCTGCTGTTCTCGACCAACCGCGCATTCATGACGCGATTTTCAATCTTCACTTATGTGGCAAGCGTGGCGCTCCTCCTGTTTTCCGACGGCATCCGTCTTCCAAGGAGTGTCCTCAGACTGCTGAACTATGGCGGCGAGCTGTCCTACCCCGTCTATATCTTCCACGTCCCTGTGCTTCTCCTGTGCTACGCAGTGCTCGGGGTCCGCAGCAGCCTCGGCCTCGTGGGCGCGGTGCTGCTTTGTTCGGCCTTCTTCTATCATGTGGTGGATCAGCCAATACGGCGCCGTCGCACTGTCGGCCGTCAGCCGAGCGCACAGGCCGAAACCGTGCCCGTCCCGGCGCCCTGAGAGAGAATGGGAAGGCTTCCGAGACGCTTGCTGCGCCATCACTTGCCGCTCGGCCTTGCCACATGTGCAAGCGCCCTTCTGCTGTACCGGACCCAAGCCTCTTCCGACATCATTCAACGGCTCAGCTTTGCGAGCGCATATCCGGCTCTCGTCCTGATTTCCGTGACCTTGCTGATCGGCCCACTGAAGCTGATCGGCCAAAAGCGGGTGCCGTATCGATCGATTTGCGCCGCGACTTCGGGATCTGGGCGGGGATGTCGGGCGTCTTCCATGCGGTCATCGGGCAGTGCGTGCACCTGCGCTGGCGGCCGTGGCTCTACTACGTTTTTGAGAACTGGCGGAACGAGCATTTCCTGCCAATTCGCTATGATGTCTTCGGCCTCGCAAACTATACCGGTTTGGCCGCGCTGTGCATACTTCTGCTGCTGCTGGCGACGTCCAACGACGTGAGCCTGCGCAAATTCAAAACGACCGGCTGGAAGAAGTTGCAGCGGTGGAATTATGGCTGCTTCGCGCTGAGCGCAGTCCACACGTTCCTCTACCAGGAGGGAATTAAACACCAGAAGATTCCGTTCGTGGCGACCGCAATTGCGGTGGTCTTCTCACTGCGATAATCCAGTGGCAAGGTGTTCGGCTGCGAAGGCGCTCGCGCGCTGCAGAAGGTTAGTAGCCGTCTTGGACCCCGTTCTCCGCCTCGGAAAAAAAATGGTGCCCAGGGGCGAATCGAATATATCTGCTAATTATTTGTAATGGCGCAGCAAAATCCCGACCATCCGGCCGTATATACCGTCAGAAGTACCGTCATCGGTAAGCTGACAGCAGGTTCAATTCCAAAACTCTGCGTTTCGGGTTAGCTATGGGGGCACGGACGCACCGCTACAGCAGAGCTCCATCCCAAATGCTAAAGTGGCGTGAAGTGAACGAACGAGAGTAAGACTTTCGCGGCGAAACAGGGTTCGAATCCTCTCTCCCCGACCATCTTCTTTTCTGTGAGCCTCATAGCGCACCAGAAACCGCGTGTGTTCAGTCGTTTACGTCTATTTTGACGAATATCGAGGCACGATGATGTGTCATGAGATTTGTTGGTAGCGCGGCGAACGCGTTGGCAAATCTGTTGGTAGGAGGCGCCTTCGCTGCTATCCTACCAACATGCTCACCGACCTTGAAATCAAAGCCCTGACCAGCTCAGGCGAACCGCTCAAGAGATCGGGCACGATCAGCGGGAACCGCATGCTCGACATTATGTATCGGATGGGTCTGCGCGGGAAGGCAACCGTGCACGGCTTGCCACCCAAATATCCCGCGCCGCTATCGGAACAGTCATCGCCGAAAGCGCAGAGACTCGTTCAGCGCTGAGAGGCTCCAGCGGCCGACGCTTCGCGACATAAGCCGGACGACGGTTGTTTCGACTATCGCCTGAGCAAGTTTCTACACCGTTCGCCACTTGCAATGTCGCATGCCGCACCTTGACGTTACTAAAGGATCAGGAATAGTCAAAAGCGCTCGTGATCAATTGCGTTTTGAGCAATTCGGTGCAGAGGCTATTTTTCCGGCCGGAGACGTAGAAAGATAAGGAATATGCCTGAGAAGCACGTTGCGGGCACTGGTGTCGGAGTGACACGTCGCTCGGCGATGCTCCTCACCTCGAGTGCGGCTCTCACTACTTTTCTTTCAACGCCAGCACAGGCTTGGTCGACAGGAGATCCGTACCTCAATTCCAAAGCGATTCCCGCACTTCGTCGCAACGCAAGTGCCCTATCGACACGTGAAATTGACAGACACATTTTGGAAACCACGACAAGAAGTGTGCACGAAACGACGGTCGGTTGGGCAACATCCCATTTTGACGACGCGGGCGGGGTAGCCGCGATCAAGCGATCGCCAAGCGGATACGTAAGCCAGCTCCAGCGGGGCGGATCTAGAAGCGATCAAATTCACCGATCGGCTGGCGACTGTACTGGGTGTCCAGCCAGAGCATTCGATAGACAGTCTGGTCGGTGCTTGGGCTACGCAGATGATGGCGGAGCAAGATGCCAACGGTTATTGGCATTTCGGCTGGCCTGTGGCTGACAATCCTCAATTGCGCTGGAAACCGGTCTGGTGGTCGCATGAAGACTATGCTCTTGGCCATTATCTGGAAGCTGGCATTGCGCTGAGAGAAGCGACCGGCCGAAAAAGGACTTCACGAGAGCGCTCTCCGTGCTGTCGACGATATGGCCTCGTCGCTCCCGGCCCACCCGAACTACCTTCCCGGCCACGAGGAAATTGAGCACGCGCTCATGCGCCAGTATGGCTTCTCGGGCGACGCGAAATACCTTCATTTGAGCGGATGGCTGATCGGCCAGCGCGGGCACCCCGCGAATCGCCGAGTTCGGTCAAATATCCCAGGATCACCTACCGGTTGAACAGCAGCGAACAATCGAAGGACACGCGGTCCGGGCCGCGTTTCTGTTCAACGGCGTCGGCGAATATGTCGGGGCCACGGACATCAAGGGATCGGATCGCGGTCGAAGCCGTATGGAACGACTTCGTTGAGCACAAGAGTACATCACTGGCGCCGGCGGTCGGAAGAGCGCCAAGAATGAAGGCTATTCTTCGACGCCCGACGTGCTCCCTCCTGATGATTGCTATGGAGAAAGCTGCAGCGTTTATGGCAACTTCAAGTGGGCGCACACGATGTTCGCGCTTTCGGGAGATGCGCGTCATTTGGACGCTGCGGAGCGGATGCTCTACAACGCATTCTACGCTTCGCTCAGCCTCGAGGGTGATCGCTACTTCTATGAGAACCCGGTGCAAAGCGATCCGCCGACGATGCGCTTTGCCTGGCACCCGGTGCCCTGCTGTCCGCCCAATATCGTCAAACTCTTCTCGACGATCGGCGGATACATCTATTGCTCAACTGAAGCGATCTCTACGTAAAGCACTACATCGCTTCCGACGCTGAATTGCCCTGGGACAGGGTGCAAAGGCGACCATACACGAACTACGTGGGACGGCACGTCAGAACTCGAACTGGCGAATGTCCCGCAGCATTTCCGTCGTTAACCTGCGGATTCCAGCATGGGCCGAAAACTGGGCAGTCCAGGTCAACGGAAAGCCCGTAGCTGTTTCGGCGAAGAATGGCTGGGCGAAGGTCAGCGGAATTGGAAAGAACGCGACGTTGTCGAGCTCTCGACTTGCCGATGGCTATAATTCGCACCAAAGCGCCCGCGCGTTTTCGTGACTATGATGGACTGGTTACGAGTGGCAGTCGAACGCGGCCGATCGTCTATTGTATCAGAAGCCGATCTGGGTCCGAATGTGGGCTCGCTCGTCCTGCCTGAGGACTCACCGATCGTCCCCGAGTTCCGGGCCGAGTTCTCGGTGGTGTCACAGCGCTGAAGACCAACTCTGAGACCTGCCGGAGCGGGTAAAGCTCCGCACCTGGTTGCTGCCACAATGATACCGTACGGTGTGTGGAACAATCGCACCCCGGGTGAAATGCGGATCTGGCTACCCACCAAGGAGGCTGAAATCGACGTATTAATCCAACAGCTGCCGGTACGCCACCTGGCGAAACTGCGTAGCTTCAACGGCTCCGCTAATGTTCTGAAACTCTAAAAGAAGCAAGACCTGAACTGAAGTTGAACGCGTACGACATAAC
>CAWKHO010000009.1:0-35254 GCA_963849435.1 uncultured Alphaproteobacteria bacterium
GGCGCCGTCGAGGAGGTGCTTGGCGAAGCGATCGAGGCCGGTGGATCGAGCCTCAGGGATTTCGCCAGCCCTGACGGTGAACTCGGCTATTTCTCGAAGAGCTTCGCTGTGTATGACCGCGAGGGCCAACCTTGCGCGTGCGGAGGTGTCGTGAAACGCATGGTCCAAGGCGGCCGCTCGACTTTCTATTGCCCTAGGTGCCAGCGCTAGGTTGACCTGAAGGGGCTCTCTGAGTAGTGGAACGCCCGTGTCGGCGCAGCCGTTTGGCTCAGCGCCGCTTTTTCATTGAGCCGCAGGACAACGAGGACTTTGTAAATGGCGAATACGCCGCAAGCCAAGAAGCGAATCCGCCGCAATGCGAATCGCACGGTGATCAATCATTCGCGAATCAGCCGCATCCGGACCTTCATCAAGGCCGTCGAGTCGGCGATCGCGGACGGGAAGAAGGCCGATGCCGCGGATGCGCTGAAGAAGGTCCAGCCGGAGATTGCGCGGGGAGTCGCGCGCGGCGTTATCCACAAGAACACGGCCTCGCGGAAGATTTCCCGGCTGTCCAAGCGAGTTGCGTCGCTCGGCTGAAACGGCCGCTGAGGTTGGGGTCCAGGAGGGCCGTCGGGAGACCGGCGGCTCGTTCCGTTTCGGGATCGTCAAAAAAATGCAGCAATTCCGGCGATTCGCGTTAGCGCTAACTTTGCGCTTGTCGAGAAAAGCGCAGTTTTCCGCCGTTTCCGCCAATTTTGGCGTGAATCCGATGTCAAGTGGCTTTATTTCATTTTGATGAAAAAACGGCACTTGCAAGCAGCCCAATAGGGTTTCAGTAACAGCCTTCCGGGCGCGAATCCGCGCCGGGGGCAAGAGAGAAAAGAAGCCTAGGACGCGCAACTCGGATCGCTCGTGACGGGATCCTTTTGCCTCTTATCGGGGGGTTGAATAGGGAGGCGCGGACCAGTGCAGAGCACAGGGGCGAATTCGTCTGTCGAGCTAGCAGAAGGCCGCGTCGCGGCACCGCTCGAGGCCGCATGGGACTCCATTCGCTCAGGACTTCGCCGTGACCTTGGCGCACGCACGTTCGACGGCTGGCTGAAGCCCGCGGAGCTTGGCGCCTTCGAGCCGGACAGCGGAACGCTCGACATGGTCATGCCGAGCCAGTTCATGGCCGACTGGGTGCGCTCGCATTTCGGCGAGCGGCTGACGCTGGCGTGGAAGACCGTGCTTCCGGTCGTGCGCAATGTCCGCGTCATGGCCGCCGCCGACGCTCCGCGCCCGGCGCCGCTGTTGATTCTCGAGGAAACTCCGGCGCCAGTCGAGCGCGATCCGAACGCTCCCAATTTCGACCCCCGCTATCGCTTCGAAACATTCATCGTCGGCAAGGCGAACGAGGTCGCGGCGACCGCTGCGCGCACGTTGGCGACGTCGAAGAGCGGTCAGCTTCAATCCCTTTTTCGTCCACGGCGGCACCGGCCGCGGCAAGACCCACCTGCTGCACGCGATCGGTCACAGCTTCCTCGCCCACAACCGCGGTTCGCGCGTAGTGTCGATGTCGGCCGAGAAGTTCATGGTCGAGTTCATCCGGGCGCTGAAAGAGAATGACACGATCGGCTTCAAGAGCCGGCTGCGGAGCGCCGACCTGCTGCTGATCGACGACGTCCAGTTCATCGCCGGCAAGGATTCGACCCAGGAAGAATTCTTCCACACGATGAACGAGATCATCACCGCTGGACGGCGGCTGGTGATCACCTCGGATCGCGCGCCGCAGGACCTCGACGGGATCGCTCCTCGCATCCTGTCTCGGCTGTCGTGGGGGCTGGTCGCGGACATCAACCAGGCGGACTACGAGCTGCGCTTCAACATCATCCTCGCCAAGCTCGAGGTGCTTCCCGGAGTCGAGATGTCGCGGCCGGTCGTCGACTTCCTCGCCCGCCGCGTGACCTCGTCGGTGCGCGAGCTCGAAGGCGCGCTCAATCGCATCGGCGCTTACGCGATGATGACCGGGCGCGAGATCGACGTCGCCTTCGTCGAGGAAGTGCTGGCCAACGTGCTGCGCGCCAACCAGCGGCGGATTTCGATCGACGAGATCCAGACCCAGGTCGCCGAGCATTACCGCATCCGCAAGGCCGAGATGACGTCGGCGAGGCGCGCGCGCGAGGTCGCACGGCCGCGGCAGGTCGCGATGTATTTGTCGAAGCAGCTGACGCCCAAGTCGCTGCCCGACATCGGCCGGCGTTTCGGCGGGCGCGATCACACGACCGTGATCCACGCGGTCCGCCAGATCGAGAAGCTGCGGGCGGCGGACGCCGAACTGGACGCGGACATTCGGCTGCTGATGCGCCAGCTGGAAGGCTGAGCGCCCGCCGCGAACTTTATTGCAGCAATGCGAGCTGCGTCTGGCTGCGCGGATCGAGGTAGCTGATCATGATCGGCACGGGCTGGGGGAGGAGGATGTTCTCCTCCGGGGCCGCAGCCGCAGGCGGATCCTTGCCGAGGAGCCATCGCGCAAGCTTCGGCGCATCCTCGAGTCGGACACAGCCGTGGCTGAGATTGCGCGCATCCTGTGCGAAGAGTTCTTTCTTGGGCGTGTCGTGAAGGTAGATTCCGTCGCCGTTCGGAAGATCGAACTTGAAGTGGCCCAGCGAGTTGGCGGGGCCGGGTCGCTGGCGAACATAAACCTTCAGATTGCCCGCGGCGACCGCCTTCCAGTCCACGGTGTCGGGCGAAAGCACCTGCGCATCGGCTCCCCAGCCGGAGAGAACCTCATAACCCCGGTCGGTGAGATAGGCATCGCCCTCCTTGAGCACGCGCGGAGCAATGAGCGTCTGCGCGAGGTCGGGGGTTACGTGCCAGTAGGGGTTCAATGTCTCATAATTGATGACGCTCTTCAGCGTCGGTGTCGGCGTTTCGGGCTTGCCGACGATCACCCGCATCGAATCGCTGACGCGCCCGTCCTCGATCATGTAGAGCCGAGCCGAAGCGGCATCGACCAGCACATAACGGCCATGAATGGGGATCTGCGCGTCGGGTAGGGAATCGACGTACATCTGCGGAGCGATGGTGCCCTCGATCGGTCCGAGCGCTCCATATTGGCCGGCAAGTCCGACCGCGCCAGCGCCGACGGCAAGCACTGCGGCGCCCGCGATCAGAAACCTGCGCCTGTGAGATTTTCTTGCGGCCATTGGTCCTGCCCCCGCTGCTTGAGCCGATACGACAAATCGTCGCTTTGCGCGAGTCTGTCGCTTGCACATCGGCGCTTGTGAGCTCGGCTACCGTCGCTTAGCCTCGTCCAATGCGAATTCTCTCGGTGGCGGCGCTCGCCGTCTCGTCCCTCACGCTGGGCCGGCCGGCGATGGCTGCTACGGCGGACACGTCTTTCCTCGACTTTCCCTATGTTGAGGCCGTCAGCGCCGCGAAAGTCCCGGCTTTTGCCTGGCTTGCGAAGCAAGGCGATCGAAGCTCGGTACTGTTCGCGCGCGCGCCCGAGTTCCGCCGCGTGGTAATCGCAACGCGAGCGGACGAAGAGGGACAGCCGATCACCGACGTGCAGCTCGCATCCGACGGCAAGCATATTGTCTTCACGACGGGTGCGCCGCGTGGGGATGAGGCCTTCAACCCGGCCAGTCTCGTGGACGCGCCAAGTGCGACCCTGTGGCTCATCGCCACATCGCCGGGAGCAAAAGCGGTCAAGATCGGCAGCGGGCTCGAGCCCAGCTTTTCGGCCGACGGGCGCATGTTGCTGTTCAAGCGCGACGGCGACCTCTGGTCGGTCGATATCGCTTCGCCGGGCGCCAAGCCGAAGCTGTTCGCCAAGGGTGGCGCGTCCTGGTCGCAATTCGCTTGGACCAGGTCCGGCGACCTGATCTTCGTCGACGACCGGCGCGGCTATTCCTTCCTTGGCCGCTATCGTCCGCACGCACGCGAAATCGACTGGCTAGTCACTGGAGTTCGACCGGCTTGCAGTCCCTGTCGCTCTCGCCGGATGGAGACGCGATTGCTTTCCTGCGCCTACCCGGGCGCAAGCACAGCACCACCCCCGATCAGACCGAGGCAGAGCCATTTTCCGTCGACGTTTTCGACATGAAGACCGGGGCTACGCGCACGCTGTGGACGACACGCGGACCGGCGATAACGCTGGGCATGGACGATCCCGAAGGCGCGCTGCGCTGGAGCTCCGACAATGAACTGGCGTTCTACTCGGAAGACGACGGCTGGGGCCGGCTTTACGCGCTGCCGGCGAGCGGCGGCGCGCCGAGTGCGATCACGCCGGCGGGTTGCGAGGTCGCCGAAAGCGAGAAGTCGGGCGAGGCGCTGTTCGTCATTCACAATTGTGCCGATCGCGATACGCGCCAGCTGTCGTTGTTCGACCCGGTGACGGGCTCCGCGCGTGCGCTGTCGCAGGCCGATCCGGTGATCGCTCATGCCGCGGTCGGCGGAAGTTACGCCGCAATCGTCGGCGCAAGCGCGAACCAGGCGCCGTTGCTGCGCATCCTCGATCTCAAGAGTGGGCAGACGCGGCTTGCCGAGAATTATGTGGATTACGGTTACACCTCGCCGCTGACCTCGGCACCGCCGCAAGAAGTGCATCTTGTGTCGCTCGACGGAATGACCTTCACCGGTCAGCTCTTCACGCCGTCCACGCCCGGCCGTCACCCGGCGCTCGTCTATGTCCATGGCGGTCCGCAGCGGCAGATGTTCCCGGCCTTTCACTACATGGGCTATTACGCGTCGGATTATGCGGTGAACCGCCGGCTCGCGGAGCAGGGCTATGAGGTGCTCGCGATCAATTACCGCTCCGGCATCGGCTATGGACAGATGTTCCGCGACGCGCCCGGCCGCGCCTGGCGCGATGCAACCGAATATCGTGACGTGCTCGCGGCGGGCCAATGGCTTGCCGCTCGGTCCGATGTCGATCCGTCGAAGATCGGCATCTGGGGCGGCTCCTACGGCGGCCTGCTCGCGGGGCAAGCGCTCGCCCGCAATTCCGATTTGTTCAAGGCTGGCGTGGGCATCCACGGCGTCTACGACTGGAGCTGGCCGTCACCGGTCAAGGGTCACCTTAGTCCCAGCACCTATTTTGGGGTCGACGAGAAAGATCGTGATCAGGCGCGTGCGGCGTCGCCCGTCGGCCATCTCGATGGCTGGCGCTCGCCCGTCCTGCTCATCCACGGCGACGCGGACATGAACGTGGACGTTGTCGAAACCGTCGATCTCGCCCAGCGCCTGCGCGAGCGCGGGGTCGACGTGCGAACGTTGATCTTTCCGGGCGAGGCGCATGATTTCATCCGCCATTCCGCGTGGGTGCGGCTGTGGCGATCGATGGACTCCTTCCTGCTCGAGAAGCTTCCGCCGCGAAATTCGCCGTCTCCGGGGCCATGATGAGCAAGGAAAAGGCCCGCCGGAGCTGGTCCGACGGGCCTCTCTTGAGCGTCTGAGTCGCGACTAGCGGCGCGCGGTTGTGGCCGGCCGGGTCGGGATGGTGATCTTCACCGTCTCGCCATTCTGCCCGGGGAAGCCAGTGAACAGGGCTTCGATCAGGCTCGGCAGGACGACGTCGAGCCGATTGGTCTCCGAGCGCGCCTGGGCGCGGCCGTCGAACAGCGGCTGGTTGGTGCCCTTGGCCCGGATGTGGAGATCGACCTCGCTATGATATTCGACATAGGAATTGATCCCGTTGCCGTACCAGAAGGGGTCGTTCCAGCCGTAATAGAAGGGCGAGCCGAAACGGCCGAAGCGCGGATAGAAGAAGCTCCCGCCATAGAAACCGCCGTAGCCGTAGGGTCCGACGAACGGATCGGAGATGACGCGGACCTGGCCGTGGTCGACGCCGTAGCCGAGCTGCACGAGCATGCTCGCGCTCGCCGGATCGGGCGCGGGCGAGTAGCCGCGCGCGGCCAGCTGCTGCGCGACGATTGCGGCATAGCGCTGGAATTCGAGGCCGCCACTCGCGGCCATGCCGCCGACCGGAACGACCGCGAAGGTCTGTCCTTGCGGCGCCGGCATCGCCTGGTAGCGCGTAACGCGGGTGTCGAGCGCAGTGGCACAGCCGGCCAGTGCAATCGCCGCGGCGCCGAGCGCGATCGCGGCTGCAAATTTACGGATACGCATAATTACTCCCCCTCACTCGGGTCCAAAAATCGCAACTTCGAGTTGCGATATACCACCAAATGCGGTGAACCGTCGATGAAGCGTTATTTCAGCGCGTCGGGCTGACGGCGCTAGCTGCGCAGCCACGCTGCCGCATATTTGAGCGCGGCCACGCCCCAAATGATCAACGCAGCATCGAAAATGATGCTGAGGATCGCCGCAATAGCCGCGACGATCACCAACACGCCATCGCGGTAGATCAGCCCGAGACCGAACAGCACGATCGCGACCGCTGGCGCGTTATGGATCATCAGGATCGGAAGCCCGGCAATCACGGAAAGGACCATGCAGATGAGGCCGATCACGCGCGTGGCGGTTGGGCTCGTCAACTCGCCAAGCCGTGGCCGGAAAATCCGTTCAACGCGCTGTTCGAACCAGCCCATTTTCGCGATCAGGGTTTGCAGCTCCGCCTTGGTGACGCCGCGCCGATCTACGCGTGCCGGAAACCATGGAGTTGAACGGCCGAACACCATCTGCGCCGATACCAGCACGAGCGGGATGGCGATGACTGTGTTGGTGCCCGGCGGAAGCGGGATCACGTTGATCGCCGCGAAGATGACCAGCAGCCCGCCCCAGACCCGGGCATGAAGCTGCCGCGCCAGCTCGGACAGTGAGACTCGGTCGGACCGGCTCGTTTCCGCGATCTGCGCGAGCCGTTGGGACAGCGGCAGCGGCCTTTCGGCTCGGGATTGGTCCTCGTCCAAGTCGGCGGTCGTACCTTAGGCGCTCAGGCCGACGACGGCCTTCGCCTGGGCAAGGACGGGCGCGCCGATGTCGCTCGCGCGCGCCGAGCCGGCGGCGAGAATGCGATCGAGCTCCGCCGAGTTGCGCCGAAGCTCGTCGAGCCGTTTTCGGATCGGGCCGATCAGCGCGACCAAAGCATCGGCGAGCGCCGGCTTGAATGCGCCGAAGCCCCGACCGGCAAAGCGCGCGAGCACTTGCTCGACGCTTTCGCCCGTCACCGCCGCATAGATCCCGACGAGGTTCTTTGCCTCCGAGCGGCCATCGAGCGCGCCTGCATTGTCGGGCAGCGGCTCCGGGTCGGTCTTCGCCTTGCGGATCTTCTGCGCGATGTTTTCGTCGCTGTCGGTCAGGTTGATCCGGCTCATGTCGGACGGGTCCGTCTTGGACATTTTCGATGTGCCGTCGCGCAGGCTCATGATGCGTGCGGCTTCGCTGCCGATGAGCGGCTCGGGCGGGACGAACAGATCGACGTCGAAGTCGGTGTTGAACTTGAGCGCGATGTCCCGAGTGAGCTCGACATGCTGCTTCTGGTCCTCCCCGACGGGCACATGCGTCGCCTTGTAGAGCAGGATGTCGGCGGCCTGGAGCACCGGGTAGGTGAAGAGGCCGACGGAGGAACCTTCCTTGTTCTTCCCTGCCTTGTCCTTCCACTGCGTCATCCGGTTGAGCCAGCCCATGCGCGCGGTGCCCTGGAGGATCCAGGCGAGCTCGGCATGCGCGGGGATGGCGCTTTGGCGGAAGACGATCGACTTCGCCGGATCGATTCCGCTGGCGATCAGGGCTGCCGCCATCTCGCGGATGCTCGCGTGCAATTGGGCCGGGTCAATGTCGACCGTCAGCGCGTGAAGGTCGGCGAGGAAGAACAGGCACTCGGCCTCATCCTGCATGCGCACCCAACGCAGGATTGCCCCGAGGAGATTGCCGAGATGGAGGTCGCCCGTCGGCTGAATCCCCGAAACAACGCGTCTGGTGGTTTGATTGCTCATGTCTTCCGCGGCCGGCGTTTGATGAGGAGCTTGACGTCGTCAAGCAGGAACGCTCCCGTGACGAAGCAAGCGCACGCGTAAACCGCGCCGCCCGCACCGACCAGTGCAGCCAGGCCGAGACCGCGGTGAAGGATTGAGCCGGTGAGATAGGGGGCGATCAGCGGCGTCAGGAAATACAGGCCCACCCCCATGATGAGCGACGCGATGGCGAGGCGCGGGACCGAGCGGCGAAGGCGAGCATCGGTCTCGAAGTGCCCACGCTTCGCGAGCGTGCGGTAGAGCATCCAGATGTTGACGGTCGACGCGAGGGCGGTGGCGAGCGGCGGGCCGACATGCTTGAGGGGGACGATGAAGGCGAGGTTGAGCGCAAGGTTGATCGCGATCGAAATCATCGCGAATCGCATTGGCGTTCTGGTGTCCGAGCGCGCGTAATAGCCGGGCGTCAGCACCTTCACGAGGATGTAGGATGGTAGCCCAACTGAGAAAGCGGCGAGCGCCTGACCGCTTCTGACCGCGTCCATTGCGGTGAACTCGCCGTGCTGAAACAGGCCGGTGATGATCGGAACGCCGCAAACGACCAATGCAACGGTCGCGGGCAGGGTCAGGAACAGCGCAAGCTCGACTCCGCGGTTCTGCGTCGCCATCGCATCGGCGTCATTGCCGCTCCCGAGCTGGCGCGAGATCGTCGGCAGCAAGATGGTTCCCAAACCAATGCCGATCAGTCCAAGCGGCAGCTGGTTCAACCGGTCGGCGTAATAGATGTACGAGACCGAGCCGTGCGGCAGAAAGCCGGTCGCGAGCGCAGTCGAAATCAGCAGGTTGAACTGAACGGCACCGGTGCCTGCGGCGGCGGGTCCAATCAGCTTCATCAGCCGTCTCACGTCGGCGTTGATGGTGGGCCGCTTCAGCTTGAGGCGCACATGGTTCGCCCAGCAGGCTTGTGCAATCCAGACGAGCTGGAGCACCCCGCCGACGGTGACGGAGATCGCCTGGTATTTGGTGGTGCTCAACGGCTCATGCGTATGAAAGAACAGCAGCGCGACGATCTGAGCGATATTGAGCAGGATCGGCGCTGCGGCGGCGACCCAGAATTTATGGAGCGAATTGAGGATGCCGCCCAAGAGCGACGCGAGCGAGATGAGCATCAGATAGGGGAAGGTGAAGCGGGTCAGCATGACCGCATAAGCGAACTGCTCGTGTGACGCGCCGTGGAAGCCGAGCGAGATCAAGTAGGTCGCTGGCCAGGCCAACAGCTCCAGCAGCAATGTCATGCCCACCAGCGATGGCAGCAGCACCGACAGCGCATCTTCGGCAAAGGCGATTCCGGCCGGGAGCCCCGGCCCGTCCTTGTCCGCGACCTTGCGGTTGAACATGGGAATGAACGCGGCCGAGAATGCCCCTTCGGCGAACAAAGCGCGGAACATGTTGGGCATGCGCCAGGCGACGGCGAAGGCGTCTGACGCGAAATTGGCGCCGACGAACTGGGCGAACAGCATGTCGCGGACCAGCCCCAGCACCCGGCTGGCGAAGGTGAGTCCGCCGACCGATCCCAGCGAACGGGCGAGGTTCATTCGATCTGCGCCGCGCCCGGCGTCAGGCGTCGGACGGAGTTTCCGGCGGGGTTTGTTCGCCTCCGCCGTTGCCCCCCTCGACGCCTTGTGGCTGCTGCGCCTCCAATTGCTGGAGATAGGCTCCGGCGAAATCGATCGGATCGAGGAGGAGCGGAGGAAAGCCACTGCTGCTAACCGCTTCGGCAACGACCTGGCGCGCGAACGGGAAGATCAACCGCGGCGCCTCGATCAGCAGGAACGGCTGGAGCGCGTCCGCGGGAACATTACGGATGCCAAAGAGCCCACCGTAGCTCAAGTCGACGACGAAATGGACGCCGTTGTCCGAACGCGCATTCACCTCGATCTTCAGCACCACCTCGTGAACGTCGTCGGCGACGGTCTCGACATTGATGTTGAACTGAACGTCCAAATTCGGCTGGACCTGCCATTGGAAGACCTGCGGGGCGCTCGGATTCTCGACCGACAAATCCTTGGTATATTGGGCGAGGATGCTGATCGCGGGCTCGGCGCCGATCTCGCCAGAGCCATTGCCGCCGGTCGCCGGTTCCTGGTCCGCCATTTTTATGCTGTCCTTGCAAAATGTTGAGCTGTGTCGGGAGCCGCTGGAGACGCGGCTGCTATCGTGAATGCGCGCCTAGCAGGGCATAAAATGGGGCGCAACGCCGGGTTCGTGCGTTGCACCGGAAGCTACATACGTTCACGAGTGTTGGAATCTTAACGCTGCACGCACTATGTTGGTGTGAAGATCGAACAGGACCTCAAGATTGACCGTCATCGTAATCCTCGCACTCGTCGCCCTTTTCATCGGGTTGCGCCTCTACAGCGTGCTAGGTGAGCGCACCGGCCACGAGCAGCAGCCAATATTGAGGCCGGCCGATCCCGACGCGCGCGTCGGGCCGCAAGTCAGTCAGCCCGCGCCGACGCCATCGGCGCCTGTGGATGCGGGCGACATGGCGTTCGTTCCGACCGCGGGCCCCGGCGTTCGCGCGATCCTTGCCGCCGACCCCACGTTCGACGTGGCCAAGTTCCTCGAGGGCGCGAAGGCGGCCTACCGGCTGATTCTCGAATCGTTCTGGAAGGGCGATCTGGAGGGGGTCCGGGCGCACGTGGACGACCACGTCTATGAGACGTTCGCCGGCGCGGTCGAGCAGCGCAAGAAGGATGGGCTGAAGCTCGACAACCGGTTGGTCAGAATCGAGCAGGCGGTGATCTCTGAAGCTTCCGCCGAGCGCGGCGTCGCCGTTCTCACAGTCCGCTTTGAAGCGGATATTGCAGCCGTTACCCGCAACTCCGCGGGCGACGTCGTCGCCGGTTCGATGAGCGACGCCGTTCAAACGCGCGACCTGTGGACGTTCCGCCGCGACACCACGTCGCGCGACCCGAACTGGGTGCTGATCGAGACCGACGAGGAAGAGTGAGCTTCGTCGCTCGCGCGTTCGCGCTCGCTTCGCTCGTTCTTCTCGCCGCCTGCGCGACCAAGCCGCTCCCTTCGCCTGAGGCTCCGCCGCCGCCGGCCGTTGTTCGCGTACCCGCTCCGACAGTTCCGCCACCGCCCAAGACCGCGCGAGAGGCGGGCGTCGCGCTCGTTCCTCCAGCGCCGACGATCTACGATGCCTGGGCACAGCGTGCGCTGCAGGCGTTTCGGACCAGCTGTCCGGTGCTGATCAAGCGCCAAGACCAGTCGGGCCTCGCGCAAGGTGCTGATTGGGCCCCGCAGTGTTTGGAGGCCGCCAGTCTCGCGCCCGAGCAGGCGACCGCCTTCTTCCGCGACCGCTTCGATTGGGTGCGGGTTGGGAACGGCAAGGCCTTTGCGACCGGCTATTACGAGCCGGAGATCCAGGGCTCGCGCGTTGCGCAGCCCGGATATGCGCCGATCTACATGGTCCCGCCCGACCTGGTCCGCTGCACGCGGCCCGACGGAACAACGGGGAGGGGGCGCATCGACCCAACGGGCGCCTGCGTTCCCTATTACAGCCGAGCCGAGATCGAGAGCGGCGTGCTCGCCAACCGCGGGCTGGAGATCGCCTGGGCGGCGGATCCGGTGGACCTGTTCTTCGTAGAAATTCAAGGCTCCGGACGCATGGTCTTTCCCGACGGCACCAGCATCCGCATCGGCTATGCCGATCAGAATGGGCTGCCCTACACCGCCATCGGCAAGCTGCTCAGGGACCGGGGAATTCTTCCACCGGGCGGGGCCAATATGCAGGCGATCAGGGATTGGATCCGGGCCAATCCGGATCAGGGACGCGAACTGATGCGGGAGAATGCATCCTACATCTTCTTCAAGGCGCTGACGGGCCCTGGCCCGCTCGGCGCGCTCAACGTCCCGTTGACGCCGCGCGGGACGGTTGCCACCGATCCGAACTTCGTTCCCCTCGGCGCACCGGTGTACCTCGCGCTCGACAGACCCGAAGCTTACGGCCTCTGGGTCACGCAGGATGTCGGCGGGGCAATCAAGGGCCCGAACCGGTTCGACACCTTCTGGGGCGGGGGGCCCGACGCGACGCAGATCGCCGGCGGGATGTCGGCGAACGGCGTGGCGTACGTCCTTCTCCCCAAAGGCACGGCGGCGCGTGCGTCGGCTCAGCCCTGAGGAGGCCGCGCTATGGGCGCGCGTGACGGCCACGATCCAGCCGTTATCGCGTGAGAAGATCAAACAGCAAACAACTGAAAAAAAACAACAATACCCCGATATAAAGCCCATCACCCGCCAGCCGCGATTGCTTCCAGTTCCGGCTCCTGTGCCAGCCCGCTCGCGGTTCGGGAACACCCTCGACGCAAGCTGGGACCGGCGGCTCCGCTCGGGCACGGCCGAGCCCGACCGGGCGCTCGATCTGCACGGCATGACGCTCGACACTGCGTGGCGCGCGATCGACCGTATTCTCGAGCAGGCGATTAACGCCGGCGACCGTATCGTCCTGCTCATTACCGGCCATCATCGCCCTGGCGAGCCGCCGGTCGCGCGTGGGCGGATTCGGGCCGCAGTCCACGACTGGCTTGCCGCTTCGCGGCACGCGCCGGGCATTGCCGCGGTTCGTGGAGCGCACCGGCGCCATGGCGGCGGGGGCAGCCTCTATATCGTTCTGAGGCGCCGATGACTTTTTCTTAACCCCTATTCTTTAACGCGGGTGCGTCAGGCGGGCATTGCCGTCGCGCGAGGCGCATCGAACCGATGAAAGCAGGCACGGCCCAGAAGATCAGCAACGCGATCCTCTCGTGTGCAGCCGGTCTTGCGTCCTTCATCTTCTCGCTTGCGGCGCTCCTCTATTTGACGGCGTTCGACGAGAAGATCCTTGCATCGCTTGCCGCCGGCGCATTCTGCCTGCTGGTCAGCTACATTGCTTCAGAACGGCCCAACAGCGAGAGCGCGCGGGCGCTGTCCGCGCTCGAGCGAACGCCTGCTCGCGGTCGAGGACGGGGATCTGGTTTCACCGGCCCCGGCGATCGTCCGGCGGGCGATGCCAAAGGTCGCAGCCGCCGTGGATTCTCTGTTCGCCGAGGTGCGCGCCTCGATCGAGAACGCGCATGCGCTCGGCATGTACGATCCCGTCACCTCGCTTCCGAATCGCCTTCATTTCCGCTCGGAAGCCGACAAACTTCTGGGCGAAGCGCATGAGGGCACGCGCTCGGCGATGCTGTTTGTCGACCTCGACCGGTTCAAGTCGGTCAACGACAGCCTCGGCCATGCGCGGGGCGACCAGCTGCTAATCATGGTCGCCAACCGTCTGCGCGTCGTGGTCAATGCCGAATATGCGGGGAATGCCCGTACGCGGCCGCTGCTTGCGCGCCTCGCCGGCGACGAGTTCACGATGTTCTTCCCGCAGATCGAGTCGTCCGACGAAATCGAGCGCATCGCGCGCCGCGTCGTGGTCGCGATCGCCGAGCCGTTCGAGTTGTGCTCGCACAGCGTCGACATCGGTGCGTCGATCGGAGTTGCGCTTTCTCCCGACCACGGCAGCAGCATCGAAGCTTTGATGCGCGCCGCCGACATCGCGATGTACCGCGCGAAATCGGCCGGCGGCGGGCGGCATTGCCTGTTCGACGCCGCACTCGCCGCCGAGCATCAGCTCAAGATCGACACCGAACGGGCGCTGACCGAAGCCGTCCAGCGGGGCGATTTCCTCCTCGCGTTCCAGCCGCAGATGAGCTTGGTGACGGGCGAGGTCTGTGGCGCCGAGGCCCTGCTGAGGTGGAATCATCCGCGCGACGGAATGCGGCTTCCGGGCACGTTCATTCCGATCGCCGAGAAGACCGGAGTGATCGCCGAGATCGGCGACTGGGTTACCGGCGAAGTCGCGTCGCTGCTCGGGACCTGGCTTCAGAACGGTTTCGGTGGACGTCTCGCTTTCAACATCAGCCCCCGGCAAGTCGATCGCGCCGATTTCTTTGTGAAGCTCCGGCAGGCGTTCGCGGATGCCGACGTTCCGCTGTCGATGGTCGAGCTCGAGTTCACTGAAAGCGCGGCAATGGAAGTGAGCGAGGCGGTGCTCGCCGAGATCGGTTCGCTGCGCGATGACGGCGCGAAGATCGCGATCGACGATTTTGGTACGGGCTATTCGAACCTTGCGCGGCTGCGCTCGATGCCGCTCGACCGCGTGAAGCTCGATCCGTCGCTGATCCTCGACATCGACACGTCCGAGAAAGCCCGTGTGGTCGTCCAGGCCGTCATCCATTTGATCAAGGGCGTCGGCTGCGAGGTCGTCGCGGAGGCGGTGGAGACCGTCGCCCAAGCGGACATTTTGCGCGCGATGGGCTGCGACACGGTGCAGGGCTATGTGTTCGCGGCGCCGATGTTCGAAGATGAGTTCCTCGCGTGGATCGGCAACGCCGACCGCGGCGCGAAGTCGGTGGCTTAGCCAACTGCCTTCCCTTGCAGGGAGGGGAGATACTCGGTCGCGTGGCTCTATTTCTTCGCTAATGCATTGTTGGCGTCCATAAGGGACGATCATGGCCACAAACTTCGACAGTTTCCTCCAGGCCGGGTTCGAGTGCTCGTCGCACCGGCGCAAGGACCGGGTCCGGCTCGACCTAATCAGGGCGACGGGGCACGACAAGCACGTGCTCCAGGATTACCGGCTGTGCCGCGAGCTCGGCTTCCGGACACTGCGCGACGGGCTGCGCTGGCACCTGATTGAGAAAGCGCCGGGCAAGTATGACTGGTCGAGCTGGATGGCAGCCCTCGAGGGCGCCGAGCAGGTCGAAATGCAGATCAACTGGGACCTATTCCATTACGGCTCCCCGGATCATGTCGACCAGGGTGCAGCGGATTTTCCCGACCGTTTCACGGATTTCGCGATGGCCGCGCTGGAACTGCAGCAGTCGGTCAGCAAACGGCCGCCCCTTGTCTGCCCGCTGAACGAGATCAATTTCCTCTCGTGGGCGGTGGACGACGGCTATTTCCCGCATGTGGGTCTGAAGCAGCGGGGCTGGTTCAAGGGCCAGCTCGTCAGGACCGCGATCACCGCGTCGCAGGCGATCAAACGGGAGTGGCCGAAGGCGACGATCGTCTGGGCCGAGCCGTTGATCCACATCGCACCGCACGATGGGCGGCGACAGACCGTGCGCGACGCTCAGCGAAACCTTCAGGGGATGTACGAGGCTTACGACTGGATCACCGGCCGGGAGAGGCCGGAGCTAGGGGGCGATCCGTCACTGGTCGATGTCGTCGGGTGGAATTTCTACCCGCACAACCAATGGTATTTCAAAGGCCCGACAATCCCGATGGGGCATCACGAATATCGCCCGCTGGCGGACATGCTGGCTGAGATGGCCGAGCGCTACGAAAAGCCGATCTTCATCTCGGAAACGGGCGCCGAAGGCAGCGGCAGGCCGGCATGGTTCCATTATGTCTGCGACGAGGTGCGCGAGGCGATGAATCGCGGCGTCGATATTCGCGGCATCTGTATGTATCCGATCACGGCTTATCCGGGCTGGGACAACAGCCGCCATGCCGAATCCGGTCTGCTATCGACGATCACCGCGGATGGCACGCGCCACGTCGACGAACGGCTGTTCGCCGAAATCGAGCGGCAGCGGGAACTCTTCGCCGCGGACGACGCGGAGGCACCTCGCCGCAGTGCGTTAGGTGACCGGCGCGGCCTGCGGCTCGTCCGAGGGCGTGCCGACGTGGGGCCAACCGTCCTTCCATTCGATGCGATCGATCAGCAGGATTCGGCGGCTGTTGATCTCGTCCTCCTGCCGCTGGCGCGGACGGTTCACGTCGATGGCATGATAGACGATCCACACGTCGCCGGCCTTATCGACGGCGATCGAATTGTGCCCCGGCGCCAGCCAGCGCGCGCTCCTGAACAGCATCAGGCTGTGCGGCACGCCCTTCGCCTGCTCGAGAGTTTCGAAGGGCCCCATCGCGCTTCTCGAGCGGGCGACCATTACGCCATATTCGGCGTCTGGGCCGCAGCAATTGTCGCCGGAATAGAAGAGATAATAGAAGCCGTCGTGGAGGAGCAGCCACGAGGCCTCGACCAGCCTGGGGAAGGCGCCTTTCTTGCCGTTCGGCCAGATGAGGTCGATCGGGCGGCTCCCGGTCGCGAAGGACATCCGGTCGTTGGCGAGCTCCTGGACGCGGATCGGCTCGAAGCCCGAGCCCCAGTAGAGCAGGCGCTTGCCCGTGGCAGGATCGTCGAACGCCATTGGATCGATGAATTCGAAGCCCGTTCCGACAAGCAAGGGCCGCCCCATGTCGACGAACGGCCCTTCCGGTGAAGTGGACGTGGCGACGGCGAGACCGTGTCCCTTCTCATGGCTTTCACAGATATCGGGCGTTGCCGAATAATACATGAAGTAGGTCTCGCCGTCGTAGATCACGCTTGGCGCCCAGAAGTCCTGGGTGGTCCTTGCCCACACCGGTTTCTCGGCAAGCGCGTCGCCGAGATGCTTCCAGTTAACGAGGTCGGCCGAGCGCGCGACCTGGATGTTGATCCAATGGCCGTCGCGCAGGGTCTGCGTCGCATAGGCGTAATAATATCCATCCGGCGCGTGGATCAGCGCGGGATCGGGGAAGTCCGCGTCGATCACCGGGTTTGTGTAGAATGAGGGCGCCGGGGCCGCCGAGCCGCTGCCGAGCCCGGGAGAAGCAGGATCCGCAGAATCGAGTGAAGTTCGCATCATCGGGACATATTGGCCGCTTCGCCGATAGCAAAGCGGCAATTGCTGTTCATCACGTGTAGCCGAAAACCTTGCGCACCACGCGCTCGTAGATGCGCGATAGCGCTTCGATGTCAGCCACCGCAGCGGATTCGCCGACCTTGTGCATGGTCGCGTTGGGCAGACCGAAGTCGACGACCGGGCAGAGCTGGATGAGGAAGCGGCCGTCTGAGGTGCCGCCGCTGGTCGATAGCTCGGGAGTTTGCCCCGTCTCCTCTTCGATCGCCGCGACGACGACGTCGTAGAGCGGTCCGGGCGGTGTCAGGAACGCCTCGCCGGAAATGCGCGCGCGGACCTTGGCGCCCGGCGCTTCTCGTTCGGCGATCTCCTCGACCATCCGCACCAGGTCGGCGCCCTTTTGCAGGTTGTTGAAGCGGATGTTGAGCTGCGCGGTGGCGCTGCCGGGGATGACGTTGCTGACATGCGTCGGAGTGTCGATGCTGGTGAATTCGAGGTTCGACGGCGGGAAGGCATCGGTGCCGTCGTCGAGGTGGACCGCGTCCAATGCTGCGATGACGCGAGCGAGGGGCGGGATCGGGTTTTTGGTGCGGTGCGGGTAAGCGACGTGACCCTGCACGCCGGGCGTTTCGATCCACATGTTGACCGAGCCGCGGCGGCCGATCTTGACCGTGTCGCCGAGCCGGTCGACCGACGTCGGCTCGCCGATCAGGATCATGTCGGGCCGGATCTGTCGCTCGTTGAGCCAGTCGATGATCCGCGGTGTGCCCCAGGTCGAATAGCCCTCCTCGTCGCCGGTGATCAGGAGTGAGAGCGTGCCGCCGGTGTCGCCCACGCGCGACAGCGCGGCGACATAGGCTGCGATGGCGCTTTTCATGTCGTTGGCGCCGCGGCCGATCAGCAGACCGTCCTCGATGTCAGCGGCGAATGGATCGTTGGTCCAGCCGTCGCCGGCAGGGACGACGTCGAGATGTCCGGCGAAGCCGAAGTGCGGTGGCCCTCGCCGCGCATCGCGACCATGTTTTCGGTCGGGCCGTCGGGCGGTTCGCCCATCATCCAGCGGTGGCAGGTGAAGCCGAGCGGCTTCAGCGCCGCCTCGAGCACGTCGAAGACTTCACCGCTCGCGGGAGTGCACGCTCGGACAGTTGATCAGCTGGCGCGCAAGCGCGATTGGGTCGACGGACATTAAAGCCGCGTAGCAAAGGAGCAGCGGATGCCCAAGCTGGACCTGCAAAGCATCGAACCAACCAACCGCACCGGCTACCCGCCACCGTTCGACAAGGAGGTGGCAGGCCGGTGGTACCGAAGGCTGGCTTCCGTTGGGGGTCTCACCGATTTCGGAGTCAGCCACGTGACGCTGAAGCCCGGCGCCTGGTCGTCGCAGCGCCACTGGCATGACGGCGAGGACGAGTTCCTGGTGATGCTCTCAGGCGAGGCCGTGCTGGTCGAGGACGACGGGCGGACGGTTCTCCGCGCCGGCGACTGTGCGGCCTGGCCCAAGGGCAGCACCAACGGCCATCATCTGCGCAACGAAAGCGATGAGGATTGCACCTTCATCGTGCGTCGGCGGAGGCGAGTACACCGGCGGCGGCTATTCCGACATCGATATGCTGTTCACGGCGGACAGCCGCTATGTCCACAAGGACGGCACGCCTTATTAGTCCTTATCCGAACTCTTGGCTCCCGCCGCGCCGAACGCGATACCCATTGCGACGCCGACCGCCACGCCAACGGCGATATTATGAAGCGCCACACCGATGGCGACGCCGACAGCGATGCCGACTGCGAGGCCGGAACCCGTTCGCGCCTGTTTTCCGTTCATGCTGCCTCGTACTGCTCGATCACCCAGGGCTCGTCCTGGGCCTTGTCGATCCATTCGGCGACGTGCGGGTGGGAGAGGACGGCTTTCATGTACACGCCGGCGAAATTGGGCAGCGGCACGCCATAGGTGATGAAGCGCGTGACGACCGGCGCGTACATGATGTCCGCCGCGCACCAGTCGCCGAACAGGAAATCGCCGGTGCCGCCGAAGCGGGCGCGGGCCTGCGCCCACAATTGCAGGACGCGGTCGATCTCCTCGCGGACTTCGGGGATGAGCTCTTTGGGCGGGAAGCTCTTGCGCACGTTCATCGGCAGCTCGCGGCGCAGATTGGCAAAGCCCGAGTGCATTTCCGCGGACATCGACCGCGCGACTGCGCGCGCAGTGACGTCCTCGGGCCAGTATTTTTCGCGGCCGACGCGGTCGGCGAGGAATTCGATGATCGCCAGGCTGTCCCAGACGACGCACTCGCCGTCCCACAGGATCGGCACTTTGCCCAGTGACGGCGCGAATTCATCGCCTTCGCGGCGCTTCTCCCACTCCGCATCGTAGAGCGGGACGATATACTCCTCAAACTCCTCGCCTGACTGTTTGCACGCGAGCCAACCGCGCATCGACCAACTCGAATAGGCGCGGTTGCCGATGATAAGCTTGAACAAGGGCTGCTCCCTACGACGTGACGGCTTCGAGGATTGCAGTTCTCAACTCGGCGATGCCGCTACCGGTTTCGCTCGATGTCGTGAAGATGGTGGGGTGCGCGGCGGGATGCTTCGCGGCTTCGACTGCGACTCCCTCGTAGATCGCGCCAAGCGCTGAGGCCTTCACCTTGTCGGCCTTGGTCAGCACGAGATGGTAGCTGACGGCCGCATCGTCGAGCATGCGCAGCACCTCACGGTCGGGCTCTTTCAGGCCGTGCCTTGCGTCGACTAGCACCAGAGCGCGCTTCAGCACCTGGCGGCCGCGCAGATAATCGTTCACGAGGAAGCGCCAGCGCTTCACCAGGTCCTTCGGCGCCTCGGCGAAGCCATAGCCCGGCATGTCCACCAGCCGGAGCTGCAAGGGACTGCCGACGTCGAAGAAATTGAGCTCCTGCGTCCGCCCCGGCGTGTTCGACGTGCGCGCGAGTTTGTTGCGGTTGGTGAGCGCGTTCAGGAGCGAGCTCTTGCCGACGTTCGACCGTCCCGCGAACGCCACTTCCGGCACGTTCGGGTCGGGCAGGAACTGGAGCTCGGGCGCGGACTTCAGAAACTCGATCGGCCCGGCGAACAATTTCCGCGCGCGCTCCTCGAGCTCCATGGCTGCGTGGTCGGTCATGTGTGGACCGGATGCGTGTCCGAAAGGTGCAGACCGTATTTCCGGTAAAGCCACGACTGCTGCGCCAGGGTCAGCAGGTTGTTGGTGATCCAGTAGAGCTGCAGCCCGGCGGCGAACGGCGCCATGATGAAGACGAGGAACCACGGCATGATCGCGAAGATTTGGGCTTGTGCGGGGTCCATCGGCTGCGGGTTCAATTTCATCGACGCCCACTGCGTCGCTCCGACGAGGATCGGGAGAATGCCGATCGCGAGATATTGTGGCGGCGTGAAATGGAGCAGGCCGAACAAATTGACGGGAGTGAGCGGGTCGGGCGCGGACAGATCCTTGATCCAGCCGAAGAACGGCTGGTGGCGCATTTCGACGCTGACCAGCAGGGTCTTGTAAAGCGCGTAGAAAATCGGAATCTGAATGACGATCGGCAGGCACCCCGCGGCCGGGTTGACCTTTTCCTGTTGATAAAGCTTCAGAATTTCCTGCTGCTGCCGCGCCTTGTCCTCTTTGTACTTCTCCTGGATCGCCTTCATTTTCGGCTGCAGCTTGCGCATCGCAGCCATCGACTGGAATTGCTTCTGGGCGATCGGGAACATCACCAGGCGGACGATGAGCGTGAGGCAGATGATCGCGACGCCGAAGTTGCCGACGGTGTGGAACAGGAACATCAGCAGAGCGAAGATCGGCCGCATGAACCATTCGAACCAGCCCCAGTCGATCGACTTCGAAAGCTTGGGGATGCCGGCGTCTTCGTAGCGGTCGAGCCACGCCTTCTCCTTCGCTCCAGCGAACAGGCGCGCGTTGGCCGTAACCGTCTGGCCGGGCGCGGCGTTGACCGGCGCGGCGACGTAATCGGCCTGGTAGCCGCCGCTCGGACTGCTGCGGAAATCGCCAGTGACAGTGCCTGTCGGAACGAGCGCGGTCAGCCAATATTTGTCGGTGAAGCCGAGCCAGCCGCTGACGCTTCCGAAGGATTCGCTGCCCTTCTGGTCGAGGTCCTTCCAGTTGATGTCGTAATCCGCCTTGCCGTCGAACACGCTGATCGGGCCGACGTGGTTGGTCCAGGTCGACGTATCGGCTGATTTCCCGCCGCGGCTGACGAGGCCGATCGGGCGCAGCTGCACCGGCTTTCCCGAACCATTCAATGCAGCCTGTTCGACCGTGAACAGGTACCCGTCGTCGACCGAGACCTTCATCGCATAGCGGATGCCGTCGGGCGTCTGCGTCGTCAGCGTCACCGGATGGCCCGGCGTCAGGACATTGCTGTCCGCGGTCCACATGGTGTTGAGGTCGGGTGCGGCTGCGCCTCGGGCGGTCCACCCGAACTGTGCGATATATGCACCCGGCGCTCCGAGCGGCGAAAGCAGGCGCACCGGCGGCGAATTCTTTTCGATCGTCTGCCGCTGAGTAACGAGCAGCAAATCGTCGATCTGCGCGCCCTTGAGGTTGATCGAGCCGGCGAGCGATGGCGTGCGGATGCTGACTCGCGGGCGTCGACGCAAGCGCGGCCGAGACCGATCTGCAGCGCCTTTGCGGTCGTCGGCGCGGAGGGTTGCGCCTGCGGCTGGGGAAGCGGCTGCTGCTTGCCCGCTTCGATCTTTGTGCTCGGCGGGTTCGCCGCCGGAAAATATTTGTTCGCGGCCCAAGTCCAGCCGAGCAGCACGAGCGCGCTCAGCACCACCGCGAGGATCAAATTCTTGCTGTCGTTCACTTGGCTTCGATCCTCATGGTACCGGGTCGTGACCCTGGCCGCCCCAGGGGTGGCAGCGGCCGATGCGTTTGAGGGCCATCCATCCGCCCCGCGCGGCCCCATAGCGTTCAATCGCGGTAATCGCATAGGCCGAACAGCTGGGCTGGTAGCGGCAGCTCGGCGGAAGCACGCGCGACGGGCCCAATTGCCAGCCGCGCGCGATCAGGATCATCAGGCGTGCGATCATGCCTTGCGCGAGCCCGTCGAGCGCGCGTTTGGAGCTCCGTCCGCAGCAGACCGAAATCGCGCTCGACGCCCTTCTGACGGCCGATCATCACGTGGTCGGAACCGGGGATGCCGTTAGCCGCAACAATCTCGCGGGCGAGCTCGCGGAAGCGGCGCTTCATGCGGTTGCGCACGACTGCGCCGCCGATCTTCTTGGTGACGGTGAAGCCGACGCGCATCGCCGGGTCCGCATCCTTGCGGTCGCGGACGAGGAGGACGAAGCCGGGGGTGGACACGCGCCTGCCGCCGTTCGCGGCGAGGAAATCGGCGCGTTTCTTGATCGTGACTAGGCGCTGAGCTTCTTGCGGCCGCGCGCACGGCGGGCGTTCAGAACCTTGCGGCCGCCGACCGTCGCCATGCGGGAGCGGAACCCGTGCCGGCGCTTGCGGACGAGATTGCTCGGCTGGAAGGTGCGCTTCATCGCTCATGCCTCAAACTGAATGAAAAAGGGCCGCCCAAAGAGGCAGCCGCTGTCGTGCGCGCCGATAGTGGAGAGGCGCGGCGAAGTCAATTGCCGCTGCCCGGCTGTTCGGCCTTGCGCAGGGCCTCCCGCCGCTTTGCGCTTGGGCGCCGCAGCGTCCAGTCCATCCACCTGCCGGCTTTGGGCTGCCAGCGCTTGACCCGCACATAATGCCGCTTGGCCCACATGCTGGTCTTCAGGATCAGCGCGAGGCCTGCGCCTGCAAAGATTATTCCGCCCGGTCCCGGAATCGGGCCGACGACAAGGGCGAGCAAGAGCAAAATTATGCCAAGGACGAACAGCCCCCATTCGACCACGGGGTTGTCGATGAATTGCCGCCATTGTCCGCGTTTGTCCATGCGCGAACATGTGGTCAGCGACGCCCCCACGCGCAAGCCGCTTGCAGGAAAGGTCCACAGCGGTCTAGCTTTGCTCCGCCGAGCTAGGGGGACGTCTGTCCACTGCTGCACGTACCGGGAACGGGGCCTGAATGGCCGCGACCGTCGCCACTGTCGCTTATCTCGGGCTCGAGGCCCGCGCGGTCGAGGTGCAGGTGCAGCTCTCCTCGGGCATTCCGAAATTCACCATCGTCGGACTTGCCGACAAGGCGGTGGCGGAGAGCCGTGAGCGCGTGCGTGCGGCGCTAGCGGCGATCGGACTCGCGCTGCCGCCCAAAGTGATTACGGTGAACCTGTCGCCCGCTGATCTGCCGAAAGAGGGCTCGCATTACGATTTGCCGATTGCGCTGTGCCTTCTCGCGGCGATCGGGGCGACCGACGCGGAAGCGCTGTCGCACTATGTGGCCGTTGGCGAATTGTGCCTCGATGGGCGGATCACGGTCTCCCCCGGCGTGCTCCTCGCGGCCATCCACGCGTCGAGCATCGACAAAGGGCTGATCTGCCCGGCGGCGCAGGGGAGCGAGGCCTCATGGGCGGGGGAGCTCGAGGTGATCGCCGCGCCTGACCTGCTGGCGCTGCTTGCGCACCTCAAGGGCACGGCGCTCGTGTCCGCGCCGCCCGCCGCCGAAGCCGAGCCGCGCTGTCGGCGGGCCCGACCTCGCGCAGGTCAAAGGCCAGGAAGTCGCCAAGCGCGCGCTGGAGATTGCGGCGGCGGGCGGGCACAATTTGCTGATGAGCGGGCCGCCGGGCGCGGGAAAGTCGCTGCTCGCCGCGTGCCTGCCGCGGAATCCTGCCGCCGCTGCAGCCGTCCGAAGCGCTCGAAGTGTCGATGGTCGCTTCGGTCGCGGGCGAACTGAACGGCGGCCGGATCCGCCGCCGCCGGCCGTTCCGGGCGCCGCACCATAGCGCGTCGATGCCGGCGCTGGTCGGCGGCGGGCTGCGCGTTCGCCCGGGCGAGATCAGCCTCGCGCATCTCGGCGTGCTGTTTCTCGACGAACTGCCCGAATTCCAGCGGCCGGTGCTCGACTCGCTCCGCCAGCCGCTGGAGACCGGAAGCGTCAGCGTCGCCCGCGCCAACACGCACGTGACCTTCCCGGCTCGCGTGCAGCTGGTCGCGGCGATGAATCCATGCCGCTGCGGGCACTTGGGCGATCCGGCGCTCGCCTGCAGCCGGGCGCCGCGCTGCGCCGCCGATTATCAGGCCAAGGTCTCCGGCCCGTTCCTCGACCGCATCGATTTGCATGTGGAGGTGCCGGGTGTGTCGGCCGCCGATCTGACCTTGCCGCCGCCAGCCGAGGGCAGCGCCGACGTTGCGTCACGCGTTGCCGCGGCGCGCGACGTCCAGACGCGGCGCTACAATGGCGCGGGCGTCCGCACCAATGCCGAAGCCGACGGCGAGCTGCTCGACCAGGTGGCGACTCCCGATGAGCCGGGCGCAAGCTCCTCGCCGACGCCGCGGCCGCGATGCGCCTGTCCGCGCGCGGCTTCCACCGCGTGCTTCGCGTCGCGCGGACCATCGCCGACCTCGCCGGCGCCGAGCAGGTCGGGCGGATCCATGTGGCGGAAGCGCTCAGCTACCGCCGGCAGGCGCCGCGCAATTGAGGGATTGCGGTGGATGGCGAGGGCGTTAGCATCCATTCAGCAAAGGGGGGAATTACATGAAAGACTTGTCACCGATCGGCTGGGCGCTTCGCCCGCTGAAGCGCTATGCTGAATTTTCCGGCCGCTCGTCGCGAGCGGAGTTGTGGTGGTTCGTCCTCTTCTTGACCGTGGCTTATGTCGCGATGAGTTTCGTACTCATGGCGGTCGTCGGCACGAGTGTTGCGACGGCTTCGCAATCGTCTTCCGCCATGCCGGCGGTGGCGATGATCGGCGCATTTGGCTTCGCCGGCATCTTGATGCTTCTATTCTGGCTGGCAATGTTGATTCCAATGCTCGCCGTGCAGGTGCGCCGGCTGCACGACATCAATCGCTCGGGCTGGTGGCTCGGCGGTTTCTATCTGCTGTATGTCGTCTATTTTGTGTTAATGTTCGGCAGTCTCGCCTCGGCGATGAGCGCCGCCGCAGGGGGTGGAGCGTCAGCGACACCGCCGAACTCCGCCATGTTCAGTGCTGTCATGGTGCTCGGGCTCGTGATGTTTGTCTACGCGATCGCGCTTCTCGTCTTCTATTGCCTGGCCGGGAATGAAGGCCCCAACCGGTTCGGCGATGATCCCTACGGCGCCAACGTCGAGGAAGTCTTCGCCTGAGCTAACCCGCGTCTTCCCTGTGCAGTACCGCGTTGATCACCTGACGGGCGGTGTCCTTGATGACGTGCGCGGCATCGTCGTCCTTCGTCATTGAGAACATGAATTTCTTTGCTTCCTTGAGCGAGATGTGCGGCGGCAGCGGTGCGATTTCCGGGTCCGTCTTCACTTCGAGGATTACCGGTCGATCTGCTGACAGCGCCTCGTCCCACGCTGCGCCGAGATCCTTGGGATCGTCCACGAAGATCCCCTTGAGTCCGATCAGCTCGGCGAATTGCGAATAGCGGACGTCGGGGATGTCCTGGCTCGCCGCGTAACGCGCATTGCCCATCATCACCCGCTGCTCCCAGGTGACCTGGTTCAGATCCTCGTTGTTGAAGACACAGACGATCACCCGCTTGTCGGGCCAGCGCTCCCAATATTTGGCGATGGTGATGACCTCGGCCATGTTATTCATCTGCATCGCGCCGTCGCCGACCAGCGCCACGACGGGCCGGTCCGGATGCGCGAACTTGGCGCCGATCGCATAAGGCACCGCCGCGCCCATCGACGCGAGCCCGCCCGACAGCGAGCACATCTGCCCTCGCTTCACCCGGTAATCGCGGGCGTACCAGTTGGCGCACGATCCGCTGTCGCTGGTCACGATGACGTTGTCGGGAAGGCGCGGGGACATCTCCCAGACGACCCGCTGCGGGTTGACCGGATGCGCCTTGGTCATGGCTCGCGCCTCGAGCGTCTCCCACCAGTCGCTCATCCAGCTTTCGATCTTCTGGCGCCATTCGCCGCCGGTCTTCTTCTTCAGCATCGGCAGAAGGAGCCGGAGAGTCTCCGCCGCGCTGCCGTGGAGATTCACCTCGCATGGATAGCGCAGCGACAGCATCGACGGGTCGATGTCGATCTGCACGCCGGGCGCTTTCTCGGGCAGAAACTCCGACCACGGGAAGCCGCTGCCGACGATAAGCAAGGCGTCACACGCGTTCATCATGTCCGAACTGGGCTTGGTTCCGAGCAGGCCGATCGAGCCGGTGACGAACGGCAGATCGTCGGGAAGGACCGATTTGCCGAGCAAAGCCTTGGCGACGCCCGCGCCCAGCTGATCGGCAACGGCGATGACTTCGTCGACGGCCCCGGCGGCGCCAGCGCCGATGAGCATCGCCACGCGTTCGCCGGCATTGAGGACGTCCGCCGCCCGGCGCAGATCGGCTTCCGCGGGCACGATCACCGGACGCGAATAGCCAGGACCTGAGCGCGTGTATCCGGGCGCGCGCTTGGGTGCTTCGAAGGGTTGCTCCTGCACGTCCTTGGGAAGGATTACTGCGCAGGGCCGGCGGCGGGCAATCGCCAGCCGGATCGCCCGGTCGATGACGTGCGGAAGCTGCGCCGGAGTCGTAACCTCCTGCACATATTCGGCGACGTCCATCAACGCACGGTCGAGATTGAGCTCCTGCTGATAGCTTGCGCCACGGACGGTCGTCGGACCCTGGCCGCAAATGGCGAGCACCGGCATATGGTCCTGGTGTGCATCGTAAAGGCCGGTGATCAGGTGGGTCGCTCCGGGTCCGCCGGTCGCCAGGCAGACACCGAGCTCGCCGGTGAACTTCGCAAAAGCAACGGCCTCGAACGCGGCCATTTCCTCATGCCGCGCCTGGATGAAATCGATCCCGCCATCATGTTGAAGCGCGCCGATCACGCCATTGATGCCGTCGCCCGGGTAGCCGAAGATCCTCTTGACGCCCCAGGTCTTCAGCCGTTCGACAAAGAATTCTGCTGTATTCATACGGTGAACAACGCTGGGGCACGGCGAATGCTCCGATGAACTCTCGACCATTGCGACCAGCGGCTGCCGTCGCTAGCTAAGCGCCGCGTGCCCCTGTGGCGGAATGGTAGACGCGCTCGAACTCAAAATCGAGTTCCTTAACCGGAGTGTCCGTTCAAGTCGGACCAGGGGCACCATTCGGCTAGCCGCACCGCGGGTAGGGCGATATGCTCCGCACTGTGGACGCGCGGACCGGCAAACAGCAGAGCAACGAGCACCACGTCGAAGCGGTGACGGAAGAAGCGCGCGCGCTGTGCGGAAACGATCACGGTCAAGCGCGACCGGCTGCTCGCATCGCTGACCCTGATCGCGGGGATCGGGCTGATCGTCGCGATTACCTTCGCGCTCCAGGCCGGAGCCGAGTTCTTCATGCCGGTGACCGCAGCGCTGGTGGTCGCGGTCGCGCTGGTGCCTTTGCTCGAATGGTTCGAACGCAGGGGCGTGCCGTCGCGGTTGTCCGCGGGCCTATGCGTGATCATTTTCCTCGCCGCCGCGATCTTTGCGATCGGCTCGATCGTCATTCCGGCGACCGACTGGATAGCGCTCGTGCCGCACCGGATAGGCAAGGTCCGTGCGGCGCTGCAGCCAATCCTCGAGCTGTATCAAAACCTGGACCGGTTCATCACGCGCACCGCGGCGCAGATCCAGGTCAACCAGGAGCATGCGCGAACGGTGCGGATCGAGGATTCGAAACCTTCACGAGCCTCCTTGCAACGTCGGCGCCGCACCTGCTGATCCAGCTGTTCTTCGCGCTGCTCGTGATCTTCTTCTTCCTCGCCGGCTGGACGGCGATGCGGAAGCGGACGATCGTCAGCCGCGGCAGCTTCGAGGGCGCGCTCACCACCGCCCGTGTGATCCAGCAGGTGGTCGACGCCACTTCGACCTATCTGGGCACGATCACGCTGATCAACATCGCCCTCGGCGGTTTGACCGCTGGCGCGCTGTGGCTGCTCGGCATGCCCTCGCCGATCATGTGGGGCGGCATCGTCACAGTCGCCAATTACATTCCTTATTTGGGTCCGATCGTCTGCGCCCTGCTGCTGTTCCTCGGCGGGCTGATGACCTATCCCGACGTTTGGGGCGCGCTGGCGCCGCCCGCCGCGTTCATCTGCTTCCACCTCGTCGAAGCGAATTTCTTCACGCCCATGGTCGTCGGGCACCGCCTGACGATCAACCCGCTGTCGATCCTCATCTCTCTGTCGTTCTGGGCATGGGTGTGGGGCACGACGGGAGCGTTGCTGGCGGTGCCGCTGCTGATCATCATGAAAACGGTGTTCTCCGCCGCCGGGACTCCGGACATCGCCGGATTCCTGTTTGAGCACGGCACTTTGACCCATGTCGGCGACGCCGACGAAGAGGAGGTCGAGGAGCGGCAGGAAATGGAACCGGCGATGGTTGACACTGAAAAGCCCGCCTCATAGGTGCCCGGCACGCCGAAAACGCGGGTGTAGCTCAGTTGGTTAGAGCGCCGGCCTGTCACGCCGGAGGTCGCGGGTTCAAGTCCCGTCACTCGCGCCACTTTTCACATGGTGCAAGAGTGGATTAGATCGTGCGCGGAAATGGCGCACGACGGATCCGCTTATGCTGCCCTGGGGCTTCAGCCCGGGGCCGACGCGAGCGCTATTGAGCGCGCCTACAAAAAGCTGATCAAGCAGCATCATCCCGACCGCGAAGGCGGGGATTCCGCTCGGGCCGCGGAGATCAACCGCGCCTACCGTGAGCTTCGGACCGAGCTCGGGCCCAAAGACGCCCTCGTCTTCAACGAGGTCGAACCGCCAGAGGAAAGCGGCGGCGGGTGGGTCCGGGCGGCGATCGTGCTGCTGCTCGCTTTGGCAATATTGCTCACGGTCAATGGACCGGTCGCTGGCTTCATGCGTCAGCTGGCGCAGCCGGTCGCGCCTGCCCGAGTGGATGGCGACGTCGCGCTGCCAACGACGGGCACGGACGCGATGGACCAGCCGCTCCACCTCGCCGCGGTCAGCAGTGCTGTGCGCCAGGCGGTGGCGATGCTCGGCAAGCGCGACGATCTGGCGCTGCTAAGCACGAGCCGCGACTGCCACCGCACGCTGCGGCTCGAGCCGAGCGTCACCCAACTCGACCGGTGCGCGGCGTTCGACGACGCAATCGTCCAGCTGCAGGACCACGACCCGATGTGGGATGAAGGCCCGTTCAGCCAGATCGCGGTCACTGGTCGGCAGTGGAGTGCGGCATCAACCCTGTCGAATGACTATCTGGCGATCGACAGCAGGCTCGACCGTATCCGCATCCAGGTGGAGCTGGCGCTCGCGCCGCCCGATCCGCCGCGCCTGCAGCCGCCGTTACCGCTGAATCCGGTGGTCAATTCGGCGGATGCGCTGGACAGCAATATGACTGTTCCGGAAGTCGCGGAAGGCGCAATCAATCCAGACTAATGCTGTGCCGACGCCGCGGCCGCGCCACCGGTAGAAATGGCTTCGGCGGCTTTGCCCAGCGGCTTCTCGCCAGTCGCCACGACATCGCTTGAAAGCGACCACTTGAGGTTGTCGGACGCCGCAAATTTCCTGGCGTAATCTTCGTGATTCGCCTGGTCCGAAGCCGTGCGCGCCGCGAGGTTGAAGCGGATCGCCACGCGCTTGTCCCCGCGCTGTGATGGGCTGAGCTTGAGCGCCTCGGCACCTGGAATGTTCTTGATGGCCTCGGCTACGCTGCCCTGCGTCTGCGTCGTGTGGACACGGCGAGCGCGGCGTTGCGCAGCGCGATCGCATTCGGCTCACGTCCGGCATAGCCTTCGGTGAAGGCGGCGGGCTGCCCCCAACCGCCGGCCCAGCGATAGAAGATATGCGCGCCGACCACCGCATTCTTCGCCAGCGTCGAGGCCCAGTAGGGCACGACGTAATTCGCGTGATAATGGGTGGCGTAGCCGACCGGCGCGTAGACGGAGCCCGAAAGCGCGGTTTGCGCAATTCCGTAGGCGCGCTTCCAACCGGCGGCGTCAGGCTGGCGGTAGAGCGAGCCGTCGCAGGTGAAGGTGAACTGGCATCCGGTCGGACGGGTCGAGCCCTGGTAAACGACGCCGCAGACGTTCGCCGGGAAGGCCGGGTGGCGGACGCGGTTGAGCACGACCTGCGCGACGGCGCGCTCGCCATTGTCGTCCTGACTTCCAGCTTCGTAATAGATGGCGCTCGCGAGGCAATCGAGCGCCTGCTTGCGCGCGTCAGCGTTGCCTTTGAAGACGAACGGCTGCGCAGCGGGATTGGGACCCGAAGCGACTGGAATCTGCTGGTTGACCTGGAGCGCCTGCTCCGGTGCGAGCTGCCGAATCAGCATTGGCGGCGGAGCGGGCGGGGCGGGCGCGTTCGCGCCTGCGGTCAGCTCCGGAGTGGAATGCGCCGAACCCGCGATGGCCGCTGCGGCGACGAGGCTGAGAAGACCCAAGCCCATCGTCTCGCGGGGATAGGCGCGCCACAGCGCTTCCGCGCGCAGCCGAAGCCGCGCCGCAGTGCGGCTGAGCCCCTGGAGAGGCCGCGAGAGGGTCAAAACTTGGGTCATCGAATGGTGATATACTTGCCTAATACAGTGAGATCAACGCTTCACTCGCGAGGTGCTCTGAACCGCCCGCTCTCGCTCCATCGGATCAATGGTTTCAAGGGGATGATCCAGATGGTTCCCATAATGAGATAATATGGCGCCTGAACCAAAATAGGCCAACGCGAGACGAACGGCGCCAGCGCTGCGACGAACGCGGCCAGGAAAACGATGAGCAGCAGGACGATCCCGATTCCGGCGAGCTTGCGCGAAGACGGGGCAGGCAGTTTCGGCATGGGCGCGGGTGTGTAGCGGACGGCCGGAGGAAAGTCTGCTCTGTTCCTAGAAGTGATCGTGGACTTTGCCCGTGCGCGTCACGTGTGACGGCGCGCGACGGGGCTCGACGTCCGGCGGCTCTTCCGTATCCAATTCGCCCTCCCACCGCGCGACGACGCTCGAGGCGACCGCATTGCCGACGACGTTGGTGGCCGAGCGGCCCATGTCGAGGAAATGGTCGACGGCGAGGATCAGCAGCAGCCCGGCTTCGGGAACGCGGAACATCGACATGGTCGCTGCGATCACGACGAGGCTCGCGCGCGGGACTCCGGCCATGCCTTTGGATGTGATCATCAGCACCAGCAGCATGGTGATTTCCTGACCGAGGCTGAGATGGATTTGATACGCCTGCGCGATGAACAGCGTCGCGAAGGTCATGTACATCATCGACCCGTCGAGATTGAACGAATAGCCGAGCGGCAGGACGAAGCTCGCGATGCGCGGGGGCACTCCGAACCGGTCGAGCGCTTCCAGTGTGCGCGGGTAGGCGGCTTCGCTTGAGGCGGTCGAGAAGGCGAGCACGACGGGATCGCGGATATAGCGGACAAGGTGGCGGGTGCGCGGGCCGACGATCGCGAAACAGGCACCGATCAGCAGCGCCCAGAGAACGATCAGGCCGAGGTAGAAGCTGCCGACGAACTTGCCGAAGGTCGCGATAATGTTCGGCCCGCGCTCGGCGATGGCGCTTGTCACCGCGGTAAACACCGCGAGCGGCGCAAAGCGCATCACGTAATCGGTAACCTGGAGCATGACGCGCACCAGAGCCTCGACTCCGCGCACGATCGGCTTTCCGCCATCGCCCACGGCGGTGAGCGCGACGCCGAAGAAGATTGAGAAGATCACGATCGGCAGGATCTCGTTGGTGCTCATCGCTTCGAAGATCGACTGCGGCACGAGGTGCGAAACGAATTCCTTGAAGTTGAACGCCGCCGTCTCGACTCCGCTTGCGGCGGTTGCCGGCGGGATCGGCAGGTTGAGGCCGACGCCGGGGTGGAGCGCCGTGACGAGGATGAGCCCGAGCGTCAGCGACACGAGGCTGGCGAGGATGAACCAGCCGATCGCGCGAAGGCCGACGCGGCCGAGGGCCGCGACGTCGCCCATGTGCGCGATTCCGGCGACGAGAGTCGAAAAGACGAGCGGCGCGATGATCATCTTGATCAGCCGCAGAAACAGGGTCGTGACGATGCTGAGGTAGTCGGCGAACTCTCTGAGGAACGTCTCGGTATTTGTTTGAGCGCTGACCATTCCCATTCGCTGGAAAAAACGCAGCAGCAGGTCACCATCGACATTGATCGCCCAGCCGGCGATGATGCCGAGGACCAAGGCGAGAAGGATGAACTGGGTCAGCCGTTTGGCCATGAAACTCCCCTGCAATTCGCGGCGGAGCCAAGCCGCTGACGGAAGCGGCGTCAAGCTTCACAGCGACGGACGCTGTGGTTAGGGCACAGCCATGGCCGACGGCGATCGACGGACGGACGTGCTGCAGTTCGGGCACCGCAAGCCGGTCGGCGTGCTCCACATCCACGCGCCGCGGCCATGAACGTCGTGATCCTGATCCCGGCGCGGTATCAGTCGTCGCGCTATCCGGGAATACCGCTGGTTGAATTGAAGATCGAGGAGGCGCTTGCCGCGGCGGGTCTCGAATGAGCTTTTGGGATACGCTCGACCCCAGGTACCGGCTGATCCTGTGCGACATCTGGGGCGTCGTTCACGACGGCGTGAACCTCTATCCTGGAGCTGCGGGGCGGTTGAGGCAGTGGCGCGATCAGGGCCGCTGGGTGGTGCTGATCACGAACGCACCACGGACGGCTGAAGCGGTCGAGGCGCAGCTCGCTCGCATCGGCCTGTCCCGTGAGTGCTGGGACTATGTCGCCGCCAGCGGAGAAGCCGGGATCGAGGCGCTGAACGCGCTCGGCCGGGCCGTCGGCTTCGTTGGGACGGCGGGAGATCGTCAGATCCTCGAGGGCAGGGGCGTGGAGATCAGCGATAGCGAAGACTTTACCGATCTCGCCTGCACCGGCCTTGAGAAAGCCCGGCCCAAGGTCGACGACTATGCCGGAGATCTGGAGCGCTGGGCGACGCGCGACGTCCACATGCATTGCCTGAACCCCGACCGGCTGGTCGTCCGCGGCGGCGTTCCGGAGCCCTGCGCCGGTGCAATCGCCGACCTCTATCAAATCCTCGGCGGACGAGTGACCTGGTACGGCAAGCCGCATGCCGCGATTTACGCGCACGCGCTCCACCAGGCCGGCAACCCGCCGAAGGACGAAGTGCTGGCAATCGGCGACGCCCTGCAGACGGACGCGCTCGGCGCGGCGCGCCAGGGATTCGATTTCGTTTTCGTCCAGGGCGGGATCCACGCCGACCAGCCGTTCCCGGAAGATTTGGCCGTCCAACTTGGTCTCGGCGACTGGCGGCCAGTGGCGGTCGTGGATTCGCTCCGATAAGGCCGCCGCATGAACCTTCTCGGACGTGAAGTCGGTCTCGACCAGCCCATTTTTCTCATCTCCGGGCCGTCCGTGATCGAGAGCGAAGCGCTGCAGCTGCGCACCGACGGGCCCAACGCCTGCCCGCTCGACCGCATGGAGACCCTACTCACGTTGGTCGAGCTCGACCGGCTGGTGAAGGAGCGCGGCTTCGGGGAGGCCGATCTCTAGGCAGGTTTGGGCCGCACTCGGCGGTGTTCCCCGCGAAGCTGCATCATCATCATCCCGGTGTTGACGACGTTGGCGAGAACGAGCGCCATCGCAGCTCCGGTCACGCCCCAGGTCCATGACAAAGGCGCGATGGTCACGAAGAACGCGGTACTACCGAGCAGCTTGGCCTTGAGCGGTCCGTCCGACCTGCCAAGCGCGTAGAGCATGGGTGTCAGCGGGAAGCTGAAGATGCCGAGGAACGGGATCGCCATCAGAATCATCAACGGTGTGTAGGCGCCGAGGAACGCCTTGCCGAAGATGAGCTTCATGATCGGCTTGCCGCCGATCAGCATGATGAGGATGGCGAGCACGGCCAAGGCTGTCACCAGCGCCGTTCCCCGCAGCATTAGCTTCCACGGCTTCTTCGAGGTCAGGTCCATGCGCATGAGCTCGGGGTAAGACGCCTTGCCGAGCAGGTCGGCGGGCTTCGCCGCACTGTCGGCGAGTGTGGAGGCCACGCGGAACAAGGCCGCGCCGGCGGGTCCGAGCAATCCGCCGACGACGAGGCGGCCGATCGGGCCCCAGACCGCCTGGACGCTGCTGGCGAGATTGACATCAATGGCGAAGCGCCACGCGCCCGTAAGAACCTCGGGCTTGAGGGTCGGGCGAATCCCGGCGAGCAGGCCGTTACGCCGAAGCTCGCGCCAGCCGAGATACCACGGGTACAGATTGCCGATGAGATCGGTGAAGAACCAGATCGCGACATATACGGGCAAACTGGCTCCGGCGACGAACGCGATACCGGCGAGTATTGCTCGCGAAATGGGCATGAGCGTCCCCGACCAGCTGATCAGGTCGAAGCGATCGAGGACCCGCAAGACGCCGTCGGGCGTCGCTCCGGCCATGACCGGCAGGACTGTGCAATAGAGCATTCCGAGCCACAGATAGTCGGGTGTGATCCCGACCCAGTTCGCGATGAAGGGCAGCAGCGCCGCCCCGACGATCATCCCCCCGATGCCGCTCAGTACGTCCAGCGCGAAGGCGAAACCGGTCGCCACCTGGAAATGCTCGGGATCGCCGTGGGCGACGCCGTGACCGCCGTAGCGGACGATCAGCTGCCAAGACTGGAATTTGGCGATGCCGCTGACGGCCTTGATGTAGCTGGTGATGAGGATGAGGACGCCGAACATGACCACCCCGAGGCCGCGGAGGCGAATGCCAGCGTGGCGACGCTGGCGAGGGCCGCGACGATCCTCGACACGCCGAGATAGCTGCTGTTCTTGAGGAGCGAACGAAAATGCTGGTCTTTGAGCCAGTGCTTCATCGACGTTGGCGCTTAGACACGATGCGCCGCACGCCAACGTCCATGTACTGTCGTCCTTACGCGGGTTCCGGCACCCTTTGCTGGATGACCTTGTCGGCAAGTGGGCCGTTGAGCTCAGCGAGGTGATCGAATTGCGCTTCGTAGGTCGCGAGCCCCTGGCTTTACAATCTCAGCGCCTGGATGCAACTGCTTGTGCCCGCGGCCTCTGGTCGGGCATTCTAAGCTGGGCGAGCCGGCAGTCCAGCCTTCCTCGACACCGCCAATCCTCTGACCTGGACGGTCGGCCTGGTGGCTTTGGTTTCTGCTGGGCCTTCTCAGCTTCCTGCGCATGATGATCCGCAAATGGACCACGGAGATCGGCGTCACCAGTCATCGCTTCGTGGAAAAAAATGGCGTGCTGTCGATGCGCACCAACGAAATCGCCCTGCCCAATATCGAAGGCGTGCAAGGTCAACCAGAGCCTGATGGGCCGCATTTTCGGTTATGGCACGATCCGCATCGAAGGAACCGGTGTCGATGCCGTCACCACGCCCAGCATCGCCGATCCCGTCGCTTTCGTCCGCGCCATCCAGAGCGGCGAAGGAGCATGTCGCGCAGCGTTTCGAGCAGCGCCAGACGAACGCCTAGCGAGCGCCTAGCCGGCTTCGGCCAGTGAGATTTCCGCGGCGGTCGGGAAGATGGCGGTGACGCGCGTACCGGCACCCCGGGCACTGTCGAAGATCAGCTTTCCGCCATGTACAGTTCGATGAATGCCTTGGTCAGGGGCAATCCCAGCCCAGTGCCTTCATAGCGCCGTTCCAGCCGGTTATCGACCTGGCCGAACGGCGAGTACAGCACGTAACTGAACGAAGCAACAGGCCAGATAAACATGAAG
>CAWKHO010000010.1:0-51959 GCA_963849435.1 uncultured Alphaproteobacteria bacterium
GTTATGTTGCTTGGTACAGTTGGTGTTGCTGCTACGCCGGCTCCGGCACCCTTTGCTGGATGACCTTGTCGGCGAGCGGGCCGTTGAGCTCGGCGAGGTGGTCGAACTGGGCTTCGTAGGTCGCGAGCCCCTGGCTTTGCGACCGAAGCTCGGCTTCGAGCCCCGATAGCTCCGCTTCCGGGATCAACGCCTCGAACCCGGTCCCAGCCGGTCCAGCCGTCGCGCGGGCCCATGCCGAGCATCTGTCCGCGCCGCCCGGCCACCGCCGAGGTGATCCGGCTGGTCGCGCTCGACGGGCAGACGACGGTGAGCTTGTGCATCGGCTCGAGCAGATGCGGTTGCGCCGCGGTGAGCGCTTCGTGCATCGCCATCCGCCCGGCGAGGCGGAAGGCGAGCTCGGAGCAGTCGACGCTATGATAGCTGCCGTCGACCAGGCTCACCGCGACGTCCACGACCGTAAAGCCGAGCGGGCCTTTGTGCATCGCCTCGCGAACGCCTTCCTCGACCGCCGGGATCCACTGCCTCGGCACCGATCCGCCGTGGATCTTCTCCTCGAACTGGAAGCCTTCGCCGCGCGACAGCGGACGGATTTCGATGATCACGTCGCCGAACTGGCCGTGGCCACCCGACTGCTTCTTGTGCCGCCCATGCTGGCGCACCGGTTTGCGGATCAATTCGCGATAGCCGACTATCGGCGTATGCGACTTCACCTCGACGCCGTAGCGGCGCTTCAGCCGCGCCAGGACGGTATTGAGGTGCTCATCGTTCACGCCCCTGAGCCTGATCTCGTGGTTCGTGTCATCATGCTCGACGACGAGGCCGGCATCCTCCTCGGTCAGCCGCTGCAGCGCTCCCGACAGCTTCACGTCGTCCTTGCGGTCGGCAGGTTCGATCGCGATCGCGCAATTGCGTGCGGGATACCCAATCTCGACCGCCGGCGGGAGCTTGCCCGCGCCGAGCCACTGACCGGCCTTGACGGTGTCGACCTTCGCGACCGCGACGACATCGCCGTTGCGCGCTTCGGAGAGCTTCTGAGTTTTTTCGCCCTGCACCTTGAACAATGAGCCGACACGCGCGTGTTCGCCGCTCCTCGGTGTTGAGATCCGAGCCTTCATGGATTGTGCCGCCGAGCGCCCGCGACAGCGCCAGCCGGCCGATCGAGCCGTGCAGGATCTTGAATACGTACATCGACGGATCGCTGACACCGAGGCGGTCCGCCGCTGCCTGCGCCGGCGGCGCCTCGTGGCGCAGCGCCTTCAACAGCCGCCGCACGCCCCATGAGCTGGTCCCGCAGCCGAACAGCACCGAAACGCCGAGGCTCTCGCCAGTCTCGCGCGCGAGGTCCTGCAAAACCTTCTCGCGGCTCGGTAGCTCGTCCATCAGCAATTGCTCGAGGAGCTCGTCATCGTGGTCCGCGAGCTGTTCGAGCATGTGGGTGCGCGCTTCGATCTCGCGCTCCTGCAGCTCGGGGGGAATTTCGATCCGCTCGGATTCCTTGCCGACGCGATATTTGAACGCCCGCTCGAGCGCGAGGTCGACGAAGCCGCTGACCTTCTCGCCGTCCCAGATCGGAATTTGCCGGGCGATGAGCGGCGAAACGCTCATCGGCTGGAGCGCGGACAAGAGGTCGCGCACCCGCCCGTGCGCCTGGTCGATACGGTTGACGAAGATGAGATGCGGAATGCCGAGTTCGTCGAGCGCGCGCAGCGCCGGCGCGGCGAGCGGTGCTCGGGCCGGGTCGGGATCGACGACGACGATTGCAATATCGGCAATTGCGAGCGCCCGCGCGCCATCGGCGGCAAAGCCGACCGACCCGGGGCAATCGAGGATTGCGAACTGATCGCCGAGATATTCGAAATTGTAGAGGTTGAGCTCGGTCGAGCCGCCGCGCTGCCGGCTTTCAGGGCTCGAATCGCCGATGCTGGAGCCGTTGGCTGTCGACCCCAATCGGTCGCTTGCGCCGGCTGCGAACAACATCGCTTCGGCAAGGCTGGTCTTTCCCGCGCCGGCGGGTCCCACCAGCGCGATTACTCGGGTGCCTTTGGTTGATTCTCCGGCCATGCGACTCTCCTTCGTCCGTTTCACGGGCGCGCGAGTTGCTCGAAGAGGCGCTCGGGCGCCCTATCAGGAAAGGTCCACCGTCCGCCTGTTTTCGACGGAAGGCAAGAGGGGTCGTTACGGTTGCGGGCTCAGTTCGGGAACGCTCCTCCGCTCGCCCCGGTTTGGACACGCATGGCAAAAGCAGCAGCACGTTCCAAGCGCCGCGATCCGAAGGGGCATCAGGCAGAATTGCCGTGGCGTATTCCTCGCGCCGGGCTGGAAGCAGGTGATCCGCCGAACCTGGCAGCAGACGTGGCTCGACAATGTCGGGCTCGTCGCGGCGGGTGTCGCGTTCTACGGTTTCCTCGCCTTCGTGCCGCTGCTTGCCGCGGTCATCCTGATCTACGGCTTGCTCGCGAAGATCGGCACCGTCGTCAGCTACGATGGCGACGCTGTTCCGGGTCCTTCCCACCGACATCGCCAAGCTGCTCAGCGATCAGGTGGTCGGGATCGTGCATACCTCCGAAGGCAAGAAAGGCATCGGCCTCGTCATCGCGCTCGCCATTGCGCTTTATGGCGCAAGCAATGGTGCGGGCGCGGTCATCACCGCCCTGAATATCGCGTACGAGCAGCGCGAAACGCGCCCGCTGTGGAAATACTATTTGGTTGCGCTGATCATCACCGTTGGCGTGATTTTCGCGGCGCTGATCGCGCTCGCGGCGGCGGCGGTCGTGTCGGCGCTGGGCGATCTCGTGCCGCACGCACCCGCCGCAATAATCCTACTCAGCAAGATTGCGGCTTATGTAGCCATGAGTCTTCTCAGGCGCTGCAATCGCGGCGACGCTTTACCGATTCGCGCCGTGCCGGGCACATGCCAAGTGGGCATGGATCACTCCCGGCTCGATCTTCACGGCCGTGGTTTGGCTGCTGCTGACGCTGGCGTTCGGTTTCTATGTCGGCAAGGTCGCGAATTACGCCGCGACCTACGGCTCGCTCGCGGCGGTCGCCGGCCTGCTCACCTGGATGTATTTATCGGCTTACGCGTTCGTCTTCGGCGCCGAGCTCAACCGCGAGGTCGAACATCAGACGGCGAAGGATTCGACCACCGGCCGGCCGCGCCCCATGGGCACGCGTGGGGCATGGGCGGCAGATCACGTTGCGCGAGACGACCAGGATCCGAAAGCCAAGAAGCGGAAGAAGCCGAGTGTCAGCGACCAGAAGCGGTGAAGCTCAGGCAGCCGGAAGCAGCTTGCGCTCTCCCGCGAGCCTCAGCAGCGCCGCCTGCAATTTCTCGAACGCGCGCACTTCGATCTGGCGAATGCGCTCGCGGCTGACGCCGTAGACCTGGCTCAGCTCCTCGAGCGTCTTCGGCTCGTCGGCCAGGCGCCGCTCCATCAGGATGTGCTTCTCGCGATCGTTCAGCGACTCCATGGCGGCGATCAGCAGGTCGTGCCGGACCTGGCTCTCCTGATCCTCGGCCAGCATCTCGTCCTGCAGCGGACCGGTGTCGACGAGGAAATCCTGCCACTGGCTCTCGCTGCCTTCGTCGCCCTTCAGCGACACGTTGAGGCTGGTGTCGCCGCCCATCGCCATGCGGCGATTCATCGACACGACTTCGTCTTCGGTGACGCCCAGGTCGGTCGCGATCTTCGTCACGTCCTGGGGCTTCAGGTCGCCCTCTTCGAACGCGTCGATCTGGTTCTTCATCCGCCGGAGGTTGAAGAAGAGCTTCTTCTGCGCCGCGGTGGTGCCCATCTTCACCAGGCTCCACGAGCGCAGGATGAATTCCTGGATCGAGGCGCGGATCCACCACATCGCGTAGGTGGCGAGGCGGAAGCCACGCTCCGGCTCGAACTTCTTGACGCCCTGCATCAGGCCGATGTTGCCCTCGGAGATGAGCTCGCTCACCGGCAGGCCGTAGCCGCGGTAGCCCATGGCGATCTTGGCCACGAGCCTGAGGTGCGAATTGACCAGCTTCGCGGCAGCGTCCGTGTCGCCATGCTCGCGCCAGCGTTTGGCGAGCATATACTCTTCCTCGGGGCTGAGGATCGGGAACTTCTTGATTTCCGCAAGATAGCGGTTGAGTCCGGCCTCCCCACCGGACGCGGGGAGCGAGACGATCCCTTTTTTCGTAGCCATTCTCTTCGTCTTTCTCCCTTTTGCGAGGGCGCTTTCGCTGCCCTAGCCAGTTAATTCCTATACACCAAGCGCGCGCAACAGTTCCTGCATGTCAGGCGGCAGGGGACTGGCGAACGACAGAGTGCGTTTCGTTACGGGGTGGGTGAATCCCAGCTCCGCCGCGTGCAGCGCCTGCCGCTGAAAGCCAAGCTCCTGCAGCAGCTTGCGGTGCGCCTTGCCTGACCGTCCGTAGACCGGGTCGCCGATCAAGGATGACCGATCGACGCCATGTGGACGCGCACCTGGTGGGTCCGCCCGGTTTCGAGCCGGCATTCCACCAGCGCCGCCTCTTGAAGAACCTGAAGCCGCTTCCAGTGCGTGACCGCGCGCTTGCCGCGACCGGCCTCGACGATGGCGATTTTCTTGCGGTTCGCGCTCGACCGCGCGAGCGGCGCATCGACGGTGCCTGCCGCTCGCCTTTGGAACGCCCGAGACGATCGCGCGATAGCGCCGGTCAATCGAATGCGCGGCAAACTGCTTCGCCAGCCCCTCGTGGGCGACGTCGGTCTTGGCGACGACCAGCAGGCCGGACGTGTCCTTGTCGATGCGGTGGACGATGCCCGGCCGCGCCACGCCGCCGATGCCGGACAGCGATCCGCCGCAATGGTGAAGCAGCGCGTTGACGAGGGTCCCGTCGAGATTTCCCGCGGCGGGATGCACGACCAGCCCGGCGGGCTTGTCGACGACCAGCAGATGCTCGTCCTCGAAGACGATCCTCAGCGGGATGTCCTGCGGCACATTGTGCGCCGGCGTGGGCTCGGGTACTTCGACGCGCAGGCTCTCGCCGCCGTGGACTTTGATTGCCGGGTCGCGGACCGGGCTTGCCTTGCGCTTCGACGGCGCCGCTGCGGATCAGCGCCTTCAATCGCTCGCGCGACATCGTCGGCACCGCATCGGCGAGCGCGCGGTCGAGGCGCCAGCCGGCATGCGCAGGCGCCAGGCGAACATCGATCGTCTGAGAACCCCCCACAGAGCAAATATGGGTTTGAAACGGGAGCGGTTCAATGGGCCGCGGCCGCAGGAACTTGCGCGATGTTAAACTCTGTCCCATCAATGGCGCGCGATGAATGCGGTCGATCTCGCCAGTTTGCTTTGCTCCCGGCTTTGTCACGATTTGATGTCGCCCGTGGGCGCGCTCAACAACGGCATCGAGCTGCTCGCCGACGAGCAGGATCCGGAGATGCGCGAGAAATGTCTCGAGCTGCTGGAGGACAGCGCGCGGGCGTCGGCCAACAAGCTCAAATTCTTCCGTCTCGCGTTCGGCGCCGCGGGCGGGTTTGGCGAAGAGATCGACAGCCACGAGGCCGAGGTCGCGCTCGAGGGCGTGTTCGGGCCCGAGCGGCGGATCGAAGTCGGCTGGGTGGTGAACGAAGGCAAGCTGCCCAAGGGCGCCGCCAAGCTGCTGCTCAATCTCGCCTTGCTCGCCGGCGATGCGCTCGTGCGCGGCGGCCGGCTCGATGTCGGTGCGGAAACTCGCGACGGCGAAATCGAGCTTGTGATCCGCGCCGAAGGGCCGCGAATCCTGCTCGATCCGGTGCTTCGCGAGACGCTCGCTACCGGCGGCAGCGCCGGTTCAGTCGAGCCGCGCGCGGCGGGCGCCTGGCTCGCCCACAGCCTCGCCGCCGAGGCGGGTGGCTCGATCAAGCTGTCGGACGCCTCCAGCCCGGTCCTGCTGATCGGCGCCGTGATTCCGCTGAGGTGAGGGCGTTGGCGACCACCGCGCAATTGAATGGCTTGTTTCCACCGGACTTCAATCCGGCCGATCGGCTTCAAATCGACATTCGCAAGGACCTGCCGCTCGGTTTCCAGATGCCGCGGTTCGCGTCCTTTCCAGATCGATGATGCGCGCCCGCTGCAGGCCGAGGCCGCCTCGGAAGCCGCATTTTTCGACGAACATGGGTTCGTGCTCCTCGACCACGCGACTGGCGTGCGCGACTGGAGCGCAGATGCGGCCTCGCCCGACATCAGCGAAGTGGTTCGTGTCTATTATCCCGAGATCGAGCAGCTGATTCGTCAGCGGCTGCTCCCGGGCAAGTCCCTTCAGGTGGATCAATGGTCCCCGCCGCTGCGCCGCGGCCGTGATACGGAGAAATCCGCAGTATGCGAGCGGTGTTCACAGCGATTATGGCCTGACTCCAGACGATTTTCAGGTCAGCGTTGAAGCCTATGCCACGCCCGAAATCGGGAGGGCGTGGCGTCGCGGGTATGAGCGCGATGAAGTCGAAGCATTCATGGTGATCGATTTCTGGCGCCCGACCAACATGGGCGGACCCCTGGTCCACATGCCGCTCGCGCTGTGTGACCCGAGCAGCGTCGAGATCACGGACCTCGTCGCAACTGCAATGACTGGGATCGCGCCATCGGGACTCCCAACGCACCATGTGGCTCTGCGCTACAGCCCTCGCCACCGTTGGTGTTATTATCCCCGCATGAGCGACCGATGAAGTGCTGGCATTCAAATTGTTCGAATGCCGCAAGGACGATCCGGAGCCGACCCGCTTCCGCAGCGTGCTGCACACGGCCTTTGCGGATCCCGATACACCTGAAGAGGTCGAAGAACGGCAAAGCTGCGAGCACCGCGTCGGAATTACCGTCCTCCGCGACTAGGGCGCCTTCGACTTCGCTCGACACGGATAACGCAGCGTTAACTCCTCCCCGGCATAAGTCCGCATGAACAGCGCTGGGGGCGGCACAAGCCGATGGATGACCTGATTGCCGATTTCGTAGCGGAATGCCGCGAAATGCTCGAAGCCCTGGGCGGCGAAATCGTCGCCTGGGAAGCGCAGCCGGACGATCGCGCGCGGCTCGATTCCATCTTCCGCTTTGTCCATACGGTGAAGGGCAATTGCGGCTTTTTCGAATTCCCGCGGCTTGAGGCGCTAAGCCACGCAGCCGAGGACGTGCTTGCCGACGTGCGCGCCGGGCGCCGCGTTCCTGATGGCGCACTGGTCAGCGCAGTACTCGCAATCATCGACCGCATCGGCGAGATGATCGCTGCGATTGAAGCGGGCGAAGAAATGCCGGCGGGCGATGATAGCGCGCTTATTTCCGCGCTCGCTCCGGGCGCCGAGGGCGCTGCTGCTCCGCTGGCAACCGCGATGGCGGAAGGGCAGGGCAGGGCGTCCGCCGCACCGCGTACGATCCGCCTGTCCGTCGAGCTTCTCGATCGAGTCATGAGCACGGTCTCGGACATGGTGCTTGCGCGGAATGAGCTGGCCCGGCGTTTGCGTGAATCGGCCAGCGACGTGCCGGTTGACGGTGCGTTCGAACGCCTGTCGTCGATCATCGCCGAAATGCGTGATGCGATCACCCGCACCCGTATGCAGCGAATTGAGAATCTCTTCGTCGGGCTGCCGCGGATGGTGCGCGACCTCTCCGCCGAGCTCGGCAAGCAGGTGCTAGTCGATATCGAGGGCGGTGACGTCGAGCTCGATCGCGAAATGATCGAGATGATCCGCGACCCCTTGACCCACATCATCCGCAATGCTGTCGATCACGGCATTGAGCTGCCGGCCGAGCGCCTGAAGGCGGGCAAGCGCGAGATCGGCATCCTTTCGGTGTCGGCCCGCCAATCCGGAAACCAAATCCTCATCGACATCCACGACGACGGCCGCGGCATCGATGGCAAGAGGCTGGTCGAAAAAGCGGTCGCCAACGGCGTCATCGAGAAGTCCGACGCGGCGCAGCTGACCCAACGCGAGCAGCTGGCGCTCATTTTCGAGGCGGGGCTGTCCACCGCCCGGGAAGTCACTGCAATCTCCGGCCGCGGCGTTGGCATGGACGTCGTCCGCTCGAACGTTGAGCGGATCGGCGGGGTGGTCGAGGTCGACAGCAAGCTCGGCGAAGGCACCCGCATGACTCTGCGCGTGCCGCTCACGTTGACGATCATCCCGGCGCTGTCAGTTTCGATCGGCGCGCAGCATTTCGCAATTCCGCGCTCGGCGATCGAGGAGATCGTCCGCGCCAATGGCAAGTCGGTCACGCTCGAGCATCTCGGCGGTGCTGGCGTCGCGACGATCCGCGGCCGCCGCGTTCCCGAGGTTTCGCTTGCCGAAATCCTCGGACTCGAAAGCGAGGTCGAGATGAAGGACCGTACCCTGATCGTGCTCCGCCCGGCCGGCGGCGACGTCTATGCGCTCGCAGTCGACCGCATTCACGATCACGAAGAGCTAGTGGTGAAGCCCGCCGCTCCCGCAGTCATGGCAACTGGTCTCTATGCCGGCACCACGCTGGCCGACGACGGCAGCCCAATTCTGTTGTTCGACCCCGCGGGGCTCGCGCAGGTCGGAGGGGTCAAGCTCGAAACGCTCGAGCGCGCCGCGCGCATCGCCGAGGGTCCGGCCGCGGCCGAATCCAAGGCTACAGCAGTACTGCTGTTCCGCGGCCTCGATGGCGGCCGCCGCGCGCTTCGCCTCGCGGTCGTCGACCGCATCGAGGAAGTGCCGATCAGCGCGATCAAGCGCGCTGCCGGTCAGCTGCGCGTCCAGGTCGGCGATGCCATATTGCCGCTCGCCGGGGCTGAGCTCGACCAGCTCGGGCAGGACAAGGTTCGGGTGTTCCGCCTCAACGACGGCGCACACGAGATCGGTTACGCGTTTGCCGAAGTCGTCGACTTTGCAGCGATCGACAACGACGTGATTCACGCCGAGCGTCCCGGAGAGATTAGTGGCGTGTCGCTGATCAACGGCGAGCCGGCCGAGCTGGTCGACGCGCACTGGCTCTTTGCCAACCACGTCGGCGCCGCTTCGCGCGCGACCGAGCCGATGGTCTGCCGGATGCCGGGCCATGACCCATGGATGCAGAACATGCTTCGGCCGATCGTCGAAGCTGCTGGTTATCGCGTCGTCGGGGACGAACACCCAGGTGACGCCGATCTCGTGATCGTGTCGGAGGGTGCCGAAGTCGCTGGGGATGCGGCGAAGAAGGCGATCTGGCTGAGGAGTGAGCCAGAACCGGCGAGCAAGAAGGACGGCAGCATCTATCGCTACGATCGCGCCGGACTGCTGATGGCGCTGAAATCGGTCGGGTCGGGGAGGGGCAAGTGAACGAGCTTTTGCTGGTCGTGACGATTGCCGGTGAGCGCGTCGCGCTGCCCGCTGCCGCGGTCGAAGCCGTTGTCGAACTGGACACATTGATCCCGGTGCCGCGCGCCGCTGCGCACATCGCCGGTCTGTCGGCTCTGCGCAGCCGCGTGTTGACGATCGTCGACTGCATGCGTTCGCTCGAGCTCGGCTCGACCGATTGCTCTGACGGAATCCGCGAAGCCGCAGTCGTCGAGCTCGACGGCCATCATTATGCGTTGATCGTCGACCTCGTCGAGGACGTCGTGGAAGCCCTCTCGGACCCGTCACCCGTCCGCGCCGCGATGGGCGCGGGGTGGGAAAGGGTTTCTCAAGGCATGGTGGAGACCGAAACCGGACCTTTGCTCCTGGTCGATGTCGCCGGCTTGATCGCCGGCGCCGAGGCCAAGGCGGCAGCTTAAGCTCTTCGTTACCCTTAGCGTTTAATGATGATCCAATCGAAGCGGGAAAGCTGAAAGCATGAAGAGCTGTTTGATCGTCGATGACTCGAAGGTGATCCGCAAAGTTGCGCGGCATATTCTCGAGACCTTGGAATTCGAGGTCGAGGAAGCCGGCGACGGGCAGGAAGCTCTGTCTCGCTGCGAGGCGAAGATGCCGGACGTCGTGCTGCTCGATTGGAACATGCCGGTGATGAGCGGCATGGAATTCCTGAAGATGTTGCGTCAGCGCGGCCACGGCGATCAGCCGAAGGTTGTGTTCTGCACGACCGAAAACGACATGGCCCACATCCGCGCGGCGCTCGAAGCGGGCGCCGACGAATATGTGATGAAGCCATTCGACCGGGAGACGCTTCACATCAAGCTTCAGCTCGTCGGCGTCGCCTGAGCTAGCGGCAGTGGAGCGGGCGCTCGCCAGTTCGCGGGACCGCTACCAGCACCCGCGACCCACACGCCGCCGAATCCGCTTGATGATCGTCGACGATTCGACGGTCGCTCGAGCGGTGCTCTCGCGCATGATCGAAGCCGACCCGGCATTCGAAATTTCCGCTGTCGCGGGTACTGCCGAGGACGCGGTCGAAGCGCTTGGCCAATGCCGTGTCGATATCGTCATCCTCGACTTGGAAATGCCGGGGGCCGGCGGGCTCAAGTCCATTCCCAGGATCATCGGGGCCGCTGGCGGCGCCAAGGTGATGATCGTCTCGTCGCTCGCCGAACAAGGAGCCGAGCAGACGGTCGCTGCATTGGCGCTCGGAGCCGCGGACACTTTGCCCAAGCCCGGTACGGGCCGGTTCAACGGCCGTTTCTCTGAAGTCCTGGTCGGCAGGCTCAAGGCGCTTGGCTACGCGTCCGTTCCGATTCCGGCCGCGGCATCCGCAAACACAGATTCGACGAAATTACTTCGTACCATGCCGACGGACCCGATCGACCTCCTCGCGATCGGCGCTTCGACCGGCGGCATCCATGCGCTCGGCGGTCTCTTTCAGGCGCTGCCCGAGCGGATTGGGGTTCCAATCCTCGTGACCCAGCATTTGCCGGCACCGTTCATGTCGGTGTTCGCGCGCCAGCTCGGCGGCGTCGCGCGACGTGAATGCGTTGTCGCCCAGGACGGAATGGCCCTGCTGCCTGACCGCATCCTCGTCGCTCCGGGCGACGCGCACCTCACTCTGGAAGTCTCCGGCAAGACCGCGCTCGTCCGCCTCGCCAGCGGCCGCAGCTCGAGCGGCTGCATGCCCTCGGTCGATCCGATGCTCGCGTCGGTTGGCGCAATTTACGGCTCGGGCGCCCTTGGGGTCGTACTCACTGGAATGGGTCGCGACGGAGTCGAAGGCGCCGAACGCCTGGTCGCTTGCGGCGGCTCGGTGATCGCACAGGACGAAATGAGCTGCGCCGTTTGGGGCATGCCCCGCGCGGTGCTCGAGGCGGGCCTCGCTTGCGCGGTGCTGCCGCCGGAGAAGATCGCGCGCCGCATTGCCTCGCGCACGGAGGAGCAGCCGCCGTGCAAATAAGCGACAGCTCCAGCCGTATCCTCGCCGGTCTGCTCGAAGCGCGGACCGGGCAGCAACTGACGATGAGCCGCCGCTGGCGCATCGAAACGGCGCTGGGGGCGCTAATGCGCGAGCGCGGGATATCCACGCTCGATGAGCTGATCACCATTCTCGTCATGGGCAAGGAGCCGAGCTTGTCGCAACAGGTCGTCGAAGCATTGCTCAACAACGAAACCTATTTCTTCCGCGACCGCGCACCGTTCGACCTGCTGCAGCGCTATGCGTTGCCCGAACTGGCGAAGCGGCGTCATGACAAGAAGCGGCTGAGGATCTGGTCCGCCGGCTGCTCGACGGGACAGGAAGTCTATTCGCTTGCAATGCTGTTCGCCGAGGAGCCGGCAACGTGGCACGGCTGGACCGTCGACATTCTCGGCACTGACGTCTCGACCGCGTGCATCGATCGTGCGCGCAACGGAACCTACAGCCAGTTCGAAGTTCAGCGCGGGCTTGGCATCAACCAGATGATCCGCTGGTTCGAGGAATGCGCGGATGGCTGGCGCGCAATCGAGCCGCTGCGCAAGCCGATTCGCTTCCAGGTGCACAACCTCATGGAACCGGCGCCGCATCCCGGCGGCTTCGACATCGTTCTGTGCCGCAACGTCATGCTCTATCTGAACCCGGACAAGAAGACGCTCGCATTCGAGCGGATCGCCGGAGCGATGGCCGAGGATGGGTGGCTGATGCTTGGCGCGGGCGAGACGGTGATCGGCCAGACGACCAGGCTCGGCGCCGACATCAACGCCCGCGGCCTTTATCGCCAGATCGGCGACGGCAGCCAGGTCGAAAAACGTGACGGTCCCGACCGGAGGCTGCCGCGGGGGGTTGACCCGAACGGCTGTACTCGTGCGCCATTGCGGCGCATGGACGGGATCATCGATCGGCCTTCGCCCAATTTCGACGAGCGCGCGCTGCCGGTCTCGATGATCGTGCTGCACTACACCGGGATGCCCGACGCGCAGTCGGCGCTCGATCGGCTGTCATCGCCCGAAGCGAAGGTGTCGTCGCACTATCTGATCGACGAGGACGGCACCATTTACCGGCTGGTCGATGAAGCGCAGCGAGCCTGGCACGCCGGCAAGTCGCGCTGGCGCGGGGTGGCGGACGTCAATTCCGCGAGCGTCGGGATCGAGATCGTCAATCCCGGGCACGAGTTCGGCTACCGTCCCTTTCCCGACGAGCAGATCGCGTCGCTGATCCCCTTGGTGGCCGACATCAAGGAGCGGCACGGGATCGGCCGCGGCAATGTCGTCGGCCATTCCGATGTCGCGCCGGCGCGCAAGGAGGATCCGGGCGAGCTATTCCCGTGGGATGCCTTGGCCAAACGCCGCCTGGCGCTGCCAAGTCCGACGCGCGACCTCATCGACCCTTATTGGACCGATGCCGGCTTCCTCCTCGCCCTCGAGCGCTTCGGCTACGACGTAACCGACGAACAGAAAGCGGTGATCGCCTTCCAGCGGCGCTTCCGTCCGGACTGCATCGACGGGATCGTCGACGGGGAATGTAGGGCCAAATTGCTCGCCTTGTTGCTGCCACGGCCGCAATAGCCCATATCGGGCCGGCCAGAGGGCCGGGCGGCCGCGGCTCGCTTAGGGCTCAATGCTGATGGGACGACGGCGAGGAAAGTCCGGGCTCCACGGAACTTACGGTGCCGGGTAACGCCCGGCGGCCCCGGCGTAGGCCGGGGTCAGGGATAGTGCCACAGAAAGGACACCGCCCGCCTTCGGACGGGTAAGGTCGAAAGGGTGCGGCAAGAGCGCACCGCGATCCTGGCAACAGGGCCGGCACGGTAAACCCCACCGGGTGCAAGACCGAATAGGGGCGGCGAAGGGCTTCGGCTCTGGGGCATGGTTCCGGCTCGCCGCCCGGGTTGGTTGCTAGAGGGGCGGGGCAACCCGTCCCCTAGAGGAATGGCCGCACAGTCACCGCTTGATTGCGGCGATGGACAGAACCCGGCTTACAGGCCCTCTGGCGTCTTCCTCCCCTACGTTTGTAGGGGAGGGGGACCACATCAAATGTGGTGGAGGGGCGCTCCGCTCGCAATGGCGGGGCGGTTTTTCTAAGTGGAGTGGAATGGCCAAGCAGAAGAGATCGGACGACTGGGGATTTCCCGCGCTGGCGCTCCTACGGCGACAAGGGCCGCGGGGCGGCGCGAGTGCGCCTGTGCGACCGCGAAGGGTGCAGCGAGATCGGCGACAAGCCGGCGCCCAAAGCCCCACATAGCGCCGAGCGGTGGTATTTCTGCGAGGCCCACGCCGCCGAATACAACAAGAACTGGAACTATTTCGCGAACCTGAGCCCGGAAGAAGCGGCGAAGCGCGCTGCGGAGGAGGAGAGGGACACCTCCGGCTTCCGCAAATCGGCGCACTGGCAGTGGGGCGGGCCGGGTGACGGCAGCCGCAGCCGTGACGAAATGCGTGCGCTCGATGCGCTCGAGCTTGAAAGCGACGCCGACTTCAAGGCAATCAAGGCCGCGCACCGGCGTCTGGTCAAAGAAACCCATCCCGATGCGAACCCTGGCGATGCCGAAGCGGCCAAGCGCTTCAAGCAGGTCCAGGCGGCTTATGACGTCCTGCGCCGCGCCGAAGAGCGGAAGAACGGCAAAACGGCCTAGGCCGCGGCGGCGTATCTCTCCGCGGTCTGCTTCACGAGCGCGATCATGTTGGGCACGCCCTGGGTGCGATTCGCGCTCAGATGCTTGCGAAGTTCGAACGGAGCCAGCGCTTCTGTGACATCCATCTCGGCGACTTCGGCCGCGGGCTTGTCCTGAACCGCCGAGAGGATGAGCGCGACGATCCCCTTGGTGATCGCGGCATTGCTGTCGGCGAGGAAGTGCAGCCGACCGTCGCTCGCCGTCGGATAGACCCACACCGAAGCCGAACAGCCGCGCACCTTCGTCGCGTCGGTCTTCAGCGCGTCGGGCATGGGCTCGAGCTGGCGACCGAGGTCGATCAGCAGCCGGTAGCGGTCCTCGGCATCGACCAGCTGATATTCTTCGAGGATGTCATGGAGCGGGGGCAGGCCGGCCATGCCGCGCCCTAGCACCCCGCCGATGCACTGCTAGCGGTCGCGCAGAAAGTCGATCTCGCGCGAGAGGCTGTTTTCTTTCTCGACGGTGATCCGCTCGAGGACCTTGAGGCGCTCCTTGAGCTCCTTCACTTCGTCGCGCAGGCGCAGGTTCTCGGTCTGGTCTTGCGGCGGAATCGCCTCGTTGCCGCGGCCGGGACCGGCCGTAGCCGTATTTGGCCTTGAAGATCGAGGCGATCATGACGATCGCAACGATCCAAACCACCATCACCTCGCCGTGGTTCATTGTACTTTGTCCTCGTCCTGGATCGCGTCCCGGTCGCGTAGTGCCTCAATCTGGGCCGCAGTTTCGACGCCGCGGTCGGTGACGATCCGCTCCAGCACATTGATCCGCTGCTGCAGCTGCCCGACCTGCTGACGCAGGCGCGCGTTCTCGGCGTCGTCGGGTGGATCGCCCCGCATCTGGCGCATGGAGCGAACGGGAATCCCCATCTTGTGCCTGATGATCGTGAAGGCAAAGACCAGGATCAGGACCGCGAGAACGAACTCGAAAGGGTTCATGACGTCTTGTCCTCTGCGGGGATGCGCGCATGCTCGCGGAGCGCCTCGATCTGGGACGCGGTTTGTGCGCCGCTATCGGTGACGATTTGCTCGAGCACGCGAAGTCGCGCCTCGAACCGCTCCATGTGCTGCGCATATTGCGCGCTCTTTTCGGCGGCCAGGCTGGTCTGCGCCCCGATCTGCTTCTCCTTGACGGAGAGCCACATCTTGAACGGTGCGATGCCGATCGCCGCGAGAGGGATGAGGACCCAGATGGTCGCAGGATTGTCGAGGATCATTGCGGACGCGCCCTACTCTGTCTGGGATGTGTGCTTCTGCCGTGCGACATTCAACGGTGGCGCGGCCCGCAGCGCTTCGATTTGCGCAGCGGTTTGCGCGCCGCTGTCGGTGACGATCTGCTCGAGCACACGCACCCGCTGCTCGAGTTCGGCATTGCTCGTCGCATACTGGGCGGCTTTCTCGGCGGCTAGCCGCGCATCCACGTCGAGCTGCTTCTCGCGAAAGCGGAAGAAGTGGCGAGCCGTGTACAGCAAGACGACGCCGAGCGAGAGGATCGCCACGACAGCGATCATGCCAATGTCGCCGGAGTTCATTGCGTCTTTTCCCTGCCGGGATTCGCTCTTGCTCGCGCAGCGCTTCAATTTGGGCTGCGGTCTGCGCGCCTCCGTCGGTAACGATCTGCTCGACTACCCGCAGGCGTTGCTCGAGCTCGCGTGTATGCGGCCGCATATTGTGCCGCCTTCTCCGCCGCCATCCCGGCCTCGACCTCCAGCTTTTTCTCCCGGAAGCGGAAGAAACGGTGGGCCATATAGAGGACCGTGCCGACCGGGAGCCCGACGAAAATCAGCAGCGCGGTAATAAACACCGGGGGAGACATCAGGCATTCCCTCCCTTGTCCATCGTCAGCGCATCGATGTCCCTTGCCAGCTTCGACGGCTGGTCGGTCGCGATGCGCTCTAGCGTTTCCAGGCGGTCCTTAATGGCGCCGAGTTCCGCGCGGAGCTGCGCATTCTCGCTGGTCAGCAGCCTCACGCGTTCCAACGTTTCCCCATCCTTCTTTGGATGGAGCGGCATCCCCCAGCTGTTCGAGAGTGGATAGCCGTTCTTGATCTTGAGCCAGTTGTTCAAGAGCGCGCCACCGACGCTAACCGCGACGATGGTGACCACCCATGGCAGGATCGTCATGATGAAATTGAATGCTTGTTGAGCCTGCGGATCCATGTCGAAAGGTCCCCCGTTGATCGGTTAGCGCAGCTGCTCGATTTCACGAGCGAGCGAGCGGTTCTCTGTGGTCACATAGCTTTCAATGTCGGCGAGGCGCCGGTCGATGTCACGGAACCGCGAGCGGATGTCCCGTGCGCTACGTGCCGGAGACGCCCGGACGCCCTGCCAAAATTTCGTATCCTCGCGGTCGTAATATTCCAGCTCGCGCGGCTTGGCCGGAGCGACCCAGCCAGCGATGAAGTAAAAGGGCAGGACCGATCCGCCGCTCATGAAGACGGCGGCGAGAAAGCACACCCGGACCAGGCTGACGTCGAAGCCGGTGTAGTCGGCGATGCCGGCGCAGACGCCCATGAGCTTGCCGTTGCGCTTGTCGCGATAAAAACGCGTCCGGCTCGCGGGTTGCTCCGTGAGATAAGGGTCGCGGTGCTGAACCTCGGCCATCTTACTCTCCGTCCACCAGGAGCCGCTGGCTCTGATCGCGGCCGGGCAGGCATTGCTGGCGCCAGTTCGGGTTCTCGGCGGTCATGATCCGCTCGATCGTGCACAGCCGATCGTCGAGACGACGCGCGGCATCGTGGAGGTCGTCGAGAAGCTTTTCGTCACCCGAGGTGAGCGTTTTCGCCTGTTTCCACTTCGTCACGTAATGAAAGATCAGCCACGGCAGACCGAGACAGACGATCGGGACAATGATGATTGCGTTGATATCCATCTTACTTCCCCTTGGCCGCGAGCGCGGCTTTCATGGCTTCCAGTTCCTTGTCGACAGATTCTGAAGCCTTCAGCTCGGCAATCTCTTCCTCGAGGCTCTTGGGGCCGGTCATGCCCAGCGCATCGGCGCGGCCCTCCGCGAAATCGGCGCGCCGCTCAAGCACCTCGAAGCGTGAAAACGCGTCCTCGGTGCGATTGCCGTTCATGATCTCGCGCGCCCTCGCGCGGGTGACGGCGCTTTCAAACCGCGCTGCGATTGCGTTCTGGCGGGCGCGCGCCTCACGCAATTTGCTCTGCAACTTGGCGATGTCCGTCTCATAAGCCTTCAAAGTATCGTCGATGACCTTGATTTCGTCGCGCAGACTGCCGGCCATGTCTGCGGCCTTTTGCCGTTCGATCAAAGCGGCCTTGGCCAAATCCTCGCGCTCCTTCGACAGCGCGAGCTCCGCTTTCTCGGTCCAGCTCTTCTGCAGTTCGTCGAGCCGCGCCAGCGCCCGGCGCATCTCCTTGCCGTCGGCGATGCAGCGCGCGGCCGATGCGCGGACCTCGACCAGAGTTTCCTCCATCTCGAGGATCACCATACGGATCATCTTCGCCGGGTCTTCGGACCGGTCGAGGATCTCCGTGATGTTCGCCGCGAAAATGTCTCGCGTGCGAGAGAAAATACTCATTCCAGCACTCCAAATTCGAAATCAGGGCCCTTACTTGCTTCTTACCATACAAGAGCCGTGCCATATTTGCGGAAATCGGCAAAGTTCCTTAATTTTAGCGTTTTTGCGGTGCTGAGAGGCGCGAAAAACCTTGCCAAATGGTGGGATTTGCCACCAACAGTCGGTGAAAGAACATGGAGCGATCTGAGCAGTTCATCGGCCAGAGCCTGGCGTTTCTCGACGCGGTCGAGCGCGCCAGCCGTGCCGCGCCGTTGAACAGGCCAGTGCTCGTCATCGGCGAACGCGGCACCGGCAAGGAATTGATTGCCGAACGTCTGCACCATTTGTCGTCCCGCTGGGCGGGGCCGCTGATTATCATGAACTGCGCCGCGTTGCCGGAGAATCTCATCGAGGCGGAGCTGTTCGGCCACGAGGCCGGCAGCTTTACCGGCGCTGCAAAGACCCGCCACGGACGCTTCGAGGAAGCCGACGGAGGGACCCTGTTCCTCGACGAGCTTGGCACATTGTCGATGCCGGCGCAGGATCGGCTTCTGCGTGCCACCGAATATGGCGAAATCACACGCATTGGAGCGTCGAAGCCGATCTCCGTCGACGTGCGCATCGTCGCGGCAACCAACGAGAACCTGCCCGCGCTGGTCGAAAGGGGAAAATTCCGCGCGGATTTGCTCGACCGCCTGTCGTTTGAAGTGATCACGCTGCCGCCGCTCCGTGCCCGTCAGGGCGATTTGCCCTTGCTGGCCGAGCATTTCGGCCGGCGCATGGCCGTCGAGCTCGATTGGCCCAATTGGCCCGGCTTCAGCTCGCGCGCCATGGCCGCACTCGAGGCCTGGCACTGGCCCGGCAATGTTCGCGAGCTTCGCAACGTGGCCGAACGTGCAGTTTACCGCCACGAGGACCCGGAACGGCCGATTGATCAGATCCAGTTCGATCCGTTTCATTCGCCCTGGGCGCCAGGGGCCGCGGATACCGTGCAGACGCACGCGGCTGCCGCGGACGCCGCTTCGGAGGAGGAGACCGCATCGGCGCCGCACCTCGTTTCCTCGACTCCGCCGCCCTCGACGAATGATTTCCGCGGCGCGGTTGCTGCCTATGAGCGGCAGCTGCTCGAGGAGGCGCTCAGGCGCAACCGCTTCAACCAGCGCGCGACAGCTGCGGCGCTCGGCCTTAGTTACGACCAGCTTCGCCACGCGCTGAAGCGCCATAAACTGCAGGACAGCGCGGCATGACGTCGTCCGCGACTAGTGCGCGTTGGTCATCGCCAGAAGCATCGGGATCGACAGCAGCACGTTGAGCCTTGAGGCGATTCCGGCGGTCGCCGCCGCTTTCGCCTTGGCCGCATCGTCGGCAGCGACAATCCCGAGCACTTTCTTCTGGTTCGGCCAGATGATCGCCCAGACGTTGAACGCCATGATAAGCGCCAGCCACATGCCGATGCCGATCAGCCGCGCCGAAGGCTGTAAAATGAGCGCTTCCTGAAGCTCCCCATAAGACCAGGCGAGGAGCAGCCCGGTCAGAACCGTGAAAGCCGCGCCCCAGCGGAAATAGAACAGGGCCTTGGGCGCGATATATTTGGAAACGCCCGGCTTCAGCTCGGCGGGCACGGTCGGCATCACCGGCGTCTGCACGAAGTTGAAATAATAGAGCAGCCCGATCCAGGTGATCCCGAAAAAGACGTGCAGCCATTGGAGCAGTGACATGGCAAGCCCACGCGCCTCTCCGACGTGCGCGCCAGGTGCAATCGAGTAGCCGGAGTTCGGGAACAGTATCAGTAGCACCGCGAGCGCCACGCCGATGGCGAGAACCAGAACGAGATTTCCGAACAATTTAACCATCGCCGACCCCCTTGCTGCGCCCCGTCAGAACGCCTGCGGAATGGTTATCCCGACGAAGGCCGGACGCGCAAGGGGCGTGCGTCGAACCATGCGGCGTGTAATCGCACAGCCGTTGCGACAAACGGCGGAGCCGCACGCCGTCAGCATCGTTCAACGCTTGTCCCCTGTATCCGAGGAGAAGCCCCATGCCGTTCCAGCTGCCTGACCTGCCGTACGCCAAGGACGCGCTTGCGCCGCATATGTCGGCGGAGACGCTCGAGTTCCACCACGGCAAGCACCACAAGGCCTATGTGACCAAGACCAATGAGCTGCTGGAGAAGGAAACGAACCTCTCCGGCGCCTCGCTGATGGACGTCGTTCGCGGCGCGAAAAGCTCGGGCAATGCGAAACTGTTCAACAATAGCGCGCAGCTGTGGAACCACAGCTTCTTCTGGCAATGCCTCGCGCCGGCGCAGGGCCAAAACCCGGAAGGTCGCCTCGCGCAGCTGATCAGCGACGAGTTCGGCGACACCGAGACGCTGCTGCAGAAGCTGCAGGAGGAAGCGGTCAACCACTTCGCGAGCGGCTGGGCGTGGCTTGTGCTGGACCGCGACAAGCTGCGCATCACTTCGCTCCACGATGCCGACACGCCGGCCGTTCACGACGGCATGGTGCCGCTGTTCACGCTCGATGTGTGGGAGCACGCTTATTACATCGACTATCGCAACGAGCGCCCGAGGTTTGCGAGCACCGTTCTGGCGAACATCGTCAACTGGGACTTCGTCGCCCAGAACCTCGATGGACGGGGCTTCGAGCGTGCGGATCAGGAAGGCGCGCGGACGCCGGAGCTCACTGCTTGAGGCGATATCCGGTGTGGAACATCCAGGCGATGACGGCCATGCAGACGGCGATGATTGCCACTGTGACCACCACACTCGACCCGACGGATACGTCGGCGACCGAGTAGAAGCTCCAGCGGAAGCCGCTGATGAGGTGCACAACCGGATTGAAAAGGGTGATCGTGCGGAACGGCTCCGGGATCGCCTTGATCGAATAGAAAGCCCCGCCGAGGAAGGTGAGCGGGGTGATGATCAGCATCGGAATGATCTGCAGCTGCTCGAAATTCTTCGCCCAGACGCCGATCGCGAATCCGAAAAGGCAGAAGCCTGTGGTGATCCCGAGGAGGAAGGCGAGCATCCACACCGGGTGGTCGACGCGCAGGGGGACGAAGAGGAGTGCGGTGGCGAGGGTCACGAGCGCCAGGATCACTGACTTGGTGACCGCCGCTCCGACATAGGCGAGCACCGCCTCGAAGCTCGAGATCGGGGCTGAGAGAAGTTCGTAGATCGTGCCGGTAAACTTCGGAAAATAAATGCCGAAGCTGGCGTTAAAGATCGATTGCATGAACACCGAGAGCAGCGTCAGGCCAGGCACGATGAAGGCCACGTAGCTGACCCCATCCATTGCGCTCATGCGGCTCCCAATCGCCGACCCGAAAACGACGAAATAGAGCGACGACGTGATCACCGGAGTGATCAGACTCTGCCACAAAGTGCGCCCCCACCGCGCCATTTCGAAGCGATAAATCGCCGCAATCCCGTGTGGATTTATGCGTTTTCTTTCTTACCGTGCACCAGCTCGACGAAAATGTCCTCGAGGCTCGACTGGTGGGTCGAGAGGTCCTTGTAGGCGATGCCGAGATCGCCGAGGCGCCGCATCAGCGAGGCGATACCGGTGCGCTCGGCGTGGCTGTCGAACTGGTAGCGAAGCATGTGGCCGCCATCGTTGAGCTCGACATTCCAGTCGGACAGCTCGGCGGGAAGGGCGGTCAGCGGCTCGGCGAGAATGATATCGAGCGTCTTCTTGCCCATCTTGGCCATCAGCGACGATTTGTCGTCGATGGCAATCAGCTCGCCGCGGCTGATGACGCCGACGCGGTCGGCCATCTCCTCGGCTTCCTCGATGTAGTGGGTGGTGAGGATAATCGTGGTGCCGTCGGCGCGGAGCTGGCGAACCAGGTCCCACATGTCGCGCCGCAGCTCCACATCCACGCCCGCAGTAGGCTCGTCGAGGAACAGGATGTCGGGCTCGTGGGAGAGCGCCTTCGCGATCATCACGCGGCGCTTCATCCCTCCGGAGAGGTGCATCATGATGGTCTTGCGCTTGTCCCACAGCGAAAGGCGCTTCAGGAGATCCTCGACCTTCTTTTCGTCGCGCGGCTTGCCGAACAGACCGCGGGAAAAATTGACCGTGCGCCAGACGCTTTCGAACGCTTCCGTCGTCAGCTCCTGAGGGACGAGGCCGATTCGTTCCCGGGCGTGGCGGAAGTTCGATCGCCAGTTCTTCCCTTCGACCAGAACCTCGCCGCCGGACGGAGTGACGATTCCGCAGACGATGTTGATAAGCGTCGTCTTGCCGGCGCCGTTCGGTCCGAGAAGCGCGAAAATCTCGCCTGGCCGAATGTCGAGGTCGACGGATTTGAGCGCGACCACGCCCGTCCCGTACTCCTTGTGCAGGCCACGGATCGAGAGGACGGGTTCGCTCATTCGACCGGTCCCGGCTCGGCTGGCACTGCGTCCTCGCGCATCAACCCGTGCTTCAGCAGCATGGGGATGTTCGCGGCGGCGAAGAGGAAGGTGAGTGGGATCGCGCCCCAAAGCTTGAATCCGACCCAGAAGTTCGTCGAGCTGTTGCGCCACACGGCTTCGTTGAGCACCGCCATGAAAGCGAAGAAGATCGCCCAATTGCGCGTGAGTTTGCTCCAGCCCTGTTCGCTCAGGCCCGGATAGGTGCTGCCAAGAACCTGCTTGAGCAGGGGCCGGTGCGTGGCCAGGCCGAACGTGAGGAGGCCGGACACAAGCGCGTAATAGAAAGTCGGCTTCATCTTGATGATCCAGTCCTGGTGCAGCCAGATCGTCAGTCCGCCGAGGATCACCACCATCACGCCCGAGAACCACAGGAGCGGCGAAATTCGCCCGAACCGAAGCGCGGAGTAGATCATCGCCACCACCATCGCGGCCATGAAAGCCCCGGTCGCGACGAAAATTTTCATCACCGACGGGACCGGCGCGAGGAAGTTGACGAGGAAGAAGACGAGCAGCGGCCCGAGGTCGATCAGAAGCTTGCCGCCGCCCTGCGGCTCGGATTTCGCGCTCATTCGGCCGGCAGTCCGGCGATTGCCCGTGCGACTGCACGCGGATCGAACGGGCGGAGATCGTCGACCTTTTCGCCCACCCCGATGGCGTGGATAGGAAGGCCGAACTTTTCGGCCGCGGCGACCAGGATGCCGCCCCGCGCGGTTCCGTCGAGCTTGGTCATGATGAGCCCCGTCACACCGGCCATCTCGCGGAACACCTCGACTTGGGCAAGCGCGTTCTGGCCGGTGGTAGCGTCCAGAACGAGCAGGATGTCGTGCGGCGCTTCGGGGTTCAGGCGGCCGAGGACTCGACGGATTTTCGACAGTTCGTCCATCAGGTGCGATTTGTTCTGCAGGCGTCCGGCCGTGTCGACGATCAGCACGTCCTCGCCGGTCGCGGTCGCCTGCTTGACGCCGTCAAAGACGATTCCGGCCGCGTCGCCGCCCTCCTTGCCTGAGATGACCGGAGCGCCGATGCGATCACCCCAGATCTGGAGTTGCTCGATCGCCGCCGCGCGGAAGGTGTCTCCGGCGGCGAGCAGGACGCCGTAATCCTCCTCCTTCAGCCAATGGCCGAGCTTGCCGATCGTCGTCGTCTTGCCCGAGCCGTTGACGCCGATCACGAGGATCACGTGGGGGCGCGGAAAACCCCAGACTTTCAGAGGCTTGGCGACTGGAGTTAGGATCTTTTCGATCTCTTCAGCGAGGATGGTGCGGAGCCCGCGCTCGTCCAGCCGCTCGAATTTCTGGCTCGCGATCGCCTCTCGGATTCGGTGCGACGCCTCGGGCCCAAGGTCGGAGGCGATCAGCGCCTCCTCGATGTCGTCGAGCGTCGAGGTATCGAGCGCTGCGCGACTGGTGAGGCCGGTCAGATTGTCGGCGACCCGATCGGCGGTTTTCGCAAAGCCGCCGCGCAGGCGGTCGAGCCAGCTCATGCGGCCACGCCCACGAGATGATCACCTTCGCGGCCGGCGATGCGCGCTTGGACGATGCGACCGCGTTCGACACCGGCGATGGCGACCGGTGCGAAGCCGTCGGTGTGGCCGGTGGAGGGCCCTTCGACGAGGACGCGCTGACTGCTGCCGACGAGGCTGTCGAGCCAACGCGTGCGGCGGTGCGTCGCGGCTTCACGCAGCCGCGCGGCACGGGCCTTCACCACCTCACGCCGCAGCTGGGGCATGCGCGCGGCGGGCGTGTCCGGTCGCGGCGAGAAGGGGAAGATGTGGGCCGCAACGACGTCGCAATCGTCGAGCAGTTTCAGTGAATTGCGCGCCATCTCTTCAGTTTCGGTCGGAAATCCCGCGATCAGGTCGGCGCCAATGGTCGCGTTGGCCCGAGCGGTCTTGATCCGCTCGACCGTGCGCACGGCGTTCGCGCGGCTGTGGCGGCGCTTCATGCGCTTCAGGATCATATCGTCGCCGGCCTGCAGCGACAGATGGAAATGCGGCATCAGCCGCGGCTCCCCGGCGATCAGCTCAAACAGAGCATCGTCAATCTCGATGCTGTCGAGCGAGGACAGGCGCAGGCGCTGAAGCCGCGGCTCGGCGGCAAGCAGGCGCTGGCACAGAATACCAAGCCCACCTTCATAGTCCGTGATGTCAACGCCGGTGAGCACGATCTCCTTCGCGCCGCGGTCGATCTCGCGCGCGACGGCGTCGCGGATGGCTTCGAATGGCAGCGACACGCTTGGCCCGCGCGCCTGCCAGATGGAGCAGAAGGTGCAGCGGTGGTCGCATCCTGTTTGCACCGCCACGAAGCTTTTCACGCGGTGCAGGAAGCCCGTGGGAACGATTGACGTCTTGGCGTCACCCGTCTCGTCATCCCGGGCTTGACCCGGGACCCGCGTTCTTGTCGCCGGTCGGAGGAAGGCAGGCCCCGGCTCAAGGCCGGGGTGCCGATCTCGGTCGAACGCACGCAGCTTCTCCGCATTTCTGACGACCCGGGTGACTTCGGGCATCGCCTGGAATGACCCTTGGTCGAGATCGGCGGCGCAGCCGGTGACGAGGATTTTCGCGGTCCGGGCTGTCGCCGCCGGGCGTGGCGGATGGCCTGGCGGGTCTGGCGCACGGCTTCGTTGGTGACCGCGCAGCTGTTGACGATGACCCAGTCTTCGTCGGCGGGAGCGGAGCGGGCGATGGTCTCGCTTTCGGCGAAATTCAGCCGGCATCCCAGACTGATCGTCTCGACGCTCATCCGAGCGCCTCAAGGTCAAGCTCGCCGCTGAAGACGTGGGTGGCCGCTCCACGCATGCGGATTGGCTGACCGGGAGCCCAATCGATCGTGAGGCTGCCGCCAGTCATATCGACCCGCACAGGAGATTCAGCACGTTTGGTGACGATTGCTGCGACCGCGCTCGCGCATGCCCCCGTGCCACAGGCCAGAGTTTCACCGGCACCGCGTTCGAACGTTCGCAATTTCAAACGGTTGTGAACATAGGTTGCGACGTTCACGTTGATGCGCTCGGGGAATGCGGGGTCGTTTTCGATTCTCGGTCCAAGCTCCGCCAGTGGCACTTCGCGAGCGTCGGGGACGAAGAAGACGAGGTGGGGGTTGCCGACGTTGACGGCGAACGGGTGGTCGAGACCGTCCCACACAATCGGTAGGGCCGCCGTGTCCATCGAATAGGCGAGGGGGATCTCGTCCCAGCCGAACTTGGGCTCGCCGATACTGACTTCCACCTCGGCACCGAGGTTTTCGCCCTGGAGCAGCCCGCCAGCGGTGTCGATGCTCGCCGCGCCGGTGAGCTGTACGACGCAGCGTGCCGCATTGCCGCAACTTTCGACCTCGCCGCCGTCGCAGTTCCAGATGCGCATCTTGAGGTCCACGATGGCGCTCGGTTCGAGCACGATCAGCTGGTCGCATCCGACGCCGGTGCGGCGATCGGCAATTGCGCGCGCCAGCGCCGGGGTGACATCGAAAGGCTCCTGACGGGCGTCGATGATCACGAAATCGTTGCCCAGCCCATGCATCTTGTCGAAGCGGCGCTTCATTTTGGTCAGACCAGCTCCGCAGTCCGCGCGCGCATCGGCGCGATCACCTGAGCGGCGAAGCGGTCCATCTCCTCGGCCTGCGGGCTCATCTGCAGGAGCAGAAGGTCGAGCCCGGCGGACTCATATTCGGCGATCCGCTCCTGGATTTGCTCGGGCGTGCCGATAAGGTTTGGCCGCAAGCCTCTGTTCGAGACGGAATATTCCTGCAGCTTTAGCTCGCACTCGAGCTGCGTGCCGGAAAGCCATTGGTCGAAATTGTCGAAGCCCTTAGGCGGCGTGGGCGGCAGCTGCGTGATGCGCTCCAGCTCGCGCTTGGCTTCGGCTTCGCTGTCGCGGACGATGACGAAGGCGGCCATGCCGTATTGCATCGGCCCTTTGCCGGCGCGACCGCGGCGTTCCTCCATGTCGGCGATCTTGGGCGCGATCGCATCGGCCGGGTCGCCGTGCATCACGTACGCGTCGCACAAGGTCGAGATCAGTGTCTTGGCCGCTTCGCTCTCACCGCCGGCATAGATGGTCGGACGCGGCTTGCGCATGGGCTTGGGCTCGCAGATCGCATCCTTGAGCTTGTAGCGCTCGCCTTCGAAGCTGAAGCGCTTGTGGGTCCATAGCCCGTCGATCACCTGCAGCCATTCGGTCGTGCGCGCGTAGCGGTCGTCATGCTGGTCGAATTGGAGGCCGTATTGCGTAGCCTCGTCAGCCCACCAGGAGGAGACGACATTCAGCGCCAGGCGGCCGCCGGAGATGTTGTCGATGTTGGCCGCTTCCTTGGCGAACAAAGCGGGCTGGTGGAAATTGGGCCGGACCGCGACCATCAGCTCGATGCGCGAAGTGACTGCGGCAAGCGCTGCGGCCGTCGACCAGGCGTCGAGCGCGGGCTGCTCCACGCCCTTGATGTCGTTGAGGTTGAGCTCGGCGATCAGCGTCAGGTCCCAGCCGGTTTCCTCGCTGCGCTGCGTCAATCGGCGCACATAATCCCAGCTCGCCTCCATCCCTTCGTCAGGGATGTTGCGCAGCCAGCCGCCGAACACCGGCATCCAGTAACCGAATCTCATGCCGCCACCCTGCCTTCCATCGCGTGCTGGAGGAAATCGACGAGCTTTTCGTGCGGGTCCCAGCCGAGGACGTTCAGCGGACCGGCGACGAAATTGGAGAGCGCGTTGATGTCGTAGAAGCGCGGAGTGCCGTCACGGTCGTCGATCACGACTTCCACGCTACCCAGGTCAAGGCCGGCCGCCTGGACGATGCGTTCAGCGGCGCGGATCAGCGCCGGCGGCGGCTCGACAGCGGTCATGCGTGTGGCCTTGCGGCCGGGTTGCGCGAGACAGGCATCGGCCGGGCACAGGTCGAAGCTGTCGCCGCCGGTCTCGACCTCGACGGCGTAAAGGAAATGGCCGCCGAGCGTTTCGATACGCAGGATCGTGCCGCCGCGTGCCGGGACATAGTCCTGGACGAGCAAGACCTGATCGATCGACCCCGGGATCGTGCCCTGTTCCATGGAGGCGAGTAGCTCCTCGCGAGAGGCATAGCGGACGATCCCGGCGCCCGAGCCGCCAATGTTAGCCTTCACCAACAAGGGATAACTGAACGTTTCAGCGGCGGCGGCGAGATCTCTTGTGCGGTGCACGACGGTCGTTTTCGGCACTGCCAGCCCGAGTGAGGCAATCAGCGAGAGCTGGCGCGCCTTGGAGGAATCGATCGCGAGCACCTCGGCTCCGTTGAGGACCTGCGCACCGCAGCGGGCCCAATGGTCGAGCAGGCTCGCCGCGTAGAAGATCGGATGCTCGGGCTCGCGGAGGAAGCCGGACTGGGCGACGCGGCTGAGGATCAGCGGCGTAGGTGGGTCGGAGGATCCCGGGTCGAAGCTGTGCCCGGTCAGCTGGATCGCCTCGTAACCGATCCCGCGCCGCTCAAGCGCCGCGAACAAGGGCGCGAACCACGATGGATGCTCGTAGAGGATCGCGAGCGGCTTGGCGGATGCGGTCATGAGCCGGCGCACTTAGGAAGCGGCGGTCAATTCGTCCACTTTCACTTCATTGCGAGCGAAGCGAAGCAATCCAGTCGTTGCAATTCTGGATTGCTTCGTCGCTGCGCTCCTCGCAATGACGTTTCAACAGGAGAGCTTCAAATGCCGCGAGCCGCGAACGACGTCATGCAATCGGTCATCTTCTCGGCGATCCTCGACGCGCTGGCGGCGCTGAAGAGGGCGTCGGGTGGGCTTCCCAACCAGCTGTTGCGCGACGTCCAGGCGATCCACCCCAATGTTACGTTCGCGGATCTACCCAAGGAATTGCAGGACGCGATCGCGGAGAGCACGCGGGCGGCGTTCACCCAGTTGCTGAAGGAAGGCTATGCCGTCGGCCCGCGCCAGCAGGTCCAGGCCTCGCGGCCGATGGACCGCGTGCCCGAGCGCCAACGTCACGGCCCGGGGAACGACCGTCGCGGTCCCCCGCGCGGACCCGGCGGACCGGTGCGCCGCGGCGGCCGTCCGCCCAAGGGCGGTGGCGGCGGAGGCGGCAAGCCGCGCGGTTGAACTGGAGCGCGTAAGCGGCTAAGCGCCGCCGCGTCTTAACGGACATACATCGATGTTGAGCGCCCACGGGTGCACGCCGGCCAACGAGGTTTCGTCCGCCGGCGCATTTGCGTTTGGCGGGTGGAGTTTCGAGGGACAGTCCCCAAATCAGAGGGACAGTCCCTGAAATGGAGTGATTGAATGTTCGACACACTGAGCGATCGGCTCGGCAGCGTATTCGACCGGCTTCGCGGGCGCGGCGCGCTCAGCGAGGCGGACGTGCGCGCGGCCATGCGCGAAGTGCGCGTCGCTTTGCTCGAGGCGGACGTGGCGCTGCCGGTCGCGCGCGATTTCGTCGAACAGGTCACCGAGAAAGCGGTCGGTCAGGAAGTGCTGCGCTCGGTCACGCCGGGGCAGATGGTCGTCAAGATCGTCCACGACGCGCTGGTGGAGACGCTGGGCGCCGAAACTGCCGAGCTCAACCTCGCGGTTAGCCCGCCGGCCGTCATTATGATGGTGGGTCTGCAGGGCTCGGGTAAGACGACGACGACCGCCAAGCTCGCCAAGCGCCTCTCCGAGAGGGAGCGCAAGCGGGTGCTGATGGCCTCGCTCGACGTCGCTCGCCCGGCCGCGCAGGAGCAGCTGGCGGTGCTCGGACGCCAGACGAACGTCGACACGCTGCCGATCGTCGCGGGCCAGCAGCCGGTTGATATCGCCAAACGGGCGATCCAGTCGGCCAAGCTGCAAGCGTACGACGTGGTGCTGCTCGATACGGCGGGTCGCCTCCACGTCGACGACCAATTGATGGGTGAGATGAAGGCCGTGGCGGCGGCTTCGCAGCCGACAGAGACTCTGCTCGTCGTCGATGCGCTGACCGGCCAGGACGCGGTCAATGTCGCGAAGGGCTTTGCGGGCGAGGTCGACCTCACCGGCGTGATCCTGACCAGGCTGGACGGCGATGCGCGTGGAGGCGCGGCGCTCAGCATGCGCGCCGTCACCGGCAAGCCGATCAAGTTCGCCGGCGTCGGCGAAGCGCTCGACAAGCTCGAAGCGTTTCACCCGGAGCGCGTCGCCGGCCGAATTCTCGGCATGGGCGACGTTGTCAGCCTGGTCGAACGCGCCGCCGAGACGATCCAGGTCGAGGAAGCGGAGAAGCTCGCGGCCAAGATGGCCAAGGGCAAGTTCGATCTGGACGACCTATGGGCCCAGCTGCGCCAGATGCAGCGCATGGGCGGCCTTGGCGCGCTCGCCGGGATGATGCCGGGCCTCAAGGGCATGAAGGGCGCGATGGACAAGGCGCAGGACAGCAAGGCGCTGGTCCATATGGAGGCGATGCTCTCTTCGATGACGGCGAAGGAGCGCGCGAAACCCGAGGTGATCAACGCCAAGCGCAAGATCCGCGTCGCCAAGGGCTCGGGAACGACCGTCCAGGAGATCAACAAGCTGCTGAAGATGCATCAGGAAATGGCGACCGCGATGAAGCGGCTGAAGAAGATGGGCGGTCTCGGCAAGCTGGCGGCGATGTTCAGCAAGGGCGGGCTGGAAGGGGCGCTCGGCGGGCTTGCGCCTCCCGGCGCGCTGCCGCCCGGCGGCCTGCCTGGCTTAGGCGGCGGCGGGCTCCCCGGCCTCGGCGGCGGGTCTCCATTCAACCTGCCTCCGGGTTTCAACAAATTCTCAAAAAAGTAAACGAACGCATTGAAAGGAAGAACTGAATCATGGCTCTAGCAATTCGCCTCACTCGTGGCGGCGCCAAGAAGCGGCCCTATTACCGCATCGTCGTCGCCGACAGCCGCGCCCCGCGCGACGGACGCTTCATCGAGAAGCTCGGTAGCTACAATCCCCTGCTGGCGAAGGATTTGCCCGAGCGTGTGAAGCTCGATGCGGAGCGCATTTCGCATTGGCTCGCTGTCGGTGCGCAGCCTTCGGATCGCGTGCTGCGCTTCCTCGATGCCGCCGGAATCCGCGAGCGGCCGCCGCGCAACAATCCGAAAAAGGCGGAGCCTGGCGAGAAGGCCAAGGAGCGCGTCGAGCAGCGCGCTGCGAAGGAAGCAGAAGCTGCTGAAGCGGCCGCAGCGCCGGCGGAGGAGCCAGTCGCTGAAGCTCCGGCCGAAGCTGAAGAAGTCGCGGCCGAGCAGGCGCCTGGGGAGGTTGCGGACGTGCCGGCCGAGGAGCCGGTCGCCGAAGAAGCTTCGGCCGAGGCAGAAGCTGGCGAAGAAGCGCCGGTCGCCGAGAAAGCTGCCGAGGGAACTCCAGCCGAGGAGGCAGTCGCCGAAGAAGCTGCCGCCGAGGCCGAAGCTGGCGAGGAACCCGTCGTCGCTGAGCCCGACACCGGGGAGGCGCCCGTCGAGGAGGCTTCGGTGCCGAATGAGGGTGAGTCCGCCGAAACGCCGGTCGAAGGCGCCGACGAGGTCGCACCGCCGACCGAAGGTTCACCTGAGACTGCCGAAACTGCAGCCGAAAGCGGCGAGTCCACGGAAGAGCCGGCCGAAGGCGCCGCTGAGGACGCTCAGTAATCGTGACTGCGTCCGGTGACGGCGGCGAGCGCCGTATCGCTCTCGCCGCCGTCACCGGGGCGCAGGGAATCAAGGGCGAGTTGCGCCTCAAGTTGTTCAGCGACAGCACCGAGAGCCTGTCGCGACATGAAACGCTCTACGTCGGCGGCGTCGAGCGGCGCCTGCTTAGCATCCGCGACAGTGGCAAGACCGCAGTCGCACGCCTCGAGGGAATCAACGACCGCACCGCAGCCGAAGCGCTCCGCGGGGCGCTGGTCGAGATCGACCGTTCCGCGCTGCCGCCGCTCGAGGAGGGCGAATATTATCACGCCGACCTGATCGGACTGCCCGCCGAAGACCGCGAAGGAAAGCCCCTCGGTACCGTTGCCGCCGTCGAGAATTATGGCGCGGGTGACCTGCTTGAGATTCAATGCGAGGGCGGCAAGAATTCGCTCATCCCTTTCAAGAACGGAATTGCCGATCTGCAGGACGGACGGATTGTCCTAGACCCGGAGTTTCTCGCCTAACGCCAGAGCGGCCGCTGCTTTGCGAGGTCATTGCGGATCGCCGTCGCGGCAACCCCACCCTGGCCCATCGAATGGCTGATCTGGTCGAGGCCGATCACAACGTCGCCCGCTGCATAAATGCCCGGCACGCTCGTGCGCATGTGGCTGTCGACGACGATGCAATCCCCCGAGAGGTTCGCACCGACCATCTCGGCCAGTTGAGTGTGCGTGTCGGAACCAAGCGCCGGATAGATGCTGTCGAAGGTGTGATGCCCTTCAGCGGTGTCGACCGTGATGCAATTCTCGGCGATCGCGACTGCCTGTGCCGGCCCGTCGACGCGCTGGATTCCCGCGTCTTTCAGCTGCTGATTATCCTCCGGCTTCAGGCGCAACGCCTTGTCGGGCGCGATCAGGGTCACGTCGGCCGTGTAGCCGCGAAGGAACAAAGCCTCGGCAACTCCGTGGCTGTCGCTGCCGATCACTCCGACCTTCTTGTCGGTGACCTCATAGCCGTCGCAGATGGGACAGTAGCGGATCAGGCCGCGGGCGAGCGCATCGTCGTGCAGTTCCCCGTCCATCGGCGGACGGCGGTTGGTGACTCCCGTCGCGAGCAAGACCGAGCGCGCGGTAGCGCAGCCCGAACCCCAGGTAGCGGTGAACAGTCCAGTCGTTTCATCCCGCTCCAGCCTGGTGACGAACTCGCTCTCGACTTTCGCGCCATATTTGCACGTCTGATCGCGCATCCGCTGGAGCAGTTCCGTTCCCCCGATCCCGTCGGGGAAGCCCGAGACATTGCGCGTGCACGGAATCCACGAGGCGCGGCTCTTCCCTCCGTCTACGACGAGGATGTCGAGATGGAAGCGCGCGAGATAGATCGCGGCGGTCAGGCCGGCGGGGCCGCCCCCAATGATCAGGCAGTCGAGTATCTGCTCTTCCATACGCAGCCCAATGGATTGTAATAGCGGCGGTTCCGCGTCTTGCGCTCATGTCCTTACGTATATACATGATGTATATACGGGAGTTCGCAATGACGAAGGAAGTCCGTGCCAGGACGTTCAAGTCCGGCAATTCGGTGGCCCTCCGGCTGCCGAAGGCGCTCGGCATCAAGGAAGGCGTCGAGATGAGCGTCCGCGAGGAGCAGGGACGATACGTCGTCGAGCCAGTGCAGGACTCAACAAAAAAATCGACCTGACAGGAATCTGGGGCTCCATACCTGATCTCAGACCCTTGTCGCCGGAAGATCGAATCATGGAACCTCGCGAACTGGACTGGGAAGGAAAGCTGCTGAAGCGTGGCTGATCCGGTCTTCCTGCTCGACTCCAATATCTGCATCTATGTGCTTGAAGGACGCGGTGAAAAGCTTCGGGATCGTATTGAAGCGCGTTTACCGGGAGAGCTTGTCACGTCCAGCATCGTCTATGCCGAGGTCATGCGAGGTCTCGAGCTCGCGAACGGACGAAATTCGCACGGGCCGAGCGATTTTTCGACGCGTTCCCGGTCCAACCATTCGATCGCGAGGCGGCTCTCCACTATCGTTCGGTTCCGTTTCGGCGCGGGCGTTTCGACCGCTTGATAGCGGCGCACGCATTGGCGCTGGGACTTACGATCGTCACGAGCAATCGCACGGACTTCACAGACGTGCCCGGCCTCAAGGTCGAAGACTGGACCTGATGACCTTCCGCGCCTCGGTCCTGACCCTCTATCCCGACATGTTCCCGGGCCCTTTGGGGACCAGTCTCGCGGGACGAGCACTTGGCGAAGGCATCTGGTCGTTGGAAACTCGCAACATTCGCGACTTCGCGGCCGACAAGCATCGCAGCGTCGACGATACGCCCGCGGGTGGGGAGCGGGGATGGTGCTTCGGCCCGACGTGCTTGCCGCTGCGATCGACAGCGTTGCCGACGGGCGCCCGATGCTGGCCCTGACACCGCGGGGCACGCCGCTGACTCAGGCGCGAGTCCGCGAGCTCGCGGCCGGCGACGGCGTCATCCTGCTCTCCGGCCGCTTCGAGGGATTCGACGAGCGAATCTTCGATGCGCGGCCGCTCGAAGCGGTCTCGATCGGCGACTATGTCCTGTCCGGCGGCGAGCTTGGAGCGATGGTCATCCTCGATGCTTGCGTGCGCCTGCTTCCCGGGGTAATGGGCGCGGCCTCCAGCGGAGAGGAGGAGAGCTTCGAGCAAGGTCTCCTGGAATATCCGCACTATACCCGGCCTGTGACATGGGAAGGGCGCACGATCCCCGAAGTGCTGCGGTCGGGGGATCATGCGAAGATCGCGGCGTGGCGACACGAACGCGCGGTCGAAGACACACGGCTAAGGCGGCCGGACCTGATCGAGCGCCACGGGGGCGCATCGCAGGCACCGCCCTCTGGCGCGCGGCGACGAGACACGAAGGCATAAAGACCAATGAACCTCATTGAGACGCTCGAGCGCGAGGCCATCGACGCTCTGACCAAGGACAAGCCCGTCCCAGAATTCCGCCCCGGTGACACTTTGCGTGTCGGCGTCAAGGTGATCGAAGGCGACCGCACCCGCGTGCAGAATTTCGAAGGCGTGTGCATCGCCCGCGCCAACAAGGGCGTCGGCTCCAGCTTCACGGTGCGCAAGATCAGCTTTGGCGAGGGCGTCGAGCGCGTCTTCCCGCTCTATTCGCCGATCATCGACCATATCGAGGTCGTCCGCCGCGGCGATGTCCGTCGCGCCAAGCTCTATTACCTGCGTGGCCGCACCGGTAAGGCAGCGCGCATCGCGGAGCGCCGCACGATCCAGCGCGACATTCCCGGCGGCAAGGGCGCCGAAGCCGAAGCCCCCGGCGGCGGCGAAGCTTAAGCTTTAGGCGCAGCGCCTGGCGATTGCCTCGCGGTCGACCAGGCGCGTGTACAGGTGCCAGGTCGAGTAGCCGAGCCACGGCAGGACGAAGGCGAGTCCGACGAAGAGTGGAATCGAGCCGAGCACCAGGAGCGCCAGCACGGTCAGGCCCCAGCGGATCATCGCGGGCTTATTGGCGTGCGCCGCGCGCCACGAGGCGGATACCGCTTCGCTGGCGCTGACGTCGCAATCGACCAGCATCGGCAGCGAGACGACGCTGAGTGCCAGGACGAGCCAGCCGAAGATGGCGCCGATCGCGGCACCGATCAGGATCAGCGCCCAGCCGGCGGACGTAACGAATACCATTTCGAAGAAGCGGGTGATCGACGTTGAAGTCGCCCATCCGAATAGCGATACGTAGAGCAGACCGGCGGCCAGCAGCCAGGCGCCGAATATGGCGAGCAGGAGCCCGGCAACGATGCCCATGTCGTCGACCGCCGGGCGATGACGGACGTCGAGGAAGTGCCTCCAGCCGAACTCGAGGCCGTCTTCACGGCGCCGTGCGAGCTCGTAAAAGCCGACTGCCGCGACTGGGCCGAGCAGCCCAACTCCCGCGACGACAGGGAAGAAGAAGGGCATCAGCGGCCCGTTCGTCGTCATCACTGCGGCGGCGATGCCGATGATCGTGTAGATCAGCCCGGCGAACAGTACGTCCCCGCGCATGGCCTGAAAATCGCCGAGGCCCTGGTGGAGCGACCAGCGCAGGTCGTCGTTGGTGATCTTGCGTATGGGGATCCGCGCGCGGGGCGCGGCCGCGGGATCTGCAAGGGGTTTGGTGGCCATCACACCTCTCCTCGAAAGGCGTCCACGCATTTGAGATGCGCGAAACGGCAATGTGGTCCCCTATTTAGCAGAAAAGTTCATTGGAGGTCAGAGCCTGAGGCGGGCGAAGGCGATCGTCTCGTCGCGATTATATTGCGGACGCGCGAATTTCGGGCGTGCGGCGAGGAGGGGGGCTGCGGAAGGTGGAAGTCCCGCCTTCGATCCGACGATCAGCATCTCGACCGGAGAAGGCTTGCCGATCGTCAGCTGCACGACCGCCCCGTCGCAGCTGCGGCCGAAGCAGCCGATCCAATACTTGCCGGTCTCATTCTGGTCGATCGGGCGGACGAAGCCATCGACACCGGCAGACCGGATCTGCGCGTCTTCGGGCGCCATGAGCCCGGCGCGATCATTGCCGTTCGCGTTCAGCCGGACGACGAGCGTGCGCTCGCTTCCGTTTTGCACCTGAGAGATCAGTTGAGCGCCAGGCGTCCTGGCGCTCGGGTCCGCTGCCGCCGCGGCGAGCCAGCGCGGCCGCTCGCTGAAGGGAAGCGTTCCGGGGTTCCACTTGCCCGCGGCGCGGTACGGGTCGGGGAGGGGTGCACCGTCGTTTATTACCGACCATGACGACTTGCCGGAGGGGGCGTCGGTCACGTGCTCGACGACGAAGCGCTGCTGGCGGTCGGCGGAATAGGCCGGGGCCACCGCGGCCGCTGCCCAGCCGAGCAAAACCAGTGCGCCGGCAATCGCCGCGGAGGTTCGTAACCGCACAGGATCGATCAACGGTTTGGCTTCGATCAGAATGGGCAAGATGAGGAGCGCGCCGAGCGGCGCGAAAATCCACATCGGTCCGCCGTTGAGCAGCTCTTCGAGTAACCCGAGCATCCCGCCCCAGGTCAAATAGAGCACGACGATTGCCACAATCGCGCCGATCCGCTCGGCCGGTGCCCACCAGCGCGCGGTGACCATCCCGATCAGAGCTAGGAGCGGCGGGAACAGGAAGAAGATGATGCCGCCCGGAGCGACGAGGCCGATGATTGCACCGACGACTACGGTCGTCAGCCAGAAAGCGGTTCGAAGCTGGCGGATTTCCGCACGGCGGCCGATCGTCGCCAGCAGCACGGCCGCAACCAAGATCGCCGACGCGTAGGCTGCCAGATGCGTCCACACCGGCTGCGCTCGCCAGAACATGCCCTGCCGTACCGCTCCGATGAGCGCGAGCGCGAGCCACGAGAGCGCGGTAGATCCTATCAATGTCCCGAGGAAGACGGCGGCTCCGCGGATCAATTCGCCGCGTGACCAGGCGACTGCCGCCAGCCCGAAGAGCAATGCAATCAGGAGGACGACTCCGAGCGTCATCGGAAGCGTGATCAGCGTTCGCCCCGCCACGTCCATGAAGATGCGTTCGCCAGCAGTCGCTTCGTGCTGGCCGTTCGCGAGCGCCTGCGTGAGAGCGAGTGTCTGATCGCCCATGTGCTGGAGCGTCGCGGGATCGAGCGCCGCCACGTCATCGCCGGGCGAGTGATAGCGGGTCTCGTTGCCGATCGGAGCGAGGTTGAGGGTCAGCCAGCCGCGGTCCGAGAAACTGTTCACGTCGGTGTAGTTGGGCAGCAGCCGGTATACGTCCGTCGATAGTGAGTTCGCCACCGGATGCTTCACCGCGGCGGCGAACACTGCGATCGGAGCGCCGTTCGGCCGGCTGGTCTCGAACATGTTGACCGGCCCGCGCACGCCGCGTGCCTCGAGATTGATCAGGCTGTCGACGTCGCGGCTCAGCGGGTCGGCGAGAAAGGCGCGCGCGCCGACGAGGCCGAGCTCCTCGCCTTCATTGAACAGCAGAATGACGGGACGCTTGAGCGGCTGATTCCTGAGAATGGACCCGACTTCGAGCAGCGTCGCTACGCCGATGCCGTCGTCGGCGGCTCCTGGGCCGACGGGCGTGCTGTCGTAATGGGCATTGAGCAGGACCGCCTTGCCGATCTGCGGGCCGATAACGGCGATGACATTACGCACCCGTGCGCATGACACGCCGCGCGCCTTGTACAGCTCGTTGCAGGCGAGCTGATCGCGGACGATGGGATTGAGGCCCATCTGCCCGAGCAGCGCAATCAACCGCTCGCGCACCTGATCGTCCGCGGCAGTGTCGGCCGGGTGGGGGCGCTGATCGCCCAGGATGAACGCGAGCCGTGCCTTGGCGCGCTGGGCATCGAATTCGCCGGCGGCGGAATGCTCGCGAACCGGCGGGACTGCGATCAGCAGCGACTTGGCGGCCAGAAGTCCAAGCACGAGGACGATGAGCGCGAATGCGATGAAAGTGCTGCGGCGCATCGCCTCCCCCCTTTGTTCCCCGGGCCTGCGTATCGAGATCAAGCCAGCTGCGGGACGGCGCCGACATTGGCTCTTCGCCGGTCCGGAAGCATCAGCATGATCAGGATTCCCGCCAGCGCGAACCCGGCGAGCAGGAGAAAGGCGGCAGTGCTGTCGCCGCCGTTGGCCGTGCGTACCCGCCCGATGATGTCGGGCCCGAATTGTCCCCCGAGATTGCCGACTGAGTTGATCCAGGCAATGCCGGCCGCTGCTGCGGTGCCGCCGAGAATGGAGGTGGGCATCGACCAGAATGTGACTACCCAGCAGCCGTTTCCAACCGTGACGAGCGTCAGTGCGATCAGCGACAGAACGGCCGACTGGCTCGCGGCCGCAAGCAGAAGCAGTCCACCCAACGAGACGAGCAAACCGAGGATGGCGTGCCAGCGCCGCTCACCCGTGCGGTCCGAATGGTGCGCCCAGGCGACTTGCGCCACGATCATGGCGCCCCACGGGATCATGCTGACCAGGCCAACCCGCAGATAGTCGTGGGTCGCGATCCCCATCCCCTGGACGATCGTCGGCATCCAAAAATTGACTGCGTAGAAGCAGACGAGACCGCAGAGATACACCGTGGCATATCCCCAAATCCGCGCGTCGGCGAACACGGCGGCGGCGGCGTGCCGCGGCGCCGAGCGCAGCTTTGCCGCTTCATCGCGAGCCTGGCCCGCGATCACAATGGCGCGTTCTTCATCGGTCAGCCAACCTGCCTTGCGCGGGCCGTCGGGCAGCAGGAGCAAGAACAACACACCGAGCACGATCGACGGGACAGCTTCGAGCAAGAACAGCCACTGCCATCCGCGCAACGCGAGAGCTCCATCGGCGAATTGCAGGACCGCGCCCGGAAACCGGCGAGCCAATCAAGTTGGCGATCCCGATTCCGCTCATGAACAGGGCGACCATTCGCGCACGCCGATCGGCGGGAAACCAGAAAGTGAGGTAAAGGATTACGCCAGGAAAAAATCCCGCTTCGGCAGCGCCAAGCAAAAAGCGCAGAACATAGAATGTGAATTGTGCGTCGCTGCATCCGAATGACGCGGCGATGGGTCCCCAGCGCATGTCGCCGAGGAACACGAACGCCGCCGAAACAAGCCCCCAGGTAAACATGATCCGCGACATCCAGATCCGCGCGCCGACCTTATTTAGTGCGAGATTGCTTGGCACCTCGAGTATAAAATACCCGATGAAGAAGATGCCTGCACCGAAGCCATAGACCGCGTCGCTGAAATGCAGATCGCCCGCCATCTGAAGCTTGGCGAAGCCGACATTGACCCGGTCGAGGAAGGCGGCAACGTAACCGGCGAAGAGCAAAGGAATGAGGCGCCAGGCTGATCTTGGCGAAGGTTGCTCTTTCGAACGCCTGGTCTATGCGCAGCGTCCATCCGCTCACCCCTGGCATCGCAGCTGACAGCTCGGTGTGCGCAGAGTCAATCAATCCACAATCGGCTGAAACCGGCTGAACTGAGCACTACGCATTCACCATCTCCCGCGTTGACATTGCCGCCCTCGTTCCTAGGTGCAAGGCACGCATTTCAAAGGAGCATTGCCAAGTGGGTTATCGGGTCGCGGTCGTAGGCGCCACCGGCAACGTCGGGCGCGAGATTCTGAACATTCTTGCCGAGCGCCAATTCCCGCTCGACGAAGTGGCTGCGATCGCGTCGGCGCGTTCAACCGGCGACATGATCGAGTTCGGGCAGACCGACGAAATGCTCAAGGTCCGCAATCTCGAGCATTTCGACTTCGCCGGCTGGGATATCGCGTTGTTCGCCGCCGGGTCGGAAGTCTCGAAAATCTATGCACCAAAGGCGGCTCCGGCCGGCTGCACGGTGATCGACAACAGCTCGCTCTACCGGATGGATCCGGACGTTCCGCTGATCGTGCCGGAGGTGAACGCCGATGCGCTCGCCGGCTATCGCAAGCGGAACATCATCGCCAACCCGAACTGCTCGACGGCGCAGCTGGTGGTCGCGCTGAAGCCGCTGCACGATGCGGCGAAGATCAAGCGCGTTGTCGTCGCGACCTACCAGTCGGTGTCAGGCACCGGCAAAGCCGGGATGGACGAGCTGTTCGAGCAATCGCGCAACATCTTCGTCGGGGATTCGAACGAGCCCAGGGTTTATCCCAAGCAGATCGCCTTCAACGTCATTCCACAGGCTGGCGATTTCCTCGACGACGGCTCGACCACGGAGGAATGGAAGCTGGTGGTCGAGACCAAGAAGATCCTCGACCCTTCGATCAAGCTTACCGCCACGTGCGTCCGCGTTCCGGTCTTCGTCAGCCATTCCGAAGCGGTGAATATCGAGTTCGAGCGCGAGATTTCGGCGGACCAGGCGCGCAAGATTCTGCGCGAAGCGCCCGGGGTGATGGTCGTCGATAAGCGCGAGACCGGCGGTTATGTGACGCCGGTCGAGGCGGTCGGCGAATATGCGACCTACGTCAGCCGTATCCGCGAGGATTCGACCGTCGAGAACGGCCTCTCGCTGTGGGTGGTCAGCGACAACCTGCGCAAAGGCGCCGCTCTTAATGCGGTGCAGATCGCGGAGCTGTTAGGGCGGAAGCACCTCAAAAAAGCAGCTTAGCCCCCGGCGATGGCCGGGGCCCAGGAGCCCGGCAGGGCTTGAGGAGCGTGCAACATACCGGCTTACGCCGGCCTGGACCCGGCCTACGCCGGGGAACAGCTCAAGGCATATCGCTCCAGTGGCGCAGCAGGTTTTGCTGGATGAGCTGCAACCGGCCGAAATTCTCCGGGTCCATCTTCAGTCCTTCGAGCGCGGCAACCTCGTTGAGCTCGAACAGCATGTTGCGCCGGAACGGGTCCTGGATGCGGCTCTGGATGAAGGTGATCGCCACCAGCCGCTCGCCGCGTGTTACCGGCACGACCTGGTGAAGGGTGTCGGACGGATAGACGATTGCCTCGCCGGGCTTGAGCTTGAATGTCAGCTGCGCGTCGACGAGGCGCAAGTGCAGCTCGCCGCCGTCATACTCCTTCGGGTCATTGAGGAATACCGTACAGCTGAGATCGCTGCGGATCGTCGCTCCGGGGAGCTGGATGAAGGCGGCGTCGGCATGCGCGCCGTACTTCATCCCGGGCTTGTACCGGGTGATGAGTGGCGGAGCCAAGGCCACCGGAAACGCGAACTCCATGAATTCGGGCGTGCGCAGCAGCGCTTGGCGGAGCAGCTCCGAGCTTTTCTGATAGGCGCTCGGGTCGTGGAGCTGCTCGTTTTCCTTCGCGAGATTGTGCGGATTGGTGATCCTGCCGTCGACGAAGGGCGTCGAAGCGGCGATGCGCTTGCACTCGGCGATCTCGGCGTCGTTCAGGACCTGCAGAACCCGGTACATCAATCCTCCCCGGCTCGCGTCAGCGCCCGCGCGAGCAGCGGCGACTTTTCGGCCGCGGCGCGGAGCATGGCAAGGGCGCCGTCGATCTCGCGCGCAAACTGCTCCGAGGCTTCGCCGATCAGCTCCTGGCGGAGCCCGGCGCTATATTCATATTCGAGCGCCTTCGAATAGCGGCTCATCAGCGGCCCGGTTGCGAGTGCGCGAATGCGATCGGCATCGGCGGTGAAGTTAAAGAAGGCGGCTACCCGCGCCAGCTCGCCTTTCCATGTCGCGCGAGCATCGCATCGAAGTCGGCCCAGGCGATCTGCCGGTCGGCCATCGCCTCGGCTGCCGTTTCCAGCGCCGTCATCTCCGTCGCCCATGCGGCGGCGGCGTGATCGGCATCGTTCTGTGCGGGGACGTAGACGTCACGCGCGTTTGCCCGCTGCGCCCGCGGGCCGGCGAGCATCCGCAGCTCCTGAAGCGAATTCTCCCCGGCAAGGATGCTCGCGATGTAGTTGCGCGGAGTCGCATACATGAACAAGGCGCGCTCGCCCGGCGGCACGAGATGCGCCGCGATTTCGCTCGCGAAGCTGGTGGCTTTGACGCACGCGATCTCCAACTCGGCGAAGGTTCGGGACATCAGCTTCGGGACGGGCGCGATGTAGCGTTGCCGCACTTCGGGCGGGCTCAGGGCGAGGTCGCGCAGAAGCCGCGGCTCGCGGACGGCGAGGACTCCGTCGAGTTCGCCGAGCAGCCGCGACACGAGAGTCGAGCCGACGTGGCCGATGTGGAAGATCCAGCGCGCATCGCGCCGCAGCTCGCCTGACGTCGCGTCCTCGACCTGCGTCCAGGGGACGATCTGTGTATCGACGGGCGTTTGAAGCAGCCGGTCGTCTAGGAAGCTTGCCGCGCGATAGGCTTCGCGGTCCATCGCAACGAGCCGCACCATGCCCGCCGCTGGGTCGAGCGCCTGCGCCAGCCACTTGGCGTCTTGTGCGATTTCGTCGGGCGTTGGAGCGCTGGACATACCGCCCATTAGCGGGCGAAGGGGCTCGCGACCAAGGGAGTAAATCATGGCCGACGCAATGAGCGGTGGATGCGCCTGCGGACGGGTGCGCTACACGGCGCAGATCCACGATGATGACGCTTATCTCTGCCACTGCCGAATGTGCCAGCGTTCGACCGGCTCGGTCTCGATTGCATTCAAAAGCGTGAAACAGGCGGACGTCACGTGGGAGCATGAGCCCGACTGGTACGACAGCTCGCCGATCGCCCAGCGACCCTATTGCCGCGAGTGCGGGACGTCGTTCGGCTTTAGCTTCCGCGAGGGGAGCGACAAGATGGACCTGACGGTCGCCAGCTTTGACGATCCGTCGCGGTTCAAGCCGAAGCACCATTTCGGCGCAGAGAGCATGCACCGCGCGTGGCTCAACACCGAAGGCCTGCCGGAGATGCGGACGGAGGATTATCCGGTGCTCGTCGACAAATGGATCGAGGCGACGGGGAAGTTCCCCGGGTGAACGACATCGTTACGCATTTCTGGACCGCGTCCGACGGGGTCGAGCTGGCCTTTCATGAGACTGGGCGAGGCCGGCCGGTGGTCCTGCTCCACGGGCTCTTCTCCGACGCCAACATGAACTGGATCAAGTTCGGCCATGCGGCAGCGGATCGCAGCGCAAGGTTTCCGGGTTATCATGCCCGATCTTCGCGCGCACGGCCTCAGCGGCAAGCCGCACGAGCCGGGCCATTATCCGAAGGGCATTCTCGCCCGCGATCTGCGCGAGCTGGTGGCGCATTTGAACCCGACCGATTTCGATCTCGGCGGATTCTCGCTGGGCGCACGCACGACGGTTGAGGGCGTGGGCGAGGGGCTGCGTCCACGGCGCGCGATCCTCGGCGGCGCGGGCGTCGAGGGGCTGCGCAACTGGAAGCGGCGCAAGACCTTCTTCGTGGAAGCGATCGAACTGTTCGACCATGTGCAACGTGGCGATCCGCACTGGCTGTCGATCCAGTTCATGAAAAGCCAGAAGATCGACCGCGTCGCCGCAGGGCTTCTCCTCGAAAGCTTCGAGGACACCTTCATGGACTGGCTTGGGGCGTTCACGATGCCCACGCTCGTCGTCTGCGGCAGCGAGGACGACGACAACGGCTCGGCGGAAGAGCTGGCCAAGGCGCTGTCCAATGCTGTCTTCGAGGAGGTGCCGGGCACTCATATGAGCAGCGTCACCAAGCCGGAACTTGGTGACGCCATTGCTCGGTTCTTGAGTGATGAAGTCTAAGCGGTGGTCTTGCCCGTCTCCTTGAGGGTCAGGGCTTCCTCGGAAATCTCCGACTGATTTTTGTTGCGGCCGCCGCGGCGAGGCGACTGAGCCATGAAGCTTTCGTTGCTGCTCGCAGACGAACCGAAGTTGCTGTCCGACGACATTCCCTCACGCCATTCGCTGATCTGGTCCGACAGGTTGCCGATCTGGTCGCTGATCTGATTGCGGCGCGACCAGAGGAACACACCCGCACCAACCGCCGCAGCAGCGGACGCGGCGGCGGTGAACGGACGTTCGCGCGCCGTGTCCATCCATCCGCTGTACTGGTTGCGGCCTTCAGGGTTGTTGTTGCGGCCGCGTTGATTGGTTCTCGCCATTACTTCTCTCCTTGGGAAAATGATTTCGCTGTCGAACCGGTTAAACGATTGAGCGCGCTCGCTGTTGCGCTCGTTTCGGGTCGATCAACGGCAAGGAGAGGCGAAGCGAAGCGACGGCGAGTTAAGCAGTCGCCAGCTGGTCCAGCAAATATTCAGCGCTGGACGCGCGATATTCGCCCGGAGCCTCGACATTCAATTGCTCGACGACGCCGTCATCGACGATCATCGAGTAACGCTGCGAGCGCTTGCCGAGACCGAACTTGCTGGCGTCCATCTCCAGTCCGGTCGCCTCGGCAAAGGCGCCGTTGCCGTCGGCGAGCATGGTGATATCGGCGGAGCCGTCGCGCTCGTTCCAGGCCTGCATCACGAACGGATCGTTGACCGAAATGCCGGCGATCTCGTCAATGCCCTTGGCTTTGAGCTCGCTCGCTTTCTCGACATAGGAGGGCAGGTGCCGCGCCGAGCAGGTCGGAGTGAACGCGCCCGGCACCGCGAACAGAGCCACGCGCTTGCCGCGGAAATATTCGCCGGTGGTGGTCGGCTTGGGACCGTCGGCGCTTGCGATCGTCAGCGGAACGTCGGGCAGCCGGTCGCCCTTTTGGATAGCCATGAATCTTCTCCTTCGCGTCGGTTGAAACGGCAGATAGGCTCGGCGGAAGACCGTCTCAAGCCTGTCCTGAGCGACGCCGCAGGCGGCGTCGAAGTGGGCTTGCCCGCCGCGCGCCCGCGGCTCATTGTCGCGGGGTGATTGGACTGCATGGCTGAACAGCCGACCTTCTTGTCCGGCAAGCTGTTGCTGGCGATGCCGGGAATGGCCGACCCGCGGTTCGAGCGTGCGGTCATCGCGATGTGCGTCCACGATGAGAACGGAGCGATCGGGATCGGCGTCGGCCACAAGCGCGCGGGCATCGGCTTTCGCGCATTGCTGCGCCAGCTCGAGATCGATCCCGGACAGGCGCCGGACGTTGCCGTCCATCACGGCGGACCGGTCGAGCCGGGGCGGGGCTTCGTGCTCCATTCGACCGATTGGGGCGGGCAGGACACGCTCCAGGTCAATGGGCCCAACGGCGCGATTTTCGCGATGACCGGCACGATCGACGTGCTGCGCGTGATCGCCGAAGGCCGCGGTCCGTCGCAATGGATCGCGGCGCTCGGCTATGCCGGCTGGGGCGAAGGCCAGCTCGACGAGGAAATGACGCGTCACGGCTGGTTCACCGCGCAAGGCAGCGCGAAGATCCTGTTCGACACGCCGACCGACGAGCGCTGGGGGGCGGCGTTCAAGACCGAAGGCATCGATCCGCGGCTGCTGGCGAGCGAGACCGGCGCGGCGTAGGCTTGAGGGCCTGAGCGCAGCGAAGCTGCGTCGAATGTTCGCGAATGTTCGCAGTAACCAGCATGCATTTCGCACGGACGATCGCGCTTGGAAGTTGCCAATGTTGGGCCCTCAACGCGCGCGCACGCGCGAGGAGGAGGAGTTTGTCGGTTGTCGGTTTCGAGTTCGCGAAAGGCCGAAATCCGACATCTTTCGCAGAGGCGGGCGCGGCCATTCGGGGGGTTGTCGGATGTGTCGGAATACAGCGGCCGCCGCGGTGAGGCGGGCGAAGGTGCGTGAAGATAAGAGGGCATCTGTCCTCCGACTCTCAGAGGACCGACCAGCTATCCCAGATCGGGGGCTGTAGGACAGGACTTTCTAATGCTTCTTTGAGTGGAAAGCTGACATTGGCCGTTCGGCAGTCTGGTCCACCAGCTGTCGGCAAATCCGCGAGCTTCAACACGCATTTTCACTGGATGATCAGGAGATCATCGGCTGTCCATCATGGGACGTTGGCAGCCCCAACTCTACGCAGGGGCATCGCGGGTAAGTCGCGAAGTTCACACATCTCACCAGGAAAACACCATGACGAAATTTCTTCGTGCAACTGCATTAATGGTCGGTGTCGGCCTTATGGCTTCACCCGTATTCGCCGGTGAAATCACCGGGCCGCCGCCGACGGGGAACGTTCCCTCGCCGCCGGGCACCAGCATAAGCAATGGCAATTCCAATTGTTCGTTTTCGGGGCTGAACGATACGCCTCTTGGACTTCCCGGAATTGATCCGGGCGGGCAGGTGCAGTCATTCGGCTATTTCATGTCTCAGTTTGACGCGTACGATGCTAGCGATCCCGCGCAGCGGGACAGCTTTGCCTTCCCATCTCAGGGCTGCAATCCGCAGCATACGTTCGGCAGGCACTAAAGTGGATCCGGTGGGGACGCGGTCACGCGTCCCCACTTTCTGAGCCAAGACAAACACCCGCTTCCAGGCATTTAGCCAGGGAGCTGTGTATCCGGACTGACACCCCGCTCCCGCCAGTAGCGCGCTAATCCGATCTCCTCGCACAAAGCTTTGAAGCGGACATCGTTGCGGACAGCGGCGAGAGGAGGCAGGAACAGCCACTGGGTTCGGCACCAGCTAGGTGAATTTGCCACGAAGCTGCGCGGGACGATCGGCCGGTGCGCCACCAGCGGCCCCTTGCTCAGCAACAGACCGTCGATGACGGCGAACGCTGCTTCCGTTTCACCAAGTTGGCTGAGGGCCATCGCGGCATAGGTCGCCTGGCCGGGATTGAGTTGCGCCGCCGCCAGATTCGCCTCTCTTGCTCTCGCGATACGCGCAGGACTCGGTTGGGCGAAAGCGTCGAGCGTGGGCAGCCACTGGGCAAGCCGGACGGGATGCGCGTTACCGCGCGGGGCCACGGCGTCGCGGAGCATCGCCGCGGCTGCGCTCGTTCGACCAGTGAACGCGAGGATCATGAAGCGCGCGTTCCAGACTAGTGCGTGCCTGGGCCACAGCGGCAATAGCCGCTCGCTTAGATTTACCGCCTCCTCGTTGCGGCCCCCCGTCCAAAGCCGGAGCGCCCGCCGCCATTGGGGGGTCGGCGACGTTGGAGCGGCTGCCGCTGCTTGTTCATTGTACAACCAGGACTTCGATGTTCGTCCCGCGGCTTGAAGGAACGATGTCATGCTGCCGAGTACATGGAGGTTGGCGGGCGCCGAAGAACGCAGAGCTTCCAGCCGGTCTTCCATCTGAGACCAGTCAAGACTGCCGGCGGTCATGTCGATCATCGCGAGGCGCGCATGCGGCTCGTTGGGATCTCGCTGCAGCGCGGCTCGCGCAGCCTCCTCTGCACCCCGCAGTGTCTCGCCGGCGTTGGCGCTCGCGCCGTTGTTCGCGCGAGTCTCTTCAGCCAGCGCCAGCAGCCCGAGCGCCTTTGCGTTCGTGGGATCGATCTCGAGTGCTGCACGCAGGGGCGGCAACGCCTCGCCGGCCTGGAGCGGAACTGCGTCACGCAGCAGGATATCGCCCCGGTCGATCAACCGCTGCGCATCGGCGACGCGAGCCTGGCTTCGCGCGTGCCACAGGGCGGTTCCTCCGAGCGCAACCAACGAGGAGACACCGGCAACGATAAGAGATCGGCGGGTGATCGGCCGCGTCGCGTCGCCGCCCGGCGGTTTGGCGATCAATCGATATCCCACCCGGGGCACCGTCTCGATCTGCACCGCGCCCGCGCTCGTCCGTTCGAGCACTTTCCGGAGGCTTCCGACGAGCCGGTTGAGACTGTCGTCCCCCACCTGAGCGTTGCCCCACAAGTGGTAGAACAGCTCACGCCGTGGCAGCACCTGCCCCTGACGGTGGACGAGTTGCATGAGCAGCTGCGTGACCAGCGGTTCCATGGGCGCCTCGCCGCCCGGCCCCGCAATGCGGCGACGGACCGGATCGATGCTTAGTTCGCCGACGCGAAGAGGAAAGGTCGCTGCTGCGTTCACCAGTTCCCCCCTTTGATCAGCCGCGTACCCCCGGCCCGCGAGCCTAAGGTCCAAACGCCCCGGCGTGACGCAACGACGTAGCAGGTGTCGGGCCTAGAGTCTGCTTTGGGTCGTAGGCGGGCATAGAACGGGACCTGAACAACAGTTGTCGCTGTGAGTTGTGCTTCCAAGTCTCGCACCGACAGGACGTTCCATGAAGCCGCAGCCGCGTGCATCGCACGACGCGATCTTCCCTACCTTCTTTATGGCGGGGTTCGAATGTTCGACCTTCGTGTGGAAGGACAAGGAGCGGAAAGATTATGTCACGGCGACCGGTCACGACCGGCATTTAAAGAACGATTTCGCGGCGGCGATGGACCTCGGCATTGGCGTAGTGCGGGAAGCGATCCGCTGGCCGCAGGTGGACCTTGGGGGCGGGCGATACGACTGGTCGAGCGTCAAGGCGGTCCAGGAGGCCGCGACCGAGTGCAAGATCACGCCGATCTGGGACCTGTGCCATTACGGCTTTCCCGACGGCTGCGATCCATTCTCCGAGGAATGCCTTGAGCGGTTCGCCGCTTATTGCCGCGCCGCCGCGCAGTTTGTCACCGGCAGTGCGCGAGGTCCGTATTTCTTCACGCCGGTCAATGAGATCACCTTCTTCTCCGCGGCCGCCAGCGACCTCGAGTGGATGTACCCATTCGCAAAGGGCCGCGAATGCGAACTCAAGCGTGCCCTGGCTCGCATGGACATCGCCGGGGTGAAAGCAATCCGCGAAGTTCAACCCGATGCGCGGATGGTACACGTCGATCCTATAGTTCACGCCGTTCCCCCGCCTGGTCGCCCTGACCTTGCCGATGAGGCGAGGGACGAGGAGCATCGCAAGGCGATGGAAGCGTGGGACATGCTCGCGGGGCGCGTTGCTCCGGAGCTCGGCGGTTCGCCGGAGATCCTCGATATCGTCGGAGTCAACGTCTACCATTACAGCCAGGTTCAGCTGGACGGCGACAACAAGCGCGAGACACTCGGACCGCGCGATCCGCGACGAAAACCCTTGAGCGAGCTGCTCAGGTTCGCGTGGGACCGGTACCATCGGCCGATCATCATCGGGGAGACGAGCGGCTACCAAGACAACCGCGCCGATTGGCTGCGCATGACCGTGGAAGAGTCGTTGAAGGCGCTAAATGGCGGCGTCGAACTGCACGGAGTCTGCCTCTACCCATTCATCGACGTTCCGGACTGGTGGACGCAGAAATGGGCGAAGATCGGGATGTACGACGTCGCGGACAAGGACAGCTTCGAACGAGTGCCCTGCGATCCGTATATCCAAGAGTTGCGCCGATGGCAGAAAACGCTCGACCAACCCGAGAATGTCGATCCCAAGGGTTACGGAGACGGCTGGGGCCGCGTGCAGCTTCCAGAGGTTCGTAAGTATGCCGCGGAATGGGCGAAGAAAACAGCGCAACCGGAGCAGGTGGGCGCCTGAGTGAAATTTGGCTTGGGTGCAAAACAGACATTCGAGGTGGCGCGAAAACGGAGACGGCGGCGCCTTTCGGCACCGCCGCCTGCTGCTCTTGAAACAATAGAGTCTGTTACTTCAGCGAGGTCGACACGTTCTGGAACGTGCTGCTCAGCTTGGTGCCGATGCTGGTCATCGCGCCGATCGCCGCAATCGCGATCAGAGCTGCAATGAGACCGTACTCAATGGCGGTCGCACCCTTCTCATTTTCGATCAGTTTCAGAAACTTGCTCATGCCCATCTCCATCCCCTTGCAGCCGGCATTGCCGCTGCTGGAGCGCCATTCGTACGTCACCGAGACTTAGCAAAGCGTATGACCCGAAGGTTAAAGCCGACTTCGGGTTTCAGCGTAGCCGATGCGTCCGCAATGGGCGGAAAGCGGCGACTAACGACAAAGCCTCCGGATCACCCTCTTAGATCATCTGACCTGCCGCAACGCCGGCGCTTACGACGCCGTGTGTGGTAATTTGACGCCGCTGAGCATCCAGGAAAGGCCGTGTCTTTTGAACACGAGCCCGCTGTTCGGCTGGTGTTTTGCGGTCACGAAGAACTCGGAGAAGTTGCGCCTTACAATCACGGGCTCCTCGGGAACGTGGAGCGCCGAAGCCACCGGCGGCGCATTCTCGTGGCTGTTTGCGAGCAAGGCTGCGCGCATCCCCGCGGGGGAGACGAGACGATCGACCATCGGCCCCATCATTGCTGAGCCGACAGCCATTCCGAGCGCGCCAAAACCGGACTTGTCCTTGTGCGCCTCGGCCATCATCCGGGCCGTCAGCTGGGCCTTCAGGCTGTCCCGAAGAGCGGGGTAATCGATATAGACGTTCAGCGCGTCAGCATCGTGCGACTGCGCCGCGCCCTTCATCCGTTGGAGGGTCCAGGCGGGGGACGCGAAATACCAGAGCGTGCCGGGTGCGAGGACAATCAATGCCGCTGCAACCGCGGCGATCTTCCACTTTCCACCCGCCATGGAACGACCCCTTCCCGATATGTCTATTCCTCCAGATCGCGACGCGACAGGCAAGAATAGACATATAAAGCTTTCTTTATATGTTGGTCTGCGCTAGGGGCGGCGAACCTTGGAAGGGCCGCGCTTGGCCTGACCTTTACCTAAGCTTTGGAGAATCTCGACGTGGCGACGCAGGCTGAAACCCGTTTCAACGACTATGTCGTCAAGGACCTCGGCCTCGCCGATTTCGGGCGCAAGGAGATCGAGATCGCCGAGACGGAAATGCCGGGCCTGATGGCGCTGCGCGAGGAATTCGGCGGCTCGAAGCCGCTGAAGGGCGCGCGGATCACCGGGTCGCTGCACATGACGATCCAGACCGCGGTGCTGATCGAGACGCTGATCGAGCTCGGCGCCGAAGTTCGCTGGGCCTCGTGCAACATCTTTTCGACGCAGGACCACGCCGCGGCAGCGATCGCCGCGCGCGGGATTCCCGTGTTCGCGATCAAGGGCGAGACGCTCGAGGATTATTGGGATTACGTGGTGCGGATTTTCGATTGGGGCCGCGACCAGACCTGCAACATGGTCCTCGATGACGGCGGCGACGCGACCATGTTCGCGCTGTGGGGCTATCGCGTCGAGCAGGGTGAGGAGCTGTTCGCTCCGTCGAACGAGGAAGAGGAAATCTTCGTCGCAACGCTGAAGCGCTTCCTCGCCGAGCGGCCGGGCTATCTCACCAAGACCGTCGAGGCGATCAAGGGCGTGTCGGAAGAGACGACGACCGGAGTCCACCGGCTCTACGAGCTCGCCAAGCAGGGCAAGCTCCCGTTCCCGGCGATCAACGTCAACGACAGCGTCACCAAGTCAAAGTTCGACAATCTGTACGGCTGCCGCGAGAGCCTGGTCGACGCGATCCGCCGCGCGACGGACGTGATGCTCGCCGGCAAGGTCGCCTGCGTCGCCGGCTTCGGCGACGTCGGCAAGGGATCGGCGCAATCGCTGCGCAACGGCGGCGCGCGCGTGATCGTCACCGAGATCGACCCGATCTGCGCGCTGCAGGCGGCGATGGAAGGCTACGAGGTCGTGACGATGGAGGAGGCGACGAAGCGCGCCGACATCTTCGTCACCGCGACCGGCAACATGGACGTGATCACGCTCGAGCACATGCGCGAAATGAAGAATATGGCGATTGTCTCGAACATCGGCCACTTCGACAGCGAGATCCAGATCGGCGCGCTGGCCAACTTCAAGTGGACCGAGGTCAAGCCGCAGGTCGACGAGGTCGAGTTCCCCGACGGCAAGAAGATCATCGTGCTGTCGAAGGGGCGCCTGGTGAACCTCGGCAACGCCACGGGCCATCCGAGCTTCGTGATGAGCTCCAGCTTCACCAACCAGGTGCTTGCGCAGATCGAGCTGTGGACCGGCGCCGACAAGTATAAGAACGACGTCTACGTGCTGCCCAAGCACCTCGACGAGAAGGTCGCGCGGCTACACCTCGACAAGCTCGGGGTGAAGCTGACCAGGCTCAACGACAAGCAGGCCGAGTACATCGGAGTCAGTCCGGAAGGGCCGTTCAAGCCGGACCATTACCGCTATTGATCGGATTGCGGCGTCGGGCAGCCGACACTTCGGCACCACGATTGTTGCATTAATGCGACAGGGTTTCCTGAAAGCGTATCCCTCGCCATGCCGTTATATTGTCTGGTTTGTTCTGCAGCGTAAGAAATGCACCTTCTGGTGAAGGGACCCCTTTGTCGCTCCGGTCGCAGGGGTGAGGGATTGTCCCTTTAGGTGAAGGGGATCCCCGAAATGCGTGCTTTTTCCAATGTTACTCCGCGTTTTTCGTTATCCGCATCGGTCGATTGCGCTGGGACGGCATTTGGGCAGTCCCCGGCGGTCGCCCAGACCGAGGCTCAGAGCAGGCGCAAAGCAGTCAGAACACGGCCGAGACTTGCGCTGCGGTCACTGATCCCGCGAAGCATCAGGAGTGCCTGCAGAACGCAGGGCCAGAACCGTCGCGCCGCCGGCAGCTGGCGCTCCCCCCGAGGACGCGATCGTCGTCACCGGTTCGCGCATTCCAGAGCGCGAATTTCGATACGGTCCAGCCGCTGCGGTCGTCTCATCAAGCGCAACTGGAGGCGCGCGGATTCCAAACCGTCGCCCAAGCTCTCAATGAGCTGCCGTCCTTCGGCGTTCCGGGCAGCATCGCCCGTCGGGCGGCGATCAGGCTGCGATTCGGCGCCGGACAAAGCTTCGTCAATTTCCTCGGCCTTGGATCCAGCGCACGCTGACCTTGGTCAACGGCCGGCGATTCGTCGGCTCGAACACTCGGGCATGTTCGGCGCAACGGCGCCGGTGGCGAGCCAGGTCGACCTCGAACGATATCCCGACCAAGCTGATCGATCGGATCGAAACGGTCGCTGTCGATCGGCGCGCCGATTTACGGCTCGGATGCCATCGCCGGCACGATCAACGTGATTCTGAAACGCGATTATCAAGGCTTCGATATCGATGCGCAGGATGGCATTTCAAACCAGGGCGACGCCCGCAACTGGCGCATCGCGCTCTCGTCGGCCACAATTTCCTCGACGGCCGCGCGAAGATTATCGCCTCCGCAGAGTACAATAAGGGCCACGGCTTCGTGTATTGGGTGCCGGCAGCGCCTCGACGAGGTGGCCGAGGTTTCGCAGGCCCATCCGGCAGCTGGTTGCGACCTCCGGACCGGTTCGGGCGCTGGTGACGGTCAGTGTCAGTTCGCAGCTCTCCGGCCAGATCAGCGATCTCAAGGTCGACTTCAATTCCGAAGTGAAGGCCGGCGACGAACTAGCCATCATCGAGA
>CAWKHO010000011.1:0-8901 GCA_963849435.1 uncultured Alphaproteobacteria bacterium
GGATGAACTCTGCCGCGCCTGTCGTTCTCCTACTGCAACGACTTTGGAGGGCGGGGAATGTCCATGTTCGAACCGATCGCGGCGGCCCGGCACGCCGAGGCCAATTACATCGTCTATATCCTCAATGACGAGGGCCGCATCCGCGGCGCGGAATGGATCGCCGCGCCGATGACGCAGACGCGCTGTCGCAGGTCCAGCGCCTGAACCTCGCCGCCCAGTGCGAGCTATGGCAGCGCGACCGGAAGGTCGGCGCGGTCGGGGCGACGAGGACGCAGCAACTAATTCCCGTCGCTGACCTTCACCCACTCGCTCCATTGCGGCGGTAGCGTGTTTACTGAGTTCGGTTTGACGACTGAAGAACCGGCCGCCGAACAGTCGATAGTCGAGAATGCCGAGCTGACCGTCGGGGCTGAGCGCCACGGCGATGGGACCATCTCCGCCCCGGGCGAGTTGGGGACGAGCTGCGACCAGGTCGTCGCCCAGCCTCCATTGGGGGCGACTTGCGCCACGTGAACGATTTCGCCCGCCGGACAGCGCCGCGCGACAATCTCCATCCGTCCGGCCTTGCTGGCGAAGAATTGTACCGGGCCGCACACCTTCTCGGCGCTGATCGGCGCCCATTCGGTCCAGTTGTTCGGCGCCGCTTCGTACCGGTGATAGACGATTGCGTCGGCACCGTGCGCGACGAGCTCGAGCCGATGATCGAGACTTTCGCGTGCGGTCACGTTGCGCAGGTCGTGCCCGCCCATGTCTTCCCAGGACGTCCACGAATTCGTCGACGTATCGCCGGGCAGTGGCGTCCCGTTCGGGCCGACCTGCTTGGTCATCACCACCCGACCATTGTCCTTGGTCACCGCAGCGATGCCAAGCCGGCCGTCGCGGAAGTTGGTAACCGAGAAATTGCGTAGGATAGAGTCCGGGTTTGGACAACGCTCGCTCATAGCCCCACGACCACGCGCCGGGGGCCTCCTGAGGGTAAGACGACAGGTAACCCAGCTTCGACAGGACGAAGAGCTCCAGCCGGCCGTCGGCGTTCTGGCCGATGGCCAGCGACCAGGCGGTCGTGAAACCGCCGACCTGCGTTCCCGTCGGAGTCAGCGAAGCCCCGGCCCCCGGCGCGGTGGCGACATACACGCGGCCGTTGGCGATCCAGGCGACCATCAGGCGGCCGTTCACGTCGCGCGCCGAAGCGGTCGTCTGGCGATAGCCGGTGAAATGCGCGTCAAAATCGGAGACGTCGTTGATCATCGCCGGCTTGGGCGCATAGATGGCGCCATCGACCGTCCATGAGCCGTTGGCGTTCTGCCAGAAGTGACGGACGCCCGACGACCACGGCAGGAAGAACTCGAACCGGTTGTCGGCGCTCGACACCATCGATACCGGCCCATTCTGGGCCCACGCTGGACTGGCCAAAAAAAGGCCCAGGACCGGCCAGTGCGCGAAGTATCGACGCGCGCGAACGCGGGAGGCTTCGGATTTGTTCGCGATTGCGGATGTCATGACGTTCCTCCGTCTGTGGCGGTCAGACGGGAACAGTTGGCACGCTGCGAACCGTATCTATCACACAATGGCAGTCGGCACACGAAAATCCTGTCCTACCGCAGCTCTTTTGTGGCTCGGACTTGCCGATGCGGGCCCAGGAAGATCGAGCGAAACCAACAACGCCGACATTCCCCTCCCCCTCCCCGCGCGCGCGTCGGGGCAGCAAACTTAGCAAACTTCCGCGGCAATTCCGGAACCCCGCTTCTCCCGGTCTTTGCCTTCGTGTGTTGCTCCTCTATGGCACGCAGCGACAGGTGGCGGGCACAGGGAGACGCAGAAGGTGCAATGCTCCAAATGCGGGACCGAGGTGTCGGTGCTTCGCGAGTTCTGTCCACAGTGCGGAACCTCGACCGCCGCGGGCATGCGCGAACGTGGCTTCGGCGCTCCCGGCGGGCGCCCGGTCGACGAGCTGCAGCGCAACCGCGGCCGCGTCCTGATGGTCGGCGCCGGGATCCTGATCGTGCTCGGCGTCATGGGCAAGTTTTCCTGGCCCGGCATCCCAATCCACATCGGCACCCATCACGATCAGCGGCGGGCGCCGGTCACCATCGGTGCGGAGCAGCTGTACAACGCCTACCAAGCCGATCCGGCCGGCGCCGACAGTCGCTTCGGCGGCCGTGAGATGGTGGTCAGCGGCGCCTTCGTTCGGACGGTGCCCGACGGTTACGGAAGCATCGACATGCGGCTGAAAACCTCCAACCCGCAGGCGCCCCTCGGAGTTGACCTGGACAGGGTCTCGGTCGAGGAAGCGACAAAGCTGGAGCCGGGTCAGGACGTGACGGTCAGCTGCCGCCGTGTTTCGCAGACTGGCGAGGAGCATTGGCTGCAGGATTGCGTGATCCAGCCGCCGGCAGACGGCAGCGCCGCCCCGGCTGCGCCTCCCGCTCCGTCTCCTCCGCCTCCGCCCTCGCCGACTGGGCAAGGGAACAGTGGCTGATCACGCGGTCGCCGGGCCCTTCATGTTCTCGAGCGCGGCTTCGAGCGCCTGGCGGTCGTTGCCGTGCTCCCGGATCAGGTCGCGCACCTGCTGCTCGGTGATGCCGTGCTTGGCGGCGAAATAGCGCACCTCGTGCTCCTGGTCGGCCGAAACGCGGGCGCGGTCCTGCCCGCCGCGATTGCTGAGATCGTCCGTCATAAGGAAACTCCTGCTCGTTGCCGGTGTGGGACATTGAAAGAACGCGCGCGCGGCTGCCGCCGTTCCGCCCGTCAGCCCGCGGGCTCCGGCAGCTCCTCACGCCCACCGTCCGCGGAGCGCCGCAGCTTCTCATCCGCCTCATCAATCGCTGCAAGCAACTCACCAAAGGGCGGCGCTTCTTCGACCGGCCAGAGGCGGTCGAAAGTGGGGCCGAGCAACTTCACGTCGCGTTGCGTCAGCAGCCCTACGGCGACGATGCGCTCGCGCTGCATGTGGTAAGAAACGCGCCTAAGCCATTGAAGTGCCTGCTGACACGCGTGTTTTCGGCGGATTTCTCGGGCAATCGTCGGGACGTCTATGAAATGCGGGCAAGCCCCACCCCGCGCCGGTCTTGTTGTTTCAGGTTCATGCGACCGTTCCGGTGCACGGCGCGTTACTGCTATTGAGCTCCCGGGTATGTCCCGGAGGAAACAAGGAATTCCCTCATGACGAACTTGCCAAGGTTCCTCGCCGGCGCAGCGGCGATCGGCGCGCTCGCGGCCCCGGCAGCCGCGCAGTATCAATACCCGCAGCAGCAGTATCAGTACCAGCAGCAGTACCAATATCCGCAGCAGAGCTATCCGCAGCAGACCTATCCGGGTTATCCGCAACAGAGCTACGGCTACAACCAGGGTTACAACCAGAACCCGATCGGCCAGATCATCGATCAGCTGCTCGGCAACCGCTACAGCGTCACCGACCGCCAGGCGGTCAGCCAGTGCGCGAGCGCGGCGATGCGGCAGAGCGCCGCGCAGTACGGGGGCAACGGCTATAACCAGGGCTACAATCAGGGATACAATCAGGGATACGCCCAGACCCAGGGCTATGGTTACAACCGCTACCGGGTGAGTGCGATCACAGACGTCCAGCGCCGCTCGAACGGGCTGCGGGTCTCGGGAACGCTCAGCTCCGGCGGTGGCTACGGCGGCAACGGCTATAATCAGGGCTATGGCAACCGCGGCTACGGCGCGGCCAATCTCAGCTTCCGCTGCAACGTCGACTATCGCGGCTACGTGACCAACGTCCGCGTGCGCCCGATGATGTACCGGCAGGGCTATTGAAAGCCACCACGCCCGACTCGCCGAGCAATTTAAGCGGGTCCGAAATTATCGTTATGCAACCGGCCTGATCGACCGTCCGCAACAACTCGTCGTAAACCGTCAAACCGAAACCGCAACAAACCCGTTCGCAACCTGAAACGTCGCTTGCGCGACATGCACAAAACAGGGTGAGAACAGGTGGCAAATTACAGGGTTTATTGTCTCGACGGAGCAAACAAGGTGGCGTCCGCCGAATGGATCGAAGCGGAGGATGACGAGAACGCTGTAACGATCGTGAGCGAACGGCACGACGGCTACAAATGCGAGGTCTGGGAGCGCAAGCGGCTCGTCGCACGGCTCGACCTCAGACGCGAGGCGTAGCTTACTTGCCGCCGTTCATGAACTTCCGGGCGTCCGCGTCCGGGTCGGTCATCGGCCGCGATGCGTCATACTGCCGCCACTCCTGCATCTGCGCTGCTTGTCGGGCGGGAGCGACGCTTCCCAATCCGCCTCGAGACTGGAAACCGTGCATCGGGTCGCCGACCGCCTCGCCCTTGCTCGATCTGCCCGGCGATCTGGCGAAGCAGCGGGCGCGCGGTGAGGTTGAGCATCCAGTCGGGCGCGTAGGCGAGCCGCGCCTTCGACGTGCCCGCGAGCGCCTCGCGGAGCACCGCGTGGTCGGTGTGGATCCTGACGGTCATCAGCGTGTCCTTGCCGCCATTCTGCGGAACCAACGCGACATCGGTCTCCGCCGCCTGTTTGCCGGCCATCATGATGCGAAGGATGAGGCCGCCGTCGTCCGTGCGCTCGACCTTGGTTTCGTACGGCACCGGCTTGCCGCCTTCGAGCTCCATCGTTCCGTTGCGGTCGGACGCAGCTTGCTCGACCGCGTCGCGGACCTCGTCGGGCGACTTGTGCACGAGCTGCTCGGAATCGGCGCCATAATAGCTGCCGCCGGCATAACCTGCGCCAAACAGCGCCGGACCGATGAGGAACTTACGCAACATGGCGTGAACCTAGGCGAGCGATGCCTAAGGAGCGTTTAAGGGCGACTCAGCCACCGCTGACGCCCCTACCCTCTTCTCCGCCCGTCGTATAGCGAGCCTTTGCCACAGCGGGATCGTGATCAGCGCCAATTGGCTGAGCCTTGGAACGAAGAGCGCGACCGCCGTCGCCAGCGCAGCGCCCGCGGCGACCCCCCAGCCCCGCGCGCGAGTGCGCGCGAATCGTCAGCGGGTCGATGTCCTCGCCGACGACCGGGGGCTGGTGGCGATCCTGACGAGGCGGATGTTGAGCAGCCCGGTGATGAGCATCACGAGGTCATACAGCATCGACGGGCACGCGCTGCCCCATGTTGCCGCCCATGTAGGCCGTAGAGAAGGGCATGAAAGCAATCGCGCACAGGATCAGCAGGTTGGGGACCATCAGCCTTGGTGACCAGTGGCGGGCGAGTCGAAGGCGCGGTGGTGGCCGGCCCAGAAGGCGCCGATCACCGCGAAGCTGATGAAGAAGCCGATGAAGTTGGGGGACAGATTGGCGAGGGCAATCAGATGATCGCGGTCGCTGGCGTGGCAGATCGAGGCTGCGGCGGGCGTGATCTCGATGATCAGCAGCGTGATGGCAATCGCGAAGACGGCATCGGAGAAGAAGATCAGCCGCTCGAGCGGGAGTGCGCGGGCGTGGGCGGAGCGGGCGATTTGGTCATCGCAAAGGCTCGACCTTGACCAGCAGCTGCCCCTCGCTGACCTGCGCGCCGGGGTGGCATTGAGTTCCGTGACCGTCCCGTCGAACGGCGCGGTCAGCGCATGCTCCATCTTCATCGCTTCCAGGGTGAGCAAGCGTTGTCCCTTCGCAACCTTTTCGCCCTCCGAAACCTCGACCGCAGTCACCCCCCCGGCATCGGCGCCTCGATCTCGCCGTCGTGGACGCCGTGGGCGGCGCCGGTGCCGCGCGGCCTCAGTGCGAAGCGTAAAACGCTGGCCCTCGTCGAAGAGGACTGACCCCGCTTCATCGATCAGCGAAGCCGGATACCGTCGGAAATCGCCATCGTTCGCGCTCACGCGACTCGCCTTCGCGTCCGTCGAGTGCGACGCGCAAGCTCGCGTGCCGGCCGCGTTCAGGCGGAAGCCGGCAGTCCGGCAGTCACTCGCTCGTCTTCATCTGCAGCAATGGACCGACGCAAGCGGCAGCCGCCTTGCGCCCCAGCGAAGTCGTCGGGTTCGGCATCAGGCAATGAGCGCGTCGAGATGCTCGCTCGATGAAGCCGGTGTCGATATGCGCCATCTACGAAACTCGGCTCGTCGAGCAGGCATTGAAAAGGAAGCCGGCGTTGGTCTTGACCGGCCAGACTTCGACGCTGTCGCAAGCATCGCGCGAGCTCGTCGATCGCCTCCTCGCGGTCGGCCGCGTGCGATCAGCTTGGCGATCATCGGGTCGTAGAAGGGCGAGACGTCGTCGCCCTCCTCGACGCCAGTCTCGATACGGCCTTCGTCGCCCTTGATCGAAATGGTGAGCCGGCCGACGCTCGGCAGAAACCTTCGCCGGGTCCTCGGCATAGAGCCGCGCCTCGATCGCGTGGCCGGTGATCGCCAGCTCGTCCTGCGTCTTCGGCAGCTTCTCGCCTGAGGCGACGCGGAGCTGCCATTCGACCAGGTCCTGGCCGGTGATCTCCTCGGTCACCGGATGCTCGACCTGCAGCCGCGTGTTCATTTCCATGAACCAGATGCGGTCGGCGCGGAGGCCTTCCGACGCGTCGGCGATGAACTCGATCGTGCCGGCGTTCTCGTAGTTCACGGCCTGCGCGGCGCGCACCGCCGCGCCGCACACCGCCTCGCGCGTTTCCGCGTCCATGCCCGGCGCGGGCGCTTCCTCGATCACCTTCTGGTGGCGGCGCTGGAGCGAGCAGTCGCGCTCGAACAGATGGACGACGTTGCCGTGGCTGTCGCCGAACACCTGCACCTCGATGTGGCGCGGGCTTTCGATCCATTTTTCGAGGAGCACGATGTCATTGCCGAAGCTCGACGCGGCCTCGCGCTTGCAGCTCTCGAGTGCGTCGTCGAAGTCCTCGGCGCGATCGACCTTGCGCATGCCCTTGCCGCCGCCGCCCGCGACCGCCTTGATCAGCACCGGATAGCCGATCGCGTCGGCTTCCTTCTTGAGCCGCTTCGGGTCCTGGTCCTCGCCGAGATAGCCGGGCGTCACCGGCACGCCGGCCTCCGCCATCAGCTTCTTCGCCGCGTCCTTGAGGCCCATGGCGCGGATGCTGTCCGGCTTCGGCCCGACCCAGATCAGCCCGGCGTCGATCACCGCCTGCGCGAAGTCGGCGTTCTCGCTGAGGAAGCCGTAGCCCGGGTGGATCGCCTCCGCGCCCGTCGCCTTCGCCGCCTCGATGATCTTGTCGCCGCGCAGGTAGACTTCGCGCGCCGGCGAAGGCCCGATGTGCACCGCCTCGTCCGCCATGCGCACGTGCAGCGCCTTGGCGTCGGCGTCGGAATAGACCGCGACCGTGCGGATCCCGAGCCGGCGCGCGGTGCGGATCACCCGGCACGCGATCTCCCCGCGATTGGCGATGAGGAGCGAGGTGATCACCGCAATGCGCACCCCGGAACGGCAGGCAGGTGACCACGTACCAGCGCCAGTTTCGAGGCATTGAGATCGAGTCCGCAATTGCTGACCAAGCAGCGACGAATGAAACGAAGGCACACACTCGCATGTCCTGTCGACCACGTCGCCGGGCCGCTGATCGCGAAACGCAGGATCCGTGATGCGGGGCGAGCAGCGCACGGGCCAGCGTCGATCTGCGACTGCATCGCCGTCGCCGTGACGAGTACCGTCGACAGCAATGAGCAGCCGCGCGCTCCAGGCTGCGCGAACTCGCTGTCATCGCGCCTTGTTCGGGACGGCGTTTGAAGCTTGCGCCTTGCCATTTTCGCTTCTGCCGAAGGCGAGAACCACAACAAAAAAAGCTGACATCCTAACGCGAATGCGCCGAACCGTCGCAGCGCAGCACGTGCCAACTCTTGAGGCTCCGCTTCATTCAGCCGGAAGGGAGGAGCGCTAGCTTGAATCGGTCGATTCGATCGATCTTCCACAAGGTCGCAGTTCCATCCATCATGCGGCGCGAGGTTTCCAGTCCCAGTATCCGGGGAACATAGTGGTGCGAGTTAGCACGGCTCACATCCTGAATACGCCGAACTGGGGGCGCTCGGGAATGGGCGCATTCAGCGTTGCGGCGAACGCTAGCCCAAGCACGTCGCGGGTCTGCGCCGGGTCGATGATGCCGTCGTCCCACAGCCGCGCGGTCGCGTGCCAGGGATTGCCTTCCGCCTCATAGGTGTCGCGGATCGGCTGCTTGAAAGCTTCGGCCTGCTCCGGAGTCCATTTGTCGGCGTCGCGGTGGACGGTCGCGAGGACGCTCGCGGCCTGCTCGCCGCCCATGACGCTGATGCGGCTGTTGGGCCAGGTGAAGAGGAAGCGGGGCGAGTAAGCGCGGCCCGCCATCCCATAATTACCCGCGCCGAAGCTGCCGCCGATCAGAACGGTGATCTTGGGCACGCTGCAGTGGCGACGGCGGTGACAAGCTTGGCGCCGTGCTTGGCGATGCCTTCCGCCTCGTACTTCCCCCCGACCATGAAACCGGAGATGTTCTGCAGGAACAGCAAGGGCGTCCGCCGCTGGCAGGCGAGCTCGATGAAATGGGCGCCCTTTTGTGCGCTCTCGCTGAACAGGATGCCGTTGTTGGCGAGGATCGCGACCGGGATTCCCCAGATGTGCGCGAAGCCGCAGACGAGCGTCGAGCCGTAGAGCGGCTTGAACTCGTGAAACTCGGACGCGTCCACGATGCGCGCGATGATCTCGTGCACGTCGTAGGGCGCGCGGACGTCTTCGGGGATGATGCCGTACAATTCCTCGGCGTCGTAATGCGGCGGGCGCGGCTCGATCAGAGGGACTGTCCCTGAATTGGGGACTGTCCCTGAAGGCGGAAGCGTGCTGACGATGTCGCGCACGATCGTCAGCGCGTGTTCGTCGTTCTCGGCGAGATGGTCGACGACACCGCTCTTCTTCGCGTGGAGGTCGCCGCCGCCGAGATCCTCGGCGCTGATCTCCTCGCCCGAGCAATACGCAACTGTCGCCGGCCGCAGGAAG
>CAWKHO010000012.1:0-13132 GCA_963849435.1 uncultured Alphaproteobacteria bacterium
CGAAGAAATCGAAGCACGCCGAGCCACGCCGCCCGCGCGAAGTCTGAGGCGGAAGGCGATCAACCAGGGCGTCGGCGCCGGCGGCGGCGGCGCGGCGGTCGCGGACGCAACCGCCGCGAAGGTGGAGATTCGATCGAGGCGGCGAGCCAGTCGCAGCCGAAGTCTCTGAGGAATCGGAACAGGCCGAAGCTCCCGCTGATGAAGAGGTCGGAGACGAGCCGCGCGAGGGCGGCAAACGTCGCCGCCGCCGCCGCGGCCGCGGCGGAGCTTCCGCCGAAACGGTCGAGACGATTGTCGAGCCCGACAGCTCGCCAATGGTCGAACGGCCAATCGACGAAGAGCCGCCGATCGCCGAAACCGAGCCAGCCGAAGAGCCGCAACCAAGCGTCGGCGAAGCCGGCGCAAGTCGGCGGTCGCGAAGCCGAGGTCGAGGCCGAGCCCGAGCTGGCCCGAACCGGCGCCCGCCGAAGCTCCACCGGCCCAGATCGCTGAAGGAGTCAACCGGCGCCAAAGCCGCGCCGCGGACGGCCGAGAAGGCTGCCGAGGCCGAGCCGAAGCGGCGGCCGGCTAGCACCGGCACGCCCCCGCCACCGCCAACAACGACACGGCCGAAGACAGGTCGGGCGAGCCCAGGCGCTCCGGATGGTGGCAGCGGACGTTCGGCTAAGCGGGCAAGGAACAGTTTCATCGCCGGTTCAAGCCAGAGATGCTAAACCGGCGGCGATGAACTCGCCGCTTGCCCGTTTCGTGCGCCTGTCATGCTCGCGGTCATGCTAGCATGGCCGCGGCCCGTCCCGCCTATCGCGCAACAGGATGACGGCGGCCTGTCGGTGCTCCGCGACACCGAGACCGAGCGGCTGTTCAACGACATGGCGCGTCCTTTGGTCGTGCCGCCGGGCTCGATCCCAACAGCGTCAACGTCGTCCTGTTGAAGGATCCGGAGATCAACGCCTTCGTCGGCACCGGACAGACGGTCTACGTCCAGTCGGGGCTCCTCGAGGTGACCGACAATGTGAACCAGCTCCAGGGCGTCGTCGCCCACGAGCTTGGTCACGTCGTCGCCGGCGATGCGATCCGCGCGGCCAGGGCATCAACAGGCCGCGGAATCAGATCCTGTCGCTGGTGCTCGGCGCCGCCGCGATCGCGGCCGGCGCCGGCGACGCCGGCGATGGGCATCATGACGGCCGGCCAGCAGGCCGCGGAAAGCAAATTCATGGCCTTCACCCGCGGCCAGGAGGCGACCGCCGACGCGGCCGCCGCCGTTTGCTGTCGAAGGCCGGGTGTCAGCGGCAAGGGCATCCTCGAATTTTTCGGCAAGCTGCAGAACCAGGAATATCGCCTTGCGATCTACTCCAAGGACAGCTTCGACCGCGACCACCCGCTGAACTCGGAGCGAATCCCGGCGCTCGGCCAGACGCTGAGAACAGACTCGGCCTACAACAAGCCGACCGATCCTGCGCTCGAGGCGCGCTTCCAGCGGGTCAAGGCCAAGCTCATGGGCTATGTCGACCCCAAGCGCGCCGTGACCAAATATCCCGAGAGCGATCATAGCGTGCCGGGCCATTATGCGCGCGCTTACGCTTATCATCTCGGCGGCTATCCCGACAAAGCCCAGGCGGAGGCCGACGCGCTGCTCGCAACCGACCCGCACGATCCCTATTTCCTCGAACTCAAAGGCCAGATCCTGCTCGAGGACGGCAGCCCGGCGGACGCGATCGCGCCGCTCCGCGAGGCGGTGCAGCGCTCAGGCGAAGCGCCGATGATCGCGGCCATGCTCGGCCATGCGCTCGTCGCGACAGAAGACCCGAAGAACTTCGCGGAGGCCAAGCAGATCCTGAAGGTCGCGGTGAACAGGGACAATCAGGATCCGTTCGCCTGGTACCAGCTTGGCATCGTCTACGACCGCGAAGGCGATCCGGCCCGCGCAGCACTGGCTACCGCCGAGCGTAGCAACCTTGAAAACCAGCCGAAGATGGCTCTCGCCAGCGCTCAACTCGCCATGAAGGGCATTCCGCCGGAACTCCGGACTATCTTCGGGCGCAGGATATCGCCATGGTGTCGCGCGCCGAGCTTGCGAAGAAAGACAAGAAATACCGGGATCCGAAAGACCAGTGAACGGGTCGGAGGCGGCAGCAGCCGGAAAGCCAAACCTGTTCGTGATTGCCGTGGCCGGTGGAATCGTCGGCTCGCTGCTGACCGCTGCCCTGTTGCTCGTCGCCGCTCCGGGCGTGCTCGGCAGCAAGATCGTTCGCGCCGGCTTGCTGGCCGATCCACAAATCCTGTCCGAAACGGTCGACGCCCTTCGCGATGCGCAATATGCGCCCGTTCTCGCCGCCAATCGCGCCGCGATCGAGACGCCGTTCGGAAGTTCGTGGAAAGGCTCGGCCAGGCCCGAGGTGACGATGGTCGAATTCTTCGACTACGCCTGCCCCTATTGCAAGGCGAGCAACCCGGCCGTCGATCGCCTGCTGCAGGAGGACAAAGGCCTGCGTGTCGTCTATCGCGAGCTGCCGATCCTTGGCCCCGACAGCGTCACCGCCGCTCGCCTGTCGCTCGAAGCCTCCAAGCTCGGCCGCTTCGCGCAGTTTCACGACAGTTTGTGGGCGGCCGGGCGGCCTTCGCCCGAAACCAACGCACAGGCGGCGGCAGCGGCCGGGATCGGGCCACAGCCCGTTTCCGACCCCGCGGTCGAGGGTGAGCTCGCAGGCAACATGAAGCTCGCGGGGCAGCTCGGCGCGACGGGAACGCCGCTGTTCGTGATCGGGGACCGAGTGATGAACGGCGCCGTCGGCTACGATATGCTGAAGAACGCGATCGCAAAGGCGCGGGCAAAAGCCTGAGCGGAATACGCTCTTCCGACCGGCTCTTTTCCACTGGCCGGTTTTCATCCTATGATCCGCAAAAGCATGAAGACCGGGGGGTATGGAGCATGGGCCGCTCGCTCATTTTGGGAATCATCCTCGTCGGATCACTGGCTAATCCCGCGATTGCGTCCGCTGCTGATGACGCGTGGGCCCAGCAGGTCCGAAACTATATGGACAAGGCCGCAAAGCCGTTCTTCGATCGTGGCTATCACTACGGCGGCTTTTCTCAGATGGGCTCGCTCAACGAAGGCCAGACCCAACGGTTGACGGTTTCACTCGGCGCGGGAATGCGGTCCCAGCTGATGGGTGGCTGTGATACCGACTGCTCCAACCTCGATCTCGTGCTGTACGATTCGGGCGGCAGATCGATCGATCAGGACGTGAAGGATGACGACTATCCGATCGTCAGCACGATTCCGCAGGCGGACGCTAAATATACTCTCGAAGTGCGGATGGTGAAATGCAAGGCCGGGCCGTGTCGTTACGCAATCCAGCAATATGTCAAATGAGACCGCCGCGGTGTCTTTAGATTAGCGAGCCAAAGAACAGCAAGGACGCGGTCGTCATGACCCCCGTCGCGGCCCAGCCGAGCACCGCGCCACGCCGCGAGAGCGTCAAATGCCCCATCGCTCGCGGATTGGTGACGATGAGCATCATCAGCGCCATCAAAGGGGCGGCCAGGATGCCGTTGATTACGGCGCTCCAGTAGAGCGCGCGCACCGGGTTGATTCCCGCATATTGGAGCAGCGCCCCGGCCAGCGTGGTCGCCGCGATCGTGCCGTAGAAAAGCCTGGCCTTGTTCGGCTTGGAAGTCGAGGCTGGCCGGACGTCCGAGCGCCTCCGAAACCGCATAAGCAGCCGAACCGGCAAGGACCGGCACGGCGAGCAATCCGGTTCCTACAATTCCGAAAGCGAACAGCAGGAAAGCGAACCCGCCGGCAACGGGCCGCAATGCCTCGGCCGCCTGAGACGCCGTTTCGATCGTCGTCACGCCATGCACGTTCAGGGTCGCAGCGGCCGCAAAGACGATGAAGATAGCCACGATATTGCTGAAGCTCATACCGATAAGCGTGTCTTGCCGGATGCGCGCCATCTCCGGTCCCGCTTTCCCGGGTGCCGCATGCAGCGGTTTGGTATGGGTCCGTTTCTCCTCCTCGATTTCCTGCGCGGCCTGCCAGAAGAATAGATAGGGGCTAATTGTCGTGCCGAGGATCGCGACGAAGCCAGTGGCGAACGCGGTGGTCCACTCGACGTGGGGAATGAGCACCGCTTTGATCGCCTCGCCCCACGGCACATGAACCGCGAAGACGACCGCGACGTAGGCGAACAGGCTCAGGGTGGTGAACTTCAGGATCGCGGCATAGCGTTGGTAGCTGAGGAACGTCTCGAGCAGGATGCACAGCAGGCCAAAACCGATGGTGTAAGCCATGTTCTCGCCGCCCAGCAGCATCTGCATCACGGCCCCCATTGCGCTGAGGTCGGCACCGAGGTTGATGACGTTGGCGAGGAGAAGGAGCATAACCGCGGCCAGCAGGATCGGGCGCGGATAATGCCGCCGCAGATTGGCGGCGATCCCGCGCCCAGTCACCGAGCCGATCTGCGCCGACACGTCCTGGATGACGGTCATGAACGGCAGGCTGTAGAGCAGGCTCCAGGCGAGGCCGTAGCCGAACTGCGCCCCAATCTGGCTATAGGTGCCGATGCCGCTTGGGTCGTCGTCCGCCGCACCCGTGATCAGGCCCGGACCGAGCTTTGCAAGCCATGACTTGCGGCGTTCTTCGGTCACGCGTCGCTCCCCGCAGATGTGGGCACGGCTGTTTAGCTAGCCTGTTCCGGAATTCCCTTGAAGCCCTGCGCAACGACGTACCATTCGCTCGAATCCTTGCGGCTGGCCGGCGGCTTGGCGTGCTTCACGGTCGCAAAACTGCGCTTGAGTTCGGCGACCAACTGGCTGTCCGCGCCACCGGCAAGCACCTTGGCGACGTAGGCGCCGCCCGGCCGAAGCACCTCGCGCGCGAACTCCAGCCCGGCCTCGACCAAGGCCATGGTGCGCAAGTGATCGGTCTGCTGGTGCCCGACGGTGTTCGCCGCCATGTCCGAAAGGACGAGGTCCGCCGGTCCGCCGAGCGCCTCCCGCAGCCGTTTCGGCGCGGGCTCGTCCATGAAGTCCATCTGGAGGATGGTGACGCCATCGATCGGATCGGTCGGCAGAAGGTCGACGCCGACGATCTTCGCGGCCGGGATCTTGCGGCGCACGACCTGGCTCCAGCCGCCCGGTGCGATGCCGAGATCGACAACCGATTTGACACCTCTCAGCAGCCCGAAGCGCTCGTCCAGTTCCAGCAACTTGTAAGCGGCACGGCTGCGGTAGTTCTCCGCCTTGGCGCGCCTGACGTACGGGTCGTTGAGTTGCCGTTCGAGCCATCGCGTGGAGGAGACTTTCCGGCCCTTGGCAGTCTTGACGCGCTTCACAGCTCCCAGCCGTCACGGGCCATTAGCGAGCGCAAAATGCCCTCGCGGATGCCGCGGTCGGCAACCCCGAGATTCTCCGCCGGCCAAATCTCGATGATCGCTTCAAGGATCGCGCAACCGGCGACGACAAGGTCGGCCCGCTCGTTGCCGATGCACGGCAGCGCCGAGCGCTCGCCGTAATCCATGCCGGCAATCATTGCGCTGATGCTCTGCATCGCCTCGATCGGCACGTGGAGCCCGTCGACAGCCCGGCGATCATAGGCGGGAAGCGCGAGGTGGACGCTGGCGAGAGTGGTCACCGTGCCGCTGGTTCCGAGCAGGCGGATACCCTCGCGGCTTTCCGGCAGCATCGTCGCAAATTTGGCAAAGGCGCGGCGGGCGCGCTCGCGCATGCGGCCATAGGCTCTCAAGCGGTCTGGGCCTTCGAGCGCTTCCTTGCCCTCGCTTTCCGTCAGGGAAACGACACCCCAAGGCGCGCTCCACCAGGCGCGAATCCTTGGCGTTCCCTCCTCCTGGTCGACCAGCACCAGCTCGGTCGATCCGCCGCCAATGTCGAAGATCAAGGCCGGCCCATCCCCCGGCTCGAGCAGCTTGTGGCAACCCAGGACGGCGAGCCGCGCTTCTTCGTGCGGTTCGATGATATCGAGCGCTATTCCCGTCTCCAGGCGGACTCTTTCCCCGAACTCGCGGCCGTTCTTGGCCCGCCGGCAGGCTTCGGTCGCCACCGAACGCGACAGCGAGACGTTGCGGCGCCTGAGCTTATCGGCGCACACGGACAGTGCACCGAGGGCGCGGTCCATCGCTTCCTGCGACAGCTCACCGGTTCGCGACAAACCTTCGCCGAGGCGAACGATGCGCGAGAAAGCGTCGATGACGGTGAAGCCGCCCTCGCTTGGCCGGGCGACCAGCAGTCGGCAATTGTTGGTTCCGAGGTCGATTGCGCCATAGGTGTGGCGGTGACGCTCCCGCCTCGGCGAAAACCCTTGGTTCGATGGCCCGCTCTGCTCGCGATACCCATGCTGCAGAGCCGGCGCATTGGCGGCTCCCTGCGCCATGACTACGCCCGTTCCTATTCTCCACCGCCCAATGCGGGCGGCTGACTTGGTTCGGGTTTAATCACAAGTTGATGGTCGAGGGCAAGTGCGTGGCGGTCCCCGGCCCTGCGCCCGTTGACACGAACGGTTCCGCTTCCCTATCTCGCCCGCTCCCAAGCTGCCCCGTCGTCTAATGGTAAGACTACGGACTCTGACTCCGTCAATCGAGGTTCGAAATCCTCGCGGGGCATCCAGTATCCTCAGCAATTCGACGGCCTATGCCCGCTCAGGAGCCGCGAAGTACCGCGCCGCCACCGCGAACCGCGGATGTGACCTGGGGATTGCCCCAGAAGCGAACGAGGCCGCCACCGTTGACGGCCGCCGCCAAGCTTGAGCGCGGCCGCACGAGAATCTGGCCGCCGCCGCGTACCGCCGCCGAAACCGCCGCCGCCTCGACCCCTCGCGCGTCGATATGGCCACCGCCGTTGACCGCTGCAGCGAGATGCGACTGGGAACGGAATCCGCCCTGGGCCACGATCGCCCCACCTCCCGAAATGGCGAGATTCGGCACGGCGGGCGACTGGATTTCCACGCGAAGACGATAGACCGGCGGACAGCGCTCGTCGCACGTGTCGATGCGCAATTGGCCATCGCGCTCCACGTGCATATGGGTGAACTGACTGCTGCCCTCGACGATGGTCACGCGCTGGACAGGGCCCGGAACTACCGTGACAGAGCCGCCGCCGCGCAACTCGACCGAGCGGAACTGCGGAACGGGAACGACTTCGGCAGCAAACGCAGGAGCGGCGAAGGCAGCGACAGCGGTGATCACGGGAAGACTAAGGCGCATAACGAACATCCCTTGTTGTTTGCGCTACATCTGTAGCGTGTGGGTTGACCGGCGTCCAGCCCGCTTGCGAACGGTCATCGTTCGCTGCATGCCACCCGCATGACCGCGCCGCTCACGATCATCGGCAGCTTCGTCAGCCCCTATGTCCGCAAGGTGCTGGCGTGCATCAACCTCAAGGGCCTCGACTACCAAGTCGACCCGATCACGCCGTTCTTCGGCAATGACGAGTATCAGCGGCTCAGCCCGTTGCGGCGCATCCCGGTGCTGATCGACGGCGATTTCTCGATCAGCGATTCGAGCGTGATCTGCGCCTATCTCGAGGACGCTTATCCAGCTCGCTCGCTGCTTCCTGCCGATCCGAGGGACCGCGCCCGCGCTCGCTGGCTTGAGGAATATGCCGACACGCGGCTTGGCGACATCTTCATCTGGGGCTTGTTCTATCAGAAGGTCGTCCATCCCTTGGTCTGGGGCGAACCCGGCGACCAGGATCGGATCGACAAGACGCTGAACGAGGATATTCCCGACGCGCTCGACTATCTTGAAGGCCAGCTCCCGGCAGAGGGCTTTCTGTTCGGCGAGATTGGCCTTGCCGACATCGCGATCGCCAGCTTCTTCCAGAACGCCTCCTATGCCGATTTCCGCGTCGACAAAGCACGCTGGCCGCACACTGCCGCCTTTGTCGAGCGAACGCTTGCCGATCCGTGCATCGCGGTGCTGCTGAGGTACGAAGACATCCAGCGCCGCACGGACATCAAGGGCCGCCGCCAGGCGTTGCTCGATGCCGGCGTTCGCCTGACGGAAACGACAATGGGAATGCGCGCGCCGCGCAAGGGGATGATGCGGCTTTAGTGCTGGTGGCTGGAAATCCAGTGCTCGAGCCGCGTCCTTAGCGACCGCTTCGAAGGGATGTAGCCGGGCTCGGGCAGCGACGGCATCTCCTGCGACTCATAGAGCGTGAGGTTCTCGGGCATTTTGGGCCGAAGCGCCTCGCGGCCGCGCAACAGGTCCTCGGCCGCGGCGAGCGAGCGGTGCACGTCCTCGGCGGTGAACGGCTTCATCAGGCAGCCGATGGCAAGGTCGGGCATCGGGAAGCGCGGCGCCTTGCCGCTGACGAACAGGCACGGCACCCCAAGGTCGGTCAGCCGCACCGCGACCGAGAAACCGGTCGTGCCGTGCGCCAGATGAAGGTCGAGCAGCACCAGGTCGGGCTCATGCGCCTCGGCCGCGGCAACCGCGGTGTCGGCGTCATCGGCGATCGCCATCACTCGGTAGCGGGGGTTGTCCTCGACAAGGTATTTGAGCGTCACCGCCAGCTGGCTGTCGTCCTCGACGATCAGGATCTTCAGCACCGGCACGTCCTCCCCACAGGAAATTCCTCCCGGAAAATCCGTCACTTGATGCTCGCAGGGTTGGTTTCGCCTGCGAATCCCCCGTGAACGAAGTTATCGCCGAGGCGGGTTGCTGATGCGCCGGAACGAAGAAGACGCCCCGGACCGCTGCGGTCCGAGGCGTCTCATTCCTCCAGATTAATCAAAGCTCAGGCGCGGTAGAAGATGTGTGCGCCGATCTGCTGCACTTCCTGCAGGCTGCGGCGCCAGGTCGGAGCCACATAATCGGCATGGTACCAGAGCACGTCGTTGCTGACGCTCGGGACCACATTGGCGGCAGCGAGCTCGGCGACCGCCTCGGCCTTCTGCCACGCCGCGGAATTGGTGTCGGCATAAGGGAATTCGCCATGGCGCACGAAGGAGAATTGCGCGGGCTGCTTGACCACGCTGCACCAGTCGGGCGGATAGCGGCCCGAAGCGGCGCGGTTCATGACGACGCGGGCGACGGCGAGCTGACCCTCGACGCTCTCGCCGCGTGCCTCGAAATAGACCGCGGTCGCAAGGCAGTTCGTCTGCTGATCGAGCGGCGCGTTGGTCGCGAACTTGTCGACGATCGCATACAGCGGCCAGCCGCCCTTGTAGAGCCACGCCGCCTGCGTCGCCACGGCTGCTGGAACCTTGACGGTGACCGACGGCGCCTGCGCCACGGTTGTCGCGGTCGTCAACACTGCCGGCTGAGCCAGCGATGCAGCGCCGCCGGCGATGTCCTGCGCATTCGCGCTCGAACCGATCGCGAGCATCAAAAAGCCGATGACTGCGGCCGCAGCGCGACCGCCGAGAAGCTTTACCACTATGTTTCTTTGCCTATGTTGGCGGGTGAAAAACCCGCTGGAGGCGCTTCACAGAGCGCACTTGAATTCCAGCGGGGGATCGCCCGTCTTGCCTCGAGCCAGTGCGTTCCCCAGAACGCTTCGGCTCACCGCTCCCATTCGCTGAAACCCAGATATGTTAACCGCCAGGCAAGTCCAAGTAGGTGAACGGTGAGTCGAGCCATCCACAGGATAAGCGTCGGAACTTATTGCTAAATCCCAGTTCGGGCGTTGTTTAGGCACGGTTCACCGCAGCTCATTGCGGCGCCGCACCGGTTTGCCTCCCGCCGCAGCGTCGCTAACAGCGAAATCATGGCATATTGGCTGATGAAATCGGAGCCCGAGAGCTACGGCTGGAGCGACCTTGCCCGCGACGGCGGCGCCGAATGGGACGGCGTCCGCAACAATGCGGCGCGCCTGCACCTCAAGGCGATGAAACCCGGCGACGAGGCCTTCTTCTACCACAGCATGTCCGACAAGGCCGTGGTCGGGATCATGCGCGTGACGCGCGGCGCTGAGGCCGACCCTAAGGCGCCGGAGTGGGTCAGGGTGCGGGTCGAGCCGGTGCGCGCGCTCGAACGGCCGGTGACGTTGGCCGAGATCAAAGCCGAGCCGAGCCTCGCGAAGATGGAGCTCATCCGCCAGTCGCGCCTGTCGGTCGCGCCCGTGCGCGAGGAGGAATGGGCGAGGGTGCTGGAGATGGCCCGCCGCTGAGGCGGCCGCAGACGCCCGCCGCGCGCCAGCGCACAAAGGTCTGCGGGGGCAAGTCGCGGCTCGCTTCCAGCCACGCGACCACGTCCCAGATCTCGCGGTCCGACATTGCGTTGCGCCACGACGGCATGCCGGTCATCTTGATCCCGTTCTTCGCGATCCAGAACAATTCGCGCGGGCGCCACTTGTGGGTCGCGTCGACCAGATAGGGCGGCGCGGGCTCCATCCCGCTGACCCAGCGCTCGCGCGCCACCGCGGCCGCGCCGTGGCAGGCGACGCAATGCGTTTCGTATTCGCAAAAGCCGCGGCGGACCTGCGCGGGGCTAACGCTCGCCGGCGCGACGATCACCTTCGCATGGCCGCGGACCGAGTGGATCATCGTTTCGTGCGTCAGCCAGGTGGTGAACTTGGTGTGCGGGCTCGACGCGCCGACATTGTAGATACCAGACTTGACGTAGCCGAAGCCCGCCAGCGCGATCGCCGCGCCGGCCGCAACCGCCGCGAGCGCCGACAAACGGATGATCTTCCAGTCTGCCACGCCGCCCCAACGCGGTGCGAGGGAAATGGGTACGGCGCGGGGGCGATCCACCTCGAATGTTCGCGAATGTTCGTAGTGACGGAGAGATTTTTGGGCGGTCCCCGAAGGTCACAAACGCCACGTCCGATGACCTGCTCGAAAAGGCGGCGGAGCGGCGCGTGTGGGGTTTGTGCCGAGGGGGAACCGGCGGTTTTGAATGAGCCGTTGCGGCGGGCGGGTGTGACTTTCGTCGTCAGTGCGCAGGCTGCGCATAGCGGACGAGAGGGAATTGGTTGCGGCTGCCGCTTCGACGGGCTCAGGACAGGCCCTTCGGCAGTGCTCAGGACAGGCATCGAGCAGCTTAAGGCATAAAATGGGTGCTGTAGGAAAGGGAATTTGGACGATCCAAGGGATCGACCAACAGGGGCGCTCCTTGTTTGTCCCACGCGGTTCTGACCGGCCTGTAACCAAGGCATCGTGTTCAGGGGCTTTAAGTTTGATCAGCTAGTCGCAGCTTTAACCTCCGGGCAATTCCGAGCACACATTGGTCGCGTCAAATGCTGCGGCAAAAGGGCGGTGGCGCCCTTTCGTTGCAGATGTCAGGCTTGGTGTGAGACGTTTTCCAATAGCTCATCAGACCGAGCTGATCTGCAACGGTCACAAAGCCGGGGTCGTTCAAAACTCCCCGCATCTCAGGATACCAAAACACTGATGGCCTAGGATATCCCCGGGTCGCGAGTTCGGGCGGCAATTTGAAAAGCTTCGCGGTCCGCGCCAAGATTGCCAAGAAGCCTCGCGACCGCATCGTTCTGCTGGTCTTCCCGCAATGCAACAAGGGCCCGCACTGCTTGCGACTTCGCTCCGGCATCTCTCGAGGCCACGGCACGGTACCCCTGCAACAGGGCTGCACGCAGCTCAGCGGGTATCGGCAAAGTGGCATCCGACAAAGTCTTGACGTCGCCGATAGCGATTGCCTCATACATCGTAAGCCGCTTCGCAAATTTCGCATCGGGTGCAAGGTCAACTGCCGCGTCGAAGTAAGTCCTAGCCTCGTCGGGCTTTCCGGCCGCCACAAGAACGTTGGCGAGGGTCAGCGGCGTGTAGACATAAAGGGCAAGCATGTCGTTGGCCTGATGCAATTGATCGACAGCGTCGGCAGTCCGCCCGACGGTCGCGAGCATTGCTCCATATTGGTGATGCTCGCACCCGCAATCCAGCCGTTTGGCGCCGATGGCGCGTTTGAACAGCTTTTCCCGGCCAATCCAATCGCTGCCGTCGAGCAGCACGGCCTTGATATACAATGCCTCACTGTTTCTGCTGTCGATCGCGACCGCGCGGTCCGCCGCTTCACGTCCGTTCGCCCGTGCCTCGTCGGCGAGCCGCGGATTGTCCGAGCTCATGGCAACCTTCCAATATGCGCCGGCCACTGCGGCCCAGCCCCATGAGAAATCGGGAGCAGCGGCGACGACCCGTTGCGCGGGAACGAGGGCCTTGCGCCCCTCGTCTAGATTGGGATCCCAATGCCCTTGGCAAAATTGCGAATAGTCCCTGAGCACTGGGTCAGGCAGCGGTTTATGATATGTGGAGGCGCCGAACAGGCCGCAGCGGACGACATTACCGGCGTCCACAGCGATGTGTCGCGGGACCCTCGGGACTTCGTTGCCGTCATAATTGAAATTGTCGGTCCACAGCGTCTCACCCGAGCGCTCGTTCGTCAGGCGAGTGATCACGCGAATTGTCTGACCCACGCGTTGGATCGTCCCGCCGAGCGCATAGGCCGGCGCCGCACCAGAAGCCGGGGCTGATGCGGTCGAAACGCCGACGACGCCGTCGGCATTGAACGCGGCCGCAATTTCGGCATCCACTGTATCGCGGAGGTTTGGCGGCAAATCCGCGGACAACGGCTTGAACCCCGCTAGGCGAACGGTCATGCTGTGCGCGGGCGCGGAACCTGGTCGGAGATACCACCAAATTCCGGCAGTGGTGACCAGTAACAGCAAGGAACCGACCGCCGCGGACGCGATCAGGCGTCGTGGCGAGGTTAACGTCGAGCCGCCACTTGGGATAGTCGCGGCTGCCGTGACTGACTCCGGGCCTGACAGCTGTCGAATGCGCTCGACTAGCGAGTCGATCGAACGGTCCCAGCCTTTGAAGGCGTCGATCCACTGGCGCGTCGAAAGCTCGTAGGCGAAGGCGTCACTTGGCTCGACGTCCTCAATCCTCAGCGCGATCACCGGCACCCGGTAGCGGCTGGCGAGCGACAGCTCTTTCTTGATCTCGTCGCTGTTGTTGGCCACTTTCGAGAAGACCAACACGACTGCCCGCGCATGGCGGATCGAATGCACGATTGCTTCCTGGTAATTGTCGCCCGGAGCGACATCGCGGCTGGCTATCCAGCAAGCGGTGGCACGACTTTCTAGCGCTTTGCAGACCGACAGCGCCCGCTTGCGGTCGTTAGTCGCATAGCTGACGAACACCGGGCGCGAA
>CAWKHO010000013.1:0-132629 GCA_963849435.1 uncultured Alphaproteobacteria bacterium
GGCCGAACCGAAGGCGCGGCCGCCGGACACGATAACGCGCGCGCTGGTGAGCTCGGGCCGTTCGCTTTCGGAGGCTTCGAGGCCGACGAAAGCAGCTCGACTCCGGCGTCGCTGCCGGCATCGACCTGTTCGATGGACGCATTGCCGCCTTCGCGCGCCGCCTTCTCGAACGTCGTTCCGCGGACGGTAATCACCTTCTTCGCGTCATTCGAGCGGACCGTCGCAATGGCGTTGCCGGCGTAGATCGGGCGGGTGAAGGTGTTCGGATCCTCGACGCCGATGACGTCGCTGATTTGCATGACGTCGATCAGCGCCGCGACGCGCGGTGCAATGTTCTTGCCGAACGTCGTCGCCGGAGCGACGAACGCGTCATATCCATCCATCAGCTTCGCCGCGACCGGCGCGACATTCTCGGCGAGCTCGCGATCGAGGTGCGGCGCGTCGGCGACGAGCACCTTGGCGACGCCCGCGATCTTGCGCCGCCTCTTGCGCGACACCGCCGACGTTCGACCCCGCGACCAAGGCATGCACTTCGCCGAGCTTCGCCGCCGCGGTGACCGCGGGCAGCGTCGCGTCGCGGACCTTGCCGTCGCCATGCTCGACCAGCAGCAGGACGCTCATTGCACCACCCCCAGAGCTTTCAGTTTGCCGACCAGCTCGTCGACCGAGCCGACCTTGTCGCCCGCTTGCCGCTTTGGCGGTTCCGCGACCTTCAGAGTCTCCAGCCGCCGGGCGGTATCGACCCCGTAATCGGCGGGCGTCTTCGTCGCGAGCGGCTTCGACTTCGCCTTCATGATGTTGGGCAGCGAGGCGTAGCGCGGCTCATTCAAGCGCAGGTCGGTGGTGACCACCGCCGGCAATTTCAGCCGCTCGGTCTCGAGCCCGCCGTCGACTTCGCGAGTGACCGTCGCGGCGCCATCAGCGACCTCGACCTTCGACGCAAACGTGCCCTGCCCCCAGCCGAGCAGCGCCGCGAGCATCTGGCCGGTCGCATTATTGTCGTCGTCGATCGCCTGCTTGCCGAGCACGAACAATTGCGGCTGCTCCTCCTCGGCGATCTTCGCGAGGATCTTGGCGACGGCGAGCGGCTCGACCTCCTCGTCGGTCTGGACGAGGATCGCGCGGTCGGCGCCCATGGCGAGCGCGGTGCGCAACGTCTCCTGCGCCTTTTGCGGGCCGATCGAAACTGCGACGATCTCGGTCGCGACGCCCTTCTCCTTGAGGCGGATCGCTTCCTCGACCGCGATCTCGTCGAACGGGTTCATGCTCATTTTCACGTTCGCGAGATCGACGCCCGAGCCGTCCATCTTCACCCGCGGCTTCACGTTGAAATCGATCACGCGCTTGACCGCGACCAGGATCTTCATTTGTTCACCCCTTCTTCGTCATGCCGGACGTGGATCCGAGCACCGCCTGCCTTTTGCTGTCGTTCGAAGAAAAGGCGGGTCCCGGCTCAAGGCCGGGATGACGGAAATGATCATGCCGCGACCGGGCTTTTCACTTCGGCGACGATCTTGCGCGCCGCATCGCCGAGATCGTTGGCGGCGATGATCGGCAGGCCGCTGGTGGCGAGGATGTCCTTGCCCTGCTGGACGTTGGTGCCTTCGAGCCGCACCACCAAAGGCACGTTGAGCGACACTTCGCGCGCCGCGGCGACGATCCCCTCCGCGATGATGTCGCAGCGCATGATCCCGCCGAAAATGTTGACGAGGATTCCCTTCACCGCCGGGTCGCTCAGGATGATCTTGAACGCGGCGGTGACCTTCTCCTTGTTGGCGCCGCCGCCGACGTCGAGGAAATTCGCCGGCTCGGCGCCCTCGAGCTTGATGATGTCCATCGTCGCCATGGCGAGCCCGGCGCCGTTCACCATGCAGCCAATGCTGCCGTCGAGCTTGATGTAGCTGAGGTCGTATTTGGACGCCTCGATCTCCATCGGGTCTTCTTCGCTAAGGTCGCGCAGCTGCTCGAGGTCGGGGTGGCGGAACTCGGCATTGTTGTCGAAGCCGACCTTGGCGTCGAGCACGAGAAGCTGGCCCTTATCCGTCACCGCGAGCGGGTTGATCTCGATCTGCGAAGCGTCGGTGCCGACGAATGCGTCATATAGCTTGGCGAGCACCTTGCCCGCCTGCTTGGCCAGGTCTCCGCTGAGCCCAAGCGCTGCCGCGACTGCGCGTCCGTGGTGCGGCATCAGTCCCGTCGCCGGATCGATGGTAATCGTCGCGATCTTGTCCGGCGTGTCGTGCGCCACCTTCTCGATCTCGACTCCGCCTTCGGTCGAGGCGACCACCGCAATCCGCCCGCTCTCCCGGTCGACGAGCAGCGCCAGATAGAACTCCTTGTCGATGTCGACTCCGTCGGTGATGTAGAGCCGCTGGACCTGCTTGCCGTGCGGACCGGTCTGGACCGTGACGAGAGTCTTGCCGAGCATCTCCGCCGAATGCTCGCGCACCTCATCGATCGAATGGGCAAGGCGGACTCCGCCCTTGGCGCTGTCGCCGAGCTCCTTGAACTTGCCCTTGCCGCGGCCGCCGGCGTGGATCTGCGCCTTCACCACCCAAAGCGGCCCCGGCAGCTTCTTCGCGGCTTCCACCGCCTCCTCGACGCTCAGCGCCGCATAGCCCGCCGGGACCGGAACGCCATATTTCGCGAGCAGCTCTTTCGCCTGATATTCGTGGATGTTCATGGGCGCGGCCCTTAATCAGATCACCGCCACGATGCAAAGCGACGACCGGCCCATCCGCAAGATCATCCATGTCGACATGGACGCCTTTTACGCGTCCGTCGAACAGCGCGACGATCCGAGTTCAGGGGCAAGCCGGTGGCGGTCGGCGGCGGCCATCGCGGCGTGGTGACGGCGGCGAGCTATGAGGCGCGGCCGTTTGGCGTGCGCTCGGCTATGCCGTCGGTCACTGCCAAACGGCTCTGCCCGGAGCTGATCTTCGTCAAGCCGCGGTTCGACGTCTATCGCGTTGTCAGCCAGCAGATCCGCGCGATCTTCTTCAACTACACCGACCTGGTCGAACCGCTCAGTCTCGACGAAGCCTATCTCGACGTCACCGAAGACCGGCACGGCCTTGGTAGCGCCCGCGCGATCGCGGAGGACATAAGGCGACGCGTCCGCGAGGAATGCCAGCTGACCGCCTCGGCCGGGGTCTCTTATTGCAAGTTCATCGCCAAGCTCGCTTCCGACCACCGCAAGCCTGACGGACTTTGCGTGATCACGCCTGAGAAAGGCCCCGAGTTCGTCGCTTCGCTACCAGTCGCGCGCTTCCACGGCATCGGGCCGGTCACCGCGAAGAAGATGGAGCAACTTGGCATCCTCACCGGCGCCGACCTGCGCGACTGGAGCCTCTCGGCGCTGCAGGCCAACTTCGGCAGCTCGGCCGAATGGTATTGGCGCATCTGCCGCGGAATCGACGAGCGCGAGGTGAAGCCGGACCGGCCTTACAAATCGGTCAGCGCGGAGCGGACGTTCGATGAGGATCTGCGCGATCCGGAGCGGCTCGCGGCAGAACTCGAGCGCATCGCCGATTATGCCTGGGACCGGGTCGAGCGCGCGGAGGTTGCGGGCCGCACGGTGACGCTGAAGGTCAAGTTCGGCGATTTCACCTTGATCACCCGTTCGAAGAGCTTCGCCGCGCCGGTGCCCGACCTCCCGGCGTTCGGCGCCGCCGGCCAGGCGCTGCTCACTGCGCTTCACCCGCTGCCCAAGGGCATTCGCCTGCTCGGCCTCGGGCTCCATAATCTATGTGAATCCGCCGAATGTGCGCCGCTCCAGCTGGGACTCGCAATTTGAGGTCAGTTGTGATATAAAATTGTCACATGAGGGGCCGCGGCGATTCAAGCAGCGGCCTTTAGTTCAAAGGAAGCAACGAAATCGGCTCAGAGCCACGGCCGCTGGTCGTTTTGGGGGACGGTGCGGATGCGTCGGCTCTTCTGCCGCAAATGGAAAGGTTAGCAATGGCTACTAAGGCGCTTAGCTTCGACGTCGGTGATTATGTTGTGTACCCCAAGCATGGCGTGGGCCGTGTCGTCGAGCTCCAAAGCACCGAAATCGCCGGGACTCGTCTCGACCTCTACGTGCTCCGCTTCGAGAAGGAAAAGATGACCCTTCGCGTGCCGGTGAACAAGGCCAACTCGGTCGGGATGCGCAAGCTGTCGTCCGACAAGACGATGAAGGACGCGCTGGAGACGCTGAAGGGCAAGCCCAGGGTCAAGCGCACCATGTGGTCGCGCCGCGCCCAGGAATATGAAGCGAAGATCAACTCGGGCGACCTGACTTCGATCGCCGAGGTGACCCGCGACCTGTTCCGCCCGGACGATGCGCCGGAGCAGAGCTATTCCGAGCGGCAGATTTTCGAAGCGGCCTCCTCGCGCCTGGCGCGCGAGCTCGGGGCGATGGAGCAGACCGACGAGAAGTCGGCGCTGGCCAAGATCCTCGAGATCCTGAACAAGGCCGCGGTAATTCACCACAAGGCCAAAGAGCCTGCGTAATCTTTAAGGGGACTGTCCCCACATGGGGACTGTAACTGACAAGCGTGATCGAAGGGACGGTCCCCATGCGGGGACAGTCCCTTTCTTTTGCGCTTGCGGCTGTTCCGACCCTGCTGTATTGCTTGCATAACACAGCACATCAGGAGGATCCATGCGCAAATCCATCGCCGCGGCCGTGATCGCCGCTTCCGCCGCCACCTCCGCCTGCGGGCAGGACCGCAGCGAAGGCGCTGGACCGACCGTCTCGCGCAATTACCAGGTCGGCAATTTCCAGGCGATCGAGGTCGCCGGACCATATGACGTTCAGGTGCGCACCGGCACCAACCCGAGCGTCTCCGCGAGCGGGGGTGAGAAACTGCTGGAGCGCACGGTCGTGGAGGTCCGCGGCGACAAGCTCGTCATTCGTCCCGAGGAGCAGCACGGCTGGTTCCACTTCGGCTGGGGCACCAGCGGCAAGGCGAGCTTTACCGTGACCGTCCCGCAGCTGAGCGGCGCGACGATCGCCGGGTCCGGCGGCATCAACATCGACAAGGTCCAGGGCGCTAGCTTCGAAGGCAACGTCGCGGGTTCAGGCGGCCTCAGCGTCGCCGCGATGGACGTGCAGAACCTCAAGCTGTCGATCGCCGGATCGGGCGGCGTGAAGGCGGGCGCGGGCAAGGCGCAGAGCGCTCAATATGAGATCGCCGGATCGGGCGATGTCGATGCAGGTGCGATCCAGACGCAGCAGGCGAAGGTGTCGATCGCCGGCTCGGGCAGCGTCAAGGCGCACTCGAGCGGCACCGCGGACGTGAGCATCATGGGCTCCGGCGACGTCGACGTGGCCGGCGGCGCCAAGTGCAACGTCAGCAAGGCCGGGTCCGGCAACGTCCGCTGCTCTTAAAACGACTTTAATCATGCTGTAGGAGGGTGCGGTCATGCGCACCTTCCTCATTGCCGCCGTCGTCGCGACGAGCTTCGCCACGCCCGCCGGCGCAGCGACCCGCAATTTCGGGATCACCGGCTTTGAAAAGGTGCGGATCGAAGGCCCGTTCAAGGTCCGCCTGACCACCGGGTGTCGCGCCATTCGCAAGCGCGTCCGGATCGCTGGCAGCGATCGACCGGGTCGCGGTCGAGGTCCGTGGCAACACCCTGGTCGTCCACAGCAATCTTGCGTCGTGGGGCGGCTATCCGGGCCGAGGATCCGGGTCCGGTCGAAATCAGCCTCGGGACGCACGACCTCAGCTCGGCATGGCTGAGCGGCTCGGGCGCGCTCGCGATCGACAAGGTCAGAGGGCTGTCGTTCGACCTTTCCGCTCAGGGCTCCGCATCGGCGACGGTCGCCCGGGCGGACGTCGATCAGCTCAATGTCTCGGTCGTGGGCACTGCCAGCGCCACGATCGCCGGAGAAGCGGGCAAGCTCACCGCGGTGGTGCGCGGAATCTCCAGCCTCGACGCCGCCGCCCTCTCCGCCAAGGACGCGACCATCGGCGCGGAAGGCAGCGCGACGGTCGCCGTGAATGTCAGCAATTCGGCAACGGTGGACGGATCGGGACCGGCAACGGTGAAGCTCACCGGCCGCCCCGCCTGCACCCTGCGCGTCAGCGGGTCGGTGAGCGTCAGCGGCTGCAAATCGTCTCAGTGAACCGAGACGCGCGCCTCCACGCCCGACAGGAAGTTCCACAAAGCGCCGGCGAGCTCCTCGCCCGCGGCAATGGCTTCGGCCTTCTGGTCATCGGGTAGCCCGTCGAGCAGCGTGCGGCAGACCGCGCTGTGCTCGATGTCGGCGCTCTCGTGGACGCGGAAGAAGCGCAGCGTCTCCTCATCGGTGACCGCGTAGCGCTCGACCAAGCCTTCGATCTTCGCGCTGGCGACGGCGGGGAACTGGCTCTCGTACGCGTAAAGCGCGCCGAGCCCTGAAGCGTAGGAGCGGCGCGACAGTCGGCGGAACGTCTCGATCAGCGCCTGCGTCTCCGCGTTGAGATCTTGCGCACGCACCGCCTCCTCGCTTTCGCCAAGGCCGCAGGCGAACATCAGCCACAGGGTGGCGTGATCCTGCTTGCCTACTTCGACGCCCTCTTCCTCGGCAAGATTCTCGGCCAGCATGCGGCGGCCGCCGCGATCGGGGCAGTTCGCGTGCACAGCACTGACGGCCTGCGGGAACGCCTCGACATGGTGGTAATATTGCCGCGCATAAGCGCGCAGCGTGTCGAGCGACAGACGGCCCTCAGTCCACGCCTGGTAGAAGGGATGCTTGAGCATCGCGTGCTCGCCAACCTTGCCGTCGATTGCCGCTGAAACCGTCATGCGTGCCTCCCTGTTGTGCATGCCGCGCCGATAACGGTGAGCGGCACAGTCGGCAACGCGACTAAAAGGTTCCCATCAAAGTACTATTTGATGGGGTCCCTAAACCAGCGCGAGCGAGACGAGCTTGCCGTAAAGCTGCGGCGGAAGCGCTGCGAGGCCGCTGCCGCCGTCGTCCTCGGTGGGCGCATTGGCTGCTTCGAGATAACGCCAACCCTGGTGCGCGCGCTTGGGGCTCGGCGGGATCAGCTCGAGCGAGCCCGACAGGACGATATCGATGCGGCCGTCCTTACGGTCCTCGAAGCGGAGAATTTGCTGGCGGCCGATCAACCGGTGCTTGACGATCCAGTGGAGCGAGCCGCCGATCAGTTCGTCCATGCGCTTCGGCCGCATCCGGGTCGGCACGCGCATTTCCCCGCCATGGGTCCGCGCCGCGACGCGCTTTTCGAGTGCTTCGACGGTTCGGCACCCGAATGCGACTTTGGTCAGATGAAGTGTCGGCACCCGTTTGCGATGCAGGGTTAGCGCAAGATTCGCAACGGCTTAGCTGCCCAGGCCGACCACCGCGGCAAGGCCGAGGAAGCTGAAGAAACCGGTCACGTCGGTGATTGTCGTGACGAACACCGCCGAGGAAACCGCCGGGTCGATGCGGAAGCGGTCGAGAGTCACCGGCACCAGGATCCCGCCAAGCCCGGCCGCGAGATTGTTGATCACCATCGCCGCGCCCATCACCGCGCCGAGCAGGAACCCGTGCGGCGTCGGGTGGATCACGCCGAAGACCAGCGCCACGCCAGCACCGATCAGGAGACCGAGCGACAAGCCGTTCGCGAGCGCGATCGTCAGCTCGCGGCCGAACGCCCGCAGCGTGTTCGATTCGGTCAGCTGGTTGGTCGCGATCGCCCGCACCGCCACCGCCAGCGTCTGCGTCCCGGCATTGCCGCCCATTCCGGCGACGATCGGCATCAGCACGGCAAGGACGGCGTATCTGCCGATCTCGCCCTGGAAGAGGCTCACAACGCTTGCCGCGAGGATCGCCGTTCCAAGATTGATCACCAGCCAGAAGAGCCGCCGGCGCACGGTCAAGCTGACCGGCTCATTGATGTCGCCCTCGCCCGCGCCGGAAAGGAGCAGTACGTCTTCGCCCGCTTCTTTCTGGATGATGTGGACGATGTCGTCGACGGTGATCATTCCGACGAGCCGCCCAGCGTCGTCGACTACCGCGGCGGAAACGAGCGCATATTTCTGAAATCTGAGGGCGACGTCTTCCTGGTCCATGTCGACGGGGATCAGAAGTTCTGGTCGGCCACCATGATCTCGCCAACCGGCGTGTTGCGCGGCGTTCGAAGGATCGTCGAAAGCTTGCAGGTGCCGACCGGATGATGGTTCGGGCTGACCACGAACACTTCCCAGAAATCGGTCGGCAGATCTTTGGTCGAACGCAGGTAATCGATGACCTGACCGACCTTCCAATGCTCGGGCACCGCGCACAGGTCGCGCTGCATGAGCCGGCCGGCCGATTCTTCGGGATAGCCCAGCGCCTCCTCGACCGCGGCGCGGTCGTCGGGCTCCATGGCGCGGAGCACGGCTTGCTGATCGGCGCGGTCGAGGTCTTCGATCAGCGCGACGGCGTCATCGGTCTCGAGTTGCCCGGCGATGTCCGCGACCTGCTGCGGCTCCATCTCGTCGAGCAGGCCCTCGCGGACGTAATCGTTCATTTCCGCGAGCACGTCAGGCCCGACAATACCGGCGAGCGCCTTGACCAGTCCCTCGCGTTCGTCGCGCGCGGCCAGTTCGATCAGATCGGCGATGTCGGCGGGGTGGAGCGGCTCGACGAGCTTGCGCGCGGTTTCGTCGTCGCCCGCATCGACCGCGTCGAGGACCCTGTCGACGAACTTCGGGCGCAGCCGGTCTTCTTCGTCCACGGGTGAGGCCGAATCCGTTGGGGCCGCGGCGGCGATTTGCTCGCTCTCGCTCACGTGCTGCTCCCTCGATTGGACCCGATGCGGCCCTCCTATGGGTGCGGCTGCTCTGGCGCAACCATCGGCGCGCTCCTAAATCGCCCTTCTGTCGAACCTTTCATCCGGAGTTTAACCATGGCCGACGCCGACCGCCTGACCCTGACCCTCTCGACCGGCGGCGACGTCGTCATCAAGCTGCGGCCCGACCTCGCCCCCGGCCATGTCGACCGGATCACCGAGCTCGCCAACCGCGGTTTTTATGACAATGTCGCGTTCCACCGGGTGATTCCCGGCTTCATGGCCCAGGGCGGAGACCCGACGGGCACCGGCTACCACGGCTCCGATTTGCCCAACATCAAGGCGGAATTTTCCGCTGAGCCGCACAAGCGCGGCGCAGTCTCGATGGCCCGCTCACAGAGCCCGGACAGCGCCAACAGCCAGTTCTTCATCGTGACGAAGGACTCGCCCTTCCTCGACCGTCAGTACACCGTCTGGGGTGAGGTCGAGCGCGGCATGGAGCATGTCGATGCGCTGCCCGTGGGCGAGCCGCCGCGTGAGCCGGGCAAGATCATCAAGGCAACGGTGTCGAAAGCGGCCGGGTGAAGAAAGTCGCGCTGATCACCGGCGCATCGGCAGGCCTCGGCGTCGAATTCGCGCGGCAATTGTCGAAGCGCGGGCACCGCCTAGTGCTGGCCGCGCGCCGCAAGGAGCGCCTTGAGCAGCTGGCCAAAGAGCTTGGCAATGCCCGCGCCGTGGCGATCGATCTGTCGAAAGGCAACGCCGCAGCGAAGCTGATGGCGGACCTCGAAGCCGCTGGCGAGCAGGTCGAGATCCTGGTCAACAATGCCGGGTTCGGACTGATCGGCCGCTTCGCCGAGCTCGACGCCGGGCGCCTGCGGCAGATGATCGACCTCAACGTCGGTGCTCTCACCGATCTGTGCCGCGGCGTCGCTCCCGGAATGATCCGCCGCAAGTCCGGCGCGATCCTCAATGTCGCATCGCTCGCGGCCTTTCAGCCGGGCCCCAAGATGGCGGTCTATTTCGCGACCAAGGCCTATGTCCTCTCCTTCACCGAAGCGCTGCACGAGGAGCTGAAGCCGCACGGAATTCATGTGTCGTGTCTCTGCCCCGGCCCCACCCGCACCGAATTCGGCGATGTCGCCGGCTTCGGCGGCAACAAAATGTTCGACCGCCTCGCGATGCAAGCGCCGGACGTCGTCGCGGCGGGATTGGCCGGGCTCGACAAGAACCATGCCGTGGTGATCCCCGGCTGGGTGAACAAAGTAACTGCGGCGAGCACGCGCTTCGCACCGCGATCCGTGGTTCGCAAGATTGCCGGAGCGATCAAATATTGAGGCGAGGAATTGAACCCGCGTGCAATGCCGCCGTTACCCATCGGCATGAGGGCGCGGGCGAGGAGCAAATATGCCTGATACCGATACCATCGACCGCGTGAAATCGCGCAAGGTCCAGGTCGCGAGCCTGCCCCCCGCCGACAGCGGCCGCGGCTTCGCGCGGCTACCCGACAGCCTGATGGACGCGCTCGGCCTCAGCGAAGGCGATGTGATTGAGATCGTCGGAAAGAGGTCGACTGCGGCCCGCGCGATCCGCCCCTACGGCGAAGACGAGAATATCGACATCATCCGCCTCGACGGTCTTCAGCGCGCCAACGCCGGCGTCGGATCGGGCGACTTCGTCGAGGTTCGCAAAGCCGAATCGAAGGCCGCGACGCGCGTGGTCTTCGCTCCCGCCCAGCCCAACGTCCGCCTGCAGGGTTCCGCCGATGCGCTAAAGCGCACGTTCACCGGCCGGCCGCTGACCGAAGGCGACACCGTTTCGACGGTTGGGCATCAGCGGGTCAACGCCGACGTACCGGACCCCATACGGCAAATGCTCAACGCCCCAGCCTTCGCGCTTCAGGAATTGCGGCTGGTCGTCACTGCGACGACGCCGAAAGGCATCGTCCACATCGACAGCAAGACGGCGGTGGAGCTGCTCCCCGAATATACCGCGAGGGACGGACAACGCCGCGCCGACGTCACCTACGACGACCTCGGCGGGATGCGCGACACGATCGATGGGCTGCGCGAGATGGTCGAGCTTCCGCTGCGTCATCCGGAGCTGTTCCAGCGGCTCGGTGTCGATCCGCCCAAGGGCGTTCTGCTGCACGGTCCGCCAGGCACCGGGAAGACCCTGCTCGCGCGCGCCGTAGCCAACGAGAGCGCGGCGAGCTTCTTCCACATCGCGGGCCCGGAGATCATGGGCTCCGCCTATGGCGAGAGCGAGCGGCGGCTGCGCGAGATCTTCGAGCAGGCGGCCCAGGCCGCGCCCTCAATCATCTTTATCGACGAGATCGATTCGATCGCGCCCAAGCGCGGTCAGGTGAGCGGCGAAGCCGAGAAGCGTCTCGTTGCCCAGCTGCTGACCCTGCTCGACGGCATGGAGCCGCGGCAAAATACGGTCGTCATCGCGGCCACGAATCGTCCGGAAGCGCTCGACGAGGCGCTCCGCCGCCCCGGCCGGTTCGACCGCGAGATCGTCATCGGCGTGCCCGATCAGCCCGGACGGCGCGAGATCCTCGGCATCCACACCCGCGGAATGCCGCTCGCGCCCGACGTCAATCTGGATGACCTCGCGCGCCGCACCTACGGCTTCGTTGGGGCGGATATCGCGGCGCTGACCCGCGAGGCCGCGCTCGAGGCGGTGCGGCGGATGATGCCGCGCATCAACCTCGGCGAAGAGACGATCCCGACCGAGATCCTCGACGCGCTCTCCGTCGAGCCGCGCGATTTCGAGAATGCGCTGAAGCGCGTGCAGCCCTCGGCGATGCGCGAAGTGATGGTCGAGGCGCCGACCATCGGCTGGGACGACGTCGGCGGTCTCGACGAGGCGCAGGGTCTGCTGCGCGAAGGCGTCGAGCTTCCGTTGAAGCATCCCGAAGCCTTCCGCCGTCTTGGAATCCGGCCGGCCAAAGGCTTCCTGCTCTATGGGCCGCCGGGGACTGGCAAGACTTTGCTCGCCAAGGCCGCGGCACGTGAGAGCGAAGCGAACTTCATCGCCACCAAATCCTCCGACCTACTCAGCAAATGGTACGGCGAGAGCGAGCAGCAGATCGCGCGGCTGTTCAACCGCGCACGCCAGGTCGCGCCGACGATCATCTTCATCGACGAGCTCGACAGCCTCGTGCCGGCGCGCGGCGGCGGGCTCGGCGAACCGCAGGTGACCGAGCGTGTGGTCAACACCATCCTTGCCGAAATGGACGGGCTCGAGGAGTTGCAGAACGTCGTCGTTATCGGCGCAACCAATCGCCCGACGCTGATCGACCCCGCGCTGCTTCGGCCAGGCCGCTTCGACGAGCTGATCTACGTCGGAACGCCGGATGCCGCGGGCCGCCGGCGCATCCTCGCGATCCACACGCGCGACATGCCGCTCGCCGACGACGTCGATCTGGAGTCGCTCGCCAAGCGAGCCGAGCGCTTCACCGGCGCCGATCTCGAGGATCTCGTGCGACGCGCGGGCCTGACCGCGCTGCGCCGCGGACTCGATGCGGCGAAGGTCACGATGGCCGATTTCGAGGTCGCGCTGACCGAGACCCGCGCCTCGGTTACGCCCGAGATGCTCGAGGAATATGCAAGCATCCAGGATACGCTGAAGAGCGAAGCCACACGGCCGCTCGGCGGAATCGGGTTCGTGCTTCCGGGCATGCTCCACCCGCGGCCGGGCGGTAAGGAGGGCGCCTAAAGCCGGCCGCGCCCGTAGCCGGCGAGACCGAGCAGCAGCACTGCGAAGGCGACGAACGGCAAATCGTGGTTGAGCCCGTACAAGCTGATCCCGATCGAGGGCGCGAGCACATAGCTGATCCCGTTCGCCGCCGTGATCACACCCGCAACCGCGCCCTGCTCGGACAGTGGAACGGCGAGCGAAGCGCCGGCGGTGAAGCCCGGGCGGGTGAAGCCGAATCCCAGTGAGGCGACGGCAAAGCCGATCGTGATCCCGTAAAGATCGTTCGACAGCGCGGTGCAGGCGAGGCCCACCGCCGCAATGATTGCACCCCACAGGATCAGCGCGCGCGGGCCGAGGCCGAGCCGCGGGATGAGGCCCCATTGCGCTCCGAGAGTCGCGACTGCGCCCGCCATCATCACGATCGAGATCGGTCCCTCCGAACCCGACGGCGCAAGATGCAGCCGGTCGATGATGAAGAAGCCGATGCAGGTCAGGGTCGCGGCCTGGGCATGGCCGGCTGTCACTCCGGCGACGATCCACGAGCGGATGCGCGGGTCGTTCCACTTCAGGCGTTTCGCCCGTCGCGGAGCGGTCGCCGCCATCACGCTCGCGCCGGTCGGCGGAGTCGCGAGCGACGGATAGCTCATCGCGGCGCCGTGCCCTGCTCTGCGGCCGGCGCGGTCGTTCGGCAGCCACAGGACAATCGCCGTGACGACGGCAAGCGCAATTGCGGCGAACGCAAACAAGGGACCCGCGAGACCGAGCAAAGGCAGGACAAACAAAGGCGCGACCGCTGGGCCGATGATCGTGCCCAGGCCGAATGACGAGGACAATGCCGAAAGCGCCGCGACCCGCCCGCTGCGCCGCGTCTTCGAAGCGAGATAGGCTTGCGTCGCTGACGGAGTTGCGCAGCCGAAGCCGCCGTAAATCGCGCGGAACATCGCGAAAAGGCCGAAGGTCAGCGCTCCGCCGATCCAGGCCTTCAGCCCCGCGAACAATGCGATGCCGCACAAAAGCATCGAGACAATGAAACCGCTGACGCCCATGATGGCGAGAGCCTTGCGCCCGTGGCGGTCGCTCTTCTCCGCCCAGTAGGGTGCGAATGCGACCCACAGCACGGCCGACCAGGTGTAGGAAATCGCCACCCAGAAATCGCCGAGGCCGATCTCGCGGCCGATCGCCGGCATCACCGATTGCAGGGCGGTGTTGCCCGACGAAGCGACGAGCATCGCCGAATAGAGCAGCAGAAAATGCGGCGCTGTCAGCGCCGTCGCGCCGACGCCTCGGTTGCGAGCGATGGAAGCCACGCACGGACAATGAATCGCACCGACCGCCGACGCAATGGCGGTTCCGTTCGTCGCGGTGAAACTTGCCAATCGCGCCGGCATTTGCCAACGCTCGCGGCCTTCTGCCCCCGGACCGGAGCATTCATGTCGACCTCACCCGCGCGAACGCTGAAAGGCTCGCGCCGTCTTCAGCGCCGCCGCGACCGCCGTTCGCCGAGCCCGCAATGGCAATTCCTGCGCGGCTTTTTCAAGAACCCGGTGATGGTCGGCTCGATCATTCCGTCGAGCAAGGTTCTCATCGAAAAGATGCTCGCGCCGGTCGACTGGGCGAATACCAAATTGTTCGTGGAATATGGTCCCGGCGTCGGCACCTTCACACGCCCGGTGCTCGAGCAGCTCGCGCCGGATGCGACCCTGGTGACGGTCGACACCAACCCCGATTTCACCCGCTATTTGAGAGAATCGATTGACGATCCACGACTGGTCCCGGTGACCGGCTCCGCGGCGGACGTCGAACAGATCCTCGCTGACCGCGGTCTCGGGTCAGCCGATTATGTGCTCTCCGGCCTGCCCTTTTCGACTCTGCCGCCGGGCGTCGGCGAAGCCATCGCCGAAGCGACCGCCAAAGTGATCCGCCCGGGCGGTGCGTTCCTCGTCTACCAGTTCAGTCCCAAGGTGCGCGATTTCATCAAGCCGCATTTCGACCGCATCGAGCGCGGCTTCGAATGGATCAACGTGCCGCCGGCGACATTGTTCTGGGCGTATAAGGGTTCTCCTCCCCGGGACGGGGAAGTGTCAGCCAAAGGCTGACGGAGGGGGTTTGGAGCCCTGCACGACGCCGCCTCCGCCATTCACTCTTCGGTGAATGGTCCCCCTCCCCGTCCCGGCGAGGTCAACCTTCCGCGCGGAAATTCAACCGCCGTGTGACGGTGTAATCCATGATGTTCACGAGGAAGTGCGAGATCGCCCATTTGAGGCGCCGCCACGGATTCGAGCGCCTCTTGTGCAGCGCCGGCGAGATCCAGCGGCAGTCCTTGAGCTCGCGCTCGAAATAGACGCGCATCGCCGCAGCGAACCCCGCATCGTGTATCCGCAGCATCACCTCGAGATTGATGTACAGGCTGCGGTAGTCGAAGTTGGAAGAGCCGATGTGCACCACGTCGTCGACGATCGCGAGCTTGGTGTGGAGCTTGGCCGGTTCATACTCGTACATGTCGACGTGCCGCCGGAGCAGCCGGCTATAGCTGTGCCGGGCCGCCCCGATGGTCGCATTATTGTCCGACTTCGCGGCGGTGATGATCCGTGCGTGGCCGCGCAAACCGAGCCGCCCGATCCGCCGGAGCATCGCACCGGGCGGAGCGAAATAGGCGAACACCATGTCGAGCGTGTGCCCGCGTCTGATGTCGCGGCCGATGCTCCGCCACCAGCTGTTGCGCATGCTCAAGGGGCCGGTGAACTTCCACTGCAGCGGCCCGCGCCACTCGCTGTACTCGCCAACCATGCGCCGGATCGAGCGCAGTTTCGCGCCCTTGCGGGTCGACCAGCGGAAGAGCGAATCGAAATAGCGGCTGGCCGGATGTACCTCCGGACCTTCGATCCTCAGCCACAGGTCGCGCCAATGCGCGGGGCCGCGGTCCGTCAGGTAAGTGTCATCGATGTTGGAGCCGCCAAGGATCGCGATTCGGTTGTCCGCGATCGCCAGTTTCTGATGATTGCGGAGAAGATAGCGCCGACCGTAAGCCGGGTTGAACACGCAAATCTCGCCGCCGCTTTCGTCGAGAGCAGCGAAAAAGCTTGCGCCGGCCCCCGAGCCGAAACCGTCGATCAGAAGCTTCACTTCGACCCCACGGAGCGCCGCCTCGACCAACGCATCGCGAACGCGGGTCCCAGCCTCGTCCGGATTGAACATGTACATCAGGATCTTGATCGCGTGCTGCGCCCGGGCGATCAGGTCGAGGATCGCGCGCAGCCGTCCTTCGCCGGTCTCGATCACCTCCAGCCGATTGCCGGCGATTTCCGCCCGGATTGGAGGCGGTGTCACGGACTCGGGCGGACGATCGGCCATCGCTGCCGGTTTCCTTGACTTTTCTCGGACCCGCAAGCTATTGGCGCGGCCTTCCTGACAACCCATATTCCAGGCCTCAGGGCTTTTGCGGAGCGATCGATGGCGCGCGTTACAGTTGAAGATTGCGTAGACAAGGTTTCGAACAGGTTCGACCTCGTGCTGTTCGCCGCCCAGCGCGCGCGGCAGATTTCGGGCGGCGCCGACCTCACCATCGACCGCGACCGTGACAAGAACCCGGTCGTCGCGCTGCGCGAGATCGCCGAGGAAAACGTCAGGCCGAAGGAGCTCCAGGAAGCGATCGTCACCAACCTGCAGAAGGTGCGGATCGACGAGGAGGACGAGACCGAAGAGCTCGCCTCGATCAGCGAGGCCGCCGAAGCGCTGCGCCTGACCGCCGCCGCTCCGCCGCGTCCGACTCCGTCCGGCGGGGACTACGAGTAGGCTGAAGACTTACCTTCGCCGTCATTGCGAGCGTAGCGAAGCAATCCAGTATTTTGTTCACGCGGAGACGCGGAGAACGCAGAGAAGTTGGGGCAGGTCTCGACATCTCTGCGTCTCTGCGCGAGATTTTTTGGATTGCTTCGTCGCTTCGCTCCTCGCAATGACGGAGTCATGGTTCCCTTTTCGTTCGCAGGCGAAACGTTCTTCGCGACCACTGAGGGCGCGTTGTTCTGGCCGCGCGAGGAAGCGCTGCTGGTTGCCGATTTGCACCTCGAAAAGGCGAGCTGGTTCGCGCGGCTCGGGCAGTTCCTTCCGCCCTACGACTCCCACGCGACGCTGAGCGCGCTCGTCACGGAGGTGGCGCGCACCGGCGCGCGGCGTCTCTTCTGCCTCGGCGACAGCTTCCACGACGCCTTCGGCTGCGAGCGCCTGCCCGATCAGGCCCGCGCGCTGCTGACCGACCTCACCGCTGCCCTCGACTGGACGTGGATCGTCGGCAACCACGATCCGGGCTTCGCCGACCATTGCGGCGGCAAGCTCGAGGAGGAAGTGGAGATCGCTGGCATCGTCCTTCGTCACGCAGCGGTGCGCGGCGATCCCCGTCCGGAAATCTCCGGCCATTTCCACCCGAAGCTGCGGGTGAACCTAAAGGGCCGCCACGTCTCCCGCCGCTGCTTCGTGGTGTCGCCAAGCAAGATGATCCTGCCCGCATTCGGATCGCTCACTGGCGGTCTCGACGCGCGTCACCCGGAAATTCTCGGCAGCGTCGGCGGCAACGCGGCGGCGCTGGTCCCAGTGTCCGACCGCCTCCTGCGATTCCCGCTCGCGGCCTAGTCGGGCGCCCGGATTTCGATCGCCATCGCGCCCGTAGGCGACAGCAGCAGCCGCGCGATCGCGGGCCGGCGCTTGCCGAAGGTCGCCGCCTGAAGCTCGTTGCGCGCGGCGTGGCGGTCGAACTTGAAGCCCTGCGCCTCCGCCTGGGCTTTCAGCCGGTCGAGATGCTCGTCGAGGTTGGCGATGCCCTCGTCGGGATCGAAACGCATCGTCTCTTCGAGGTCCGCCATCCGCCCATTCATTGTCCGGTGCGTGACAAAGGGCAAGCGTGAGATTGCGCCCGCTGACGGCTGTTCCTAAGCTCACCCGCATGATCATAAAACCAATGGTGCTTCTCGCCGCCGCTCTCGCAATGCCCACCGCCGCTTCCGCTCAAGCCATCCCGCCGCAGGTGCAGGCGCGGATCGACCGCATCCTGAAAGCGACGCCGCTGATCGACGGGCACAACGACCTCGCCGAACAATTGCGCGAGAATTATGGCCTCAGCATCGAGGGGCTCGCGAGCGGCACGGACAAACGACCGCACCCATTGATGACCGACATGGCGCGGCTGCACCAGGGCCGCGTCGGCGCGCAATTCTGGTCGGTCTACATCCCGTCGGAAGTCACCGGCGATACCGCGATCCGCGACACGATCGAGCAGATCGACATCGTCAAGCGTCTCATCAAAGCCTATCCCGACGACCTCGCGCTCGCCGGGACCGCGGACGACGTGGTGCGCATCCACAAGACCGGCAAAGTCGCCTCGATGATCGGGATCGAGGGCGGGCACCAGATCGGCGGCAGCCTCGCCGCGCTCCGGCAATTCTACGAGCTCGGCGCGCGCTACATGACGCTCACCCACTTCAAGAACAACGAATGGGCGGACAGCGCCACCGACGATCCGAAATATCACGGCATGACCGATTTCGGCCGCACCGTGGTGCACGAAATGAACCGCCTCGGCATGCTCGTCGACCTCAGCCACGTCAGCGACGACACCATGCGCGACGCGCTGAAGGTCAGCCGCGCGCCCGTGATCTTCTCGCATTCGAGCGCGCGCGCTCTCTCCGATCATCCGCGCAACGTCCCCGACGATATCCTGAAGCTCACCGCGGCCAACGGCGGCGTGGTGATGGTCAATTTCTACACCGGCTACGTCTCGGACGACGTACGCAAATGGAACGCCGAGGGCGCCGCCGAGGTGGGCCGGCTGAAATCGCTCTACCCAAGCCAGCCGGACAAGCGCGATGCGGCGATGAAAGCGTGGACAGTCGCCCATCCGGCGCCGCCCGTGACGATCGCCCAGGTGGCCGATCATATCGACTATGTCGCAAAGATCGCGGGCCACGACTATGTCGGAATCGGCGCCGATCTGGACGGGCTTGGAATGGACGAGACGCCTGCCGGCCTGAACACGGTTTCCGGTTATCCGCTGGTTTTCGCCGAGCTGATCCGCCGCGGCTGGAGCGACGCGAATCTCGCCAAGCTGGCCGGCGGCAATGTGCTGCGCGTGATGCGCCAGGCGGAAGCGGTCGCGGCGTCGATGAAGAACGAGCCGCCGGCGATGGCGACGCTCCAGCCGCGGCCGGCCGACGTCTGGAAATGAGCGAGCCACCGCTTCGGGCGGCGATCATTCCGGTCACGCCGCTGCAGCAGAATTGTTCGCTCGTCTGGTGCACGGAGACGATGCGCGGAGCATTCGTCGATCCGGGCGGAGATCTCCCGCGCCTCAAGGCGGCCGCCAAGCAGGCTGGAGTCACGATCGAGAAAATCCTGCTGACCCACGGCCATATCGACCATTGCGGCTCGGCCGGCATTCTTGCGGAAGAGCTCCGCGTTCCGATCGAAGGTCCGCATGAGGAGGATCGATTCTGGATCGAGAAGCTGGGAACCGAAGGTCCCAAATACGGGATCAACGGCCGTCCGTTCGAGCCGTCGCGCTGGCTCAGCGACGGCGATCAGGTGACCGTCGGCAATCTCACCTTCGACGTGCGCCACTGCCCCGGCCACACGCCGGGACACATCGTCTTCCATCACCCCGAATCGAAGCTCGCGCTCGTCGGCGACGTGCTGTTCAAGGGCTCGGTCGGCCGCTGGGATTTCCCGCGCGGCAATCAGGAACAGCTGATTCAGTCCATCACCACGAGGCTATGGCCGATGGGCGACGACACCGCGTTCGTTCCCGGCCACGGCCCGATGTCGACCTTCGGCCACGAGCGCGCGACCAATCCGTTCGTCGGCGACTCCGCGCTAGCCGCCTAGGAAAGCCTCGCCCGCGCACACGGTCGCCCAGATCGCGAGCGCCACAATTGCGACGACCGTGGTCATCATCCCGACCATTCTCCAGCGCCAGACGTGAGGGCCGTCCATTCCGATCGGATGCGCGATCCGGGCGAGGATGAAGGCCGCGGCGATTCCGCCCAGCGCCAGGCGGTTGCCTCCCGACAGCTCGATGCCACCAAGCAGGATCAGGAAGAAGGGCGCATTTTCGATGAAGTTTGCTTGCGCGCGCATCCGCCGCAAGACCGCCTCATTGCCGCCGTCGCCGATCTTCACCTGATTATCGCGGCGGCTCTTCACGATCCGCGATCCAAGCCAAATATTGACGAACACCGCCGCCGCGGCCGTCGCGAGCGTCACTGGAACTGGTGTCATCATCTACCCCCACGCTACTCCTCGCACCGGCCGCTCACCCTTGCAACCGGCGCTCCAGCCGCTATAGGAGCGGCGGTTCGCGACGATCCAGCTGCCACCTGTGGGTCTATCCCGCTGAGATGAGGCGCAGATCGTCGCAATTTTTATTGATTTCAAAGGTGCCGCAATGGCTGTCCCAAAGAGAAAAACCTCGCCGTCGAAGCGGAACATGCGCCGCAGCCACCACGCGCTGACGCCGACCAAGTTCCAGGAATGCCCCAACTGCGGCGAATTGAAGCTGCCGCACAACATGTGCGCGGCTTGCGGCCATTATAACGGCCGCGAAATCGTCTCGACCGAGGCCTAAGCGACGACAGGCCTCACGATGAACGGGGGCCCGCGCATCGCACTCGACGCAATGGGCGGCGACAGCGGCCCGGCCGGGATGATTGCGGGCGCCGCGCGCGCGCTTCGCCGCGATCCTTCGCTGCACTTCATCGTCTACGGGGACCAGGCCGAGGTCGAGGCCGAGCTCAACGGTCACCGGCCGCTGCTCGGCGCAGTGACCATCGTCCACTCCCCCGAATCGATCGCCGCGAGCGAGAAGCCGAGTCAGGCGATCCGCCGCGCGCGCACGACCTCGATGGGCATGGCGATCAATGCGGTGAAGGAAGCCAACGCCGATGCCGCGGTCTCGGGCGGCAATACCGGCGCGATGATGGCGATGGCAAAGCTCGCGCTACGCACCATGCCCGGGATCGACCGTCCGGCGCTAGCGGCGCTGCTGCCGACGCTCGCCGACACCGACCTCGTCATGCTCGACCTCGGGGCGAACACCGAGTGCGACGCCCAAAATCTCGTCCAGTTCGCGGTCATGGGTTCGGCTTATGCGCGCACCGTGCTCTCCATCGAAAAGCCGCGCGTGAAGCTGCTCAACATCGGCACCGAGGAATTGAAGGGCACCGACGAGCTCAAGGAGGCGGCCGGGCTTTTGCGCGAAGCGGATTACCTTGCGTTCCGCTTCGACGGCTTCACCGAAGGCGACCAGCTGTCGCGCGGCAACGTCGACGTCGTGGTGACCGACGGCTTCTCGGGCAACATCGCGCTCAAGACCGCCGAGGGGACCGCGCGCTTCGTCACCGATTTGTTGCGGCGCGCGTTCAAGAGCTCGCTCCGGTCGAAGGCCGGGTTCGCGCTGTCGAAACCCGCGCTCAATCTGCTGAAGCACCACCTCGACCCCAACAATCACAACGGCGCGGTCTTTCTCGGGCTGAACGGCCTGGTCGTGAAAAGCCACGGCGCGGCCAGCCCGAAAGGCGTCGCCAACGCGATCGGAGTCGCGGCGCGGATGGTGCGCAACGACATCATCCGCAAGATCGGCGACGACCTCGACAATTTCCGCGCGCACGCCTTCGCCAATGAGGCTGCGCAGTGAGCATCCATTCGGTTGTGCTCGGCACCGGCAGCGCCTTGCCGCGGCGGCGAGTCACCAACGACGAGCTCGCGCAAACGGTCGACACGACCGATCAGTGGATCGTCGAGCGTACCGGGATCCGCGCGCGCTATGTTGCGGGCGAAGGCGAAACCACGGCGAGCCTCGCAACCGATGCTGCGCGCAAGGCGCTGGACCATGCCGGCGTAGCTGCGACGGACATCGACCTTATCGTCCTCGCCACCGCGACGCCCGATCAGACCTTTCCGTCATCCGCAACCAAGGTCCAGGCGACGCTAGGGATCAACGACTGCGTCGCATTCGATGTGCACGCCGTCTGCACCGGCTTCCTCTATGCGCTGTCCGTCGCCGATTCGATGCTGCGCTCGGGCAATGCGCATAAGGCGCTGGTGATCGGCGCGGAGACCTTCAGCCGCATCCTCGACTGGGAGGACCGCGCCACCTGCGTGCTGTTCGGCGACGGCGCCGGAGCGCTCGTCCTTGGCGCAGAAGAAACTGAGAGCGGGATCCTGACCACCCGGCTGCACGCCGACGGCCGGCACAACGATTTACTGTTCGTCGACGGCGGACCGTCCACCACCGGGACTGTCGGCAAGCTCAGGATGAAGGGCCGCGAAGTGTTTCGCCACGCGGTCGTGAACCTTGCCGCCGTCATGAACGAAGTCCTGGCGACAGCGGGCCTCACATCGGCCGACGTCGACTGGCTCGTTCCGCATCAGGCCAACGCGCGCATTCTCGACGCCACGGCCAGGAAGCTCGGCCTGCCAAGCGAAAAAGTGGTGATGACCGTCGCCGAGCACGCGAACACGTCCGCGGCTTCGGTCCCTCTTGCATTTGATACAGCCGTCAAGGATGGACAAATCAAGCGCGGCGACGTCGTTGTGCTGGAAGCGATGGGTGGTGGCTTTACATGGGGCGCGGCAGCGCTCAGGTATTGAAAAAGTTCGGTAATCCGTGAAAATGTCGAATTGCCGACAGCGCGGAATTCCGTTACGAATGTGTAATCACGGCGGGGTCGCCGAACAGGGCGGGAGATAATAGAATGGCCGATCTCGGGATCGCGCGGCTCAATAATGAAGCGGAAGCCAGCAACACGCTGACGCGTGCCGACCTCGCGGACGTCGTCCATCGCAAGCTCGGCCTGTCGCGCGCTGAATCGGCGAACGTCGTCGAACGCGTGCTGCACTACATGTGCGAATCGCTGGCCAAGGGCAGGAATGTGAAAATCTCCGGCTTCGGCACCTTCATCCTGCGCGACAAGGGGCAGCGCATCGGCCGCAATCCCAAGACCGGCATCGAAGTGCCGATCGCTCCGCGCCGGGTGATGACCTTCCGCGCGAGCCAGATCATGCGCGACCGGATCGCCAGGTAAGGCAATTCGGTGGCGACCGCCGAAAAGGCACCCGGCGCTTTAAGGACCATCGGCGAATTGTCGCAGGAGCTGGGAGTCGCCCAGCATATCCTTCGCTACTGGGAAACGCGCTTCCCGCAGCTGCGGCCGATGCAGCGCGCCGGCAACCGCCGCTATTACCGTCCGGCGGACGTAGAGCTTGCGCGGCGGATCCATCGCCTGCTGTATCAGGAAGGCTACACCGTTCGCGGAGTGCAAAAGCTGCTTCGGCAGAAGGACGCGCCTGAGCCGGAAGCACCGGCCCCGCAGCCTGCCGCGTCATTCGTCGCGCAGGACGAGCCCGCGGGCGTCGACGTCTTCCGGTTGATCGCCTTGCGCAATCGGCTCGCCGACGCGATCGAGCGCTAATCCTCCAAGCCTTTCTGCAACTCGTGCGATTGCCTGGTCGAAGCGGCAGACGGCGGATCGGCACGTTCGGTGGAAATGCCGAAAGCAGCCGCGAAGGCATCGCCGCCGACAGAATCACGAACATGCCGCGATCGCCGTCGCGCCGGATCAGGCGCCCGAACGCCTGCGCCAGCCGAGCGCGCACGACCCGGTCGTCGTAGGCGCTCCCACCCCGCTCATCCTGAGCTTGTCGAAGGGCGGCCATGCGCCGCGCGGCGTGAAGCACGGTCGGCCGCGGCCACGGCACGCGTTCCATCACCACCAGCCGCAGCAATTCGCCCGGCACATCGACCCCGTCGCGCAAAGCGTCGGTGCCAAGCAGCGACGCGCGCGGATCGTCGCGGAAGATGTCCACCAGCGTTCCCGCGTCGATCGGATCGACGTGCTGCGCGAGCAGCGGAAGCCCCGCCCGCGCAAGCCGGTCGGCGATCCGCGCATGCACCGCTTTCAAGCGCTGAATCGCGGTGAACAGCCCGAGCGTTCCGCCGCCCGAAGCCTCGATCAGCCGCGCGTAGGCGCCCGATAGCGTGGCGACGTCACCCGGCTTGATATCGGTGACGACCAGCACTTCCGAACAAGCGGCGTAATCGAACGGGCTTTCCGCTTCGAAATGCTCGACCGCATTAGTCAGGTGCAAAGCGCCGGTGCGCGCTTCGGCCGCGTTCCACCCCTCGCCGCCGCGCAGCGTCGCCGAGGTGACCAGCACCCCGTCGGCCTGGCGCAGTACGGCAGCGGCGAGCGGTTTGGTCGGGTCGAGCCAGCGGCGGTGGATCGCGACATCATATTCGCGCCCGTCGACCCGCTCGACGGCCAGCCAGTCGACAAATTCAGGATCGGCCTCGCCACCGATGCGGCCGAGCAGAGCGATCCACGCCGCGAGCGTCTCGCGCCGCCACGAAAGCCCGCGGATCGCGCCTTCGACACGAGCGCGGGCCTGCGCATCTAGCCAGTCGGGCGCGTCCTCCAGCACCGCTTCCAGCCGCCGGGCGAGCGCCGCGAGCGGCTTCTGCAGGCTTTCGAGCAGTTCGCCGGCGGCCGCCGCGCTCGACACGAGCGCGCCATCGGGCTCGGCGAGCTCGGTCTCGAGCCCGTATCCTGCCTCCTGAGCCTTGGCGCGCGCGTAGACCATCCCGCGCACCTCGCTCAGCAAAGCTTCGAGCGGGCCGAACGGCGAACCCTCGACCAGCCGCTGCAGCCAACCGTCCGACGGAAGCGCCTTTGCCGCCTCGATCGCCGAATTGAGCGCCCGCGCGCCTTCGTCATCGTACGAAGCGACATCCATCAGCCGCGCCGCGAGCCCGCGCCGCCGCCCCCGCGAGCGGCCCTCCGGCCCAACGATCCAGCGCCGCATCTCGATCGACTCCTGCCCGCCGAACGCGACCGCGAAGGTCGAAATCGGCGGCATCGAACAGATGATGCCCCTCGTCGAACAGGATCCGGCCCGGCGCGTCCTCCCGCGCCCGCGCCGCGTTGACCATCACCAGCGCATGGTTGGCGATCACGATGTCGGCCTCGCGGCTCGCCCGCTCGGCCCGCTCGATGAAGCAGCGGCGGTAGTGCGGGCAGCCGGCATAGACGCACTCGCCGCGGCGGTCGGTCAGCGCCGCCGCCCCAGCGCGCCGGAAGAGGCTCGGAAGCCAGCCGGGCAAGTCGCCGCCGACCATGTCCCCGTCCTTGGTGTACGCCGCCCACCGCCCGACAAGCTGCGCGAGGATTGCGGCACGTCCGGCAAATGCGCCCTGCAGCGCGTCCTCGAGATTGAGCAGGCACAGGTAATTCTCGCGCCCCTTGCGGATGACGATCTTCCGCGCGCGCTCCTCCGCCTCGGCAAACAGCTTGTGCCCCTCGCCGTCGAGCTGGCGCTGCAGCGCCTTGGTGAAGGTCGACACCCACACAGTCCCGCCCGAAGCTTCCGCCCACAGCGCCGCCGGCGCTAAATAAGCGAGGGTCTTGCCGATCCCGGTCCCGGCCTCGGCGAGCAGCATGTTGGGCGAGTCCTTGCCGCGCTTGGGCGCGAACACCGAAGTCACCGCCTCGGCCATCGCTTTCTGCCCCTCGCGCGGCTCGATCCGGCCGGTCAGCCGGTCGAGTTTCGTCCGCGCATCGGCGGGATCGACCGCGATCGTCAGTGGCGGCGGGCGCTCCGCGGCTTCTTCCCACTGCTTCAGGCGCGAGAAGAGCATGCGCTCGCCGCGCTCCGGCCGCTCAAGCCGAGCACCGACCAGCGGTGCCCAGCCCCAACCGAGCCGGTGCAAGGTCGCGTTGGAAGTCCACGCACCCTCCCGCTCGCGCCATTCCGGATCGGCGAGGACTCCGAGCAAGCTCTCGGCAATCCGCTTGAGCGCGCCGGCCGCATCGGCCTCATTCGCCGGCGGCTCCAGTCCAAGCGCCCGGCTCAGCCCCGCCGCGGTCGGCACTGCGAATCGCGCCGGATGCACGAACGCGAACAGCTCGAGCAGGTCGAGCCCTGACAACTCAGGATAACCGAGCCTCTGCCCGACCAGCGGCGCATTGAGGATGATGTGCGGCGTCTCCGCGGCGCGCGCGATCGCCTCGCCGCGGCTCGCCTCGCGCACCTCTCCATCGCCGCTCGCAAGCCATATCCCGGCATGGGTCGCGTGCAGCGCGGGAATCGGAATGGCGGCCATCCGCACGTCTTAACGGCCCGGAACGGAAGTGGAACGGGTGAAACCCGTCATTGCGAGCGCAGCGAAGCAATCCAGCCTGATATGGATTGCCGCGTCCTGCGGCTCCTCGCAATGCGATCAGCGGCTGAGCGCGTCGATCAGCAGCTTTTTCACTCGCGCCACCAGCTCCGGCGTGCGCCGCCCGAGGATCCCGCGCGCCCGTTCGGGCAGATGCTCGACCGGATCGCCATTCTCGCCGAAGATGTAATGGCCGAACAGCACGCGCCACGCGGCCAGCTCGTTCGGCGGCAAATTCTTCATCGTGATCACGGAATGGTAGAGCGCGTTCAGCGGCGTCAGCAGCGGCGGCTCGGCGTCGCGCCACCAGAAATTGATCATCGCGCCAAGCTCGTCGAGCGACGCGACCGCGTGCCACCACAGGCTCGGAATGTAGAGCGCGTCGCCGGGCCCGAGCTCGGCCGTCTGCGCTGCCTCCAGCGCCTGCGCGAACCGCGGGTGCTTCTCGAGGTCCGGCGAGTCCACGTCGACAAGGCTGATCGGCTGGCCGGCGAGGGTGAAATCGAGCGGACCCACGTACAGGTTCGCGATCTGGTCCGTCGGAAAGAGCGTGAACCGCCGCCGCCCGGCAACGACACAGGCGAGGTTCTGCGGCAGGTCCCAATGCGCGGCGGTGCGCGTGCGGTTGCCGAGCCACAGCGAGATCAAAGTCGCCTTGCTCGGTGTCGAGCAGCGGCACCGGAATCGCGGGAAGCAATCCGGGCAAATGCCGCCGGATCGGGATTCCGCCCGCGTACATGGAATAAGGCCGCGCATCCCCCCTCTGCCGCAGCAGCAGGTCGAGCAGCTGGTCGACGGTCGCCACCCGCCGCTCATGGTTGAAGCCGCTGAAATCGTCCGTGTAGCCGAAGTGTCCCTCGATCTCCGGCTCGCCGAACCACGCCTCGAACGGCTCGTCAGACGCCGCGCCGCGCAGGAATCCGGCAAGCGCCTCATCGCCATCCTGCGCCGCGCCACAACCGGCCACTCCGCCACGAGCCCGCGCAGCACCGCCGGCTCACCGCGCGGCACGATCTCGCGCTCGAACCGCTCCCGATCGACCTTTTGGAATTCAGCAATCGCTTGCATCACATCTACGACCAGAACTCGGCGACGAACGCAGCGGTGGCTCTCCCCTGCGCCAGACCCGCCTCCGCGATCTGCGGCCGGCCCCGCATGTCCATCATCCGGGAACCGATCGCGTCCAGGCATGCCGCGTCGGGCGTCAGGGCCAGCACCTCCGCGCCCGAAGATCGCAGAACCTCGAGTTGAGATTCGAGCCGGCTCGTTATGCGTTCACCGGCGGGGCCGGCCGGATGGAACGCGATCGCCAGGACCTTTGCACAACCTTTTGCCAGATCGGCATTCACGGTCGATGCGAAGCCCCCATCGATGAAGCGCCGCCCGCCGATTGCAACGGGAGGGCTTATTCCCGGCAGACTGCAGCTCGCCGCGACCGCTGCCGCCAGCGGCGCGCCGCAATGGCGATCAAGCAACACGATGCTGCCGTCGCATGCGTCCACCGCCACACATTGGAACGTTCGCTCGCTCCATCCCGCGCCGCGCAGCACACGCGCGATGCGCCCGACCCAGGCCTCCTCACTCTCGGTCGGCGCCGCAAGGGCACAGGCGCCAACCTCCGCGCGCGCCTTGGCCGCGTCGCCGACGCCGCTGTGCGCCCGCTGAAACAGCGCCGGCAGCTGCGAAAGCACGTCGGGACTGTGCCGACCCATTGCGCCGGGCGGCGGCTTTCGGCTTCGCTCTTCCAGGATCGCTTCGGCCAACGCAGCAGGTTGCGTGCCTGAGGCGAGTTGCGCCCCGACGATTGCGCCAGCCGAGGTTCCGATGCTCACATCAGCGTCCGCGACCGTGACACCCTCGGCCGCGAGACCCGCGACGAGCCCGCTTTCCCAGGCGACCGCGAGTGGCCCTCCTCCGCTCAGCACCAGTGCCCGCATGTTCCGTCGGGTAGCAGCGCCGCCGCGCGTTCGCTAGGAGCCGCCTCGTGACCGACACCCTCGACCTCCGCGCCGCGGCGCTCGCGTCCAAGGCCTGGCCGTATGAGGAAGCCCGCAAGCTGCTGAAGCGGTGGCCGGACGGGAAGCCTGCCGGCGATCCGGTGATCTTCGAGACCGGCTACGGACCCTCGGGCCTGCCGCACATCGGCACCTGGAACGAGGTCGCTCGCACCACTTTCGTGCGCCACGCCTACGAGGAGCTCACAGGCGGTGCGCCGACGCGGCTGATCGCCTTCAGCGACGACATGGACGGGCTCAGGAAAGTGCCCGACAACATCCCCGACCAGGCGATGCTCACCGAAAATCTCGGCAAGCCGCTGACGCAAATTCCCGATCCGTTCGGCACACACGAGAGCTTCGCCCATCACAACAATGCGATGCTCCAGCGTTTCCTCGACCGCTTCGGCTTCGATTACGAATTCCTGTCGGCGACCGACTGCTACCGTACCGGTCGCTTCGACGCGGTAATCCGCAAGGTCCTGCTCGGCTGGGACGCGATCATGGGCGTCATGCTCCCCACCCTGCGCGAGGACCGCCGCAAGACCTATTCGCCGGTCCTCCCGATTTCGCCCGCCAGCGGCCGCGTGCTGCAGGTCCCGGTCGAAGTGATCGACGCCGAAGCCGGCCTGATCGCGTTCGACGACGAGGACGGCAGCCGTGTCCGGCAGTCGGCATTCGGCGGCCTCGCCAAGCTGCAGTGGAAGGTCGACTGGGCGGCGCGCTGGGTCGCGCTCGGCGTCGACTACGAAATGTCCGGCAAGGATTTGATCGACAGCGTCACGCAGTCGGGCAAGATCGCCCGCATCCTCGGCGGCCGCGCGCCCGAGGGCTTCAATTACGAGATGTTCCTCGACGAAAAAGGCGAGAAGATCTCCAAGTCGAAGGGCAACGGCCTAAGCCTCGAGGAATGGCTGCGCTACGGCAGTCAGGAGAGCCTCGCCTTCTACATCTACCGCGAGCCCCGGAAGGCGAAGAGCCTGCACATCGGAGTGATCCCGCGCGCGGTCGACGAATATTGGCAGTTCCGCGGCAATTATCCGGACCAACCGATCGAGCAGAAGCTCGGCAACCCGGTGCACCACATCCACGGCGGCAAGGTTCCGGAGACCGTGCTGCCCGTAACCTACGGCCTGCTGCTCAACCTCGTCAGCCTGCCCGGCGTCGCCGACAAGGACACCGCGTGGAAGTTCGTCCAGCGCTATGCGCCCGGCACCTCACCCGAAAGCGATCCCGAACTCGACGAGCTGATCGGACTCGCGGTCAATTACGCGCGGGACTTCGTCGTCCCGACGCTGCAGCGCCGCACACCAAATCCCTCGGAAGCGGAAGCGCTGCGCGACCTCGATTCAGAGCTCGCGAAGCTCCCGCCTGACGCGGACGGCGAGATCATCCAGCACGCAGTCTTCGAAGTCGGCAAGCGCCACCCGTTCGAGAACCTGCGCGGCTGGTTCCAGGCGCTCTACGAAACCCTGCTCGGCTCCTCGCAAGGCCCGCGCATGGGCAGCTTCATCGCGCTCTACGGCGTGGAGAATACGCGGCGGCTGATCGCGGAGGCGCTTGGTCAGAATTAGCCGCTAAGCCGCCGCTACTGCGCTGCGAGCCACGCCTCGCTGCAGACGAGGATGAGTTCTCTTCTCGCGTTAGGCTTCGTCAGGTGGACTTCGACGGCTTCCCGGTCTTCGGGCGGCAGACGGCGGATGATTTCCGAAACGCTGCGGTATTGCCCGGATCTGGCGAGTTCAAACGCCCGCTCGACTGCCGCTCCCCCGCTCATGATCCCTCTCTAGCGCAAGGCGCCCGCTGAAACGAAGGCTACTTTCGACTGCCGTTTCAGGCGGTCGTTGCGGACACTGGCTTTCCGCCGCTGCTCACCTAAGCTGTGCTTCGGGGGTGGACCGCATGCATTTCCATTTGCCCAAGCCGCTGCACGGCTGGCGCGAGTTCACGGGCGAAGTTGCCATCATCGTCTTGGGCGTGCTTCTCGCACTAGCCGCAGAGCAGGTCGTAGAGCGTTTCAGCTGGGGAGAAAGGGCCAGATCAGCACGAGAGGCCATGAGTAAAGAGCTTCTCTGGGACGATGGGCCTCAGGTTTACCAGCGTGCCGCGCTCCACGACTGTCTCCAGGCGAAGCTGAACGACATCCGTTCCGCGGTGGAGGCGAACCGTTCCCGCGCAGAAATCGTCAAGCTTACTGAGGGTTATCAGCTCTACGTCCTCAGCTACGATAGCCTCGCGCATGATGCTGCGAATGCCTCAGGCGTCTTCGAACATATGCCTGCCGAAGACGTCCAGAAATGGACGAATGCGTACGCGATGATCCCGCTGATGGACCGCACCGCAGCGCGTGAGGCGGGCGACATCGCGCATTTGGAAGCGCTTCGTCATACGGGCGGTCCGCTGAGTGACGCCGAGCGGGATCGCCTCCTCGACGCCACCGAGATGGTTCGGAGCGATGAAGCTCTGATGTGGAGCGGGACACGCTGGACGCTGCCTTCGATATTCCAGTTGGAAGGCCAGTTGGATCGCGCACGTATGCGCCGCTTCATGGGCTTCGCTCGAGAACATTATGGTTCATGCGTGAAAGACATCCCGAGGACTTGGGGCGGAGCAATACGGTCGTAGCTTACCCCCTTGCCAAGGTCGGGCTTCGGCCGGGCAGCACCGGCTCATATTCCGCACCCATCTCTCGCAGAGTGTCCCGGTCGGCGGCGTTGCAGTCGCTGCGCGCTAGGTCTCGGCCGATCGTCGCCAACTGCTCCGCAATGACCGCTCGATAGCTTTCTTCGCTGATTAGCCCTAAATCCGCGGCGATTTCCCAGCCGACGCGCATGGACGTCGTCATCGCGCCGTAGGCGGCATTCGCCTTAACTTCGTCGAGGCTCGGCAGCGCGCCTTGGGTCGAGGCGCCCGCCTTCATCCGCCGGACGATGGCTTCCTTCCACGGCAGATCGCGCCGGGCGAGCGTCAGCGCTTGCGCGCGCGTCTGCAACGTCCTGCGATCGACGATCCGCCCGCTCTCGAGGACCACCGGCGCGCTGTCACCGGTGTCGCATGCGTAACCCGGCGTTGCGACGAATGCCTTCAGGTCGCGCTCGGCCAGCGCGTCCGCGCGCGAATAATGGAACGGCACCGTGCGGCAGCCGAGCGGCCGACGATTGTAGATGCTGCAGCGCCCATCGCTCAGCGCCGCGCACGCGCCGGAATGCGTATCCAGCACAAGCGCCGAGATCATCAGATATTGCACATGCTCGACGCGGCGGCCGTCGCGCATGATCGTCACTGGGTATTTGCGCGCGGCATGCGCCGCGAGCAGCCGCTTCTTCTGATAAAATGCCTCGGCAGTTTCAGACCGGCTGCGGCCGCTCTCAAACGTCCGCGGCAGGCTGTAGAGCCGGAACATCAGCCGAAAGACGAACACGTCCGCAAGCGCCGCCGCTTCCGACAATTCCACTTCCGGCGAGCGATTGCAGCACTTACCGCACTGCGTACAGGCGAAGCGACGTACGGGCGCCGTCATCCTGAACTCGTTTCAGGATCCATTTCTGTGAAGTACGGCACGCATCCAAATGATGGATGCTGAAACAAGTTCAGCATGACAACTCAACGGGACACCCTTAGCTCGCCTTTTTGGCTGCGATCCAGCGGTCGATCTTCTGCTCCAGGATCGCCATCGGCAGCGCGCCTGAATCGAGCACCTGCGCATGGAATTCGCGGATGTCGAACTTGGGTCCAAGCGCCGCCTTGGCCTTCTCGCGCAGGCGCGTGATCGTCAGCTGGCCGATCTTGTACGCCGTCGCCTGCGAGGGAATGGCGATGTAGCGCTCGACCTCGGCGGTCGCGTCGGTCTTCGCCTCGCCCGAGTGGGTCAGCATGTAGTTGATGGCCTGATCGCGCGTCCAACCCTTGGCGTGGATGCCGGTGTCCACCACCAGCCGCATCGCGCGCAGCATCTCGTCATTGAGGTTACCGAAGCGCTGGCACGGGTCGCCGTACATGTTCATCGGATAGCCGAGCAATTCCGAATAGAGCGCCCAGCCTTCGACATAGGCCGTGTTGCCGCCAAAGCGCATGAATGCCGGCAGCGACTTATTCTCCTGTGCCAGGCTGATCTGGAAGTGGTGGCCCGGCTCACCCTCGTGCATGAACAGGGTCGTTTCCTCGCAGATGCTGCGCGAGGGCAGGTCGTAGGCGTTGTAATAGAAGGTGCCCGGCCGAGAGCCGTCGGGCGTTCCGTTTTCGTAGCTGCCGCCCGCCTCGAACTTCTCGCGATACGGCGGATAGGGCCGGATCACGAGCCCGGTCTTGGGCACCAGCGAGAAGAACTGCGGGACCTTCGCTTCCACCTTCGCCTTGACGCTCGCGAAGCCGCGCTCGAGCTCCTCCTTGGTCTTGGGCTGGAACTTGGGGCTGGTGCGCATGTAGTCGAAGAACTGCTGCAGCGTGCCCTTGAAGCCCATCTGCGCTTGGACCTTCTCGAACTCCTTGGTGATCCGCGCCACCTCGCTGAGGCCGAGTTGGTGGATCTGCTCGGGGGTCATCGTCGTCGTGGTCGTCGACTGCACCTGGTACGCGTAGAGCGCGTCGCCGCCCTTCATGTACATCTCGCCGACGCCCTCGCGCGCATGGGCGAGATATTCGTTGGCGAGGAAGTCGCGCATGCGCTGCAGCGCGGGGTGGATCACATTGGCGATCGAATCGCGATATTCCTGCGTCAGCCGCGTGCGGTCGGCGGGTGCGATCGGCGCCGGGAAGTTCTTGATCGGTCCCCAGTAAGGCGTCTCCTCGGGCGCGAGCTTGAGCTGATTGTCGAGCTGCTCGATCATGTTGCGGACGGTCAGCTTGGTGTCGACCACGCCCTCCGCCTCGCCCTTGCGCCACTGGCGGATCGCTTCGTCGATATTGGCGGCGAAGTCGCGGTTGCGCTTGAGGCTGTTCTCATAGTCGACGAGCGTGTTGTACGGCGCTCCGCCCTGCCCGCTCGCGATGGTCGGATATTCGGTGTGGATGCCGTAGAAGTGGTTCATCGGCAGCGCTTCGCTGATCGTCAGGAAGTCGGGCTGGAGCGACCGCAGCGCGTCCTTCGTCTGATATTGGAACACGTCATAGGCGAGCTGGTCGGCAGCGCTGAGCTCGCCGCGCGGGATCGCCTGGAGCGCCGCAAGGTCGTGCTCGGCGGCGGCCTTCTCGCCCTGGTAATGCGCGTCGCTGAACAGGTCGCCCAGCCGGTCCGCGTAGCGCAGGTCCCCCCGAAACAGCGCCTGCACCGGATTGCGTTTGAGGCTCGCTTCATCGCTTTCCTTGAACAGCTCGAACAGCCGGTCGTGGGCGCTTTGTTGAGCGGTGGGCACAGCCGGCGCTGTTACGGGCGCCTGCGCCGCGGCGGAAGTCGCGAATGCAAGCATCGAGACGGAGAGAATCAGGCGAGCGGCTACATTCATTCGAAGATCACCTCGGAAGCGGGAAATTGGTGTATTAGCCGACTAATGCAGAAGGGGCGCCACGGCAATGCCGCAACGCCCCTTCGATAAACGGACTGGCGCGCTCTACCAGAAGAAGTTGTGGATCACGTCCACGACCTCGCCGGTGTAGGTGTCGACCAGCAACGCGTCGTTCCAGTAACGGACCCATTCGGTCCCCGGCGGAGGGTACGGCAAGGAGTACATTGCCGGATCGATCCAGTACCGCTGGCCGTAATAGGATGGCTGCAGACGGTAGCCGATGTCGAACGGCTGATAGCCGTAGCCGAACGGATCGTAATAGATGCCGATGCTGAAGATCGACCGGTGGCGATTGCGGTAATTGCGCCAGTCGTAACGCCGGTCATTGCGCCAGTCACGGTTCCACCCGCCGCTGGCCCAGCGGCTGCGCTCGCGGAACTGTTGCTGCTGCCGGTTGGCCTCGCGCTGGCGGAAGTCGCCGTCGCGATCGCGGCTCCAGCTGCCGCGGTCTCGCGACCAGCCCGTGCCGCGCTGCAGTCTGCTCGACCTGCCGCGGCTGGCCGGTGAAGCCACCGCGGTAACCGCGATAGCTGCGCTGCTGCTGCTCGACGACCTGCGGTGCGACGTGACCTTCGAAGCGCGAGCGGTCCCAGCCGCCCCGCTGATCGCCGCCGCGCTGGACGGCCTGCCCTTGCGGCTGACCGCCGCCGTTCGAGCGATCGAAATGCTGCTGGCCGGTGAGCTGCGGGCGCTGGGCCTGGACGGGGGTCTGCGCGTTCTCGCGCGCTTGTGCCTTCGGCGCCAGCTGGCGCTCGGCGCGGGCCTGGTCGCGGTCGGAATGATCGGGGCGATCGGCAAGCGCGGGACTCGCCGCGGCGCTCGCCAGGAGAATGAGAGATGAGGAGCTTACGCATGACAGTGACCTTTCAAGTTCATTACAGCGGAAAGTGCGCCTTTGCAGATGAGCCGCCGCTTAACCGTTTCGGTGCCGTATATTCATGTTTGTCACTCCGCCGTCGGCACCGGTCCGGCAGTCTGCGTCGCCCGCGCGATCGCCTTCTTGATCCGCGGATAAGCGCCGCAGCGGCAGATGTTCGGCAGCGCCGCCACCTGTTCCTCGCTCGGGCTCGGGCTCGCCTGCAGCAGCGCCGCAATCGCCATGATGAACCCCGGCTCGCAATAGCCGCACATCGTCACCTGCTCGGCCAGCCACGCCTGCTGCACCGGATGCGAGCGGTCGGGCGAAAGCCCCTCGATCGTCGTCACCTGCGCGCCCTCGAGCGAGCCGACGGCGACGCTGCAGCTGAGCACCGCGCGCCCGTCGACGATCACCGTGCAAGCGCCGCAATCCTGGCTGTCGCAGCCATATTTCGTGCCGGTCAGGTTCGACGCATCCCGCAGCGCCCAAAGCAAAGGCGTCGCGGGATCGAGCCTGTACTCGATCCCCTCTCCGTTCAGCGTCATGCGAGTCATTGCGAGAGGCTAGCGCGTGTCTCGCCAACCGTCATCCTGAACTCGCCTCAGGATCGATTTCACACGAAGGCACGAAGTCACGAAGAGAACGAAGAAGAGAGCGGCAGCCTTAGCGTTCTTCGTGTCCTTCGTGCCTTCGTGTGAACAATTTCTCGCTGCGCAACCAGCATGACGGTATGAGGAGCACATGCCCCGGGTGAAAACCGCCACCGGCATTGCGATCGGCTATGACGAAGCCGGCGCCAGAGAGCTTTGGGCCGGGCACACGCCGATCGTCTTCCTCCACGGAGTCGGCTCGGACAAATCCGTGTGGCGGCCACAGCTCGAGCATTTCGGCGAAGAACGCCGCGCCGTCGCGTTCGATTATCCCGGCTATGGGGACAGCGACAGCGCGCCCGAAGGCACCTCGCGCGACGATTATGCGGCGGTGATCCTCGCCGCCATGACCGAGCTCGGGATCGACCGCGCCCACGTCTGCGGACTGTCGCTCGGCGGAGTCGTCGCGATCGCGATGGACCACGCTGTGGCCCAAGCGCATCGCGTCGCTGATCCTCGCCGACACCTTCGCCGAGCACCCCGACGGCCGCGCGATCTACGAACGCTCGCTCGCCGGCAGCGAGAATATGCGCGCGTTCGCCGAGAGCCGCGTCGACGTGCTCCTCGCCCAGCCGGCCGATCCGGCGGTGCGCGGCGAAGTCATCGAGACGATGGCGCGCATCGACCCCGCCGCTTACCGCATCGGCGCCGAAGCCGTGTGGCTCGCCGATCAGCGCGAGCGCGCCGCGGCGATCCGCGTGCCGACGCTCGTGCTGTGCGGGGCCGAGGACCGCGTCACCCCGCCCGCGCTCTCGACCGCGCTGACGAAGCTCATCCCTGGCGCGCAATATGACGCCGATCGAACGCGCCGGCCATTTGTCCAACCTGAACGCCCGGACGCATTCAACACGCTCGTCCGCGCCTTCATCCGCGGCGTCGATTCGCGCAGCTGAGGGCTGTCCTACAGGCGCGCTGCTGTGCAATGCTGCGGCGATGCGGTTTCGTGCTTCCGAAGTCTGAGCTCTTGCACGACGCAGCTCGTCACTGCGCAACATTCGCGAACATTCGCCGCGCGTGCACTTCGCGTGCGCGCGCGCTCGCAGGCACAACTTTGGCAAACTTCCAAGCGGCGATTTGTTCGTGAAGATCGCCTGCATCGGCGGCGGGCCGGCGGGGCTTTATTTCGCCATCTCGATGAAGCTTCGCGATCCGTCGCACGAGATCGAGGTCTTCGAACGCAACGCGCCGGGCGTCACCTTCGGCTGGGGCGTGGTTTTCTCCGATCTCACCGTCGAGAACATCACCGCCAACGACCCGGTCTCCGCCGCAACCATCACCGCCGAGTTCGCGCATTGGGACGACATCGACGTCCATTACCGCGGCGAGTGCGTCACTTCGTCGGGCCACGGCTTCATCGGCATCGGCCGCAAGCGCCTGCTGCAAATCCTGCAGGATCGCGCGCGCGAGCTTGGCGTCGTCCTCCATTTCGAAGCCGAATGCGACCCCGCCGATCCAAAGTGGCGCGATTACGATCTCGTCATTGCTTCGGACGGCATCAACTCACGCTTCCGCGATGCCTACGCCGACGCGTTCGGTGTCGACGTCGACGTTCGCGCCAACAAGTTCGTGTGGCTCGGCACGTCGAAAGTGTTCGACGCCTTCACCTTCGCGTTCGAGGAGACCGAGCACGGCTGGATCTGGGCGCACGCCTACCGCTTCGCGCCCGATTGCTCGACCTTCATCGTCGAATGTTCGGAACAGACCTGGCGCGCGTTCGGCTTCGATGAAATGGATCAGGCCGAAGCCATCGCGCTGTGCGAAAAGCTGTTCGCCAAATATCTCGACGGCCACAAGCTCCTGTCCAACGCCGAGCATTTGCGCGGATCGGCGGCCTGGCTCAACTTCCGCCGCATCAAGTGCGAGCGCTGGAGCCACGGCAACGTCATCCTCCTCGGCGACGCCGCGCACACCGCCCATTTCTCCGTCGGAAGTGGCACGAAACTCGCGCTCGAGGATGCGATCAAGCTGGCCGACGTGCTGAGCCGCACATCACCGTCATTGCGAGGAGCCGCAGGCGACGCGGCAATCCAGAAATCTCACGCGGAGACGTGGAGACGCGGAGAAATTGATGTAAGTTCCGACTCCTCCGCGTCTCCGTGTCTCCGCGCGAATCAATCCCTGTCCCTTGAAGCAGCGTTCGACGAATATCAGGCGGAGCGCTCGCTCGAAGTGCTCAAGCTCCAGAACAGCGCACGCAACTCAACGGAATGGTTCGAGACGCTGCACCGCTACCTCCATTTCGAGCCGCTGCAATTCGCATACTCATTGCTCACCCGCAGCCAGCGCATAAGCCACGAGAACCTGCGCCTGCGCGACCGCGAATGGCTCGAAACGGTCGAGCGCTGGTTCTGGAAACGCGCGACGGACGGACGCTCCAACAAAACCGCGCCCCCGATGTTCGCGCCGTTCAAGATGCGCGAGATGACGGTCGAGAATCGCATCACCGTGTCGCCAATGGCCATGTATTCGGCGGTCGACGGCGTTCCCAACGATTTCCATTTCGTCCACCTTGGCGAACGCGCGATGGGCGGCGCCGGCCTCGTCTTTACCGAGATGACCTGCGTCTCGCCCGAGGCCCGCATCAGCCCGGGCTGCACCGGCATGTGGAATGCCGATCATGTCGCCGCGTGGAAACGCATCGTCGATTTCGTACACTCACAGTCGAAGGCGAAGATCTGCCTGCAGCTCGGCCATTCCGGCCCGAAGGGCTCCACCAAGCTCGGCTGGGAAGGCAATGACGTCCCGCTCGACAAGGGCAACTGGCCGGTGATGGCGGCGAGCGACGTCCCCTGGTCGCCCATCAACCAGAATCCGCGGCCGATGACGCGCGCCGACATGGACGCGGTGCGCGACCAGTTCGTCGCTGCCGTGCGCATGGGCCTGGAATGCGGCTTCGACATGATCGAGCTCCACGCCGCGCACGGCTATCTGCTGTCGAGCTTCATCACGCCGCTGCAGAACAGGCGCACCGACGAATATGGCGGCAGCCTGGAAAATCGCCTGCGCTACCCGCTCGAAGTGTTCGCCGCGATGCGCGCCGCCTGGCCTTCCGACCGGCCGATGTCGGTGCGCATTTCCGCCAACGACTGGGCCGGCGACAACGGCGTCACGCCCGATGAAGCGGTGGAGATCGGCGAAGCTTTCGCGCGCGAGGGCGCGGACCTGATCGACGTGTCGGCGGGTCAGACCTGGGCCGACGCCCAGCCAGTCTACGGCCGCATGTTCCAAACTCCCTTCAGCGACAAAATCCGCAACGAGGGCAAGCCTCGCGACCATGGCGGTCGGCAACATCTACGAGCCCGACCACGCCAACTCGATCCTCGCCGCCGGCCGGGCGGACCTTGTCGCGCTCGCCCGCCCGCATTTGATCGACCCAATGTGGACGCTCCGCGCCGCCGCGGCGCTGGACTACCGCGACGTCTATTGCCCCCCGCAATATCTCAACGGCCTCTCCCAACTCGCCCGCAACCTGAAGCGCGAGGCGGAAGCTGCGGCCGCGCTGAGGGTGTGATACAACGTAAAGATTTACTTGACAAACGTAAAGAACAAGATTACACAGACAGATGGTCAGAAGCTTCCGAAGCAAAGCACTTCGACTCTTCGCGGAGAAGGGAGACGGCTCAAGACTGCCTGTTCGCAATCATGGCCGAGTTGCGCGCATCCTGGCGCTGCTTAACGCCGCCATCAAAGCGGACGACCTGAATTTGCCGGGCTTCCGGTTTCACGGGCTGCAAGGGAAGCCGAAGCGCTATGCGGTGGATGCATCGGGCAATTACCGCATTACGTACGGCTGGGATGAGCCGGACGCGGTCGACGTGGATTTGGAAGATTATCATTAGACGGAAAGGTTTGAGACTATGACCAATTCATTGCTTGCGGGCCTCCCGCCGGTCGATCCCGGCGAAGTGTTGCGCGAGGATGTCTTGCCTGCGGTCAAGGCGAAGAAGATCGAGATTGCCGAGGCGCTCGGCATCACTCGCCAGGCTCTCGACAATCTGCTCAAGGGCAAGACCGCGCTCTCGCCGGTCAATGCACTGAAGCTCGAGCGGCTGTTCGGCGGCTCGGCCGAGATGTGGTGCAATCTTCAGCGCGATTATGATCTGGCGACCGCCCGGCAACAGAATGCCGAGGAGCTGAAGTCGCTGCATTTGCTCGATGCAGCTTGAGACCCACCTCGCCCGCAACATGACGCAGCGGCGGCGCTGAGGGTGTGATGATGACGACGATTTACGTCGCCCTGCTCAATGAGGGCGTTGATGTATGGCGGCCGGTGGACGCCGTTCCGACAGGTCAGAATGCGTATCGAATTTTGGGTGAAGTTCCCGCCCTTGAAGAATGGGAATTCCCGCCCGGCTCAACTGTTAGTTGTGAGTCAAAGTGCTCAGCGGCGGTGAAACGCGCCTGATCGCCGTGGCATCAGTGTGAAGTTAAAGCGACACCGGCTCCGCGAACACTCCGCCGGCATCCTCGCCACAGGCCCAGCAGATGAGCGCCTTGACCGGAAAGTTCTTGGCCGCTTCGAGCGTCACCACCCAACCGACCTGCAGCGGGTTTGCCGTGCGCAGGCGGAAACCGTCGCTCGACAGGTTGACGATGTGCGCCTCGATCTCGCCCGCCTGGCAATGCACGCGCACGGGCATTTCGGCCTCGACGCGCGGGTCTCTGGGGAGCAGCTGCTGCCCCTCCAGAATGGCTTCATGTTTCATGCCACATCCACTTCGATTGGCGCGTGCGGCGTCCACTCCGCATGCACCGGTTCCACATCGCCAGTGTGACGCATTGGGTTGACCGGTCTCTGAAGGAAGCTGGTTGCGATTTAATTTACTATGCGAAACGAACACTCCGCCCTGCGATCCCGGATCTGATCCGGGATCGTGGGGAGGGGGACCGCTCAGCGGAGCTGAGTGGTGGAGGGGCCAAGCGGAGGCGGCGCAAGGCCCCTCCGTCACGCTTCGCGTGCCACCTCCCCATTGCTTCGCAACAGGGAGGAGTTGCGAAACGTCAGCGGTGGAACAGTCGAAAGCTGTGCGGCGGAATGGTCACTCTTTCGCTCGCCGCCTGGCCTTTGCGCGCGATTGCAACCGCAGCCGCATCGTCGCGGAAGTTCTGAACGATGAACGCGCCATTGTCATAGGTGAACAGCGCCACATGATCCGGCGCATCGATGCTGACCGGCGCGTCGCCGAACAGATAGGCCTTGATGCGAGTCACCATCGGCCGCGGCAGCGAATAGAGGTCGCCGAAATTCTCGGGCATCGTCCACAGGTAAATCGTGCCCTTCGAATAATGGTTCATCAGCACGATCGGGAAGCCCTTGGCCGCCGCCACCCCGCGGATGATCCCCCAGCTGTCGTTGGTGTAGAAGCGCACTTCGGGGAACAGCACCGGCGCGGTCTTGCCGGCCTCCTTCAGCTCGGTCCCGTTGCCGGCGCCGAACCCGTCGAAATAGCGGTCGATCGAAATGACGTGCCCGGTCGTCTTCCACTCGGCGAGCTGGTCGAAGTGTTTGCCTTGCATCGCCTCGAGGAAGCCCGAAGTGACGATCACGTTGGCCCCGGCATGCAGGCTCGCGTCGATCTTCCCGATGATCTGCGGGTCCGTCGCCGCCGCCTGCGTCAGCAGGACCGTATGCGCGGCCGTCGGATATTCGGGATAGAGCTCGATCGGCACTCCGAGATTGCCGATGTAATTGTGGAGGAAATCCTCGCCGGTCGCGTGCGGCGGACGATAGCTCGCGACTCCGACCGGATTGCCGAGCTCGCCGACAACGCCGTCGGCGATGTGCAGCGCCGCGTCCGCCGCAGTCGCCCAGCCGGCATTCGGATGCGCCGCGCGCAATCGCATTCCAGTCGAAACTGGTCTTGAGCTTGCCCCACGGCCGCTCACCGGCTGTCGCGGGCTTCGGCGAGGACATCGCAGCCCATTCGAACAGGGTCTGCTCGGGCGCCTTGGCGAAGAGCGTGTCCCACAACTGCTCGGCGTAGCGGTCGACCGAGCGGATCGAGTAAGTGTCGACCCACCCGCCAAGGTTCGCGCCAGGCCGGATATTCGAGAAATAGCGGACGATCTCGTAGCTCTCATATTGCTGGAGCAGCTGGTCGGTGATCACCGGATCGCGCGTTTCGGTGCCGGTGTAGATCGCATCGAACATGTGGGCTTCGTCGGCGAGGTCGTAGCCGAGCCCGTGAAAATGCTCGTACCAATTGGGGTATTTGACGATGACCTGGACACGCGGATTTTCCTGGTGCGCCGGGCCGAGCACGAGGTCGCGCGCAGCCTCGCGCATTTTCCCCACGCGATAGTCGGTCCAGCTGCGATTGCCCTTGGCCGCGATGTCGGCGTCGGTCTTCATCGTGTAGAAGAAGAAGTCGTCGAGGATCACCTGGTCGAAATGGCGCGCGATCAGGCGCACCGCGCGTTCGCATTCGGCGCGGTCGGCCGGGTTCTCATAGTCGAACGTGCCGAACTGCCCGCCGGGCCAGCCGCCCGCCGCGAGCGTGACCCCGCCCGAGGTCTGGATGCCCTTCGCCTGGAACTCGCGCTTGACGGTCTCGAGCTCGGCGTCGGTGGCGAACTCGCGGCTGCGATAAGCCTCGATATAGACCTTGTCGAACTTGAGCTGCGACGATACGCGGGCGAATTCGCGTTCGAAAGTGGCCGGATCGGCGAGCCGCTTGGTGCTGCTGACGGGCACATAAATGGCGACGCGGAAGTTGCGGTACGCGGCCGCGTCGGCGCTCCCGGCCACCGCAACGCAGCATAAGAATGCGACAAGCCCAAAGATCCGCTGCAGACGCATACGCTCCCCCCATTCACTGTTAGCGTTATCAATAGCCCTCCGCGGCTTCGGAGCAAGCGCCACGCTGGCGCGTTTGGTCTGCTGGCGAGCGGCGAAGGAAATGATCCAGGTCGAATCCGAAGCGATTGCCGAGATCGGGTATGACACGGCTCGAGCGGCCATGTTCGTGCGATTCGTCGATGGCGATTGGTATACTTACTTCGACGTGCCGGCCGATGCTTACCGAGCTTTCGTCGCTGCGGAATCCCACGGCCGCTTCTTTCACCAGCATATTCTCGACCGTTATCGATATCGGCGCGGCCGCCACTGAAGGCGCAAAAAAAAGCGGCATTCGCCGGCGGTTCGGCTTGGATCGTCCGTTCAGGTTGAAGGCTTGAAATGTGCCCTATATAGCCGCGGCTCGGAGCTGCTCGTGCTCGACCGTCCCCCGGACGGTCTGTGCGCTTCGCATCCGGAGACGTGGGTGAGTGGCTGAAACCAGCGGTTTGCTAAACCGCCGTACGGGGAATTCCCGTACCGAGGGTTCGAATCCCTCCGTCTCCGCCAGTCGCCAGCCAGGAAGCTTGCCTCTGTTCACAAGTTTTCCTGCCGGCTGTTGCAATTGCGCAATAATCGAGCGTGCCGATCCGCTCGAAGACAGAAATTCTGGCAGCGCGTCGAAAGACTTAGCTCAAGAATGCAATCGCCCGCGCAACGTCTTGCGCTCGAATAGCTGCACCTCCGATTGTAAAATCATTCACAGGTGAGAAACTTCGTTGGGGATAAAACTCACATATGCGTTGCGCCCGGATTCGCGGGCGCAGTATTGAACGCCCCGGGGCCGGGGAGGGTCACGAATGAGTAGACGTGTTAAGGAGTTCATCGAGATCGGCGAGCATGTCTCGCTGGATGATCTCATCGGGAAGCTGGTCGAGGTTCGCGACAGCCTGCCCGAGGAATCCGAAGCCGAGCTCAAGCTCCGCGGCGACGAGGTATTCGGCCGCAGGATCACCATTTCCTACCTGCGCCAGCAGACCGAAGAAGAAGCGGAGCGCGAGAAGCGCTACGCCGAAGCCGCCAAAGAAGCCAAGGCGCGCGAGCTCGAACGGCTGCAGCAGGAGCTGGGCGTCGTCTGCTACCAGGCGCCGGGCAAACGCGGGACGCTGCGCATCGTCGCTTAGGGCGCGGGCGACTTACTCCTCAAAGCGACCGCCTGGGTCGTGATCGCGCTCATATCGCCTCGCCAGCGGAAACGGCGGCAACCAGGACTCGCGGCGGATCGTCCAGAGTTCGTAGGTCGGCATCAGCTGGTCGGGAGCATCCAGCGAGCCGAGGCTCACTTCGACTTCGTCCCCGCTGCGTCCGAAAACGGACGAGCCGCAGCGCGGGCAGAAATACCGTCCGGCGTATTCGCGTGTTTCACCCTCGATCGTCACCGCATTCTGCGGGAAAATCGCGGACGCGTGAAACAGCGCCCCATGATGCTTGCGGCAATCGAGGCAATGGCAAAGGCCAACTCTGTAGGGCCGTCTGGACGCCACCAAACGGACGTCGCCGCACAGGCAACCGCCGATGAACCGGTCCATGCTGCGTCTCCTGAATCAACCTGGAGCGAAGTGGCGGAGCGGGAGGGATTCGAACCCTCGATACGGTTTTGCCGTATACTCACTTTCCAGGCGAGCGCCTTCGACCACTCGGCCACCGCTCCGCATTTCGCTGGAAGGGCGCTCATCTAAGGTGAGGCGGCGGGAGGGGCAAGGTTGCGCGGTCGCGCGCCTGATCTCCTACTGCCGTCGACCATGACCCCCGCCGAGCGCCTCTCCGGCCATATGCCGACCGACGCGGACATCGATGCGATCGCACGGCGCACGCTCGACCGGCTGCCGTCGCCGTTCCGCGAAAGCCTTGGCGAAATCGTGCTGCTGGTTGAACCTGTCGCGGATCCGGATACGGCACGCAGTCTCGGACTTAATCATCCGATGCAGCTCAGCGGCCTCTACCAGGGCATACCGCTGAACCACCAGAGCATCAGCCAATCGGGCACGCTCCCCGAGCGCATCACGTTGTACAGCCGACCCATAATTGCCGAATGGCAATCGACCCGGTTCAGCCTCGAGCAGATCGTCTCGCATATCGTGGTCCACGAAGTGGGCCACCATTTCGGCTTTTCCGACGACGACATGCACGCCCTTGAGGACAGCATCGAGTGACCCCGCTGCTGCGCTTCCACGGCGTCGCACTCAGGCGCGGCGGGCGGCTGCTGTTCGAAGGTCTGGATCTGGAGCTTGGCCCCGGCGCGCGGCTGCAGATCGCGGGACCGAACGGAAGCGGCAAGTCGAGCCTGATCCGTTTGGCCGCCGGACTGCTGCGCGAGGAGCGCGGCCGGATCGAACGGTCGAAGGTTGCCCTAGCCGACGGCGCGCTCGCGCTCGATCGCGAGCTGCCGCTCAAGCGCGCGCTCATGTTCTGGAGCGGCGTAGTCGACCCCGCGATGGACGCGCTCGGGCTCGCGCGCCTGGCCGACGTGCCGGTTCGGTTCCTCTCATCGGGTCAGGTCAAGCGCGCAACGCTTGCTCGCGTTGCAGCCTCGGGCGCGCCGCTGTGGCTGCTCGATGAGCCGCTGAATGCCCTCGATTCCGAAGGCGCAGACCGGCTCGCAAGCCTCGTCGAGGCGCACCTGGCCTCGGGCGGCGCGGTCCTCGCCGCGTCGCACCAGCCGCTCCCTGGTGAGTGGCCGCGCGTCGAGCTCGGCCAATGATCGCCGTGCTCATTGTGCGCGACATGCGCCGCAGCTTCACCGGCGCGGCGTGGCTGCCGATTGCATTCTTCCTGCTGATCGCCACGTTGATGCCGTTTGCCGTCGGTCCCGACGCGCGGTTGCTCAGCCGCATCGGCGCCGGCACTCTGTGGATTGCTGCGCTCACCGCCGCGCTGCTGCCGATCGAGCGGCTGATCGAGCCCGATCGCGCCGACGGCGTGCTCGATCAGCTCGCGCTGCACGGAATGGCTGAGGAGGTCGTCGCGGTCTGCAAGATCGCGGCGCACTGGCTGACCTTTGCGCCGCTGCTGATGGTCGCCGCCCTTCCCGCCTCGGCGCTGCTCGGTCTCGACCGCGCCGCGCTCGCGGGCATTCTCGTTTCGCTGTGGATCGGGATGCCCGGCCTTGCCGCTCTGGCCGTCGCAGTCGCTGCGCTGACCGCCGGGCTGCCCCGCGCCGGATCGCTCGCGGGGCTCCTGCTGTTTCCCCTCGCCGTGCCGCTGCTGATCTTCGGCGCTTCGGTGAGCGGAGGCGGGGGAAACGCAGCGCTGTTGCTGGAGTCCGCGATCTCGATCGCCTTGCTCGCTGGAGCGCCGTTCGTGACGGCGGCGGCAATCCGCGCAGCTAGGACTTAGACCATCTGACGAAAATCGCCGTCGGCAGGAGCAGCCCCCGCGCCTCCTCGCGCACGGCCATCTCGCCCATCTCGACAGTGCCGCCGAGATCGCCGAGCGTCTGCTTTACCAGCTCTCCAATCGCGAGCGCGGACATGCGCACGGCGTAAACAGTGAGCACGAGGAAACGGCTGTTCGCATCGAGCAGCGTGCGACAGTCGGCGAGCAAAGACGCGAGATTCTCCTCCAGCCGCCACACCTCCCCGTTGGGGCCGCGGCCGAACTTGGGCGGGTCGAGCAAAATGCCGTCGTAGCGGCGTCCGCGCCGCACCTCGCGCGCGGTGAACTTTCCCGCGTCGTCGACCATCCAGCGGATCGGCTTGTCGGTCATGCCCGAAAGCTGCGCGTTCTCCTTACCCTGCTCGACCGATTTCTTCGACGCGTCGACGTGGACCAGCCGCGCGCCAGCATCGCTCAGGAGCAAGGTGCCAACCCCGGTGTAGCCAAACAGGTTGAGCACATCGGCGTCCGCGGAGCGCTCCCGCATCCAGTCCCATTGCGGCGCCATGTCGGGGAAGAAGCCGAGGTGCCGGAACGGAGTCAGCGACGCGTAAAAGCGCGCCGCACCGCGCGACAGCTCCCACTGCTTCGGCACCGGCCGATGCTGCACCCACCGCCCGCCGCCTTCTTCGTCGGAGCCGGGGACGAACGTCGCGTCGGGATTCCAATCGTCGCGCGCCGGCGCCCACATCGCCTGCGGTTCGGGCCGGACGACGATCACATCGCCGTAGCGCTCGAGCTTCTGCCCGTTGCCGCAATCGATCAGCCCCCAATCGGACCACGGCTCGGCAATCAGCGTTTGAAGATCGCTCACGCCGCCAGCGCGAGCTGCGCCCCAACCGAGGCGACCGCGGCCCGGCCGTCGAGCAGCGCGGCTCCGGCGGCGCGTGCCGCAGCCGCATCCACCGCGCGGAGCTTAGCGAGCAGCTCGTCGAGCTCGACTATGCGCCCGAACACCTCGATCGAGCGCGCCAGATGATCTCCGCGGCCGTGCGGCGTCTCCAGCGCCATCAGCAGCCCTGCTTCGATTTGCGCCCGGGCCCGGCCGACCTCGGCGTCGTCGAGCGTTTCGACCGCGGCAGCGAGCACCGATCGCGCAAGGCTCATCAATTCTACGGCGCGATTGCTGTCGGCGGCGCAGCTCACCGCGACAATGCCGGTGTCGGCGAAGGCCTGGTGCCAGGCGCCGATCGAATATGCGAGGCCGCGCTCCTCGCGCAGCTCCTGGAACAGGCGCGATGACATCCCCCCGCCCAGCGCCTGGACGAAGATCGACAGCGCCGGGACCCGTGGATCCGACGCCGGCATCCCCGGCAGGCCGAGGCACCAGTGCGCCTGCTCGAACCGCCGGCGGTCGCTGCGCACGCCGCCGGTGAACTCCGCTGAGCCGATCGGCACCCCCGGCCACGGCTCCAGGTCGCCGAACAGCTTTTCGGCGAGCGCGAGGATCTGGTCCGCATCGACCTTCCCGCTGGCCGACAGGATCAGCCGCCGCGGGACGAGTTCATCGCGGATCCAGTTGAGGCAATCGTCGCGGGTGGCAGCGCGCAAAGTCTCGGCGCGGCCGAGCACCGAACGGCCGAGCGGCTGCCCTTCGAACGCGGCTTCGAACAAATGGTCGTGGACCAGGTCATCAGGGGAATCGACGACCTCGCCGAGCTCGGACAGAATGACGTCCTTCTCGCGCTCGAGATGCTCTTCGCTGATATGCGGGGCGCGCACGAGATCGGCGATCAACTCCGTGAGAAGGGCCGCATCCCTGGCCAAAGTCCGTCCATAGAAGACCGTCTGGTCGCGCGCGGTCCAGGCGTTGATGGAGCCTCCGACATTCTCGATCGCCTCTGCAAAAGCGCGCGTGTTGCGGGGACCGGCGCCTTTGAAGACCATATGCTCTACGAGGTGCGCTAGCCCACTCAGATGCTCCGGCTCCGAGCGCGAACCGACCATCGCATACAGCCCGATCGCGGCCGATTCGGCGCCCGGAAGCGGGTCGACCGCAACGGCGATTCCATTGCCAAGACGGTGAAGTTCGGCCGTCACGATCTGTCTCTCCAACGCTTCCGCAGCGCGAAACCATAAATAATCAGCGCGATTGCCGCCAAGCTGAACCAGGTCGCAGCATAAAGCCGATGGCCGGCCGGAGTCACCGGGCTCGCCGTTTTCGCGTCGGGCACCTTGCTCGGCTGCAGTCCGGCAGGCGCCGTCGCGGCGACAAGGCGCATGCCGGTCCTGCGGTCGGGAACGATGATTCCGCTCACAAGTCCGCCGGGCCAGTTGAACTTCGCGTTTGGATCCTTGCCCAGCCGACCTCGACGCTCATTCCCGGTCCCTCCGCGCCGGTCGCGCAGTCGACGATCTGCACGTAGCCGGGATCGCCCTGCAAATTCTCGCCGCCCATCGCGCGCTTGCCGACGGGCTTCACGCACATCGCCGTCGCATGGCGAAACAAGGGAAGCTGATCGCGCTTGAGCGGGATCGTCGGCCAGGTGATCGGCGGAAGCTTTTCCGCCTGCTCGTAACGGGCGAGCAGGCCCTCTTTCCATTTCGCCCGCTGCAGCTGCCACACGCCGAGTCCGATCAACACCGCGACGGCCCCGACCACGACTAGGCTCGCGAGCACGGGCATGCGGCGCATCATTTGCTGATCCGCCCTTCGCACGCGCGGTGGGTATATTCCTGGGCGAGCAATGCCGCCTTCGCCAGCCGCAAGCCGCCGATGGTCAGCGCCGCTGTGATCGGGACCCAGATGAGGTGCACCCACCACGGCGGCTCGGCCGCGGCGTCCAGCACCAGCGCTCCGACGACGACGATCGCGCCGACGATGAAGATCAGGAAAGCGGCGGGGCCGTCGCCCACATTGAAGCTGTCATAGTCGAGCCCGCAATTGCCGCAGCGTTGCGCAAAGCGGACCCAGCCGGCGAACAGGCTAGGCGCGCCGCAGCGCGGGCAATTGCCGGCCAGTGCGTTCGCCAGCGCCGACTTCTCGCGCATCGGCGGCCCGGGCGTCAGGGCGTGTGCGGCGCGCCCCAGCCGCCCCAGACGTAGATCGACGTGAACAGGAAGAGCCATACGACGTCGACGAAATGCCAGTACCAGGCCGCCGCCTCGAACCCGAAATGCTGCCGCGGCGTGAAGTCGCCCTGATAGGAGCGGATCAGGCAGACGGTGAGGAAGATCGTCCCGACGATCACGTGGAAGCCGTGGAAGCCGGTCGCCATGAAGAAGGTCGAGCCGTAGATGCTACCTTTGAAGGCGAACGGCGCGTGGGCATATTCATAGGCCTGCACACTGGTGAAGGTGAGGCCGAGCAGGATCGTCAGGATCAGCCCGAGCTTCAGTCCATGGCGGTCGCCGTGGATCAGCGAATGGTGCGCCCAGGTCACCGTCGTTCCCGAGCAGAGCAGGATCATCGTGTTGAGTAGCGGGAAGCCCCACGGATTGAGCACCGTGATGCCCTTGGGCGGCCACACGCCACCGACCGCATCGACCGCGGACGGGAAGATCGAGGAATCGAAGAATGCCCAGAACCAGGCAAGGAAGAACATCACCTCGGAGGCGATGAACAGGATCATCCCGTAGCGCAGGTGCAGCTGGACGACCGGGGTGTGATCGCCCTGGTGCGCCTCTTTGATGGTGTTCGACCACCAGCTGTACATCGTCACCAGCACGCCGGCGACGCCGAGGCCCATGATGAACTTCCCGTACGGTTCTCGTGCAGATACATGACGAAGCCGCCGAACAGCAGCCCGGCGCAGACGGCGCCGATCAGCGGCCACGGATCGGGTTCTACCAGGTGATAATCGTGGTTCTTCGTCGCGGCCATGTGTTGCGGCTTTCCTCGTGGCTTTGACGCGGCTCTAGCGGGCCGCGGTCACCGTTTCCACCGGATAAAATGTGTAGCTGAGCGTGATTTCGTGGATGTCCCTGGTGTCGGGGTCCTTCTCGATCGCGGGATCGACGAAGAACACGACCGGCATGTCGACTTTCTGCCCCGGCTGAAGGGTCTGCTCGGTGAAGCAGAAGCACTGGATCTTCTTGAAATACTTGCCGACGGTGTCGGGCGAGACATTGTATACCGCCTGCGCGGTGATCGCGCGCGCGCTGAGGTTCTGCGAGCGATAGAAGATCTTCGTTTGGGCGCCCGGCGCGACATTGACCGAGGTCTGCTCGGGCTCGAACCGCCACGGCAGCCCCGGATGCACGTTCGCATCGAACTGGACCTTCACTTTCCCGGAACGGCGCCCGGTGCCCGGTCGGCCCGCTGCGTCGTGCCGTTGAATTCCGTGGCCTCGCAAAAGGCGCGGTACAGCCTCGGCGTCGAGCGACCAGGACGACCATCGCCGCAATGATCAAAACAAGGATCAGCAGCGTCTTGCCGTTCCTGTTCTGGGCGACGGCGCGTTCACCAGTTGATCCCTGTCTTGGCGATGGTGATGAAGAACAGGAGGACGACGAAGGCGCCGAGCAGCCAGGCCGTGATCCGCGCGCGCTCGCGCTGGCGCTTGCGGATGACTTCGTCCTCGAGCTTCACCACGGCGATCCAACGGTCGGCGACGAGCGCACCGAACAAGCGCGAACAGGTAGAGCACCGAAGAAGCCGAACAGGCGCTTCTCGGCGCGCCATCTCCGCCGGCTCGGTCGCGCGGTTGGCGAGGACCGGGATCGCGAGCACGACGAACACAAGGTTGAGCGCCGCGGCGCAACTCCGTAGATCGGTCCCGTCAGGCCGAGCGGCCAAGGCACGACTGCCGCGGCCGCCATCGGCAGGCTATAGAAGAAAATCTGCCTGCGCGTGTTCTGAAAGCCCGCCACCACCGGCAGCATCGGGATTCCCGCCGCCGCGTAATCCGACCGCACGAACAGCGACAGCGCCCAGAAATGCGGCGGGGTCCACAGGAAGATGATCGCGAACAGCAGCAGCGGGAGCGCTGCGAAATGACCGGTCGCGGCAACCCAGCCGATCAGCGGCGGGAAGGCGCCGGCCGCGCCGCCGATGACGATGTTCTGCGGGGTGCGCGGCTTTAGCCAAACGGTGTAGACCAGCACATAGAACAGGATCGAAACAGCAAGCAGCACAGCCGCAAGCCAGTTGGTCGCGAGCCCCATCAGCAGCACCGAGAAGACGCCGAGGCCGACCCCGAAATGCAGCGCCGCCTGCCGATCCATGCGTCCGTCGGGAAGCGGCCGCTTCGCGGTGCGGCGCATCTTCGCGTCGATGTCGGCCTCGTACCATTGATTGAGCGCTCCGCATGCGCCTGCGCCCAAGGGCAATGCAGAGGATCGCGGTGAAGCCGAGCACAAGCGGCGGGAGCTGCGGCGCCGCGAGCATTCCGCACAGCCCGCTAAATACCACCAGCCTCATCACCCGCGGCTTGGTCAGCGCGAGGATGTCGCGCCAGTCGGCCGGCAGCGCGGCTGGGTTGGTCATTTCGACTGTGGGCATTGACGGCGGCCTATAGGGGCTTGGCGGCGAGCGAAAACCCCTAGGTTCAGCGCGCATGCTCATCCGAATCGCCCTTGCTCCTGACCGCTTTCGCAGCCGCTCCTGCCTTCGCCCAGGCTCACGCCCGGGGATCTGACCGGACCTCCGGTCGCGACGTCCGACCGGGTCCCGGTCGCGATCGACACGAGCGTCGGCCGAATCGTCGTCGCGCTCGACCGGCTGCCACGCGCCGATCACCGCCGGCAACTTCCTCCATTATGTCGACACCCACCGCCTCGACGGCGAGACTTTCTATCGCACCGTGCGCATCGGCGACGGTGGACTGATCCAGGGCGGCGTCCGCAGCGACACGCGCAAGCTCTTCCCGCCGATCGCGCACGAATCCACGGCGAAGACAGGCCTGCACAATGTTGCCGGCTCGATCGTCATGGCGCGGCTCCAGCCCGGAACCGCCCAAGCCGACTTCTTCATCCTTGCCAGCGACACCCCGTCATACGACGCCGGCGCGCCTGACGGCGATGGCGAAGGATTCGCGGTCTTCGGTCAGGTCGTCGAGGGCATGGACGTGGTGAAAAAGATTCTCGCCTCGCCGACCTCTCCAACGGAGGGCGAGGGCGTGATGAAGGGCCAGATGCTCGAACCGCGCATCAGGATCATCAAAGCCGAGCGGGTGAAATAGCTGAATGTTTGATTTTGGCGGCGGCAGGCGTTCGCGTGTCGCTCAGCGACTGTTACAAGGCTCCGGGCGCGGGAGAAGTCACAATGGAAAATGATTCGATCAGGGCGAGTGGCGGGGACACGCTCGTCGACGTCTGGATCGAGGGGAAGCTTCGCGGCATTTCCGTCTCGCGAGGCGCCATCGAGACGTTCCTTGGACTGACTCCAGACCAAGCCACCCGAATGTCCGAGGAGAACCGCTGCGAATTCGTGCGCACCCATCTGGCGATCGTGCTGACCGCAGCGAAGCTGCAGCTGCGCGAAATGGATTCGGGCGCTGAGAGCATCTCGATCGATTCCGGGCAGCTCGGCGGCGCTGGCCGCGGACGTGTCGGGGATCGCCGCAAAACCGAGCGTCGCAAGACCGAACGGCGCAACGCAACAGGTTCGGGGCCGCCGCGCGTTGGCGACCGGCGGCATTCTGCCCGTCGAACGCGAGAGCGTCGGAAGCCACCGACCGATCGCCGCGAACCCTAGGCAGGCTAGCGCTTCTCTCGAGCCCGTGCGCCCTAATCGATCCGTCGGCGAGCGTCGAGAATTGGTGGAACGGCGGCGGGCTCGGCAGAGTCCACTCGAGCGTCGTCGCGCCTTCGCCCCAGGGATTGTCCGGCGCCTTCTTCCCGGCCGCGAGCGACCAGAACAGGTTGACGAAGAACAACGCCACGCCGGTGATCGTGATCATGTAGCCGATCGACGATACGTAATTCCAATGCGCGTAGGCCGGCGTGTAGTCGGGGATCCGCCGCGGCATCGCGTCGAGCCCGAGGAAGTGCATCGGGAAGAACACGATGTTCACGCCGATGAACATGATGAAGAAGTGCAGCTTGCCGAGCGTCTCATTGTACATCCGGCCGCTCATCTTCGGGAACCAGTAATAGAAGCCGCCGAAGATCGCGAAGATCGCGCCGAGGCTGAGCACGTAGTGGAAGTGCGCGACGACGTAGTAGGTGTCCTGCATGTAATTATCGACGCCGCCGTTGGCGAGCACGACGCCGGTCACCCCGCCGACGGTGAACAGGAAGATGAAGCCGATCGCGAACAGCATCGGAGTTTCGAACGTCAGCGATCCGCCCCACATGGTCGCGATCCAGCTGAAGATCTTCACGCCCGTCGGGACGGCGATGATCATCGTCGCGGCGGTGAAGTACATCTTCTCGTCGACGCTCATGCCCGTCGTGAACATGTGGTGCGCCCAGACGACGAAGCCGATCACTCCGATCGAGACCATCGCGTAGGCCATGCCGAGATAGCCGAACACCGGCTTGCGGCTGAAGGTCGCGACGATCTGGCTGACCATTCCGAAGCCCGGGATGATCATGATGTACACCTCGGGGTGGCCGAAGAACCAGAAGAGATGCTGGTAGAGCACGACATTGCCGCCGCCCGCGGCGTCGAAGAAGGTCGTGCCGAAATTGCGGTCGGTCAGCAGCATGGTGATCGCGCCGGCGAGCACCGGCAGCGAGAGCAGCAACAGGAAGGCCGTCACCAGCACCGACCACACGAACAGTGGCATCTTATGCAGCGTCATGCCCGGCGCGCGCATGTTGAAGATGGTGGTGATGAAATTGATCGCGCCGAGGATGGAGCTCGCGCCGGCAAGGTGGAGCGAGAAGATCACCATATCCACCGCCGGCCCGGACGAGCCTGAAGTCGAAAGCGGCGCGTAGAGCGTCCAGCCGGTCCCGGCGCCAAGCCCGGTGCCTCCGGACGACGAAGGTCGATCCGAGGAGCAGCAGGAACGAGGGCACCAGCAGCCAGAAGCTGATGTTGTTCATCCGCGGAAACGCCATGTCGGGCGCTCCGATCATCAGCGGCACGAACCAGTTGCCGAAGCCGCCCATCATCGCCGGCATGACCGTGAAGAACACCATGATGAGCCCGTGCGCGGTGATCAGCACGTTCCAGTGATGAGTCCACTCATCGAAGTTCGCGGTCCCTGCGCCGATCGGCCAAGCGCGGTTGAGCACCTGGATGCCGGGCTCCATCAGCTCCCAGCGCATGATCCCGGAGATCGAGCCGCCGATCACGCCGGCGATGATCGCGAAGATCAGATAGAGCGTGCCGATGTCCTTGTGGTTGGTCGACATGAACCAGCGGGTGAAAAACCCCGGCTTGTGATCGGCTTGATGCTCCGCGTCGCGCCCGTGGTGCGGCGTCAGATGGAGTGCGTCGGCAGTGGTGCTCATTGCTGTCTCTTCGCTAATCAGTCTTGGGCGGTTGCGGGCTGCTGGACCGCCGGACGCGTGCCAGGCGCAGGTGCCGGCGGAGTCGGCTGCGCCGCGGTCGGAATATTGGACTGCGAAACCGGCGAGATCGCGGTGCTGTTGGGCGCCGGAGGCGCAGCGCCGGCCATGTGTCCGCCCTTCGATGCGACCCACGCTGCGAACTGAGCCGGCGGCACCACTTCAATCGCGATCGGCATGAAGCCGTGGCGGGCGCCGCACAGCTCCGAGCATTGGCCGAAATAGACACCCGGCCGGTCGACCTTGGCCCAGGTTTCGTGGAGCTGTCCGGGGTTGGCGTCCTGCTTGATCCAGAAGGCGGGGACGGCGAAGCTATGGATCACGTCGTCGGCGGTGACGATGAACTTCACCACCTTGCCGGCGGGAAGCACCATGCGCTGATCGGCGGCGAGCAGCGGCGGGCCGTCGGCATCGGTGCGGGCGCGCTGGTTGGCCTGGCGGGTCGGGTCGTTCTTCTCCTTCAGCATATAGCTGTCGAAGCTCACCCCATTGTCCGGATATTCGTAGCTCCAATACCATTGGTGGCCGGTGACCTTGACCGTGAGGTCGGCGGGCGGCGGCGAATATTGGTGGCGGAGCAGCCGGATCGAGGGAATCGCGATCGCGACCAGGATGAGCACCGGGACGAGGGTCCAGATCACCTCGATCGTGGTGTTGTGCGAATTGCGCGAGGGCGTCGGGTTGGCGGCGCGGCGGTAGCGGAAGATCGCCCAAAGCAGCAGCGCGAGCACGAAGACGCTGATGAGCGCGCACAGCGGAAGCAGCCAGTTGTTGTGGAAGCCGGCGGCTTCCTCGCCGATCGGCGTAACCTGAACCTGTATCCCCTTGCGGCCATCGGGCTCGCCGATGCCTGGCGTAGGTATCATGTGCCCGGTGGTGCCGGGGACGACAGCCGGCTGACCGGCATCGGGCTGTCCCGGATTTTGCGCGGTTCCGGCTGGCGGCGTCCCCACCGGCGCAGCCGCGCTGGTCTGCGCCGGAGCGTTTGCGGGCGCCTGGGCAGCTGCAGGGGTAAGCCAGGCCGCGGCCAGGGCGATCGCCCATCCAATCCGTCTCATCTTCACCCCTTGGTGGCAATGCGTTTGGGTTCGGAAAGCGCGGGTCTGCGCTTCCGATTTGCGAGGCTCTATAGGCGCGGCTTCCCGGACCCTCAAGCCGCTGATCCAACATGCCGGACAGCAGGGTGTTGATGGGCCACGCAGCGCAGCCTAATGCCCGCTACCGATGCTGACCGACGATCAAATCCTCGCCGAATTCCGCGCCGCGGACGCGCTGCTCGAGGGCCATTTCATCCTGTCCTCGGGCCTGAGAAGCCCGCGCTATCTCCAATGCGCTCGCGTGCTGATGGACCCCGCCCGCGCCGAACGGCTGGCGCGAGCTCTCGCTGCGAAGCTCCCGGCCGATATCCGCGATGGCGTGGAGGTGGTCGTGTCTCCGGCAATGGGCGGAGTGATCATCGGCCACGAAATAGGCCGTGCTCTGGGCAAACCCGCAATGTTCGTCGAGCGGCCGCAAGGCACGTTCGAGCTGCGGCGGGGTTTTCACCTGAGGCCGGGCGAGCGCGTCCTGCTTGTCGAGGATGTCGTCACCACCGGGCTCTCCTCGCGCGAAGCCATTGCGGCGATCGAAGCCGCCGGCGGCACGGTCATGGGCGCGGCTTCGCTCGTCGACCGCTCCGGCGGAAATGCGGACGTCGGCGTGCCCTACACGCCGCTGATCCGCATCGACGTCCCCGCTTATTCCGCCGACGCGCTCCCGCCCGAGCTCGCGTCGATCCCGGCGGTTAAGCCCGGGAGCCGCGCCGCCGCGTGACTACTCGTCTCCGCCTCGGCGTCAATATCGACCACGTCGCGACCATCAGGAACGCGCGCGGCGGCGATCATCCCGACCCCGTGCGCGCGGCGCATATCGCCGCCGACGCCGGCGCGGACGGGATCACCGCCCATCTGCGCGAGGATCGCCGGCACATTACGGACTCCGACATCGACCGGCTGATGGCCGAGATCGACCTGCCGCTGAACCTAGAAATGGCGGCAACGGAGGAGATGCTCGCAATCGCTCTCCAGCACCGGCCGCACGCCGCCTGCATCGTCCCCGAGAAGCGCGAGGAACGCACGACCGAGGGCGGGCTCGACGCGGCGGGCCAGCACAATCACCTCGCTTATTATGTCGACAGGCTCGGCGCCGCCGGCATCCGCGTCAGCCTGTTCATCGAGCCGACCGAGCGCCAGGTCGAGGCGGCACTGCGGCTCGGTGCTCCGGTCGTCGAATTCCACACCGGCCGCTACGCCCATGCCGAAGGTGAGGAGCGCACGACTGACCTCAAGCGCATCAGCGACTGCGCAGCGCTCGCGGTGAAAAACGGCATCGAGCCGCACGCCGGCCACGGTCTCACCTTCGACAACGTAATTCCCGTCGCGGCGATCCCGCAGCTCGCCGAGCTCAACATCGGCCATTTCCTCATCGGCGAGGCGATCTTCACCAGCCTCGACGCAAGCGTTAGGCGGATGCGCGAGCTGATGGACGAAGCGAGATGAAAGCCCCTCTCCCCCTGCGGGAGAGGGAGGGGCCCATTGCGCAGCAATGGGAGGGAGAGGGGGCGTGGCATCTCGCTCCATCGCCCCCTCTCCCGCCTCGCTACGCTCGGCACCCTCTCCCGCAAGGGGAGAGGGGCTGATGATCGTCGGCATCGGCTCCGATCTGTGCAACATCGAGCGTATCGAACGATCGCTCGGCCGGTGGGGCGACAAGTTCCTCAACCGCGTCTTCACCGAGACGGAGCGCGCGAAGGCGGCGTCGCGCCCGCACACCCGCGCCGGAACATTGGCAAAACGCTTCGCCGCCAAGGAGGCGTTCTCGAAAGCGGTCGGCACCGGTTTCAAGCGCGGCGTCTTCATGAAGGACATCGGCGTCGTTAATCTGCCGTCCGGGGCCCCGACGTTACAGCTCGCCGGCGGAGCCAAGGCGCGGCTTGACGCCCTTGCGCCGGAAGGCCACGCCATCGACATACACCTGACCATGACTGACGATCATCCCTGGGCGCAGGCCTTCGTCATCCTCACCGCCCGCAAGCTGGAGCCCTGATTGTTGACCGACACCGTTCCCGAAGCGAGCGCCGAAAGCCCGGCAGCTCCTCCCGCCGAAGAGAAGGAAAAGGGCTCCGCGTTGTGGCGCGAGATCCGCGGCCTGCTGTGGGTGCTGCTCGCAGTCCTCGCCTTCCACAGCCTCGCCGCCAAGCCGTTCTACATCCCGTCGGAATCGATGATGCCGGGGCTGCTCACGGGCGACCGGCTGGTCGTCACCAAATATCCCTATGGCTGGTCGTGGGTCTCGCCGAGCTTCCACGTCCTGCCGCCGCTTCATGGGCGGCTGCTCGGCCGGATGCCGCAACGCGGCGACATCGTCATCGTCACCCCGCCCGGAACGCGGACCGATTATATCAAGCGCGTGATCGGACTGCCCGGCGACACCCTGCGGATGGTCGACGGCACGCTCATCATCAACGGACAGCCCGTGAAGCGCCAGGTCGAGCGGCCGACGATGGTCCCGATCGACGTCAACTCGCCGTGCGGGTCGCCGGGTGACCCTAAGCTCTACGACTACCGCGCGCGCGGAGCGGACGGGAAGATGTACTGCCGGGTCCCGACCGTCCGCGAGACCCTGCCCAACGGCCGCTCCTATGAAACCGTCGAGCTTGGCCCCACGCCCGAGGACAATTTCGGTCCGGAGACGATCCCCGCCGGCTACGTCTGGCTGATGGGCGACAACCGCGACGATTCCGCCGACAGCCGAGTCCCCGAATATGAAGGCGGGCTCGGCGGTCCGGTGCCGTGGGAGAATATCGGCGGCCGCGCCGAGTTCATCACCTTCTCACTGGACGGCACCACTGTCTGGTGGAACCCGCTGACCTGGTTCGACGCATTCCGCTCGGGCCGCGCCGGAAGGTCGCTGCGGAACAGCTGATGCCCGCCCGGGAGCGCCCGCGCCCGCCGACGACCGAGCCCCATATCGAGCGGCCGGGCCCGGCGGAGTTTCGCGATCCGCTCGTCCGGCGCGAGATGGCGAAGGCCGCCGTCTGGTTCGGATCGGCGCTCGCAGTTGCGGGAGTGATCTTTCTCGCCCAGCCGCTGCTGCTGATCATCGGCGGCGCGATTTTCGCCGTGTTCCTCGATGGCGGAACCCGGCTGCTCGGCCGTTGGCTCCCTGTCCCGCGCCCCTGGCGGCTGCTGCTGACCATCATTCTCGGCTTCGGCTTTATTGGCTGGGTCGTATGGTTCGCCGGAACGACGATAGGCGCCCAGGCCGAGGCGCTGCGCGATGTCGTCACCCAGCAGTTCGGCCGACTGATGACCTTCGTCGGCTCAATGGGGCTGATGCCTCCGGGGCAGCCGACGGACCTTGGCAGCCAGCTGCTCGGTTCGGTCGGCCGCCTGACGAGCGCGGTCGGAACTGCGATCGGCGCGGTCGCGAGCTTCATCGCGATGATCGTCATCGGCATCTTCCTTGCCGCCGAGCCGCGAATCTACGACCGCGGGATCGCATGGATGCTGCCATTGCGGCACCGCGCCGGCTTCTACCGCATCGTCGAGCACGCCGGGTTCACCTTGCGGCGCCTGCTGTTCGGCCGCTTGATTGCGATGGTCTTCGAAGGGGTGTTCGTCTGGGTCACACTGACGCTCGGGGCAGTCCCGATGGCCGGGCTGCTCGGGCTCGTGACCGGAGTCCTCGCCTTCATTCCCAATATCGGCGCGATCACCTCGGGCGTCCTGATGATCGCCGTCGGGTTTAGTGCCGGTTACGGCCAGGGCATCTGGTGCATCATCGTCTATTTTCTGGTGCACAATATCGACGCTTATGTTGTGGTGCCGTACGTCGCCCGGCGAACCGTCGACATCGCGCCGGCCGTGCTGCTCGCGATGCAACTGCTGATGGCGGCTTTGTTCGGGATCCTCGGCATACTCCTCGCCGACCCGCTTCTCGCTACTCTGAAAGTGGTGCTGGTCGACCTCAGCCGCCAGCATGCGGCGGACGAGGGCGAACCGCCGGAAATCGTCGCTGGCTGATCGCCTTATTGCGGCGGATTTGGCGGACCCGCGCCCTGCATCATTGCGGCACCGTTGCGGACGACCTTGCGCACCTGGACTTCGAAAGTCAGATTGCTGCCCTTGGGAAAGCCTTGCGGCGTTGGGCCATTTCCGAACGCAAGGCGGGGCGGCATCGTGAAGCGGTAGCGGCCGCCATCCTGCATCTTGGTCATGGCTTCGGCAAAACCGGGGAACACCATCGCCATTGCGAACGGCTGCGGTCCGCCGTGATTCTCGCTGCTGTCGAACACCCGCCCGTCATCGAGCGAACCGATATAGTCCATGAGTGCCGCGTCGGTTGGCCCGATCGGATCGCCGGTTCCCGCCTTGATCGTGCGGAACTGGAGCCCGCTTGCGGTCACTTCGGGCCTCAGCGACCCCGCTCCGTACCAGGCGAGGGCGATCCCCGCCGCAATGATGATCAGGAACGCAAGCCACAACGCGACGGCCCGGCCGGTTCCGGCGGGACGGTGGGCGGCTTCGGCTACGGACACGTTTCTGTGCGCGGCCAGGCTTAGCGTGCCGTGCCTTCGCGCTCGGCGCGCTTGCGCTCGAGCTTGCGGGCGCGGCGGATCGCTGCGGCGCGCTCACGCGCCCGCTTTTCCGACGGCTTCTCGTAATGACGGCGCAGCTTCATCTCGCGGTAGACGCCCTCGCGCTGCAGCTTCTTCTTGAGCGCGCGCAGCGCCTGCTCAACATTGTTGTCGCGAACGATGATCTGCATAAAGTTCCGTCAAACTCCTTTAAATTCAGGCACTTGATGCCTATATTCCAATGCGGCGGGCAGTGGGGCCCGTTGCAATGGCAATAGTATAGCGGCCTCCCAAAGCCATACGGCCGAAGGCGAGCGGGCGCCCTTAGCAGTGCGTCCACCTCGGTTCAAGGCGTTTCAAAGCGGTGAACACTGCGACGAAGCGTGGATGTGGCGCGGTGGGACGGGGAAACATCGCACTTGGGTTATCTGCCATTAACCCATTGAATGATAAACAGGTTGCTTCGAGCGGAGGGATTTAATGACTTTGGACCGGAGGGAGATGCTGCGTCTGGGCGCCATGGGGGCGGCCGGAGCGATCCTTTCTACTGCCGCGAGTTCGAGCGTGCTGCAGCTGGTTCCAGGCCCGCAGGGGCTGGATCCGCTGGCGCCGCTTCCGGCCGCGCCGCAACGCGCCGTCGTGCGGACGCCAACCGCGCCCGCGGGCATCGACCCGCAGCTGTTCGCGCGCGCCAAGGCCGCGCTGGATTCGCACGGAATCTACGCCCGTGACTCCATCGGCATTGCCGATTTCTCGCAGCCTTCGAGCGAGCCGCGCTTCCACGTGGTCGATCTCGCCAACGGTACGGTCGAGAGCCACCTGGTGTGCCACGGCCGCGGCTCGGATCCGGATCACTCGGGCTATGTCGAGCGCTTCTCCAACGACTTCGGCTCCTACGCGACGTCGAACGGGACCTACGTCACGACCGATTATTACGACGGCAAATACGGCCTCTCGCTGCGCGTTCGCGGCCTCGACTGGTCGAACAACAACGCCGAGGCGCGCGCCATCGTCATCCACAACGCCTGGTACGCCGAGCCGGACATGATCCCGCTCCACGGCAAGCTCGGCCGCTCGGAAGGCTGCTTCGCAATGTCGCGCAAGAGTCAGTACGAGGTCATGCGCAAGCTGGCCGGCGGCCGCATGATCTTCGCCGAGAAGCTGGCCTAGGCCCAGACGTCCGACAGCGGCGGAGAATTTCGCCGCAATCACAGCAATAAGAAACCGCGAAAAGCTACCTCTGCGCCACTTGTCCGGGGCTTCGGCTTCGCGGGCTGGCCGGCGATCTGATCCGCCGGCTTCGGCTTCGGCGCAAGGCTCGCGCCGCCGTCCTTCATCTGCAGCGCCGCGAGCGCCAGCGAGTCGCGGCCGTACAGATCCTTGTAGTCGACGATCGAGCCGTCGAGCAGCGCCGCGGAGCTGAAATAGACAATATAGACCGGCAGCGGCTTCACGAAATTGGCCTGCACCGTCTTCTTGCTGTCGAGCGCCGCCTGGATCTTGTCCGGTGTCCACGGACCGTTGTCGTCGCCCAGCAGCTGCGTCGCGAGGTCGAGAATCTGCTGCGTCCGGACGCAGCCGTGGCTGAGCGCCCGGACGTCGCTGTTGAAGCGGCTGCGGGCATTCGTGTCGTGGAGGTAGATCGCCTTCGAGTTGGGCATGACGAACTTGATCTGGCCGAGCGCATTGGTCGGGCCGGGCGGTTGACGCCAGCGCTGGACCTTGCCGTCGGGCCCGATCACCGGGACGAAGCCCTTCTTGCCCGCGGCCTCGTGCTCGATGCTCTTGGGCACTTCCCACCACGGGTTGAGGATCACGCCTACCGCGGTGGCATTGAGCTGCGGGGTCGGGGTTGAGAGCTTGCCCGCGACCGCCCGATGCTTCCAGCGGTTGGCCCCATTCTCGACCAGCGTCGCATAAAAGCTCGGCACATTGACGATGATATATTTCTGCCCGAGGTCGCGCGGCAGCCACCGCCAGCGGTCCATGTTGAGGCGGATGCGGGCGATCTTCGCGCTGTCGCTCGCTGGCGTCATTTCAAGCGCAGCCTTGAGCGCGGCATATTGCGGGTGCGTCGGGAGCAGGCCGTTCAGCGCCGCGGTGACGTTGTGCTGGGCGAGCGCGCTGCGCAGGAGCGCATCCTGCCTGGCGGCGTCGAGATCGCCGTCCGTGAGGAACCAATCGATCCGCGCGGACCGCTTCACATGGCCGAGCGCAAGGTCTGATGAGAGCCGGTCGAAGCGGTCGGTCGCTTCCGTCGAAACGACCAGCGGATCGCCGCTCTTGATCGCCGCGGCGAGCCTCACCGGATCGTAGTCGGCCGGGTTCAGACCCTCCTTGCCGATCTGCTCGATATAATAAAGCAGGTCCTGGGCGCTGACGAGGTCCCACACCGCCGGCGGCAGCGCGGGAGGCGGCGGCAATGGAGCCGCTGACGTCTGGTCGGCCTTGAAGTCGGGATTACCGGGAACGGGCGCTCCGGTTGCCGCGGACTCGGGCTTCGCCGGTTTGGCGGCGACAGGCTTGGGCGCAAGGGGATCCGGCCGGGTGACCTGCGTCGCGAGACCGGTTTTGACCTGCGCCGCGGCCGGAACGGCCCCCAGCAGCGCGACTGTAGTGAGTAGCATCAAAGACGTCGCGCGCATGACTGTCGGACCCTTCAACCCGTTCAATTTAAACGAAGACCCCCGCGGTTCAACAATGCATACACATGATCCCAGGCGCCCGCCAGTCGCCTCGGCGACCGATTCGCAGCCGTCCCAAATCACCGGCTTTGTCGCAAACCAATCCTTAAGCGAAGCTGGCTAAGGTGGTGCCGCGTTCAATTGGGAGGCGCATCAGGTGGCGTCCAACTTCAGTCTCGACGGCGGAATGATTCCGCGCGGTGCCCAGCGCTCGATCGACGAGCGGGAAGAACTGCGTCATCCCGCCGTCGTCCAACACCGCGGTGCTCGAGTTCCGCGGCCGCAAGCATGTGGTGCAACTGCTCAACGTGTCGAAATCGGGCGCGATGATCCTCTTCCCTCATGTGCCCAATATCGGCGAGCGGCTGCCGGTGCAGCTGCTCGGCCGCGGGTTCGTCAAGGCACAGGTCCGGTGGGTCAAAGACGGCCGGATTGGCCTGTCCTTCGCCGCCCCGCTGGAGTAATGACGGGTGCAAATGAGTTTCGGAACGATCAAGGCGCGAATCGCTGAAGATTCTACGGATCGACGGCGCTTCGAGAGGCTTCCAGTCGAGGTCGACGCGAAGATGCGCGAGCTCGGCGCCAGCGGTATTGAAGCGAAGGTGCTCAACATCTCCGAGCGCGGCTTCATGGCTGCCTGCGACGGCCGGTTTGAGGTCGGGTCGCGGGTGTGGTTGATCCTCCCCGGCCGCGAGCGTGCCAACGCTGTCGTTAAATGGACCGCGGGCGACAAAATCGGCGCGGAATTCGCCCAGCCGATTTCGGTCGAGGCGGTGAAGAGCTTCTCCGTCAGCGGCTGAAAAGCGCGGTTGGTCGGCTTTAGCGCTCGCCTCGCCGCCCGCTTCTCTCGCTCCAGATCAAACCTGTCCGAGTCTTCGCAACCGCGCCGCGAGTCGGTCGTTTGGGCTGCCGAAAGGAAGGTCCGCGATGCCGTTCATGTTCAGCGAAACGTGGAAACCTTACGAGCGGGGTTATTACGCCGTCTATCGGGAACATGAGATCAATCACTGCCCCGGCTGCGGCCGCACGCAGTGGATCGTCGGCCGGATCTCCGCCGAATGTGCCTTCTGCTCGACCGCGCTTCCGCTCGCCGAGGCGAGCCTGCGCTCGCACAGCGGTCCGGTAATCATCCAGCACAAGAACCGCGACGCCCACGCCTGGGCGGTCTGACGGCTACGACTTTCTTCCTGACCGGCACCTGGACGTTGCAGACGTCGACCCCGCCTGCCGGCCGAATATAGAAATCGTCGTGGCGGTTCGCCCGTAGGTGCACGTAGGCCGCGAAGGCCGCGCTCGCGGTTTCCATATATTGATACGACGGCCGCTCCGCCGCCGGCATCTGGCTCGCGAGCTGCAGCCTCGCGATTGGCGCGTACTGCGCCTTGTCCTTGTAGAAGCCGAGCGCCTCGGTCCCGCGCGGGAGCGAGCTTAGCTTGTCGATGCCGTCGATCACCCGCCCGACGATCGCAATGTTGCGGTCGAGATGGCGCGGCGCGTGCCCGATCACCGCATAAAGCTCGCCGCCCGTTCCCGTGTCCGGTGAAAGATCGCGGCCAACCCCGACGTAGCCGTAGCAGTGCGTGAGGTCGGCCCATCCCGCCTTCGGCGAATAAGCGACCGGCCAGCCGTGGGAAAAACCGACGCTCGGCGCATAGGGATCGGGATAGCCGAGCGGCTTGATCGTAAGCCCTTTGAGCGGCCGCGTATATTCGGCGGGCGGCTTGGGCGTCACGCCCGCGGGCCACGGCTTGGTGCTCTCGTTCTGCCCCCATTGCGCGACATAATTATCCTGCACCCGATAGACCGTGGCCCCGGCCCAATAGTTCGCCCGAGCAAGCGCCTGGATATTCGCAACGTGAACCGGCGCGAACAACGGCGCGAGTTGGACCACGACCCGGCCGCCGTTCGCGAGGTCCATCACCAGCAGGTCGTCTGCGGGGATCGTCCGCCACGCGCGAGCCGGCGCCCCGGCGACGATGTCGTTCGGAGTCGGCAGCTTCTGCGCCGGCGCTGCGTCGGTCAGAAGCGCGGCTGCGGCCATCAACAGCATCGATCGCATAATGTCCCCTCACCCGGTCTGCGGCCGGTCTAGCCGAGCAATGGCGCCGCCGCTATCGCCTCGGCATGTACACTTTCACTCTGATGCTGCTCGGCTCGGGCGAGCTCGGCCGCGAGTTCGCGATCGCCGCCAAGCGCCTCGGCTGCCGCATGATCGCCTGCGACCGCTATGCCAATGCGCCGGCGATGCAGATTTCGGACGCCTGCGAAGTCTTCCCGATGCTCGACGGCAAGGCGCTCCGCGCCGCGGTCGAAAAGCACAAGCCCGACGTGATCGTGCCCGAGATCGAGGCGATCGACACCGCGACCCTGAGCGAGCTCGAGAACGAGGGCTGGCGCGTCGTCCCCTCCGCCAAGGCCGTGCAGCTCACCATGAACCGCGACGGCATCCGCGACTTCGCAGCGCGCGAGCTCGGCCTCGTCACCTCGAAATACCGCTTCGCGGAGAGCCGCGAGGAAGCCGTCGCGGCGGCCGACGAGGTCGGCCTCCCGTGCGTGATCAAGCCGGTGATGTCGAGCTCGGGCAAGGGCCAGAGCACAGCGAAGAACCCCGAGGAGCTCGGCAAGGCCTGGGACTATGCGGTCGCCAACATGCGCGGCGACCGCCCCCGCGTGATCGTCGAGGAGCTCATCGCTTTCGACAGCGAGATCACCTTGCTGACGGTGGCGACCAAGGACGGCGTGTTGTTCTGCCCGCCGGTCGGTCACCGCCAGGAAGCCGGGGATTATCGAGAAAGCTGGCAGCCGGCCGCAATCCCGCAGGAGGCATTGCAATCGGCGCGGTTCCAAGCGCGCAAGGTCGTCGAAGCGCTCGGCGGGCATGGCATTTTCGGGGTCGAATTCTTCGTTCGCGGCGACCAGGCGATCTTCTCCGAGCTCTCGCCCCGCCCGCACGACACCGGCATGGTGACGATGATTTCGCAATTCCCGAACCAGTTCGAGCTTCACCTGCGCGCGGTCCTCGGTCTGCCGATCCCCGGGATCGAGCTGATCGGGCCGTCAGCCTCGGCGGTCATCCTTTCCGACCAGGAGAGCGAGAGTTTCTCCTATGACGGAATTGCCGAAGCGCTCGCCGTCGGCGCACCGCGCAAACCGGTCGATCTGAGGATTTTCGCGAAGCCGAAGACTCTGTCGCACCGGCGCATGGGCGTCGCGCTCGCGCGCGCGGAAAACGTCGAAGAAGCCGTCGAGCGCGCCAAGGCTGCAGCCGCGCGCGTCCAGATTCGTTATTAGGCCGAAGGAGGAGCTCATGCGCGGCATGCTATCGGTCGGGGCTGCTCGCGGCCCTGGCGCTTTCCGCCTGCGGCGATGAGTTGCAGACGCAGAGCAATGAACCCAAGATCAAGGTGCGCTCGAACGAGCAGGAGCAGCTGCACACAGCTGGACGCGTTCAACCTCGCAATCGGGCTCAAGCGCGCGATTTACGACGCGGGCTATACCTGCAATCGCATTACCGACGCCGGCTTCGTCGGCACCTGGCAGAACCTCGACATGTGGGTCGCCCACTGCGTCTACGATAAGGGACGGCCGCGCGACTGGGCGATTTTCGCCGGGCCCGACGGCAGCGCGCAGGTGCGCGACTGCCGTGACGTTCCGGGATCGGGCCTCCCCGACTGCGTGATCAAGCAGCGCCCGAAGGGCAGCTTTACCGAAACGAAGTAAGGCGGCTTAGCCGGGGTTGCACTGGCGAGTTTCCTTATACTCGCCGGCCGCCGACTTTTCCTTCACCGTAACGCAATTGCCCTGGCGCACTTCCTCGCGCCAGCTGCCGTCCGCCTTGGTGACGCGGTCACTCTTGGGCACCCGCTTGCCGTCCTTGATCTCGTAGTTCCAGCCCTTGGGCGTCTGCTGAGCCTGGGCGAAGACCACGGTCGTGTAACCGGCCGCCGCAACGAGGGCGACGCCGCCAAGCACCAGCGCTTTTCTGCTGATTTTCATCTCACACGACTCCTTATGCGCCTTCATACCACAGACGGGTGAACCGGGGCTGACACCATTGTTCAGCCGAAACGGTCCGTTCGCCTTCTGAGGGATGAAATCGGGAGCCTCGCCAAAAAGCGCAAGGCAACGGGTCGTTAGCCCTGCCGCGCTCGGTCGGCCAAGCTCCCCGGAGCTCAGCCTTGGCGAGCTTTGAACCGGCGGTTCGTCTTGTTGATGACGTAGGTGCGCCCGCGGCGACGGATCACGCGGCAATCCCGGTGGCGCGACTTTAGCGACTTGAGTGAATTGCGAATTTTCATGGCCGGGCGCCTGCTCGTTCTCTTGAATCGGGTTGTCGGAAGGTTCGTGAAAACCGGCGGCTCACCTAGAGAGAGCACCGCCTTTAGTCAAGGCGCGCTCACTTGAGCGTCATCGTGTCCCCATGGATTTCGACCGAGGCGAATTTGGCGAGGAACTCCTGCCCCAGGAGCGACTGCCCGCCGCTGTTGAGCACGATCGCCGGCATCGCCTCGGCCCTGGCGTTGCCGAGACTCATGCGGTCGACAGTAACGATTTCGCCATGCACGCTGCCATCGGCGCCTTCGCCGACGACTTCGTTCATGCCGATCGAGATCGCGATACCGGCGGCGCGCGCATCTTCGCGCGACAGGTCAACGCCCGTTGCGCCGGTGTCGATCAGCATGTGGAGCTTGGTCCCGTTGACGTCGACGTCGGCATAGAAATGGCCGTTGGGATTGCGCGGGATCTGGAGCGATCCATCATTCCCAGTTGTCGTCTCGGCGATGGCTGCAGAATTAGCTTCCGGCTGGGCCGCGCCTGAGACGTCGTTCACAATGATCGGCAGCTGCTCGGGAGCCGCGTGCGGCGCTTGCAAACGGCTCGCCGTCAGCGCCCCCACGACGCCGATTGCAAAGACCATGACTAGCAGCATGCGCATCCAGTCAGGCTTAGCCGCACGCGGTAAAGAAAAGCCTAGCCTTCCCGCTCGATCAGCTTGCGCTCCCAGGCGAGCGCGTCACCGACGATGCGGTCGATCGCCTGATATTGCGGCTGCCAGTCGAGCGTCTCGAGGATGCGCTGGTTGGCGGAGATGAGGTTCGGCGGATCACCCGCGCGGCGGCCCTCGAGCACGCGCTTGATCGGCTTGTTGGTCAGCCGGTCGACCGCATCGAGCACTTCGAGCACCGAAAGGCCGCGGCCGTAGCCGCAGTTCATGACGAGATTCTCCTCCGGCTCGGCGATCAGCCGTTCGAGCGCTGCCACGTGCGCCGCTGCGAGGTCGCTGACGTGGATGTAATCGCGGATGCAGGTGCCATCGGGCGTCGGGTAATCGGTGCCGAACACGGCGACCTGATCGCGCCGCCCGACCGCGGTCTCGACCGCGACCTTGATCAAATGCGTCGAGCCCTTGCCCTGCTGCCCCGAGCGGCCCTGTGGATCGGCTCCAGCGACGTTGAAATATCTGAGCGCGCCATAGTTGAACGGATGCGCCGCCGATGCATCGCGCAGCATCCATTCAGTCATCAGCTTGGACGCGCCGTAGGGATTGATCGGCTCCTTGGGATCGTCCTCGGCAACCGGCACTTTCTCTGGGGCGCCATAGACTGCGGCGGTCGAAGAAAAGAGGATGTGCTTCACGCCGGCCCGAACCACGGCGCTGAGCAGTGCATGCGTCGCGATGGTATTGTTGCCATAATATTTGAGCGGGTTCTCGACGGATTCGGGGACCACGATCGAGCCCGCAAAGTGCATGATCGCCTGCGTGCCCTGCTCGGCGAAGATGCGCTCGAGCAACGCGCCGTCCCCGACCGACCCTTCGTAGAACGGGACGTCGTCCGGCACCGCGCGTCGCACCCCGTTCGAAAGATCGTCGATCACCGCGACGCTCCAGCCGGCATCCTTGAGCGCGAGCATGGCATGGCTGCCGATATATCCGGCGCCGCCGGTGACGAGGACTGGGACTTTGCTCATGAGTGCGCGCTAGCGAAGGCGCGCACCGAATTCCAGCGCGCCGCGGCTCGCGCCGACGTGAAGTTGCGACGGAAGTGGAACGACCCGCCGACGCCAGGGATTGGGTACACTCATTCAGTCGTGAGGAATCTCAAATGAGGCGTTTCTTCGCAAATCTAGCGTCGCGTGGCGCTTATCTTATGGGGCACCCGGCAGCGTTCATCGTGGCGGTGCTGGCCTGCGTGATCTGGGCGGTAAGCGGACCCCTCTTCCGTTACTCGGACACGTGGCAGCTGGTGATCAACACCGCGACGACCGTTCTCACGTTCCTTGCCGTGTTTCTTATTCAAAACAGCCAGAACCGAGACGGAGCGGCAATTCAGGCTAAGCTCGACGAAATCCTCATTTCCGTTCGGCAGGCGCGAACCGAACTTGTCGGGATCGAAAACCTCACCGACGCCGAACTCACGGCACTCAAGACTGCCCTAGAAAGAGAGGCGCTTGCTCCGGATGAAACCGATCCCGAGGCGCCCACCGTCGAAGAGATTTTGGAGAACCGGGACAAAGAATGACGGACCAGCCCGGTTTGCCTCATCCGCAACGCCGCACTATCAGCCGCCAAACTCCACCTCAGCCGAGAACACAACGCATGGCACTTACGATTTCGAGCTCGTTCGACGCGGGCAACATCCGCGTCGTGAACCAGGACGGCGACCGCGCCGACCTGGAGATCGTCAAGGACCACATGTCCGACTTCTACCAGTGGTTCTATTTCCGGGTCTCGGGAGCGGCCGGGCGCGAAATCACTTTGCGCATCACCAATTGCGCCGGCTCGGCCTATCCCCACGGCTGGCCCGACTACAAAGGCGTGATGTCGCTCGACCGCGAGGAGTGGGTGCGGATCACCGCGACTAGCTACGCCGACGGCGTTCTGACGATGAAGCTCACGCCGCCGCAGGACCTCGTCTGGATTGCGTACTTCGCGCCTTATTCGATGGAGCGGCACCACGATCTCGTCACGCAAACGGCCGCGCTTCCGGGAGTCGAATACCGCTCGCTCGGCAAGAGCCTCGATGGTCAGGACATCGACTGCCTCACCATCGGCGAAGGGCCGCTCAACGTCTGGCTCTACGCCCGCCAGCACCCCGGCGAGAGTATGGCCGAATGGTGGATGGAAGGCGCGCTCGAGAAGCTCACGGATGAGGACGATCCCGTCGCGCGCCTGCTGCGCGGCGAATGCACCTTCCGCGTCGTTCCCAACATGAACCCCGACGGATCGCGCCGCGGGCACCTGCGCACCAACGCCGTCGGCGTGAACCTCAACCGCGAGTGGCATGCGCCGTCGGCCGAAAAAAGCCCCGAAGTGTTGTGCGTCCGCAACGCCATGGACGAGACCGGAGTCGATTTCGCGATGGATGTCCATGGTGACGAGGCGATCCCCGCGAACTTCCTCGCCGGCTTCGAGGGTATTCCCTCGCTCACCGACCGTCAGCTAAACTTGTTCAACCTCTTCGGCGAGACTCTCGAACGGCTGTCGCCCGACTTCCAGCGCGAGCAGGGCTATGAGATCCCGGCGCCCGGCCAGGCGAACATGTCGATGTCCACCACCCAGCTGGCCGAGCGCTACGGCTGCGTGTCGATGACTCTCGAAATGCCGTTCAAGGACAATTTCAACCTGCGCGACGACGTCTACGGCTGGTCGCCGCAGCGTTCCAAATATCTGGCATTCGCCTGCCTCGATGCGCTCCACGGAATCCTTCCGGAGCTGAAGGCCGCGGTCCCTGAGAAGGCGAAGCGCGAGAAGGTCGAAGCTTAATGCCGACCCTTGTCCTGCTGCGCCACGGCCAGTCGCAGTGGAACCTCGAGAACCGCTTCACCGGCTGGTGGGACGTCGACCTCTCGCCCGCGGGAGTGGACGAGGCGCGCGCCGCCGGCCGGCTCCTCAGCGAGCGCGGCTTCGACTTCGATTGCTGCTTCACCAGCGTCCTCACCCGCGCCATCCGCACGCTCCACCTCGTGCTGCACGAAATGGACCGGCTGTGGCTCCCGACGGCCAAGGACTGGCACCTCAACGAGCGCCATTATGGCGGGCTGACCGGCCTCAACAAGCAGGAGATGATCGACAAGGTCGGGGCCGAGCAGGTCAAGATCTGGCGCCGCTCCTACGACGTCCCGCCGCCGCCGCTGCCGCGCCGACAGCCCCTACGATGTGAGCGGCGACCGCCGCTACGCCGGCATCGCAGTGCCCGATACCGAAAGCCTCAAGGACACCATCGCCCGGGCGCTGCCGTATTACGAAGCTGAGATCGTCCCCGCGCTCGCCGCCGGCAAGCGCGTCCTCGTCGCAGCCCACGGCAATTCGCTGCGCGGGATCATCAAGCATCTATCGAACATCGGCGATGACGAAATCGTCGGTCTGGAGATCCCGACCGGCCAGCCGATCGTCTACGAGCTCGCGCGACGACCTCTCGGTCGAGCGCCGTTACGACCTGACCTAAGCCGCCGCTTTCCGCCGGTACATCTGCTCGTCGGCGCGGGCCATGACCTCTTCGGCATTGTCCTGGGCGTCGATCATCCCGACCCCGATCGCAACGCTCAGCGGCAGCGTCTCGCCCTCATGCATGAACTCGCAATCGGCGATCATGTCGACCAGCCGCGCTGCGGTTTCGTGCGCGCTCTTCTCGTCGGCGCATTCGAGCAGGATGCCGAATTCGTCGCCGCCGATCCGCGCCACCACGTCGCTCTTGCGTACGCCGCTCTCGAGCAGGCCCGCGACCTGGATCAAGGCCATGTCGCCGGCGCGGTGGCCGAACGTGTCGTTGATCGACTTCAGCCCATCCAGGTCGACGAACAGCATCGCGGCATGCGCGTCGTAGCGGCTGACGCGTGCGATCAGCCGCTCGAGCTCGCGGACGAAGCCGCGGCGATTCGGAAGGTCGATCAAGCTGTCCTGGTGCGCCAGATGGTCGAGCTGCTCCACGCGCTCCTGAAGCTGCGCAACCTGCCCCCGCAAGCGGCTGATCTCCTCGACCAGCCGCTCGACGTCGGCGCCTTCAGTCACCTGGTCAGACATTGCCCCTAGCCTGCCCCCTTGAATAATCGAACGCCATAGCGCGATTCCAAAGCCTTGGAAATCCAGCAACTTGACTGAGGAGGCGGGCCTTTCGACAAGCCGCCGCCCCAACGCAAGTTGCTTAGGCCGAATCGCCTCCCTAAACGAGCTACCCTTCTGCAACTGTTTCAAGGCGGGACGATGACCGAGCCGCTGGTCGGCATCATCATGGGCAGCAGCTCCGACTGGGAGACGATGCGCCATGCCGCCGAGACTCTCGACCAGCTCGGGGTCGCGCATGAGACGAAAATCGTCTCCGCCCACCGAACGCCCAAGCGGCTCTATGAGTACGCCTCATCGGCCAGGCAGCGCGGATTGAAGCTGGTCATCGCCGGCGCCGGCGGGGCCGCGCATCTGCCGGGAATGACGGCGTCGATGACTTCGCTCCCGGTGCTCGGCGTGCCGATCGAGAGCCAGGCGCTGAAGGGCATGGATAGCCTGCTTTCGATCGTCCAGATGCCGGCCGGCGTGCCCGTCGGAACGCTGGCGATCGGCAAGGCCGGCGCGATCAACGCCGCGCTTCTCGCAGCGGCGATGCTCGCAAACGGGGACGCGCAGCTTGCGGCGCGGCTGGAGGCGTGGCGCGAGAAGCAGACTGGGTCGGTGGCCGAAGCGCCCGAATGATCCCTGTGCTGAGCAAAGTCGAGGGGTTCCGCCGGGCTCCACTATCGGCATCGTCGGCGGCGGTCAGCTCGGCCGGATGCTCAGCATTGCCGCCGCCCGGCTCGGCTACAAATGCCACATCTTCGACCCGCACGAGCATCCTTCGGCCGCCGACGTCGCGGCTTATGTCACGCGCGCCGCCTATGACGACATCGTCGCGCTGCGAAGCTTTCGCGCGCAGCGTCGATGTTGCGACATACGAGTTCGAGAATCTTGCCGTCGAGCCGCTTGAGGTGATCGGCGACAAGCTCCGCCCGTCGACGCGCTCTTTGGCCATCGCGCAGGACCGCGCGACGGGAGAAAGCAGTTCATCGAAGCGATGCGGCGCGCGGGTCGCTCAATGGCGCGCCGGTCGCAAGCCTCGCCGAGGTGAGCGCGGCGCTTTCGGAGATCGGCGCTGCCATTGGTGCTCAAGACCCGCCGCTACGGCTATGACGGCAAGGGCCAGGCGTGGGTTTGCGGCACAGACGAGGCGAGCGGTGCCTGGAGCGCGATCGGCGAGGAGCCCGCCATCGCCGAAGCCGGAGTCGACTTCGTTGCCGAATTCTCCGTGATCCTCGCGCGCTGGGAGGACGGGAGGCACGCCTTCTGGGACTCGCCGCAGAACGAGCATCGCGAAGGGATTCTCCGTCGCTCGACTGTCCCATGCAGCGACGCTTGCGCCGTCCATGTCGCGGAAGCGCGCGAGGCGGCGCTGCGGATCGCCGAAGCGCTCGGCCACGTCGGCGTGCTCACGGTCGAATTTTTCGCCAGTGAGAGCGGGCCGATCGTCAACGAGATCGCGCCGCGCGTGCACAACAGCGGCCACTGGACGATCGAGGGCGCGGTCACCTCGCAGTTCGAGCAGCACATCCGCGCCATCTGCGATTTGCCTCCGGGATCGACCGATCTCGTCGGCCGCGGCGCGGTGATGGACAATCTGATCGGCGAAGACGTGAACCGCTGGCCGGAGATCGTCGCCGACCCCGAGGCGCACCTCCATCTCTACGGCAAGGACGAAGCGCGGCCCGGAAGGAAGATGGGGCACGTCACCCGAGTGCTCCTCTGATTGGCCAGCGCCAGGTTGACCGCCGCGTCACGGTTCTCCGATCGGCCAAACGCTCAGCTGGTCGGCCCGTGCGCGCGTGGTCGTGATCGGAAGGCACATGGAGCGGTCGGACGATGTCGTGTTCGGAAGCGGACGAAGGTTGAGTGTCTTGGCCATGGCGAACAACTGGAGAGTCACCAAAGCGAGCCGCCAATTGCGATAGCGCGCGTCTTGGAGCGTAAGGTTGAATTGCAGAGCCCCGCCGCCGTCGAGGCGGTGAAGGTGCTCGAGCGTTCGCAGCTTCGCCCAATCGGCCTGCTCGGCGTCCATCTCGCTGAGCAGGTTCTGCATCCGGTTGTACATGCATTCCATAATCGGACAGCCTGCCGGCATCGACCAGGGCTGCTCCCCCGGCCTGCGATTTCCGCTTCCCAGCGGGAATTGAGGAAGGTCCAATATTGCGGTCGCCCGATCCAGGCTGGAGTGGCGAAGTCGGGGTCGGAGCTGGTGCCGTCGAGAAGCGTCTGGAGCTCGTTGATACGTCGGCGGACGCAATTGTAGATGCCCATCCGTGACTGCAACCGGCCGAGATTGAGGCCGATCTCGTTGCGGATAACGCGCTCCGTCTTTGCCGCTTCCTGCTGATCGTGCGCCTTTTCGACGAGTTGCTCGGCGCCAAGGGCGATCAGCACGCCGATGACGATGATGCCCACCTCGCCCATGAAGGCGCGCCAGCCGTGAAGCGGCTTGGGCAAATGAATGCGCATGGATGAGACCCCCGAGCGGGGCTACGCCCGCCCGGACGGAATAGCGAATGTCCGTGGGTGGAAGGTAACCGCATTACTGTATTAGGGCACCACATCATGCATGTGGGCAGCCGGTGAGGAGATTGCTATGAATTGACGGCATCGTCGACGCGCTTCGCCTTCCAGGAAGCGCTGCCGGTGGAAGGCCATCTCGGGATCGCGCTTCTCGCGATGATTTGGGTCGGGTTCCGGCGGTCGGCTTCAGCACAAAGCCAGAAAATGGGTCGGCTGATCGCCGAGCAGACCGCTGAACGCGCGGCACAAAATGGCGCTCAAATGGAGCGCGTCGAAGCACGCTTGAAAGCGGTTGAGCAGATCGTAAGCGATGACGGCGTGCAGACGCCCGCGCAAATCGACGCGCCCGGTACCGACCCGCTCACGACGCGGTCTTGACGTCCGCGACGGCTCGAAGGCTGACGCTGGACGATCCGGAATTTCTCCGGCCGCCAATCGGCTAGGGCGCTTCCACGACCTCGATCGGCATTCCGAGCTTCTCCAGCTGCGGCCGCACCTTCGCCGCGTCGCCGGCGACGATCCACACGAAACCCTTGAGATCGAGCATCGACCGCGCCGCCTGGTCAAGCGAGGCAGTCGTCTGCGCACGGTACTTGGGCGCCAGCGTCTCGTAATAATCGTCGGGCCGCCCGAGCGTGTCCATGTTCATCACCGCGCTCAGCACCGCGCCTGCTGTCTCGAACTCGCCCGGCAGGCGGTTGATGTCGTTGGCGACGGTGAGCTTGAGCTCGTCGGGCGTGACGCCCTTGGTGGTCAGAAAATCGCCGATTTGCTTGTTCAGCTCGGCAAGCGAATCGCCGGTCTTGTCGGCCTGCACGGGCGCCGAGACGGTGTAGGCCACCGCATGTTCGAGCACCGATTCATCGCCGTTCACGCCGTACGACCAGCCCTTGTCCTCGCGCAGGTCCATGTTGAGCCGCGACAGAAAGGTCCCGCCGAGCACTTCGTTGGCCGTGTCGAACGGAACGATGTCCCCTTTGGGATCCATCGGCAGGAGCTGCGCTCCGACAATGCTCGACTGCGGTGAGCCCGGACGGTCGATCAGCAGAATATTGGGTGCCCTTGGCCGCGGCGGCGGGGCGGTGAAACTCTTCACGCCCTTGGTGATGTCGTGCGCCTTCCAATCGCCGAAGCGCTGTTCGAGCAGCGGCTCGACTTCGCTCAGCGGCCGGTCCGAAACAATGAAGATCTTCACATTGTCGGGCCGCAGCCAGCGCTGCTCGAAACCGGCGAAGTCCTGCGGGCCGAATTTCGCGATCGCCTTGGGATCGCCGCCGGAAGGCCCGCCGTACGGATGCGCCGCGCCATAGATCACCGTCGGCAGCAGCCGCTGCGCAACCCGCGTGGCGTCCTTCTGCTGCTGGGTGATCGCGGTCAGCTTCTGCGAGCGGATGCGCTCGATGTCGCCCAGCCGGAACGCAGCGTCCCTGGTCACCTCGGCCATCAGATCGAGCGAGGGGGCGAGGTTGGGCGAGAGCGCATTCAGCTCGACGTACGAGCGGTCCGCGCCATTGTTCGTGCTGACGTCGGCGCCCAGCCGCTCCTCGGCCTCGGCGATCTGCTGCGACGATTTGGAGGCCGTGCCCTCGTCGAGCAGGTCCATCGCCATCGACGCGAGGCCGCGCGCGTCCGGGCTGTCAGAGGCCGATCCGGCGTCGAACACGAGCGCCACCTGCGTGACCGGCACCGCGGTCCGCCGAACATATTCGACCGGGATTCCGTTCGCGAGGCGGACACGGCTGATCTTCGGGAAATCGAGCGCGGAGAGCTGGCCGACGGGCGGGAGCGCCCGCGTCCCCTTGACCGCGCCGTCGGTCTTGGGTTCCGGCGCCTTCACCACCGGCTTGGACTCGGCATAAGCGGGCCGGTCGCCAGGCGACAGAACGATCTTCAGCGCGGGTCGCCTGAGCCACTGCTGCATCGCCGCGCGCACCGCCGCCGGAGTAATCGCCGCATAAGAAGCGAGCGACTTTTTGTAGAAATCGCTGTCGTGCGCGAAGGTCTGCCCTTCGGCGAGCGACACCGCCTTGCCGCCAAATCCGCCGACCTGCTCGAGCTCGCGGATCCGGCCAGACACTTCGCTCATCACCGCGCGCTGGACCTCGTCCGCGGTGGGTCCCTTGGCGATATAATCGGCAAGCACCTGGTCGAGCCGCTTCGCCACCACCGCCGGGTCGACCCCGGGGCGCACGTAGGCGGCGACGGAAAAGATCCCGACCCTCTGCAGCGGATTGAGCTGGGCCGTGACCGCGACCGCGAGCTTCTCGTCGCGGACCATGATCTTGTCGAGCCGCGAGCTGGCGAGGCCGCCGAGCACTGAACCGCCGATATCGAGCGCCGCGAGCTGCTTGTCGAGCAGGCCCGGCACCGCCCAGTAACGCTGGATGATGGTGGTCGCGACATGGTCCTTCATCGCGATCGTCTTCGGCCGCGGCAGCGTCGGAACGGCGGCCATCGCCGGATGATTGACCGGCCCTGCCGGGATGGGCCCGAAGTATTTCTCGACCAGCGGCTTCGCCTGGGCGGCCGTCACGTCCCCGGCGATCACCAGCACCGCGTTGTTCGGCCCATATTTGTCGCGGAACCATTGCTTGACGTCGGCGAGGCTGGCCGCGTCGAGGTCGGCCATCGAACCGATCACCGTGTGGTGGTACGGGTGCCCCGGCGGAAACAGATTTTCCTGCAGCGCATATTGCAGCAGGCCACCGGGCCGGCTGTCCCCCTGCCTTTTCTCGTTCTGGACGACGCTGCGCTGGTTATCGAGCACGCCCTGGGTGATCGCGCCGAGCAGATGGCCCATCCGGTCGCTTTCCATGAACAGCGTCCGCTCGAGCGCTCCGGTCGGCACAGTCTCGAAATAATTGGTGCGGTCGTAATAGGTGGTGCCGTTGTAGTCGGTCGCGCCGATCTGCTGCAGATAATTGAAATAGTCGCCCGGCAGATCCTCGCTCCCGTTGAACATCAGATGCTCGAAGAGATGCGCGAAGCCGGTCTTCCCGGGCGGCTCGTCCTTCGATCCGACATTGTACCAGGTGCTGACCGCGACGATCGGCGCCTTGTGATCCTCGTGAACGATCACCGTGAGCCCATTGGCGAGCTTGAACGTCGTGTGCGGGATCGACACCTGGCTGACGAGCGTCGGGACTGGAACCGACTTCGCGGCGGGCGCGGCCGGCGCAGCGGATAATGCAGGTGCGGTGAGGCAAGTCGCGGCTGCAAGAAGGGCGAGCCTGCTCATGGGTCGCATCAGCTTGAAATCTCCGGGATTATTGCAATTCGGTGGCCGCAAACCTTAGCGGCACGCCCGCTCAAGGCAACGGCTGTGGCGCAACTGGTCTGGATTTTCGATGAACGAACGAAGCGTCAGACGCAGCGGTCGACCGCGCGCAGTACAGGCGCACCGGAGGCGGCGCTGGTGGCTTCGAGCCTGATTTCGCGGCGCGAACCGCGATCGGCGATGCGCAGGAAGTACGGACTGGCCACGCCCTTGGCGCCGGCGTTCGAGAAGGTCCCGCCGCCGCTGTCCCGCGGGACGAACGACCACGGCTGCGCCGCCTGGTCCTGCGCCGCCACGAAGCAGGCCACGAACTGCTTCGCCGGCTTGGCCGTGCTCCGCGCAACCGGACCGCCGGCCGATGGCACGGCGGCGCTCGCAGCCGAAACGGCGAGGCACGAGAGCAGGGCGAAGACAGTGCGTTTCATGCCTGCGATAGTAAACTAGCCGTTAACTCGTGGGAAGTGGGCACGTTAATCAACGTCCCGTTGTGAGATTCTGTCCGGCTACGAGACTGATCCGGAAGAGAAAAAGCTGTTCACGATTTGTATTGCTTTGGAACCTTAATGGGGTGTTAATCGTATCGGCAGCGGAAGATTTGCTCTTCGGTGGCCGAGTTCGAGGAAGGGGCAAGAGCAGGAATGAGCAGCGCTTACGGGCAGCACCGGACACCGGGCAGCCGTTTGCGGCGTCGCCGCCGCCGGCGCTCGCTCTTGGTGGCCGGCGGATCGCTCACGGCTGTGGCTACAGCCGCGCTGTCCTTGACCACCCTCACCGGAGCCGATCTCGCCAACGCCGCCGTCGAGCGCGCCAAGAGCTTTCTCCAGCTGATGAGCCAGCGTTCGCCCGGCGAGCGCGTGAAGGGCGAGCTGATCAAGACCAAGCGCAAACAGTACCGCGTGCTTGCGACCCGCGAGAGCCCGCCGCTCCCGACCCCGCCGCTGACCGGCAGCCTGGTCGATGTCATCGCTCCGCCGGCTGCGTTGCTTCCAGCAAGTCTCGCCGCCACGCCATTGATCGTCGAGCAGACCCCTCCGCCGGGCATCATCATCATCCCGCCGCCGCCCGGCGGGATCGTTATCCCCTGCTGCGGAGCGGGCCCGCCACCGCCCGGACCGCCGCCGCCTCCCGGACCGCCGCCACCTCCGCCTCCCGGACCGCCGCCGCCTCCACCGCCTCCGCCTCCGCCGCCGCCGCCGCCGCCTCCACCCGTGCCGGAGCCCGGCACATGGATGACGATGATCCTCGGCTTCGGCCTCACCGGCTGGATGCTCCGCCGGCGGCGGACGATCGAAGGACAGGCCGAGCGCGGCTAACGTCGGCGGACTGAAGCTGAGTCCAAAGTCTGCGGGATTGTTAACCGGCTGATTCGTGGTAGCTTCTGCCCAATATCGGGGGACAGTAGATGCGTATGACACTGGCGCTTGGCGCAATTTTGGCCGCTTGTCCGGCCGCTGCAGCAATTCCCGTGGAGCCGAAAAGCCAGCCGCCCGCCGCAGCCGCGCGGCCCGTCACTGACGATTATTTCGGCACTAAGGTCGTCGATCGCTTTCGCTACATGGAAAGCCGCGATGCCGAGACGACCGCCTGGATGAAAGCCCAGAGCAGCTGGACTCACGGCGTCCTCGACAGCGTCCGTCCGAAGCAGGCCTATCTGCGGACGATGGCGAGCTTCGGCGCGCAGTTCGGACTGGTGAGCACCACCGCGCTTGCGGGCGGGCGAATCTTCTACCTCGAGCGCGCGCCCGGCGCCGACCAGTTCAACCTGAAGGTCAAAGACGCTTCGGGCACCCGAACGCTGATCGATACGACGGAAATCATCAAATCGACCGGCGTCCCGCATGCCGTCGACTGGATCGCGCCCTTCGCCCGACGGGCAAAAGATCGCGGTCGGAGTGTCGAGCGGCGGATCAGAGAATAGTCAGATGTCCGTGATCGACGTCGCCAGCGGCAAGACCATCGCCGGTCCGATCGACCGCGCGCAGTTCGGCGGTGTGACATGGCTGCCGGACGATTCGGGATTGTTCTTCTCCCGGCTGCAAAAGCTCGGACCCAATCCGAAGGCCACCGACAAATATCAAAACATCACGGCCGATTTCTGGCCCCTGGCCGGTGACACGCAGCCGCTGGTCGGCCCGACGATCAAGGGCGGCCCGATTGCCGATCCCAATGTCTCGCCGGCGCTGGCCGTGATCCCCCACAGCGACGCGATCCTGCTCGCCGCTTTCAACGGCGTCCAGAACGAGGTGAAGCTTTGGTGGGGCAAGCGCGACGCGGTGCGCAGCGGCAAGGAACAATGGACCCCGCTCGCGGCGACCGAGGACAGCGTCACGCAGGTTCGATAGCGACGGGCAGTTCCTCTATCTGATGACCCACAAGGACGCGCCGCGCTTCAAGGTGATCGCGGTGCCGATCGGCGGCAGCCTCGCGCAAGCCAAGACGCTGGTGGAAGCGAGCAACGATCGTCTGATCGAGAGCATCGCGGCGGCCAGGGACGGCCTCTACGTCGCGGTGCGCGAGGGGCTGAACAGCAAGCTGCTCCACGTCTCGCCCGGCGGCCAGACCGAAAATATCGCGCTTCCGGTCCGCGGCTCGATCGAATCGCTGAGCGCCGACCCCGACGCGGCCGGTGCGGTGATCGGCCTCGACGGCTGGGCGACACCGCTCGCCCACTATCGCTACGACCCGGCGACCCGCGCGCTGGTCGATCTGCAGCTCGACACCCATCCGCCGATCGATTCGCGCGCGCTATGCCGTCGCCGAGCTCTGGGCGCCCTGCCAAGGACGGCACCAAGGTTCCGCTCACCGTCATTGGCCCCTCGGGACCGGTCAGGCCGCGCCCGATGCTGCTCGACGCCTACGGCGCCTACGGCATCTCGTCCTTCCCCTACTTCGGAACGCGCACCCTGCCCTACATCGATGCCGGCGTGAGCCGCGCCGAATGCGCCGTCCGCGGCGGCGGCGAATTCGGAGAGGCGTGGCGCCTCGGCGGCAAGGGCGCGACCAAGCCCAACACATGGCGCGACGCGATCGCCTGCGCCGAAACGCTGATCGCGAAGGGCTACACCACGCCCGCCATGCTGTTCATCACCGGCACTTCGGCCGGCGGCATCATGGTCGGCCGCGCGACGACGGAACGCCCGGATCTGTTCGCCGGCGCGATCGCCCGCGTCGGCGACGTGAACGCCTTGCGCATGGAGACGATGGCCGCCGGCCCGGCCAACATCCCCGAGTTCGGCACGGTCAAGGACCCGCAAGGATTCAAGGATCTATACGCGATGGACGCCTATCAGCACGTGATGACAGGCAAGGCCTACCCGGCGTTCTTCATCACCGGCGGCCTGAACGATCCCCGCGTCGAACCCTGGGAGGGCGCCAAGTTCGCGGCCCGGCTCGAGGAGATGCCGGGCCATCGCCCGGTGCTCTACCGTCTGGAGGAGCAGGCGGGTCACGGCCTCGGCACCACCAAGGGCACCCGCGACGCCGAAGAGGCCGACATCACCGCATTCATCCTGTGGCGATCCGGCGTCGAAGCCTGGCAACCGCAACCAGCGAATTAGGTTAGCGCCTAGTCGAGTTTCCGCTTCGCGAGCGATGTTCTGATGATTTAGGCGCTGACGAGCGTTCTATTTCGTTTCGATCGGCCGCCCGCCCCGCCGCCATTGCGGCGTCTCATCGCCGTAGGAATTGCCGGCGGCCATGCATCGGTCTCTTTCAGGAACTCAGGATGCGAAGCGGCGGAGACTCACATCTCCGCCGCTCATTCAACGGACGCTGAAGCTCAGCGGTGCGCCGGCATTGCCGCCGGAACTGCCGAATAACCGCCGAGCTGGGTGACCAGCTTCTTGTAGGCGTCGAGATAGGCGAGGACGATGACCTGCCCGATCTCGGTGTTCTGATAGCCCGACGCGCCCGCCGCCGCGAACCCTCCCCACCAGGAGGCATAGCCACCGCCGGCGCCCCAGCTGATGTCGGTCTTGCGCGCATAGCCCTCGGTCAGCGCTTCTTCCTCGGTGGTGCGAGCGTTGACCAGGTCCAGGGTGACGTTGGCTTCGCCCTTCTTGACGTTGATGCTTCCGGCGAGCGCTCCGACCGCGCCGCCCCAACCGCCGAAATGGCCGAGCAAGCCGCCGACCGCCGCGCCGGCGCCGCCGCCGCCCGAATTCTTGTTGGTGCTGACGATGTCCGGCTGGAGGAAATAATCGGCGGCCTTGACCTGACCCCGGCCCATGTTCGAGCCGCGCTGCAGCTCGCCGTTGTCGGCCATCGCCCGTTCCATCGCCCGGCTGTTCATCGCCCGGTCGCGGTTGACCATGGTGAAGCAGCCCGATTGCTGGACGAAGATCTTGATGATCGCCTCGGGGCTGCCGAGGTTCAGCTCGCGCCACCATTCCTTGTCGGGCGGGACGATGGCGAGCGTGCCGATACGGTGCGAGCAGACAGGGATCTCCTGTTCGCCGCGTGCCTGGTCCTTATGGCCCGAGCTCTGGTCGTTGTGGCCGCCGAGGATTCCCGCGGAAGCTGGTGTGGAAACGAACGCGAGCGCGGCGCCCGCCAAAAGCGCATATCTGATCATCGGAAGCCCCCTTCTGATTGGATGCCCGGCGTTTAACAGGAATTCACCCGAGTTGGAAGGCGCTGCGTGCCCAACCTGCCGCAATCGCGGCGCGCTTGCTGACATGCCACCGGTGCCCTGCTAGCGCCCCCAGGAATTTCCAGAAAAATTGGCTAAATGCAGACCATCGACCGTATCCGCAATTTCTCGATCATCGCGCATATCGACCACGGCAAGAGCACGCTCGCCGACCGGCTGATCCAGGCGACCGGCGGGCTCACCGACCGCGAGATGACCGGCAACGCCCAGGTGCTCGACAATATGGACATCGAGCGCGAGCGGGGGATCACCATCAAGGCTCAGACCGTGCGGCTCGAGTGGAAGGCCAGGGATGGCCGGACCTATGAGCTCAACCTGATGGACACGCCGGGCCACGTCGACTTCGCTTACGAGGTCAGCCGCAGCCTCGCCGCGTGCGAGGGCGCGCTGCTGGTCGTGGACGCCGCGCAGGGGGTGGAAGCGCAGACCCTCGCCAACGTCTACCAGTCGATCGAGCACGACCACGAGATCGTCCCGGTCATCAACAAGATCGACCTCCCCGCCGCCGATCCCGAGGGCGTGCGCCAGGAGATCGAGGAGATCATCGGCCTCGACGCAAGCCACGCGGTCCTCGCCAGCGCCAAGACCGGCATCGGCATCGAGGAAGTGCTGCAGGCGATCGTCGACGTTATTCCGCCGCCCAAGGGCGACGCCACGCGCCGCTCAAGGCGATGCTCGTCGACAGCTGGTACGACCCCTATCTCGGCGTCGTCATCCTCATAAGGGTAATCGACGGCGCGATCCGCAAAGGCCAGCAGGTGCGCTTCATGGCCGCGGGCACCACCCACCTCGTCGACCGCGTCGGCTGCTTCCGCCCCAAGATCGAGCAGCTGAGCGAGCTCGGCCCCGGCGAGATCGGCTTCATCACCGCGCAGATCAAGGAAGTCGCCGAGACCCGCGTCGGCGACACCATCACCGACGCCAAGCGCCCCGCCGCAGCCCCGCTCCCCGGCTTCAAGCTCGTCCAGCCGGTGGTCTTCTGCGGCCTCTTCCCGGTCGACGCCAACGACTTCGAGAAGCTCCGCGACAGCCTCTACAAGCTGCGCCTCAACGACGCGTCGTTCAGCTTCGAGATGGAGACCAGCGCGGCACTGGGCTTCGGCTTCCGCTGCGGCTTCCTCGGCCTCCTCCACCTCGAGATCATCCAGGAGCGCCTGACGCGGGAGTACGACCTCGACCTCATCACCACCGCGCCTTCGGTGATCTACCGGGTGCGTGCTGAGGGGCTCATCCAAATCCGACCGCCCTGAGCCTGTCGAAGGGCTGCCTCCACTGCCAGCGTGGGAAAGAAAGCCATCCTTCGACGGGCTCAGGACCGCCGGGTGTTCTGGAGATCCACAATCCCGCCGACTGGCCCGACCCGAGCGTCATCGAAGCGGTCGAGGAGCCGTGGATCGAGGCCACCATCTATCTGCCCGACAACTATCTCGGCGCGGTCCTCAAGCTCTGCCAGGACCGCCGCGGCGTGCAGAAGGACCTCACCTACGTCGGCACCGGCAGCCACGCCCGCGCCCGCTCCGCTACGAGCTCCCGCTCAACGAAGTGGTGTTCGACTTCTACGACCGCCTGAAATCGATCAGCCGCGGCTACGCCAGCTTCGACTATCACCAGATCGGCCACCGCCCCGGCGACCTCGTCAAGATGAGCATCCTCGTCAACGCCGAACCCGTCGACGCGCTCAGCATGATCGTCGAGCGCGCCAATGCCGAGGCCCGCGGCCGCGGCATGTGCGAGCGGTTGAAGGACCTCATCCCCCGCCATCTGTTCAAGATCCCGATCCAGGCCGCGATCGGCGGCAAGATCATCGCGCGCGAAACCATCGCCGCCCTGCGCAAGGACGTCACCGCCAAATGCTACGGCGGCGACGCGACCCGCAAACGCAAGCTCCTCGAGAAGCAGAAGAAGGGGAAGGCGCGGATGCGGGAATACGGCAACGTCAGCATCCCGCAGGAGGCGTTTATCGCCGCCCTCCGCATGGGCGACGACGCCTAGCCCTCCCCCCTCGCGGGGGAGGGTTCGACCGTGGGCACGAGCGGGGCGAGGGGGCGCCGTCGCCCACTTGTAGCCGTCACCGCAACGCCCCACGACCCCCCCTCCATGCTTAAAACTCACCGCAACCCCACTCGAGAGATCACCGCACCATGACCTACAACAACACTTTCCAGGACCGCGCCGCCCAGGCCGCCGAGGCGAAGCAGAAGGCGCTCGAGCAATATCGCGCCAAGCCGCCGGTCGACGAGAAGCTCGCCGCCGAGCGCATCGCGGCCGGCGAGGAGCGCGCCGCGGCAAAGGCGGTGAAGGCGGCCGGCGAAAAAGGCGGAAAAGCAAGGCCGCGACGGAGGCGAGCGCGGCCGATGCCGCGGCCAAGGCCGCCGCCGCCGCTCCGAAGAGCGAGGCCGAGCTTAAGGCGGCGCGCGATGCGAAATATGCCAAACGGAAAAGCCGTAAATGAGGCACCGAGCGTAAGGGAGCGCTCTGCGCGGACTAGCCAGCCGCCGTCACCCGCTGCCGAAACCAGTCGGTTATTTCCGCTTCGCTAAGCTCGCCGGCGGCGAGCGCGAGGAAGGCGACCACCAGCTCGGCGTCGGTCGCCGCCAGGCGATGATCGTTGAGCGCCAGGAACGTTTCCGCGACCACCGCTGCCGTGCGCTTGTTGCCGTCCACGAACGGGTGATTGCGCGCGATCCCGAACGCATAAGCCGCGGCGAGCGACGCCGCGTCCGCCTCGCCATAAGCGGAAAGGTTGCGCGGCCGTGCCATCGCGCTGTCGAGCAGGCGCGCATCCCGCACGCCCTCGCCGCCGCCATGTTCGGCGAGCTGCTCGGCATGGATTGCGGCGGCCACGTCCGGCGTGATCCACACCCAGTCACGATCGGCCAAGCGATCGTCCTTTATTTGGCGAGTTCGCGCAGCGCCCGCTTGCGCCGGGCCATCACCTCGCGCGCGGCAGCCATCTGCGTATCGAAATCCGGATCGCGCGCCGACAGCTCGATCCCGTGCGGCGTCTTGCTGACCGTCAGCGTCTCGCCGATCGAGACGTCGAGATGCGCCAGCAGCTCCTTGGGCAGCACGACGCCGGCGGAATTGCCGATCCTGGTGATCTTCAGCTGCGTGGTCATACAGATGTTATAACAGGCAAATTGCCGAGCGCAAGGACGCTTGAGCGCCCGAGCATAAGCGGAGCGGAAGTATAGCGAGCGCAGCTTATGCCGAAGAGAGCGCGAAAGCCGGCCGACGGGCGAGCGAGCCGCCGATCCGGCGAGATCGACCCGATCGACGTCACGGGATTTACCTCCCGTGACGGCTTACTCCCCCTTCCCCGTCATCCCCCCGAGACGAAGCCTACGGTCAGGTTCAGACGCGGCGATCCGCTTGCTTCTTCCCCTCTCCCCTCCGCGGGAAGGGGCAGGGTGAGGGGGATATACACCATCACGAAGTCACGTGACGGAACTGTAGATTTCGAACGCGTTTTTCGTTCGTTCCTGGCCAAGGAGGGCTGGATGAGAAACGAACGTGAGTTGATCGACACCGGACGGCGACAAGCGCTACGTCCGTCGCGACGGACAGGGCCAATTGAAGGAAAGCGACGATCAGGGAAATCTCTGAGCGGCGACGTGAAGCAGCACGCCAAAATTCGAAGAATCCTCGGTGAACCAGGGTGACAGGGGCGACTGACGCGAGCTTACCCCGTAGGGCCCCGACCGCCGTCAAATCGGACTGAAGACGGCCTAGGCCTCTCCCCTCGGATCATTCCACGCGACCAACTATTTTCTTTTCTAGGCTTGCGCTTACTGGTCTTCTTGCCCGCTCGGGGAGCGACCGCCGGTCGCGAGCGGGGTCGCGCACATGCCTTGGTACGACGGTCTAGACATAGACTCTCCTGCATTCGAAATCGCTCAATCAGCCGAGCCTCGAATTCGAGTTCTCGCTGGGCCAGGCGCCGGTAAGTCATTCGCAATGAAGCGCCGCGTTGCACGTCTTCTGGAAGAGGAGGGAGTGCACCCTGAGCAACTCCTACCCGTAACATTCACGAGAGTGGCTGCTGAAGACCTGCATCGAGAGCTTGTTTCCTTGCACGTCGAAGGGGCGGACAGGCTCGAGGGGAGAACTCTGCCTAGCTCGGCCAAGGACCATGCTCATGCGAGCGCATGTTCTGCCAGCGGTTGGCAGAACGCCGCGACCTCTAAACCTATTTGAAATGCAGCCGCTGTTGGAAGATCTGAATCCGACTTTCGGGAATAAGAACGAGCGAAAGGACCGGGTGGATGCCTACTTAGCCGCACGCGCCCTTCAACACGAAGATCCTGGCGCACCGGTCGATCCCGTTGATGCCGCTTTCGCGGTCGCTTTACTGAACTGGCTCCAGCGCCATGAGGCCATGTTGATCGGGGGAGGCGATTCCCCGATTGCTCAGATATCTGACCCTGAATTCGCTTGCACCGGAACGCGCCGAATTCACGCATATCCTGGTCGACGAGTATCAGGACCTAAATCGCGCCGAGCAGATGGTCATCGAGTTGCTAGGGTCTAGTGGCGAGATTTGCATAATCGGCGACGATGATCAGTCTTTACAGCTTTCAGCATGCGTACGCCGCGGGCATTCGCGAATGGGGCCCTGCTTGCGATGCCGAAGAACTCCCGGATTGCGAGTGCCGCCGTTGCCCAACGCGCATCGTCTCCATGGCGAATTCCCTCATTGACCACAATCAAGATAGGCAGCCACGGTTCCTTCAGCCCCGCGCAGAGAACGGCGAGGGCATTGTGCGGATTAGACAGTTCCAGAACATAGCCGCGGAAGCCCTGGCGATTGTTGAAGACATTGAACGGCTGATTGACGAAGGCGTTGAGCCGGCGACACAATTGTACTTGCTCAGAGAAGGTCGTTCGCGAGTTCAACTACACCTTACTTAGGCAGCGCGGAGTCCCGGCGAAGTCATACTTTGCTGAAATGCCACTAGACAACAAAATTGCCCAAGAGCGATTTGCGCTCCTGAAGCTCTATTTGAACAACGAAGATCGGGTGGCGCTGCGTTGGCTGCTCGGTTGTCACCATGCGCGTTGGCATTCGTCGCAATACGGCAGAATTTCTGCCTATGTCGCAGACCATGGAATTTCGCCCTTTCAGTGATGAGCCAACTGAGCGCCGGGATCGTGGATATCCCCCACACCGCTACACTCGTCGAGCGATTTCAAGAAATCATGGCTGAGATTGCTGCTCTTGATGCCGCCGAGAATTTGGATGATTTCACAACGGTGTGGCTTCCCCCTCATGAGGCTACTGCTCTGGCTATGCAGACCGTCGTGGAGCATTCGGAAGGCTTGGAAACAGCGGCGGAGTTGTTGAAATCCTGCAGCAAGAGTTCACTCAGCCTGAAATACCCCTCGAGGTCGCCGAAGTGCGCTTAATGAGCTTCTTTAAGAGCAAAGGATTGAGTTCGCCGAACGTCTACATCGCAGGTTGTGTCGACGGGCTTGTCCCATCCCGCGAGGACCTGACGAAGCCCTTGGCCGAAAGGCGAGCTAAGCTCGAAGAGGATCGCCGGCTTTTCTATGTTGCGATGACTTGGGTCAAAGCCGATCCGGACAATGGCAGACCTGGCGATTCACGCTATCAGTTATCCGTCATGTCCTGTTGAAGCGATGCAAAACAGCGTGGGAGCTGCCAATTTCCACGGACTTTTGGCAATTCTCCACGGAAGCCGATTTTCAACGAGTTGGGGCTCGGTGCTCCGCAGCCGGTCATTGGTTGATTGGAATTCCGATGACAGTGAACTTAATTCGATTGCGCTGACAGTGCACTCAACCGGTAGTCCGACTCGGATCCCTCCACCCCTCGCCAAGCGCACCGATCCCACCGCCACGCTAATAGGCATCCACTGTCCAACATCTAGGCACCCTGCCTATCGGGCGTTCCTGCCCTGCCCCATTAATCCAAATTGTAGCTTTCCCGCCACGCCGGCCCGCAATCGCCACCCGGCCGCACCTTATGCCGCACCGGCGCGTTCTGCCCTCGAGTTCGCTTCCGCCATTTTGGAGCTTGTATGCGTACCGACACTTTCAAAGCCGAAGCCAGGGAATGCCGCCGCCAGGCCGCGACCGCGTTCAGCGGCCGGCCCGAGGCCGACCTCCTCCTGCGCCTCGCCGGAATGTTCGATGAGCTCGCCCGCAAACCGCCGCGCCGGCAGAACGAGACCGACGAGACTCGCCTGATGGCCTTCAGTCGGCCAGCGTCGCCCCGGACATAAAGCGGTAGATCAAATTCCGCTGAAGTATAGGTGGGCGGGCCATTTATCCTGCTCGATCACCGCATCGATCTTCGCCCGGATCGCGTCGACCTTGGCCTGCTCGGCGTCGAAGAGGCGCTCGAACTGCTTTACGCTGACCTTCCCGACGGCCGCCGTGCAGCGATCGTCCCTCTCGATCTGCGCCTTCCGCAACGCGGCGATAGTCTCCCCGGACCCAGGCGGTGCGCGCGGCGACCCGCTTCCAGTCGTCGAGATCGACCGGCTCCCGGCGCTTGCGGCCGCGCCCGAGGAGCATGCGGGATGGTAGTCGTCCGCGCTCATTCGGCCCCTCCACCATGCTCCGCATTCCAGCGCGGGTCATGCCGCGCAAGCGACTGCTCCAACTGCGGCAGCGGGTCGGCGTGTCGTCCCAGCCGGGCTCGGTCAGGTCGGGGAGGAAGCCGGTTTTGAGCGGGACCTGGAGCGTCGCTTCCTTGAGCGGCGTGAGCTTGCTGGACGTTGGGTTCTCATCGGGCTGCTCGCCCATGACCGCTGCCGCGTCCCAGTCGGCGGGGCCGCACAGCAGCTCCCACGCGGCGCGGCGTTCGGGGTCGTCGGCGATCAGAGAGGAGATACACCCGGCGCGCCATGAACAGCTTGCGCCGGACGCGGCCGAGCTGCTCGTTGCGTTCGCGCAGGCGGCGGCGGTCCGCCGAATATTCGTCGCCGCAATGGGGGCAGCCTTCGTCGTCGTGGAATGCCCTCTCGCCTCCGTAGACCCCCCGCGGCTGGACATAGCGCCCATGCTTCACCCGGTGATCGATCGACGGCGGCTTGATCGTCGGGTGCGTGGCCGGCGGGCCCGGCCTCGGCACGTCGGCGCCGGGCGAGATCGATCGCCGCGTGCCAGGAGCCGCGAAGCTCGCCCCCAGCGGGTTGCGGTAGACCTTAATCATTCCGGTCTGCGTCTTGCCCATCTCGTCACATGCGCGGCCCGGCGAGCCGTGTGTCGCGAGCCGGGCGATGAACTCACGCTGCCGCTCGGGCGTCCACCCCGCCTCGACCTGGCGCTGTCGGGGCACCGGGACGAATCGAGCTGCGCCGCAACCGCGGGGTCCGACGGCGAGCTCGTCGAAGGTCGGGGAATCTCGTCTGGGCGAATCGCACATCGACAACTCTATAACCAAATGGGTTCGTTGTAGGAAAGCTCTAGTTTCGCTCGGTGCTCCCGCACTAACGGATGCGCCTCGACTCTTAGGCGATTCAGGGGAATCATGGCGGCATGGCGGAAGGGGCCACGACCACCGCGGTCGAAAGCGGCGGCGCCGAAGGGCGCGGGTAAAGGCCCGGCCGCGCCCGCAGCCTGCTCCCGAACTGCTGCTCGACACTCCGGTCGGCGCTCCGCGCACGCCTCTGGACTACCAGCCTCTGGTCACGTCGCTCGGCGGGATGCTCGATTTCCCGGCGATGCTGGCGATCGCCGACCTGCTGCCGGTGATGGTCGCCTATCTACGATCGCGACTTGACCTTCCGCTTCATCAACAAGCCGTTCGCCGAATGGTTCGGGCGGCCGCGGCGCGATTTTCTTGGGCGGCACGCGCGCGAGATCCTCGGCGACAAGGCGTTCGACGAGCGGGTGCCGATGATCGAGCAGGCGCTCGCCGGGCAGCGGACCTTCTTCGCCGCCGAGTTCGACCATCCCGAGCGCGGCACAACCGCGGTGCAGAGTGACTATATTCCGTGGGCCGACGCGGCCGGGGAGGTGCGCGGGATCATCGTCATCGTGAAGGACGTGACCGAGCAGATGGTCGCCGAGAAGGCGCTGCGCGAGAGCGAGGCGCGGTTCCGGCGGATCGCCAATTCGGCGCCGGCGATGATGTGGGTGACCCGGCTCGATCGCGTGCGCGATTTCGTCAACCAGGCTTATGCCGATTTCGCCTGCGGGCCGGGCTGCGATCCGGATGCGGCGCGGAGCCTCGACTGGCGTTCGAAGATCCATCCGGAGGATGTCGAGCGCATCGTCGCCGAGAGCATCGCCGGGGAGGCTTCGGGCCAGCGCTTCACGCTTGAGGGGCGGTATTTGCGGCATGACGGCGAATATCGCTGGTTGCGCAGCGTGTCGCAGCCGCGCTTCGGGACGGACGGGGAGCTGGTCGGGTTCATCGGGGTTGCGACCGACATCACGCTGGCCAAGGAGGCGGAGCTCGACCTGAAGCGCCAGGTCGACGAGGCTTCGCACGAGCTGCTGCATGCGCAGGAGCAGCTGCGGCAGAGCCAGAAGATGGAGGCGCTGGGGCAACTCACGGGCGGGATCGCCCACGACTTCAACAATCTGCTGACAGTGGTGGTCGGGGGGCTGGATATCATCGTCAAACGCGCCGCCCGATCCCAAGGTCAAACGCTATGCGGAGAACGCGCTTGCCGCGGCGGACGCGGGGCGCGGCTGACTGCGCAGCTGCTCGCGTTCAGCCGGGTGCAGCGGCTCGAGGTGCGGCCGACGCTGGTCGCCCCGCTGATCCAGAACATGCGGCCGCTGCTGAAAAACGTGCTCGGGCCCGGGATCACCAAGGCATTCGAGCTCGACGAAGCGATGATGCCGGTGATGGCCGACCCGACCCAGCTCGAGGTCGCGATCCTCAACCTCGCGATCAACGCCCGCGACGCAATGCCCGACGGCGGCGTTCTGACCTTCGCCAGCAAGCCGGTGCACGTGTCGGGCGACCCCGAGCTCGAGGACGGCGATTATGTCGAGCTCACCATCAGCGACACCGGCCTTGGAATGCCGCCAGAAGTCGCCGACCGCGCGTTCGAGCCCTTCTTCACCACCAAGGAGGTGGGCAAGGGCACCGGCCTCGGCCTGTCGATGGTCTATGGCATGGCGCGCCAGTCGGGCGGCGCGGCGCGGATCGAAATCCGCTCCCGGCAGCGGAACCGCGGTCAAGCTCCTCTTCCGCAAAGCCGACGGCGAAGCGACCGAAGCGGCCGCGGAGCCGAGCGAAACCGAACAGACCCACGCTGCGCCAAGACGCGCCACGGTGCTGGTGATCGACGACGACCCCGACGTCCGCGGGTTCATCGCCGCTACGCTCGAGGAGCAGGGCTACCGCGTGCGCCAGGCGAGCGACGGCCGCAAAGGTCTCGCCGAGTTCGCGCGGGAAAAGGCGGATCTCGTGGTGCTCGACTTCATCATGCCGGGTCTTTCGGGCGCCGAAGTCGCCAGCCAAATCCTCGCCGATCAGCCCGGCCAGCCGATCCTGTTCGTCTCCGGCTACAGCGAGACCGAGGCGGTGAAGCGCACCGCCCCCGATGCGCCGCTTCTGGCGAAACCCTTCCGCGCCGAGGCGCTCGACAAGGCCGTCCGCGCGGTGCTCGCCGCCGCCGGCTGAACACGCCCGGTGTTCGCGCGTTCAGATGCGCGAAGGAGCGCGAACATGGGCTGGTTGCTCTTGGCGTTTTCGATCGTCGGCTGGGCGACGCCCGCGGTCGCTCAACCTGCTCGGCCCAACCCCGCGCGAGCAGTCCTCGAAAGCGACTGGGTGCTGATGAACTGGGCGCTGAAATTCTTCGATCGCGACCACGACATCATGCTTTCAGACGGCGAAGCCCAGGCCGCCGCCGAAGCGTTCCGCCAGATGGCCGACACCAACCGCGACGGCCAAATCACACCGCAGGAATACAGCGCCGCGCGCGCGGCGATCTTGGCCCAAGGCTAGGGCTGGCGCTATTTGGCGAGCAGCCGGTAACCCACGCCGGGTTCGTTGATGATCAGCTGCGGCTGCGATGGCGTGTCTTCGAGCTTCTGGCGAAGCGCGCGGATGCCGACACGGAGATATTCTGCCTGGCCGAGATGCGCGGGTCCCCAGACAGTGCGCAGCAGAGTAATCGTGGGTGAGAACGCGGCCGGGGTGCTTCGCGAGCTCGGACAATAAGGTCCATTCCTTGGGTGTGAGATGGACGTCGCCGCCGCCGCGGCGGACACGACGTTCGAGGAGGTCGATTGTGACCGGGCCGGCTTCGACCACCTGCCGCTCGGCTTCCGATGCGAGGCGGTGCCGGAGCGACGCGCGGACGCGCGCGAGCAGCTCCTCCGTGTCGAACGGCTTGGTCACGTAGTCGTCGGCGCCGAGATCCAGCGCCGCGACCTTCTGCTCGGTCTGGTCGCGCGCGGAGATGACGATCAGCGCCGCCCGCGGCTCGCCGCGAAGCAGAGTCACAAGCTCGAGCCCGTCGCGGTCGGGAAGACCGAGATCGAGGAGGACGAGGTCGGGCTTGTCGATGCTCTTGGCGTTGAGCGCTTCGCGACCGTTTGCCGCTTCAACGACGGCATAGCCGGCGCGGTGGAGAGTGGTCTTGAGTAAGGTGCGGATCTGCGGCTCGTCGTCGACCACCAGCACCTTGGGCGGGCTAGCCGGCATCGGCGATTTCCGAGGCTTTCAGGACCAGAGCTTTGGGAAAGACAAGTGTGAAGACAGCGCCAACGCCGTCCCGGTTCGAGGCGAGGACCTTGCCACCCATCGCCTCGGCGAATGCCTTGACGATGGCGAGGCCGAGCCCCGCACCGCCCTTACGGTCGGAACCGGAAATGCGAGCGAATGCGTCCAGGGTGCGCTCGGCGTCCTGCGGCAGACCCGGGCCCTCATCCTCAACCATCAGCCGGACCTCGCCACGGGAGGCCGCGGCAGCGATCCGGATCGACCCGTCGGCGCGCGAATAGCGCGCGGCGTTGTCGATTAGATTGATGAGGCAATGGTGCAGAAGCTCGGCGTCCGCGCGGACAAGCGGCAGATTGACCGGCAGATCGACGGCGACCGGATGGTCCGCCAGGCTGGCGCGAACATCTCTGATCGCGGCCGCAACCGAGTCGACCAAATCCACGGGCTCGGTCTTTAATTTCACGGCGCCAGCTTCGATCCGGGCCATGTCGAGCAGGTTCGAGATGTAGCGCTCGAGCTTGCCGGCTTCGCACTCGATCGTCGCGAGCAACGCCGGGTCCCTGGCTCCGTCGGCGCGAAGCTCGGCGGCGGCACCGATGATCCCGGTGAGCGGCGTGCGCAGGTCGTGACCGACCGACGAGAGGAGCGCCGAGCGCAGATGGTCGCGTTCGCGCAGGCCTGCAACTTCGCGGCTTTCAGCCTCCGCGCGGGCACGGACAAGCGCCAGCGCCACCTGGTCGAGGAGGTTGGTGAGGAGCGGCAAATCGTCCTCGGCGACCGGAAGCATGCCGTCGTCGCGCGCGAGGCCGATCGCCGCCAGCACCTCGTCGCCCGAACGCACCGGATAGAAGACCCATTCGGCGGGCTGCAGCCGCGACGTTCCGCGCCCGGCGGCTTCGCCCGAATTCCATGGTCAGCGCAGCGGCCGCGACATCGCTCGGGGTGAGGCGATTGCCGTCCGGCGCGGCGGTGACGATGCGCGGCTGGGGAAGGTCCGCGACGAGCATGACGTTGCAGTCGAACAGCCGGCGAAGCTCGGTGCAAGCGGTACTGCCGATCTCCTCTTCGCCGCTGCACGACAGCAGCCGTCCGGCGAAGCCGGCGATCGTGGCGTTGCGCACCGCATGCGCAGCGGCGAGCCGGGCCTGGCTCCGAATTCCCGACGCGAGCCGGCTGGTGACGAGGGCGACGATCAGGAGCACGATGACCGTCACCACGTCGGCAACCCGGTCCATCCGGAACGTGTGCACCGGCGTCGTGAAGAAGAAGTTGTACGCCAGCGCCGCGGCGAGACCGGCGACGATCGCTGGTCCAAGCCCCCAGAGCGCCGCTGCGGCGAGCACCGCGGGCAGATAGATCATGTCCACCGGCGCAGTGCCCCAGCGCGGCGCGATCCACAGACCCACGAGAGTCGAGACCGCGACCATCGCGATCGCTCCGGCATAAGCTTGGACGCGAGCCGTCACCGACATCTGCGGGTGAATGGCGCGGGGCTCAGCCATGGCGGCTAAGTGCGCCCGGCGAAGCCGCGCGTCGAGAGCCGCGGCGCTGTATTTATGCTGCACTGCAAAAATCCACATGGAATCTTTATGCGCAGACGGTAGAGAGCGCTCCGCATGGCGACAGCCGTCACCGACACCGCAGTCAGCGCGGACAATGTCCTCGCCCACCACGGCCCCGCGGAACCGCTTCCGAAGCTGATGCTCGGAGCGATCGGGGTCGTGTTTGGCGACATCGGCACGTCGCCGCTTTACACTATGTCCGAAAGCTTCCTCGGCCCTCACCCGCTGCAGGTCGACCACCTGCACATCTTCGGCGTGCTGAGCCTGATCTTCTGGTCGCTGATGCTGGTCGTCACCCTGAAATACGTGCTCGTCGCAATGCGTGCCGACAACAAGGGCGAAGGCGGGTCGTTCGCTTTGCTGTCGCTCATTTCGCGCAACCTCGCCCACAAGAGATGGGCTCGCGGACTGGTCGTTCTCGGAGTGCTCGCGACCTGCCTCTTTTACGGCGACGCGATGATCACCCCCGCCATGACCCTGCTCCCTGCGATCGAAGGCATTGAAGTCGCCGAGCGCACACTGCAGCCGCTGGTGATCCCGATCACGCTCGGCATCATCGTCGGCCTGTTCTTCCTCCAATCCCGCGGCACTGGAAAAGTCGGGATCATGTTCGGCCCGATCGTCCTGGTCTATTTGCTGACGCTCGCGGGCCTGGGAATTTCGAAAATCATATTGCGGCCGGAGATCCTGGCGGCGCTGAGCCCGATTTGGGCCCTGCGCTTCTTCGCGGTGAACCCGAAGCTGGGGTTCCTCGCGCTCGGCTCGGTATTCCTCGCGGTCACGGGCGCCGAGACGCTCTACGCGGATCTCGGGCATTTCGGGCGCAAGGCGATCGCGCTGTCGTGGCTGACGGTCGCTTACCCGTGCCTGATGCTGAACTATCTCGGCCAAGGCGCATTGCTGCTCGAAAATCCGGCGGCCGCGTCCAATCCCTTTTACTTAATGGCGCCCGACTGGGGCCAATTGCCGCTGGTCGTCATTGCCACCGCCGCGTGCATCGTCGCGAGCCAGGCGGTCATCTCCGGCGCCTTTTCAGTGACCCACCAGGCCATCCAGCTCGGCTATCTGCCGCGTCTGAGAACCGAGCACACCAGCGAGAAAGCGGCGGGGCAGATCTACATCCCCGCGGTGAACTGGACGCTGCTCGTGATGGTGATGCTGCTCGTCCTCGGCTTCCGCGAGTCGGGCGGCTCGCGTCGGCCTACGGGATCGCGGTCACAGGCACGATGCTGATCACCACCATCATGCTCGGCGTGCTCGTCTTCGAAGTGTGGCGCTGGAACCGGATCGTCGCGGGCGCGGTCATCGGGCTGTTTCTCATGGTCGACAGCATCTTCTTCGCGTCGAACATCACCAAGGTCGCCGATGGCGGCTGGTTCCCGCTGCTCGTCGCCGGGGTGAGCTTCACTGTCCTGACCACTTGGGCAACGGGCCGCCGGATCATGCGCGAGCGGCTCGCCAAATCCGCGCTTCCGCTGCCGGTGTTCATCAAGTCGGCGGCGGGTTCGGTGCACCGGGTCAAGGGCACGTCCGTCTTCCTTTCAGCGGCGCCCGACACGGTGCCGGCGGCGCTGCTGCACAATCTGAAGCACAACCAGGTGCTTCACGAGCGGGTGCTGATCCTCACCGTCAAGGTCGAGGACGTGCCGCATGTGCCCACCGAGAAACGGGTCGAGGTCCATGATGCGGGCCAGGGCTTCTACCGCGTGATCCTGCACTACGGCTTCATGGAAGAGGTCGACATCCCGCGCGACCTTGCCGGAATCCAAGACCTGCGGCGAGCCGTTCAACATGATGCGCACGAGCTTCTTCCTCGGGCGGCAGAAGCTGGTCGCCTCCAAGAAGGCGCCGGGAATGGCGCTGTGGCGGGAGAAGCTCTTCGCGTGGATGCTCAAGAACTCGGAAAGCGCGATGGAATTCTTCAAGCTTCCGACCAACCGCGTGGTCGAGCTCGGCAGCCAGGTGCAGATGTAGCAAAGGTGCGGCTGGCCCTGACGGGACCGGAAGAGCGGTCCCAGCAAAGAAAGCGAAAGCCTAGCCCGCCATCCTTTTGGCGCCGAGGCCGACGACCATCTGGTTGGCGCGCTCGTAGGCGAGCGGACGGCCGAACAGATAGCCCTGGATCGTATCGCAGCCGAGCTCGCGCATGCGCTCGAAATCCTCGGCGGTCTCGACGCCCTCGGCGGTGATCGACATGCGGAAGCTCTTGGCGAGCTGGACGATCGACTGGATGATCGCGACGTTTTCCGGACGGATCCCGGCCTCGCGCACGAAGCTGCCGTCGATCTTGAGTTTGTGGAACACCGCCTTGTTCAGATAGCCGATCGACGAATAGCCGGTGCCGAAATCGTCGAGCGCGATGCCGACGCCGAGCGCGCGCAGGCGCTTCAGCACGTCGAGCGTCGAGCCGTTGTCGCCGAGGAACACGCCTTCGGTGACTTCGAGCTCGATGCGGTTGCCGGGCAGCTTGTAGCGGGCAAGCGCCTCGCTGACGGTGTTGGGCAGCGCCGGCGGGATGATCTGCTTGGGGCTGATGTTGAGCGCGACGGTGATCGGCTCGGGCCACGAGGCGGCGGCGCGGCAGGCTTCGTCGATCACCCACTCGCCGATCACGGCCATCAGGCCGCTTTCCTCGGCGACCGGGATGAAGACGTTGGGCGGGACGTTGCCGCGCTGCGGGTGGTTCCAGCGGATCAGCGCCTCGAAGCCGACCAGCTTCTGGGTCTTGGCGTTGATCAGCGGCTGGAACACGAGATGGAACTGCTTCGCGGCGATCGCCTGGCGAAGGTCGCCTTCGAGGCGGACGCGGTCCTCCTGCTCCGACTGCAGTTCCGACGAGAAATAGCGCGCGCAGCCGCGGCCGGCGTCCTTCGCTTGATACAGCGCAAGGTCGGCCTTGAGGATCAGATCGTCGACGGTGGCGCCGTCGATCGGGCCGAAGGCGCAGCCGATCGACACGCCGATGCGGATCTCGGTCTGGTCGATCATGATAGGGTTCCTTGATCGCACTTGATGATCCGGTCGGCGAGCTGCTTCGACCATCTTGCGGCTCTGCGCGTCGGTGACGACGATCGCGAACTCGTCGCCGCCCATGCGGCCGACATGGCCGTCGGCGCCGACCTCGTCGACCAGCCGCTTGGCGACCGCGCGAAGCACCGCGTCGCCCTTGGGGTGGCCGAACGTGTCGTTGACCGGTTTGAAGCCGTCGAGATCGAGGAACATGATCGCGCACGGCACATTGCCGGTGGTCGCGTGCGCGCAGCGCTTCGCCGAGCAGCTGGCGGACGCGGCCGCGGTTGGGCAGGCCGGAAAGGACGTCGACATTGGCGAGGTGCGTCAGCCGCTCCTGCGTCTGGCGGATCTCGGTGATGTCGGAGCCGACGCCGCGGAAGCCTTCGAAGCGGCCGGCGGTGTCGATGATCGGGTCGCCGGCGATCGAGATCCAGCGCGTGCCGCGCGGAGTCTTCAGCTCCATCTCGAGCGCGTTGAATGCCTGCTTTTCGAGCAGCACCCGGCCAAGCTCGGCATGGCCGCCGAGCAGCGCCGGCAGCGAATGGCCGATGCAGCTGGCTTGCAGGGTTGCCGAGCAGGGCGCTCATCCGCGAGCTGATGTAGGTGACGCGATTCTCGCGCATCGATCTGCCACAACCAGCCGACGCCGCGCTGTTCATATTCCTGCAGCAACAGGCTCGCGCTTTCGCTCTGGCTGCCGACGTCGGCGTTGGTCTTCAGCTGGTGGAACGCCCAACGGGCGACGGTGAGCGACGCCGAAGATTGCGACGCCCGAGCGTGAACAGGATCGAGAGCATGTGCTGGAACGGAACCGAATGGCGCCCGATGCAGCAGCGAACCGCCAACCCCGGCGGTGAAAGCCACCATCCATGCGGTGACGCAGGGCGGAATGACGACCAGTCCAAGCGCGGCAATGCCGAGTCCGGCCATGACCGACGCGGCGATCACTTGCGTCGCCGGATCCATTTGCGGGAAAAGGTACAAGGGCAGCTGACAGCCAGACGACCGCGCGCACCGCCACGTCGCCGACCAACATCCACGTCGGAACCCTGCGGCCGGAGCGGCCGACGCAGGTGATGGACTGATGCGGGCAAGCTGCATCGCGCCGAGATTGACGACCGCGACCGCGACCCAGCCAAGGGACCAGCCACGTCGGACCGACATGCGTCCCAAAGGTTCGCAACCATCATCAGCGCGGCGACAATATTCGCGGCCGCGAAAAACGGCGCGAGCTGCGCGCGCGAGATCAGCTGCACGTCTCTTAGCGGCGAGCTTTCGACCGTCGTCGCCGCGTCACTGCGAGCCCAGCCGATTCACCGCCCGGAAGTCGGGCCGAAATCAAGCGCTTATACCGATCAGGAGCTTCGTACATCCGCCCGCCGTTCCACTGCAGCAAATGCGCGTAGTGAAAGAGCGTTTAAGCGCGGTTAAGGAGCGATTCCGTTAGAAGTCCGAGCTTGTCCAAATCGCGGGTTACCAGCGGGTGATAGAGCGGCCGCGCCTCCGCATAAATGCGCTTGGCGATCGGCTTTCCCCACTGCGTGATCCTTGGCCAGCGCCTTGAACAACGGCCGCACGAACTTGCCTCGCCCTTGCGAGCTCAGGAAGTGTTCCAATGATGGCACAGCCGGATCGTAGCGGTTAGCGACCGCCAGATCGAGCCAGGCGAAGCGCACCTCCATGTTCCGCGTGTCGTTCAGCCCGAAAGCCGACTGAAGCGCGTCCAGCCGCGCTTTCGGGAGCTTGCGCGGCAGCCGGTTGAGGAAGCGGAGCCGCTCATCGGTGATCCAGTGCGCCCACGCCTGCGGCGGCGCGCCTCCGTTTCGCAAAAGCGGCAGCGCGCTTTGTCCTGCTCCGCGAACGTGCTCGCCGGCGGGCGCACCATGTTGGGCGGAATTCCCGGCTGATAGACCCAGCGGTCGAGCATCAGCCTGTTTTCGAGCGCCTTGTCGCCCTTGATCAGGTTCTGGCGGATATCGGCGAGGAGCATCGCCGACGTGACCGGCTGAAAGGCGTGGCGGTCGAACCAGCCCTTGAGCCACGCATCGAAGCGCGGCCGGCCGACGATCGCTTCGACCGTGCGCATGAACGCCGCGCCTTTTTCGTAGGCGATGTCGGTCAGGCCGTCGTCGGGATTGCGGCCTTTCAGGTCGAGGTGAAGCCGGGTGTCCGGACCGTTCGGCCCGCCATTCTCGGCCACCGCCTTGTTGATGCGCGTCGATGCCGAGCGCGATCTCCTCGTCCGCCTGCTTCTTGCCGTAGAGCTCTTCCACGATCCGCCGCTCGGCGTAGGTGGTAATCCCTTCGTTGAGCCAGAAGTCGTTCCACGTCGCGTTGGTCGCGAGATTGCCCGACCAGCTGTGCGACAGCTCGTGCGCGACGAGGCTGACCAGGCTCTTGTCGCCGGCGATGAAGGTCGGCGTCAGGAAGGTCATGTTGGGGTTTTCCATCCCGCCGTAGGGGAAGGACGGCGGCAGGACGAGGACGTCGTAGCGGCCCCAGCGATAGGGGCCGTAGAGCTTCTCCGCCGCGGCAACCATTTTCTCGGTGTCGGCCAGCTCGCGCGCCGCGGCCGTCAATCGTCGCCGGCTCCGCCCAGACGCCGGTGCGCGGCCCGAGCGGCTTGAACGCCAGGTCGCCGACCGCGATCGCGATCATGTAGGGCGCGACGCTGTGATCCATGCGGAAGTTGAACACGCTTTCGCCGCCCTGGGTGATCGGCTGCTCGATCGCTCGGCGCGCTCATCACCGCCGTCATGCCGGCTGGCGACGTGGATCGTCGCTTCCCAGGTCTGGCGGATCGCCGGGCGAATCCTGCGTCGGGATCCAGCTCCGGTTCTCGATCGATTCGCCCTGGTTGAACAGGAAGGGCGCCTTCTTGCCCGGCGGTCTGCTCGGGCGTGAGCCACAGCAAGTGCTCCGGCATCGGGCGCGCTCTTGTAGGTGATCGACGATCCGCTTTGTGTCGGGCCTGAGCGCGATCGCCAGCGGCGAGCCGAGGTTCGGGTCCTTCGCGCCCGACCTTAAACGGCAGCGGGTGGTTGGAGCCGTCGATGACCTGGCGATCTCGAGCCCATTATCGTCGAGGACGATCTGCCTGGCGTCCGGGCTGCGGTCGATATCGAGCGTGGCGGTGCCCTCGATCGGCGCGCCTCGAAATTCACGGTCAGATCGAGCGCGACATGCGTGACCCGCGCTTCGAGCGGCTTGGCAAAGCTGGCGGTGTCGACCGCGTCGGGCGTGGTGAGGACCGGGGCGACGGCCGGCGCGCTTGGCGCGGTCCGATTGCCGGACTCGTCGGCCACGCCGCAAGCGGTGAGGAGGAGCAGCGCGAGCAGCGCGGCGCGGGTGAAGAGGCTTCATTCAGGCCTCTTGACGAGTTCGGCAGCCCAACGCTGCACCGGCTTTTGTGTGCCCGCTAGGGCCACTCGCGGCGGCTCGGCAAGCCTTGCGCTCGCAAAGCGCGCTCCGCGCCTCTATATCCCGGCGCCGATGGCGACGGAGAGCGCGACCCTCGATCGGCGAGCTACGGTGCGGCGGCGCTCGCCGCCCGCCGGACGCGCCCGCGATTTCGTCGCCGGCGGCGCCGATCGCGCGCGGCGTCGGGCCTCGACCAGCCATTCTTCGACGACAAGAACCGCGCCTTCTGGATCCTGCAGTCGATCGGCTGGACCGGCTATTTCCTGCTGCGCACGCTCTCCGGCTTCGCCAATTCGATGGGGTGGATGTGGCTGGTCCACACGCTCCTTCTGACCGCGACGGGCTATTCGCTGACCCTGCTGATGGCGTCGCTGTACCGGCGCCTGATCAAAATGAAGCCGCTGTGGACGGTGGTCCTGTCGCTGGCGACGGTGATGCTCGCTTCGAGCGCTTTCTCGGTCATCGAGACGTGGAGCGTGGCGACGTTCCTCAAGCCCCAGCTCAGGCCCGTCGGGGTTGGTTATCTGGGCCCGATCCTGCTCAATTTCGCACTGCTCGCCGCCTGGTCCGCGCTGTATTACGGGATCAATTACTTCCTGCTTCTCGAGGAGCAGATCGACCAGCGCGAGCGGCTCGAGAGCCAGGCTTCGACCGCGCAGCTGGCGATGCTGCGCTACCAGCTCAACCCGCACTTCCTGTTCAACACGCTGAACTCGATCTCGACCCTGGTGCTGCTGAAGCAGACCGAGCGCGCCAATGCGATGCTCGCGCGCCTCTCGTCCTTTCTCCGTTACACTCTGGTCAACGAACCGACCGCCAAGGTGACGCTTGCGCAGGAGGTCGAGACTCTGAAACTCTATCTCGAAATCGAGAAAATGCGGTTCGAGGACCGCTTGCGGCCGCATTTCCGCATCGAGCCCGAGACGATCGGAGCGCGGCTGCCGTCGCTGCTGCTGCAGCCGCTGATCGAAAACGCGATCAAATATGCGGTCACTCCGAGCGAGAACGGCGCCGACATCTGGATCACCGCCAATCGCGAAGCCCATGCGGTGCGGATCGAAGTCGCCGACAACGGGTTTGGCGATGGGGCGGAAATCGCGGCCAGCCCGTCGACCGGAGTCGGACTGGCGAACATTCGGGACCGACTGTCGCAGGCCTATGGCGCCGCACATCGTTTCGAGGCGAGAAAGAACGATAAGGGGGGCTTTAGCGTTATCATCGAGATTCCCCACGAACCCGGAGACACAGCCTGATGACCATCCGGACCATTTTGGTCGACGACGAACCGCTTGCCACGCAAGGGCTGCAGCTGAGGTTGCAGGCGCATGAAGACGTGGAGGTGGTCGGGACAGCCGCCAATGGCCGCGAGGCGATCCGGCAGATCAAGACGCACAAGCCGGACCTCGTTTTCCTCGACATTCAGATGCCGGGTTTCGACGGCTTCTCGGTGATCCAGGGCCTGATGGACGTCGAGCCGCCGTTATTCGTGTTCGTCACCGCTTATGGCGAGCATGCGCTGCGCGCGTTCGACGCCCAGGCGGTCGATTATCTGATGAAGCCCGTCGACGAGGATCGCCTGGCCGCGACCATGGACCGCGTTCGCCAGCGGCTTGCCGAGCGGCGCGGCGCGGAGGAAACGGAGCGCCTGAAGGAAGCGCTCGCCGAGCACGCCCCCGAAGCAGCCGAGGAGCTGGCCGACGCGGCGCCGGAAGGGCCCGCCGCCAACCGCTTCGAGAAGATGATCAACATCAAGGACCAGGGGCAGATCTTCCGCGTCGACGTCGACACCATCGAGCGCATCGATGCGGCCGGCGATTACATGTGCATCCAGACCGGCGACAACACCTTGATCCTGCGCGAGACGATGAAGGACCTTGAGAAGCGGCTCGACCCGCGCCGCTTTCAGCGTGTCCACCGCTCGACCATCGTCAACCTCGACCTGGTGCGCCAGGTGAAGCCGCACACCAACGGCGAATGCTTCCTGGTGCTGGATTCGGGAGCGCAAGTGAAGGTGTCGCGTTCCTACCGCGATGTCGTCGCGAGATTCGTCCACTGACGAGGCGCTTCGGGAACAACCCGAGACCGCCGATCTGACTGGCCGCCGCATCCTCCTGGTCGAAGATTCCCCCGTGGTCGGGCCGTTCACCGCTGAATTACTGGAAGAGCTTGGATGCGAAGTCGTCGGGCCGGCGCCGAATATGGCCGCCGCGCGCGAGCTGATCGAAGCTGGCGGCTACGACGCCGCGCTGATGGACGTCCACATCCGCGGCGAACGCGTCTTTCCTCTCTGCGAGGTGCTCGAGGCGAAGCGCCTGCCGTTCGTCCTCACCAGTGGATATGCCGACTGGCAGATGCCCGACAAATGGGCCGACCGCCCGCGGCTGCAGAAGCCGTACACGCTCGACGAGGTCGGGCAGGCTCTCGCCGACGCGTTCGGTTACAACGCGAGCGCCAGCCCGAAATAAGCGACATTGTCGCTGGTGTCCGGACCGCCGCTGACGAATCCGTGCTGGTTCATGTAGCCGGCCTCACCGCTCAGGCTTTTGGTCAGCGGCGTCGAGATCGTGATCAGATTGCGCACGCGGTCGAGCCCGGACTTCTTCTGGAACGGCGTTGTGTCGAGATTGAAGAAGGGCTCGCTGGAAAGGTTGAGCGCGGTCTTGCCGGCGATCGGCAGCGAATATTTGAGATAGGGCCGCACCCGCCACCCGGTTCCGTCAACCCCATTCCGCCAGCGCTGCTCGAGCCGGATCCTGCCGTTGAGCTTCCCCGCCCCCAGCCGCGCGAACCCATCGAACGTCACCTGCTCGCGGGCGCGGTGCTCCATGACCGTGAAATCGCCGCCCGCATATTGCGGATTGTGGGTGTAGCCGGCCCAGAGCGTCACCATCTTGCTCAGGCGATAACCGAGCAATGTGTTGGATTCGAACTCGTAAAGGCCGTTGCGGTTGTCGCTGAAACGGACTGTGACCTCCTCCGACAGGCGCCAGCGGTCGCCGAGCTTCGCAGTCACATTGAAATTGGTCCACAGCTGGTCATCCGACTTCGCGGACGCGGGCGTGGTCGCAAGGCAAATCGCATTTGCTGCGATCAGCGCTGCGACGAACTTGAACTTCATTTCGAGATCCTTCCCCCGTTTGGGTTCAGACGCGCCGCGGCAAGAACTCCACCGCGACACGTCGCATATGCTATACTCTAGTACGCGACTAGGGTATTCTGCTCTCATCTATTTCAAACTCGCCCGATTGAGCGGTGAGAGCGCCCGAGCGAGTTGCTGGCTTGGTTCAGTAGCGTAACTCGCCCGTCGGCTCATCCGATGACCGTTGAGCCGACGTACACAAGTGCGGCGATCAGTGCTGCGGCCGGAATGGTCAGGATCCAGGCAACCACGATGTTGCCCGCTACGCCCCAGCGTACTGCAGACGCTCTCCGCGCGGCCCCAACGCCCATGATCGCACCGGTGATCGTGTGAGTTGTCGATACCGGAATTCCGAAGGTGGTCGCGCCGAACAGAAGCAGCGCTCCGCCGCTCTCCGCGCAAAAGCCCTGGTGGGGGGTGAGGCGGGTGATCTTCGATCCCATGGTGTGAACGATCCGCCAGCCGCCCATCAGCGTGCCGAGGCCCATGGCCGCCTGGGCGGCAAGGACCACCCACAGCGGCACGTGGAATTCACCATGCAAATAGCCCGTGCTGAACAGGAGGACGGTGATGATCCCCATCGTCTTTTGCGCATCGTTGGCGCCGTGGCCGATCGAATAGGCCGCGGACGACAATAGCTGCAAACGGCGGAACGCCTTGTCGGCGGTGTTCGCCGGCACCGGCTTGAACAGCCATGACGAGGCCACGACCATGATGATGGCCATCGCCATTCCAAGCAGCGGCGCGGCGAAGATGAACACGCTGGTCTTGATCACGCCGGATGAAACGATTGCGCCGAAGCCAGCTTTGGCCGTGCCGGCGCCGACCAGGCCCCCGACGAGCGCATGGCTGCTGCTCGATGGAATGCCGAGATACCAGGTGATCGCATTCCACAATATGGCCCCGGCAAGGGCGCCGAAAATCACCGCCGGGTCGACGATCGCCGGATCGATGATCCCTTTGCCGATGGTCTCCGCCACATGCATGCCGATGAAGACGAAGGCTACGAAGTTGAAGAAGGCTGCCCAGGCAACCGCCATTCGCGGTGACAGGACTCGGGTCGAGACCACGGTGGCGATGGAATTGGCCGCGTCGTGCAGGCCGTTGATCACATCGAATGCAAGGGCGAGGCCGATGAGGCCGATCAGCACCGGCAGCGCAATTGTCGGTTCCATAAGTGCGTGCTCCCGGCTCAGGCGTGATCGATGACGATGCCCTGGATTTCGTCGGCGATGTCCTGAAAGCGGTCGAGCACCCGCTCGACGAAGCGGTAGATCTCGCGCCCAACGAAAAACACAATCGGACGCTCGGCCCCGTGTTGGTCGTAAAGCGCGGCAAGACCTTCGTCGTGGAGCCCGTCGGCGCGACCTTCGAGGTGCACGATGGCTTCGGTGATTTCGTGCAGGCGCGCCGCGTTCCGGCCGATGTTGCGCATCAGCGGAATCGCTTCCTCGACTAGCCGCGCGGCCTCCCGCGCGAGGTCGGCGGATGCCCGCACCTGCGGCTCGAACGCCGTGACCCGGTACGTTCGAACGGTCTTTGCGGTGTGCCAGATTTCGTCGACCGCATCGTCCATCGACGAGATCAGCGCAGTGATCGCGCTCCGGTCGAACGGCGTGATGAACGAACGGCGGACAGCAGTCAGCACGTCGCGGGTGATGTCATCTGCCGCCGTTTCGAGGCCTCGTATCTCGTCGAGACTTTGGGGGATCGAAGTGCCCGCGACCAACTGCACCAGCCCATCCGAAGCGCGAACGATCACCTCGGCCTGCCGTTCGAACAGATCGAAGAACCTGTCCTCGCGCGGCAAGATTTTCTGAATCACTCCGGTCACAGTCTATTTCCTCGCAGCTGCGTTTGAGACTGAGACTTGAGCTAGCGCTGCAAAACGAAGGACGCGTGACTCGAAAGCTTCAATTTTGTGACAGCCGCTATTCTTCCGCGTCGAGCGCGTAGCCGGCCGAGCGGACGGTGCGGATCATGTCGGGATGACCGCCATCGTTCAGCGATTTGCGCAGGCGGCGGATGTGCACGTCGACCGTGCGCGCGTCGATGTCCGCGTCATGCTGCCAAACGGCATCCAACAGCCGTTCGCGCGAGAAGACGCGTCGCGGATGCTCCATGAAGTGGCGGAGCAGTCGGAATTCGGTCGGGCCGAGTTGCACCGGCTTCCCTCCTCGCCGAACGCGATGTGCCTCAACGTCCATTTCGACATCGGCGTAAGTGAGTTGCTCGCCGGCCAGAGCCGGGCGAACCCGGCGCAGCACCGCGCCGACGCGCGCAAGCAACTCGCGCGGGCTGAACGGCTTCGTCACATAATCGTCGGCGCCGGTCTCGAGCCCGCGGATCCGGTCGCCCTCTTCGCCTCGGGCGGTGAGCATGATGATCGGCACGTGGGCAGTCGAAGCCCTGCGCCGGAGGCGCCGGCAGACCTCGATCCCACTGACGCCCTCGATCATCCAGTCGAGGATGACGAGATCGGGCGTGCGCTCTTCGGCAAGCAGCAGCGCTTCGTCGCCGTCCGCGGTGCGGGCAATGTCATACCCTTCGCGGGCAAAGTGCCACGTCAGCAGGTCGGCAAGCGCGCGGTCGTCCTCGACGAGCAATAATCTGGGCTTTGTCACGGGCGCCTCTGCTTAGCCGCCGCGCGTGACACTTTTATGAAACCGCCACCGGTAGCAGGACATGCATGGTCGTGCCCCGGCCGAGCTCGCTGTCGATGCTCAGCCGCCCGCGGTGGCGCTCAACGATGTGCTTGACGATCGAGAGCCCGAGTCCGGTGCCGCCGAGCGAACGGCTGCGGCTGGTATCGACACGATAGAAACGCTCCGTGACCCGCCCGATGTGCTCGGGGGCGATTCCATCGCCCTCGTCGGCGACCGACAAGTGCAGCATCGGCCCTTCGGCATGCGCCGACACGGTCACAGGTGTCCCCGGCTCTCCATAGCGCAACGCATTGGTAATCAGATTGTCGAGCAGCTGAAGAATCTGGCTCCGGTCGGCGGCGATCTCCGGCAGGTCCGCGGCGACGTCGCGAACGAGCGCCGACCCGCGTTCGTCGGCGATTCGGCGGGCGCTGTCGAGCGCATGCTCGATCAGCGGCTCCAGAGCGACCGCTTCGGTCGGGGTGGTGAACTTCTCGGCCTCGATCCGCGAGAGGGAGATGAGGTCCTCGACGACGCGCTGCATGCGCCGCGCCTCGTCGTGCACAACGGCGAGGAATTGCTCTCGGGTCGTGGGATCGATCTCGTCGGATTGTTCGCGCAGGGTCTCGGTGTAGCCGATCAGCGTGGAGAGCGGCGTGCGCAGCTCGTGGCTTGCGTTGGCGACGAAATCGACGCGCATCTGCTCGGCCGCGCGCGCTTCGCTGCGATCGACGAAGCGGATAAGCGAGGTCCCGTCGGCGAGCGGCGCGGTGCGCATCAGCCAGTGGCGGCGAGACCCGCCGAGACCGGTCAGCTCGATACCTTCATGGTCGTGATCTCCGCGGTCGAGCGCTTCGAGCGCCGCCGGGTGCGAGATCACTCGATCGATCGGATCGCCGTCGATCTCCGCGCCGAGCAGCGCCCTGGCCGCGCTGTTCGAGGCGAGCACGCGGCCGCCGGCGGCGATCACCGCGGCCTCGCTCAACCCTTCGAGCAGCGCGTGCGTGTCGGCGACGAGTTCGGCCATGCGCGGACGAACTAGAGATTCGCCGAACCCAAGTTCCAGCGATTGCGCGCGGGTGCGCTCGGGCCTAGTCGCTCGGCCATGCCAACAAAATTCGAAACTTTCGCAGCGCTCCACGTGCCCGGCGATCCGGTCGTGCTCTACAATATCTGGGACGTCGGCAGCGCGCACGCGGTTGTCAGTGCCGGCGCGAAGGCGCTGGCCACCGGCAGCCATCCGGTCGCCGACGCCAACGGCTGGCCCGACGGCCAGCAGGTGCCGATCGACTTCGCGCTCGCCAATGCGAAGCGCATCGTCGAGGCCGTCGAGCTTCCGGTCACGGTCGATTTCGAGGGCGCGTACTCGGCCGATCCCGAAGAAGGCGGACGCAACGTCGCGCGTTTGGCGGAGACGGGCGCCGTCGGCTGCAATTTCGAGGACCAGGTCGTCGGCGGCGAGGGGCTGCACCCGCTGAGCTTGCAATGCAGCCGGATCGAGGCGATCCGCCGCGCCGTCGGCGATCAATTCTTCATCAATGCCCGCACCGATCTGTTCCTGAAGACGCAGACCTATGACGATGCGCTGATCGATCAGGTGATCGAGCGCGGCAAAGCCTTTGCCGACAGCGGCGCGAGCGGCTTCTTCGTGCCGCGGCTCGCCGATCCCAGGCAGATCGAGCGCGTCGTGCGCGAAGTCCCGCTGCCGCTCAACGTGATCGCTTTTCCCGGCGCGCCCGACAAATCCGTCTGGGCGAGCGCGGGCGTCGCGCGGATCAGCCACGGGCCTTTCCCGCATCGCGCGCTGATGAAGCAGTTCGAAGACATGGCGCGCGCGGCGTTCAGCTAGCCCGGCCGAAGCGCCACCACGCGAGGCGCGGGCCGGACTTCAACACCGTTTTGCGGAACAGCTTGGCGCCGTAGCGTACGATCACCGCGACCCACAGCGCCTGCCACAGGATTGCGGCAAGCTGGAGCCACAGATCCGATCGCTCGGCGGCCCGGGCGAGCATCGCCATGGGCGATGAGAGCGGGAAAATTGCCGCCGCCAAGTGCGCTCGCCGAGTTGGGCGCGCCAATCGTTTTCGCCGCGAATGCGAAGATCAGGACCTGCACGAATGTCACCGGCAAGGACATGCGTCTGGACTTCCCGGGCGGTCGAAGCCTGCGCGCCGATGGTCAGAAAGGCCGCGCCGAGGAGCAGATAATTCAAGCCGAAGTAGATGATGCCGAGCACCAGGAAGGCCGGCCATCCGACCGCCGGCGGCGGCAGCGTCGCGACACCGCCGTGCTTGACCAGCTGGATCAGAAGCGCCCCGGCGCTGAGCCACACGAGCAGCGCCAGAACCGAAGCGGTCAGCATCGCGAAAAGCTTTCCGACGAACATCGCATCGATCGGCATCGCGGCGGCGATGACTTCGATGATCTTGTTCGATTTCTCCTCGATCAGCTGCGATAAAACCATCGTCGAGAGCATCAGCGTGAGCAGGAACAAGGTGACCTGTCCGATCCACGCCGTTGTCACCTGATCCGTGACCTGCGTCCCCGGTGACGCCGCAACCACGGACACGTGCAGGTTCGACGATCGGTCAGTTGTGTCCGCCCGCGCGCTGGCGATCAGCAACCGGAGCTGCTCGACGGTCCCGGGATCGTTGGCGAGAGCCCCGATCAGATGCGGGTGATCGAGGCCGCCGCTCAGCACTGCCCGGATCGGAGGGTCGCGGCTTGCGAGCAGCCGCTTTTCCTGTCCCGCGAGATCTCGCTTCGGCGAATAGCCGACCAGCCTGACCAGGGCGTCGTCACCTACGGCATCGGCCGTGTGCTCGCGCGCGGCGTTCAACCGCTGGAACTCGGCATGAGGCGCAATCACCGCGACAATCGGCCGTTCGGTCTGCTGCGCAACGCGGGCGCCAATGCCGCCGAAAACGCCGCCCATGAGCAGCGGAAACATCGGCGCCAGAAGGAAGAAGATGAACGTCTTCGAAAGGACCGTCGCCGAGAAATCACGGCGCCCGATAACGAAAGCCGATCGCAGGAAGCGCATCATTGCGGCTTCTCCTCGCCCATCGCCGCTGCGGCCTTGTCGCCGGCAATCGCGACGAAGGCGTCATGCAGACCCGGCCGTTCGATCGCGAGCGTCTCGATCCCCGCGCCCCCTTCGATCAGCGCCTTGAGCAAGGGCTCGGGCCCGCCTTCGGGAAGCTCGAACACATATTCGTCTCCCTCGCGGCGGGCGCTTGCCGGGAATTGCCGAGCGCCACGGTCCATCCTTGGCGCGGGTCCCCAGACGCACGATCGGCCGAAGCCGGGCACGGGCCTCGTCGACGCGGCCGTCAAACGCGATCTTGCCCTTCGCGATGATCGCAATCAGCTCGCACAGCCGCTCGGCATGCGCGATGACGTGCGTCGAGAAGATGATCGTGACACCGGCCCGCGCCTCGCGGCGGATCAACTCCTCGAGCCGGCCCTGGTTGATCGCGTCGAGACCGGCGAATGGCTCGTCCAGTACGATCAGCCGCGGCTTGTGGATGATCGTGCCGAGCAGCTGGACGATTTGCGCCATGCCCTTGGACAAAGTGCGGATCGGCTTCCTCGCCCACTCGCCAAGGTTGTGCTCGGTAAGCAAGGCATCGGCGCGGCGGCGGCCTTCGGCGAGCGGCAATCCGCGGAGCGCGCCCATGAAGGCGATCGCCTCGCGCGCGGTCATCGCCGGATACAGGCCGCGCTCCTCGGGCAGGTACCCGATCTCGGCTGCGGCATCGAGCGGCCGCTCGCGGCCCAGAACCCGGCGCGTTCCGCTAGACGGATCGATGATCCCGAGCAGGATCCGCAATATGGTCGTCTTCCCCGCGCCGTTGGGCCCGAGCAGGCCGTAGATGGAGCCCGCGGGGACGGCGAGGCTGACCCCGTCGACCGCGCGCGTGGCGCCGAAATCCTTGACCAGATCGATCGCTTCGACGGCCAGACCGCCGGTCATCACATTGTCTGAAGCCTGTCGAAGCACTGAAATTCCTACGGAAATCCGGCGAGAGCGTGTAGGGACGCGCCCGTGATTAGAGGGCAAAGCCTTGAGGAAGCAATAAGGGCTGAGGCCGAACGCATGGGCTTTGTCGCCTGCGGCTTTACGAGCGCGTCTGCGGCGGACGCGGCCGGCCTCGATCTCAGGCGCTGGCTGGAAGCGGGACACCATGGGACGATGGGGTGGATGGAGGCTCGCGCGCATCACCGGGTCAGCCCGCGCGCGCTCTGGCCGGACGCGAAATCGGCGATCGCGCTGGGGATGAGCTATGCGCCCGCGACCGACCCGCTGGCGCTTGGCGAGCGTCCGGATCTCGGCCGCATCTCGGTCTATGCCCGGGGCGGCGACTATCACAAGACCGTCAAGAAGGCGCTGAAGGCGCTCGCGCGGTTCATCGTTGCCGAGGCGCCGTCGGAGCTGAAGGTGTTCGTCGACACGGCGCCGGTGATGGAGAAGCCCCTCGCCCAGGCGGCCGGGATCGGCTGGCAGGGCAAGCACACCAACCTCGTCAGCCGCGAGCACGGCAGTTGGCTGTTCCTCGGCGTGATTCTGACCAGCCTCGAGCTGGAGCCGGACGCCCCGGCCGATCACGGCCAGCATTGCGGGACCTGCCGGCGCTGCCTCGACGCCTGCCCAACGCAGGCGTTCGTGGGACCGCACCGGATCGATGCGCGGCGCTGCATTTCGTACCTCACCATCGAGCATGAGGGGCCGATCCCTGAGGAGTTCCGCAAGCCGCTGGGCAACCGCATCTACGGCTGCGACGATTGCCTCGCGGTGTGTCCGTGGAATCGCTTCGCCGACGCCGCCGCGGCGAACCGCGCGTTCCTGCCGCGCGCGGAGCTTGCGGCGCCGCGGCTCGCCGACCTTTTGGCGCTCGACGATGCGGCGTTCCGGGAGATGTTCGCCGGATCGCCGGTCAAGCGGATCGGCGTCAAACGGATGATCCGCAATTGCCTGATCGCGGCAGGCAACAGCGGCGATCGCTCACTCATCGAAGTCGTACGGCCGCATCTCGACGATCCCGACCCGGTGATCGCCGAAGCCGCCCAATGGGCGCTCGATCAGATCGGATGTTCCAGAGCGGAGATGCAGGCCGCCTGATCGGTGCTGTCGCCGCGCGACGTGCGGGTATCGACGTAAGTGACCCGGAGCGGACCCCCACCACCCGACGGGTAAAGATAGGCATCGAGCACGCAACGCTGCGTGCGGAACTGCAGCTTGAGGCTGTTGCCTTCGCGGACCTGGAGCTGGGGATTGCCGAGATGGCCGACGAGCTCCTGCGCGCTCAGCCCGAGCAGGCGCCGCGTTTGCGGCTCGGCCGGGATCGCCGGCACAGGCTGGGGCTGAGCCACCGGCTGCTGCGGGGCAGCTGCGCAACCGGCTAGCAAGAGGGTCGAGGCGAGAATGAAGCGGCGCATGGCCCCTCCTGTCATTGCGAGCGCAGCGAAGCAATCCAGTCTGGATTGCCGCGGCTCCTTCGGAGCCTCGCAATGACGATTGTCTGAACAGTGCCGCACGGCTAGGCGCGCGCTTTCTCGACGACAGCCGGAGATCCGAATGCCCGAAGCGCCCCTCGACGTTCTCTGCATCGGCAATGCCATCGTCGACGTCATCGCCAATGCGAGCGACGAGTTCCTGACGAAGGAAGGTCTGGCCAAGGGATCGATGCGGCTGATCGACGCCGAAGAGGCGGAGCGGCTCTACGCGCGAGATGGGACCGGCGCACCAGGTGAGCGGCGGGTCAGCGGGCAACACGGCAGCGGGGGTCGCGGCGCTCGGCGGGCGCGCGGGCTTCATCGGCCAGGTCGCCCCGGACGAGCTCGGCGCCTTCTATCGCCACGATCTCACCAGCGCCGGCGTGGAGTTCACCACGCCGGCCGCGGACGTCGGCGCGCCGACGGCACGATCGATGATCCTGGTTACGCCCGACGGCCATCGGACGATGAACACCTTCCTCGGCGCTGCGCAGCATCTGCCGACGGCAGCGCTGGACGAGCAGCAGATCGCCCAGTCGAAAATCCTCTACCTCGAAGGCTATCTCTGGGATCCGGAGACCCCGCGCTACGCGATGCTGCGCGCGATCGAGGTCGCCCGGCAAGCGGGCCGCAAGGTCGCCTTCACCCTCTCCGACACCTTCTGCGTCGACCGCCACCGCGACGGCTTCAACGCCCTGCTCGACGAGCGGCGCATCGACATCCTCTTCGCCAACCAGGCGGAGATCGAAGCGCTCGCCGGAGTGCCGCATCTCGACACCGCAGTCGCCGCGGTGAAGGACAAGGTCGAGACTCTGGTCGTCACACGGAGCGAGGACGGCGCGCTCGCCACGCGCAACGGGCAGCGGGCGGACGTTCCCGCCGAGCCGATCGCCAACCTCGTCGACACCACCGGCGCCGGCGACCTGTTCGCCGCCGGCTTCCTCCTCGGGGAAGCGCGCGGGCTCGGCCTTGAAACGTCCCTGCGGCTCGGCGCGATCTGCGCCGCCGAGGTCATCCAGCATTTCGGCGCGCGGCCGGAGAAGAACCTCCGGTCGCTGGCCGGCGAGTTGCTCGCTTAGTCGTCGCGGTCCTGCGGCGGCACCGGCGCACCAGGCATCGGCGCGATCCCGATGGAACCGGGCGCGTCGGCGGCGAGCTCCGGCACTTCCGTCATTCCGCGGCCCACGTGACTGTGGCGATAGCCATAGAGGAAGTAGACCACGAGCCCGAGTACCGTCCACGCGACGAAGAGGAGCTTCGACTCGACGTTCAGGTTCACGAACAGCAGCAAACAACCGGCGATCGAAAGTGGCGCCAGAAGGTAGATCGCCGGCGTGCGGAACGGACGCGCGCGGCCGGGATCCCGCCTGCGCAGGATCATCACGCCCAGCGACACTGCGGCGAAGGCGAACAGCGTGCCGGCGTTCGAATAGTCGGCCAGCGTGCCGACCGGCAGGAACGCCGCCGCAATTGCGACGAAGATGCCGGTGACGATGGTCACGATGTACGGCGTCCGGAACTTCGGGTGAACCGCCGACAGCCGCTCCGGCAACAGGCCGTCACGCGCCATCACGAAGAAGACGCGGGTCTGGCCGTACATCATCAGGAGCACGACCGACGGCAGCGCGATTGCAGCCGCGAGGCCGACGAGGTTGCCGAACAGCGGGTTGGAAACCTCACGCAGGATATGCGCGAGCGCCTCCTTCGAGCAGACCGTTGGCGCGTGTGCAGCCTGGCAAGCAGCCGAAGCGTAAAGCTCCGGCGATCCTTCTTTAAATGCCAAGCCTGTCGCGGGATCCATGAGGGGCTGCGCGCCGTAGGCCCCAACCACGCCTCCCGCAACGAGGAGGTAGAAGACGGTGCATATCAACAGGCTGCCGATCAGGCCGATCGGTACGTTGCGCTGCGGATTCTTCGGTTTCTTCGGCCGCGGTAGAGACCGCGTCGAAGCCGACGTAGGCGAAGAAGATGGACGCCGCCGCACCCAATATGCCAGTCCCGGAGGAGCTCAACGGATTCCCCCACCCCCGCGGCGCGAACGGGTGGAAGTTGCTCGCGTGCCCGCTGATCATCGGCAGCGTGATGATGAGGAACAGCGTCAGGGCCGTCACTTTGATCAGCACCAGCACCGCATTTACGGTGGCGCTTTCCTTGGTGCCGATCACGAGAAGAGTGGTGACAAGTCCGACAATGATCACGGCAGGCAGATTGATGAAGCCGCCGATCTCACCGCCCTGGAGGAACCCCCATTGTATCTGGGGCCCGACCTTGAGGGCATGAGGCAAATGTACGCCGACATTGTCCAGTAAGCCGGTGATGAATCCCGACCAGCCGACCGCGACTGCGCTTGCTCCCAGAGCATATTCGAGGATCAGCGCCCAGCCGACCAGCCAGGCGACCATCTCCCCCATCACCGCGTAGGAGTAAGTGTAAGCAGAGCCGGCGACGGGAACCATCGAGGCGAGCTCGGAATAGCAGAGCGCCGCAAGCGCACAGACCGTGCCGGCAACGATGAAGCTGACCATCATGCCTGGACCCGCCTTCTGCGCGGCGGTGGCGGTCAGAACGAAGATACCCGTGCCGATCACCGCGCCGATCCCGAGCAGGGTCAGCTGGAACGCGCCGAGCGAACGCTTCAGCGCCTTCTTTTCCGCGGTCGCCAGAATCGAGTTCATCGACTTGACGCGTCCGCGGCCCGGGGCGCGCGGTGCTGCAGTGGCCATGGTTCTCCCCTCAGAGCTTTGTTTCGGACCTGACCCTAAACGTTCAAACTGAAGGCGCAATCCCTTGAGAGCGCCAACGCTTATCGGGCGAGCATCGGTCCGAGCGGACGTCCGCCAAAGATGTGCAGATGCAAATGCGGCACCTCCTGCCCCGAATTCGGCCCGACATTGGCGAGCACGCGGTAACCGTCCTCCACGAGGTTCGCTTCCCGCGCGATCTTGCCGACCGCGCGGACCAGCCCCGCGATCTCCTCGTCGGAGGCCTTCTCGGAAAAGTCGTCCCACGACACATACGGCCCCTTGGGAATGACGAGGATGTGCGTCGGCGCGAGCGGGTTGATGTCGTGGAAGGCGAGCACCCGCTCGTCCTCATAAATCGTCTTCGACGGAATCTCCCCGCGCAGGATCCGCGCGAAGATATTGCTGTCGTCGTAAGGCTTTGTCGCATCGATCGGCATTTCACGACTCCGCTTGACCGGGCTAACCCGCTCGTTACCACCTTGACCCGATGAACGACGAGACCCCTCCCGAGAGTCTGATCCCGTACGACGAGATCGTGCAGGACGCGTTGCGGGCAGTGGTCGGCCGGGTGCTCGGCGAAGTCGAGCGCTCGGGCGGGCTTCCCGGCGGGCACCATTTCTACATCACCTTCCACACTCGCGCGCCGGGAGTTTCGATTCCCAAGCACCTCGCCGAGCGCTTCCCGGACGAGATGACGATCGTCATCCAGCACCGCTTCTGGGACCTGAAGGTGGAGGATGACGGCTTCACGGTCGGCCTGTCGTTCGGCGGCGTTCCGGCGACCCTGCGCGTGCCGTTCGCCGCGGTCACCCAGTTCCACGACCCCGCGGTCGAGTTCGCCTTGACCTTCCACGCCGACGCCGCCGAGGCTCCGCGCGAGGAGCATGAGGAAGCCGAGAACGACACGCCCGAAGGCGCCGCGGAAGACGTGGTCAAAGACGACGGCTCCAACGTCGTATCTGTGGACTTTACGCGGAAGAAATAACAGGAGCCCGTCATCGCGAGCGTAGCGAAGCGATCCAGCTGCACTGGATTGCCGCGTCGCTACGCTCCTCGCAATGAAGGCAGGGCGGAAGAGAAATCATGACCACCAACACCCGCACCGAGAGCGACAGCTTCGGTCCGATCGAAGTCCCGGCGGATGCCTATTGGGGCGCGCAGACCGAGCGGTCGATCGGCAATTTTCCGTTCGGCCCACGCGAGCAGATGCCGCTCGAGATCGTCCATGCTCTGGGCTTCATCAAGCAGGCGGCGGCGCGCGTGAACGCGCGGATCGGCGGGCTCGATCCGAAAATCGCCGAGGTCATTCAGCAGGCTGCCGGCGAAGTCGCGCGCGGCGACCTCGACAGCCAGTTTCCTCTGGTAATCTGGCAGACCGGTTCGGGCACGCAAACGAACATGAATGCGAATGAGGTGATCGCGGGCCGCGCCAACGAGATCCTCACCGGCAAGCGCGGGGGCAAGGAGCCGGTCCATCCCAACGACCACGTCAACAAGAGCCAATCGTCCAACGACAGCTTCCCGACGGCGATGCACATCGCCGCCGCACGCGCCGTGCATATGAAGCTGCTTCCGGCGCTCGAGACGATGCACGAGCGGTTGGCGGAACAGGCGCGCCGCTGGGATTCGATCGTAAAGATCGGCCGGACGCATTTGCAGGACGCAACCCCGCTGACGCTTGGCCAGGAGTTCTCCGGCTATGCGGCGCAGGTCGAAGACTGCATCGCGCGCGTCCAAGCGGTGCTTCCGCGGCTGTTGCGGCTGGCCCAGGGTGGAACGGCCGTGGGCACTGGCCTCAACGCGCCCAAAGGATTTGCCGAGGAATTCGCCAGGGAGGTGTCGAGCCTCACCCGGTTGCCGTTCACCTCGGCGCCGAACAAGTTCGCCGAGCTGGCGGCGCACGATACATTGGTCGAGCTTTCGGGCGTCCTCAACACCATTGCAGTGGCGCTGACCAAGATCGGCAACGACATCCGCCTCCTCGGCTCCGGCCCGCGCTGCGGCCTTGGCGAGCTCAAGCTGCCCGAGAACGAGCCCGGAAGCTCGATCATGCCGGGCAAGGTCAACCCGACGCAAGCCGAGATGCTGACCATGGTCGCGGCCCAGGTGATGGGCAATCATGTCGCGGTGACGATCGGCGGCATGCAGGGCCACCTCGAACTGAATGTGTTCAAGCCGCTGATCGGCGCCAACGTGGTCCGCTCGGTCAACCTGTTGTCGACCGGAATGCAGAGCTTCACCGAGCGAATGCTCGACGGCGCGGAGCCCGATGAAAAGCGCATCGCCGAGCTGATGAACCGGTCGCTGATGCTGGTGACCGCGCTCGCGCCGGAGATCGGCTACGACAATGCCGCCGCCATCGCCAAGCACGCGCACAAGACCGGCAAGACACTCAGGGAAGCGGGTGTCGAGCTCGGGCTCATTGACGGAGACCGCTTCGACGTCGTGGTGAAGCCCGAAGGGATGGTCGGGCGGTGATTCCCCCCTCCTTGCAAGGGAGGGGTTGGAGGTGGGTGCTTCTGCAGCGGCGGCCTGTCCTGAGCGACGCCGCAGGCGGCGTCGAAGGGCCGCGGAAGAAGCTCGCTCATGGGCATTGAGCCCATTCGTTCGCACCCACCCTTGATCTCCCTTGCAGGGAGGGAAAGAGGCTAAAGCGCGAGGTTCAGGCGCACTCCGAGATTGTCGATGCCCGGGTTCTGCCGGGCGAAAAACTGGGCATGGCTCATATGGACCCAGCTCGCTTCGATGCTCAGTCGGCCGTTGATCTGCGCGCCAATGGCGATTTCGGGCTCGAACAGGACGCGGCTGCCGAAGTCGATCTTGTCGTTTGAGAGGTCCTGAAACTTCTTGGCCGAGCCGGTGTGGACCGCAATGCCGAGGCCGGGGCGAATGTAGATCCGCTTCCCGAATTTCGCCGACAGGCCGACCGCCGCATAGCTGGTGTCCCCGGCGGTATTGAGCGCGCCGAAAATATACGGCTGCAGCGGCGTCCCGAAGAGCTTGCCGCCGCGATAGCCGAGCATGAGGTCGGAGCCGCCCTCAATGCCGCTCTTGTCGGTCGGCAGCTTGACGTCATGCACGTAGAGGCCGCCGAATAGTTCGCCGGCGTGCGCGGGTGCGGCGACTCCCGCAGCCGCAAGAACACAGGAGCACACCAAGACTGTGCGCCTCATCGCTTTCCCCTCGATCAAGGCACTATCAATGCTTCTCCGAAGAAAACGTGCCCGAGCTCAGCCACCCTGCCAAGCCTGGACCGCATGGTTCGGCGCGAGCAGCATCAGGATGTTGAGCGCCAGATTGTCGCGAATGACGAAAAGCGGAATGAGCTCGAGCACAACCAGAAGTGCGACCGAACCCCAGACTGGCAGCCTGCGCGCGACCAGGAAGCCCAGGCACATCATGACGATGTCGGAAACGGAATTGATCGTGCTGTCGCCACTGTAGCCCAGCGCGGCCGTCGTCGCGCGATAGCGGTCGATCACCAGCGGCGTGTTCTCGATCACTTCCCACGCGCATTCGATGACCAGCGCCGCGAGGAAACGCCACTGGATTGGCGCGCGACGGGCGACCAGCCAGAGCAGCGCATAGAACAGCAGCCCGTGAACGATATGGCTGAAGCTGTACCAGTCGGTCAGCATCTGGCTCGTCCTGGGACTGTCACGCGCTCCGACCCACAGGTCGACCGTTCCGCAGGTGCAAATCGGATGGCGGCCCATGGCGAGTTCGGTCGCTGCCGCGGCAAGGATGATGAGCAAGGCTGCGATCGCGGCGCGGCGGGCGGTCATGCTCCGCCATTGCGAGGAGCGGAGCGACGAAGCAATCCATTGCCGTTCCCGGATTGCTTCGCTGCGCCCGCAATGACATGCAGCACACATGCTGCGCACGTACGGCCCTGGATGCGACGGAAGCATCGTCGACCCGAAGCTCGAAAGGATTCCCGACGAGGCGACCTGGATCGACCTCGAAGAGCCGACGAATGAGGAAGAGCAACTGGTCGAGCGCTGCATCAAGGTCGACGTTCCGACGCAGGACGAGATGTCGGAGATCGAGCCGTCCAGCCGCCTGTACGAGCAGAACGGGGCGCTTTACATGACGGTGAGTGTGCTCGTGGGGGTCGAGGACGGGACGCCGTCGAGCACTCCGATCGGGTTCGTTCTGACAGAGAACCGCCTCGTCACAATCCGCTACGCGACGCCCAAGCCCGTCCGTGCATTCGAGGACCATGTCCGCCGCGAGCCCGAGTTGGTACGCGATGCGCCCACGGTGCTGGTGCGGCTGCTGGACGCAATCATCGACCGCCTCGCCGACGAGCTCGAACGGACCGGTACCGAAATCGAGCGGCTTTCGTCCGCAATCTTCCAGAAGGAAGTGGAGGACCGGCGAATCCCGGCCGACAAGCTTACCCGGCTGCTGACGTCGATCGGGCGAGCGCAAACCCTGGTCACGAAGATCCGTTACACGGCGGTGAGCACGAACCGTATGCTGAGCTTCCTCGCCGGTACCAAACGCCTCAACGAACCGGCCGAGCAGGACGCTCGCAATCATGTCGCGAGCCTCACGACCGACGTCACCTCATTGAGCGAGCATGCGAGCTTCCTCTCGGACAATCTCACCTTTCTGCTGGACGCGTCGCTGGGGCTGATCAGCATCGAGCAGAACGCCGCGATGAAGCTCTTTTCCTGGGCCGCGGTGGTGTTCCTGCCGCCGACGTTGATCGCCGGCATCTTCGGAATGAACTTCCACTACATGCCCGAGCTTAGCTGGCGCTATGGCTATGCGCTGTCGCTCGCGCTCATGTTTGTGAGCGCGGTCGGACCGTATCTATATTTCAAAAGGCGCGGCTGGATTTAGTCTTCGAGCGCAAGCGCCGGCTTTTGCTCGGTCGACTTCAGCTGCAACTGCCGCCGCACGGCGACGCGCAAGCGCCGCATAAGCGAGCGCAAGGTCGCCGGCGACCTCCGCGCTTTCGCCGAATTCCTTCGACGAAGCGGCGGCGCGGGCTTCGGCGGCGCGCTGGCGGAAATAGTCGCTATCGTGCGTCATGCACGACACTTAGTGCTGAGCCGTAACGGTTGCGAGAGAGCGTCGTTCATCCTGGCGCAAGGTTGGTTCCACTGACCGCAACCGCCCCACGCGTTTGCCGCGCGGAGGCGCCGTTGCTAAGGGCCTCAGCGCCCCCCTTTAGCGCGCAACGACGTTGTCGCAGCGACACATGAGGACAGCGATGATTCCAACCGGCCAGGACAGCCTTCACACTCGCACGAGCCTTCAGGTCGAAGGGAAGAGCTACGCATATTATTCCCTCGCCAAGGCGGCGGAGCAGCTCGGCGACATCTCGCGCCTGCCCTTCTCGATGAAGGTGCTGCTGGAGAATTTGCTGCGCTTCGAGGACGGCAAGACCGTCACGCGCGACGACCTCCAGGCGATGGTCGACTGGCAGAAGGAGCGGAGGATCGCGCGCGAGATCCAGTACCGGCCGGCGCGTGTGCTGATGCAGGACTTCACCGGCGTTCCGGCGGTGGTCGATCTCGCCGCGATGCGGGACGCCATGAGCGGCCTTGGCGGCGATCCGCAAAAGATCAATCCTCTCGTGCCAGTGCACCTCGTAATCGACCACAGCGTAATGGTCGACGAATTCGGCAACCCAAAGGCATTCGGCAAGAACGTCGAGCTCGAATATCAGCGCAACGGCGAGCGCTACGCATTCCTCAAGTGGGGCGCGCATGCCTTCGACAATTTCCAGGTGGTGCCTCCGGGCACTGGCATCTGCCACCAGGTCAACCTCGAATATGTCGCGCAATGCGTGTGGACCGGCGCGGACCAGACGGGCGAGACGGTCGCTTACCCTGATACGCTCGTCGGAACCGACAGCCATACAACCATGGTCAACGGCTTGGGCGTGCTCGGCTGGGGCGTGGGAGGGATCGAGGCCGAAGCGGCGATGCTCGGCCAGCCAGTCTCAATGCTCATCCCGGAAGTGGTCGGCTTCCGCCTCGACGGCGAGCTCAAGGAGGGGATCACCGCGACCGACCTGGTGCTGACGGTCACCCAGATGCTGCGTGCCAAGGGCGTCGTCGGGCGCTTCGTCGAATTCTACGGTCCCGGCCTCGACAGCATGACCGTGGCCGATCGCGCGACTATCGCCAACATGGCGCCCGAATATGGCGCGACCTGCGGGTTTTTCCCTCTCGATCAGCGGACCATCGACTATCTCGAGCTGACCGGCCGTGATGCCGACCGCATCGCGCTGGTGAAAGCCTACGCCCAGGCCCAGGGTCTGTGGCGCGACGCCTCGGCTCCGGAGCCTTTATTCACCGACACGCTGGAGCTCGACATGAGCTCGATCGAACCGTCGCTCGCCGGGCCCAAGCGGCCGCAGGACCGCGTGCTGCTGAGCGAGATCGACGACGGGTTCAATGCCGACCTCGCGACGGTCTATGGCAAGCACGACGAGGCCCGCGTCCCGATTGAGGGTGCCGACTTCGACTTCGGCGACGGCGATGTCGCAATCGCCGCGATCACCAGCTGCACCAACACTTCCAACCCCTCGGTGCTGGTCGCTGCCGGGCTCGTTGCCCGCAAAGCCCGCGAGAAAGGGCTCACCAGCAAGCCGTGGGTCAAGACCAGCCTCGCCCCGGGAAGTCAGGTCGTTACCGACTATCTCAACGAAAGCGGCTTAAGCGAAGATTTGAACGCGCTCGGCTTCGACCTGGTCGGCTACGGCTGCACGACCTGTATCGGCAACTCGGGGCCGCTCTCGGAGCCGATTTCCAACGCGATCAACGAAAAGGATCTCGTCGCCGTCAGCGTGCTTTCGGGCAACCGCAATTTCGAAGGCCGGGTGTCGCCCGATTGCCGCGCCAACTATCTCGCGTCGCCGCCGCTGGTCGTCGCATTCGCGCTCAAGGGCACGGTCCGCTCCGACATGATCCACGAGCCGATCGGCACGGGCCGCAACGGCGAGCCGGTGTTCCTCAAGGACATTTGGCCGTCCAACGACGAGATCCGCGCCTTGGTGGACGCCCACGTCCATTCCCACATGTTCCGCAAGCGCTATGCCGACGTCTATCACGGGGACGACCGGTGGCGCGCGATCGCGGTGACCGGCGGTGCGACCTACGCGTGGCCGCCCGAGTCCACCTACATCCAAAGCCCGCCCTACTTCACCGGCATGACCATGACCCCGACTCCGCCGGGAGACATCGTCGATGCCCGGGCCCTGGCCGTGTTCGGCGATTTCGATCACCACCGACCACATCTCCCCCGCGGGCGCGATCAAGCCCGACAGCCCCGCCGGCCGTTACCTGCTCGAGCACGGTGTCAGCCGCGCGGAGTTCAACAGCTATGGCGCCCGCCGCGGCAACCACGAAGTGATGATGCGCGGCACATTCGCCAACATCCGCATTCGCAACCGCATGCTGCGCGACGTGGAAGGCGGGTTCACCTGTTACATCCCGACGGGCGAGATCGATGCCGATCTACGACGCGGCGATGGCCTACAAGCACGACGGGACCCCCCTCGTGGTGCTCGCCGGTAAGGAATATGGCACCGGCAGCTCGCGCGACTGGGCCGCGAAAGGCACCGTGCTACTCGGAGTGCGGGCCGTCATCGTCGACAGTTTCGAGCGGATCCACCGCTCGAACCTGGTCGGCATGGGCGTTTTGCCGCTGAACTTCATGCCCGGTGAGAACGCCGAGAGCCTTGGCCTTGATGGCACGGAGACCTTCACCATCAAAGGTGTCGCCGACATCAAGCCGCGCCAGGCCGTGGAGGTCGAGGTCACCGCTGCTGAAGGGTCAAAGCGGACCATCACCACCCGCTGCCGCATCGATACGTACAACGAGCTCGAATATTTCCGCGCCGGCGGGATCCTGCACTACGTCCTCCGAAGGCTGGCGGCGGCATGAGCGCCGAACAGCTGGGAGTCGAAGTCGTCGGCTGGGCCGGCGCGGTGCTGATCCTGCTGGCCTATTTGCTGCTCTCGGCCGGGAAATTCACCGGCCAGTCGCTCACCTATCAGGCGATGAACGTCCTCGGGGCCGCGGGTTTCGTGATCAACGGCTGGTGGCATCGGGCTCTGCCGTCGGCGGTTCTCAATATCCTGTGGTTGTTGATCGGAGCCTTCGCATCATGGCGGATCTTGAAGAGAAGAGGATCGTCGACCTCAGCCATGTGATCGAGCATGGCATGACGACCTACAAGGGGCTTCCGGGTCCGCACATCTGCGATTTCTGGGAGCGCGAGGGCACAGCCGCGAACTACGACGACGGGTCGACATTCCAGATCGGCCGCATCGACATGGTCGCGAACACCGGCACTTACGTCGACTCACCGTTCCATCGCTATGCCGACGGCGCCGACCTCGCTGAGCTGAAGCTGCAGTCGCTTGCCGACCTGCCGGGGATGGTGGTCCGCCGCCCGTGGGAGAACGGCCTCGCGCTCGAACCCCAGCACCTGGAAGGCCGCGACGTCGGCGGCAAAGCGGTCCTCGTCCACACGGGCTGGGATCGTCACTGGCGCACGGAGGGCTATTTCGGCGAGCATCCGTATCTCACTGCGGACGCTGCCGACTGGCTTGTGGAGCATGGCGCCGCGATGGTCGGGATCGACAGCTGCAACATCGACAATATGCACGTCCGCGCGCGGCCGGTGCACACCAAATTGCTCGGCGCGGAACTCCCCATCTGCGAACATATGACGGGGCTCGGCAGCTTGCCCGACGAGGGTTTCCGATTCTCCGCCGTGCCGCCCAAAGTGAAGGGAGTTGGCACCTTCCCGGTGCGCGCCTACGCCGTGCTGGGCTGAGCCAGCGCGGCCTTCAGCCAGTCGGGAATGATTGCATTCTCGGGGACTGCGTCGACGCGGGCATGAACGACCGAGAGGTTGAGTTGCGGATACTCGGCGCGCGCGCGTTCGCCGCCGGCTCCGAGCACGACGAACAGACGGCGGTTGATCTTCTGCCGCCAGTTCATGCGCGCGGTATTCTCCTGGCCGACGAAGCAGCCTTTGGAGAAGCTGACGCCGTTCAATTCGGCGGCGTTGCACTCGAGCCAGAGGATGTCGCCGAGCTCCGCCTGGCCTTCCGCGACGCCAAGGCGGAGCCGATGCTCAAGCCAGCCGGACGTGGGCCCGTCCGCCGGACCGAGCCAGCGGTCGCCGAGCTCGGCCAGACGCGGGTCAGGCACGCCATCGTTGCTATCCCTCGACCAATGCACCGTTATCGAGGGATCGCGCTCAATGCGGATTGGGCGGCGCAGGCGATAGATCGACGAGGCGCTTGATCAGCTCATCGGCAGCAGCGGCTTCGCAGTCGAGCAGGAAATCGTCGCCATCGCTCCATACGAGAAAGTCGAACAGGCATTTGCCCTGCGGCGTCAGGAGACCCGCCCAGACCGGAAGCTCGCCGACCACGTCATTCGTGACGAGGCCCTGAAGGAAGCCGCGCACGTCTTCGCCCGAGAGGCGGACGACGGCACGGTCGGCCAAAGTTGTCGCGGGCTGGGTGGTCGCGGCCATGGGCTCCTCCAAGAGGGAAGGGGGGGCTGGCCTCAGTTAGGGAGCCGGCCGTGGCAGCGCAAACCTTACCATCCGCCGGCCCGACGACTGGCACGTGCATTTGCGCGACGGCGAGATGCTGCGAACGGTCGCGCCGTTCACTGCCCGTCAGTTCGCGCGGGCGATCGTCATGCCCAATCTGGTGCCTCCGATCACGACGGTAGAGGCGGCGATTGCGTATCGCGACAGGATCATCGCCGCGGCTGGGCCCGGGTTCACTCCGCTCATGACCTGCTATCTGACCGACGACACCAGCCCGGACGAGATCGCTCGCGGGTTCGGGGAGAGCGCCTGGATCGCCGCCAAGCTCTACCCAGCCGGGGCAACCACCAACAGCGCGTCGGGCGTCACCGATGTCCGGAATATCTATCCAGCACTCGCCCGGATGGAGAAGATCGGCATGGTGCTATGCGTCCACGGAGAAGTGACCGATCCCGATGTGGACGTGTTCGACCGCGAGGCGGAGTTCATCGAACGCGTGCTGAAGCCGCTCGTCTTGGACTTTCCCGGGCTCAAGATCGTCTTCGAGCACATCACCACCTCTGAGGCAGTCGCGTTCGTCACCGGTAGCGGCGGCAAGATCGCCGCGACGATCACGCCGCAGCACCTGCAGATCAACCGCAATGCCTTGTTCGCAGGGGGTCTGAGGCCGCACGCATTCTGCCTGCCGGTTGCCAAGCGAGAGAAGCACCGGCTCTCGGTGCGCCAGGCGGCGACCTCCGGCTCGCCGAACGTCTTCCTCGGCACGGACAGTGCGCCGCATACGCGCGAAGCCAAGGAATCCGCCTGCGGCTGCGCCGGGATTTTCAACGCGCCCTTCGCCCTCGAAAGCTATGCGACGGTGTTCGAGGAGGAGGGTGCGCTCGACACGTTCGAGGCGTTCGCTTCGGAGAACGGCCCGCGCTTTTACGGATTGCCGCTGAACGACGGGACAATCACGCTCGAGCGGGGCGAATGCGAGGTGCCGGATGAAATCGGCGGCCTCGTGCCGTTCCACGCCGGCGAGACGCTGCGCTGGAAGCTGACCTCTTAAGCCGTTCCCTTGCCGCTCGGGCCGACAACGGCCGCGAAATGATCTTCGAGCCGCTGATAACATTCGCAGGCATGCAGCTTCAGGCCGGCACGGTCGGTGACCCGGACCACCCCACGACCGGTCACAATCAGACCTTCGCTCTGCAACGACTGAATCACCGCGTTGATGGTGGTGCGCTGAACTCCGAGCAGCCCCGCCAACGCTTCCTGCGTGAGCTCGATCCGGTCGCCGGTGCGGTCCTGCGCGTGGAGCAGCCACCGCGCCGCCCGTTCGGGAATCGAATGGAAGGCATTGCAGGCGACCGACTGCATCACTTGCGACAACAAATAGTCGGAGAAGCGGCAAAAGAGGTGCTCGATAAACGGCGAACGGCGCTTGGCATCCTCCAGCGCCTGCATCGGCACCCGGAACGCCGGCCCCCCGACGAGGACGCTGGCGCTTGCAAAGGCCGACGCCTGGCCGCAGCTGATGATTCCGCCGACCGCGCCTCTTCGGCCGATCAACGCAGCCTCGACAGTGCGGCCGTCGGAAAGCTCAACGGCCAGCGAAATCAACGTCGGATCGAGCGGAAACAACGCGGCGAGAACGTTTTCGCCGCGATTGAGCACCACGTCGCCGTACCGAGCTCAACATGGATCCGAACGGCTCGATCAGCGCGCGCGCCTCGGGTGAAAGGTCGACAGCAGGTGATTGCCAGTGAAGGCCTCGTCCGCCTGCGTTCGTTCGTCAATCATTACGTCGGCCACTTACCGATAATGCGCTCAGACCCGAGTCGATCCATCACATGTGGACTTCTTCCACGTATCCGGGTGCTGCCGACGAGCAGGCAATCGGCGACCAGCCGCAGCGGCGCGACGTCAACGTAGCTGCGCCTTTCGTCGAGCAGCTCGGCGAAATGCCGGTAGATGTCGGGATATTCGCCGGGCCCCTGGCACGACTGCTCGGCGCCATCGACGAAAGTCGCTCCCCGCCGTTCTCGAGCCGCAGGTTGGCGCCGTCGGCGGTGACGATCTCGATCGTCCATTCTTCCTCGTCGCTCCAGCGGAAGTCGAGACTGACGTTAAGTGCGCCATCGGCCGCTGGGCTCGTCAGTTCGATGGCCGCCGCAATCGGCGTCTGCGCATTTTTGGGGACCTGCAGTTCCGCCTGTCGAACGAACACCGCGCCGGGAAAGATCTTGGTGATGATGGAGAAGGCGTTGATCCCCGGGTCGAACACGCCGAACCCGCCGGCCTCGAAGATCCAGTTTTGGCCCGGGTGCCATTTGTGCACATTCTCGTGCCACCGCACGGCCATCGATTTGATCCGCTCGCCGGCGAGCCGCCGCGCCGCCTCGTCGACCGCGGGATTGTTCTGCGCGTGCCAGGTCGTGAACAAAGTCACCTGCTCGGCTTCGGCGAGGCAGGCGAGATCGGCGATCTCGGCGAGGCCCGCTGCCGGCGGCTTTTCAAGCAGGCAGTGGAGCCCGGCGAGAACGCATTCGCGCGCGATCTCATAGCGCGGGCCCGGCGGCGTGGTGATCGCCACCGCTTCGAGGCCCTCGACGCTGCGGATCAGCTCGCGCCAGTCGGTGAAGGCCCGTTCGACGCCCTGCCCCGAGCGACTCGATGTGGCCACGAGTTCGAAGCGGGGGTTGGCCCTGATCGAAGGCACGTGCTGGTCCTCGGCGATCTTGCCGTAGCCGAGGATGGCGATCTTGATCGGTTTCATCGGCGCTTAACTCCAGCGACATAGGCGCGGGCTTTGGCGAGCGTCTCGGCAGCGGATTGGCCCGCCTTGTAGAGGCCGCCGCCAAGACCGAACCCGGCCGCCCCGGCGTCGATCCACGGCTGCATATTGTCCGGCTGGATCCCGCCGACGATCAGCACCTGAATATCTTTCGGAAGCACCGCAAGGTGCGCCTTTAGAGCGGCTGGCGTCGCGGCTTCCGCGGGGAAGAGCTTGAGCACGGTCGCTCCGGCGCGAATAGCCGCGAAGTGCTTCGGACGGCGTGAAATAGCCCGGACAGGAGATCATGCCCGCCGCTGCCGTGTGCGGCGATCACGTCACCATTCGTGTCAGGCGAAACGATGAGGCGACCGCCCGCATGGCCCACGCGGCGGACATCGTCCGGCGTCAGGACCGTCCCGGCACCGACCAGCATTCGCTCGCCAAGCCGGCTCGCCAGCCGTCCGATGCTCACCAGCGGATCGGGCGAGTTCAGCGGCACTTCGACGATCCGGATGCCGCTCTCGTAAATGGCATCGCCGATCGCGTCCGCCTCGTCCGGCGTGACTCCGCGGATGATCGCGATCAGCGGACACTGCCCGAGATACTGCTGGAACAACTCTTTCGCGCTCAATGGTCGATCCTTTTCGCGATCTCGTGAATGCCGGCGAGGAAGCATTGTTCACCGTCGAGCTCGACGGTGTCGCGTTTCGCCTCGGCGACCGCGGCTGCATAAAGGCGGGTGAGTTCGGGGCGTCCCATCACGACGACCTGCGCGCCGGTCGGCAAGGTGAGGCCGATGCGCACGTCGGTGCCGATCAGCAGCCCGCTCAGATATGAGGCAGCGTCTTCCTTCTTCGCGACGCCCAGGAGGACGCGCGCGCGGACGGAGAACAGGTCGGCGGGAAGCGCTTCATGGAATACCGCGTAGCGCGCCGCGTCCTTGAAGACGTCGTTCACCGCGACTTCGCCGTCGAGCAGGTCGGCGAGGATGCTGTGCTCTTTCAGAAGGCTGAATAGCTCTCCGGTCATGACCGTGCGGAAGCTTTGGATCTGCGCCTGGTGGAGCACGACCCATTTGTTATGCGTTCCCGGGATGGCAGACGAGCGCATTTCGATCGACGAGGCCCGCCGCCACGGCGCCGAGCAGCTGCACTTCCTCGCCGCGCATCACATCGGCACGGCCGCCACCGATGTAGGACACGCCCGGTACAATCGCCTCGCGCTCCCCCGGCCGCACGAGCGCATGCACGAGATCGTCGAGCCCCGCCGGGCAGGGTACGTATGGCGCCTCCTTCCAGCCGCGGTTCGATCCGGCCATTCCGGCAAGCAGCAACGGCTTGTCGCCAAGCCGCTGGCGGATTTCGCCGATCGCCTCGGGAAAGCCTCCCGGCGGCACCGAGAGAATCCCCTTGCGATCCTCGAATTCGTCGGTGCGCCGGCCGCTGCCGTCGATCAGATATGCGCGTCGGTTGGTTGTCCCCCAATCGACCGCAATGAAACCATCTGCCCAGCGCATGCTTTTTGAGCCCATAGCGGAAAACTTCGTGAACGCGACTTGGCTCCCGAAGGTTTTCTTTTTTGCGGGCGAAGCTATCGCTGCCCGCGGCGAAACCCGGCAGCCGATCCGGGAGAGCACGGCAAGCCCAAGGAGATTGAACGATCGCCAACTTCATGTTCGCGACCGGGATCGAGAACAGCATCCCGACGATCAATCATGGCAAGACCCGAATCGACGAGATGGAGGTCTGCGGCCATTATGAACGGTGGCGCGAGGATTTCGACTGCGTCGCCGAGATCGGGATCAATTATCTTCGCTACGGCCCGCCGATCCACAAGACCTATCTCGGGCCTAACAAATTCGACTGGGAGTTCGCCGACCTCACGTTCGCCGAATTGCGGCGCCGCGACATCACTCCGATCGTCGACCTGTGCCACTTCGGCGTCCCCGACTGGCTCGGCAATTTCCAGAACCCCGATTTCCCGCGGCTGTTCGCTGACTACGCCGGCGAATTCGCCGAGCGCTACCCGTGGGTCCAGCTCTTCACCCCGATCAACGAGATGTTCATTTGCGCGGTCTTCTCGGCCAAATACGGCTGGTGGAACGAGCAGAAGAAGGACGACAAATCCTTCATCACCGCGATCAAGCATCTCGTCAAAGCCAACGTCATGGGGATGATCGAAATCCTCAAGCGCCGGCACGACGCGATCTTCATCCAGAGCGAGAGCTCGGAATATTACCACGCCGACAGCCCGGCAGCGATCGGCCGCGCGGAAGTTCTGAACCAGATGCGGTTCCTCTCGCTCGACCTCAATTACGGCCGGCGCGTGGACAGCGGCATGTACCAGTATCCTGCTGGATAACGGCATGACCCGCGAGGAATATGAATGGTTCCTCGAGCATCGGCTCAAGCAGCACTGCATCTTGGGGAACGATTATTACCAGCTCAACGAGCACCGCGTGTTCGCGGACGGCCACACCGTCGCGGCCGGCGAGACCTTCGGCTATTCCGAGATCACCCGCCAATATTACAACCGCTATCGCCTGCCGGTGATGCACACCGAGACCAACTTGTGGGAAGGCCCGCACGGCGACGAGGCGGTCAAATGGCTGTGGAAGGAATGGGCCAACGTCCTGCGCCTGAGGAATGTCGGCATCCCGACCGTCGGCTTCACCTGGTATTCGCTCACCGACCAGGTCGATTGGGACACCGCGCTCCGCGAGCAGAACGGCAACGTCAACCCGCTCGGGTTGTTCGATCTCGACCGCAAAATCCGCAACGTCGGCAAGGCCTACAAGCAGCTGATCGCCGACTGGCGCAACGTGCTTCCAGCGCCAAGCGTGTGCCTGATCGTGCCGATCAAGAAGATTGATCATCCCGAGGACGGTGATGACGATGCCGCTGGACGCGAATCGATGAAACCGCCTCGGGGGCGAATAAGCGGAAGCGATGGCTGAGCGCAAGATCGACAAAATCGAGACCTTCTACGTTCCGCCGCGATGGCTGTTCGTCCGCGTCGAGAGTGACGATGGCGCGTTCGGCTGGGGCGAAGCGAGCCTCGAGGGATGGGCAGAGGCCGTGGACGGCGCGTTCGAAGCCTTTCGCGACCGGTTCATCGGCACCGATCCGTTCCGGATCGAAGACATCTGGCAGGTCGGGTACCGCGGCGGCTTCTACCGCAGCGGCGCCGTCCTCATGTCGGCACTCTCCGGCCTCGAGCAGGCGCTGTGGGATCTGAAGGGCCGGGTACTCGGGCTGCCGGCGTGGCAGATGCTTGGCGGCAAGGTGCGGGACAAAGTCCGCTCCTACGCCTGGATCGGCGGCGACCGGCCGCACGAAATCGCCGACGCCGCCGAGGCGCGCAAGAACCAGGGCTTCAACGCGGTCAAGATGAATGCGACCGCCGAGCTCGGCTGGATCGGCACACCGAAATTGTTCGACGAGGTCGTGAAGCGCGTCGAGGCGGCGCAGGCGCTCGGCATGGACGTCGGACTCGACTTCCACGGCCGCGTGCACCGCCCGCTGGCGAAGCGGCTTGCCAAGGCGCTGGAGCCGCTCGGGCTATTATTCATCGAAGAGCCTTTGCTGTCGGAAAATCACGAAGGCCTGGCAGAGATTGCCGCGCATACGGCGACCCCAATCGCGCTGGGTGAGCGGCTCTATAGTCGATGGGACTTCAAGCCACTCTTCGAAGGCGGAGCGGTCAGCATCATCCAGCCCGACCTCAGCCATGCCGGCGGGATTCTCGAGGTGCGCAAGATCGCGGCGATGGCCGAGGCATACGACATTGCAGTCGCTCCGCATTGCCCGCTGGGGCCGCTGGCGCTTGGCGCGTGTCTGCAGATCGCCGCCTGCACGCCCAATCATGCGATCCAGGAAATCAGCCTCGGCATCCATTACAACACCGGTGGGCACGACCTTCTGAACTTCTGCACCAACAAGGAGGCGTTGACGCCGGTGGACGGCTATCTGGCGGTGCCGGAGGGGCCAGGCCTCGGTGTGGAGATCGACGAGGCCGCCGTGCGCGAGGCGGATAAGGACCGGCACCGCTGGCGCAACCCGGTCTGGCGGACGAGCGACGGCAGTTTTGCGGAGTGGTAGTTCCCCTGCGCAGGCAGGGGTCCAGTCCTAAAGCAAGAAGTCTGAATCCTGCCTTCGCAGGAAAACAGTCAAATTAGTGGCACTTGAAGCGTTCGAACGGCTCCAGGCACGCTTTGCAACGCCATTGCGCTTTGCAGGGAGTCGCGCCGAAGCGGCTGACTTCCTCGGTATCGCTTGAGCCGCACAGCGGGCATTCGGCCGTGGCCGACGGTGACGGCGGGGCGATTCCGTAGGCGTGCAGGCGCTGGCGGCCGCGCTCGGTGATCCAGTCGGTCGTCCACGGCGGAAACAGCACTCGCTCGATGTGCACGTCAGCGAACCCGGCCTTGTCGAGCGCCTCACGAATGGCGACCTCGATCGCCACGGTCGCCGGGCAGCCGGTGTAGGTCGGGCTGATCAGCACGCGCGGCGGATGGTCGGCAAAGCCGCGGACGATACCGAGATCGGTGATCGTGAGCACCGGGATTTCGGGATCTGGCACGGTCTCGAGCACGGCCATGATCGCCGCTTTGTCGAGGTCTTTGACCGCCGTCGCCATGGCGGCAATCTACACCCGTTCGAGCGCGAGGGCGATTCCCTGGCCAACGCCGATGCACATGGTGGCGAGCGCCAGTTTCCCGCTGGTGCGCTGGAGCTCCTCGGTCGCGGTCAGCGCAAGGCGCGCGCCGGACATGCCGAGTGGGTGGCCGAGCGCGATCGCGCCGCCGTTCGGGTTCACGTTCTCGGCATCATCGGGAAGGCCGAGCTGGCGAAGCACTGCCAAGCCCTGCGCGGCGAACGCCTCGTTCAATTCGATCACATCGAAATCGCCGATCTTCAGGCCGAGCCGCTTCATCAGCTTCTCGCTCGCCGGCGCGGGGCCGATGCCCATGATCCGCGGCGGGACGCCCGCGACGGCGGCGCCGAGCACCCGCGCGCGGGGCGTCAGCCCGTTGCGCTTTGCCGCTTCCTTCGATGCAACGATCAGCGCCGCGGCACCGTCGTTGACGCCCGATGCATTCCCCGCGGTGACGGTGCCGTCCGGCCGCACGATGGGTCTGAGCTTCGCGAGCGCTTCCATGCTCGTGGCGCGCGGATGCTCGTCCTTGTCGACGAACCGGATCGCCCTTGCGCTGCGGGATCTCGACCGCGACGATCTCCGCGGCGAGGCGGCCGTTCGCCTGCGCGGCCGCGGCCCGCTGCTGGCTGCGGAGCGCGAAGGCATCCTGGTCCTCGCGGCTGACCTGGAACTCCTGCGCGACATTCTCGCCGGTGCTCGGCATCGTGTCGTCACCGTAAGCGGCCTTCATTTTCGGATTGACGAAACGCCAGCCGATGGTCGTGTCGTACATCTCGGCGTTGCGGTCGAAGGCGCTCGTCGCCTTGGCCATAACGAAGGGCGCCCGGCTCATGCTCTCGGAGCCGCCGGCGATGATCAGGTCGGATTCCCCGCCACGGATGGCGCGCGCCGCCATTGCGACGGCGTCGAGTCCCGAGCCGCACAAGCGGTTGAGCGTCACCCCGCCCGAGCTGTCAGGAAGACCCGCGAGCAGCCCCGCCATGCGTGCAAGGTTGCGATTGTCCTCACCCGCCTGGTTGGCGCAGCCGAGGATCACGTCATCGAGCTCGGACCAGTCCACGCCTGGATTGCGGTCGATCAGCGCCTTGATCGGGATCGCCGCAAGGTCATCGGCGCGGACCTGCGCCAGCGCGCCGCCGTAGCGGCCAATCGGAGTGCGGACGTAATCGCAAATGAAGGCGTCGGTCAGAGGACACCCCTACGCACCTGGTCGAGCTCGATGCTCTCGAACAGCGCCTTGAAATTACCCTCGCCGAAGCCCTCGTTGCCCTTGCGCTCGATGATCTCGAAGAAGATCGGGCCGATCACGTTCCTGGTGAAGATCTGCAGCAGCAGGCCCTGCCCCTCGGTCGGCGCGCCATCCATCAGGATCGCGCGCCTCTTAAGCTCGGAGATGTTCTCCTGGTGGCCCTGAATGCGCTCGGGGAGCAGCTCGTAATAGGTGTCCGGCGTGTCCTGAAACTCGATCCCGCGGCCGCGGATGATGTCCACCGCTTCGTAGATGTCCGACGTTCCGAGCGCGATGTGCTGGATGCCCTCGCCCTTATATTCGCGCAGGAACTCCTCGATCTGGCTCTTGTCGTCCTGGCTCTCGTTCAGCGGGATGCGGATCTTGCCGCAGGGCGAGGTCATCGCCTTTGAGAACAGCCCGGTCTGCTTGCCCTCGATGTCGAAATAACGAATCTCACGGAAGTTGAAGAGCCGCTCGTAGAAATCGGCCCAGAAGCTCATCCGGCCGCGGTTCACGTTATGCGTGAGATGATCGATGTAGGTCAGCCGTAAATCGGCCTTGGCCATCCGCTCCCGCCAATCGGGGTGATAGTCGAAGTCGACATCGTAGATTGACCCGGTTTCACCGTATCGATCGACGAAGAACAGCCGCGATCCGCCGATGCCTTCGATGGCCGGGATGTCGAGCTCGCCGG
>CAWKHO010000014.1:0-21275 GCA_963849435.1 uncultured Alphaproteobacteria bacterium
GACGAGAAGAAATACCAGAAGCTGCGCGAGCAGCTCACCGCCGAAGTGGAGAGCGTCCAGTTCCACGGCAGCAAGATCGAATATCTCGTCGAGCAGCTGTACAGCTACAACCGCCGCATGACCGCGCTCGGCGGCCAGACGCCGCGCCTCGCCGAGCGCCACCGCGTCCCCCGCCGCGCCTTCCTCGAAAGCTACATGGGCCACGAGCTCGACGAGAGCTGGCTCGAAAGCGTCTGTCAGGCCGACAAAAAATTCGCCGCTTTCGCCGCGGCCGAGCGCGACTTCGTCGAGCGCATCCGCGACGAAATCGCCGCCATCGCCCAGCAGACCGGCACTTCGCTCGGCGAGTTCCGGCGCATCGTCAATCAGGTCCAGAAGGCCGAGCGCGAGGCGCGCATCGCCAAGAAGGAAATGGTCGAGGCCAACCTCCGCCTCGTCATCTCCATCGCCAAGAAATACACCAACCGCGGCCTGCAGTTCCTCGACCTCATCCAGGAAGGCAACATCGGCCTGATGAAGGCGGTCGATAAGTTCGAATACCGCCGCGGTTACAAATTCTCGACCTACGCCACCTGGTGGATCCGCCAGGCGATCACCCGCTCGATCGCCGACCAGGCGCGCACCATCCGCATCCCGGTGCACATGATCGAGACGATCAACAAGCTGGTCCGCACCGGCCGCCAGTTCCTCCACGAGACCGGCCGCGAAGCCACGCCGGAGGAGCTCGCCGAGCGCCTCTCCATGCCGCTCGAAAAAGTGCGCAAGGTGCTCAAGATCGCCAAGGAGCCGATCAGCCTCGAAACGCCCATCGGCGACGAGGAAGACAGCCACCTCGGCGACTTCATCGAGGACAAGAATGCGGTGATCCCGGTCGACGCCGCGATCCAGTCCAACCTCAAGGAAACGGTGACCCGCGTCCTCGCCTCCCTGACCCCCCGCGAAGAGCGCGTGCTGCGCATGCGCTTCGGCATCGGCATGAACACCGATCACACGCTGGAGGAAGTGGGGCAGCAGTTCCGCGTTACCCGCGAGCGCATCCGGCAGATCGAGGCGAAGGCGCTGCGCAAGCTGAAGCATCCGAGCCGGTCGCGGAAGATGCGGAGCTTTCTCGACCAGTAATCCCGCTCCTCCCTGACGGCGAAGCCGTGGGGGAGAGGGACCATCCGCCGAAGAGCCAATGGTGGAGGGGTCTGGCGCCGATGGTCTCAAAGTATATCGGCGAAACTGCGAAGAACCTCGACTACGGGTTTGGCCTGTCTAACACTTACTTCAGCCCCTTCGCCATATTGAGGTGCGCCGTCACCGTCGGCACCATGCCGCTGGCCAGCGTCTTCAGCTCGGCATTGTCGCCCGACGCCGCATAGCCGTTGAGCGCATCGAGCGCCGCCTGGTGAGCGTCGACCTGCGCCGATTGTAGGCGCTGTCGAAGTCCGCGCCGTGCAGCGCCTTCAGGCTGTCGAGCTTCTGCTGCTGGTCGGCCGACAGCGTGTCGTCGATCGTGATCGCCGGGCTCATCCCCGCGACGGTGGACTTGAGCTTGGCGGTGGACGCCGTGTGCGCGTCGATCATCTTCGTCGCGAACGATTTGACCGCCGACGATTGCGCCGAGCTGGCTGCAAGCTTCGAGCTTTCGATCTCGAACTTGTCGCTCGCCGCCGCCGCATTGGCAAAGCCCTGGGCCGTGGTCGGCACCGCTGCCGGCGCACGCATTGTCGTAATGTCGCATTGTCTGCCGGCCATGTTGACGTCGGCGTTCGTCGCCTTCGTCCTCTGTGCCGCAGCCGCGAGCGCAAGCACCGCCGCCGAACAACAAAATAAGCATCTTGTTGGTCATCGCTTTTTCTCCTCGCGGCGCCAAACGAGCTTGCGCCCGACGTGCGTTCCTGGCGGAAGCGGCGGCGGACCTTCTCACCCGCGCCTTCGTTGTTCTTCAGGGAACGGGCACGCCACAGAGGAGCGCGACGATGAGCATTTTCGGCAGCATCATGAACAAGATTTTCCACCACCCGACGGCCCAGGCGCCAGGCGCCGCACCCGCAGCCGCCCCCGCCCAGCAAACGCCCGCCGGCGACACCGCGACCATCACCGCTCCGGCGCAGACCGCCGCGCCGCAGACCGTCGATGTCGGCGCGGTGCTGAGCGAAATGGCGTCGATAAAGGGCGGCGGCGGCAATTATCAGAGCTCGATCGTCGACCTGTTGAAGCTGCTCGACCTCGATTCGAGCCTCGCCGCCCGCAAGGAGCTCGCCAACGAGCTCAACATCCACGTCGGCGACGACGGCAGCGCCGAAGAGAATATCGCGCTCCACAAGGCGGTGATGCAAAAGCTCGCCGAGAACGGCGGCGTGGTGCCCGACAGCCTGCGCAACTGAACGGATACCCCTGCCGCGGCATGCGTCGCGGCAGGTTTCATAAAGCCGCTATCGGCCGAGATATTTGCCCGCCGCGCCGATCAGGTCCCCCAAAATGCCGCCCGATTCGGAAGGCGCGGCATTTGTTTGGTCTGGCGAAGCCTGGGATGGCTGGCCACCGAGGATGCCGCCAAGCGCTCCTCCGAGTTCCGCCTTGACCATGGCCAGCTTGCTTCATGACGTAACCCGCGGCGACCATCGCGAGGATCGGCAGCATCTTCTTCAGCAGCGAAGGTTCGACGCCCCGACTGCGCCGACGCGGAAGCGGCCACGGCTCTGCTGCCGTCCTTCGAACCGAAGATCTGACCGAGTATCTCGTTGCCTTTGTTAACCTGCGTCGGGCTCGCTCGAGGTGACATTGTCGAGGAGTTCTCCGCCCCCCAGTCGTCCGATCGACCCCAGCAATCCCCCCAGGCCTCCCAAGCCAGGAAAAGCGCTCTCGGACGCTTGCGCCTCTGGAGCTGCCACCGGGTTTTGAAAGCCCGAAAGGATTGACGGCAGCAGCGCCGTTGCGCCCGCCTGGGCGGTCGCCGGATCCACTCCGAGTTCGCGCGAGATCGCGTCTACAGCGCCCGTCTGCTCCAGCATCTGACTGACGTTCATTGCTTCTCTCCTGCTCAAAGGACGTATTGGGGCATAAATTTTCGCGTGCTCTAGGTCGCCGCGGGAGCGAGACACTAGGAGACGATGAAGGTGATCTTGAGAGTGACCCGCCATTCCGCGACCTTATTGTCGCGAATGACCGCTTTCGTGCCTTGCACCCACGCCTCCTGCATCCCCTAAATGGTGTCACCAGCTTTCGCGATGCCGTCACGGACGGCGGCCTCGATGCTCTCCGTGGAGCTCGAGATGATCTCAACAGTCTTTGGCGACAGCCATGGATGATCTCCTTTGACCCTGTCGGGGCGCCCGATCCGGGTCAAAGTCAATGCTCGTCGCGGCGATGGCCGCGCGCCGCAGGTCCGAAGGATCGGGGTATACGTGCGGAGCTGGGATACCACGGTGACGGCGCATAATGTGAGCGGCCGAAATGGTCGCCGTCAAACAATTGCGCGCCGTGTAGCCCAACATTTGACTTACCCAGGTTAAGCGCCCACCCCTGCCGCTCGGGGCGAGGGGGGCTCGCCCCTCATAAGGACAAACCTATGAAACAGCTGATGAAGCTGGCGGCCGCAGCGGCCGTCGGAGCAATTGCGTCCGGAACCATCGTCTATGCGCAAGCCTCGCCGCCGGCGCCGCGCGCCATCGTCTCGCTCTACCATGCCGCGCCGGGTCAGCAGGAAGCGCTGCTCCATTGGTTCGCGGGGCAGGACCGTGCCGCGCGCGCCGCCGGCGTCGCGCCGATGCAGCTGTACATCCACACCGACGGGGACAGCTGGGACTATATGGGGATCAATCCCGTCACCACCGAGGCGCAGGACGATGCGATCGAAGCCGCCGCGCGCAAGATCGGCGTAAGCGGGGGTGCTCAGGCGTCGATGGAGCTCCGCAAATATATCGCCAGCCACACCGACACGTTCACCATTGGCCCGATCACGGCCGACCAGGCTCTGGCCCGCCTCAACCATTAGCCGAACGAAGAGCAGCGAGGCGTCACGGGAGGATTCCCGTGGCGCCGGCGCGCTCGCCGATGAATAGCCGGTTCGCAAGAACTCATGGCGCTTCCAATCGCTTCCCCGCGCTCGGCAGCGACAAATGATTTGGCTCATCTCGGCGGCCTGTGCGGCGGCCTAGACCGATTTCGCCCACTCCCGGACAAATGAGGAGAAACGTCATGCTCGAATTCATCAAAAGCCCGAACGATGTGCTGGCGGTCAAGCTGACCGGCACGATACCGGCAAGGATCTCGACGCGATCGTCGACCGGATCGAGGACATGTTCGTGAAGCCGGGCAAGATCCACTTCTACGTCGAAACCAAGAGCATCGAGGGCCTCGAGCTCTCGGCGCTTCCGCATCACTTCAACCGCAGCTTCCCGCTGTTCAGCAAGCTGGATCGCTTCGGCCGCGTCGCGGTCGTCGCCGACCAGGCGTGGGTGCGGATCCTCACCCGCTTCGAAAGCGCGGTGCTGCCCTTTGTCAGCTATCGCGTGTTCGAGCCGGAGGAACGCAAGGAAGCGCTCGACTTCGCCTCCGGCAAGGTGCTGGCGCCGGCCTGACCCTGCCGTAGCAAGCGACGGGATGAGGGGCTGCTCCGCGGCCCCTCTTCGTCTCCAGCGCCGGATTCCTGAGACGGCGCCCGGCGATTTCGCTGTCCTACAGCATCCGCTTTGTGGCTTAGCTCGCCGATGCGGGCCCAACCAAATCCTACGAAACCGACAAAGCCTGTCCTGAGCCAAGTGGAAGGGCCGACATGTCCCCCCCTCCCCCTACCGCTTGCGGGAGGGGACGAGCCGCGCAGCGGCGAAGGGGTGGGCGCGTCAGGGGACCCCACGCTCCTCGCACGCGACGCGTACCGCTGCGACCTTTGTGACCTTTCGCGCGCACGCGACCCGCGCGCACGCCCGGCACAGCAAACTTAGCAAACTTCCGGTTTTGGAAGCCGCCTATTTACACTTCATGAAGTGGCCCTTGGCGTTGCGGCACACCTTCGGCTTCGCGGGGCATTTGACGAACTTGCCGTGCTTGTCCTTGCACGGTGCGGCCAATGCTGGGCCCGAACCGGCGAGCAGGCTGAACGCGGTCAATGCGAAAACCAGTTTTTCCATGCTTTCTCTCCCTCGGCACTGGGAGAGGTGAGCATAGGCGCTTCGCCCGGCGGAGCGCCAGCCGGCGAAAGTTACAATTGGTTTATGAACCCACCGATGCGCGCGATCCGGCCCGCACCATGCCGCTCAGAACATTTTCGAAATGGATCCGAGAACGCCTCCGGCGGCGCCATCCTCCTGCAGCAGCGAAGCGAAACGGCCCAGTGCGCCTTCGCCGCCGATATGGCCGACGATTTCGCTCAGCTTGTCCTGCGGCAGTCCAGTCCGCTCGGCGGCGGTGGCCACCGTGTCGCCCGGTTGCGGATGCGCCTGGCCGAGCGCCGCGACGGCCTGCTCGACTTGCTCGGGGGTAAGGCCGACCTTCGCCGCGAGGTTCTGGACGGTGGCGCTGTCGGACACCTGGCCGAGAATGCCGTTGAGTAGGCTCATCGCATGTCTCCTCGCTCGAAAGCGGCCGCGAAACCCGCGCCGCGGCGGCGTACGGCTGTAACGTCGTTATGCCGGGATGAACAGGATGCGGAGACCCGTTCAAGCGCTGGTAATCCGGCCCGCAGACCCCATATCGAAAGCATCGCTGGCATGGCACGCGTAGGCGTCGGCGGCTGAGAGACATGAGGTGCTCCCGCTTACCGCACGAAGGAGCTTCGTCATGGACCTCAATGCCTTGCTACGCCGCCACCAGCTCTCGCTGATGGCCGGCGACCGCTCGATGAGCCCGCGCGAAAAACTAGCCCATGCGCAGTTCGCCCGCGAAATTTCCGAACAGATCGGCCGCACGCGCGAAGCGCTCGGCGCCGGCCCCGCGCTGCCGGGTCCGTCACTTGAGCGGGCCGGATCCGGTCGATCAGCCGGCGGCGGAACCGGAGCGCCGCGGGTCGATGGTATTTCGCAAACGCCGCAAGCCCAACATGGCCCCGGAGCAATCGCGGCGGCAGAGCCAGCTGGTCCAGTCGGCCTGGCGCCATTTCGGCGGCGCGCAGCCCGTGATCGCCTTCCTCAACACCCGTCACGACGCGCTCGAGGCGCAGCCGCTCCATCTCGCGATCGAGAGCGACGAAGGGCTGCGGCGCGTGGAAACATTGCTCGAGCAAATGACGCTGCAGGCATGATCTTTACGGAAAAGACCGACGAGGCCGAGACCAAAGAGGAGCGGCGCGATCGGATGGGGCGGCGGGCGCGAGACTGGAGCGCACGTACCTCGGAAGAAGACAGAGCGCTCGATGCGGCGGTCAAGCGAAGCATCGAGGTCCATGGTCCCTAATCCGGGGCCGCGTTGGGATGTTCAGGGAGAGACGTGATGCAAGATTCCGACAACTCAGGCACCAGCTTCACCGCCGTTCGCTCCGCTGCTGAGGAGGCCGCGATGAAGCGCGGCGAGCAGTCGTGGGACAATGAAGGCGGGCATATGAGCTCGACCGCTGGCCAGATCACGCATGTCGCGGGCACCAAGCTGCCCTACCTGGTCGTCCTCTCGCATCATGGCGGCGAAGCCACCGAACATTCCTTCGCCACGATGCGGGCGGCGGAAGCCTTCATCAAGCGCAACACGCCGGTGAGCGTTCCCGGCCTTTCGGCATTGTACGACCGGCCTTCGTCCAACTCTTAAAGGTTACGGCCGCGATTGCTCGGGAGTTGGGATATTTGTCGCGACGCCCGGCTCGCCTGAGCCCGTCGGCATCCGCTTGCGTCCGCGGCTGCTCAGGCCATTGATCTGGCGCCACAGGTTGATGGTCTTGTCGTCCATGTCCGTGGCGAGCGAAACGTCGGCTGCCCGACACAAGTTCCGCCTCGATTTGCCCCGCATAAAACCTCCTCTCCCCGACGGGGAGAGGATTGAGGTGAGGGGGCTCGGCGTTCCGCGATTTGCCTCCCGTTCGTTGCACCTTGGTTTCCGCAAATTATCGGCTTAGAGCGAACCGGCGTTTACAAAGGGGACTGACCGCAATGGACAGGAATGTCGGACCGGAAGATCGGGTCGTTCGAATCGTCGTCGCGCTTGGGCTTGCGGTGGTCATCTATTTCGCGGACCTGCCCCGCACCGCGGATATCGTAATCGCGGTGGTCGCCGCATATCTTCTGCTGAGCGGGCTGTTCGTGCGCTGCGCGATCTATAAAATGATCGACGTGGACACGAGCATCCAGGAACAGCCCTATTCGTCGACGGACGACCGCGCGGGGCTTTAGGCCCGGCCTCCCCTAACCGCGTTCGGTAGAGGCCAAAGGTCCGTCACAGCACGAAATCGGCCGTGCTCATGCTGTGCGTTCCAGCAAGGAAGATCAGGAAGTCGGGCTGACCATCGCCGTTCACGTCGCCTTGGACGAACGTGTCGCCATTGGAGATGAAATAGCGCAGCTGCCCGGCGACTCCGGAGAAGCGCGCGTTGCCGATGAAAGTGAACGCGTCGTCGATCCCGCCGGTGACCGCGTCGACCAGGTGGAGGTCGATCCTGTCTCCTTGGGCACGCGAGTAGTCGGCGATATAATCGGCCGTCGACCGGCTCATCCCGCCGAACTCGCCGTCGTTGAAAATGAACAGGTCCGCGCCAGTGCCGCCGTAGAGATCGTCGGTCCCGGTGCCGCCCTGCAGCCGGTCGTTCCCGCTGCCGCCGTAGAGGTAATCGCGCCCCGCTCCGCCGCTCAGCACATCGGCGCCCGCGTCGCCCTGTAGGAAGTCGCTGTCGGCGCCACCGGACAGGCGGTCATTGCCGTCGCCGCCGATCAAATCGTCGTTGCCGGTGCCGCCATTGAGCGTGTCATTGCCGAGCCCGCCGAGCAGCGTGTCGAAGCCGGCGCCGCCCGTCAGCACGTCGTTGTTCCGCGACCCGAACATGACATCGTCGAGCGCAGTTCCAGTGGCGGTGATCGCCGCCGGATCGGCGTAGATGAAATCGCTCGCGATGAGGTCGCGCGGGTCGACGTTGTTGAGCGTCAGCCAATGGTCCTGTCCGGCGTAATAGGCGTTCATCGTCGCGTCGCCGTACGGGTCGAACTGGAGGAGCGCCTGGACCTGGCTGAAGTCGCTGAACTCCCCACGCGGTCAGGTCGACATGGTCGACGTCGAACTGGAGGTCCCAGACGAGGTCGTCGGAGAAAGCGGCGGCGGTGCGCGCGGAGACGGTGAAGACGTCGAAGCCGGAGTCGCCGATCAGGTCGTTGACCCCGTCGCCGCCGATCAGGATGTCGTTCCCCGATCCGCCGAACAGCACGTCGTCGCCGGTGCCGCCGTCGAGGCGGTCGTTGCCTCCGTTGCCGTACAGCGTGTCATTGCCGCCGCGGCCGAAGATATTGTCGTTGCCCGAAGTGCCTCTGAGGGTCTCTGAGAAGTCGGTTCCGAAGATGTCCGCCATCGAACGCACTCCTTTGCACAACACAGGAGAAGCTGATCCTTCAGTGCTGAACCGTCGGTGAAGGGTTCAACTGGGAGCCTTGAGCACAGCGAACAGGTCACGCGCAGCTCGCGCTAGCCATCCCTCGCCATCTCTGCCACCGTCCTCTCCAGGCACTATGCCGGGGGCGGCGCGCTGGACAAATTCTCATTCTTCTTCGCGTTCTACGGGCTGATCCTCGGCCTCGCCGTGACCGAGCTGCTCGGCGGCTTTGCCGGGATCGTTCGCGCGCGAGCTCTGAAACAGCTGGAGCCGCAGACGGCGCTGCTCGGGCTCGTCACCTTCATCATCATCTGTGCGACGTGCGATCGATGCGTGGAGCTCATTGAAGTCGATCACGCTCGATTTTGCCGGGCTGTGGGCGCCAATCCTGCTCGCCACCATCTACTTTCTCGCTGCCGCGATCGTCTTCCCGCGCGACCCGAAGCAATATCCTCAGCTCGCGACTTATTATGCCGAGCGAAAGCGTTTCGTCGTGACGCTGCTCCTGGGCGCAGAGTTCCTGGTCAATTTCACCTTCCGCAGCACGTTCGAATATGCGTTCCACTACCGCCCGGCCGTGTTCTGGCTGTACGACGTTCCCTACAACACTGCGATCAAGCTGTGCTTCATCGCCCTTTTTTTCGTGCGCGGCCGCCGCGCGAACATCGCGCTCCTCGTCGCTCTCATCCTCTTTTTCATGATTCCCTATTGGGAAAACGGCCTGATCGCGGACGCGATCGCTCGCCATTACGGCTATTGAGCGAGCCGCTCATTCTTTAATTTCCCTAAACCAATTCCCCTCACCTGCCGCTAACCGCGCGGCGGTAAACAGGCCTTGGCAGCGCCGTTGAATCTTTAGCGAGCTCCGACGGCGTTGCCACCATCATCACTTGAACCGTGATGATCTGTTAGGGGCTCTGCCGCGCCAATCGCTCCCCTTCGCCTCGGCCCGGCAGGGCCCTTTGCTTCGAAACACCGAGCGCAGGTCCGGTCACTTGCGAAGATTTCGTGAAGTTTTCGACCTTTCACTCCCGGTTCAAGTTCGAATGCGCTAGTGCCGCGCCACACGCGACGCAGCTTCCGAGACCAGCGACCTCTTGCCCGCTTACCGGCTTCCCTCCCCGTACGACCGTCCGCCGCTCCAGCGCCGAGCGTCTGGCCTCGCGCTTGCGCTCGGCGTCAATCTGCTGCTGCTCCTGGTGCTGCTCACTCTCGGGATCATCCCGCCCGTATTGCAAAAGCCGTCGCACGCGCTGGTCGTCGACCTGATTCCCGAATCGCACAGTTCCGCGGCCGAGCAGACCAAGACCGTCGCTCCCAAGCCGACCCCGCGGAGCGCGAGCACGCCCGTGCCCAAGCCGCCGCCGATCGTCATCCCCACCAAGCCGACGATAACCCCGCCGCACCAGCCGGCGTGGATCGAGATGAGCAAGGACGAGATGGCCGCCTCCGACGTCCGCAATCTCGCCAAATCCGGCGCTGGATCGGGGAGCGAGGGCGATTTCGCGGAGGCCGGCCACGGACCGCACGGCGAAACGCTGTACGCAGTCGAGTGGGCCCGCGAACCGACCAATGCCGAGCTCGACGGCTACCTTCCCCACAATCGCACCGACGGATGGGGCGAGATCGCTTGCAAGACGATCCCCGGAAACCGCGTCGATGATTGCGTCGAGGTCGGCCAGTCTCCAGGCTCGCACCTCGCAAGCGCGGTGCGGCAGGCCGCGTGGCAATTTCACATCCGGCCGCCGCGCAAGAACGGCCGTGCAATGATCGGCGAGTGGATCCTCGTCCACATCGATTACACCTTCACCCACGATGCCACGGGCGAATGATCGATCAGCGATCAGGAGCGCTCATCGGAACATGCCAACAAGCTCCAGGATCGCGAACGCGCCGAGGCCGGCGCGCTGGGCAAGACGGTTGGCGAGCGGAAGGAGCAACAGCGGCATTATGATCCGCGCTATGAGCCACCACAGCTCCCACCCATGATCCCAAATCCGGTCGAGCAGCACCTTCGAGACTATCGAGGCGACCGGGGGCGCGATGAGCACGAGGAGGATCAGCCTGCGGTGGCGAAGATAATGCTCCTCGAGCGATCGCTCCGTCTCCTGCTCGGCGCCGGGGAACATCGCCCGGCTGACGAACACATACGGCATTGCAACGCCCGTGGCCGCCAGCATTTGCCATGCATCGACCGTCGCCGCGCCGCGAAGGTGCCACATCGTCAGCCACACGTTCATTCCGCCGAGCATGACGATGACGCCTAGCAGCGGCGGGCAATAACCGACGCCGATTTTCCCGCTGTCGCGCCACATATCGGCGAACCCGATCGCGACATTGGCGACCGCGATTCCGAGCAACAGCCCGTAGAAGCTGAACAGATAATCGAAATAATCGACGCGGCACCCCCCCCGCAGCGAGCGGCTCAGCCTATCGGTTCGCCCTCCGGCGCGCCACGTTCGAGCTTGTCGGGTAGCGGCTCCCCCTTGGGCGTGAACTCAAGGCTCACCGAATTGATGCAGTAGCGCTCCCCGGTCGGCGGCGGACCGTCCGGGAAGACGTGGCCCTGGTGCGCTCCGCAACGGGCGCAGACGATCTCGGTGCGGACCATTCCGTAGCCGGTGTCGCGGATCGTCCGGAGGTGCCCTTCGGCAAACGGCTGGGTAAAGCTGGGCCAGCCGGTTCCGCTTTCGAACTTGGTGCCGCCGCTGAACAATGGGAGGCCGCACAGCCGGCAAGTGAACACGCCCTCACGCTTCTCGGTCAGGAAGACTCCGCAGAATGGCGCTTCGGTGCCATGTTCGAGCAGGACGTGCTTCTCTTCCTCATCCAGATCAGCGACGAGCGACTGGAACTGTTCGTCAGTCGGAGGAGTAAGGTCGAAGGTGCTTTGGTCGGCGGCAAGATCCTGGGGCATTTTCTGGTCCTTTGCGGCTGGGCTCGTCCTTATCACGGGCGCTGCCCGCGCACAGCCCGCGGCGCAACCCGTGGAAACGCAAACCGAGGCGCTGACCGAGGACGCAGTGCAATATGCGGCGCGCTATGGAGTGACGCCCGACGAAGCGCTGCGACGGCTACGGTTGCAACAGGCGAGCGTCGCAGAGACAGATCTAATCCGCAGCGAATTCGCATCGCGGCTCGCCGGAATTTCGATCGAGCACACGCCGCAATATCGGATTGTCGTTCTTCTCACCGGCAATGAGCCAGTGATCGATCAGCTGTATTCGGGCGTGCCGATCGTCTTCAAAACCGGCGCCAAAGCCACCGCGCGAGCAGGCCATCGCGGCCATGCGCGCGCCATCTGATCGACCTCCGCACCGAGCTGCCGGGGGAGCGCGGCGTGGGATACGACCAGCGCACCGGCGAGGTCGTCCTGCTGGTGCACAATAGCGACGCGCAGAAATACGGCGTCGACGCGATCCGCGCCCGCGCCGAGCAGCTGAGCGGCGTTCCCGTGCGCGTGGTGATCAACGACCTTCTCGAGCAGAACATGAGTGTCGCGGGGGGCGGCTATGTTGCTGGAGATGCCGACGGGCACCGCGAGCGCTGCACCACCGGCTTCATCGTGACGGATGGCGAGCGCACCGGGGTCGCGACTGCCGCGCATTGCCCGGACGAGCTCGTCTATCGGGACCAGGACGGAAGCGATGTCCCACTCGCCTTCGCCGGCCAGTGGGGCCTCGCCTACCAGGACGTGCAGATCAATCTCACCCCCGACGCGGCTGAGCCTTTATTCTACGCCAATCGCGGCGCAGGCTCGCTTCGCCGGCTGGTGACCTGGCGCAATCGTGAGAGCACGCGCGCCGGCGACTTCGTCTGCCATTATGGCGAAAGCTCGGGCTACAGCTGCGCCGAAGTCGATCTAACCGATTACGCGCCACCGGGCGCGCTGTGCGGCGGCCCATGCGAGCCGACCTGGGTCACGGTCAAAGGCGCGCTTTGCATCCCCGGCGACAGCGGCGGGCCGGTGTTCAGCGGCGAAGTCGCGTTCGGCATCGCCAAAGGCATCAACCGCTCAGCGTCCGGCGGCTGCAACTTCTTTTATTATATGTCGACCGACTACTTGCCCCCGCCGTGGCGGCTGATGGTCGGCGCTACTCCGCGGCGATGAGGTCGCCGCGCTTCTGGTTCGATCCGGGCACCGGTTCGGCGGGGTCGTTGCCGAGCTTCACGACGCGGTTGTGCTCGTCGACGTGGACCACGCGCGGCTTCAGCGCGCGCGCCTCGGCATCGGTCAGCACCGCGTAGCTCATGAGGATCACGAGGTCGCCGGGATGGACGAGGTGCGCCGCGGCACCGTTGATGCCGATCACGCCGCTGCCGCGCTCGGCGGGAATGACGTAGGTTTCGATCCGCGCGCCATTGGTGATGTCGACGATCGCGACCTGCTCACTCTCGAGCAGATCGGCCGCGTCGAGCAGGTCTGCGTCGATGGTGACCGAGCCGACATAATCGAGATCGGCCTGAGTCACGGTCGCGCGGTGGATCTTCGATTTCATCATGATCCGCATCACGGGTCTGCACTCCTTGGGCGCTCTGTCCTTCGCCTTCAGGCGGCGCCCCGTACTAAATTTGCATCGCTTCGTCGATTATCAATGTTGCGCCGCAATATCGCGCTTGCAGCATGCGGTGGGAATTCCCAACTGTCGGGTCGCGGACGTGGTGGCACTTCCCAACCCGCTGCTGCGGCCCGCCTGTAGTGCGTTGGAATTGGAGTATTTTTCAGTTTGGCACGGCTTATGCTTGGAGGGGAGCATAGCATTGCCAGGGAGTTCGAAAGAAATGTCAGCGCAAGAAAATGAGGTCGCACTTCCCCTCCGCACCCACACGATCCTTGGCGTATGCGAAGGCATCGGCGAGGATTTCGGCTTCAATCCGATTTTCCTCCGCGTTCCGCTAGCGGCGATGGTGATCGTCAATGCAACGTGGGCGTTCGGCGCATACTTCGCGCTCGGCGCAATCGTGCTCGCCTCGCGCCTGCTCTTCCCGGACCGCAAAGCCTCAACGAAGGTCAGTGTTGAACAGCCCGCAACTGCGGCGAACGAGCAGAACGAAATGGCCAAAGCGGCTTAGTAGTCGCCTCTCGCTTCCGCCCGCGCTTCGAGAAGATCGAACAACGCGCGGTGCTGGAGCAGCAATTGCTCGCCGCCGAACGCAAGAGCGCGCTCGCTCGCGGGCGTATCCGACGCGAACCCGATCACTTCGATGATTGAGGCTTCGTCGGGCAGCGACGGCGCCGGGCATTCGAGCCCGCCCCGCGCAGCGGCGCGGTCGAGCAGGCGGCGGATCGCCCACCAGTCGCCCACCAGAGCCGTCGCGGCGCCGAGCGCGCAGCCCTTGCGCTCCGATGTCGCGAGGGTCTCGAGTGCATGGCGAGCGGCAACCAAGCTGGTTTCGGTTTCGACTGCACCGGCGGTGCTCGGGAGCGGGCCGACCGCGGAGGTCAACCGGACGAGGTACAGGCGCTCGCGCTCGAACGCCTCGCTGGCGCGATCGAGCCAGGATCGCGCGTCCCCCTTGGGGCAGCGCTGGAGTGCGATTTCGACGAGTCCGGGATAACGGCCGTGAAGGCTACACAAGAGATGCACCGCGTCGGCGAGATCCCGCGCCGAATGCGGTCCGGAAGCTTCGAGAAGCGCATTCAAATGCGGATGGCGCGCGCACCCCTCGCCCGCAACACGGGCAAGCTGCGCATCGGCAACGCTGACCGGCTTTCGATCGACCGACCGGTTAATCGCCATTCCCTACCTCTCGTTCGAATTCGCGTGAAGGCGAAGCCGTATCCAGGCGGTCCTAACGCAAGTCAGTAAAGACCAGGTTTATCCGGCAGTAATGTTTCGGAGATGGAGTTTAATCTTCGTCCCACGCCGGGACGGCGAGGTTCAATCGTCGCGGTACGCGAGCTCGAAATTGCCCCAGCGGCGGCCCTTGATCCACAGCGGAACGAAGACGTTCTTCACCGGGATGAACTTGTCGCCAAGCTCCATCCGGTAGGTCGCGAGCGTTGCCGGCTTCTCGCTTGCGAGCGCCATGCGCGTGGTGTCGTCGATGAGGATGCGCTTGTTGCGGCAATGCTCGTCGTTCCACACCGGGTCCGGCCCCTGCGGGTGGCTGCGCTCGGTGAGATGGGTCGGCAGATAGCCGTTCATGTCGCCCATCGCCGAACCGATAACGCGGTTATCGGAAGCCTTTGTGCGGTCCAGGATGGGCCTTACGAGCCGGTCGGCCGCCTCGTTGAAGCGCGCCTCATACTGCACCGGGTTCGAACCCTCGACGATCTTGTAATCGCGGTCGAAGACGTCGTCGACGCTGACTTCGCCCTTGTCGATGGCTTGCTCGACCGCCGCCTGGATTTGCCGGCCGGCTTCCTGCGCTATCAGGATCAATGGCGTGTCGTCGATCTCCGCGCCCGAATTGGCGAGCGTGTCGAGCATCGTGTTGGTCAGCATTTCGAGGTGCGCCAGACGCTTCTGCGCGGTCAGCAGCTCGGTGCCGTTGGCGCGCGCGTCGCCGGCGAAATCGGTGAGGCCGGCTTTGACCCGATCGACGCTGGTCTGGATCATGCTGGTCGAATGGGCGATGCCTTCGGTCTGGCGGTCGACCATTCCGACGATCTCGCTCACCTCGCGAACCGTATCGCTGATCGCTCCAAAGCCGGACTGTGCGGCGCGGCTGCGTTCGACGCCGTTCTTGATCTCGGTGGTGACCGCGCCCGCTTCACGCGTCAGCTCGCCGATCGTCGAGGCGATCTGGCTGGTCGCGGCGCGCGTGTCGTGGGCAAGCTTCTTCACCTCCGCGGCGACGACTGCGAAGCTGCGTCCGGCATCGCCTGCGCGGGCAGCCTCGATCGTGGCGTTCAACGCGAGCATGTTGGTCTTGCGGGCGATGGCTTCGATGGTTGAGGAAACCGTTTGCACCTGGTTCATCGCCGATGCGAAGCCGGCCATGCGCTCGCCCAGCTGGACGACGAGGTCGGTCAGACCCTTGAAGCCCTCGATCGTCCCGTCGATTGCTGCGCGGCCGGCCTCGAGCTTGGCCTTGGCCTGCTCCGAAAGCAGCCGCGCTTCGTCGGTCGAATCGCTGACCCGCGACTGGTCGCCCATCAGGCGCGTGGTGACTTCCTCGAGCTGGTCGAGCATCTTGAGATGCTCGCCGATGCGCTCGGCGACGCCCTGCACGTATCCGGCGACGTCGCTGCATTCCATCGACAGCGAACCGCAATCGCGCGCAACCGCGCGGATCGCATTTTCCGTGACTTCTTCAATCCCCTGAGTGGCCATTGAAGCCCCGCTCCCGAACAATTCAGGATGGGAATACGGGGAACCTCCTACTTCTTCGTTAACCACGCCCGTGGCGGCGAACGTCAGTAGAGCAGGTACGGCTTGCGCTGCTCTTCCCAATCGCGTTCGTCGGGATCGGTGAGCGCGTCCAGGTCCGACGGCGCTGCGCTCGGCGTCATCGACCCATTCGCGCAGCAGCGGCGAGCCGTTGATCACGTCGATCGCGAGCTTGCCGAATTCATATTCGTAGGGGAAGTCGCGCCACAGGTCGTAGTCGGGATAGAGTCGGCGGATTGCCTTGAAGGCGAGCGCCTGGAGCCGCCACGGCTTGAATGCCTGATGGTCGTAGAACGGCCCTTCGGCATGGATGAAGACGCCGCGGCACATCTCGCCGACATGCTTGTGGAACGTCGGCTGGAAGGTGACTTCGCGAAGCTTGCAGCCGGCGAGCCATTCGGGCGCGAGCGATTGCATTTCGGCGATCACTCGGCCCGGCTCGATGTCGGGCGCGCCGAACAGCTCGAGCGGGCGGGTGGTGCCCCTGCCCTCGCTCAATGTCGTGCCTTCGAGCATCACCGTGCCCGCATAGTCGCGCGCCATGTTGAGGTTCGCGGCATTGGGGCTCGGGTTGATCCAGATCCGGTCGGTGGGCCAGCCGAAACCCGGCGCCTTCGTCCGGGCGCCAGCCTTCCATCTCGATCACGCGATAATCGACGTCGAGCTTGAAGTGATCGACGAACCAGCGGCCGAGCTCGCCAAGCGTGAGGCCGTGGCGCATCGGGATCGGCCCCGCGCCGACGAAGCTTTCCCAGCCGGGGCGAAGCGTCAGCCCTTCGATTGGGCGACCCGCCGGATTGGGCCGATCGAGCACCCAGACGCTTTTGCCGTGCTCGGCCGCGGCTTCGAGCACGTACAGAAGCGTCGTGATGAAGGTGTAGATGCGGCAGCCGAGGTCCTGAAGATCGATCAGGATCGTGTCGAAGGTGCCGAGCGACTGCCCAGTCGGCCGACGCACCTCGCCGTAGAGGCTGAAGACCGGGATCTGGTGGACCGGGTCGGTGAAGTCGTCGGACTCGACCATATTGTCCTGCTTGTCGCCGCGCAGGCCATGCTGCGGACCGAAGGCGGCGGTGAGATTCACTCCAGCGGCGGCGAGCGCATCGAGGCTGTGGGTGAGGTCGCGGGTCACGGAAGCGGGGTGGGCGAGCAGCGCGACGCGCCGGCCTTCGAGCGGTTTGCGCAACTCGGGCTCGGCGAGCAGCCGATCGATTCCGAACAAAGTCATGGCGCGCTGTTTAGGAAAGGTGCGCGGCGAAGCAATCGGGGGCATGGAAATCGGGCTTGTCGCCAGCCGGATGCGCGAGCGCCCAGTAGGATTTGGTGCCGTCCGTTCTCCTCGAGAATGGCGGAAAGGCCGAGCTGCCAATGCGTCTGCGCGTCAACGGCGATCGTGGCGCCGACGCGCCCACCAGGTGAAATTGTCCTCCATGCGAATGTAAGGCGGCGCGCGACGTCGGCCCTCGTCATGCCCTCCCGATAGCCGGTGAAATCATAGGCCGCCCAATTGCCCGACGGCGCAAAATTCCATTCGCGGTAGCCTCCTCGTCCGCGGCGCGGAAGAAGGCCTCGAAGCAGGTCGTCTGCCACAACTCTTCGGCGCGCCAGGGCTCTGCCGCCTCGGGGATGACGAACCGCGTCGGCGGGCGCCCCGATCGCCGAACCAGATGTTGGTCGTTGCGACCGCGCCGAGCGAGCCGGCATGGTCGACGTTCGCCCAAACCTTGAAGCCCGGGTTCGCCGGCGGCGCAGCGGGATGCGGGACAAGATTGAACTGCATCGCCCTCCACTATCGCCTTTCGCCCGCAAACGGCGAGCCTTGCACGATCTCGCGAGTTGAAAGTTCGCGAAGTGGTTTCGACGAAGGTGACACGTTGCGTCACGGGCCAGATGCAGCTGTCGCCCGCATGACGAACCGTTCCTCACTGCGCGAAGCATCCAGCCGCGCCAGCTCCTGGGCAACCGGCCTTGCTGGCCGTCCTCGATGACGATCGGCTGGTCCGTCCGTGCTGCCGCCGCGCAAGCGGCGCCGGCCCCCGGCGGCCACGGCCGATCTCGACGCGTGGAGCGGCGGCGAAGCTGATGGGCATCGGCATGAACATCGGCAACACGCTGGAGAACACTGCCGCCTGGGAAACCGGCTGGGGCAATCCGCCGATCACCAAGGAATATGTCCAGAGCCTGGCTCGCTCGGCTTCAACACCGTTCGCCTTCCGGTTGCCTGGGACACCTACGCGCACAACGGACAAATCGACGCGCGACAAGATCAGGCGCGTGTGCCGAGGTCGTCGACTGGATCACCGCCGAGGGCATGTTCTGCGTGCATCAACATCCACTGGGACGGCGGCTGGATCGATTCCGACGACAAGAAGCGCTTCGCCAAGACCTACCACACCTTCAGCCCGGAGGCGGAGCGCAAGTACCAGAGCTACTGGAGCCAGATCGCCACCTATTTCGCCGACCGCGACCAGCATCTGATCTTCGAATCGCTCAACGAAGAATCGAATTTCGACAGCGAGGGGTCGGACAAGCGAAGGCCTACGCGACGCTGGCCCACGTGAACCAGCTTTTCATCGACACCGTCCGCGCAAGCGGCGGCAACAACGCCAAGCGCCTGCTGATCATCGCCGGCTACACCACCGACTTCGACAAGACTACCAACCGCAAATTCGTCCTGCCGAAGGACACGATTCCGCACAAGCTGTTGCTTTCCGTGCATTATTACACGCCGTGGCCGTTCGCCGGAATGACCCACGACGAGAGCTGGGGGAAGATGCGGCCGACGTGGGGCACGCCGGAGGACATCGCCGAATTGAACAACAATTTCGACAAGATGGAGGCGTTCTCGAAGCAGAACGACATCCCGGCGTTCGTCGGCGAATTCGCGCCCGCCTACGGAAAGGATCCGCTGTCGCGCGCCAGGTGGATGCTCGGCGTCGCGGATGCCGCTTTGTCGCGGAACATGGTGCCGGTGCTTTGGGAAACCGGGCAGGATATTTCGCGAAAGCCGCCATACTCGCCGAGCCGCGAGCTCAACGTGGTGTTGCGAAAGCTTCCTACACTCTGAAGTCAGTAAGCTTGTTGCAGCCGCCGCCGCGATGCTAGCGGCAATGCGATGACAAACTATCGTTCCTCCCTTCTCCGCCTGCTCGACGAGCGCGGGTACATTCACCAGGTGACCGACGCCGCGGCGCTCGACGCCTTGGCCGAGAAGGAGATCGTCACCGCTTACGTCGGCTTCGACGCAACCGCGCCGAGCCTCCACGTCGGCAATCTCGTCTCGATCATGATGCTCCGGCGACTGCAGCAGGCGGGACACAAGCCGATCGTGCTGATGGGCGGCGGGACGACCAAGGTTGGCGATCCTTCGGGCAAGGACGAGGGCCGCAGATTGCTCGCCGAAGAGGACATCGCGGCGAACATCGCGAGCATCCGCAGGAATTTTGAAAATCTTCTGACGTTTGGCGACGGTCCGACCGATGCCGTGATGGTCAACAATGCCGAATGGCTCGACGGCCTCCAGTACATCACCTTCCTGCGCGAGGTCGGGCGGCACTTCACGATCAATCGCATGCTCACCTTCGACAGCGTCAAGCTGCGGCTCGATCGTGAGCAGCCGATGACCTTCCTCGAGTTCAATTACATGATCCTCCAGGCCTACGACTTCCTCGAGCTGTCGCGCCGCACCGGCTGCCGCGCGCAGTTCGGCGGCTCGGACAGTGGGGGAATATCGTCAACGGCATCGAGCTCGCGCGGCGCATCGACGGGACCGAGCTGTACGGCGTGACCACGCCGCTGATCACCACCGCCGACGGCGCGAAGATGGGCAAGACCGCACAGGGCGCGGTGTGGCTCAGCGCGGAGCTGCTCAGCCCCTACGATTACTGGCAGTTCTGGCGGAACACGCGGATTCTGACGTCGGTCGCTTCATCAAGCTATTCACCGATCTTCCGCGCGAAGAGATCAGCCGTCTGGAGCGCTCGAGGCGCCGAAATCAATGAGGCGAAGATCATCCTGGCGACGGAAGCGACTGCGATACTCCACGGCCCGAGGCCGCCGAGAGCGGCGGAAGAGGCGGCGCCACGAGATCGGCGAAGGCGGCGCGGGCGAAGACCTGCCGACGCTTTCGGTGGGCAGCGGGATCAACATCATCCATGCCCTGACCGCGCTCGGCTTCACGCCATCGAACAAAGAAGCGAAGCGCAAGATCGCCGAAGGCGCTGTGCGACTAGACGATGTCACCATGAACGATCCGGGGCTCATCGGTGCCGAAAGATGAGCCGTGAGGATCGGCCGGAAAGAAGCACCGCGCTGATGATGACATGATCCCGCAGAGTGGGTCATAGTGCAAAGCCCAAGTGTCGAACTGGCGTCTGATGTCTTGACTTGTTCGGCTGTGACCGCGCTCGGGCCGTCGATCGATTAGCGGCACAGTCACATCAGGACTGGCAGATCGCAAACGAATCCTCAGCACATGATCATCAAGCCCATGTTTGCCCGTGGTTCGATCAGAAGTCGAGAGCGCTCGAGCCGCTATGCTTCGGAAGTGGCGATCTGGTCCGCAGCCGCCGCCGATCAGAATCTCTTCCGAGCCGGACCATGGTTTTCTCTGCCCGGAGTCCAGACGGCTCAACGTCGAGCTCGCATAGAGCGAAGCTATTTGGAGATCCACAATAGTTTCGCCGTCAAGCCTGAATCCACCTCGGCGTCGGCGCGGCCCCAAGTTTTGATCACCCGCTCCTGATCAGCCCCACCGCCTGATCTCGAACAGATACAGGCAAATTCGCGCCGCCTGCCCGCGCAGCCGGCCAGCCCGCCGTCCCGATCGAGCAGGAGCAGAGCGTCGCTCTGCGCCATCGGCGCAAGTTCCTCGACCAGTTCGGCGTAGCTACGCGGAACGCGACTTCGCCGGACTGCGGTGCCGAGGATCTCGCCGGGCCGCGCAGGCGCAAATCCTCCTCGGCGATGCGGAAGCCGTCATGGTCTCGCGCATCAGGGCGAGCCGCGCGCGCGAGGTCTCGCTGAGCGTGTTGCCGCGGATCAGGAGACACACGCTCTTGGCGCTTCCACGTCCGACCCGGCCCCTAACTGATGGAGCTGCGCGGCTCGAACGCTCGGCGCCTTCGACGATCATCAGCGTCGCATTGGGCACGTCCACCCCGACCTCGATCACCGTCGTCGCCAGCAGCACGGGGGCTCGCCTGATGCGAAGCACGCCATCACCGCGTCCCTTGTCGGCCCCTTCATCCGGCCATGGACCAGCCCAACCTTGTCCTCGCCGAAGCGAAGCTTGAGCACGCGCGACCGTTCCTCCGCCGCCGCGGCATCGCTCTTTTCGCTCTCCTCGACCAAAGGGCAGACCCAATAGGCCTGTCCGCCTCCGGCCATATGCCGCCCGAGCCCGTCGATGACCTCGGGCAAGCGCTCCTCACTGTTCACCCGGATCATGGGCG
>CAWKHO010000015.1:0-814461 GCA_963849435.1 uncultured Alphaproteobacteria bacterium
CCTGGTCGACGCCGACGCCTGCCCGGTGAAGGACGAGATCTACAAGGTCGCGTGGCGGCGTGTGGTGCCCGTGAAGGCGCAGCAACTCAGCGCATCCACGTGCCCGAGCATGAGCTGATCAGCGGGTGGTGGTGGTCGGGCGCGTTCGACGCCGCCGACGACTGGATCGCGGAAGCGTCGGACGCTGGGGATCGGTGGTGACCACCGGCGACATCCTGCTCGCTGACCGCTGCCTCAAGAAAGGCGCGGGACCGTTGTCGGCCACAACGGCAAAGCCGTTCACGGCGGCGAGCATCGGCGGCGCCATCGCGACCCGCGCGATCATGGCGGATTTGCGGGTCGGTGTGGACGGCATCCCCTGGCGGCCCGGTGCCGTTTGGGAAGGCGGATCGGTCACGGTTTCTGCAGGCGCTGGATGACGGCCTTGGTGCGGTTGGGCGTTTAAGCACGCGAATTTTCTGAGGCGTCATCATTTGTCGGCCCAGCCGTTCTCAGACTGAGCGCGTTTCGCCGGACCCGAGACCGTACGCCGTCATGATTGCCGGAAGCAGCCCCGGGAAGCGCTCGTTGATCTCTCCGCAGCGCGAATAATTGCGCATTTCCACGCCCTGACGCTCGGAACGGATCAGGCCGGCTTCTCGAAGCACCTTGAAGTGCTGCGACAGGGACGACTTCGGGATGACCCGCGCGCCCGTATTCGCAAGCACGGAGCAACGCTGGACGCATTCCGCGCCCGCGATCTCGGCGAAAATCGACGCGCGCTCGGGATCCGAAAGTGCGTGGAGAATCGCTTCGGGGCGGAGCGCATCCGGCGCAGGATGAAGCAGGGGTCTCATCGGATTATTCAGATAGGCGGGCTTGAAAGCCGGTTCAATAGTTCCATATTTCCGAACTATGGAGAAGACGGCCCATCCCCGGCCGGTCGCCCAAGAAAAGGGATATGATCGATGTCAAAACTCACAGGCAAGGTCGCCGTCGTCACCGGAGCATCCAAGGGAATTGGCGCTGGCATTGCCAAAGCGCTGGCAGCCGAAGGCGCGGCCGTCGTCGTCAACTATGCATCAAGCAAATCGGGCGCGGACGCCGTGGTCGATGCCATCACCGGTGCCGGCGGCAAGGCCGTCGCAGTCCAGGGCGACGTCTCCAGGGAGGCAGAAGCGAAGGGCCTGGTCGACAGCGGCTTGAAGGAATTCGGGCGGCTGGACATCCTCGTCAACAACAGCGGCGTCTATGAATTCGCGCCGATCGAAACGACCACCGAAGAGCAGTATCGCCGGATGTTCGACGTGAACGTGCTCGGCACCTTGCTGACAACCAAGGCCGCCGTGCCCCACCTTGGCGAGGGCGCAAGCGTGATCAACATCTCGTCCGCGGTCACCAGCGTCCTGTTGCCCGATTCAGCGGTCTACACCGGCTCGAAGGGTGCGGTCGATGCGATCACCGGCGTGCTTGCCAACGAGCTTGGCGCACGCAAGATCCGCGTCAATGCCATCAACCCGGGCGTCGTCGAGACCGAAGGCACGCACACAGCCGGATTCGTCGGCTCGGAGTTCGAGGCCGGCGTGGTTGCCCAGACGCCCCTGGGCCGGACCGGGCGCCCGGACGATATCGGCAGCATCGCCGTGTTCCTGGCGTCCAACGATTCGGGTTGGCTGACGGGCGAAAAACTCACGGCCAGCGGCGGACTGCGTTAAAGTCGCAAAGCTACCCGGGCGGGTGGTCTCGTTCGCCGAGATCACCCGCCTCGCTTCGCCATTGGCAGGGCCATGGCGGCGATGCGCATTACTCCGCCGCCGGCACGTAAAGCTCGCCGCCCTCGTCGTGGAAGCGCTTGCTCATCTCGGCCATGCCGGCTTCGGCGTTCGGCGCGAGCGGCCTCGCGCCCTCCCCCGCTCGCTGCAGGCAGTCGCCCTCCCCGCTCGGGGAGGGATTGCTCCTGAGCGGGCGAACTCGCGCACTTCCGGCGCTGATCTTCATCGAGCAGAATTTGGGGCCGCACATCGAGCAGAAGTGCGCGGTCTTGGCGCCTTCGGCGGGGAGGGTCTGGTCGTGGAATGCCTCGGCGGTGTCGGGGTCGAGCGACAGGTTGAACTGGTCGCGCCAGCGGAACTCGAACCGCGCGCGGCTCAGCGCGTCGTCGTGCAGCTCGCGCGGCCGGGTGGCCCTTGGCGAGGTCGGCGGCGTGGGCGGCGAGCTTGTAGGTGACGACGCCGACCTTGACGTCGTCGCGGTCGGGGAGGCCGAGATGCTCCTTGGGCGTGACGTAGCAAAGCATCGCCGTGCCGAACCAGCCGATCATCGCCGCGCCGATGCCGCTGGTGATATGGTCGTAGCCGGGCGCGATGTCGGTGGTCAGCGGGCCCAAGCGTGTAGAAGGGCGCCTCGCCGCACACCTCGAGCTGCTTGTCCATATTCTCCTTGATCTTGTGCATCGGCACGTGGCCGGGGCCCTCGATCATCACCTGGACGTCGTGCTCCCAGGCGACTCTTGGTCAGCTCGCCCAAGCGTGTAGAGCTCGGCGAACTGGGCTTCGTCATTGGCGTCGGCGATGCTGCCGGGGCGGAGGCCGTCGCCGAGGCTGAAGGCGATGTCGTAGGCCTTCATGATCTCGCAGATCTCGTCGAAGCGCTCGTAGAGGAAGCTCTCGCGGTGGTGGGCGAGGCACCATTTGGCCATGATCGAGCCGCCGCGGCTGACGATGCCGGTGACGCGCTTGGCGGTCAGCGGGACGTAGGGCAGGCGGACGCCGGCGTGGATGGTGAAATAGTCGACGCCCTGCTCGGCCTGCTCGATCAGCGTGTCGCGGTAGATCTCCCAGCTCAGCTCCTCGGCGACGCCGCCGACCTTCTCCAGCGCCTGGTAGATGGGGACGGTGCCGATCGGCACGGGCGAGTTGCGGACGATCCATTCGCGCGTGTCGTGGATGTTGCGGCCGGTCGACAGGTCCATGACCGTGTCGGCGCCCCAGCGGATCGCCCAGACCATCTTGTCGACCTCGGCGGCGACGTCGGAGGCGACCGCGCTGAATTGCCGATGTTGGCGTTGATCTTGACCAGGAAGTTGCGGCCGATCGCCATCGGCTCGCTTTCGGGGTGGTTGATGTTGTTGGGGATGATCGCGCGGCCGCGGGCGACCTCGTCGCGGACGAATTCGGGGGTGACGAAATCGGGGATCGAGGCGCCGAAATCCTCGCCGTCGCGGGCTGGCGACCAGCGATTCTTCGCGGCCGAGATTCTCGCGCGACCGCGACATATTCCATCTCGGGCGTGACGATGCCTCGGCGGGCGTAGTGCATCTGGGTGACGTTGGCGCCGGCGCGCGCGCGAAGGACGCGCTTGCGGACGTTGGGGAAGGGCTGGACTCCGCCGATCGGTCGGGGCCGAGTTGGCCATTGTCCTCGGGGCGGACCTCGCGCTGGGCGACTTCCTCGACGTCGCCGCGGCCGCGGATCCAGTCGCGGCGGAGCTCGGGCAGGCCGGCCATGATGTCGATGCGCTGCGCGGGGTCGGTGTAGGGGCCGCTGGTGTCGTAGAGCACGACCGGCGGCTCGCCCGACGACGGCTCGAGGTCGACCGCGCGCATCGCGACGCGCGAGTCGTCGCCCGACATAGATCTTGCGCGAGCCGCGGATCGGGCCGGTGGTGACGTTGAGTTCGGTTCTGGCGGGGACATCGCCCATTGAGACTTCACTCCTTCCCTACGGCCGCGCTAACGGCATCAGGTTCTACGGGTCTCGGCCGAATGCCGACCTCTCAGCTCGCTCGAGCTCCCCGGGAGATTCGTCCCTAGGACGGCGCGGCGGCCAGCGCCACTATTTGATGACGCCCGCCGCTCTCATTTCGGCAACGCTGACGATGCCGTCCTTGTCGGCGTCCATGCGGTCGAAATTCGCCAGCTTGCCGGCGCGATATTCGACCATGGTAACCTGGCCGTCGCGGTTGGTGTCGGTCTGGGCGAGGACCGGCGCCGGCATTGGGCGGATTGCACGTTCATCGGCAGGTTGGCGAACTCGGCCGGGGTCAGCTGCCCGTTCTTGTCCTTGTCGAGCGCCTGGAACAGAGCGACGTTGCGCTCGTGCGCGACGAGGATCGAGGTCGCGCGCTGAAAGTCCTCGATTTCCTTCTTGGTCAGGATCCCGTTCTTGTCCGCGTCCATTTGCTTGAACTCGGTATCCATCACCTGGATGAAGTCCGTGCGCGCCACGGGAGTGGGCGCCGCGGGCGCCTGGCCGTGCACGACGCGGCTGTGCCTGCCGTGAGCAGAACCCACCGAATAACTCGCAAAATTCTCACTCACACCCTCCCAAAGAATTGCCTGCCGAAAGCTAGCAGACCGTTGCATCCTTGCCACCCCGTCGCGCAAGTGACCTTGGAACTGTTGGAATTTGTGCAACTAAGCTTTCTGATTTTGCGCCTGATTAATATTCCTTCATAAATTGGGTTTGCCTCTGCCGAGCCTCCATGCTACGCATTGTCCCACGGTGGAATTGTCCCCTGCTCGGGCGACCCGATAGTCACGCTTAGGCGCGGCTTGAGAGTCAGGGGATGGCGCCACCGCCGATCGAAGGATTGGCAAACAAGGGGAATATTGATGCGTATGAAATTTCTACTTGCTGGCTCGGCGGTTGCGCTGGGTACGGCACTTTCATTCTCGACGCCGACGGCAGCGTCGGCGCAAGTGCTGCGCGTCCTGCGGCACATGCCAACTCGCCCGGGGACGGTGACCACTGGCCTGCGGCAACGGTGCCAGAAACGCCGCGGTGCATACTCGACCGACGATCGGCCTGCGGCGTCGGCGCAACGACGGTGGGCAACGCAACTGGAATTGCGGCACGGCGATCGGCCGGGTTCCAGTCGGTTGCATCGGCTCGATTCGCCGCGCTGGCGAACGGGATCCGTCGGCGCGGTGCTGCAACCTGCGAACCTCGATCAACATCTCGAGCGGTGCCGATTGACGACATCGGCCGAATCGTCGGCACTGGCTTCAACGCGGTTTCGATCGGCAACGGCGCTCGACGCTAACGGTCGCGCAAATCGATACGCGGTGGGCCTCAATGTCGCGTCTGCTGCGGGCACCGGCGCAATCGGCGCGGAGACAGCATCGCGAACGGCACCAACTCGACGGCCTACGGCAGCCGGCGCGGCGACGTCGCAGCGGCACGGCGCTGAGTCGCGGCATCCGGCGCGGGCATCGGCGGATTGCCGTCGGCGCGAACGCGCAGGCACCACGACGGCCAACAGCGTGGCGATCGGCAACGGCGCCCTCGCCAACGGCACGACCGGCGCTGCGATCGGCAGCGGCGCGTCCAACGCCGGGTTCGCCAACTCGGTTGCCCTTGGCGCCGGGTCGGTCAACACCGCGGCCAACCAGGTCAGCGTCGGCGGCCGCACCATCAGCGGCGTCAATGCCGGCACGCTGAGCGCCGCCTCGACCGAAGCGGTCAACGGCTCGCAGCTGTTCGCGACCAACGCCAACGTCACCGCCAACACGACCGCGATCACTGCCATCCAGGCGCTGAACGCGACCCAGACGGCCCAGATCACGGCGCTTGCAGGGCAACGTGGTCGACCTCCAAGCGATGGACGTGCTCCTCGGCGAGCGGATCAACCGCGTTGATCATCACGCGTCGGCAGGCACCGCCATGGCGATCGCCATGGGCGGCGCGGCGTTCCTGCCGAACAAGAACGTCAACTTCAACGGCAACGTCGGCTATTATCACAAGGCCTGGGCCGCGGCGATCAACCTCAGCGCGATGATCGTCCGAATGCGCGTTCAACGCGGGTCTCGGCTATGGCTTCAACCGGGGCGGAAAGCTCGGCGCCCGCGCCGGCATGACGCTCGGCTTTGGTGGCGCGGCTCCGCCGCCTCCGCCGCCGCCGCCGCCGCCGCCTCCGCCTCCGCCTCCGCCCGCGACACAAACCTGTCCGGACGGGTCGGTGATCCTGGCGACGGACGTCTGTCCGCCTCCGCCTCCGCCGCCGCCACCGCCGCCTCCACCGGCCGGCGAGCGTGGTGAATAAGCGAGCTTTTTAGATCAACCCGAATTCCCACAAACAAGGGGTAAGATGAAATGACACGGACCAAAATTCTTCTCACGGGCTCGGCGGTTGCGCTGGGTGCGGCACTTTCTTTCTCGACGCCGGCAGCAGTCGGCTGCATGGCCTGCGCCGTGCGGCCATCCGACATCGCCCGGGCGGCGATGACTCGCTGGCCTGCGGTAACGGCGCAAACGCCGCTGATCATACCGACGCGGCCTGCGGCACTAAGGCGCAGCGGACGGTGGGCGCGGCGCCGTGGGCAACGGCGATCGGCAATCGGCGGCTTGCAACGGCCGGTTCCGTCGACTGCGGTCGGCTCGACTTCCGCCGCGACCGGTGCAACGGTCGCGGTTGGCAACGGTGCGGTCGCGACTTGGCGAATTCGGTCGACACGTCGAGCTGGTTCCAGATGGCAACGGCTCGAATGTCGGCGGCATCGACGCGATGTCGATCTCAGCAACGCCGGCGCTAACGGAGCCACTCGATAGCGGTGGGCCTCATGTCGCGTCCGCGGGCATACCGCGGCTGGCGCGAACGACATCGCGCCATCGGCACCAACATCGACGGCCGTGCGGCAACCGGCGCCAGGTCGTCGCTCGGCAGCCACGGCGCTGATGCGATCGGCTCGCGCGGGCATCGGCGGTTGCCGTCGGCACGAACGCGCAGGCCACGCTGACGGCTCAACGCGTGGCGCTCGGCAACGGCGCCCTCGCCAACGGCACGACCGGCATCGCCATCGGCAACGGCGCGTCCAACGCCGTGTTCGCCAACTCGGTTGCCCTTGGCGCCGGGTCGGTCAACACCGCGGCCAACCAGGTCAGCGTCGGCGGCCGGACGATCAGCGGCGTCAATGCCGGCACGCTGAGCGCCGCCTCGACCGAAGCGGTCAACGGCTCGCAGCTGTTCGCGACCAACGCCAACGTCACCGCCAACACGACCGCGATCACCGCGATCCAGGCCGTGAACACGACGCAGGCCGGCCAGATCACCACGTTGCAGGGCAACGTGGCCGACCTCCAGGCGCAGGACATCCTGCTCGCCAACCACATTCGCCGGACCGACCGGCGGGCGTCGGGCGGCACCTCGGTCGCGATCGCCATGGGCGGCGCGATGTTCCTGCCGGACAAGACCTTCAACCTGACCGGCAACGTCGGCCTGTATCGCAGCCAGATCCTGGCGGCGGTCAATCTGGGTGCGATGGTCGGCTCGAGCGCGGCGTTCAACGCCGGCATCGGCTCCGGCTTCAACAACAACGGAAGGTTCGGCGCCCGCGCCGGCTTTACGTTCGGCTGGTAGTCTGGCGCTCGGCCGGCCCCACGGGCTGGCCAGCAACAGGCCCAATAGTCAAAGGGGAAGGGCGGTGTTTCGGCACCGCCCTTTTTCGTTAGGCAATGGAATAGCGTGAGGCCGGCGCGAATGCCGGCGCCTTAGCGAGCCGCGGGGCGCTCCTGCGGCGAGAGGATCCCGTCCTTGTTCTTGTCGAGCTTGTCGAACTGGGACAGCGTCGCCGCGCGATACTCGGCCGCGGTGATGCCCCCGTCCTTATTCGAATCCAGCGCATTCATCCGGATATCCGCCGCATTGTCCCGGGCCGAGATCGTCGTTCCGGCCTGATATTCGGCGAGGGTCAAACGGCCGTCCTTATTGGTGTCGAGCTTGGCGAACTCATCCTTTTGCCGCTGCAATAGCATCGCTTGTGCTTCGGCAGCCCGCTTGACGATCGCGGCCTGGACCTCCGGCTTGGTAAGCCTTCCGTCATTGTTGGTGTCGAGCGCCTTGAACTCGGCGTCGAGCTTCTGCGCAACCTCGGTCCGGGGGAGCGGTTGAACGACCGCCGGCGCCGGATTTGGAGTCTGGGCGAGCGCCTGTGCCGAAGCACCGGCCAAGACGGCTCCAGTGACGGTCAAGATTGAAATGCGGTAGAGCATCGAATGAACCTCCTCGATCGAATTGGATTGCTGCAAACCCCGCACAGCATGTCTACGCTCTCTCATTGCCCGAAGATTGACGGCGGGTGAATTGGCTTCTTCGCCGCGCTGCGCTTGCTCCTGCGCGCGGATTGCCTAACGCTGAGCGGCAAATGCAGCAGCCGACCCATCTCGACCGGCTCGAGGCCGAGAGCATCTTCATCCTCCGCGAGACGGTCGCCGAGGCCGACCGGCCGGTGCTGCTTTACTCGATGGGCAAGGATTCCTCGGTGCTTCTGCACCTGGCGAGGAAGGCCTTCTTCCCGGGGCCGCTGCCGTTCCCGCTGCTGCATGTCGATACCGGCTGGAAGTTCAGGGACATGTACGCCTTTCGCGATGCGCTCGCCGCCGAACCGGGGGTCGAGCTGCTCGTCCACAAGAATCCGGAGGCAGAGGCCCAGGGGATCAACCCGTTCGACCACGGCCCGCTGCACACCGATCTGTGGAAGACGGAAGGGCTCAAGCAGGCGCTCGACAAACATGGGTTCGACGCTGCCATCGGCGGCGCCCGGCGCGACGAGGAGAAAAGCCGGGCCAAGGAGCGGGTGTTCAGCTTCCGCGACCGTAACCATCGCTGGGATCCCAAGCGCCAGCGGCCCGAGCTGTGGTCGCTGTACAATGTGCGCAAGGCCAAGGGCGAGAGCATGCGCGTGTTCCCGCTGTCGAACTGGACCGAGCTCGACGTCTGGCAATATGTCCTGCGCGAGGGCATTGCGGTGGTGCCGCTCTATTTCGCGGCCGAGCGGCCGACGGTCGAGCGCGACGGGCTGATCCTGATGGTCGACGACGATCGCTTGCCCGTGGACGGCGCAGCTCCGACGATGCGCAAGATCCGCTTCCGGACGCTCGGCTGCTACCCGCTGTCGGGCGCGATCGAAAGCAATGCGGCGAGCGTCGAAGAGATCATCGCGGAAATGCGGTCCTCGCGGGCATCGGAACGGCAGGGACGGGCGATCGACCGGGATGCCGGCAGCGCCAGCATGGAGAAGAAGAAGCAGGAGGGCTATTTTTGACGGGCGCCAAATCTCCCCTCCCGCCAGCGGGAGGGGCCGGGGGAGGGATTGCTACCTCCGCTACGACCGACATGCCCACCCTAACCCCTCCCGCCAGCGGAAGGGGAATAAAGAGCTGCTTCGGTTCATCACCTGCGGCAGCGTCGACGACGGCAAATCGACGCTGATCGGTCGCTTGCTGTTCGAGACCGGCCAGGTTCCGGATGACGAGCTGGCCGCGCTTCGCTCGGAAGCAGGGGGCGATCGATTATTCGCTGCTGGTCGACGGACTCGCCGCCGAGCGCGAGCAGGCGATCACGATCGACGTCGCGTACCGCTTTTTCGCCAGCGACAGGCGCAAGTTCATCGTCGCCGACACCCCGGGCCACGAACAATATACCCGCAACATGGTCACCGGCGCGTCGAGCGCGGAGGCGGCGGTGGTGCTGGTCGATGCGCGCAAGGGCGTGCTGACGCAGACCCGGCGCCATTCCTATCTCGCCCGGCTGATGGGTATCCGCCGCTTCGCGCTGGCGGTGACCAAGATGGACCTGGTTGATTACGACCAGGAGGCGTTCGCCGCGATTTGCGCCGACTACCGGCTGTTCGCGGACGAGATCGGCATAACCGACTGGACCGCGATCCCGGTCTCGGGGCTCGCCGGGGACAATGTCGCGGCGCGAAGCGAGGCGATGCCGTGGCACGACGGGCCGACATTGCTCGAATTCCTCGACCAGGTGCCGCTGGAGGCCGACGCCGATTCGGCCAAGCCGTTCCGGATGCCGGTGCAATGGGTCAATCGGCCCGGACCAGGATTTCCGGGGGTTCGCCGGGCAGGTTGCCTCGGGCAGCGAGCCGCAGGGGCCGAGGTCCGGATCCTGCCGTCGGGCCGGGTCACGCGGGTCGAGCGGATCGTCACGGCCGACGGCGACCTCGACCGGGCGGTGGCTGGCCAGTCGGTCACGCTGACTTTCGAAGATGCGGTCGACTGCTCGCGCGGGGACGTGATCGCCGCCGCCGCCGACCCGCCGCAATCCGCCGACCAGTTCGAAGCCGCGATCGTGTGGATGGCCGAGGATGAGCTGATCCCGGGCCGCGGCTATTGGCTCAAGCTCGCGACGCAGACGGTGACCGCGACCGTCCAGCACCCGAAGTACGAGATCAACGTCAACACGCTGGAGCATCTCGCGGCGCCGACGCTCGGGCTCAACGCGATCGGCGTGGCGCAGGTGACTACTGATCGCGACATCACCTTCGAGCCGTTCGAGGCCGAGGAGGCGAGCCCCAACCGAATTCTCGGCGGCTTCATCCTGATCGACAAGCTGACCAATGCGACGGTTGCGTGCGGGATGCTCCATTTTGCGCTCCGGCGGTCGCTGAACATCCACCGCCAGCACCTCGACGTCAGCCGCGAGACCCACGCCGCCCTCAAGGGCCAGAAACCCGCGGTGCTGTGGTTCACCGGCCTGTCGGGCGCGGGCAAGTCGACCATCGCCAACCTGGTCGAGAAACGGCTGGCCGCGCTCGGCCGTCACACTTTCCTGCTCGACGGGGACAATGTCCGGCACGGCCTCAACCGCGACCTCGGCTTCACCGAGGCCGACCGGATCGAGAATATCCGCCGCGTCGGCGGGGTGGCGCGGCTGATGGCAGATGCCGGGCTGATCGTGCTGACCGCGTTCATCTCGCCGTTCCGCGCCGAGCGCCACATGGTGCGGCGAATGCTGCCCGAAGGCGAGTTCATCGAGATTTTCGTCGATACGCCGCTGGGTGAGGCCGAGAAGCGCGACACCAAGGGGCTCTATGCCAAGGCGCGCGCCGGCGAGCTCGAGAATTTCACCGGCATCGACAGCCCGTACGAGCCGCCCGAAAACCCGGAGATCCGGATCGACACGATGGCGGTGAGCGCCGAGGAAGCAGCCGACGCGATCGTCGGGGAGCTGCTCAGGCGTCGCTGAGACGGAAGCATTGCGGGCCAGAAACAATCACTTGTGATACTTTTGAACCGTTCGACTCGGCGGACGCAGGGCCGGATTTCAACGGGGAGAATGATCATGGTGCGTACGAATATTCTGCTTGCCGGTTCGGCGACGGTCGCCATCGCAATCACCGGTTCCACATCGGCTTCGGCACAGCAGGTGTGCGAGGTCAACGGAACCAGCACGACTTCAGGAACTGCGGCCGGGGCGAACAGCCTCGCATGCGGCGGCTTTGCCTCGGACCCGGGCGGGGATCCTGCCGGCGCGACGGCCATCGGCATTTCCGCGGTCGCGATCGGCGACGGCGCGGTCGCGGTCGGCAGCTTCAACAACATCGACGGTGATTTCGCGACCGGGGTCGGGTCACGCATCGTGTTTGTTGGAGTGGGCGGGACCGCCGTCGGCTACGGGTTCGCAGGCCGGAGTGAACGGAACGGCCGTCGGTTATAATTCGGGAGCGAGCGCCAATTCGACCGCCACGGGCCAGGCTGCCGTCGCGTCTGGTGCCGGCGCGGTTGCCTTCGGACAGAGCACCGACGCGAGCGGCGCGAACGCTGCCGCGATCGGCTTCAATACCACCGCGTCGGGCGTCGGAGCAATCGCCATCGGCTCAAACGTCTCGGCGATCTTCAACGGCGCGATCATCATCGGCGACAGCACGACCTCGATCTTCGGCGCCGGCAATATTGCGATCGGCAGCGGGGCCGATGCCACCCAGGCGGATTCGACGGCCCTCGGCGCCGGCGCGCAAGCGACCGGCCAACATTCGACGGCGCTCGGCGATACCGCCAGTTCGACCGGAAACTTCTCGGTCGCGACGGGCTGGCTGTCGGTAGCATCGGGCTCGTCGGCAACCGCCACCGGGGTCGGCGCGGTCGCCAGCGGCGACTTCTCGTCGGCGTTCGGCGAAGCGACCACGGCGAGCGGCCTTTCGGCGACGGTCATGGGCTCGAACAGCCTTGCCTCCGGCGACCATGCGGCTGCGTTGGGAGTGAATACTTTGGCTACAGGCGCCCACAGCACGGCCATCGGCTCGGTGGCTCAGGCGTCTGCAACCGATAGCAGTGCGCTGGGCTGGTTGAGCCATGCTAGAGGAGCAAGCTCGACGGCAGTCGGCGCCTTCGCCAACGCGACGGGCTCCGGAGGGGTTGCGCTGGGCAACTCGTCGGACGCGACGGGCCTCGACGCCGCCGCGGTCGGGCTCGATGCCAACGCGACCGGTTTCGCGAGCACCGCCCTTGGAGGTCTGACCGATGCAACCGGAATCTTTGCGCTTGCGGCGGGAACCGGCGCTCAGGCTACGGGAAACAATTCGACATCGCTTGGGGGCTAGCTCCTTTGCGACGGCTACCAATGCACTGGCGGTCGGCTATGACTTGTCGGCGACGGCGGCGAACGCCACCGCCATCGGAACATTCGCGATTGCAAATGCGATCGGCTCGACGTCTATCGGTTGGGACAGCGCCGCCATCGGCGTGGACTCGATCGCGCTGGGACGAAGTGCCGTGGCCTGGGTCGACGATTCGATCGTGATCGGCGGCGGCGCGCAGGTGACCGGGGTTTCCTCGATCGCCTTTGGCCAAGGCGCGAGCGCATCTGCGGCGAACAGCGTCGCACTTGGTGCGGGCTCGCTCGCCGACCTGGCGGACACCATTTCGGTCGGCGCCATCGGATCCGAACGGCGCATCGTCAATGTCGCGGCCGGGGTGAACGCGACCGACGCCGTCAACCTGGCGCAGATGCAAGCATCGAACACAGCGCTGCAGACGACGCTCCAGACCTCGATCAACAACGAGGCCGCAGCGCGACTTGCGGCCGACACCATCCTCCAGAGCAACATCAATGCGGAGGCGGTGGTCCGAGCAGCGGCGGACCTCACGCTGCAAGGAAACATCGACAGCGAAACCGCCGCTCAAATCAGCGCGGACGCCACGCTTCAGGCGAACATCAACGGCGAAGCAGCGACGCGCGCGGGGGCTGACACAATCCTTCAGAACAACATCGATTCCGAAGCGACGACGCGTTCCGCGGCGGACGTTGCACTCCAGACCAACATCAACGCCGAAACCAATACCCGCGCAGCCGCGGACACGTTGCTGTCGAACCAGATCGCGTCGATCAACACCAACTTTTCCGGGCTGCAGGGACAGATCGACACGTTGTTCGACCTCAGGAGCCGGGACCGGAAGGACATGAAGCAGGGCGTCGCCGCGGCGATGGCAATGGGCGATGCGCCAATGCCGTCGCGCGAAGGCGGGGTCAGCTATCTCCTGACCGGCAGCAACCTTCCGGGGCGAGTTCGCCGGCAGCGCCTCGCTGATGTACCGGCTCAACGCCAGGAGCCCGATGGCCGTGCAGATCGGCGGGGCGTTCTCGGGCAAGAAGAACACCGGCGCGCGAATCGGCCTCGCCGGCAGAATTTTAAACGAATGCTGGCGGTGCCGGATGCCGCCGCCCGCAACCTTTACCAGGTGTAAGCGAGGCCGAGCGCCGCGAGCCACTGGCCGGCGCTGCCGCGCTGGGACACTATCGGCGATCGCCGGAAGTCGCCGACCAGGTGCGAATATTGGCCGGCTCCGAACAGCGACAGGCCGTGGAGCAGGTCGCCCGACAGCGACTGGTTGAGCAGCAGCCCGGCCTTCCAATGCTTCATCCCGCCGTCCGCGTTGAAAGGCGGCAGCACGCCGCCGGTCGCGAGCGAAGTCCGCGGGCGAGATGCTGAAATAATAATCGGCATATTTGCCGCCGACGAATTCCGCGCCGAGCGAGGCGCTGACATAGGTCGTGCGGGACAAGGGCGTCGAGAAGTCTACGTTGGGCGAAACGGTCGTCGATTTGTGCGCGCTGCCGACGTCGTGAAGCACGTCGATGCGCAGCGCGAGCGTGTCATAGGGATTGGTCAGGCCGTGGAAGCTGACCCCGGCGAAGCCGCCGACCTCGATCGCGGTTTTGCGGCGCGGCAGTAGTTCGACGATGTTGTCCTTGATGTGGGTGCGATGATTGAGGCGGGCGCCGACGATCGGTCCGGCGTCGAACTCGAACTTGCCGCCGCCGGGCACGACATCGACGAACAGATAGGTGCCGCGCGTGCTGAACGAGATGCCGTGATATTTGCCGCGGACCGCGGCCGCCGGGATGATCCGATAATCGTCCGAGCCTTCGTAATCGGGCACCCACGCGGCGCCCAGCCCGATGGTCAGCGAGTCCCTGGAGGCGATGTCTTCGGGGCTCGGCATCGCCGTGCCGGTGCCGGCCGACTGGGCAATCGCCGGCGCCGAAAGACAGGCCGCGAGCAATCCGCAAATGACGTAGCGCATCGTTCGATTTTCCCTGTTTAGCGCCAATTATGACAGGGACGCGCTGTGAGGCAAAGCGTTCCCGAAAAAACGCTCGCAATTCCGGAGTTTAGTCGCCGACCCCCGGGTCGGGCGAGAAATATTTGTCGAACTTGCCGTCCTCGCCCTTATGCTCGTCGGCGTCGGCGGGACTGTCCTTCTTGCGCGTGATGTTGGGCCATTGCGACGCGAATTCGGAGTTGAGCTCGGTCCATTTCTCGAGCCCGCTTTCAGTGTCGGGGAGGATCGCCTCGGCCGGGCATTCCGGCTCGCACACGCCGCAATCGATGCACTCGTTGGGGTTGATGACGAGCATCACCTCGCCTTCGTAGAAGCAGTCGACCGGGCACACCTCGACGCAGTCCATGTACTTGCATTTGATGCAGGCGTCGGTGACGACGTAGGTCATGTGGCGCGGCTCCCTTTATCCGCTGCTATGTCGCTGTCTTCGCGGCGTCAATTCCCAGCTCTTCGTAGCAGGCGCGGGCTTCGGCCGGCGGCCCGCGCCGCGGCGGCAAGGCGACGGCCCGGAGCACGCGCACCTCGCCGCGCAGGGGCAGCGCGATGATCGACCCGACGCGCACCTCCTCGCTGGTCTTGGCCACGCGCTTGCCGTCGAGGCGGACATGGCCGGTGTCGATCAGCGCCTGGGCCAGGGTGCGGCTCTTCACCAGCCGGATGCAGTGGAGATAGCGGTCGATCCTCACCTCTTCTTCAACTTGGCCAGCTCCGCAAACGCGTGGGAAGGATCGGCGCGCCGGCCGCCGCGCGAGGGCCTGCGGCCGCGCCAGCGCCAGGCGTCACCGGCACGGGTGAAGCCGATTTCGTCCATCAGCCGGGCGAGCGCCTCTTCGCCCAGCCCAACTGAAGTGGCGAGCTCGGCATCGACCGGATCGGCGCCGCCGGCCGAGCGGACCTTGCGCGCGTGGCTTGCCAGCCGGTCGGCGAGGTCGATGCGGATCCATTCGCGGCCGAGGCGGCGGTAGGCGAGGGCCGCGCCGCGCGGATCGGCCTCGCCGCCGAGCATCGCCGCTCCGGCCGCGGGGAGCGAAGGCATCTCCGAACCTGAGCGCACCGCGAGCAAGGCGCCGCGCCAATATTGCGCGGCCGGCTTGAGCAAGGCGGGGACGAACACGTCGAGCGGCCCGAGGCGCACGCGGAGCTTGTGGAGCGCAATGCGGTCGGCATGTTCGAGGTGGGCGATCGGGCCGAGCATCGCCTTTCGCTGGAGCGCTCCGGCGGCATCGGCGAGCATCGCGGCGAGCGCCCGCACGCCCGGCGAGCTGTTGGGGTCGGTCGCGGCCGCGCTGAGCTTCTTGAGCGGAGCGAGGTGGACATCGACCTGCGAGTCGAGCCAGGCTTCGAGGCGGGCGCGAAGAGCGGCGCGGCCCTGCGCCGACAAGCGGTCGAGTGCCCGAGCGGTGCGCAAGGCCGGCTCGAGCAGCGATCGTCCGGGGGCAAGGCGGGCGAGGACCTGGCCATTCCATCCGACCGCCACCTGGCCGCTCTCGTCGGTAATCAGCGCGAACGTCTCGTTGGGTGCGTCGACGAGCCCCTGCGCGCGGCGCTCGAGCTCGTCGCCGAGGCGGCGCTCGGCGGCCGCGAGCAGCAGGCGCTTGTCGGCCAGCCGCGCCGACGGATCGACGCGGAAATCGAAGCCGGTCAGATGGCCGATCGGCTCGGGGCCGACGCTGACCTCGCCGTCAGCGGCGACGGTCACCGGCAGCGCGTCGGCACCGCGCGCGCCGATGTCGCGCACCAGCACCGCCGTGCGGCGGTCGACGAACCGCTGGGTCAGGCGGTCGTGGAGCGCGTCGGATAGCCGCGATTCGACCTCGCGCGTGCGCTCGGCCCATTTGGCCGGCTCGGCCAGCCAGTCGGACCGGTGGGCGATATAGGCCCAGCTGCGGATTCCGGCGAGGCGGTCGGCGAGCGCCTCGATGTCGCCGCTCATATTGTCGAGCCGCGCGACCTCGGCGGCGAACCATTCGTGGGGCACGTGGCCGCCCTCGCCGATGTAGCTGAACAGCCGGCGGACCATGCGCGCATGGTGCATCGGGCCGACCTTGCGGAAGTCGGGCAGGCCGCATGACGCCCACAAACGCCGCGCCTGGGTGCCGCGCTTGGCCGCGATCGCCGGATCCTGGGCGATCTGCCTCAGCACCGCGAGATCGATCGCCTCGGGAGCAGGGCGCAGCAGCGGGTCGTCGCTCTTCGCCTCGAGGCTTCGGATGAGGCCCTGGACGTCGGAGAAATCGAGGTCGGAATTGCGCCAGTAGACAAAGTCGAGCGGGCGGAAGCGGTGCTCCTCGATCGCCGCGATTTCTTCATCGCTGAAGGCGGCGCTGTCATCACCGCTCAGGCCGAGCGTGCCGAAGCTGCCGTCCTTCTGGTGGCGTCCGGCGCGGCCGGCGATCTGGGCCATTTCGGCGATGCTCAGCCGGCGGTCGCGGCGGCCGTCGAACTTCTCCAGGCCGGCGAAGGCGACATGGGTGACGTCCATGTTGAGCCCCATGCCGATGGCGTCGGTGGCGACGAGGTAATCGACCTCGCCGCGCTGGAACATCGCGACCTGGGCGTTGCGCGTGGCCGGCGACAATGCGCCCATGACGACCGCCGCGCCGCCCTTGAACCGGCGCAGCATCTCGGCCAGCGCGTAGACCTGCTCGGCCGAGAAGGCGACCAGCGCGGAGCGCGGCGGAAGGCGGGACAGTTTGACGCTGCCGGCATAGCGGAGGGTCGAGAAACGCGGCCGGCTGACGATTTCGGCGTCGGGCAGGAGCTCGCGGACGATCGGCTTGAGGGTCGCCGAACCGAGGATCAGAGTTTCCTCGCGGCCGCGGACCCGAAGCATCCGGTCGGTGAACACGTGCCCGCGCTCCGGATCGATTCCGAGCTGCGCCTCGTCGATCGCCGCGAACGCGAAATCGCGCTGCATCTCGCCGTCGTGGCGGCTGTCGCCGGACGGGAACGGGCATGCTTTCGGCGGTGCACAGGAAATAGCGCGCCTTGGGCGGCACGATCCGTTCCTCGCCGGTCAGCAAAGCGACCTGGCTCTCGCCCTTAATCGCCACCACGCGGTCGTAAACCTCGCGTGCGAGCAGCCGCAGCGGGAAGCCGATAACGCCCGACGAATGGCCGCACATCCGCTCGATCGCCAAGTAGGTCTTGCCGGTGTTGGTGGGTCCAAGGATCGCCCGGACCGGAGCGTCTGAACGCGGCGCCATGCTTTCGAATGTGGCAGCGCCGGAGGGAAGCGCAAGGTTCCAATGCGCTGATTTAAGTCAGTCTTAACCTAGATTCGCCACACCGGACGGGTGTTGACGCCTCAACCGAGCATAGCGCCGGCCTTTGGGCGCCGGACGAGCGGCACGACCGCGCGCCGGCTTCCGGCCCTCGGCTGGCAAACCGCGGGCGCGCTGGCCGTGCTGTGCAGCGGGGTGGCGATGGCGTCGCTGCCCAAACCGCAGGATCTGCGCGCCGACGAGCAGGTGCAATGGCAGGCGCTGAGCATCGCGCCGCTGTCGAACGGCGGGGCGACCGGGCTTCGAATGACCGCGACCGAGGCGGTCGAGCCGATCGAGTTCGCGCCCAAGCGGGCAATCGCGATCCAGGCCGCACCCGCGGCCGCGAAGCCCGCTTCCGCGCCGACTGGACCGCTGCGAATCCGCGGCCGGGTCGGGGACGGGCTCTACTGGTCGCTGCGCGCGGCCGGCGCTTCGCCGGATGTCGCGGCGCAATATCTCACTGCCCTGGCGACCGAGATCGATGTCGGCGAAGTCGCACCCGGGGACAGCTTCGACATGGTGCTGGGCGGCGGCAGCCTGCTCTACGCGGGCCTGAACCGGGCCGCCCAGCAGCCTTTGCAGTTGGTCCGCTGGTCCGCCGGCGGACAGGCCAAGTGGATCGACGCTGCCAGTTCCGAGGGCCCGGCGCCGGTTGTCTCGTCGGGAATCACATGGCCGGTGGCTGGACGGATCACCTCATATTTCGGCTATCGCTATCATCCGATCCTGCATTTCATGCGGTTCCATGCTGGGCTCGATTTCGGCGCCAGCTGGGGCAGTCCGATCGTCGCCGCGGCGGCCGGCCAAGTCGCGGCCGCGGGCTGGGCCGGCGGTTACGGCCGCGAGGTCAGGATCGTCCATCCGGGCGGATTGATGACCGTCTACGGACATATGAGCGGGATCGTCGCGGAGCCCGGCGCTTATGTGCGCCAGGGCCAGCTGATCGGCTATGTCGGCTCGTCGGGCCTGTCGACCGGCCCGCATCTGCACTTCGAGGTCCGCAGGGACGGCACGCCGGTCAATCCGCTGGGCGTTCGCTTCGCCACCGTCCAGATTGCCGACGCCGGCGTGTCGAACGCGGTCAAGGTACGGCTGAAGGCCTTGCTTAGCGTCGGCGTGAAGCGGGGCTGATCGCCCTCACCGCAATTGGGCGACGATTCCCGCTAGCGTCTTTTGAAGTGCAACCTGACGCGTGTCCGTCACCGCGGGAGCTCTCAGGCCTTTGGCCAGACCGTCGATTTGCGCAGCAAGCGCGGGATTGTGGCGCCGCGCGTCAATCTCGGACCGAGCCGCGGCAAGCGCATTGCGCAGCCCGGCGGTGTCGGCGGGCGTGACGGCGCCGCTGCGCTGCAGCTGGTCGAGGTAAGCGAGCGCGACGACCGGGTGGTCGGGCCAGGATACCGGGAATTGCTGCTGCGGGTTGAAGGTCTTGCCCTGGTTCGCGAGCGTTGCCGCGGCGATCTCGTTCTCGGTCATCTGGGCGCTCGGAGTCAGCGCGAAAACGTCGAGGCCGCGGGCAATCTCGGTCCCGTAGATTCGGCCGTGGTACCAATAAGCCGACCAATAGCCGCCGAGGACCAGCGTCTCCCCATTGATCGGTCCGCGGTCGAAGGAGGCGATCTCGACCGGATGCGCGGAATCGGTGAAGTCCATCACCGAGATGCCGCCCTGGTACCAGGCCTGGACGAAGATATCGCGGCCCGGGACGGGAATGATCGAGCCATTGTGGGCGACGCAATTTTCCTGCTCGCTCTGGACCGCCGGAAGCTTTTCGTGAGTGCGGAACTCGAGCTTGCCGCCGACGATGTCGTAAATCGCGTTGGCGCCCCAGTCGCGGGGGTCCTGGACCCGGCACCGCGGCCGCCCGCCGCCGCCCCATTCGTCGGTGAACAGGACCTTGGTCCCGTCATTGTTGAAGGTCGCCGAATGCCAATAAGAGAAAGTCGGGTCGGACACGGCGTCGATCCGGCGCGGCTTTCGCGGATCGGAGATGTCGAAGATGATCCCGTTGCCCGAGCAGGCGCCCGCGGCGAGCGAGCGGCTGGGGAAGACGGTGATGTCGTGGCACTGGTCGGTGCGGTTGGTCTCCTGCGTGCCCTCGCCATGCGCGCCGCCGCGCCACAGGCCGGCCAGGCTTCCCGTCTTGGGATCGGCGAACACCGCCGGGCGGTCGACGATCCGCGCCAACGCCGGGTTGGCGACCGGGATTTCGACCACGTCGATGCGGAACAAGGCGGTGGCGGGGTCGCCCGCTTCGGCCACGCAGCCCGCCAGCTCTTCACCCTTGCGGACCTGCGAGGTGCCTGAGACGTAGACGATGATCTTGCCGTCGCTGCCCGGCCCGGACACGACCGAATGGGTGTGCGAGCCGCGGCAGGTCTGCACCTGCCCGACCTGGATCGGGCGCGTACGATCGGCGATGTCGAAGATGCGGATGCCGCGGAACCGCTCGGGGCTGATGTCCTGGCTGATCCCCTGCCGCCCGCAATCGACCCGGCCGCGGGTCTGCTCGACCGACATGATGAGGAGGTTGCCGACGATCGAGAGGTCGCCTTGCCCGCCCGGGCAAATGACCGAGCTGATGAGCTGCGGCGCACCGTCGCCGGCCAGATGGTAGAGATTGAAGCCGTGATAATTGCCGACCGCGAGCAGGTCGCCGGAAAAGGCCATGTCGGTGTTGGCGAAGCTGAGCAGCGGGAAACGCTCGTCGTCCTCGGCTCCCGGCTTCTTCTTCTCGGGCTTGGGCTTCTTGGGATCGACCGGCTTTGGCAGCGGCAGGCCGGCGGGGTTTTTGGGATCGAAGAACCCGGTGGGCTTGGGCAGCGAGGCGACCAGGCGCAGGTTGCTGATCACCTGCCCGGCATCGGCGAAGCCCGGTTTCAGGCTCGATCGAGGATCGTCGACCAGACCGACCAGAAGCCCGGTCATGCGCCGGATTTCGGCTTTTTGCTCGTTGATGACGTCATTGACGAATTCGAACAGCACCGGGTCGGCGGCCGACCCGCCGCGCTTGAGAAGGCCCTCGGCCATGGTCACGGCACCCTGGTGGTGGGTGATCATCCGCTCGAGGAACAAGCGATCGAATGCCGGCCCCTTGGCGGCGGCCATGGCCGCCATCTGCTCGGGCGTCGCCATGCCCATCGCGGCATAGTTCGCGGTCATCCCGGCCATCGGCGCCATCGCCGGCATCGCATGCATCGAATGCATCGAATCATCGGGATCGGGAGCGGCCTCGCCGCGGTCGCGCAGCCATTTGCTCATGAAGGCGATCTCGTCGGCCTGCGACGCGTCGATCCGGCGGGCAGCGTCGACCAGCGCCTGGCGGTTGGTCCGGTTCTTCACCAGGGCCGCCATTTCGACCGCCTGATTATGGTGGAGGATCATGTCCTGCATGAAGCGGACGTCGTCGGGCGAAAAGCGGGTGTCGGCGATCTGGATCGCCTGTTGCGGGGTCAGGGCCTGGGGCGGCTGGCCGGGCGCTCCGGGTTGAACGATCGGCGCCTGCTGCGCGGTTGCGCCCGTGCCGGCGAGGACCAGGCCGACGACCATCAATGAGCTACAAACGCGCCGAATATGTTTCATGAAACCGCCCCCTGCGAACTTCAGCGAGGAGGCGTATCACAGGTCGCCAGGGCAGTGAAAGGCAGTGCGGCGCCTGATTGGCGGCGCGAATTCCGACCTTAGCGGCCGTGGCCGCGCCAGCGCTTGATGGTGCGCTGGATGATGCCCTCTTCGTCGCCGGTTTCGCGCCACAGGCGGGCGAAGCTCGGGTCGGACGAGGCCGGGCGCTTCTCCGGCTCGAGGTCGTCGAACCGCACCCGCAGAGGAATCGCGACGCCTTCGCCGCAGACAATGCACTCGCGGTTGCGGAGCGCGGGGATGGCGTCGAGGAAACCGCGCGCGCCTTCGGGCATGGCGGCGCGGACGCAGGCCTGGTCGCGGTCGTTGTTCAAGCGCATCGAGATGATCGTGCCGCACTGGGAGAGAACGCCCTCGGCAAGGTCGGACGGGCGCTGCGTGATCAGGCCCAGCGAGACGCCGTACTTACGGCCTTCCTTGGCGATCCGCTCGAGGATCTTGCGAACCGCCTGGCCGTCGGCGAGGTCGTCCTTGGGGACGTAGCGGTGGGCTTCTTCGCACACCAGCAGCAGCGGGCGCTGCGCCTCGGTCCGCGACCAGATCGCATAGTCGAACACCATCCGGGCCAGCACCGACACCACCACCGAGGTGATTTCGGACGGAACTCCGGACACGTCGACGATCGAGATCGGGCGGCCGTGGCTCGGCAGGCGGAACAGCTTGGCGAGCAAAGCGGGCATCGAATCCGATACCAGCATCCCCGAGAACATGAAGGTGTACCGGGGGTCGGCGCGGAGCTCGTCGAGCTTGGACTTGAGGCGCTGGAACGGAAGCGTGTCGCCGGCCCGGTCGAGCTTGCCCATCTCGTTGGTGAGAATGGTCGCAAGGTCGGTCAGCAGATACGGGATCGGGCTGTCGACGGTGACCTTGCCGAGCTGGCTGATGTCCTTGCCCTTGGTGCGCGCTGCCAGCAGGCACTTGGCGAGAATGTCGGAATCGCGCTCGCGCTCCGCGCCCTGGGTGGTCAGGAGCACTTCGCAATGCTCCTCGAAATTCATCAGCCAATAGGGCAGCTGGAGGTTGTCGACGTTGAACAGCTCGCCGCAACCCTTGAACGCGGCCGAATATTCGCCGTGCGGGTCGATCATCACGATATGACCCTCGGGGCTGAGCTGCGAGATTCGGTGAAGGATCAGGGCGACCGAGGTCGATTTGCCGGTACCGGTCGATCCGAGGACCGCGAAATGCTTCGACAGCATCGGATCGACGTAGAGGGCGCCGCGGATGTCGTCGGTCGGATAAACGGTGCCGATCTCGATGTGCGGTTCGTCGCTGGCCGCGAACACCGAGCGCAAATCCTCGGTGGTGACGGCGCGGACTTCGGCGCCGGGAATCGGGTAGCGGGTCACGCCGCGGCGGAAGTTGCTCATCTTGCCGGACGCGTCGCGGCTGCCTTCGCCGAGGAAATCGACCTTGGCGACGACTTCGCCGCTGTCGTCGGCACGGAGAGTGCGGACGTTGGCGATCAGCCAGTTGGTGCCGACCACCATCTTGACCTGGGTGCCGACCTGGCCCGACATCGCAACCGCGGGATCCTTGCTCGACTGAAGGGCGAGCAGGCTCTTGGTATCCAGGCAGATTTGCGAGCCGGAGCCGGCGATCTCGACCACCTTGCCGATCGGCGCCAGCTTGTCCGGCAGGGCGCCGGGCGCGGGCGCGGCCGAGCCGTCCTCGGCAAAACTATGCACCTCGTCGAGGAATTCACGCAGGTTCGGCTGATCGTTCATATGCTGACGCACCCATTTTCCCGGAAAGACGGAGCGCTCAGTTAAGCGAAAAGCGGTTAAGAATGGCTTAGGACTAGAAACGGCGCCTGAAGCCGGCCGCGGCCGCCCACCCCAGCGCCAGCGACAGAATCACGCACACCAGCCCGTAGAAGAAGCTGTGCCGGCGCGCGGCAAGGGCGATGGTGCGCTCGAAGCCCGACTTGGTGATCTGGATGTCCTTGGTTGCCGCTGCGGCGACCTTGCCGTGATCGATCATGAAGGTTTCGGCGGTGTAGGTGCCGACCGGGACCTGGCTGGGGATGGTGATGGTCGCGCGGTAGAGCACCCGGCCGCCGATCTCGACGCCGCGCGGATTCTCCGAATAGAGGCCTTGCCGCTTCCTTAGATCGAGCAGCCCGGCTTCGAACCGCCGCTCTTTCTCGGGCAGGGCGCCGCCGCCTGGCGAAAGCTGGAGATTGTGCAGCCCCATCTCGTAGATCGCGGCGGTTCGCTCATCGACCAGCTCGGAAATCGGCTTGGACGAGGCAACGGCGTAGAACGACGGTGCGGAGCGGAAGCGGTCGGAATCCGCATTCATCCAGATCAGCCCGGCGATTTTCTGCTTCTCGCGCACCAGGATCGGCTGGACCGGGCCGCGCAGCACGACGACGATATCGGCCGGTTCGGTCGGCGGCCGGCCGCCGGGATAGACGATTGCCCCGAACAGCAGCAGCTGGGCACCGGTGAAACTGTAGCGGATCTGGATGTTGCGCGCCGAGATGTCGGGCACGAGCATCGGCTTGTCGGCGGCGATCAGCAGCGGCGCGCAGGCGGCGGCGAGAAGAATGAGGGTCCGCGAACTCACAGATATTCGATCGAGAAAATCTCGTCGGGCCGCCAGGCCAGCCCGAGCGCCATCCGCAGCGCGACCATGAGGATGATCACCGACAGCGCCAGCCGAAGCAGATCGGGCTTGATCCAAGTCGCGAGCAAGGCGCCATATTGGGCGCCGATGACGCCGCCGACGAGGAGCAAGGCGGCGAGGACCACATCGACCGACCGGGTGGTCAGCGAGTGGACCATGGTGGTGACGGCGCTGACCGCGAGGATCATGACGAGGCTGGTGCCGATGACCACTCGCGCACCCATCCCGAGCAGATAGATCATCGCCGGGACGAGGATGAACCCGCCGCCGATGCCGAGCAGCACGGTCAGGGTTCCGGCAATGAAGCCAAGCGCCAGCGGGGCCAGCGGCGAAAGATACAGCCCCGAGCTGTAAAATCGCCAGCGCAGCGGCAGCGACCCGACCCAGCGGTTATGGCGCGGGGGCGCGGCATCGCCTGGGCTGGGCGCGGCGACGTAGCCGAGCGCGACGAGGGCATCCTTGAGCATCAGCCCGCCGATCCAGGTCAGGATGAGGACGTAGAGGAAGCCGATCACGACATCGATCTGGCCGCTCGACTGAAGCAGCCGGAAGACCAATGCACCGGCGGCGGAGCCGAACAGGCCGCCGACGATCATCACTCCGCCCATTTTGAGGTCGACTCCGCCGCGGCGCATGTGGACCATCACGCCCGACACGCTGGCGCCGGTAATCTGGGTCGCGGCCGAGGCGACCGCGACGGGCGGCGGGATTCCATAGAAAATGAGCAACGGCGTGGTGAGAAAGCCGCCGCCGACCCCGAACATCCCCGACAGCACTCCGACGAGGAAGCCGAGCGCGATCATCAGCAGCGCGTTGACCGACTGGCCGGCGATGGGGAGGTAGATGTCCATTTGCCCGCGGTCAGGACTAGCCGCAAACGCGGTCCGTGGCCAAGCTACGAGGTCAGAAATCCGCCGCTAAAGTTACCGCCGGCCCCGAGCCCGGCTTCGCATTGCCCGATAGCCGCTGGCGCCAGTCGAGGTGGACCTTGACGTTGCGGCGGACGCGCATGGTGATCCGCGGCCCGGCATCGATTCGATAGAGGCCCGGCTGGACCCCGCCCCACACCCCAAGACCGGCTGAAAAGCGGTCATAGACCGGCTTGGTCAGGGTCAGGCCGCCGTCGGCGAACAAATCATGGGTGCGCAGGCCGACGACGCCCGCCTGGGCATAGCCGTCGATGAGGAAGCCCCAAGGCCCCGGCTGGTCGTAGACGCCGCCCTCGGCAAACATGGCGAAATCGCTTCGGCCGCCGCCATATCGCCCCAGCGCTTGCCGGCGCTCGGCGGTCAGCCACACCGGCAGCGTGCGAATGGGCCGGTAGCGGATGCCGGCGGCGACCTCGCCGCCCCGCCGGCCGACGTCGGAGCTGGAGCGAAGCACCACAGCCAGCGCCGGCGAAAAATTGTAGAACAGGCGCGCGCCGGCCTGGCTCCCGCCGAGCGTGCCGCCGCTGGCGAGAGAGTTGGGAGCGCCAATCACGCCTTGGCGGCCGCGCAGCATTGCCCACATGGTCAGCTGGATGCGGTCGAGGCGGCGGCAATCGAGGGCGCCGGAGTCTGCATCGTCGACGTCGCCTGCGACCGCGCGGGCATCGAGGCAGCGGCGATGGTCGACAGCGGCCAGTCGTCAAGCTGCGGGACACGCGAATAGAAATTCGGACGGGGCTCGGGGAGGATCGGCGTGTAGCTCGCATAATGGACCGGCGGCGGCGGTGGCGCGTCGCCCTGATAGCGGTAGTAGACCGGCACGATCATCGGCCGGGGTGAGGCCATTCCCGGTGCCCCGGCGATCACATATTGGACGGTGATCGGCGGGGGCATTGCACCTGCGGCAGGAGCGAGGGCGGAGGCGACCGGGGCGATCGGCGCGAATTCCGTCGGAGTGATCGCGGACGGTCGCGGCAGGTCCTCCGCGGCCTGCGGGATCGGGGTCACCGCACCGCCGGGCAGGGTGCCGAGCGTTGCTACCCTGAGGCCGGCCCAGCCCACCATCGCGAGCGCCAGGAACCTTAGGGAGGGCCTCATCGCGGAAGCTCCGCAGGGAACATGTTGCGGGTCTTTTCCCACCGTGTCGCGCCGCCGCCGAGGTGCAGCGAAACGGCCCGCGCCGCGGCGAGCATGGCGATGACGTTGCCGACCACCAGCCGCGGGACGGACAGGATTCCTTCGCGCCAGCCATAGGCCGAGGTGGTGAAGCCGGCGCGCATTACTATCCGCCAGGCAAGCAGCCAGCCGTTGATCGTGAGCAGGGTAATAAGCATTGGATCGAGCCGAGCGCGGAGGGGGGCTCCCAAGGCTTCGGCCAGCCACAGTTGCGACCACAAAAAGGCCGCGGCATAAGCGGCGAGCAGGAGCAGCGCCGCGAACGGCCCGCGGCGATCGCGCATCCGCATCCAACGTTCGCCGATCCCGCCGCTCCAGCCGAGCCGGTCCCAGCCCGAGAGCGCGATCCCGCCCAGCCAGCGGGCCTTCTGCCGGACGGCGGCGCCGAGCGAAGCGGGGAAATGGCCGCGACTGGCGACGAGCCCACTTTCGCCGGTGCGGGCCGGGATGCGCACGAAGATCGTCTTGAGGCCGAACGCGCCGATCCTCAGGCCGACCTCATAATCCTCGGTCATGCTGGTGCCGGCGAACGGCTTCCCGCCCTGGGCGGCGGCGAGCCGGGCCAGAGGGGCGCGGGCAATCGCGCAACCGACCCCGGCGAGCGGGATCGCCGCCCCGACAGCCTCGCGGACAACCAGCTCCTTGACGTGCGCCTCGGCGAATTCGTCGCAATAATGTCCGGCGATCCAGCGCGAGTTGCGGTCGGGCAGCGGAAGCACCGGGAGCTGGATCACCGCGGCGCGTTCGATCAGGCGGTCGAAGGTCTTCAGCTCGAGCGGGTGGACCAAATCCTCCGCGTCGTGGAGCACGATCGCCTTGGCCGAAATGCCGGTCGCGGTCTCGTAGTCGATCAGCGCTGCATAGAGGTGATTGAGGCAGTCGGCCTTGGTCGTCGGGCCATCGGCGGGCTACTTCGACGGGCTCGATCCGCGCGTCCCGGATACTGGCGATCGCAGCGGCGGTGGCCGGATCGTTGCGATAGTATCCGACGAAAATCGTGTAGCGCGGATAGTCGAGCCGCTGGAGGCTCGCCCGGAGCATCGGCGCGATCACCGAGGCCTCGTCCCACGCCGGCACCAGGATCGCGATGAAGCCGGGGTTCGTGCTGACTGGAAGGTCGCTCGCAAAGGCGCGCGGGAAGCGGCTGTAGACGGTCAGGCCGCGCCAGAACTCCGGCCGAAATAGATGAGGTCGACGAGCAGGTCGTTGGCGGCGAACAGCAGGAATCCGGCGCCGGCGAACAACGCCAGCTCGGCCGCGATTCGGGTCAGGATTTCGGCGCCGGTCATCAGGGACCGTGCCTCAAAACCCTAAGTGCGGTTCAGAAGTCGAACGGGATAGTTGCGGTTCATTGGCAGCCCCAAGAGTCGAGTGGTAGGGACCGAGCAGCCCGAAGCTGGCATAATATAGGTTAAACAGCAAGTTTGGGTGATTGTTGTGCCAATACGGATGCAGCCACCGCGGTAGTCCGGGCGATGGTTGCGCGTTAATGCTTGTCGGATGAGGGGCTTGCCGAAAATCATCGCCATCGCCGCGCTTGCTCTGTCGGCTCCGGCTTCGGCGTCCGGGACGATCCTGTTCGCGGGCGGATCGTGGGCGGCGATCGACCGCGGCACCGCCTGCGTCGCGCTGACGAGAGCGGTGCGGATCGCGGCCAAGGGCAAGGTCCAGGCAACCGCGGGCTTCTCGTTCACGCCCGACCACCGGCGCTGGGGCGAGTTTCATGCGCGGCTGAGCCATTTGCCCCGTGCCGGCTCGACCGTGATCCTGACGATCGGCGACCAGCCCTTCCTGCTGCTCGCCGGCAATGGCTGGGCGTGGAGCCGCGGCCCCGCGCAGGAGCAGGCGATCATCGCCTCCGCGCGCAATTCGGGGGGAATGCGGGTCGAGGGTCGCGATGTCGGCGGCGGGCGGTTCGCCGATCGCTACGAGCTGGCCGGGGCCCCGACCGCGATCGATGCGGCCGCGGCGCGCTGTGCATCCCTCGGCGCTGGCAAAATCGGCCGCCGCTGACTCGATCGGCGCGCTCGCCATGAGTGCCGATACCCAGCTGATGCCGATTGCCGGCGCGATCGACCCCGTGCCCGTGCCGCGCGCGGCCATGGCGGCGCGTGCCGATGGCCGGGTCGAGCTCATCGGCCTGTCGAAGGACCGCATCCGCGCGGCATTGGAAGAGGCCGGGCTCGACCTCCGCCAGGCCAAGCTCCGGGCCAAGCAGATCTGGCACTGGATTTACAATCGCGGGGTCAGCGATTTCGCGCAGATGAGCGACGTCGCCAAGCCGCAACGCGGCTGGTTCGCCGAGCGCTTCATCATCTCGCGGCCCGAAATCATCGAGGCGCAGGTGTCGTCGGACGGCACCCGCAAATGGCTTTTGCGAACGCACGACGGCCACGACTTCGAGATGGTGTTCATCCCCGATGCCGACCGCGGCACCCTGTGCGTGTCGAGCCAGGTCGGATGCACCTTGAACTGCCGCTTCTGCGCGACCGGGACGATGACGCTGGTGCGCAACCTCGAGGCGAGCGAGATCGTCGGCCAGGTGATGCTCGCCCGCGACTCGCTCGGCGAATGGCCGTCCCAGCCCGAGGGCCGGATGCTGACCAACATCGTGATGATGGGGATGGGCGAGCCGCTGTACAATTTCGAAAATGTCCGCGACGCGCTCAAGATCGTGATGGACGGCGACGGCCTGGGCCTGTCGCGGCGGCGCATCACGCTGTCGACCTCGGGGGTGGTGCCGATGATGGCCCGCGCCGGGGAGGAGATCGGGGTCAATCTCGCGGTCTCGCTTCATGCCGTGAGCAAGCCGGTGCGCGACGAGATCGTGCCGCTGAACCGCAAATATGGGATCGAGCAATTGCTCGAGGCCTGCGCCGCTTACCCCGGGGCCAATAATGCGCGCCGGATCACCTTCGAATATGTGATGCTGAGGGACAAGAACGACAGCGACGCCGATGCCCGTGAGCTGGTCCGGCTGATCCGCAAGTACAAGCTTCCGGCGAAGGTCAATCTGATCCCGTTCAACCCCTGGCCCGGCGCGGCATACGAATGCTCGACCGAAGAGCGTATCCGGAGCTTCTCCAACATCGTCTTCGAAGCGGGGATCTCGGCGCCGGTGCGCACCCCGCGCGGGCGCGACATCGATGCCGCCTGCGGCCAGCTCAAGACGGCCGCTGAGCGCAAGCGGCGGAGCCGGGCGGCCGCTTAGGCCCGTCATGCTGTCGCCGGTTCGCCGAGCTCTGGTGAGACAGGTCCGGGCGACGTTCAACGATCGCTCGAAGGGCGAGAAGCCGGTGCCCGCGTCCGACCAGGCGTTGTTCCCGCCCGGCTCGGTCATCCGCCGGGTCCACGGCGACGTCACCTCGATGATGGTTGGAGGGGTCGCGGCGCTGCTTACGCAGATGCTCCACCCCAAGGCCCTGGCCGGCGTGTGGGACCATAGCGACGTCGCCGAGGATCAGCTCGGCCGGTTGCGCCGGACCGCGCGGTTCATTGCAACGACCACTTACGGGCATCGCGATTCTGCCGAGGCGGCGATCGCCAGGGTCAAGGCCATTCACGAGCAAGTGTCCGGCACGCTTCCGGATGGAACCGACTATCGCGCGACCGATCCGTGGCTGCTTGCCTGGGTTCATGTCGCGGGGGCGGTCATGTTCCTCGACGGTTGGCGGCGCTACGCCGAGCCGGGCATGAGCAGCCTCGACCAGGACCGCTATTTTGCCGAGAGCGGGGAAATCGCGCGGATGCTCGATGCCGATCCGGTGCCCGCGACCCGCGCCGAGGCCGAACGGCTGGTGGCGGAGTTTCGATCGGAATTGCGGGCGGATGAGCGCAGCCGCGCCTTTCGCGACCTGGTCCTGAAGGCACCTGCGCGGTCGCTTGGCGAGGCGCCGGTCCACGCGTTGCTGATGACTGCCGCCGTCGATCTGATGCCGGATTTTGCACGGGCGATGCACGGGCTTTCGCCGCCATTGCTGGGGCCAGCGGTCCGCGGCGCAACTTACGGCGTGGCGGGGATGATTCGCTGGGCCTTCGCCGGCGAGAACTATCGGCGCACGCATTGAATTGCGGTGGGCGCACGCACGTGCCAATCCGGCCGCGAATGAACATGGAGTCCCGCGCATGTCCCTGATCGGCAGGCTCGTCGACAAGTTGCTGACCAAGGGCAGCATCACGCTCAAGCGGCCGGGCAAGCCGCCGCAGACGGTCGGGCCGGGCGGCGGCAGGCACCTCACCATCCGCTTCACCGACCGCAAGGTCGCGTTCGACATCGTCCGCAACCCGCGGCTCGGGGTCGGCGAGGCCTATATGGACGAGCGGCTGATCATCGAGGACGGGACTATCCTCGACCTCCTCGAGCTGATCGTGGGCTCCAACCGGTGGGAAGACAAAGGCGAGGGGAGAGCCGCTTTGTCGCGGGGCAAGAAACGGATCGCGCGCTTCTTCCGGCGCAACGACCCGACCCGCGCGCGGCGCAACGTCGCTCATCATTACGACCTCAAGGACGAGCTGTACGAGCTCTTCCTCGACGACGATTTGCAATATAGCTGCGCATATTTCACCGACCCCGCCAACAGCCTCGAGCAGGCGCAGGCGGACAAGAAAGCGCATATCGCGGCCAAGCTCGCGCTCGAGCCGGGGCAGCGGGTGCTCGACATCGGCTGCGGCTGGGGCGGGACCGCGCTCTACCTGCACCGGGTCGCGGGCGTCGACGTGCTCGGGATCACCCTGTCAGAGCGCCAGCTAGCGGTCGCTCGCGAGCGCGCCGAGGCGGCGGGGGTCGCCGACCATGTGAAGTTCGAGCTGATCGATTACCGCAAGGTCGACGATCGCTTCGACCGCATCGTCTCGGTCGGGATGTTCGAGCACGTCGGCGCCAAACATTACGACGAATTCTACGCCAAATGCCGCGAGCTGCTGAAGCCGGACGGAGTCATGCTGCTCCACACGATCGGCAAGCTCGGCGAGGTCTCGCCTGGGCCCGACCCGTTCACCGACAAATGGATTTTCCCCGGCTACCATCTGCCGTCGGTCAGCCAGATGTCCGAGGCGAGCGAGAAGGCCCGGCTGATCGCCAGCGACATCGAGAATTTGCGGCTTCACTACGCGCTGACCCTGCGCCACTGGCTCGACCGCGCGACCAAGGCGCGCCCGGCGATCGAAGCGATGTACGACGCGCGCTTCTTCCGCATGTGGGAATTCTATCTCGCCGGCGGGATCGTGATGTTCGAGAACGGCGCCGCGTGCAATTACCAGGTGCAATATATCCGCGAGCGCCGAGCGCTTCCGATCACCCGCGACTATATGCTCGACACCGAGCGGCGCTACCGCGAGATTTCAGCGCCGCCCGCACCGAAGAAGGCGCGCAGGAAGGCGCTGGAACCTACGACCGCTTGAGCTCGGCCACGAGGGCCGGCGCCGGGTAGATCTTCTCCAGCGCCTCCTCGACCGCGTCGGTTGACACTACCACCGTCCGGTTGAGCGAACCGTCGTAGCCGTAATTGCCGGCCAGGCTGTTGATGTTGCCGTCGAACGCCGCGCCGATAACCGCGCCCGAACGGTCGACGACCGGCGAGCCCGAATTGCCGCCGATGATGTCGTTGGTGGTGACGAAATCGTAGACGATGTTCGGATCGATCTTGCTCCGCGCAGCGACGAACGCGCGCGGCAGGTCGAACGGGTCGGCGCCGGTCGCGCGGTCGTAGGTTCCGCCGAGCGTGGTGAAGGCCGGCACCGCGCGGCCGCGCTCGGTCCACCCGGCCACCTTGCCGTAGCTGATCCGAAGCGTGAAGGTGGCGTCGGGATAGAGGGTATCGCCGTAGGCCGCGAAACGCGCGTCGGCGAGCTTGGCCTGGGCCGCGGTGACCGGGCCCTGATAGCGTTCGTCGAGCGCGTCCTGGAGCTGGCGGTAGCGCGGGTCGAGGCGCTTGGCGTACAGGATCATCGGATCCTTCGAGGCGTCGATCGCGGCCTTGCCGCCATTCCACAACGCCTTGCGATAAACGGGATCGGCGAGCCGGGTGTTGGCGACCAGCCGCTGGGCCAGGCCCTCGGGCGATTCCTTGCCCAGGATCAGCTTGGTGTCGGGATCGTCGGCGCCGAGATATTCGCGCGCCTTGCTCAGGCTCCATTCGAGCTGAAGCCGGTCGAGCCACGGGACAATCGGCTTGGCGTCGAGGACCTGCTTTTCGAGCAGCGGCAAGGCGCTGTCGCTGAAGCCGGGGAGGCGTTCGCCATTCGGCTTTGTGCGCTCCTCGGCCGCGCGGACCAGCGCCGCGGCGTAACCATAGAGATCGCCTGACGGCTGGATGAAGCGATAGGGCAGATAGAGCTGGCGATAGGCGGCCGTCGCGCTCGAGATGTCGGCCCACGGATTGCCGATGGCGGGATTGCCGGCGCTCTTCGCGCGGAGATCCGCCTCGGCGGCGGCGAGCTTGCCCATGAAGGCGGGGTCGTTGAACGCCTTCACGCGGCCGATGTAGACCTTCAGGCTGTTCTCGACGCTGTCGAGCTCCTCCTTGCCTTCGCGCGCCCGCGCCGGGCTTTGCTGCATCGCGGCGATCAACCGCCCGCGAAGCTCGGAGAAGATGGCGACGTTGATCGGAGCGCTGACTTCCCTGGCGAACGCCAGCTGGTCCTGGGTCAGAAGCCGCTGGGTCGAGCCGGGATTGCCGACGACGAACGTCGCCTCGCCTTCGACCGGGGCACGCGGCGACCAGGTCAGGTGCTGCGGCGTGGCGACCGGCTTGCCGTTCTCATAGGCGCGGAGAAAGGCGGCATCGAGCGCGAAGCGCGGGAAGTTGAAATTGTCGGGATCGCCGCCGAATTGCGGGGCCTTGGCTTCTGGCGCCCAGACGATCCGGACGTCGCTGTACTTGTGATAGGTGTAGAGCTTGTACTGGCCGCCGCCGTACAGCGTCACGACCTGGCAGCGCATGGTCTTGGTGTCGGGACAGCCGGCGCTTTCGATTCCAGCGATTGCGGCGGTCTTGGCTTTCACCGCGGCCAGGCCGGTCGCGCTGCCAATTGCGCTTTTGACATCGCCGGTTACGTCGCGGATCGCGGTCACCACCTCGGCCTGCTGTCCGGGGCACAGGCGCTCCTCGGACCGCGCGGCGGCGGTGTAGCCCTTGTTCAGATAATCGATCTTGGCGCTCGACAGATTCTCGAGGCAGGGCGCAACGCAATGGTGGTTGGTGAGGATCAGGCCCTCGCCCGAGACGAAGCTGGCCGAGCAGCCGCCGGTGAGGCGCACTGCCGCGGAACGGACCTTATCGAGCCACGCCTGGTCGGGCGCCCAGCCATAGTCGGCGCGCATCTTGGCGGCGGGGAAGGCGTCGAACGTCCACATGCCCTCGTCGGCGTGAGCGGCCGAAACCGGCAAGGAAAGCATCGCAAGGAATGCGGCGCGGCGTGCGAATGTCATGATGGAAATTCCCCTTCCGGACTGCGCGCACCCCTGCACGAAAAAGGGGCCGGCGCAAGTGAAGCGCGCAGCCATGACGGGGCATGGCGAGGACTTGACTGGCCCCTGAATTGGATCGTGTGATCCGGCGGGTCAGGCCGGGTGCCGCTCGATCCTGATCCGCTGGTGCATCTGCATCCGCTCGTCCGGAGTGAGCTGGCCGTCATGATTGGCGTCGGCCATGTCGAAATGGCGCAGCGCGGCAGAGGTTGCTTCCTGGAGCGACACTCGCCCGTCCCGGTTCGAGTCCGCCATATCGAACAGACGGCCGTGAAGGCCGCCCATGCCTTTCATGTGCATTTTTGCCGGGCCATCAGCCCCGCCGCCGGGCGCTTCGCGCATCACGATCGTGCGCCGCTCGATTCGCGGCTGCGCCGACATGAATTCCTGCCGCGAGATCATTCCGTCGCGGTTGGTGTCGAGCCGCTCGAATGCAGCGCCGCGGTCGGGCATCGGGCCGTCGCGCTGGGCGAGCCGTTCGGCGAAGTCCTTGCGCCTGTCGCCGCCGCCCATCGCCTGACTGCCGCTGTCGGCCTCGTCGCGCGAAATGAAGCCGTCGCGGTTGCCGTCCAGACGTGCGAACAGCTCGCGCACATGGCGGACGACATCGTCGCGGGTTTGCACGCGCGTCGCTCCGCGCTCGGCGCGCATGATTTGAACTTGCGGAGCCGATGGCGGCGGCGGGGGCGCGGGCTGTGCCAAAGCTGGCGCGACCGGGACAGCAAGCGCGGCAACGGCGACGCCAATCAAGAATTTGCACATGAGCTCATCCTCCTATTGAGGATAGGCTAAGCCATCGATCCTTGCTGGCGATTGAACGCGCGGGCGCAGCACTCGGAACTGGGCCAAGGCCAGTCCGGCAATCATCAGCGGCATGAGCGGTGCGCCCATCGCGGCCAGGACGATTCCGAATTGAGGCGCGATGAAGCCATAGAAAGCGAGCCGCCGATCCATCGACGAACATTCAGTACAGGTCATTATCGTCAATGCCCCGATCATCGGCACGGTCATATCGTAATCAAAAGCATAAGGCAGGACGAGGAACGTGGCGGTCGAGGTCAGCAGTGCGTAGCCGCGCAGCTCGGCTCCCCTAATGCCGCTGACGATGACGGCGGCGAGGGCGCCGGCGGCGAACATTATCTGCACGATGAGCGCGACTGGGGGAGGAGCTCCGAAACCTAGCGCCGCGGTTGCCGGCGACGTCGACATCAGCCCGAAAAAGCTTCCTTGGGCGTCGATCAGGCTGGCCTGGACCCGGCTCGTGCCGAACAAAAAGTCGTGCCAGGCCTGCATTCCGTAAGCCCAGGCTGTGACAGCAACCAACACCAATACCGTGACCGCGGCGGAGCCGATGGCTGTCCATTGTCGCTTCATCAGCAGCGCGAGCGGCACGAGAACGGCCAAATGGGGTTTGATAAGCATCAAGCCGAAGCAGATGCCGGCCAAGATCGGCCGGCCGCGTTCGACTTGCCCCCAGCCGAGCAGGAAAAGTCCGCCGATAAAAAAGCCGTAGTGCCCGGCCCACAGATTAAGCAGCGCCGCCGGCGTCAGCACCGCCAGCCACGCCGGACCGGCGCGGTCAGGCCACCACGGTTTCGCCGCCCAGACGAAGAAAGCCGCGCCCGTGACCTGCCAAATGATCAAGGCAAGCGGATAGGGCAGGTACGAAAGCAGCGCCGCAAAGGGAAACGTCACCGGCGGGTAGGAATAATTGTGCGGGCCGATCGGACCGAACAATTGTTCCTGGTAAGCCTGGTAAGCGTTCACGTCAGAGAGCATCGAGAGCCGCCCTTCACGGACCAAGTGGCCGCCCGTCCAGACATTGATGAAATCGCGCCCCCAAAGCTCCTGCCCGCCGATCACGAGGCCATGCGTGAGGAGCAGATCGCGATATGCGAGGCAGAGGACGACGATCGCGCCGACAATCCATGGCAGCCATTGTGCGGCGCGCGACGCGGCCGGCGCTTGCGGATCTCTAGGGGCTGACAAGCATTCCACTCCGTGGGGGACTCGGAGGAGTGGCTGGGACTCCTACCAACGCGGACGTTTGGCGCGGGTAAACGTAGACGTCATAGGCCTCGTCACCCAGTCGAACCTTGCGAAGGGTGGCGATTTCTTGCGTCGAAGCCAAGAACCGTTTCGCGGCATCAGGGGTGACGATTGTTTCGTAGTCGAAAGCACCCCAGGTGCGGTAACGCCCGCTCTCGTACGATAGGGGACTCGGCACAGGAAGACGATCGGCCGTCCGGTTTTTCGATGTAGCTGCTGCGCGTCCGCGAGGACATCATCCAGAGTCAATCGTCGCCTGGCATCGCCGGTCAGTCGGACGACCTTGCCGAAGCGCTGCTGCCGCAACATCCATATTGGGTTCTGCACATAATAAGGAAGCGGCTCCAGCATTGTGTCGGGGTCCCCCATCACGATTGCGCCGGCAAGGTCACGGCGTTGCAACAGCTTGGCGACATCGGCCGATGAACTATAGGGAATCCCCGCGAGTTTCTCGTTTACCGGCGTCATTAGCGCCATGGCGCTGGCCACAAGGAGCAGGAAGAAGCTCAGGCGGCCGAGCAGGTCCACCTCCATCCATCGTTTCTGAGGCCAGGTCCCCCCGGCGCCCTTCGCGGTCATCCAGAAGAGCGACAGCAGAAAGAGAACATATAGAATTTCGTGCCGGTAGTAGGATTGATAGACGAAGTAGAAGAACAGCTTCAAAATCACGAACGTGGTGACGGCGGCAACCAAAGCGGCGGGCCTGCGAACGAACGCCAGGCAGCTAAGCGCCACCACGCCCGGCCCCAAGATCAGATGTGCGAAAGTCTTGTCAGAGTCGAACAGGGCGGCAAGGATCGCGGGGGCGCCCAATTTGCCGAAGTTCGGCGAGACGGCCGCATCGTTGAAAGTCGGGTAGACTGTCAGAAAGCAAAGTAGCGCTCCAACGGCGGAGAGCAGGGCATTGCCGCCGAAGATCAGCCAATCGTGCCTAGTCGGCTTCGTCTCATCGGTCAGCATTTCGACAAAACGGAACAGCAGGAATCCGGCCGCGAGAATGCAGCTGGGCACATTTGTGTTGCACAGGATTGCAAGGACGACGCCGAGCCAGAGGGTGTTTCGGATCCGTGGGTACAGCGCGGCAAGCCCCAGCATCACCAACGCGGCGATGCCATAGTTCCTGGCGATCACGACATATTCGAATGCGCCATAGAGACTGAACAAGACAAGCGCGATGACCACCAGCCGGAACGGCGACAAAAACGCCACGATGGCCATTGCGATGATTCCGAAAACCGCTCCGGCGACCGGCAGCACCTCCCGATACGGAAACAGTTCGTGGGCTCCTCTGAGGATCAGATACCAGAGCGCGGGATGCCCTTCCCCGTGGACGTTGCGAAGCATCTCGATGACGTTCGAGCCCGAAAGGGCGAGCGAGAACGCACGCACCTCGTCGCGCCAGAATGCATGGCCGGATATCATCCACAGGGCAAACACAAGCCAGACCAGGAACAGGGTCAGCCGTTCACGCAGCGTGACATTGCCGCCGACGAGCGGGAGCCTCCAAAACTGCAACAGAGCCCTCCCGACAGCCAGGCTTAAAGTCTTCTGTAACCCTTCTGGCCTACCCAAATGAGGCTTACCGAATTAAGAACCTCGATCAAGTGGACGAAGGAGTGGGGGGTCGATGCTCGACGGGTTGAAAGTTGCGGTCGTGCTGCCGGCGTACAATGCCAGCCGAACTCTCGAGCAGACGTACGCGGAAATCCCGATGGCTGTCGTCGACGACGTCATTCTCGTTGACGACGCAAGCACCGACACGACCGCTGCCGTGGCGGAGCGTTTGGGCATTCACACCATCATCCACGCCCGCAATGGCGGGTACGGCGCCAATCAGAAGACCTGTTACACGATGGCGCTGGCTCGGGGCGCCGATATCGTCGTCATGCTCCACCCGGATTATCAATATACGCCGCGACTGCTGACCGCGATGGCGGGGATGATCGCGTCCGGCCACTATGATGCGGTGTTCGCGTCGCGAATTCTGGGCGGCGGAGCGCTTCCCGGCGGGATGCCGCGATACAAATATGTCGCGAACCGATTGCTCACCGCGTTCCAAAATCTGCTGATGGGCGGAAAGCTCAGCGAATATCACACCGGATACCGGGCCTGGAGCCGCCAGGTTTTGGAGAAGCTTCCGCTGGCCGCCTGCTCCGACGATTTCGTATTCGACAATGAAATGATCGCCCAGGCCATGTTCGCCGGTTTCCGCGTTGGCGAGATTTCTTGTCCGACCAAATATTTTCCGGAAGCGTCGAGCATTAATTTCCGTCGCAGCTGTGTTTACGGACTCGGGGTGCTTCGCACTGCGCTCGTGTTTCGGCTGTGCCGCTGGGGGCTATTGCGCTCCAAGCTCTATTCGGCCGACGCGCCCCAGCTTCCCAAGATCACACCGGTGCCCAGCATGACAATTGCAGAGCCGCTTCGGGCGAAGCGCGCCGCATGAACGCGCCGCAATCGCTCGGGCGGCAATTTCCAAGACTGGCGCCGCTGATCGGCACGCCTGCAGCGCGGCAGTTGATGCGTTATGTGTTCGCTGGCTTCTGCATCACTCAATTGGCCGCGTGCATCTATTCGGGATTGGTATTCTTCCTTCGCCTCGATCCACTCTTCGCGAATGTATTGAGCACAGGCTGCGGCCTGTGCTGCGGATATGTCGTCCACAGCCGCTGGAGCTTTGCCACCGAAGCTGCAGGGCATGAGGCCTGGCAGGTCGGGCGGTTTCTTTTCGCTTCGTTTATCGCATTCACGATCAACACGATGTGGGTGTGGCTGCTGGTCAAGACCCTTCACTTGCCACCGCTCACGCCGGTTCCGCTGATGATGTTCGCAACGCCCTGGATCAGCTTCCTGCTCAACCGATATTGGGTGTTCAAAGCCGCCTGACTCGACGGCTGGCCCGTGTGGACGGGTGCGAGCCCCAATCGCGCGAGTCAGCAGGCCATTCCGGGTCATCGCTTCATGGACAATCGAGCGCGCGCCGCTACGAGGCGCGCGGACATGATTTGCAGGCGTATGACAAGAGGGACTGAAGGCGCTCCGCCGGCGACACTGGCCGACACGGCGCTGCCTTGGTGGGAACAGCGGGGCGTGATGGCGGCCTTGGTCCTCGCCGCGGCCATTCCACTGCTCTATCCGCCGATCCCGCCGCTGGTGGACCTGTTCGGCCATATGGGGCGCTATCGGGTGGAGCTCGATCTCGCCCATTCGCCGTGGCTGCAGCGATATTACGAATATCATTGGGAAGCGATCGGCAACCTCGGCGTCGACCTGCTCGTGATGCCCGCTGGCCAGGCTGGTCGGGCTCGAGCCGGCGGTGAAGCTGATTGTCCTGACGATCCCGCCGTTGACGGTCGCTGGTTTCCTGTGGGTCGCACGCGAGGTTCACGGGCGCATTCCGCCCACCGCCTTGTTCGCTTTGCCCTTTGTTTACGCCCACCCGTTCATGTTCGGATTCGTCAATTTCGCTCTGTCGATGGCGCTTGCCTATTTGGCATTCGGGCTGTGGCTTCACCTCGGCCGGCTCGAGCGAACGCGGCTGCGGGCGATCCTGTTCGTGCCGATCTCCCTGATCGTCTTCTTTTGTCACACCTACGGCTGGGGCGCACTCGGCCTGCTGTGCTTCTCGGCCGAGGCCGTCCGCCAGCACGACCGCGGAATCGGCTGGTTCAGGGCGGGCATCCGGGCCGCGCTCACGCTTCGGTCATGGCGCTCCCGATCGTCATCATGCTCGGCCTGGCGGAGCGGCGCCCACGGCGGCTCGACCTCGGACTGGTTCGACTGGAGCGCCAAATGGGGCTGGGTGAAGATGGCGCTGCGCGATCGCTGGCGGTGGTTTGATCTCACGTCCTTGTGCATCGTCGGCGCCGTCTTCGTCTTAGCGGTCGCCGTTCGGGCCGCTGACCTTCTCGCGCAACCTGCTGTTCACCGCGCTCGTGCTGCTGGCTTGCTTCCTCCTCCTCCCGCGCATCGTGTTCGGCTCGGCCTATGCCGACATGCGGCTGGTGCCTTATGTGATGGCGACGGCGATGCTCGCGATCCGCTTTCGTGGCCAGCCCGACCGCCGGCTCGCCCGTGCGTTCGCGGTCCTCGGACTATTGTTCTGTATCGTCCGTTTCGGTGCCACCAGCTGGAGCTTGGCGCGGCCTCCGACAACCAGCACGCCAAGCTCGCCGCTCTCGAACATGTTCCGATCGGCGCCCGCGTTGCGACGTTGACAGGTTATCCATGCCAAAATTCGTGGGCGCTTCCGCGCAACAGTCATTTGGGCGCGATGGTGATGGTCCGGCGGGACGGTTTCTCCAATGACCAGTGGGTGATGGAAGGCCTCAACTCGCTTGAGCTGAAATATCGCGCGGCGGGCTATTTCTCGGCCGACCCGTCGCAGCTGGCGCGGCCGAACAATTGCATCGACCCGGGCCATCTGACGATCAACCAGTCGCTCGCCTTCCTGCCGCGTAACGCGTTTGATTATGTGTGGCTGGTCGATCCCCCGGAGTTCGATCCGGCGCTCGTCTCCGACTTGCACGAGGTCTGGCGCGGGGGCGGCTCGATCCTCTATCGGGTCCATCGATGAAGCTGTCGATCGTCGTTCCCTGCTACAACGAGGAACCCTGTCTCGCGGTGCTCCATGAGCGTCTGACAGCGGCCGCGACGCAGGCCGTCGGCGCCGATTACGAACTGGTGCTGGTCAACGACGGGTCGCGCGACAACAGCTGGGACGTCATGCGGCGGCTGGCGGCGACGGATCCGCGCCTGCTTGCGGTCAACCTTTCGCGCAATCACGGGCACCAGCTGGCGCTGACCGCGGGGCTCGATTTGTGCCGCGGCGATCGGGTGCTGATCATCGACGCCGATTTGCAGGACCCCCCCGAACTCCTGCCGCAAATGATCGCGGCCATGGACCGCGAGAATGCCGACGTGGTCTACGGCGTGCGCAAGAGCCGCTCGGGCGAGACCGCGTTCAAGCGGGCGACGGCGCACGGCTTCTACCGCTTGCTGTCGCGAGCGACCGAGGTCGAGATACCGGTCGACGCGGGCGACTTCCGGCTGATCAGCCGGCGCGCGCTCGACGCGTTCCTGGCCATGCCCGAGCAGGCGCGGTTCGTGCGCGGGATGGTCGCCTGGATCGGCTTCAAGCAAGTGCCGCTCGCCTACGACCGCGCCGAGCGTTTCGCCGGCGAGACCAAATATCCGCTGCGCAAGATGATGCGGTTCGCGCTCGATGCGCTGACCGGTTTCTCGTCCGCGCCGCTCAAGCTCGCGAGCCATGCCGGCATGTGGCTGGCGGCCGGGTCGGTCGTGCTGATCGCTTACATCGCTTACGCCTGGCTGTCGGGCCGGAGCATCCAGGGCTGGACCTCGCTGATGCTGGTGGTGGTCGTGCTCGGCGCGGTGCAGATGTTCGTCCTCGCTCTGATGGGCGAATATATCGGGCGCTTGTACAACGAGGCGAAGCGGCGGCCGCTGTACATCGTGCAGGAGATCGCCGGGGGCGAAACCCACGCCGCGCGGCTGGGCTATGTCGCCGACGCCACCGCGAACAGCGACAGGCCGGGCGGCAAGGGCACGCGTCCGATCAAGTGACGCTCGGCCGCGAACGCCGTTTCGAGCGCGGCATTGAGCGCTTGGGCGGGAGCGACAGCTCGTCGTCGGCGCGCTCCCGAAACGGCGATAGCCGGCGGGCGATGGCGAGCGGGAACAGCAGGCTGTTGAAATAGCCGATCGCCTCGAGCCGCAACGGCGAGCCGTGGATCAAGCGGTTCAGCGCGCGCTTCGAATAGCGCCGCTTGTGATGATTGACGACGTCGTGCGCGGACCACATCCATTGATGCGCGGGAACAGTGACGACCAGCCTGCCGCCGCTTTTCAGCCGCCGCGCGATCGACTCCAGCGCGGCGCGGTCGTCGTCGATGTGCTCGATGACATCGAACGCACCGATCAGGTCGTAATAACGCTCCCGCACGCCATTGAGCTCGGGTAGCGGCGCGTTCAGCACCGGTTTGCCAAGGCGTTTCTCGGCGATCGCACGCGCTTCATCGTCCAGCTCGAGGCCTTCGACATCGCCGAACTCGACCAGCATCGAGAGATTGTGGCCCGTGCCGCAGCCAATCTCGAGCAGCCTGGCATTCGGGCCCGGCCGGGCCTTTCGCCGGATCAGCGCGGCCAGCACCTCGCGCCGCGCCCGGTACCACCAGTGAAGCTGGTCAAGCTCGGCCATCTTCTCGTAGACGACCCGCTCCATCAGCGGAAAACCCATTGGCGGTTGAGCAGGAAAGTCACCGCCGGGGTGACGAACAGCATCGGCACGATCGGCGCGCCGCGGCCAAGCTCGAGCTGGCTGTACAACAGCCACACCCACAGGCTGTTGAGCGCATAACTGATCAGCGACACGATGACGAAGCGGATCTTGGTCGTGCGCGTCCGTTCGCCGCCATGGCCGCGAAAGCTCCATTGGCTGTGCATCACATAACCGGTGGCCATGGCGACGACGTAGGCGAGGAAATTGCCGAGCTGGGGGTTCCAGCGGAGCCCCAGTGCCACCAGCGCATAGACGCCGACCCCGAGCGCGGTGACGAACGCGCCGCTGATGACGAAGCGCGCGAGCTGGGCGATGACGGTTCGGCGTTCGGGGGATAGAGCGGAAAGCATCGGGCGACTGGCAGATTAAACCTTCGGCGGGCGGCTTGCCCTATATGGCCCAGCGGCTAGACCGCCAAAAATGCGGCAGCGCAAGAACGAGCTGACCGCCGAGCGGGCTCTCGAGCTGCTCGAGCGGCATTGGATTTGGGCCGTCGCCGCCTTCTGGCTGCTGTTTTGCGCCTGGTTCATCGTCGCCCGGCACAACGAGATCCGGTTGTTCAGCCTCGGCGATACCGACGACAATATGCGCATGATGCAGGTTCGCGGCCTGCTCCACGGACAGGGCTGGTTCGACCTTCAGCAGCATCGCCTCGCGGGCTCGAATATCCACTGGTCGCGGCTGGTGGATTTGCCGATTGCCGGGCTGATCCTCGCGCTTCGGCCGCTGATCGGCGGCGCCGCGGCCGAGCGCTGGGCAGTCGGGGTCGCTCCGCTCATCCCCTATCTCCTGCTGCTGTTCTCGCTCTCGCTGACGATCAGGCGGCTGGTCGACCCGCGCGCCTATCCCCTCGCCTTCCTCGCCTTGTTCTTCGCCGGCTCGACCAACGGGATGTTCATGCCCGAGCGGATCGACCACCACGGCTGGCAGCTCGCATTGGTCGCGCTCGGGGTATCGGCGATGACCGACCGCAACCGGGTGCGCGGCGGGTTGGTGCTGGGACTTTCGACCGCGCTGTCGCTCGCGATCGGGCTCGAGATGCTGATCTATCTGGCACTCGCGGCGGCGGCGATGGCATTGTTCTGGGTCGACGACCGCGACGAGCGCGGGCGGCTCGCCGCATTTGCGGTGACCCTCAGCGGGGGGACCGCGCTCGCGTTCCTGATCTTCGCCTCGAACGCGAACCGGCTCGCGGTGTGCGATGCGCTGTCGCCGGTTTGGCTGTCCGATGCGTTGATCGGCGGCGCTTTGCTGTTCGGACTTGCCTGGCTGTCGCCGGCGGACTGGAAGCGGCGGCTGGCGCTGGCCCTGGCCGCGGGACTGATCGTCGCCGCGTTCCACGCCTTGATGTGGCCGCACTGTTTGCAGCGGCTCGAGGGCGTATCGCCCGAAGTCGAACGCCTGTGGCTGAGCCACGTCCGCGAGGCGCGGCCGGTCTATCGCCACGGGTGGCAGACCGCCACGCTCATCCTGGCGCTTCCCGCGAGCGGGGCGATCGGCTGGCTGCTGCTGATCTGGCGCGACCGCCGCAATCGCGAGCGGCTGCGGCGCATCCTTGCCGCCGCGGCACCGGGCTTTGCCGCGACGGCGCTGCTGTTCTGGCAGACTCGGACCGGCCCGGCGGCGCAGATGCTCGCGGTCCCCGGCGCGGTCGCTTTGGTGTGGATCCTGGTGCCCTATTTGTGGTCGTCGAAATATGCGGTGGTGCGCGTCCTGGGTGTATCGGCCGTGGTCTTGATCGGCCTCGGCGCGGCGGTGCCGCTGGTGATCGACTATATCCCGTCCAAGAAACAGACGCCGGGCGAGGCCGCGGTCGATAAGGCCAATCGCTTGTGCAACAGCCTGTGGGGTTATCACGATGTCGCGCTGCAGCCGAAAGGCGTGGTGTTCACCTTCGTCGACCTCACGCCGCGGCTGATCACGGTCACCCACCATGATTCGATTTCGGGCCCCTATCATCGCAACGGGCAGCAGATCGCCGATGTCATGAACGCCTTCCGCGGCGGCGAGCCACAAGCGCACGCGCTGATCGCTAAATATCGTTCGAATTATCTTCTGATCTGCCCGAACAGCTCGACCTCGACCATTTTCATGTCGGAGACGCCCAAGGGCTTCTACGCCCAGCTCCAGCGCGGCCAGGTGCCGGGGTGGCTGATTGCAGTTCAGCTGTCGCCGAAGTCGCCGTTCCGAATGTGGCGGGTGACCGGCTAGGCCTGGTCAGGCGAGGACGTGCGGGAAGCTTTGCTTGAGCCCGTCGACCACGAATTGCGCGGCCAGCGCCGCGAGGATCACTCCCAGGATGCGGGTAATCGCCGCCTCGACCTTGTCGCCGATCAGCCGCATCAGCGGTCCCGCCGCGAGCAGGGTCGCAACGGTGATCAGCATCACCGTCGTGATCGCGGCCAGCACCACCGCGACATGGACCGGGCTTTCGGCGCGCGACACCCACAGCATCGCGCTGGCGATCGAGCCCGGCCCGGCGATCATCGGCATGGCCATCGGGAACACACTGATGTCCTCGATTTCGGGCGTCCGTTCGATTGCTTCGGCGCGCTTCGTTCGGCGCTCGGTGCGGCGTTCGAAGATCATATCGACGGCGATGTAGAACAGCAGGATCCCGCCGGCGATGCGAAAGCTGGCGAGCGAGATGCCGAGCGCGTGCAGCATCGGCTTGCCGAGCAGCGCGAAGAACATCAGGATGATCCAGGCGATCAGTGACGAACGGATCGCCATCGCCCGCCTCTGGGCGTCGGGAGCGCCGCGGGTCAGGCTGGCGAAAATCGGGGCGCAGCCAGGCGGATCGATGATCACCAGGAAGGTGACCAGGGCCGAGCCGAACAGCTCGATCATTTTTCGCCCGCTACGTCATTGTAGAGCACCTGCGCGTAGCGCGCGCCGGTCCACTGGAAGACCCGCAATTTGCGGGCTCCAGTCTTGTCCACCTTCCAGTCCCAGCCCAGCGTGCGGTCGGCGGATTTGCCGCGGCCATTGTCTTCGGGCGTGGTGCGCGCCTGTTTGGCCGTCAGCGGCGGCGGCGGGATGACCGGGGCTCCGGGCGCCTTGTTCGCGCACGATGCGCGGCGGACGACCGGGCGCGCGGGCGCCTTGATCGGCGTGGTCAGTCCGTCGCCGCCGTCATAGACCCAGTGCCAACCGCCTTTTTCGCGCTGCCAGACGGTGGTGAAATAGCCGTGCCTCTTCCCGTCTGCGCCGATCCACGGGCCGGTGTTGACCGCCGTGCGCCCGTCGCACGACACGAAGCTCGTCGCCGGCCACCAGCGGACTGCCTTGGGCGGGTCCTTGCGGCCTTTGAGGAAGTCGCGCGCCCACACCGCCTGGGGCGTGAACATCACCGCGTCGCGGTCGGCATATTTAGCGAAGGCGGTCCACTGGCCGATGCGCTGCGCGTCGCGGGCGAACGCATATTCCGCGTCGATCGCGGTCGGCAGGGATGCGGCTAGCAAGAGTGCGGCGATCATAGGTCCTCCGGATCGGCGAGGCCGGCGCGGCGGTGCGCGGCCAGCAAGGTATTACGCATGAGCATGGCGATGGTCATCGGCCCGACGCCGCCCGGCACCGGTGTGATCGCCCCGGCCACCTCGAGCGCCTCGGCGAAGGCGACGTCACCGACCAGCCGGCCCTTGCCGTCGTCGGTCGGGATACGGTTGATGCCGACGTCGATCACGGTCGCCCCGGGCTTGATCCACTCGCCGCGGACCATCTCGGCACGGCCGGTGGCGGCGACGACGATGTCCGCCCGGCGCACGAGGGCGGGCAGGTCCCTGGTCCTGGAATGGGCGATCGTCACCGTCGCGCTCTCGCGCAGCAGCAGCGTCGCCATCGGCTTGCCGACGATGTTCGACCGGCCGATCACCACCGCATCGAGCCCGGCCAGGCTGTCGAGCTCCGATTTGAGCAAATGCAGGCAGCCGTAAGGAGTGCATGGAACGAGCGAAGGAAGTCCGATCGCCAGCCGCCCGACGTTCATCGGATGGAATCCGTCGACGTCCTTGCCCGGCTCGATCGTCTCGATCACTCGCGCCGAATCAATCTGCGACGGCAAGGGGAGCTGGACGAGGATGCCATCGATCCGCTCGTCCGCGTTGAGCTCGCCGACGAGGTCGAGCAGCTCGGCCTCGGAAGTCGTGTCGGGCAGATTGTGCGCGAAGCCGACCATCCCGGTCTCCGCCGTCACGCGGTTCTTCGAGCGGACATAGACCGCGCTCGCCGGGTCGTCGCCGACCAGCACCGTGGCCAGGCCGGGCGCGCGCCCGACGCGCTTTTCGAAATCGCCAACCGCGGCTGCGACCTGGTCGCGGATCCGCGCTGCCGCGGCCTTGCCGTCGATCAGCCTCGCGGTCATGGGCCGTAGGGGGCGGTGAGGCTGCTTTCCGCGCCGTACAGCAACATGTGCGCGATCTGGATCAGGATGATCAGCACGATCGGCGAGAAATCGAGCCCGCCGAAATCGGGCATGATCTTGCGGATCGGCCGATAGAGCGGCGCCGTGATCCGATCGAGCGCGTGGGCAAAGGTTCGCACCCCGGCCGAGCTTGTGTTGAGCACGTTGAAGGCGAGCAGCCAGCTCAGGATCACCTGGATGAGGATGATCCAGAACAGGATCGTCAGCAGATAATGGGCGATCTGGAAAAGCGCGTGAACCATGACCGCGGCTTAGCCGTGGCCGAAGCGGCGGGCAATCTTAGGGCGCGAACCGCTCGGGCTCGGCCTGGGCAAGGATTTCGGAAAAGTCGCCGGAGGGGTCGCTCCATTCGGCGATCGGGGTCCAGCCGCCCGCGAGCAGCAGCAGCCGCGCCCCGCGATGGCCGTATTTGTGGCTGTTCTCGGTATGGATCGACGACCCCGCGGCGAATTGAAAGCGCTGGCCCGAAATGGTGAACTCGACGTCGCGCGTGGCGACAAGGTGCATCTCGATGCGCGACAATATGTCGTTCCAGCGCGCCTCGTGGCGGAAGGCATCGACGGGGATGTCGGCGTCGAGCTCGCGGTTGATCCGCTCGAGCAGGTTCAAGTTGAATTCGGCCGTCACGCCCTCGGGATCGTCGTAGGCCGCGAGCAGGCGCTCGATCGGCTTGACCCGGTCCATCCCGATCAGCAGCTGGGCGCCGGCCCCGAGCAAGGAGCGGAACTGGCGCAGCAGATCGGTCGCGCTTCGCGGGACGAAATTGCCGATCGTCGAGCCGGGGAAGAAGCCGAGCTTGGGCAGGTCGGCGACGGCCGCGGGAAGCTCAAACGGCCGGGCGAAGTCGGCGGTGACCGGGTAGACCGGAACTCCGGGAAACCGCGCGTCGACCACCGCCGCGCTGTCCTCGAGATAGTCGCCGGAGATGTCGACCGGCACGTAGGCGGCCGGAGCGATCGCTTCGAGCAGGATCGGGGTCTTGGTCGCCGAGCCGGCGCCGAACTCGACCACCGCGGCGCCCTCGGGGACGTGGGCGGCGACATCCGGCATGATCGACTGGAGCAGCGCGGTCTCGGTTCGCGTCGGATAATAAGCCGGCAGCCGGGTGATGGCGTCGAACAGCTCCGAGCCGCGGCGGTCGTAAAGCCAGCGCGCGGGCACCGACGGAATGTAGGACAAGAGGCCCGCAAGCACGTCCCTGCGGAACGCCTCGGTTTGATGGTCAAGCGTCGCGAGCAAGGCGGAGGCCGGTGAATTGCCAGCGGGCGTTGGGCGGGAAGAAGTTGCGGTACGACACCCGGCTATGGCCGCGCGGGGTCGCGCAGCTGGCGCCCTTGAGGACCAGCTGCCCCGACATGAACTTGCCGTTGTACTCGCCGACCGCGCCTTCGGCCGGAGCGAAACCGGGGTAGGAAGCGAACGCGCTCTGGGTCCATTCCCAGACGTCGCCGAAAATCCCGCCGTCCGGCTGCGGGGCGACCGCGCCGGCCTGGTCGAGCTGGTTGCCGAGGCTCGGGTCGGCGTCGGCGGCGAAGCTCTCCCATTCGGCCTCGGTCGGCAATCGCGCCCCGGCCCAGCGGGCAAAGGCGTCTGCTTCGAAGTAACTGACATGGGCGACCGGAGCGGCCCAGTCGATCTCGCGCCGGCCGCCGAGCGTGAACTCGGTCCCCTCGTCGCGCCAGTAAAGCGGGGCGGAGATCTTGTCCTGCTGGACCCAGGCCCAGCCATCGGACAGCCACAGGGTCGGGGTCGAATAGCCGCCATCGGCGATGAACTGGCGCCATTCGTCGTTGGTCACGCGCCGGCTGGCGAGCGCGTGGGGCTCGAGGAAGACCCGGTGCCGCGGCCGCTCGCTGTCGAACGCGAAGCCGCTGTCCGGCGCTCCGATCTCAACCACGCCGGTGCGCCCGGAACGGAAGCTCTGCGCTTCAACCGCAACGCCGGCCGGGGCGGGCAGGTCGCCGTAAGCCGGCTCGAGCGGGTTCTCGGCGAAGGTCGCGAGGATGTCGGTGAGGAACAGCTCCTGGTGCTGCTGCTCGTGGTTGATACCGAGCTCGACCAGCTCAAGGGCAGCGGGCGGCAGCGCGGGCAGCGCCCGTTCGAGCGCCTCGTCGACGTGGGCTCGATAGTCGCGCACCTGGTCGAGCGACGGGCGGCTCAACATTCCCCGCCGGTGGCGCGCGTGGCGCTCGCCCTCGCCCTCGTAATAGCTGTTGAACAGGAAGGCGAAGCGCTCGTCGAACGGGCGGTATCCGGGCACATGATCGCGCAGCACGAACGTCTCGAAAAACCAGGTCGTATGGGCGAGGTGCCATTTGGCCGGCGAGGCGTCGGGGAAAGGCTGGATCGCGGCGTCGGCATCGCTCAACGGGGCCGCAAGATCGAGCGTCAGGCGGCGCGTCGCGAACAGGCGCGGAGCGAGGCCGCTATCGGGCTGCGGTCGAGCCAGGGTCGCCATGACAGCGCCCTTAATCGAATTCGGACCCGGTGTCGCCTTCGCTAGCCGCGGGTCGCGCCGGGTTTCCACAGCACGTCGCCGCCCTCGCCCTTCGCGACCAGCCGGGCGAGCACGAACAGATGATCGGACAGGCGGTTCAGGTAGATTCGCGCGAGCGGGTTGAGAGGCACGTGGCGCGAAGCCGCGACGGTGCTCCGCTCGGCCCGGCGGACGATGGTGCGCGCGAGATGGAGGTGGGCCGCGCCTGCGCCGCCGCCGGGCAGGATGAAGCTTCTGAGCGGCTCGAGATGCTCGTTCATCGCGTCGATTTCGCGCTCGATGCGGTCGATCTGGGCCTGGACCACGCGCAGCGTCATTTCGTTGGGCGTGAAGTCGTCGGCCGGCGTGGCAAGATCGGCGCCGAGGTCGAACAGCTCGTTCTGGATCGCAATTAGCATGGCCCGCGCGGCGCCGTCTTCGACATGGAGAAGAGCGACCCCGATCGCGCTATTGGCCTCGTCGACGTCGCCGATCGCCTGGCTCAGCGAATGCTCCTTGGGAATGCGCGAACCGTCGGCGAGGCCGGTGTCGCCGCCATCGCCGGTGCGCGTGTAGATCTTGTTGAGCTTGACCATGATGCGAAGGATTGGGCCTAGCGGCTCGACGCGCCCGCAACGGCCAGGAGCAGGATGACGATGACGATCGCGACCGCCTGAAACAGCACGCGCTTGCGCATCCAATTCTGCTGCTGCTCGCCGGTGACGTCCTTGCCCGACGCCATCGCGATCACTCCGCGCACGAGCACATAAGCGGTTGCGGCCATCGCCAGCAGAAGCAGGATCAGGAGGGGCCAGCGCATGGCGCGCGACTTAGTCCTCTATGAAGCTGAAACCAAGGGGCAGCCGGCCATCCCTCAGGCTTCGCGCGAGTTCACGCCCGTCGACACCGCTTTCGCGCATCGCGGCGAGCGTCGGGGCATGGTCGCGCTTGGCGAGCCGGCGCCCGTCGGAATGGCCGACCAGCGGGTGGTGGAGATAAATGGGTTCGGGGAGCGCGAGCAATACTTGAAGCAGCCGCTGGACCGGCGTCGAGGGACGCAGGTCGGCGCCGCGCACCACCAGTGTCACGCCGCGCCGCTGAGTCATCCACCACGCAGGACAAATGATAGGAAGCCGGCGCGTCCTTGCGGGCGAGGATCGCATCGCCGATCTGCGCCGCCTCGCCGGCGAATTCGCTTCCGTCAGCTTCGCGCCACGACGGCAGGCCGGCGATCTCCAGCGCTTTGGCTGAGTCCAGCCGCCAGCAATGCGGCGTCGACACGCGGCGCTCGGGATCATCGGGCAGCCCGCGGCAAGTGCCGGGGTAGGAGGTCGCCGCATCGCCATGCGGCGCGGTCAGCGATTGAGCAATGTCGGCACGGGTGCAGAAACACGAATAGACCAGCCCGCGCGTCTTCAGCGCATCGAGCGCAGCCGAATAAGCGTCGGTCCGCTCGGACTGGACCAGCACCGGCTCACCCCACTCGAGCCCGAGCCAGCGCAAATCCTCGAAGATCCCGTCGACGAACTCGGGCCGGCAACGGGTTTGGTCGAGATCCTCGATCCTCAGCCTGAATTCGCCCCCGCCGAGCGAGGCCCGGTGGTGGCCGACGACCGCGCTGAACGCGTGACCGAGGTGGAGCCGGCCGCTCGGTGAGGGCGCGAAACGGCTGACGATCATCGCGACTGTGGCCCAAAGGACTCTTGACCGCGCGAGAGTGAAAGTGCTGTCATAGGCATGTAACCCCGGGTTGGCATCCGGCGGTCAACAAGGGAAGCGGGCCGGCGCCCTCTCCTCCTTGAGTGCGACGGGGCCGGGGAGCAGCAGTTCGGACCGACCGGACGAAAGGCTGCTGGCGTTGTATCATCCTGAGCTCATCCGACATCCCGATAGCTGCCCGGCGCTGGTGCTCAACGCCGATTACACCCCGCTGTCTTATTACCCGCTGAGCCTGTGGCCGTGGCAGACCGCGGTCAAAGCGATGTTTTTGGAACGGGTCGACGTCGTCGCCCATTACGAGCGCGAGGTGCACAGCCCGAGCATTGCGCTCAAGCTGCCGTCGGTAATCGCCCTTCGCCAGTTCGTCCGGCCCAACGAATATCCGGCGTTCACGCGGTTCAACCTGTTCCTCCGCGATAAATTTCGCTGCGTCTATTGCGGCTCGGCGAGGGAGCTGACCTTCGACCATGTGCTGCCGCGCGCCAAGGGCGGGCGGACGACGTGGGAGAATGTCGCCACTGCCTGCGCCCCGTGCAATTTGCGCAAGGGCGGGCGAACTCCGATCGAAGCGCATATGCAGATCATGATGGAGCCGATCCGCCCGACCAGCTGGCAGCTCCAGGACCACGGCCGCGCGTTTCCCCCCAATTATCTGCACGAAAGCTGGCGCGACTATCTCTACTGGGACGTCGAACTCGAGCCGTAAGCGGACAACAGGTATTCGCGGATTTTCGGCGCGACATCGTCGCGGCCCAGCGCGAGCGCGAGATTGGCGATCACGAAGCCGGCCGCACTGCCGCAATCATGCCGCTGGCCATCGAAGCGGTACGCATGGAACGGCTGCTGGCCGATCAGCTTGGCCATGGCGTCCGTCAGCTGGATTTCGCCGCTAGCGCCGGTTTCCTGGGAATCGAGCGCGCGCATCACCTCGGGCTGGAGGATGTAGCGGCCGGGGAGCATGAGGTTCGACGGTGCGGTGCCCGGCGCCGGCTTTTCCACCAGGCCGCGGATTTCGGTCAGCGGGCCATTGCTCGCGCCCGGATCGATCACGCCATATTTGTGGGTCTCGCTGTCCGGCACCTCGAGCGCGGCGACAAGGTTGCCGCCGACCTTTTCGTAGGCCTCGACCATCTGCGCCAGGCAATTGGGCGTGCCGACCATCAACTCGTCGGGGAGGAGCACGGCGAACGGCTCGTCGCCAACCACATGGCGGGCGCACCATACCGCATGGCCGAGCCCGAGCGGCTGCTGCTGGCGGACGGTCACCAGTTCACCAAAGCCGGCGTTGGAGGGCTCCAGCGCAGCGAGGCTCTTGCCGGCTGCGGTCATGGTCGTTTCGAGCTCGAACGCGCGGTCGAAATAATCGACCAGCGACGATTTGCCACGCCCGGTGACGAAGATCAGCTGCTCGATCCCGGCCTCGCGCGCCTCGTCGACGGCATATTGGATCAGCGGCCGGTCGACGATCGTGATCATCTCCTTGGGGATGCTCTTGGTCGCCGGGAGCAGGCGCGTGCCGAGGCCGGCAACCGGGAACACCGCCTTGCGGACGCGCTGGCTCATGGGCGAGTCACGACCCCGGTATCGTCGCTCGCCGGCTGGGCCTCGGGCGCGGCCGGAAGGACCGGCGCAGCGCCGCCGGTCGGCGGGGGCAGATCGAACGGATCGGCCTGGCGCGGCTGCGACTTCTTGACCAGCTCGTCGACCCGCTGCGGCCGGGCGTAGGGCGGCGGCGTCAGCAGCATTTCGGCTGTCGGCGTTGACGCTGCCATCAGCGGCTTCACCGGCAACGCCTGGCCTTGCGCGGGCTTGAGGTCGGCGACCTTGCCGCACCCGGCCAGGAGCGCGGCGGCGGCGAGCGCTGGGATCAGGAGAGCTTCATCGCTGCCGGAATTAGCGGCTCGGCCGCGCTTGCGCCAGCGCCGCGCTTGCCGCTAGCGAAGCGCGATGATTGCGCGGGTTCTGCTGACCGTATTGACGATTTCGGCGCTCGCGTCCTGCGGCCAGCCCGCCAAGAAGCAAGCGCAGCCGGCACGGCCGGCTGAAGCGGCGGCAGCAGGTTTACCGCACAAGGGAGTCGACCGAAGCCACAAGGGCGCGTCCGCGCCCGACGCCTCATTCGACGATCCCGACGGCGGCGAGATCAGCATGGCCGATTTCAAGGGCGTACCGGTACTGGTCAATCTGTGGGCGAGCTGGTGCGCGCCGTGCGTCAAGGAATTGCCGACTCTCGACAAGCTCGCCCAAGCCCATCGCGATGACGGCCAGCTGGGGGTAATCGCGGTCAGCGAGGACAGCGGCCCGCACCCATCCGTGGTCGCATTCCTCGACAAATTGAAGATCCAGGATCTCGGCGCTTACCAGGATCCGGAGATGGCGTTGTCAGGCGCGCTTCATGCCGAAGTGATGCCGACCTCAATCCTCTACGACGCCAATGGCAAGGAGGTCTGGCGCTATATCGGCGACCTCGACTGGACCAGCCCCGAAGCGTCTAGGTTGCTTGCCGAAGCCGGGCCGGCGCGAGCAGGCTGAGTAGACGGCCGTCGATCGCCGCGAGGCCCGCGGCGATCAGCGCCAGGCCGATGAAATCCTGTGGCGCGAGGGTTTCGCCGAGGAAGCTCGCTCCCAGAAGGATTGCGACCGGCGGCACCAGCAGGGTCACCAGCAGCGCGTTGGTCGCGCCCGACGTCTCGATCAGCCGGAAATAAAGCACGTAGCCGAACGCGGTGCACAGCAAGGCGAGCGAGACGATCGCGCCCCATGCGGTGAGCGGCGGGAAGGCGTGGGTCCACGGGCGGTCGACGACCAGCGCGAAGGGCAGCATCATTATGGCGCCGGCGGTCAGCTGGCCGGTGGTGACGCTGAGCGGCGACACGCCCAGGCGGCGGAATCGGCGCGCCCATACCGCGGCCAGGGCATAGCTGAGCGCCGCCGCGACGCAGGCGAGCTGGGCCAGAGCGTTGGCGCCCAGGCTCGACAGCAGGGACGGGCCGATCATCGTCGCCACCCCGCCGAAGCCGAGCAGGACGCCGGCGACCTTGCGCGGGCTCATTCGCTCGTCCCGCGTCAGGAAATGCGCGACGATCACGCCCCAGATCGGGGTCGTGGCATTGAGGATCGAGGCGAGCCCGCTGGCGATATGGGTTTGCCCCCAGCCGAACAATGTGAACGGGATCGCATTGTTGAGCAGCGCCAGCAGCAGGATCGATCCCCAAACCTGCCGCGGCAGGCCGAGCGGCTGCCGCTTGACCCTGAGGAAGAACCACATTCCGGCGGCGGCGATCGACAGGCGAAGCCACACGTAGGTCAGCGGCGGCACGTGCCTGACCGCGACCCCGATGAAAAAGAATGCGCCGCCCCAGATCAGCGCGAGCAGGATCAGGATCAGCCAGTCGCGGCCGTTCATCTGGGATCGGATCATCGGCAGACCCTGGCCGATTGGCGGCGCGGCGGCTTCCGCCACCTTGCGCTCAAACGCCTGCTGGTCGACCGGTTTCATGGCTTGGCTTTACCGGCTGCGGCAGCGCGGCTGCCAACAAATGCCCGGTAGCCGGCGATAAGCTCAGCTTATTAGTCGCGGAGCAAGTCGTTGATCGCGGTCTTGGAGCGAGTGCGTTCGTCGACGCGCTTGACGATCACCGCGCAGGCCAGCGACGGTCCGCCGTCCTTGGCGGCAGACTCCCCGGGACGACCACCGAATAGGCCGGCACCCGGCCATAATGCACCTCGCCGGTGGAGCGGTCGACGATCTTGGTCGAAGCACCCAGGAACACGCCCATCGACAGCACCGCGCCGCGTTCGACGACGACCCCCTCGGCGACCTCGGACCGGGCGCCGACGAAGCAATCGTCCTCGATGATCACGGGTCCGGCCTGGAGCGGCTCGAGCACGCCGCCGATCCCGGCGCCGCCGGAGATGTGGACGTTGCGGCCGATCTGGGCGCAGCTCCCGATCGTCGCCCAGGTATCGACCATCGTGCCTTCGCCAACTCGGGCGCCGATGTTGACGAAGCTCGGCATCAGCACCGCCCCGGGCGCGATATAGGCGCCGCGGCGAACAATCGCGCCCGGAACGGCGCGGAATCCCGCCGTTTCGAAGTCCTTTTCGCCCCAGCCGGCGAATTTCGATGGCACCTTGTCCCACCAGTGAGCGCCGCCCGGGCCGCCGCCGATCGCCTCCATCGGATTGAGCCGGAAGGACAGCAGCACGGCCTTCTTGAGCCATTGGTTGACGGTCCACCCGGTCGGGCCCTGCTCAGCGATTCGCGCTTCCCCGCGATCGAGCGCTCCGATCGCCGAATCGACCGCGGTCCGGATCTCGCCTTTGGTCGCCGGGCCGATCGAATCGCGCTCTTCCCAGGCGCGCTCGATCACCGCCCGAAGGTCGTCGCTCATTGTTTGTCCCCCAGCATCTCGTCGAGCCACTCCGCGACATCGGTGATCCGCATGTCGATCAGTGCCTCGTCATAAGCGTGGTTGCCGCGCTCGGACCCGTTGTCGACCCACACGGTCATCATTCCCAGCGCCTTCGCCGGAGGCAGGTTCTGGGCCATGTCGTCGACCAGCACCGCCTTGGCCGGATCCACGCCGAACCGCTCGCACAGCAGGTGATAGCCGTGCCGGTCGGGCTTGGGCCGATAGCTGCTCGCCCGGATGTCATGGACATCGTCGAAATGCGAATGGACTCCGATCGCCTCCAGCACCCGCCGGGCATAAGGGGCGTCGCCGTTGGTGAAGACGAATTTCCTTCCGGGCAGCCGAGCGAGGCCCGCGGCGAGGCGCGCGTTGGGCCCGACCCGGTCGAGCGGGATCGCATGGACGTCTTCAAGGAAATCCGCCGGATCGATCTCGTGATCCTTCATCAGCCCGGCGAGCGTCGTGCCATGCTCGTGGAAGTGCGTCTTTTGCACGCGCTTGGCCTCTTCGCGGCCGCAACCGAGCAGCCGCTCGATATATGCGCCCATCCGCTCGTCGATCAGCGAGAACAGCCCGGCCGACGCCGGATACAGGCAATTGTCGAGGTCGAAAATCCAGTTCGAGACATGGGCGAGACGGGGGTCCATAAGCCTCGCTGCGCCTAGCGCCTTTTGCGTCTTCAGCAAATTGTAAGGTTTTGTAAAGCATAGCGTTTCCGGGAAGCCGTGATATTTCAGCGGCTTGAGCGGAGAATTGAAATGAAAACAAGGCTCCTCGGCAACAGCGCGTGCGCGATTGTGCTCGCGTTCAGCCTCGCCGCATGCGGCGGCGGCGGTGGAGGAGGTGGCGGTGGTCCCGCGCCGATCCCGACCCCAACGCCAAGCCCGACTCCGACTCCGACGCCCACTCCAACTCCAACTCCAACTCCAACTCCAACTCCGACACCCACCCCCAACTCCAACGCCGACACCCACACCTACTCCGACGCCAACCCCGACCCCAACTCCGACGCCACGCCAACGCCGTCGTCGGCTTTCAACACAGCTGAATATCGTGCGTCGAGCTATGCAGTGAATGCCAACGCAATCGCCGCTTACGACAAAGGGGCGACCGGCAGCGGCATCAAGATCGGCATCATCGACAGCGGCATCAACCCCGCTTTGGCAGAGTTCGCCGGCCGGATCGACCCGGCAAGCGGCGACGTCGCCGGCAATCGTGGGGTAAGCGACGAAGGCGGGCACGGCACTGCGGTCAGCGCCGTCGCGGCCGCCGCCCGCAACGGCATCAATACCCTCGGAGTCGCGTTTGGCGCGACGATCGTCAGCATGCGCGCCGACGACCCGGGAAGCTGCGCCGGCACCGACGGCTGCCAGTTCTACGATGACGCTCTTGCGACCGGCGTTGACAGGGCGCGGCTGGCCGGCGTCCGGGTGATCAACATGTCCCTTGGTGGTGATCCGCCGGGGCCCGTCTTGCTCGCTGCCATGAGCCGCGCGGTTTCGGCGGGAGTCATCCTCGTAATCTCGGCCGGTAACGACGGCGACAAGCCCGAAGGCGTCAATCCGGATCCATTCGCACTGGTCCCCGAGCAGAATTTTCCGGGCATGGTGATCATCGCCGGGTCGGTCGGGGTGAACAATGGCGCCGGCGGAGTCGACGTCAGCCAGCTTTCGGATTTCTCGAACAAGGCCGGGACGGGGCAGCAATATTATCTGGCCGCCCAAGGCTATCGGGATCGCGCACCGGACGAGACCGGTACCGAATGTCTGTGGTCCGGAACCAGTTTTTCGGCGCCGACGATTGCCGGCGCGGTCGCGCTGCTCGCCCAGGCCTTCCCCAACCTCACCGGGTCACAGATTGTCGACATCCTGCTCCGCTCGGCCGACGACCTCGGCGCGCAGGGGACCAACTCGATCTATGGCCGCGGCCGGCTGAACATCGCGACGGCGTTCCAGCCCATCGGACAAACCAACCTTGCCGGCAGCACGACTGCGGTCAGCACCTATTCGAACGGTTCCTTGCCGGCGGTTGCCGGCGATGCGCTCAAGCGCGAGCCGCTCGGTGCGGTGATCCTCGACGGATACAACCGAGCCTATGTGCTCAACCTCGCCGCGACGCTGCGACAGGCTCAGCAGAGCACGCCTTTGGCCCATGCCATGCAGGGCGACGTTCGAGTCGCTCAGGCGTCCGCCGGCCCGATCAGTGTCGCCATGACCCTTACCCGGCGCCATGATCTCGCGCAGGGCTTCGCTATGGAGCCGATCGGGATCGGCCCCGATGACGCCCGCAAGGCCCGGCTGGTGGCCGGCTCGGCGATTGCCCGGCTGGATCCAAAGACCGCCATGGCGTTCGGTTTTTCCGAAGGCGCCAGGGATATGGCGCGGCGCCTGCGCAATGCCGAGCCCAATGCCTTTCTTATCGCCAAGGACGTCGCCGGCGACACCGGCTTTGCCACGACCCGCGGCAGCAGCGTTGCGATGCGCCACGAATTCGGTGGAATCGGCATGACCGTCGCGGCCGAGACCGGCAATGTATGGCAGGACCTGGATGCGCGAACCAACGCGTTCAATTCTCCCTATCGCTACACCAGCATGTCGGTGGACCACAGCTTCGGCCGGACCTGGCTGTCGGCGGGCCTCAGCCGGCTGGACGAGAAGCAGACGCTGCTCGGCGGCCGGATGGGCACGGCCCTCGGCGGGGGCGGCTCGGCGACCACCTTCCTCGATCTGGAGGCGCGGCACGAGCTTGGCAGGGGATGGAGCGCGGGCCTCACGGCGCGGCGCGGGTGGACCAGCTTCGCGGCAGGCAATTTCCAGACCGGCGCCTACGCGATCGATGTCGCGAAGACCGGAGTGCTCGGTAATTCGGACCGCATCGGCTTTCGCCTAGCGCAACCGCTGCAGAGTCGAGACGGGCGGCTTCGCGATGCTGCTGCCGACCGCTTACGATTACTCGACCGAAACCGCGACCAGCTCGCTGAGCCGCTTCTCGCTCACTCCGAGCGGCCGCGAGGTCGACGCCGAGCTGAGTTACGGATCGGCTGTGATCGGCGGCAAAGGCTGGCTCGGCGCGAACCTGTTCGCCCGCCGCCAGCCTGGTCACATCGCCGACGCCAAGAACGACGTCGGCGCGGCGATCCGCTTCACGCTTGGTTTCTGATCAGGTGCGGCGCCGCCGGAAGCGCGGCGTCAGCATGCCAACGTCGGTGCGGTAGTCTTCGTAATCCTTGCCGAACAGGCCAACCAGGTCGCGCTCCTCGTAGCGGATCGCGATCAGCATGTAGATCGACACGCCGACCGCCAGCAGGAGATGGCCGGCGGTCATCTCCGGCGCCGCCCAGAAGGCGAGGAAGAACCCGAGATACAACGGGTGGCGGACCCATTTGTAGAACAGCGGCTTGCGGAACTTGGGCGGCTCGGCATGGCGCCGGCGCATGTGCAGCCACGCCTGCTGCACGCCGAACAATTCGAAATGGTTGATCAGAAAGGTGCTGAGCAGAACCGTCAGCCAGCCGATCCAGAAGACGATCCAGATGAGGTCGTTGAGCACCGGGTGCGGATCGGATTCACGTTCCACACGATAGCGGGAATCGGCCGCCAGCCGAGGAACAGGATCATCAGCGCAATGCTCGCTGCGAGTACATAGACGCTGCGCTCGGCCGGTGGCGGGACGATCCTGGTCCAACGGCGCTTGAAGCCCTGGCGCGCCATGACGCTGTGCTGGAGGCCGAACAGCGCGATCAGGGCGATGTCGATGACGGCCGCCTGGGCAGCTGGCGCCTGCGGTCCGACGTCGACCGTGCGGCTGGCGAAGCCGAGGTCGCCGACAAATACGATCAGATAGAGAAAGGTCGCGAAGAAGATCGCATAAGCGAGGATCGCGAAAACGAGCGTTGCTGCGCGCGACATTGGCGTTTTCCCCCTTTCGGCTGCTTTAGCTCAGGGCCGGGCCCGCCGGTATTCAATTATTGTCAAAGGTGCCGGACAGCCTCCGATCCGGCGATCGACGGCCATGAACGTCTGAGCCGGGGGAAGCTTTGACAGCGGAATCGCTTCCGGCCGGCGTTTGCCCATCTTGCGCGCGATGGACATCGGCGTTTCGGGGCAGAGCGCGTTCTCTTGGAATGGGTCGAAGGCGGGCATGTCGCGCGCCGGATGGGCGGAGGCGGCAGCCATCATAAAAACAACGGACAGGAGCATAATCGATCTCCTTTCGCCTGCCGATTTACCATTGTTCGGTCAGACCGTGAAGCTCTCCCCGCAGCCGCAGGCGCCGGTCGCGTTGGGATTGTCGAAGGTGAAGCCGGCGGCGAAGTCGTCGTCGTGCCAGTCCATGACCGATCCGACCAGGTAAAGGACCGACGCGCCATCGACGTAAAAGGTGCCGCCGGGGGTTTCGATCTGCTCGTCGAACGGCTGCTCCTCGGTGACGTAATCGACCGAATAAGCGAGGCCCGAGCAGCCGCGGCGCGGGGTCGACAATTTGACTCCGATCGCGCCTTCCGGCGCCTTGGCCATCAGCTCGGCAATGCGGTCCTGAGCCGCGTGGTCAGGGTGATCGCTGCCGGGTGGGCGCGGACTTTGGTTTCTTTATTCACAACATTCCCAATTCTAATCGTGCCTCGTCGCTCATTTTCGACGGATCCCATGGCGGATCCCACACCAGATTGACGACCGCGTCTCGGATTCCGGGGACCGACAAGACGCGAAGCTCGACCTCATTTGGGAGCGACTCGGCGACCGGGCAATGGGGCGTGGTCAGGGTCATGGTGATGGTCGCGTCGCCGTCCTCCGAGATATCGACGCCGTAGATCAGCCCGAGCTCATAGATATCGACCGGGATCTCGGGGTCGTAGATCGACTTCAGAGCCTCGACGACCGTCGCCTGGAGATCGCTCCCCGGACCGCTCGCCGGCTCTTCCGCTTTCTCGCCCGGCAGGAAACCCGCGAGATAGTCGCGCTTGCGCTCGAACGTTTCGGCGACATGCGCGCCGCGGCGGCGGGGCGACGCTGTCGACCTCCTCGGTCTCGATCTTGCGTTCCTCATTCATCCGAAAATCCGCTTCACTTGCTCGATTCCGCGCACCAACGCCTCGATGTCCGAGCTGTCGCTGTGCGCCGCGAAGCTCGCCCGCGCGGTCGCCTCGACACCGAGCCAGCGCATCAGCGGCTGCGCGCAATGGTGGCCGGCGCGGACGGCGACGCCCGCATCGTCCAATATGGTGGCGGTGTCGTGCGGATGCACCCCGTCGACGTTGAAGCTGACGATCCCGGCGGAGTCCTCGGGGCCGTAGAGGGTGACGCCGCCGATGGCCGAAAGAGCGGCGCGGCACTCGGCGACGAGCGCGCATTCATGAGCGTGGATCGCATCGAGGCTGAGCTGCTCGACCCAGTCACCGCCGCGTGAAGCCCGATTGCGCCGACGATGTGCGGAGTGCCGGCCTCAAACCGCGCGGGCGAGTCGAGGAAGGTCGTCTCCTCGAACGTGACCTTCTCGATCATCCCCCCGCCGCCCTGCCACGGCGGCAGCGCCTGAAGCAGCTCGGCGCGGCCCCACAGGCAGCCGATCCCGGTCGGGCCGTAGAGCTTGTGCGCGGAGAAAGCGTAGAAGTCGGCGCCGATCGCGGCGACGTCGACCGGCAGGCGCGGCACCGCCTGGCAGCCGTCGAGCAGCAGCAGCGCGCCCTTGGAATGCGCGATGTCCGCGGCGCGCCTGGCGTCGAGGATCGAGCCGAGCACGTTCGAAACATGGGCGAAGGCGACCACGCGATGCTCGTCGGTCAGCATCGCTTCGGCGGCGTCGAGGTCGATCCGCCCGTCGGGGGTCAGCGGCACCGCGTCGACTTCGTATCCGGCAAGCTGCCACGGCACGATATTGCTGTGATGCTCGAGCTGCGAGACCAGGACGCGGTTGCGGCCCTCCTTCGGCAGCATGCGCGCGACAAGGTTGATCGCCTCGGTCGCCCCGCGGGTGAAGACCAGCTCGTCGGGCTGGCCGCCGATCAGCTTCGACGGCGGCAGCGCGCGCGGCCTCATAGCTCTCGGTCATCGTCCGCCGAGCGCTCGTACACGCCGCGATGCACGGTCGCGTAATCGCGCGCATAAGCCTGCGTGATCGCGTCGATCACCGCCTGCGGTTTCTGCGCGGTCGCGGCGCTGTCGAGATAATGCCAGCCGGCGATCGCCGGGAACTGGTCGCGGACGTTGAGCGCCGAGTTGATGCGGGTCGGCGCGTTCACACGACCCTCCGCAGCGCGTCGCGCGCGGCATCGCAGATCGCGTCGCGCGGCACTGTTGACGCCGTCCCACAGGCCCATGACGAAGCCTTCGAGCAGCAGCGCCCGGGCGCTCGCCGGGTCGAGCCCGCGGCTCTCGGCGTAGAACAATTGCATCGCGTCCAATTCGCCGACGCTCGCGCCGTGCGCGCACTTCACGTCGTCGGCGAAAATCTCGAGCTCGGGCTTGCAGTTGGCGGTCGCGCCGCGGTCGAGCAGCATGGCCTTGACCGACTGCTCGGCGTCGGTCTTCTGCGCGCCGCGCGCGACCTCGACCTTGCCGAGATAGGAGCCGGCCGCCTTGCCGTTCAGCACCGAGCGGATGGTCTGCCGCGAGCGGCCGCCGTCGCCGATGTGCCGGACGTTGGTGACGATCTCGTTGGTCGACAGGCCGCGTGCCGATGTTGGCGCCGATACAGCTCGAAATCCGCGCCTTCGGCGAGGCTGACCTCGAGCTCGATGCGGCCATATACCGGCGCCGTGTTGAGCACGAAAATGCGCGCGCTTCGCGCCGGCTTCCGAGCGCGATCTGGACCCGGCGCACGTGCACGTCGTCGCCGGTCGGCAGCCAGACTTCCTCGAAGCTCTCGCCCGGCCCGACGGTGAGCGTCAGCGGCTCGGCGAACTGCTCCCACACCGGCTTCAACGCGTCGAGGTCGGCGTAGCGCCATTCCTCCTGCTTGCGGGTGGGGAAGGGCGCGGTCATGCCGCCGCCTCCGCATAGCCTTCGCGCTCGAGCTCGCGGGCCAGTTCGATGTCGCCGCGAGCGCGTGATCCGGCCGGCCTGAAGCACGTGCACCTGGTCGGGCTCGGACATATTCGAGCAGGCGCTCGTAATGGGTGATCAGCAGCACGCCCTTGTCGGGCGCGCGCATGATGCGGTTGATGCCCTCGCCGACGGCGCAGCGCGTCGATGTCGAGGCCGCTGTCGGTCTCGTCGAGCACCGCGAAACTGCGGCTGCATGATGCCCATCTGGACCATCTCGGCGCGCTTCTTCTCGCCGCCCGAAAAGCCGACGTTGACCGGCCGCTTGAGCATCTCGGCGTCCATGCCGAGCAGCGCCGCCTGCTCGCGCGCGAGCTTGATGAACTCGGCGCCCGAAAGCTCGGCCTCGCCGCGCGCCCGGCGCTGCGAATTGAGGCTCTCGCGCAGGAACTGGAGCATACGACACGCCGGGGATTTCGACCGGATATTGGAAGCCGAGGAACAGCCCCGCCGCGGCGCGCTCGTGCGGCTCCATCGCGAGCAGATCAATCCGCGTCCCGTCGGAAGCGTCACGCTCGCCCTCCTCACCTCATACCCGGCCGCCCGGCGAGCACGTAAGCCAGCGTCGACTTGCCCGACCCATTCGGCCCCATGATCGCGTGCACCTCGCCCGCGGGCACGTGCAGCGACACGCCGTTGAGGATCGGCTTGTCGGCGACGGTCGCGTGGAGGTTGATCAGATATCAGCATTTACTTGTCATCAGGCCCATTCCGGACATGTCAGATCAAGCGTCATTTCGACCATATGCAGACAGGCTGAGCTCTCAGTAGCTCTGTTCGGACCTTCGCGGCAGTGATGCTCACGTAAGGCGACGCGATCGCTGCCGCTGATCGCGTCAGGCGGTCCGAGAACTCGTCGAACGTTACGATGCACGTCATCCGGAGTCGGATCGCTGGTCCGGTCGACTGCCAGTCGCCCGAGCTGGCCAACACTGCGATGTCCGGTTCGATGCGTGCAGCCGCGGTGAAGCGCGAAGCTGCGCCATGCGCGAGCATTGTGCAAGTTGGATGCAGCTGATCATCCCACGCTCCCCTCGAAGCTGATCCCGAGCAGCTTCTGCGCTTCGACGGCGAACTCCATCGGCAGCTGCTTCAGCACTTCGCGGGCGAAGCCGTTGACGATCAGCGCCACCGCGCTTTCCGCATCGAGCCCGCGGCTCATCGCGTAGAACAGCTGGTCCTCGCTGATCTTCGACGTCGTCGCTTCATGCTCGATCTGTCGCGGTCGGGTTCTTGACCTCGATGTAGGGCACGGTGTGCGCGCCGCAGTCGCTGCCGAGCAGCAGCGAATCGCACTGGGTGAAGTTGCGCACATTCTCGGCGCGCGGGAGCACGCGCACCAGCCCGCGATAGGTGTTGTTCGAGCGGCCCGCGCTGATGCCCTTGCTGACGATGGTCGAGCGCGTGTTGGCGCCGATGTGGATCATCTTGGTGCCGGTGTCGGCCTGCTGGCGGTTGTTGGTCAGCGCGACCGAATAGAATTCGCCGACGCTGGAATCGCCCTTCAGGATGCAGCTCGGATACTTCCAGGTGATCGCGCTGCCGGTCTCGACCTGCGTCCAGCTGACCTTCGAGCGGTCGCCCGAGCAAAGGGCGCGTTTGGTGACGAAGTTGAAGATCCCGCCGCGGCCTTCCTTGTCGCCCGGATACCAGTTCTGGACCGTGGAGTATTTCACTTCGGCGTCCTCGTGCGCGAAGATCTCGACCACGGCGGCGTGGAGCTGGTTCTCGTCGCGCATCGGCGCGGTGCAGCCTTCGAGGTAGGATACGTAGCTGCCCTTGTCGGCGACGATCAGCGTCCGCTCGAACTGGCCGGTGTTCTCGGCATTGATGCGGAAATAGGTCGACAGCTCCATCGGGCAGCGGACGCCCTCGGGCACGTAGACAAAGGTGCCGTCGGAGAAGACGGCGGAGTTCAGGCAGGCGAAGTAATTGTCGCGCTGCGGGACGACGCTGCCGAGATATTTCCGGACCAGCTCAGGATGTTCGCGGATCGCTTCGGAGATGCTAGAGGAAGATGACTCCGGCGGCGGCCAACTCCTTGCGGAAAGTCGTGGCGACGGAAACGCTGTCAAACACGGCGTCCACCGCGACCTTTGCCGCGCCTTCGACACCGGCGAGCACCTTCTGCTCCTCGATCGGGATTCCGAGCTTCTCGTAGGTGCGGCGGATTTCGGGGTCGAGCTCGTCCAGTGAGGCGAGCTTCGGCTTCGTCTTGGGCGCGGCGTAATAATATGCGTCCTGATAATCGATTTCGGGGATGTCGAGCTTGGCCCAGCTGACCTCCTCCATCTCCAGCCACGCGCGGTACGCCTTCAGGCGCCAGTCGAGCATCCATTCGGGCTCGTTTTTCTTGGCCGAAATGAAGCGGACGGTGTCTTCATTGAGACCCTTGGGCGCGAACTCCTGCTCGACGTCTGAGACGAAGCCCCATTCGTAATCCTTGTCGACGCGGTCGCGCAGCTCCTGGTTCTTCACGGCTTCGTTCATTGCGCGCCTCGTTCCCCGGCGAAGGCCGGGGCCCAGGAGCGCGCAAGCGCTGCAGTCGCAGCGCCCTGGGCCCCGGCCTGCGCCGGGGAACACAGCTGCTGCAGCGACACCGCCGCCAATGCGCCGCGCACGGCATTGCCGACCACGCCCATGTGCGGCTTGACCTTGCAATGCGCATCGAGCGCGCATTCGTGATTGTTCGAGTCCGAACAGACCGTCATGGCGATCGGCCCTTCCACCGCTTCGACGATGTCGGCGAGGCTGATGCTTTCGGCGGGGCGCGCGAGCGCGAAACCCCCTGCCGCGCCGCGAACGCTGCTCAGCAATCCGCGCCCGGCGAGCTGACCCATCAATTTTTGCGCGGTGGGAAGAGGCACCCCCGTGTCGGCGGAAAGCTCGGTCGCGCTAAGCCTTGCGCCCGCTGGATAGCGGGCGGCCGCGGTCATTAGGACGACCGCATAATCGGCAAGATGGGTCAGGCGCATGTCTAATTCGGACTTCTTCGGTCCGATTTAGTGCTCTGCGGCGGAAAACTCAACCGCCGGCCGTCATTGCGAGGAGCGGAGCGACGAAGCAATCCAGTAATCTCGCGCGGAGACGCAGAGACGTCGGCGCAAGGTCCAGCCTCTCTGCGCCTCTGCGTCTCCGCGCGAACCAAAGCCTGGATTGCTTCGCTGCGCTCGCAATGACACAGCGGCGCCGTGCGCCTCTACCAATTCATTCGCCCGCTCGTCTTCAAGTTCGACGCGGAGAAGGCGCATCGTGTGACCATTGCGCTCCTCAAGCTGCGGACCGGAACCGCGTTCCTGCCCGAACCACCCTCGACGCCGGCGCTCGAGACAAAGCTTGCAGGGCTGCGATTCCCCAACCCGGTCGGGCTCGCCGCCGGGTTCGACAAGGACGCCGAGGTCCCCGAACAGATGCTCAACCTCGGGTTCGGTTTCGTCGAGGTGGGCACGCTTACGCCCAGACCGCAGGCCGGCAATCCCAAGCCGCGGCTGTTCCGCCTCGAAGTGGACCGGGCGGTCATCAATCGCATGGGCTTCAACAACGAGGGCCAGCCGGCCGCATTCGCTCGACTGCAACACCGTAGCCACTGGCCCGGCGTCATCGGCGTCAACGTGGGCGCGAACAAAGACAGCACTGATCGGATCGCCGATTATGTGAACGGCCTCAGGGCGATGTGCTCCGTCGCCGATTATCTGACGATCAACATCAGCTCGCCCAATACGCCGGGCTTGCGCGGGCTGCAGGACGAAGGCGCGCTCGACGAGTTGCTCGCGGCCGTGCAGGAGGCGCGCTCGGGGAAGCCGATCTTCCTCAAGGTCGCGCCCGACCTGAATACAGGGGATTCCGAGCGGATTGTCCGCGCGGCGATCGATCACAAGATCGATGCAGTCATCGTTTCGAACACGACCGTGTCGCGGCCGTCGCTCAAATCCACTCGTGCGAGCGAGGCGGGCGGCCTTTCGGGCGAGCCGCTGAAGCCTCTCGCGTTGGAGGCACTACGCCAATTCCGCCGGGCGAGTGGAGGTGAAATCCCGCTGATCGGCGTGGGTGGCATCGCCAGCGCGGACGATGCGTGGGAGCGGATCCGCGCCGGCGCGAGCCTCGTCCAGCTCTACACGGCGATGGTCTACCAGGGTCCCGGAATCGCCCGCCGCATCGCGTTCGGGTTGGCCGAACGGCTGAAGCGCGAAGGCTTCTCGAACATCTCGGAAGTCGTCGGGACTGGACCAGCCTAACCCGTCATTGCGAGGCACCGCAGGTGCCGCGGCAATCCAGTTATTTCACACGAAGGCACGAAGGGCTCGCCACCCTTCGTGTTCTTCGTGCGAACACATCTTTCTGGATTGCTTCGCCTCGCTCGCGCTGACGTTCAGCGCGCCAGCGTCAGCACCACGCCTTCGCGCCGCGGGTCCGCCCCTCCGTCGATCCTTCCATTGCGGATCAGAACTCCCTGCACGCCCGAATCCTCACCCTGACCGGGCTGAAGATCGATCCCTCGCGCGCGCAGCCCGGCAAGCACTCGCGGCGGGAATTTCGTGACCTCCCCCTGGAAGCTCGGCCCGCGCGCAACGAGGTTCGGCTCGGCCAGCGCGCGTTGCATCGGCTCGTTCCAGTCCACCGCCGCGAGCAGCGACTTGGCGACGAACGCAAGAATCGAATTGCCGCCGGCCGAGCCGATCGCTCCGGCGAACCGCCCGTCGCGTGTGGTGAGGATCGACGGCACCATCGACGAGCGCGGGCGCTTCCCCGGAGCGACGGCGTTGGCGACCGGTCGGCCCTGCGCGTCCGCTGGCGAGAAGGAGAAGTCGGTCAGCTGATTGTTGAGGAAGAAGCCGTCGACCATACGGCCCGTGCCGAAGATGCTTTCCACCGTGGTTGTCATGGAAACGACGTTGCCGTCCCGATCACGGATGATGAAATGCGAGGTGCCGGTCGGATCGATCGTGTTGTCGTTGGCGGCGATCGGGGCGCCGGCGGGGACGCCTGCGGCTGGCGGCGGACCCGCGGTGGGTCCGATCAGGCGCGCGCGGCGCGCCACGTAAGTGGGGGCGATCAGGCCCGCGACCGGCACGCGCACGAACGCGGGGTCGCCGACATATTTGTCGCGGTCGGCGTACATCAGCCGGCTGGCCTCGGCGAACAGGAACCACGCCTGCGGGTCGTCGGGACCGCGCCGGGCGATGTCTGTGCGGTCGAGCAATTCCATCAGCTCGATCAGCCCCACGCCACTGCTCGGCGGTGGCGGCGCGCAGAGGATGTAGACGCGGAATGGCCCGCATACCGGCACGCGCTTGATCGGCCGATAATTGGCGAGGTCGGCCATGGTCATCGTGCCGGCCAGCGGCGCCTGATGAGTTTTCGCGACGATCCTCGCCGCGGTGGAACCGGAGTAGAGCGCCGACGGACCCTGCGCAGCGAGGCGGCGAAGGAAGTCGGCGTAGGGCCTGTTCACCAGCCGGTCGCCGCGTTTTGAGCAGGCGTCCCGTCGCGGCTTGGAGAAATAGGCGATCACATCCGGCGCCGAATTCTCCGCCTCGTGCGCGTGGATCATGCGGCTGAGGCGCGGGCTTACGATGAAACCGTCGCGCGCCGTGCGTTCGGCATCGCCGAATAATGTGCGCCACGGCAATTTTCCGTGCTCTTTATGCGCGATACTGAGCATTTTAACCGCGCCGGGAACGCCGGTCGCGCGTCCGCTCAGCACCGCCGTATTGAACGGCAGCGGCCTGCCGGCGGAATCGAGGAACATGGTCGATGTCGCCTGTGCCGGCGCAAGCTCGCGGCCATCATAGACCATGATCTTGCCGGTCCGTCCGTCATAGTAGGTCATGAAGGCGCCGCCGCCGACGCCCGAGCTTTGCGGCTCGACCAGCGAAAGCATCGCCTGCACCGCGATCGCCGCGTCGACCGCGCTTCCGCCGCGCTTCAGCACGTTGAGGCCGGCCTGCGCCGCGAGAGGATTGGCGGCAATGACAAACGGTTGCGCGGCCGGCGCCCGCACAATCGTTCGGGGCGCCGGTGCCGGCGCGGGGGCGCTGGCGACGAGGGCTGCACAGGCGAAAGCAGCGAGTAGTCTTTGTAACGGGAGCATCACGGGGCCGCCTAGCAGGACGAGTGGCGCCCGCAATGGTTTCCGCTAAGAAGCGCCGCCGGGGAGTAGGATGGCGCGTCAGCTCGAACATTTCGACAATCTCGTGGCGTTGTTCCTGACGCGCGCGACGGAGAAAGGCGACAAGCCTTTCCTGTGGGCGAAGCGAGACGGGGAATGGCGGTCGATCAGCTGGGCCGAAGCTGCGCGGCAGGTTGCTGCGCTCGCTGCGGGGCTGAAGCGCATCGGCCTGCAGCCGGGCGATCGTGTCGCGCCTGGTGAGCGAGAACCGCCCCGAATGGCTGATCGCCGATCTCGGCATCATGGCGGCCGGCTGCGTGACCGTGCCGACCTACACTACGAACACCACACGCGATCACCTGCACGTGCTGGAGAATTCCGGGGCTCGCGCCGTGATCGTGTCCAATCAGAAGCTGGCAAAGAATCTTGCGCCCGCGGTGCTGACATCATCGGAATGCCATCATTTCATCGCCATCGACGAAATGCGCCGCACGCAAGTGCCCGAGGACATCCACGTCCATTGCTGGCCGGATTTGGTTTCCGGCAAATCCAGCATCGAGGAGCTGAAGCGGGAGGTGGAGAGCGTCGGCCGCGGCGATCTCGCCTGCATCATTTACACCAGCGGCACCGGCGGCGCGCCCAAGGGGGTGCGCATCCACCACGGCGCCATCCTCCACAACCTCGAAGGCTGCACCGATATCATCTCGTCGGACTTCGGCTGGGGCGACGAAGTGTTCCTGTCCTTCCTGCCCGCGAGCCATGCCTATGAGCATAGCGGTGGGCAGCACTTCCCGGTCGCTCTGGGGGCCGAGATTTATTACGCGGAGAGCCTCGAGAAGCTCGCCGCCAACATCGAGGAGGTGCAGCCGACGATCATGGTCGTGGTCCCGCGGCTGTTCGAGATGCTGCGGACGCGGATCATGAAGTCGATCGAAATCGAGCGGGAGCTTGTCGAAGTACCTGCTCAAGCGCGCGTTGAAGATCGGCAGCGACAAATATCACGGACGTTTCAAGCCGTGGGATCTGCCGATGGATGGAATTTTGTCTCTGACAGTTCGACACAAAGTTCGTGGGAAAGTTGGCGGCCGCGTGAAGGCCTGGGTATCGGGAGGCGCGCCGCTCAACCCAGAGGTGGGCCTCTTCTTCCAGTCGATCGGGATCACGTTCCTGCAAGGTTACGGCCAGACCGAGGCTGGGCCGGTCATCAGCTGCAATCGGCCGAGCGCGGGGATCCGGCTCGACACCGTTGGCGTGCCCGTCATGAACACCGAGGTGCGCTTCGCCGACGACGGCGAGATCATGGTTCGGGGGGAGAATGTGATGCACGGCTATTGGCGCAATCCGGACGAGACCGCGCGCGTGCTTCAAGATGGTTGGTTGGCAACGGGCGACATCGGGAATTTCGACGACAAGGGCCGGATCGTCATCACCGACCGCAAGAAAGACCTCATCGTCAACGACAAGGGCGACAATATCGCGCCGCAGCGGGTCGAAGGGATGCTGACCCTGCAGGGCGACATCGCGCAGGCGATGGTCTATGGTGATCGCCGCCCGCACATGGTCGCATTGCTCGTGCCGGATGCGGAGATCGCGACCGCGCCGGACCTGCACGAGCGGCTGCAGCGCGCCGTGGATCGCGTAAACGCCGATCTTTCGGTGATCGAACGGATCCGCCGCTTCATCGTCGCCGATGAGGCCTTCTCAATCGAGAACGAGCAGCTCACGCCGTCAATGAAGATCCGCCGCCACGTAATCGGCAAAGCTTACGGCGAGCGGCTTGACGCGCTCTACCGCAAATAGCGCCTACGAACCGGGGCGTACGTAGGGAATGATTGCGCCGATCGTGCAGCTTCCGACGGTGATCCGGTTCATTGTGTCGATGACTTGCTGGATGTCGCCGCGGCACAAACCAGTTCCGCCATATTGCCGCGAGAGAAGCGCGTAGGTCCCGCCACCCACCATTTCGCATCCTGGGCTGAGATGCATCAGGTAAACGGTGCCGGTGCCTCTGCGGAACGCGAGCGTGCGACCATCGATGACGGTCATGTCGTTGGCATTATAGCTCTGCAGGCAACTGACTTCGGGTCGGGCGGTCTTTCCAGCCAGGAGCGACGAATATTCCTGTTGCGCTCTTGGGCTGCGCGTGGGCGGCTGCTCGGCTGCAGCCGTGCAGGCGCTCAGTGTCGCGCCGAGCAGAAGGAGAGAGATGCTACGCATTTTGACCTCCTCGTACCTTTGTGCCGCACGATTGCGCCTCGGTTCATGAACGGAAGTTGTCTTTCTCCGTCCTCAGCCGCGCGAACTCCTGCCAACTCGATGCACGAACGAAAGGATTGGTCGCACGTTCCTGGGCGACGCTCGTCGGGAGCGTGATTTTGCCTGCGGCGCGCAGCGCCTCCACTTCAGTGAGTCGGTCGGCGATTGCGCTCGTTTTCCGGCTCGGCGTGTGATGCAAATCGAGCATTTGCGAGCGTGTATTCGTGGCCGCAGTACAGGGCGATATCGTCGGGCAGCTCCGTAAGGCGCTGCAGCGAGCCGTGCATCTGCTGCGGCGTGCCTTCAAACAAGCGGCCGCAGCCCATCGCGAACAGGGTGTCGCCGACGAACGCGATCCGGTCCTCGTCAAACACCAGCGCGATGTGCCCGAGCGTGTGGCCGGGGATTTCGATCACCCGCCCGGCGTGACCGCCGATGCGCAGCGGGCTGCCTTCGGAGAGCGCGACGTCGCGGCCGGGGATGCTCTCGGCCGCGGGTCCGGAGACACTGCAGCCCGTCGCTTCTTTCATCGCGACATTGCCGCCCGAATGGTCCCAATGGTGGTGGGTGTTCCACACCTGGGTCACGCGCCAGCCGCGCCGTTGGACCTCCGCGAGCGCGGGCGCTGCATCGCCTGGGTCGACCACAGCCGTCTCGCCGCTCGCCTGGTCGTGGACGAGCCAGATGTAATTGTCGCTGAACGCCGGGACCGGGACGACCTCGAGCATCACCATTCGCCTGTGTTGGGCATGGACATCCACGGCTCGGCCGGAGCGAGCGCCGGCCCCTTCTGCAGCAGCTCGACCGAGATCGCGTCGGGCGAGCGCACAAACGCCATGCGTCCGTCGCGCGGCGGTCGGTTGATCGTGACGCCTGCATCCATCAGCCGCCGGCACGTCGCATAAATATCGTCGACCTCGTACGCGAGGTGGCCGAAGTTGCGCCCTCCGGAATAGCCGCTCTCGTCCCAATTGTGGGTGAGTTCGACCTCGCCACCTGGATCGCCAGGCACTCCGAGAAAGATCAGGGTGAAGCGACCCGCTTCATTGTCCATCCGCCGCCGCTCCTCGAGCCCGAGCTGTTGAAAGAATGCAACAGTCGCCGCGGGATCGGACACGCGGATCATCGAATGCAGGAATTTCATTTCATCTCACTCAATTCATCGCTATTAAAGAACGGTTCGTCGCAGCCGTGACCGGCGATGATGCCCGGTGGCTGCTCTCTACGCGGACGAACGCAGGGTATCACAGCAATGATCCAGAAGCTGCAGGACAGCCGCGCCGTCCTCTTGGGCGCGGTCGCGATTTTCGCATTGGGACTTACCACCAGCGGTTATGCGCTGGGCGACGGGCTGAGGCGCTCCAAGATGGCTGAGCACCGGACCGTCACCGTCCGCGGCGTTTCGGAGCGCGACGTTACGGCCGATCTCGCCACCTGGCCGGTCAGCTTCTCGCACCAGGGCGCTGAGCTTGGCCCGGTGCAGCAATCGGTCGACCAGCAAGCGCGCACCGTACGCGCGTTCTTCCTGCGCGCCGGTTTCAAGCCGCAGGAAATCACGGACGAGGACGTATCCTTGAGCCGCGAGCAACCGCGCGACAAGGACGGCGAGCCGATCGGCCCGCAAAAGTTGACCGTCAGCCGATCGATCCAGCTTCGTACCAATGATATTGCCAAGGTCCGCGCGGCTTACGCGCGTCAGGCTGAACTGCTGCGCGACGGTGTCGAGCTCGTCGGCAGCGGGAGCAACATCAGCTTTACGTTCACGAAGCTCAACGCGCTGAAGCCGCAGATGATTGCCGAGGCGACTCGGAATGCCCGTGAAAGCGCCGAACAGTTCGCGCGCGACAGTGGGGTTTCGGTGGGCAAGATGAAGACCGCTAGCCAGGGCTATTTCTCGGTTGGTCCACGCGACGGCCAGGAGTGCGACGACTGCAACTCTTCGGGCGGCAGCACGCCGTTCCAGAAAGTGCGGGTGGTGACGACGATCGACTACGATCTCGGCTGACGCGTCAGATCATTTGGGAGGCTGGGTGTCCGTCTTCACCGTGGGCGTGACACCCAGCATTTCGACCGCCTTGGCGGCAGCCTTGCCGACCGGCCCGTCGGGATCGCTGCCGGCCGCGCGCATCCAGTAGCTGCGAGCGGCATCGTCGTCGCCATTGAAGTCGGCGACGTGGCCGGCTTCAAACAGGATCACGGGATCCGACGGTGCGAGCGTTAGCGCCTTGCCGATCGCGGTCTTCGCGGTGGCGCCATCGTTTTCGCGGATCGCGAGCGCTGCGGAGAAATACCAGTAGAAGGGATCGCTGGAGATGCTCGCCGCCGCCTCGTTGGCCTTGGCGCGGGCGGTCTTCAGATCATCCTGCGCCTCGGCGGCGCGGGCGCGGTCGAGGAGGGCCTCGCCGTGCTGTTCGGCTTCGAGGCCAGGCATTGCGAGCGCGCGGTCTAGGTCGAGCGCGGCCTTTCCCGGCTGATTGGCAGTGATCCACAGATTGCCGGCCGCGGCCCACATACGTGCAGTCCGCGGATCCTTGTCCGACGATGCCTTTGCGGCTTCTTCGAATGACTGGGCCGCTTCTTCGGCGTTGCCGTTTTTCTGGGCCTCCAGAGCGCGGCAGACGAGTGCGTCCGGGGTAATCACGTCCGGACAGGCGGCTGCCGCGGGCGCGGCGGCGGCAACTGCGGCGGCAATGGCGAAGATCATGGGGCAGGCTCCAGCAATCCGCCGACGGTGCGCAGGATCGTCTCGATCTCAAGCGGCTCCGACAGCCGGTGCCCGCCGCCCTTGATCACCGTTAGCTGGACATCGGCTGAACGGAGCTGCCGCAAGGTCCGGAACGCGACATCAAGCGGCACGTCGCGATCCAGCTCGCCATGTATGAGACGCACCGGGCAGCCGATCGCGATCTCCCGGGCGAGAAGGCGCAAGCGCTGGCCCGATTCCCAGAAGCCGCGGCTGATCCCTGCTTTCTCCGCCGCTTCGCCGTCGCTGAAGCCCCAGTCGGTGAAGTCCGGAGCGGCTGCAATCCCGACTATCCTCCGGACCCTTTCGCTCCTGAGCAACGCGACATGCAGCGCAAGCCAGCCGCCCATGGAGGAGCCTACCAGGATTAGCGGCCCTTCCGTGAGCTGGTCGACCGCAGCGAGGCTTTCCTCGAGCCACGAGGCGAGCGTGCCGTCTTCGAAGGCGCCGCCGCTCGATCCCGTCCCCGAATAGTCGAACCGCAACATGGCGAGGCCGCGACGCTCGGCAAAAGCGTCGAGCGCGAGCGCCTTCGCACCCTCCATGTCCGAGGCATAGCCGGGAAAGAACACCAGCGTCGGCGACGCCCCCTGGCGGAGGCGATACGCGATACGGCGTTCATTGAAACTCAGATGCTGAATCTCGGGAGTCACGGTGCGGCCGCTAGCCGGAACGCGGCTGCTCTTCAAACTCGCGCGGCGGCTTAGCGGCGGCAGTACCAGCCCGGCTCGTGCCGGTCACAGGATGCCGACGACGGAAAGGACAGACTGCTCGCGGCGGCCACAAAGATGAGGATCAGGAGGCGCATGTGACGAACCGATCCATGAGCTGGTCGAATACCGCCGAGTGAAGCGGCCTCTGGAAACGGAGCCCGGCATTGGCGCCCTGGACCCACGCCACTTGCGCGCCGAGGGGCTCGAGAGCGGGCAGGCGGACAATCACGCGCTCGCCGGCATCCACCATTTCGACGAGCTCGACGCGGCAGCCCTCGGGGGATGCGTTCCAGGGTCGGGAGCTGGAAGCCGAAGCCGCCGAGCTTTTTGACACCGACTTCATGGTCCACCGGCCGACGGCAGCTGCGGCGGCGGCAACCCTCCGGCCGAGGCGCAGGTTCTTGTCGCGCGCTAACTGCGCTCGCGCGGATCTGGGTCACGGGCGCTATGGCGATAGCAGACGGTGTGTTGGCATTCGCCCGCAGCGGTCATGCGCTTCATGCGATGCTCCAGGATGCGGCGCTTCAGACGCATTGGTCGACCGCCCGGTTGATGCCAATTTCTTTGGCGCCGTTTCCTTCCAGCCGCACCTCTCGCCGCGCGCCCCGGTCGGACACGACCACGAAATAGGCGCTGCTGAGAGATCTCGGCCCGAGGTTCGAGAACGTGCCGCCGTCGTCCTTGCGAATGTAGGCCCAAGCCAAACCGCCGCGGTCCTGAGTGTCCGCGAAACAACTGGCGAATTGATCGGCCGATTTCGCCGTGACGACGGACTTGGCTGGCGTGTATTCCGACAATGCTGCCGAAGTCGGAGCTGCAGCGGAAATGATCACGCTCAGCAGAGTGATGATGCCAATGTCTTTCATCTTCGCCTCTATTGGCTCCCCGGTTCCGATTTACGGTTCCTCATGAGAGTCCATTGTGCTTATCGGACGCAGTTCATCTCGCGGAAGGCGAAGCAGTAGCAACGGGGCAGAGTCGACTGCCCCAAAATGAGGCGATCCGGAACGCAGCATTGCTACTCGACCCCGCTCGCGGTGAAGTGCAGCGGTGGAACGATATTCATCCCACAGGAGCATTTCGCGGACCATCCGGCGCTCGCGCGCATACCGCGAACGTATACAGCGCCGTCGCCGCCGCTCGCTCGTGGCTGCAACAACGCTGTCGGTTGCCGTCGCCGGCGGAATGATGGTCTCGCTGGCGAGCCTTGGCGGCGCCGATCTCGCGCAAGCTGCGGTGAGCCGCGCAAAGAGCCTGGTCGATTTGCTGGACCAGCGTTCGCCAGGTGCGCGGACTGAAGGCAGAGCTCATCAAGACAAAGCACGCGAAGGAAGCACTGGCTGACCGCGAAACTGCGGTTGTTCCCAAGAACCTCGCCGAGGTGCTTGCGCCGCCGGTGCCCGCGCTCATTCCGGTCGACATCGACACGGCGGCCCCAATCACGGAACTCGCTTCGGCGTTGCCGCCCGGCATCATCCTCGCACCGCCACCGGGCGGAATCGAAACTCCGCCCGGCGGCGGCGTGATCACTCCTCCGGGCGGGGGCGGCCATACGCCGCCGCCACCACCACCACCGCCCCCCACCACCACCACCTCCGCCACTGCCTGAGCCGGGCACTTGGATGACGATGATCCTCGGCTTTGGACTGATCGGATGGGTGTTGCGGCGCGAGAAGGCCGCTGGCCGGAGACGCCTCACCGCCTGAAGTCGGAATGTCGGTCTAGGCTGCCGGGGCGCGCTTGCCGGGGACGATCAACACTTCATCGCCGACCTTCACTACATCGAACACTTTGGCCGCGAACGCTTTGGGGATGCCGATGCAGCCATGCGTCGCGAAGCCCCAGCGGACGTTGCTGCCGTGGATTGAACTCCGTCGCCCGTCAGGCGCAAAGTAAAAGGCATTGGCGCATTGTCGTAAGTGATCGAGCGATGATCCTTGAGCTTGGCCAGGATCGGGAATTTGCCGGTCGGAGTCGGCAGCCCATCGGCACCGTAGAGAATCACCGCGGTGCCGATCTCATGGCCTGAGCGGAATACGCTCATCAACTGCGCGTGCAGGTCGACGCGAATCCAGGCGGGGCCAGCTGGCACGCCTTTGTCGTTCCAGACGAACTGCCCGTAGGTCATCGGTGAGCGTACATCGAGGATGGTCTTGATCGGGCGGTCGATCAGTCCCGCGGCAAATGCTTCGCGAAGCTGCCCCGGCGTGACCGCGATCCGCCCCCGCGGAGGTGCGGATGTTTGAAGCCGCGGAGCATCGCTCACATGCTCTTGGCCCCGCGGGGCAGCACTCACATGCTCTTGGCCTTTAAGCGCGAGGGCTGTCGCCGCCACGCCTCCGATGAGGAGCAGCGGCAGCGTTGCGACGAGGAGCTTGTTCATGCTGAAAGCGAGTGTGTCAGCCCTTGAGGGAGCCGTCGAGATCCTTGTTGAGCTCGTTCAGCGGAATCTGCCTCCACTGCTCATCTGCGCCACTCTCGCCCCGCGAATTCGCGCGCAGATAGGCCGGCGGCTCCCAGCTCGCGGGTCCGCCTTGTGGCCGTGCCTTGGGCAGCTGACCAAGATCGAACGGCTGATTGAAACGCAGCCCAGCCTGATCGCCGCTGGTCCACACGACCGTCGCGAAGATCGAGCCGGCTTCGCCGAGGTCCAGTAACGGCTCCGCGCCGGCCACCAGGGCGGTCGAAGTTTCGATGGCGGCGCCGGTCGCAGAAATGTTGCGCAGGCGGGCGGGCGTGCTGTCATAATCGTAGTGCAAAGTGCCCAGCCGAAGCAGCGGGGTGCGCCGCGCTAGACGCTGATCTTCCGACCTGCATTCCTGCTCTTCTTGCTCGACATCAATCGTCGCCTCGAATTGCGCCTCGGGGAAATGGCGGGTGATCACCTGCCGCAGCAGAGTCGCCTGTTTGCTGTCGCTGCGATCGAGTTCGAATTCGCTGGTCGAACTCGAGGCCGATCTGGCCATCCCTGATCCACAGGACTCTGGAGGCGATCGAACGCTCGCCGTCCAAATGAAGCTTGGCGCGATCCCACGGCAGCGGCTCGAACTCTGCCGAGATCATCGCCCCGCTCGCGCAGACATTGATCAGCCGGCCGTCATAGGTTGAGCCGTCGTGCGTCACTCGAACGCATTCGCCGACGAGCCGATACCTGTCCCCGACGCGCGTATCGCCGCGGCGGCTTTCCTGGCGCGATACGGCTATGCTGTGTAGCGCGTCCGCCTTGGCGCCCTTGGGTTTCTTGACGGTCACGAGCGGTGATCGCTCGAGTCCACCCTCCCCGTAGATCTGCTGCCTGATGTTCATCGCGCCGGCTCCCTTGATCGGCGACTTATGAGCGAAAGCGCAACGCGCTGGAATGACGCTGCTGGCGTTGTCTCAAAACAGGATGCGCCGTCGTCTCGGCAGGGCGTTACTAAAGCGTGCTCCCATCGGCAGTCGGCGGGGGCTCTTCGCCTCGCCTCAGATCGCTTTCGAGCTCAGCCGCGAGGGCGGGAGAAAAATCTGCTCGATCGGCAAGTCGAACAGCTCAGCGATGCGGAAGGCGAGGGGCAGGGAAGGATCGTATTTGCCGGTCTCGATCGCGTTGACGCTCTGCCGCGAGACTTCGAGCTTCTCGGCCAGGTCCTGCTGGCTCCAGCTGCGCTCGGCGCGGAGGACCCGAAGGCGGTTTTCCATCAGCAGCCCCCGTCGCCAAGCGTGAGCTTGTTGACGATCCCGCCGAGACCAAGGCCGGCAAACCAAATCACAATCAGCCAATAGCCGTCGGCATGGCCGACCAGCCCGAAGTTATCGAGGAATCCCCATGCGGTCGCGATGCTCAGGGTAAGCCCGCTGGCCCAGAGGACCTGGCGGACCATCAACATGCGCACGTACTCATCCTGCTCTTCGACCAGGTAGCGGCCGAGGGCGCCGAAAATGCCGATGATTGGAAGCGCCGGGAGGATCGCGACGAAATATGCGGCCGCGTGAGGCACCAGCTGGTGTTTGAACCCGTACACCGCGGGAAGGAGGAAGGCGACGTAAAGCAGGCTCAACCAGATGACGCGCCAGTTGTAGCGTTTCCAGGCAGCAGTGCGGACCATGACGATTTCCTTTGAGAGAGTGAATCAGGCGCCGTGGCGGCCGCGCGAGAGGACCGCGATGCAGGCGCTCGCGCCCTGCATCACGACCCAGGCGAACGGAATCCAATAGGCTTCGACCAGAGGCATCACGCCGAACGCCTGGAGGAAACCCCACACGACGGCGGCGCCCATGGTCGCATTGGTCGCGATGGCGATCCGGCGAAGACTGAGCGATTGATGATATTCGTCGCGTTCGTCGGAAAGATAGCGGCCCCAGCTCGCAAGCATGCCCAGCACCGGCATCGACGCGACGATGGCCATGATGAGCACGAGCCCATCGCTAATGTGCCTGGTCGCCCGTAGCCACACCAGCGGCGGAAGGACGATCGCGTAGACAAGCATCAGCCACAACACTCTACGAATGTGCGCGCGCTGGGCGGGGGTGAGATCGCTCTGTTTGGTGGCAATCATTAGTCAAGCTCCTTTGTCAGTAAGACAAGGATGCTTTACAGAACCGGCGGCGGTTGTGTCAAGCGACCTTTACGTGCGTCGCTGCGTGCATTCGGTTGAGGGGAAGCGAGGGGCTCGCTACATGCCCGTTCGATGACCAAAATGTTCAAGATCGCGCTCCCCGACGGCTCGGTGAAGGAGATGCCCGAGGGCTCGACCCCGGCCGATGTGGCGGCAGCGATCGGGCCCGGTCTGGCCAAGGCTGCGCTCGCGGCGAAGATCAACGGCGAGATCCGTGACATCACGCGGCCCTTCGAATGCGATGGGAATCTTGCACTCATCACATCGCGCGACGAGGCCGAGGCGCTCGAGCTGGTGCGGCACGATTACGCGCACGTGCTTGCCGAGGCGGTGCAAAACCTCTTCCCCGGAACGCAGATCACCTTCGGCCCCGCGACCGACGACGGCTTCTACTACGATTTCGCGCCTGCGCCTGGCCGCGGCCAATTCACCGAAGAGGATTTGCCTGCAATCGAGGAGGAGATGCGGCGCATCATCGCCGCCGACAAGCCGCTCGTGCGCGAGGTGTGGACGCGCGACCGGGTACGCGACTTTTTCGAACAGCAGGGCGAGGCGTTCAAGGCCGAGTGGGTGATGGAACTGCCCGAGGGCGAGACCATCACCATGTACCGCACCGGCGAAGGCGCCGAGGCATGGGTCGGACTTTGCCGGGGTCCGCACCTTCCTTCGACCGGCAAGCTCGACCCGAGCGCGTTCAAGCTGACGCGAGTCTCGGGCGCTTATTGGCGCGGCGACCCGAAGAACCCGATGCTGAGCCGCATTTACGGGACGGCATGGCTCAACAAGAAGCAGCTCGACCAATATCTCGTGCGGCTCGAGGAGGCGGGCAAGCGCGACCACCGCAAGATCGCGCAGGAGATGGACCTCTTCCACCTGCAGGCGGAGGCGCACGGCAGCGTGTTCTGGCACCCGAAGGGCTGGGTGATCTGGCGGCAGCTCGAGGCCTATATGCGCCGCCGCCTCGACGCCGCCGGCTACAATGAAATCAAGACGCCTCAGCTGATCGATTCAAAGCTTTGGGTGCTCTCAGGCCATTGGGGCAAGTTCCGCGAGAACATGTTCGTTGTGCCCGACGAAGTGCCGGGCACCGAAGACGGCAAGCCGGTGATCTCGGGCGATGCCGAGCTGATGGCCTTGAAGCCGATGAATTGCCCCGCGCACATCCAGGTCTTCAAGCAGGGCATCACGAGCTACAAGGAGCTGCCGCTGCGACTGGCCGAGTTCGGCTGCTGCCACAGAAACGAGCCGCACGGCGCCCTGCACGGGATCATGCGCGTCCGCCAATTCACGCAGGATGACGCGCACATCTTTTGCACACACGAGCAATTGGTCGAGGAGACCAAGGCCTTCTGCGCTCTATTGGACGCCGTGTACCGCGATCTGGGCTTCGCCGATTACCAGGTGAAGCTCGCGACCCGGCCCGACCAGCGCATCGGCTCCGACGAAGAATGGGACCGCGCCGAGGCCGACCTCGAGCGCGCGCTCAAGGAGACCGGGCTCGAATACGAAACCCTGCCGGGCGAAGGCGCCTTCTACGGCCCCAAGCTCGAATTCCATTTGCAGGATGCGATCGGCCGCACCTGGCAGTGCGGAACGCTGCAGCTCGATCCCCAAATGCCGCAGCGGCTCGACGCCAATTACATTGGCGCTGACGGGGAGAAGCATCATCCGCTGATGCTGCATCGCGCGATCCTCGGCACGTTCGAGCGGTTCATCGGGATCTTGATTGAGCACCACGCGGGCAAGTTCCCGCTGTGGCTGGCGCCCGTGCAGGCGGTTGTTGCGACAATCGTCTCCGACGCGGATGAATATGCCGGGCAGGTTTCGGCCAGGCTCGCGGACGCCGGAATCCGCATCGAGACCGATCTGCGCAACGAAAAGATCAACTATAAGGTGCGCGAGCACAGCCTCGCCAAAGTTCCTCTGCTGCTGGTGGTCGGCAAGCGCGAAGCCGAGGAAGGCACAGTCGCGCTGCGGCGTCTCGGCTCCGAAGAGCGGCAGCTGGTCATGACTCTCGACGAGGCGCTTGCGATGATTACAACGGAGGCGGTCCCGCCGGACCTGCGCGACGATTGAGCCTGACGCGACTCCGCCACAGGTCGCGGTAAAAAGACTCGGTTACGCGTGCTCAACCTTTTCATAAGGCCCGCGAGCGCTTAACTCCCAACTCCTCGAACAACGACAACGAAGTCTTCGCTATACCACCGCCCTATCCGCGCCGTTCCATGGCGCCTCCGCCGCCGATGAGCGGCCCCCGCTACAACGAGTTCATCCAGTCCCAGAAGGTGCGGGTGATCGACGAGAACGGCGAAAACCTGGGCGTGATGTATACGCGCGAAGCACTGGAGCAGGCGCAGGAGGTCGGACTCGACCTGGTCGAGATCTCTCCCAACGCCGATCCGCCGGTCGCCAAATTCCTCGACATCGGGCGCTACAAATACGAGGCGCAGAAGAAGGCCGCCGAGCAGCGCAAGAAGCAAAAGACGCAAGAGATCAAAGAGATCAAGATGCGTCCGAATATCGACGACCACGACTACGACACCAAGATGAAGAAGGTTGTCGAGTTCCTCGAGGAAGGCGACAAGGTGAAGGTCACGATGCGCTTCCGCGGACGCGAAATGGCGCACGGCGAGCTCGGCATGGCGGTGCTGCGCAGAGTGCAGGAGCAGACCGCGGAAATGGCCAAGGTCGAGGCGCATCCGCGCATGGAAGGCCGCCAGATGCTGATGGTGCTCGCCCCCAAGTGACCGCGTGCAAGTCATCCCGGACCTGATCCGGGATCGAACTCTGAGCTTACTTACATCCGTGTTGCCAATTTGCTGCAGCCGAACGGCATTGTTGCCGTTGCGGGCACGCAATTGCTTTCCTTTACGGTCGTTTCGGGATTAGCCTTCCAAGCGAGCGGGCGTTCACGCCCGAAGGGGAGAGAGACATGATCCGCAAGTCCGCGTGGCTGCTTTCGGCTGGCCTGGCCGTTCTGGCAACTCCAGCATTCGCGCAAGACGCGCAGCCCACGACTGAAACCGGCAAGCCAACGACTGCGCCGCCAACTCAGGGATCCACCTCTCAAGCCGCCGCCGTTCAGGACAAGGCGAAAGAGCAGCAGCCGGTCGACACCAGCGATATCGTGATTACCGCAACTCGGCGCAACGAAGCCTTGTCCGACGTGCCGATGGCGGTCAGCGCGGTCACCGCGCAGACCCTTCGCAACACCGGCGCGACCGACATTCGCCAACTGAACCAGGTGGCGCCGTCGCTGCTTGTGTCTTCGACCTCCTCCGAAGGCGGAGCGGCAGTCGCGCGCATACGCGGGATCGGCACGGTTGGCGACAACCCCGGTCTTGAAGGCTCCGTCGGCATCTTCGTCGACGGCGTTTATCGCGCGCGCGCCGGCGTCGGCCTGACCGAACTGGGCCCACTCGACCGCATCGAAGTCTTGCGCGGACCCCAGGGCACTTTGTTTGGCCGCAATACTTCGGCAGGCCTCATCTCGATCATCACCGCCAAGCCGCGTTTTCAGCCGGAAGTCAGCGGGCAGGTCGACATCGGCAACTACAATTTGCGCCGATTCGAAGCGAGCATCACCGGACCGCTGACCGATACGATCGCTGCGCGCCTCGATGGCGTTTATGTGAAGCGGGACGGCTTCCTCAAGGACGTGATCTCGGGCCGCCGCGTGAACAATCGCGACCGCTGGCTGCTGCGCGGCCAGCTGCTTTTCCAGCCGAGTGACAATTTTTCGTTCCGGCTCATCGGCGACTATTCGCATCGGAACGAGGAATGTTGCGCGGCGCCATACCTCCCGGCGCACGATGTTACCGCGGCAGGTCAGGGACCCTCATCGATTGCCGCAGTCGAACGCGCGCTCGGCGCAGTGATCGAGGACAGTCCGTTCAAGCGGCTCGTGTCGATCACTCCCGGGCGCAGCTACCGCAGCGACGTCACCGACTGGGGAATTTCCGGTGAGGGAGTGTACGATTTCGGCGGTGCCGAGCTGACCTCGATCACCGCGTACCGATACAACAAGTACACGCGCGGACAGGACGCGGATTTCAACAATCTCGACATCCTTTATCGCGGCGACGACGGCACCGCCTACAACCGCTTCAAGACCTTCACGCAGGAACTTCGGTTGCAGGGTCATGCCTTCGGCAACCACCTCGACTGGTTGGTCGGCGGCTATTACGCCAATGAGAAGCTTACGCTCTCGGACAATCTGTCCGTTGGCGCAGACGCCGATCTTTATTTCGGTACGCTCGTTCGCGCGAGCAGCCCGTTGCTCGCGGGTTTTCCCGGGTACAATCTTCTTAATCCCTTGGCGCAGGGATTTGTCGCGGCCCAACTCGCCCAGAACCCTGCCTTCGCGGCAATTCCGGTCGCTGCGCGGCCGATCGTCATCAACGCGATCGCAAGCCAGGTCGTGAACACACCGCTTTCAAATCAGACGACGCGCGACTTGTTCAAACAGGACGGAACGAACTACGCGATTTTCACCCACAACATCATTTCGATAACAGACCAGCTCAAGCTGACGCTCGGTGCCCGCTACACCGTCGACCGGAAGAAGCTCAGCGCCGACCTGAACAGCACCAGCGTCTGCGCCGATTATCGAGCGAACATTTTGCGCCTCCAGCAGCTCGCCGCGGCCGCAGCTGCCAACCCCGGCGGCAACGGGGGGCTGAACCCAGCGATTGCGGGGCTCGCCAGCGCACTCGCCGGCCAAGTGCTTACGCCGCTTGGGGCGGCGCCATGCATCCTGAACTCCGTCAACGGCACATTCGGCGGCGGCCGCAACAAAGAAGAAAAGCTCTCGGGAACGGCCGTGCTTAGCTATAAACCGATGGACCGTCTGCTCACCTACGCCAGTTATTCGCGCGGGTATAAAGGCGGCGGCTTCAACCTCGACCGTGCCGGTTTGACGCCGAGCGCGCCTGACCTCAATCAGCTTCGGTTCAAGCCTGAGACGAACGATGCGTTCGAGGTCGGCGCGAAATATAACGGACGCGGGATCGACGTGAATCTCGCAGTCTTCCATCAGGTGTTCCGTGACTTCCAGCTGAATACGTTCAATGGCGTCAATTTCGTTGTCGAGAACATCAACAGCTGCAGCGAGAATCTGAACGGCGCCGACTCGGACAACAATCCGGCGACGGGCGCCTGCACCGGCAAGCTCCGCGGGGGAGTGGTGAGCCAAGGGTTTGAGCTGGAAGCTTTCACCCGGCCGTTAAGCGACCTGCAGTGGAACGCCGGCGTCACGATGGCCGACGCGAAGTATCGCGATAATCTGGTCGGCGCCAATGGCCAGCCGCTCACGAATGCCCTGTTTCAACTTCCAGGCCGCCGCATCTCCAACTCGTCCTTGTGGACTGTGACGAGCTCGCTCGCTTGGACACCGCCGGTTGGCGGCTCTGGCATGCGTGCGTTGTTCTATCTCGACGGCCGCTACATGAGCAGCCTCAATACTGGTTCGGATCTGGACATTGAGAAGACGCAGCGCGGCTTCACCGTCTTTAACGGGCGCGTGGGCCTCCACGGACCGGCGGACTCCTGGGCGATTGAGTTCTGGGGCCAGAACCTGCTGAACAAGCACTTCATCCAGGTTGCGTTCGATGCGCCATTGCAGGGCTCGGGCACCACCCGCGGAGTAGAGGCGGGCTTCTATCCTCGCTCGACCCAGCTCTATGGTGCGTTCCTCGGCGAGCCGCGGACCTTCGGGATCACGCTGCGCGGGAAGCTTGGCTTCAACCGGCCGGCGCCGCCGCCGTATGTCGCGCCGACGCCTCCGCCTCCGCCGCCCGTGGTCGAGCAGCCAGCGCCGCCTGCACCTCCTCCACCGCCGCCGCCGCCGCCGCCGCCGCAGCGGCGCCTGAGCGGGGCTAGGCCGCGGCCCGGCCTTTGGCAGGCTCGCGTGCGGCTTGGAGCAGAGCCGAGCGCAGAGTCTCGATCTCGCCGCTTGAGAGCTTCTTGCCGTCGGCGCGGGTGACATAGAAAACGTCGACGGCGCGCTCGCCGTAGGTGGCGATGTGCGCCGAATGGATCTGGTGGCCCTCGTCGTGAATGGCGGCCGCCAAGGCCGCGAGAAGCGCTGATCGATCGCGCGCGTTGACCTCGACAACCGTGGTCCGGGTCGACGCTTTGTCCGCGATAGCGACTGAAGGGGCCACTTCGAACGCGGTGCTTCGTGATCGTCCGGTCTCCGCACTTGGAAGTGGGGGCGGCGTCGGACTGTTGAGCGCGGCCTCGACCGAACGCGCCATCCGGCTGCGCAGCCGCCGGTCGGCATAGGGCTGGCCACGACCGTCGAGCACGAGAAGATTGTCGAGCGCCATGTCGTCGCGCGTGGTGTGAATCCGCGCGTCGATGATATTCGCGCCCGTCGCCGCGATGCCCGCGCAGATGCGGTAGAATAGCCCTTCGCGGTCCGGGGTGAAGACGCTGACGCGCGTGGCGCCGCTGTCAGGATCGTCCTCGACGACGACGCTCGGTTTCGCCTCGCCGATGCGCGCCTCGCCGGCGGCGACCTGCTTCGCGTTGGCGACTTGCCAGGCAAGCGGCTCGGCGAGCCAGTAGCTGTCGGGGAGACGCTTGGCATGCGCGCGGATTGCGCTGCCTTTCCAGCCGAGCTGGGCGGCGAGATCCTTCTGCCGCGCAGCCACGAGCTCCGGCCGTCCATGCTGCTTGTGGCCGAGCCGCAGCCGCTCCTCGGCCGCTTCGTACAAAGTACTCAGAAGCGATCGCTTCCATTCGTTCCAGATGCCCGGCCCGACCGCGCGGATGTCGACCACGGTGAGCACCAGCAACAGCCTGAGCCGTTCGGGGCTTTGCACCTGGTGCACGAAATCGTCGATCGTCTTGGGATCGGCGAGGTCGCGCTTGAATGCGGTCGAGGACAACAGCAGGTGGTAGCCGCACGAGCCATGAGACAGTTTCGGTTTCGGCCGCGTCGAGACCGAAGCGCGGACAAAGCTTCAGCGCGATCTCCGCGCCGATCTCGCTGTGATCGCCGCCGCGTCCCTTGGCGATGTCGTGCAGCAGCACCGCGGCGTAGAGGACTCGCCGTGACGCGATCTGCTTCTGCACGATGGCGGTCGAAAGCGGATGGTCGCTCTTGAGCTCGCCGCGTTCGATCTGCGCGAGGAGACCGATGGCGCGGATCGAATGTTCGTCGACGGTATAATGGTGATACATGTCGAACTGCATCTGCGCGACGACGCGGCCGAAGTCGGGAACGAAACGGCCGAACACGCCCGCCTCGTTCATCCACCTCAGCACGATCTCGGGCGAATGCACCGACGTCAGGACGTCCATAAAGAGGGCGTTCGCCCGGGGGTCTTCGCGAACCTTGCGATTGATCAGCACTGCGTCGCGGGTCGCGGCACGCATCGCTGCCGGGTGAATCTCGAGACGCTCGCGGGCGGCGAGCGCAAATATCTCGAGCAGGCGGATGGGATCGGCGCGGAAGAAATCGTCGGACGGGACCGTTAGCCGCCCCCGGTCGAGCATGAACCCGCCAAGGCGCTTGGGCTTGCGGCGGATGGTCGGCAAAGCGAAGCGGAAGCCCTTCTTGCCCAGTTGCTCGTCGAGCTGCGCGAGGAACACGCCGGTGAGGTCGCCGACCGATTTCGCGTTGATGAAATAGAATTGCATGAAACGCTCGACCGCCGATTTCCCCGGGCGGTCGGCGTAATTCATGATCTCGGCGATGCGCTTCTGATAATCGAAGCTGAGCCGTTCCTCGGGCCGGCCGGCGAGAAGGTGCAAATGGCAGCGCACCGCCCAGAAGAAGCGCTCGGCGCGATCGAAGCGGCGGAACTCGGCGGCGGTGAGAAGGCCGGCTCCGACGAGGTCCGCCGGGCGCTCGACCCCATGCACATATTTGCCGATCCAGTAGAGCGTGTGGAGGTCGCGAAGGCCGCCCTTGCCGTCCTTTACGTTGGGTTCGACGACATAGCGGCTGTCGCCCATGCGGATGTGGCGCTGGTCACGCTCGGCGAGTTTGGCGGTCACGAATTCGGCGGCGGTCCCGGCGACCACATCCTTGCGGAAGCGGCGCATCGCGGCGTCGAACAATTTGTCGTCGCCCCACAGCCACCGCGCTTCGAGGAAGGCGGTGCGGATGGTCATGTCCTTCTTGGCGAGCGCGTTCAGCTGGCTCGCCGAGCGGACCGAATGACCGACCTTGAGCTTCAAATCCCACAATAGATGCAGGATCGCTTCGGACGCGCGCTCGACATCGGCGGTTGGCGCTTTGGCGGTCAGGAACATCAGATCGAGGTCGCTGAACGGCGCCATTTCGCCGCGGCCGGTGCCGCCCAGGCCGACAAGCGCCAATTCGCCGCCAAGCGGCTGGTCAAGCACGCGCTCTGTGACGAAATCGTAGGCGAGCCGGACGAGCTGATCGTGAAGAAAGGCCGTGGCCTGCGCGGCGGCGCGGCCGTTTCCGGGCGCTTCCGTCAGCCTCCTGGCGATTTCGGCGCGACCATATTCGAGCGCCTCGCGGAGGATCGCGGCGGTCTCGGCGTTCAATTTCTTGCTCGCGCGCAATCCGCCGATCCGCTCGGCAAGCACGCGGCGGTTGATGATCGCGCGGCGGTTCTCGACGTCGAGGAAATTCATGTGTTGCGCTCGGCTACCAGTCGCTTGAGCCGATATAGTGCTTCGAGCGCCTCGCGCGGAGTGAGGCTGTCCGGGTCAACGTCGTCAAGCGCGGCGGCGATGGGATCGGGTGCGTGCTCGGGCTCCGCGGTCGCGGCGAACAAGGGCAAATCGTCGAGGCCGGCGGCAATCCCGCCAGTCGCGTCGCGGCCAGCTTCGAGCTTGGCGAGCACCGACTTCGCTCGCGCGACGACCGCGGGCGGGAGCCCCGCAAGCTTGGCGACGGCGATTCCGTAGCTGCGATCGGCCGCACCTTCCGCAACCTCGTGCAGCAGGACGAGATCGCCCTTCCATTCGCGTGCCCGGACGTGGTGCAGAGAAAGCGCGTCGAGGCGGCCGGCGAGGCGCGTCAGCTCATGATAGTGAGTCGCGAACAACGTTCGGCATTGCAGGTCGTCGTGCATCGCTTCCACCACGGCCCAGGCAATGGCGAGGCCGTCATAGGTCGAAGTGCCGCGCCCGATCTCGTCGAGGATGACCAGGCTCTGCTTCGTCGCCTGGGCAAGGATCGCGGCCGTCTCGACCATCTCGACCATAAAGGTCGAGCGGCCGCGGGCGAGATTGTCGGATGCGCCGACGCGGCTGAACAAACGGTCTACGATCCCAACTTTGGCGCGGGCCGCCGGGACGAACCCTCCGGCTTGGGCCAGCACCGCGATGAGCGCGGTCTGCCTGAGGAACGTGGATTTCCCGCCCATGTTCGGACCGGTGATCAGCCACAGCCGGTCAGACGGCCCCAGCGACAGATCGTTGGCGATGAAGCGCTCGCCGGCGTCCTTCAACGCACTCTCGACCACTGGATGGCGGCCGGCGTCTATCTCCAGACAGGGCTCGTCCGTGAGTTGCGGCGCGCTCCAGCCGCCCTCCGCTGCACGGTGGGCGTGAGAGGCGGCGACATCGATGCGCGCGATGGCTTCGGCAGTCGCGGTAATCTGCGGCGCCGCGGTCACCGCGAGACCGGTCAGTTCCTGCGCGTGCGCTGCTTCGGCGGCGAGCGCGTGGCCGCCAGCCTCGATGACCCGGCTCGCTTCCTCGTGCAGCTCGGGGGAGTTGAACCGCACGACTCCTGCCAGCGTCTGGCGATGGGTGAAGCCGCTGTCCGGCGCCATGAGCCTGTCGGCGTGCCTCGCCGAGACCTCGATGTGATAGCCGAGCACTGCGTTGTGGCGAATCTTCAGCGAGGAAACGCCAGTCGCATCGCGGTAACGCGCCTCAAGAGCTGCAATTGCGCGGCGGCCGTGCGATGCCGCGTCGCGCAGCGCGTCGAGCTCGGAGTCATAGCGTTCGGCGATGTAGCCGCCCTTCGACGGATCAATCGGCGGTGACTCGATCAGGGCGCGCGCGAGCTTCTCCACTAGCGCATCGTGCCCACGGAGGCGCGGCAGCAGAGTTTCGAGCAGCGGCGGCCGGTCGGCTTCGCCTTCCAGCTCTTGTTTGAGAGTCGAAGCAGACGACAGTCCATCGCGCAGCAGCGCGAGGTCGCGCGGGCTTCCACGCCCACCCGCAAGCCGGGCCAACGCCCTCGCGAAGTCGGGCATCGCCTTCAGCGCCTGGCGCACGCGCTCCCGGCGGATGGCGTCCTCGTGCAGCCACCCGACGAGCGCGAGGCGCGCTTCGATCGCCCGCCGTTCGGTCAGCGGCGCGGAGATGTCTTCGGCGAGCAGGCGTCGTCCAGCGGCAGTCTGACACCGGTCCACTTCAGCAAGAAGGCTGCCGGCCAGCGATCCGGTGACCGAGCGCGTCAGTTCGAGGCTCTCGCGGGTCGCCGCGTCGATTGCCATGTGGCTCGCCCGCGCGATGCGGCGCGGTGCATCGAGGAGGATGCCCGCACCCTTTTGCGTCGCGTCGAGATAGGCGAGCAGGCCGCCGGCGGCGGCAAGCTCGGCGCGCGAGGGCGGGCCGAGGCCGTCGAGCGTTGCGAGGCCGAAGCGGCTCTTCAGCGCCCGCTCGCCGGCCAAGCTGTCGAATCCGCCCTTGCCCGCGGAAGTGCGAATCCCCGGGACCGACGCGTCGGCGATGACTTCCGCCGGGGACAGGCGCGCGAGTTCGGCGGCGAGCTCGCCCGGACCGCAGGCGATAAGTTCAAAGCGTCCCGTTGAGATGTCGGCCGCCGCGATCGCCCAATCGTCGCCGGCGCGGCCGACGGCGGCGAGCCAGTTCGCCGAGGCGGACTCAAGGAGGATTTCCTCGGTCAGCGTGCCCGGTGTGACCAGTCGGATAATGGCCCGGTCGACCAAGGCCTTGGAGCCACGCGCCTTGCGCGCTTCGGCCGGGCTTTCAATCTGCTCGGCGATGGCGACCCGGTGACCCGCTCTGATCAGCCGCGCGAGGTAGGATTCCGCGGCGTGGATCGGCACTCCGCACATTGCGATCGGCTCGCCCGCGTCCTCCCCGCGCTTGGTCAGCGCGATGTCGAGGCAGGCCGATGCGACCTTCGCATCGTCGAAGAACAATTCGAAGAAATCGCCCATCCGATAAAAAAGCAAGGCGTCACCGGCCTCATCCTTGAGGCGCCGGTATTGGACCATCATTGGGGTTGGGGCGTCGGCGCGGGCCATGAGTTGGTGGTAGCCGGTAGCTACCGCGCAATCGACTCTCGATTCGGGCGGTACGTGACTCTTGCGCGGCCACTCCGCTAAGGCGCCGCGCGATGTCCGAAACGAACGTCCGATATACCGAAGCCGAAGCGCTCGAGTTTCACTCCCACGGGCGGCCGGGAAAGATCGAAATCGTCGCGACGAAGCCGATGGCGACTCAGCGCGATTTGAGCCTCGCTTACTCGCCCGGTGTCGCGGTTCCGGTGCGGGCGATCGCCGACAATCCCGCCTGCGCCTATGACTATACGAGCAAGGGTAACCTCGTCGCGGTGATCTCCAACGGCACCGCGATTCTTGGCATGGGCAATTTGGGCGCGCTTGCGGCCAAGCCGGTGATGGAAGGCAAAGCGGTGCTGTTCAAGCGCTTCGCCGACGTTGACGCGATCGACATCGAAGTCGCGACCGAGGACGCGCAAAGGTTCATCGATGCGGTCGAATTGCTCGAGCCCACGTTCGGCGGGATCAACCTCGAGGACATCGCCGCTCCGGCCTGCTTCATCATTGAGCAGACGCTGCGCGAACGGATGAACATCCCGGTCTTTCATGACGATCAGCACGGCACAGCGATCATCACCGCGGCGGGGCTGATCAACGCGTGCGAGATCACCGGGCGCAAGCTCGCGGACATCAAGGTCGTCGTGAACGGCGCCGGCGCGGCAGCGATCGCCTGCACCGAGCTCGTCAAAGCGATGGGCGTGCGCGGCGACCACGTCACCATGTGCGACCGCAAGGGCGTCCTTCACAAAGGCCGCACGGACCTCGACCAGTGGAAATCGGCGCATGCGGTGGAAACCGAAGCGCGGACGCTCGCCGATGCATGCGCTGGCGCCGATGTGTTCCTCGGCCTGTCGGCGGCCGGGGCGCTCAAGCCCGAGATGGTCAGGTCGATGGCCACGGAGCCGATCATCTTCGCGATGGCCAATCCGGATCCGGAGATCTGGCCGCCCGACGCGATGGAGGCGCGCCCGGACGCGATCATCGCCACCGGCCGGTCGGACTTCCCGAACCAGGTCAACAACGTCCTCGGCTTTCCTTTCATCTTCCGCGGAGCGCTCGATGTGCGCGCGACCGCGATCAACGATGAGATGAAGATCGCAGCAGCCGAAGCTCTGGCCGAGCTCGCCCGCGAGCCGGTGCCCGAGGAGGTCGCCGCCGCTTATGGCGGGAAGACGCACAGCTTCGGCCGCGACTACATCATCCCCGCACCCTTCGATCCGCGGCTGATGGAAGTGGTCGCTTCCGCGGTCGCCGAAGCCGCGGTGCGCACCGGTGTCGCCCAGAAGCCGATTGCGAGCATGGAATTGTACCGGGAGGAGCTACGAGCGCGGCTCAATCCCACCGTCGCCGTGATGAGCCTCGCCTACGAGGCGGCGCGGACCAATCCCAAGCGCGTGCTGTTCGCGGAAGGCGAGGAACCCAACGTGCTCCGCGCGGCGATCGCGTTCAAAGAAGGCGGCTACGGCACTCCGGTGCTGGTCGGCCGCGAGGAGGTCTACGATCTGCTGGAAGAAATCGGCGTCGACGATCCGAAGGAATATGAGGTGCTCAACAGCCGTAATTCGCCACTAGTCGGGCGGGCGGTCGATTATATCTATGCCAAGCACCAGCGCCACGGCATGCTTCGCCGCGAGATCGAACGGCTAGTGAACCAAGACCGGAATTATTTCGCGGCGGCGATGCTCGCGCTCGGCGAAGCTGACGCGATGATCACCGGCACGACCAGGCCCTTTAGTCAATCGTTGCGCCAGGTCCGGCTGGTCATTGAGGACGAGCCGAGCGCGACTCCGTTCGGGATCAACGTGGTCGTCGGCCGCAATCATACCGTGCTGATCGCCGACACCGCCGTGACGGAGCGGCCGACCGCCGAGCAATATGCGGCCATTGCAATGCGCGCATCAGCCTTCGCTCGGCGAATGGGACTGGAGCCGCGCGTGGCGTTTACCAGCTACACGACGTTCGGCAATCCGCCGGGCGTCCATGTCGAAGGTCTGCGGGATGCGGTCGAGCTGCTCGATGGTTTCCAAGCGGACTTTGAATATGAGGGCGAAATGGCGCCTGACGTCGCACTCAATTACGACATGCAGAAGCGCTACTATCCATTCACGCGATTGTCAGGACCGGCCAACATCCTCGTGATGCCCGGACTGCAATCGGCCAGCGTATCCGCCAAACTGCTGCGCGAACTCGGCGGCGAAAGCGTTATGGGGCCATATGTGCTCGGGCTCGAGCATCCGGTGCAGATCGCACCGATGACCGCAAGCGCTTCGGACCTCGTGATGCTCGCCGTCCTCGCCGCCGGCGACGCCCATGCGCGCCAGCAGCGGGTGACGGCGCGCGTCTAGATCCGCTCGACCGAGCTGACGGGATCGGTCTCGCGCAGCGCTGCGATGATGGCGTGCAAATGCGCGAGGTCGTGCACCTCAATGTCCAGCTGGAATGTGTGGAAGCTGCCGTCGCGGTGCACCAGCTGAAGGTTGATGATGTTGGCGTGCTTGGCGCCGAGGATGCTCGACATGGTGCCGAGCGCCCCCGGGATGTCGCGCAGGATCACCGACAGGCGCGCCGCGCCGCCATCCGAACCCTCGCCCCAGGCAAGGTCGAGCCAGTCGGCGTCGATCCCGCTGGCGAGCGTGTCGCAGCCGATGACATGGACTTCGATCTCCTCGTCCTCGCGTCTGAGGCCAACGATGCGGTCACCCGGAATTGGGTGACAGCATTGCGCGAGGTGGTAGGCGACGCCGGGGGTCAGTCCCTTGATCGAGATCGCGGTGCGCTGCCCGAGCGGGCGCGGAGCGACGTCGCCGCCGGCTGAGCCCGGCATCAGCGCTTCCATCAGCGCCTCGTCGCTGACGCGCTTGCGTGCGATCGCGATCATCAGCTCGTCTTCGTTTTCGATCTTGAGCTTCTTCAACGCGCGCTTGAGTGCATCCTTGTCCAACTCGGCGGGAAGCCGCGCGACGATTTCATCGTAAATCTTGCGTCCGAGCTCGACGGTTTCCTCGCGCTCCTTGTGGCGGACGAAGCGGCGCACTCCCGCGCGCGCCTTGCCGGTGGCAACAAAGCGCAGCCACGACGGCTGGGGATGCTGGGCCTCGGATGCGAGGATTTCGACCTGGTCGCCATTCTCGAGCATCGTGCGCAGCGGAACCACACGGCCGTTGACCTTGGCGCCGACTGTGCGGTCGCCGAGGTCGGTGTGCACCGCGTAGGCGAAATCGACCGGAGTGGCGCCCTTGGGCAGCTGGATCAGCTCGCCCTTGGGAGTGAAGGCGAAGATCCGGTCCTGGTACATCGCCATCCGGGTATGCTCGAGCAGCTCTTCGGGGCTCTCGGCGTGGTCGAGGATCTCAACGAGGTCATCGACCCACGGGATGTTCATTTCGCCTTTGGGCTTGCCCTCCTTGTAGGCCCAGTGCGCTGCAAGCCCGCGCTCGGCCTGCTCGTGCATCTGCCGGTCGCGGATCTGGATCTCGATCCGCATTTTGGAATCATGGATGACCGAGGTGTGCAGGCTTTGGTAGCCGTTGCGCTTGGGGGTCGAGATGTAATCCTTGAAGCGGCCCGGAACCATCGGCCAGCGGCGGTGGATCAGCCCAAGCGCGCGGTAGCACTCGCCGAGGTCTTTCACGATGATGCGGAAGGCCATCACATCGGACAATTGCTCGAAGCTGATATGCCGCTCGGCCATCTTCTTCCAGATCGAGTAAGGGTGCTTCTGACGCCCGATGACCTCGGCTTCCAGCCCATTGTCGGCGAGGTACAGCTGCAAACCGAGACCGATGCGGCTGACGAGATCGCCGCCCTGCTCCGTCAGCTGCTTCAGTCGCCGGGTGATCGAGGCGAACGCGTCGGGCTCGAGCTCCCTGAACGCGAGCGTCTGCATTTCGGTCATCATCTCGTACATGCCGATCCGCTCGGCGAGCGGCGCGTAGATATCCATCGTCTCGCGGGCGATTCGCCGGCGCTTGTCCTCGGACGGGATGTGATGGAGCGTGCGCATGTTGTGCAGCCGGTCAGCAAGCTTCACCAGCAGCACCCGGATGTCGTCGCTCAGCGCAAGCAGGAATTTGCGCAGGTTCTCGGCGGCGCGTTCGTTCTCCGACTGAGCTTCGATCTTGCTGAGCTTGGTCACACCGTCGACCAGGCGCGCCACGTCCTTGCCGAAATGCTTCTCGATCTCTTCCGGGGTGGCGAGCGTGTCTTCGATCGTATCGTGAAGGATCGCGGTGACGATTGTCTGGTCGTCGAGCTTCAGATCGGTGAGAATCCCGGCGACCTCGATCGGATGGCTGAAATAAGGGTCGCCCGACGCCCGCACCTGCGAACCGTGCGCCTTCATCGAGAAGACGTAGGCGCGGTTGATCAGCCCCTCGTCCGCGTCGGGATCGTAGGTGCGAACCTTCTCGATCAGTTCATACTGTCTCAGCACGTCCCTAAGATGGGGCGGCGCAACGCTTTTGTGCAAGCGCGAAAGGAGGACGCGGGGCCGCGGAGGGGAAACGCGGCCCCGCAGGGGACTTACTGTGCGGCGAGGGCCGAAGTTTGCGGCGCCTTCGCCGACGCGTTGCAGCGATCGAGTTCAGCGGCGCTCAGCGCGCGGCCGTCGACGATGAAGCTGTCGAGTTCGCCCGGCATGCTTGGCGAGCGACTGGCAGAGCACCAGCGGGCGGCTCTCGTCGGTCGCGCCCTGACATGCGGCGGGGCCGCAATTCCAGACGATGTCGCGCGTGATGAACCGACCCGACGCGGGGACGGTCGGGTTGGCGGAATAGGTAGACGCCGCAGCCGCCGTGGCGGTCAGCGCAAGCGCACAAAAGGCTAAAGCGGAACGGAGCATCGCAGTTCATCCTGTTTTAAGTTGCGATTAGCAACGAATACTCCCTATAGTTTCATATCGCAACTGTTTTTTGGAACCGCGATGTGCTTTCATGAGATTCGACAGGGGAGAAGGCGGCGCATGCCGGTAGATGATGGATATCGATCGCTTTAAGGAGGCGGCTCTCTTGTGCCCCATCCCGCCGGCAGTGGAGCTGATCGGCGAGAAGTGGGCATTCCTCATCCTTCGGGGCGCCCTTAACGGCCTCGAGCATTTCGAGGAGTTCCAGGCGGGCCTCGGGATCGCGCGAAACATTCTTTCGGACCGTCTGGCAAAAATGGTCGCGGGCGGGATCCTTGAGCGCACGCCCGATCCTTTGGACAAGCGCAAGGTCGTCTACTCGCTGACGGCGAAGGGCGAAGGACTGCTTCCGGTGTTTCTGACGCTGCGCCAGTGGGGCGAGGAATGGGGCTACGGGAAGATGCGCGTGGTCCTGGCCGACCGGCGTGACGGAAAGCCGGTGCGCAAGATCTGCGTCCAATCACACGACGGGCGCGAGCTCGAGCTGCACGACCTCACCTGGGTCGATCGCGAGGATTCCGGAGAGATTCCGCTCAAGACTGCGGCGGAGTGACTATTCCAGGCTGAGAACGTGATCGCGCAGGGCTCGCGCGTCGTGCAGCGCGTTGTGCGGCACCTTGCTGTTCGCGGCCGTGCTGAAGCCGGAAAGCGGCAGGAAACGGAAGGTCAGCGAAGGCACTTCGACCATCGTGCCGGGCCCATTCAGAAGCAGCATGTTGAACTGGGCGATATCTTCGGGCCAATCGGCTATGATCAACGGCTCAGGATCCACCGCGAGATGGTGAGCCAACAGCCGCGCCGCATCCGCTCTGGTCAGCCGCGGTGAAACGAGGGCATCGGGCACGGTGTCGAGATAGGGAATCACGTTCGTCTCGACCCACGGCTCGAGCGCGCCGCTCCAATCGAGCGTCAAGTAAAGCTCCTCGCCATCGTCTGGTACCAGCGCCAGGGACAGCAGGGCTCCGCCCCAGCCATTATATTCGGTGTCGAGGAAGTATCTCAGCGCGGGACCGCCGCGACGCATGGGTCGGTCGGGAGCGGCCGATGCTTGCGGCACCGATCCTCGGCCAGCCGAGCCTGCTTGCCGGCCTCTTCTTCCTGCTTCCGAATCTCGCGCCCGCGCTTCTCGTCACGCTCCGACTGGCTGGTTGTCGCCGCATCCACTCCGGCCGAGGCCACCTTGACCGGGAGGCTCACGACATCGACCGCGGTCTTGGCGACGGTTTCGACCACGCAGCCCGAAAGCAACGGGAGCACCGCAGCTGAGAGAAGGACTTTGTGCATGGTCATCGGCTGCGGCGATCCTGCTTGATCGCCGCTGAACGGTCCAGCCCTAAAGCGACGAAAAGAACTGCCACATCAGATCGTTGGCGCTGATCGCCATCGATGGCTGCTTGCGCCCCTCCTTGGTTCCACCGCCCGGCCAGCTGTGCCCGCCGGTGTCGGTGACGCAGAGCTCGACCGGCGCTCCGCCGTGCCTGGGAGCGTGGAGGTCGCAATGCGCCCCGGCGACGCTCGCGACCCGCTTGGGGACCGGATCGGCGTGATCGAGCTGCACCCATTTCGCCTGGGTCGCCGGTACCGAAGTGAAGTTGACGTGAGACGGGCCGACGCCGACTCCGCCGTTGAATGGCACATGATCGTCGTTCGCGGCGTGAAACTGGATCACCGGCACTGGTCGCGAGGGTCTGCACGCTCGGGTATTGTCGGTCCCCGCGACGGGCGCGATCGCGCGAATGTCGGGCGCTTCGCAGGCGAGGCGCCAGCTCATCATCGCGCCGTTCGACATGCCCGTGGTGAAGACGCGCCGGGCATCGATGCTCGCCTGCCGTTCCATGCGGTGGATAACCTCGCGGATGAAGCCGACGTCGTCGACATTGTTCTTCTGCGCGGCGCCGCAGCATGTGCCGGCGTTCCAGGTCGCGAAGATTCCGCCAGGGAAACGCGAATAGCCGTTGGGGAAGACGGCGATGAATCCCGCCTGCTCGGACTTCGAGATCAATCGGTAGTTCGAATTGTCGGCTTGATGGTCGGCATCGCCTCCGCCACCGTGCAGCGCGATCAGCATTGGCGTTGGGCGCCCCGGCCGGTAGCTCCGCGGCACGTGCACCAGATATTCGCGGGTGAGGCCGTCATGGACGAAGCTGAAGCGATAGTCGCCGGGCGCGGCGATCGGGGTCATGTTCGGATCGTCCGGCGCCCTCGACTGCCGCTCCGCCAGATGCTGCCGCAGCATTTGCAACTGTTCGCCGGTGCGCTGCGCGATCGCCGTTCCCGCTACGGCAATGGTAACAGCCGCCAGCACCGCTGCGCCGCTCTGAAAAGGAGATCTCATGTTCAACAGCCCTCTTGAAATGCGATGCACAAATGTTCGTTACAGCTGTTGAATGAACGCTGAGGCTGCGGTTTCCCTTCGGTTCATGACCATGAACTTTGCTTAACCAAGCGCCATCGCTTCCTCGGCGAGCGCTTCGGCCTGGGTAAGCAGAGCCTCGTCGGCCTCGGCGCCGGGCGGGAGCGCCTCGCGGCCGACGATCACCATTAGCGGCACCGCCATCGGCGTGATCCGATCGACTTCGACGTGAAGCATCGTGGCCGAAGCGCGGTCGACGAGGCGCACGAGGCGGCCGAGTTCCGTCATGCGCCGCCGCGCGTCGTCCCACGCCGCCCGCAGCAGCAAATGCTGTGGCTCGTAGCGGCGCAGCACGTCATAAATGAGATCGGTCGAGAAGCTGACCTGCCGCCCAGTCTTGCGCTTGCCGGGATGCTGCCGTTCGACCAGTCCGCCGATCACCGCAACCTCCCGGAACGCGGTCTTCAGAAGGTACGAGCTTTCGACCCACTCCACGAACTCGCGCTCGAGGATGTCGGGCGAGAACAGGGCTTTTGGGTCGCGAATGGGCTCGAGACCGTAGCAGGCGAGGCCGTAATCGTTGGCGACGAAGCCGAGCGGTTTGAGCCCCGCGGTCTCCATGCGGCGCGTGATCAGCATGCCGAGCGATTGGTGCGCGTTCCAACCCTCGAAGCTGTAGGCGACCATGTAATGATGCCCCTCATGCGGGAAAGTCTCGACCAGCAGCTGGTGCGGCTCGGGGAGGACCGAACGCTCGGACTGCACCTCGAGCCATTCGCGCACGTCATCGGGGAAGCGGCTCCAGTCGTTGCGGTCGGCCAGCATCGCGCGGACGCGGTTCGCCAGATGCGTGGACATCGACATGCGCTGACCGCCGTAGGTGACGATCTGGGCCGACTTGGTAGAGGCGTGCACGATGATGTCGGTGTCCTTGAACTGCTCGACCTCCAGGCTGAGGCCGGCGAAGAAGAAACGGTCGCCGCGCGTCAGGGCGGAGGCGAAGCCTTCTTCGATCGTGCCGAGCTTGCGCCCGTTGCGGAAGCGCACCGTCATCAGCGGCTGCTCGACGATCACTCCAGCGTTGAGGCGGTGCTGCAGGGCGATAGCGGGACGGGCGATGCGCCACGTGCCACCCGACTCGGGCACCAGCCGGCGGAAGCGATCGTAAGCCTTGAGCGCGTAACCGCCGGTGGCGATGAAGTTCAGCACCTCGTCGAACGTGTCTTGCTTGAGACCCGCGTAGGGCGCCGCGGAGCGCACTTCGGCGAGCAATTCCTCCTGCTGAAAAGGTGCGGCGACCGCCATTGCGAGAATGTGCTGCGCGAGCACGTCCAGCGCTCCAGGACGGAAGACCTCGGGATCCAGCTCGCCATCATCGATCGCGTCCAGAGCTGCGCGCGCTTCCAGATATTCGAACCGGTTGCCGGGCACGATCATGCCCTTGCTCGGCTCGTCGAGCCGGTGGTTGGCGCGGCCGATGCGCTGCAGCAGCCGGGATGATCCTTTGGGCGCGCCCATCTGGACGACCAGATCCACATCGCCCCAATCGATGCCGAGATCGAGGCTGGCGGTCGCGACTAGGCCGCGCAGCTTGCCGGCGGCCATAGCCGCCTCGACCCTGCGCCGCGCTTCCACAGAAAGGCTGCCGTGGTGGATCCCGATCGGCAGCGTCTGGTCGTTTTCGTCCCACAGCTTCTGGAAGATCAGCTCGGCAAGCCCGCGCGTGTTGCAGAAGACGAGCGTCGTCCGGTGCTGCTCGATCAGTCGCATCACGTCGGCGATCGCATGATAGCCCGAATGCCCGGCCCAGGGGATTTTGCCTTCCGGGATCAGGATCGAAAGGTCGGGCTCGGCGCCCGGATCGCCGATGACGAGGTCGATCAGCTCCATGTCCGCGTCCGGCGCGAGCCAGGACCGATAGGCGTCGGGGTCGCTGATCGTCGCCGACAGACCGATGCGGCGCAGCCCGGGCGCGAGTTTTTGCAGGCGCGACATCGACAGCGAGAGCAGGTCGCCGCGCTTTTCCTTGGCGAAGCCGTGCAGCTCGTCGACGATGATCGTCCTCAAGCCTTCGAACATCTGCGGCGCTTCGGGGTAGCTCAGCAGCAGACTCAGGGACTCGGGCGTGGTCAAAAGCATTTGCGGCGGCTTCACCCGCTGCCGCGCTTTGCGATCGGAAGGCGTGTCGCCGGTGCGCGTCTCGACGCGGATCGGCAGCCCCATCTCCTCGATCGGGACAATGAGGTTGCGCTGGACGTCGACCGCGAGCGCTTTCAGCGGGGACACGTAGAGCGTGTGCAGCCCTTCGCTCGGCTGCTCAGCCAGCTCGCAGGTCGCCGGAAGGAACCCGGCAAGCGTCTTGCCCGCGCCGGTCGCCGCGACCAGCAACGCGCTCCGTCCGCGCCGCGCCAACTCGAGCATCTCCAGCTGGTGCCGCCGCGGCTGCCAGCCTTTGGATTGAAACCAGTCGGCTACGACCGGCGGGAGGGGTTCACTTTTCAGCGGTGTCGGTTCCCTCGCGCCGGCGGACTTCCTCCTCGGCATAGCCTTCGCGCGTGGCCTGCTCGGTCCGGCCGGTCTTGCCCGTCGAACCGCGGCGCATGACCAGCCAGATGAGCACGATGAGGAGGATCGCGGGGCCGACAATGTCGATGATCCACCATTGGGCTACGTCCATGCTTTCCTCCGTTTAGCGGGAACTCCCGCGCTTTCTGGACTATATAGCTCGCAATGGCGCGATTGGGTTCCTGGATCGAGTCCCACCCCGAGGGATCTATGTGCGCCCAGCCGACGCATGGGTCGATCCCTCGCAGCCCAAGTCGAAGGCGATGATCACGCATGGCCATTCCGACCACGCGCGCGGTGGCCACGGCGCGGTGCTTGCGACCGCGGAGACTCTGGCGATCATGGAGGTGCGCTGCGGGCCGCAGAACGGGCAGGCGCTGGCCTATGACGAGAGCGTCCGCGTCGGCGACGTCGACGTGCGCTTCGTGCCAGCTGGGCACGTGCTCGGATCGGCGCAGATCGTACTCGAGCATGCGGGCGAGCGGGTGGTCGTGTCCGGCGATTACAAGCGCCGCCCCGACCCGACCTGCGCCTGCTTCGTGCCGGTGCCGTGCGACATCTTCATCACCGAGGCCACCTTCGGCCTGCCAGTGTTCCGCCATCCCGACACCGGCAGCGAGATCGACCGGCTGCTCCACCGCCTGCACTCGGACCCGAGCCGCTGCGTGCTGGTCGGCGCGTATGCGCTAGGCAAGGCACAGCGGATCATCTGCGAGTTGCGCGCGCGTGGCCATAACGAGCCGATCTATTATCATGGCGCGATCGAGCGGTTGAACCAGCTCTACGAGAGCTTCGGAGTCGGGCTCGGCGAGCTGCGCCACACCGGCGGCGCGACTAAGGCGGAGATGGCCGGATATATCGTGATCGCTCCGCCCGGAGCGCTCAACGACCGCTGGTCGCGGCGTTTGCCCGACCCGGTCACCGCGATGGCCTCAGGCTGGATGCGCATTCGCCAGCGCGCCCGCCAGCGCAACGTCGAGCTGCCGCTCGTCATTTCCGATCACGCCGACTGGGACGAGCTGACGATGACCATTCGCGAGCTCGAGCCGACCGAAGTGTGGATCACGCATGGCCGCGAGGAAGCACTCAAGCATTGGTGCCTGACCCACCAGATCACGGCCTGCGAGCTGAACCTGGTGGGATACGAGGACGAGGACGATTAGTCCCATCCGCTAAGATCCGTTACACAAGGGAGAAGCAAGCGATCGGGGGCTCGTGTGCCGTTTCTCATCTTCCTTAAGTCGTTCGAGGTTTTGCTCTACGAGATCATGTCGTGGGTCGTCTTCTATCCGCGTACCCTCTGGCGGTCTTGCCGGCAGCCGTTGCGGATGATGAAGCGGAGTCCAGGAAGACCTGAAGCTGCCTCCGCCCGAGCAGTTCAGGGACATAATCAGCCCGCCCATTTTCCTGCTGCTCACGGTGATCGTCGCCCACGCGTTCGAAGTGGCCGTGGTCGGCAACAGCCCGATCCTCGACAACGGCCTTGGGCTGGCAGGATTGATTCAGGACAATACGAGCCTGATCTTGTTCCGGCTGATCGCCTTTGCGACGTTGCCGATGATCGCGGCAGCCTTCGGGGTGGCGGCAACCGGGCAGCCTCTGGACCGTATCACGCTTCAACCGCTGTTCTATGCGCAATGCTTCGCGACAACGCCGGTCGTGCTGCTCTGCAGCATCGCTTCGACGGTTTCTCGCCTGCCGGGATCGACTGCGGACCTTGCCGCCGATGTCATGCTCGCTGCGGCGGCAGTTTTTTACATCGGGGTCGAATCAAGGTGGTTCTCAACTGAGGCTAGACGGGCCCGGTGATCGGCGGGCTGTGGGCGCTTGCAGCCTTTGCGGTTTCGGCGGCCGTGCTCGCAGTTCTGGTCCTGTTGTTCAGCGGGAGCTGACGAGGCAGACTTAGTGGCCCGCGTCGACACGCTCGACGCCTGACTTCGCCAGCTGATCGTCGATCTGCGCGACGAGCCGGTCGAGGCCAGCCTGATCCGCCGCCTCGGCGCGCGCCACCAGCACGTCCTGCGTGTTCGAGGCGCGCAGCAGCCACCAGCCGTCGGTGGTGCTGACGCGCACGCCGTCGGTCGCGTCGACCTTGGCGCCGTCGGCGGAAAGACGATCGCGGACTTCCTCGATGATGGCGAACTTGCGCACTTCGTCGACCTGGAAGCGCAGCTCGGGCGTGGCGACCGCCTGTCGGCATCGCGTCCTTGAGCTCGGTCAGGCTCTTGCCGCTCGCGCTCACCGCCTCGATCAGCCGAACCGCTGCGTAGAGCGCGTCGTCGAAACCGTACCAGCGGTGCTTGAAGAAGATGTGGCCGCTCATCTCGCCGGCGAGCGGCGCGCCGGTTTCCTTCATCTTCGACTTGATGAGGCTGTGGCCGGTCTTCCACATCAAAGGCTTGCCGCCCAATTCAGCAACGCGCTCGAACAGTGTCTGACTCGCCTTCACGTCGGCGATGATGGTCGCGCCGGGCAGCTCCGTCAGCACGGCTTCCGCAAGAATCATCAGCAACTGGTCGCCCCAGATCACGCGGCCCTTGCCATCGACCGCGCCGATGCGGTCGCCGTCACCGTCAAAGGCGATGCCGAAGTCGAGCTGCTTGTCGGCTACGAGGCGCTTCAGGTCCTCCAGGTTCGCCTCGACCGTCGGATCGGGATGGTGGTTGGGGAAGCGCCCGTCGACTTCACTGTAGATGACGTGGTGCTGGCCTGGGAGCCGGTCGACAAGCATGTCGAGGATCGGACCCGCGGCCCCGTTCCCGGCGTCCCAGCCAATGCGAAACGGCTTGCCCGAGAAGTCCTGCAGTAGGCGATCGACGTAAGCCTCGCGGATGTCGACCTCTTCGACGCTGCCGTTGCCGTCGCTCCACTCCCCTGAGGCCGAGCGGCGGCCGAGCGCCTGGATCTCCTGACCGAACACCGAGCGGCCTTTGAGCAGCAGCTTGAAGCCATTGTAGTCGGCCGGGTTGTGGCTGCCGGTGACCTGGATTCCGCCGTCGACATCGAGATAGTGCGTGGCGAAATAGAGCATGGGCGAGGGACCCATGCCGATCAGCATCACGTCCACACCGCCTTCGGTGAGGCCGCGGACCAGCGCCGCTTCGAGCATTCCGGAGTGGAGACGGCCGTCGCGTCCGATCGCGAGGCGCCGCGCGCCTTCCTCGCGGGCCAGCGCGGCATAAGAGCGGCCGAGCGCGTACGCGTCGGCTTCGGTCAGCGTGTCTCCGACGATTCCGCGGATGTCATATTCGCGGAGGATGGTGGAGTTGAAGGTGTGAGCCATACGCCGCTCCTGTCATTGCGAGCGCGGCGAAGCAATCCAGAAGAAATATGGATTCACGCGAAGGCGCGAAGTACGCGAAGACGCGCGGACCGCTCGACCTCCTCCGCGATCTTCGCGGCTTCGCGTGAAACAAAAAGCTGGATTGCTTCGCTACGCTCGCAATGACGATCAGGCCGCCTGGCGTTCGCTCGCGTCGGGAATGCCCAGTCCCGCGATCATCTCGCGCAGCTCCTGGCGCGCGGTGATATGGCCGAGGCCGACTTCGCCGAGCTGCTGGAGGTCGAGCAAAGTGAGTCCCTTTGGGAAGAGTTCGCGATAGATCACGCGTTCGCCAAGCCCGGGAATGACCCGGAATCCGATGCGCCGCGCGAGCTCGTCCAGCGCTGCGCCAACGCGGCGGAGGTTGTGCGATTCGATGTGCTGAAGCCGGTTCCTGAGCACCACCCAGTCGACGCTCTTGCCGGTCTGCTTCGCGCGGGCGGTGCGGCTGTTCCAGATCAGCTCGGCATAAAAGCTCGGGCGCGTGATCTTGTAATTCTCCGGATGCACCTGGCCGATGAGATCGAGGTCGACGAAGCTGTCGTTCATCGGCGTCACGAGCGTGTCGGCCTTGAGGATGGCCGAACGCGCGATCGCGTCGTCGCGGCCGGGCGTGTCGACCACGATCACGTCGGCGTTCTGCGCCAGCCGGGCGAACGCTGCGCTCAGCCCTTCGTCGCTATGGTCCTCGAGCACCTCGTAGATCGCATGCGGCAATTGCTTGTCGAGCCGGCGCATGGTTGCGTCGCGGTTCTCGAGATAGCGGGTCATCGTGCGCTGGCGGCTGTCGAGGTCGAGCGCTCCGACGCGGTGGCCGGATGCGGCGAGCGCAATTGCGGTGTGCACTGCGGTCGTCGATTTGCCGGTCCCGCCCTTTTCATTGGCGAAGACGATGAAATGTGGCTGTGCCATGGCTTGATCTTTTCCCACAGCGCTCCAAGAGCGCCCCCCACGCGGAGATTAACTGAGCGGGGACTCGGGTGCAAACGGTTCGTTCCAGTGAAGAATTGGCACGCGCCCGTTCCGATTTCGGCGCTGGAAGGCTGGCGCTGGTCCCAACCATGGGCGCGCTTCACGCGGGGCACGCGGCGCTGGTGGATGAGGCAAAGCGGCGCGCGGACAGGGTCGTCGCAACGATCTTCGTCAATCCGCTGCAATTCGGCGTGAACGAGGACTTCGGCCGCTACCCGCGGCAAGAGGAGCAGGACAGCCGATTGCTTGCCGATCATGGCTGCGACCTGCTGTGGATCCCGTCCGTCGACGACATCTATCCCGCAGGCTTCGCCACAAAAATCAGCGTCTCAGGCGTGTCGGAGCGCTGGGAGGGCGAAGCGCGGCCCGGCCATTTTGACGGCGTCGCGACCGTGGTCGCCAAGCTTTTGCTGTCGGTCCGCCCCGATGTGGCGCTGTTCGGCGAAAAGGATTTTCAGCAGCTGGTGGTGATCCGGCGGATGGCCGTCGACCTGAACATTGGAGTTGAGATCGTAGGTGTGCCGACCGTCCGCGAGCCGGACGGCCTCGCGCTGTCGTCACGCAACGCTTATCTTTCGGCCGAGGAACGGCAGCGCGCGGCCGCGCTTCCCAATGCACTTAACGCGGCGCGCGAGGCGATCCGCAGTGGTGCACCGGTCGGCGCCGCGCTCCAGCAGGCGAAGCAATCGCTGGTCCACGCCGGCTTCCTGCGGATCGTTTATCTCGCGCTCGTCGATGCCGCCACGCTCGAACCGCTCGACCAGCCCGCAGGCGAAATGCGCCTCATCGTCGCGGCCGTCATCGGAACGACGCGTCTCATCGACAATATGGTAGTTTGACTATGGTGGAATCGCGTTAACCATTTCTTTGCCATCGCCCGACCAATCTCCAGTCAACGAGTGGGGACTGGGGGACAATCATGGGTGCCATTAGTCAGAAAAGCGCGGAATTCCTGATCCGGAGCCGCCTTGCCGATGCCGAAGCCGGGGACGTAGATGCATTATTCGAGCTTGGGATCACATTTTCGACCGGACGCGGGGGCATCGCGGTCGATCTGATCGAGGCGCATAAATGGTTCAATCTCGCCGCGCTGTCGGGCTGCACCCGGGGGCAGGAATGCCGCGCCGAGATCGCGCTCGAGATGACCGCGCGCGAAATCGCCGAAGCGCAGCGGCAAGCGAGGGCGTGGCTGACCGTGACCGGCTACCAGCGCCGCGCCGCCTAAGTCAGCGCACCAATACCGTCACCGCCCGCGGCGGTCCGGGGCGTTCCTTGCCCCAGCTCATTGCATTGAGCTGCGCCGCCGGCACTCCCAGCAGCACCAGATAATTCCGGACTTCTTCGGCGCGCCGCGCGCCGATCGCCAGCCCATGATCGCGGGTGTCGCTCGAGTCCGCATGGCCCTCGATCCGGACGGCGACTTCGGGATGCTGGCGCAGCCACGCCGCCTGCGCCTGAAGCGTCGCTTGAGCGGGCGTCCCGAGGATGGCGCTGTCGCTCCCGAAATAGACCGTGTCCGCGCCGGAACGGGCGAGGAAGTCGGCGCGCAGTGCGTCGATGCCCGTCAGCTGGGGAGGAGCGGACTGCGATCGACCCAGCGGGATGATGACCGGCAAGCGCCTTTGCGCCGAGGCAGGAACCGCGACGACGATGGCGAAGAACAGGAGGAGGGCTCTGCGCATCAGTCCATCACCCCCGACCAGTCGGGATCGGAGCCGCCTTGCGGAAGGACCACAGCGCGCGGCTCGCTGCCGTCGAGCGACAGCCGATAGAGCGCGGTGCCACCGGTCGCTTCGGACCGTTGGAAGATCAGCTCGCGGCTGCTTGCCGCCCAGCTCGGGCCTTCGTCGCCGGGGCCGCTGGTCAGCGATTTCTCGCCGCTGCCGTCCGGTTTGATGATCCCAATGCTGCGACCGGCGGCGGAGCGGCGGGTGAAAGCGATCCATTCGCCGTCCGGGCTCCATTCGGGCGATGCATACCAGCCGCCGCCGAAGGTGATCCGGCGCTGGTTCGAGCCGTCCGAGTTCATGATGTAGAGCTGCTGACTGCCCGAGCGGTCGCTTTCGAACACGATCCTGCTGCCGTCGGGCGAGAAGCTCGGGATCAGTATCGATCCCCGGCGCGGTGGTCAGCCGCTGCGGAGCACCGCCGTCGACGCCCGCGACGTAGATGTCGCTGTTGGCGCCAAGCATCATCGAAAAGGCGACGCGCATTCCGTCGGGTGAGAAGCGCGGAGCGAAGCTCATCGCGTCGTTCGGAACCAATGGCCGCTGCGCGCCGGACGCGACGTCGATCAGCCGCACTTGCGGCTTGCCTCCGGCGAAGCTGACATAGGCCAGCCGCGCTGCTTTGGGAGACAGCCGCGGGGTCAGCACCATCGTCTCCCCGGCGGTGAGGTAGGAATGGTTGGTGCCGTCGCTATCCATGATCGCGATGCGCTTCACGCGCGCCGAAGCCGCGCCGCTCTCCGCTACATAAGCGATGCGCGTGTCGAACGGGCCGGGCGCGCCGGTCACCGCGGTGTAGGCGAGCCCGGAGCATTTATGCGCCGCGCGGCTCCATTCGCCAGGAGCGACCACGAAGCCCTTGCGGCCAACCTCGCGGCCCTTGTCGACGTCGTAAACGTAGCAGCCGAAGGTCACGCGGTCGTCGGAGCGCGCCTGGACGAAGCCGGTGACGAGCATTTTCGCGCCCGCCGCCCGCCACCTCGAGAATGTCGGCGCGGTGACCTCCGGGTACGAATAATAGTCCTTCTGCCGCGGCGGCAGCGGCACGATCTCGGACGTGGTGCGGAGGTCCTGCGCGATCAGCTTCGATGCCTGCCAGGCGAGGCTGAGCGTGCTTCCGGCGGAAGTCGGCTTGTCGCTTGGCGTGCTTAGCGGCGGAACGGCGACGACCGTCGCCGCGGCAGTCCCAGGCTGCTGTGCATGCGCGGCGGTGCAGAGGCCGGCAGCTGCCGCCATCCAGAGGAATCGCTGCATTCGGGAGAAAATCGGACTCAAACGGTGATCGCCTTGAACTTCTCGACCCAATCTTTCGGCTGCCGCTGCGGCCGTCCCTCGCCGTCGAGGAAGGCGGCCGTCAAGCGCGCATCGGTCAACAGTTCCGATCCGCGCATGACTCGCTGCTGAATGTGGACCGAGGATGCGCGGACCTGATCGACCGTGCTGATGACCTGAAGGTCGTCGCCGAGCCGGCCCGGCTTGCGATAGCGGATGTCGACCTCGACGACCGCGTAAGCGCTGCCGCTGCGACTGAGCTCGGCCGCCTGGTCGACTCCGACGGCGCGGATCATGTCCGAGCGCGCCCGCTCCATGAACTTCAGATAATTGGCGTAATAGACGATGCCGTAGGCGTCGGTGTCCTCGAAATAGACGGTCAGCGCGAAATGATGCTCGCTGCCCACGAAGCCGCCGCGATAGGGCGTGTCGAGGATCGGAACTCACTTCGCGCGTCCGATAGCACCGACTTCGCGGATGAGGTCGCCTTGGCCGATCGCCATGTCGGCGAGGTGCATCCCCCAGCCGGGCAGGAACATGCCGAACACCGCCACCTCGCCGCCGATGCGGTCGGTGCGCTTGTCCCCGGGGTTGTGGTTGGTGCGCACCCACAGATAGCCGCGCGGACCGTCGTTGATGCATTTGGCGGAGACGAGACCTTCGGTGTGCAGATAAGGCGTCGGCGGCGGCCCTTCGCTCGACCATTCGACAGGGCCGCCGGGCACAGGAAGCGTCGAACGCGCGAACCAGTAGCTGTCGAGCTTGACCCAGTCGCGCGAGCCGGGAAGCGCGGGATTGACACAGCCGACGGTCATCCCCGGCTGGTCGGCATAGCCGAAGATCGCGCCTGACGGCGGGACGTTCTTCTCGCGGAAGCTGGTCCAGCTCATCACGCAGCCGGTCTCGCCGGGATGGCTGCAGAGCGGCGTCTTCTTGAACGTGCCGCCGACCAATTTCCCCTGCGGCACCAGCAGGTCATAGCCGGGGATGATCGCGAGCTTCATGCGGCTGGCGACCGCGGGATTGTTCTCGATCTCTCGGGCGATCAGCATCTGCAGCATCAGGCTGCCCTGGCTGTGGCCGATGAGCACGAACGGGCGTCCCTGGTTCCTCGTCGCAAGATAGTTGCGCCAGGCGGCGAGCACGTCCGAATAAGCGAGCATCGCCGCCGCATCGATGTTCACCCCGGCGGAATAGGCGGCGACGGCGCCAAGCGTCATCTGGCGGTAGATCGGCGCGAACGGCCGGCACACCGAAGCGAAGCGCGCGAACTGGGTTTCAGCGGCAAGCTTCTCCTCGCGGCCGGGGTTGAGGTCGCTGTTCATGCCCGCGTCGCTGGACACCGTCGGGTAGACGTAGAAGCAGTCGATCGGCGGGTCTTTCGCGACAGGACTGAGCCCCTTCGCCCCATAGCCGCCTGTATTGAGATCGGTGGTTGGGAGCGCGGTCGAGCAGGCATCGCTGCGGCCCGGAAGGCAGAGCCAGGCGGAAATCCTTCGTGTAGTCCGGACCGGCGGCCGACGCGTTCGTCTGTGCCGGAGCAGGCGCGGCTGCGAACAATGTGGCAGCGGCGGCCAAGGTCAAAAAGCGCATTATTTGGGCGAGGCTCCCTCGTCGAACAGACCGGTCTGGCTCCCTTGCGGCTGCGGTAATCCCAGATGGGTATAGCCGCGGCCGTTGAGGGCACGGCCTCGTGCGGTGCGCGCGATGAGGCCGAGCTGAATGAGGAACGGCTCGATCACCTCCTCGATCGTGTCGCGCGGCTCGGAAAGGCCCGCGGCGAGCGTCTCCACGCCGACCGGGCCGCCGCCGTAGAGATCGGCGATCATCGTCAGATAGCGGCGGTCCATCGCGTCGAGCCCGAGGCTGTCGATCTCCAGCCGCGACAGCGCTTTGTCAGCAACATCCGCCGAAATCGTGTCCGAACCCGAAGCATGGGCGAAATCGCGCACCCGGCGGAGCAGCCGCCCGGCAATTCGCGGAGTCCCGCGCGAGCGGCGCGCGATCTCACGCCCGCCGTCGTCGGTCAGGTCGACGCTCAGCAGCCGTGCCGCTCGCCGCACCACCAGCTCCAGCTCCTCGACGGTGTAGAAATTGAGCCGCACCGGGATTCCGAAGCGGTCGCGCAGCGGCGTCGTCAGCAGCCCTTGCCGCGTGGTCGCGCCGATCAGGGTGAAACGCGGGAGATCGATCCGCACCGAGCGCGCCGACGGACCTTCGCCGATCATCAGGTCGAGCGCGCGGTCCTCCATCGCGGGATAGAGCACCTCCTCGACCGCCGGGTTGAGGCGGTGGATCTCGTCGATGAAGAGGACATCGCCGTCTTCGAGATTGGTGAGAAGCGCCGCCAGATCGCCCGACTTGGCGATCACCGGGCCCGAGGTGGCGCGAAATCCGACGCCCATCTCGCGCGCGAGAATCCCGGCGAGCGTCGTCTTGCCCAGGCCCGGCGGTCCATGCAGCAGCACGTGGTCGAGCGGCTCCCCGCGGCTCTTCGCCGCATGGACGAACACGCGCAAATTCTCGCGCGCCGACAGCTGGCCGATGAACTCGTCGAGGCTCTTCGGTCGCAGCGCCTGATCGACGTCCTCCGCGGTGCGCTCGGGCGTGGTGATGCGGGCCGGATCAGTGGCCATCTCGCGCCCGAATGTTCGCGAATGTTCGCAGTAACCGCGCGTGCGCGCGCCCACGTGCGCGTTGCCCCTTCCGTCGAAGAAAAGCGCGTTTAGGGCGAGGGAGCAGGACGGCCATGCGCGGATGATGCACATTTGGGCCGCTGTAGGACAGAGCTTTCAACTCGAGTGCTCGACCTCGTCACCGAGAATTTCGACCCAGTCATGCTTGCGCTTCTCCCAAACGGAGAACGCGGGCCTCGCAAAATAACTATCCTCGAACGCGCCCAACGGAATCGCCACCAGCCCGTCGAACTTGCCGTCGAACTTGCCGTCAATCTCGTAATGCACGTCGGACCCGCAGTCGGGGCAGAAGTGGAAGGTGAGCCGGTTGCCGCTGTCCGCAACGTTCACCCACTCCTTCGACCGTCCTTCGATTTTGACCTGCTCAGCCGGCCAGCGCGCCTGCACCGCGAAAGCGCTGCCGGAGCGCTTCTTGCAGTCGAGGCAATGGCACACTGACGACCGCGCACCGGCTCGCCGGTGACCGATGGCGCGAAGCTGGCCGCAGCGGCAGGAGGCGGTGCGGGTGGATTTGGACATGCTCATCCGAACTCACCACCGGGGTCAAATACCGCCCATGTGAACCGAGCGATCAGACCGGCGCTCGCAGCGCCTCCGACCAGTCCATCTCCGGCGTCGGGTCACGGCGATGCAGCCGTCGGTCCGTCGAGCCAGCCGATGCGGCTGCCGATCCAGCCGGCCGTCCGCCTGGAATTCTCTCGTCGATGCCCACATGATGCGTCGCTCGCGACCATAATGTCTCGATCGCCGCGCTCGCGACGGTCGTCGTCAGGCGAAGCGATAGCTGATCCTCAGCGACAGATGTAAGCGCTGTCGGGATATGGTATGCGTTGATTGCGTAAACGCCTTCGCGGCACCCGACCGTCGCTCGGCGCGCTGTCCGGGCCTGAGGCCACCGACGCCGAGCGCGATGCGGAATTCGCGGATGATTGCCCCGCACGGTGACTGCCATCCAATGTCGGATGAGTCGAGGTAAATCGCGATCTTCCGGTCCTGCGGGCCGGCCTCGCACTCTCTCGGTGCGATAATTCCACGCTGGCTCGGCACGGCCAGGCAGCGTCGATCTGCGCATAGGTCTTGGAGTCGCAGCGGCTCGTCCGGCGGCTCGAAATGAGCAGAGGAAAAGCAGCAGCACCGCTGCGCGTTTCACTTCGCCGCTTTCCTCAACGCAAGGCGCACGAGCGCGTCGAGACCAGCTTCGGCGCCGAGCTCGTCCTGCGCCGCGTTGACGGCGGCGCTCGCTTCGGCGGGTTTGAAGCCGAGGTTGGCGAGGGCGGAGAGGGCATCGGCGGCGGCTCCGGCGCGTGGGGCTGGAGCGCCGCCGGTCAGACCGACGACGCCGAGCTTGCCCTGGAGCTCGTTGGCGATGCGCGCGGCGAGCTTGGGTCCGACGCCATTGGCGCGGCCGATCATCGCTTTGTCGCCCTGGCTGACGGCGCGCGCCAGCTCGTCGGGCGAGAGCACCGACAGGATCGCAAGCGCGAGCCGCCCGCCAACGCCCTGCACCGATGTCAGCGCGCGGAAGGAGTCGCGCTCGACGGCCGAGCCGAAGCCGAACAGGGTCCACGCGTCCTCGCGCACCTGCAGCTCGGTGAGGATCAGCACTTCGCCGCCGACCGGGCCGATCGCGTCGAGCGTGCGGCCGCTGCAATGCACTTGATAGCCAACTCCGGCGACGTCGATCACCGCACCGTCGGCGGTGATTTCAGCGAGGATTCCGGAGAGCCGGGCGATCATGCGTGCACTTACCCCCACCCGTTCAGGCTGAGCTTGTCGAAGTCCTGCTCTTTCTTCAACTGCCTTAAAAGGAAAAGCAGCCCTTCGACAGGCTCAGGGTAAGCGGTTTTGCGTGCTCTCGCCGTCGCCAAATGATGCGCGTGGGTGATCGCCACCGCGAGCGCGTCGGCAGCGTCGGGGCCGGCGATCTTCACGCCCGGAAGCAGGCGCGATACCATCGCGTGCACCTGCGCCTTCTCGGCATTGCCGACGCCCACGACGGCTTTCTTCACCAGCCGCGCGGCATATTCGCCGACGTCGAGTCCAGCGCGCGCGCCGACCATGATCACCACGCCGCGCGCCTGGCCGAGCTTCAGTGTCGATTGCGGGTTGGCGTTGACGAACACCTCCTCGACCGCGGCGGCTTCCGGCCGGTGCTCGGCGATCAGTGCTTCCAGATGTTCCGCCAGGGTCGACAACCGCTGCGGAAGCGGTGCTGAGGCGTTGGTTTTGATCTGTCCGTTAGCGATGTGGCTGAGACGATTGCCGTCCGCCTGGATGATCCCCCAGCCGGTGGTGCCGAGGCCAGGATCGAGGCCGAGGATCTTCACGCGAGGTGGGCCAGCTCCTCGTCGGGGATGCGCTCGTTGCCCCAGACGGTCTGCACGTCGTCGTCCTCCTCGAGGGCTTCCATCAGCCGCGCCAGCTGCTGCGCTTGCTCGCCGCGGACTTCGACGTCGGTCTGCGGCTTCCATGCGAGCTTTGCGCTTTCCGCTTCACCGAGCATCGGCTCCAGCGCCTTGGCGGCCTCGTGCAGGTTTTCGACATTGGTCCAGATGCGATGGCCGTCCTCGTCCGAGTTCGACGTCCTCCGCGCCAGCTTCGATGGCGGCTTCGAGCACCTTTTCGGCATCGCCGGCGGCGGCTGGATATTCGATCAGCCCCATGCGCTCGAAGCCGTGGCTGACGCTGCCGCTCGCGCCCAGATTGCCGCCGTTCCTGGAGAAGATCGTGCGCATGTTGGTCGCGGTGCGGTTGCGGTTGTCGGTCAACGCCTCGACGATCAATGCCACGCCGCCCGGGCCGAAGCCTTCGTAGCGGACCTCCTCGTAATTGTCCGCGTCACCGCCGGACGCCTTGTCGATGGCGCGCTGGATATTGTCCTTGGGCATCGATTGCGCCCGCGCCGCGATCATCGCAGCGCGGAGGCGCGCATTCGCTTCGGGGTCGGGCAGGCCCATCTTCGCGGCGACCGTGATTTCGCGGCTGAGCTTGGAGAACAAGGCCGAGCGCTTCTTATCCTGAGCGCCCTTGCGGTACATGATGTTCTTGAATTTGGAATGGCCGGCCATGGCGCCCTCATGTACCCCTGCGAAGGCAGGGGTCCAGCATAAAAAAAGTCTGGGCTCCTGCCTTCGCAGGAGACATCCAGACCCAACGCTTGGCGATAGGTCTCCAGCAGCGCGTCCTGCTCCTGGCGCGTGTGTGTCTCCATCTTCCGCAAGCGCACGACCATGCGCATGATCTTGAAGTCGTAGCCGTTGGCCTTGGCCTCGGCATAGACGTCGCGAATATCGTCCGCGATGCCCTTCTTCTCCTCCTCCAGACGCTCGATCCGCTCGATGAACAGCCGCAGCTGGTCGGCCGCGACGGTGCCTTCCGCCATCTTTCAAACTCCGATTTCGACGTGTGAAGCGCGGCTCTAGCGGGTTGAACCGCCATATCAAGCGGCTATGGCGGGCGCTCGCCTATCCCTAGGAGACATGGTGGCCGAGACTCTTCTTCCTCCACGCACGCGCAAGGTGAAGATCCTGGCGACGCTCGGCCCGGCGTCGAGGCGACGCCGAAGATGATCCGCAGGCTTCTGCTCGCCGGTGCGGACGCGTTCCGGATCAACATGAGCCACGGTGACCGGAAGCAGAAGGCGAAGTTGGTCGAGCATCATCCGCGCGCTGGAGAAAGAGTTCCGGCGCCCAACCACCATCCTGTTCGATCTTCAGGGCCCCAAGCTCCGGGTCGGCCATTTCGAAGGCGGCCGGACGGCCCTGCAAAAGGGCAGCCGCTTCATCTTCGATCAACAGGACAAGGCCGGGGATAGCAAGCGGGTCCAGCTGCCCCATGCCGAGCTGTTCGAATCGATCCGGCCGGGGACCAGGATTCTCATCGACGACGGCAAGGTTCGGTTGAACGTGCTCGAGGCCGACGAGCGGCAAATCGTCACGGAAGTGAAGGTCGGGGGCGCAGTCTCGGATAACAAGGGCGTGAATGTCCCCGACGTGGTCGTGCCGATCCCGGCTTTGACCGACAAAGACCGCGACGATCTTCAATTCGCGCTCGAGCAGAAAGCGGACTGGATCGCGTTGTCGTTCGTCCAGCGGCCGGAGGACGTCGCCGAGGCGCGATCGCTGATCGGCGAGCGCGCGTCGCTACTCGCCAAGATCGAGAAGCCGGCGGCGATCGACCGGCTCAACGACATCATTGCGCTCGCCGATGCGGTGATGGTCGCGCGCGGCGATCTCGGGGTCGAGCTTCCGCCCGAGCAGGTGCCGCCGCTGCAGAACAAGATCGTCGCCTGCGCGCGCCAGTTCGGAAAGCCCGTCGTGGTTGCGACGCAGATGCTCGAATCGATGGTGACTTCACCGACTCCGACGCGCGCGGAAGTGAGCGATGTCGCGACCGCGATCTACGACGGCGCCGATGCAGTGATGCTGTCGGCGGAAAGCGCGACGGGCCAGTATCCGTACGAAGCGGTGCAGATGATGGATCGAATCGCCGCGAGCGTGGAGCGCGACCCGTCGTACCAGGCGCGGATCCACTTCACCCAGACGCGGCTGGAGCCGACGACGGCGGATGCGCTGGCAAGCTCGGCGCGGCAGATCGCGAGCACTGTCTCAGCGACCGCGATGCTCTGCTACACGAGTTCGGGCTCGACCGCCCGGCGCATCGCGCGCGAGCGGCCGCCGGTGCCGTTACTGGCGATGAGCGCATCGATGACGACGGCGCGGCGCATGGGCCTTTTGTGGGGCGTGCATGCGGTCCACACCCGCGACGTCGCGAGCTTCGAAGAGATGGTCGAGAAGGCCAAGCGCATGGCGCTTCGTCACCAGGTCGCGAAGGGCGGCGACCGGGTGATCTGCATGGCCGGAATCCCGTTCGGAACCGCCGGATCGACCAACGTACTGCACGTCGTCCGCCTGATCGGCGATGAGCTCGAGCGGTACAGCGTTGCAAAATCCGGGCGCGACTAACAGCCTCACTCGGCCGCGACTGCGGTTTCCTCAGTCCGCTTCTGATCGATGCGCCGGAAGGTCGCCAGCGCCTGTCCGACAATCTGGTCCATATTGTAATACCGGTAGGTGGCGAGCCGACCAACGAACGTGACGTTATCGGTCGCATCGGCAAGCGCTTCGTAGCGCTTGAACAGCGCCTGATTTTCCGGCCGCGGGATCGGATAATACGGATCGCCCTCGGCCGACGGATATTCGTGCGTAATGGTTGTCCGCGGATGCTTTTGTCCGGTGAGATGCTTGTACTCGCTGATCCGCGTGTAGGGCACATCCGGATCGGGATAGTTCACCACCGCGACCGGCTGGTGCCACTCCTCGTCCAAGGTTTGGTGGTCGAACTTCAGTGACCGGTAGGGCAATTTGCCGAAGCGGAAGTCGAAATATTCGTCGACCGGCCCGGTGTAGATGATGTGATCGGCATCAACCTCGTCGCGCACGTCGCGGAAATCGACTCCGGTGCGAATCTCGATCAGCGGGTGGTCGAGCATCTTATCGAACATCCTGGTGTAGCCGTGAAGCGGCATGGCCTGGAATGTATCGCTGAAATAGCGGTCGTCGGTGTTGGTGCGCGTGGGAATCCGCGACGTCACCTGCTTGTCGAGCTCGCTGGGGTCGAGGCCCCATTGCTTGCGCGTGTAGCCGCGAAAGAACAGCTCGTAGAGCTCGCGCCCGACGGCGTTGATCACCACGTCTTCCGAGGTCTCGATGTTGTCGACCGGTTCCGCGCGCGAGGCGAGATACTTCGCCGCTTCTTCGTCGGTCTCGAGGTCCAGGCCGAACAGCTTGTTGAGCGTCGTCCGGTTGATCGGGATCGGCACCAACTGCCCGCGCACGAGTGCGCGCACACGGTGCTCGTAGGGCCTCCACTTGGTGAACTGCGACAGATAGTCGACGACCTGCTCGCTGTTCGTGTGGAAAATGTGGGGGCCGTATTTGTGGTACAGAATGCCGTCCGCGTTCGGCTCGTCGTAGGCGTTGCCGCCGACGTGATCGCGCCGGTCGATCAGCAGCACGCGCGCTTTGTGCTGGCTTGCCAGACGCTCAGCGAGCACCGAACCGGCGAAACCGGCGCCAACGATCAGATAATCGTAGCGCGGCGCCGGGCGCAAAAGGAGGCCGGTCATTCCGCTGCCACGAGCAGCGCCGAAGAGGCGGTCGCACTCCGAGTGCCGAGCAGGTCGGCGACGAGGCCAGCCATCCGGGCTTGAGTCGTGTCCCAGCTTGTCGCGGAAAGGATGAGGTCGGCTTCAGCGAGCCAGCCCTGCTCAGGATCTCGTCCAAGCTCGAGCGCCTGGTCGCAGGCGGCGACGAAACTCTCGGCATCGCCGGCGATCAGCACACCCTCGAGATGGCCGTAATGGCGCACCACGTCGCGGACCGGAGTCGACACCACCGGCTTTCCGCCAGCGAGATATTCGGGCGTCTTGGTCGGCGAGATGAATTCGGTCGATTCGTTCATCGCGAACGGCATCAAAGCGACGTCCCACCCTGACAGATAGGCCGGCAGCTCGGCGTAAGTTTTGGGTCCCAAATAGTGGATGTTCGGGCGTCGCGGGAGATCCTCCTGCGCGATCTTAACGACCGGTCCGAGCATGACGAACGACCAGTCCGGGCGCATTTCCGCGGCCTTTGCGAGCAACTCCGTATCGAAGCGCTCGTCGATCACGCCGTAGAAGCCGAGGCGCGGGCGCGGGAGCTCCTCCTGGTCCGCCGGGTCGAACTGACGGGCGCGCGCCTTCAGGAAGTGGACGCGGTCGACCGACGACGGGAAGCAATGAACGTTGTCGTGCCGGTCCTTCTTCGCCTCGTAAAGGCTCGATCCGCCGGTGAAGACGATGTTCGCTTTGTCGATCAACTCCTGCTCGAGTTCGAGCAGCTTGACCGGCGCGAAGCGGAATTTCGAGAGCTCGTCCATGGCGTCATAGACGGTGAGGTCCGTGTCGAGATGCCGCGAAAACGGTAGCATCATCGGCGTGTAATACCAGGCGATCAGAGTGCCGCGCAGCGAGGCGGCGTGCGCGTCGAGCAACCGCTTCAGCGCAGCCTCACGGGCGTGGTCGGGCATGCCTTCGGGAAGGTGCGGCACGACGATGCGAACGCCGTTCGCGTCATCGGCCTCGCGGACCTGCAGGTACGCCGTTTCCCGCGGGCCGATCTCGCATGGCTCTTCCCAGTAAACGACGTTCATCTCGCGCGCGAAGCGGCACATCAAATGCTGCGGCCGCTGGAACACGAAGTTCCACCGCAAGTGCGAAAAGCAGATCAATGTTGTGGGTTGCGGATCCGCCGCCGAGGGCTCGGCTTCGTACTCCACTGGCACCCCGGCGCGAGTCAGCATTTGTCCTTTAACCTCCGTGTCGTTGCGTGATGGCGAATGAACGGACCGGGGGGCGCGCGGGTTCCACGCTCGCGATACATGTTAACGCTAAACTAACGTTGCTGCGTCGCAACAAAAGCCGAGCCGTTGCGCGCCTGCGCCGAGCCGGTCATTGGGCGTTGGATGTGGGGTGTTTCGCCCTCGAAACAAGTGTGCTGGATTTGACCGCGGCACCGCTCCGTGGAAGGAACGCGGTTGGAGAACTGGGCATGGCGACCACCATCGAAGAGCTCGAAAAGCGGCGCGAGCTGGCGCGGCTTGGGGGCGGCGAGAAGCGCATCGCAGCGCAACACGCCAAGGGCCGGCTCACCGCCCGCGAGCGGCTGAGCGTGCTGCTCGATGCCGGCAGCTTCGAAGAATATGACATGTTCGTCGAGCACAATTGCGCCGACTTCGGGATGGAGGAGCAGCGCATTCCCGGCGACGGTGTGGTCACCGGCTCGGGCACGATCAACGGCCGCCTGGTCTATGTCTTCGCCCAGGACTTCACCGTGTTCGGCGGCTCACTGTCCGAACGCCACGCGCAGAAGATCTGCAAGGTCATGGACATGGCGATGAAGGTCGGGGCGCCGGTGATCGGCCTGAACGACAGCGGCGGCGCGCGCATTCAGGAAGGGGTCGCCAGCCTCGGCGGCTATGCCGAAGTGTTCCAGCGCAACGTGCTCGCCTCGGGCGTCATCCCGCAGATCAGCCTGATCATGGGGCCGTGCGCGGGCGGCGCGGTCTATTCGCCGGCGATGACCGACTTCATCTTCATGGTGAAGGACAGCTCCTACATGTTCGTGACCGGCCCAGACGTGGTGAAGACGGTTACGAACGAGGTGGTGACACAGGAGGAGCTGGGCGGAGCGGTGACGCATACGACGAAGTCGGGGGTCGCCGACGTCGCGTTTGAGAACGACATCGACGCGCTCCTGGCGACGCGCGAGTTCTTCGACTTCCTGCCTTTGTCGAACCGCCACGATCTGCCCGAGCGGCCATGCGAGGATCCCGTCGGCCGGATCGAGGACAGCCTCGACACTTTGGTGCCGCCGAGCGCGGCGACGCCCTACGACATGCACGAACTGATCCGGAAGGTGGCCGACGAAGGCGATTTCTTCGAGCTGATGCCGGCGCATGCCGGCAATATCATCATCGGCTTCTGCCGCATCGAAGGCCGCACCGTCGGAGTCGTCGCCAACCAGCCGATGGTGCTCGCCGGAGTCCTCGACATCAATTCAGCCAAGAAGGGCGCGCGCTTCGTGCGCTTCTGCGACGCGTTCGACATTCCGATCCTGACCTTCGTCGACGTGCCCGGGTTCCTGCCGGGAGTCGGCCAGGAGCATCACGGGATCATCAAACATGGCGCGAAGCTACTGTTCGCATACGCGGAGGCGACCGTGCCCAAGATCACCGTGATCACGCGCAAGGCCTATGGCGGCGCGTACGACGTTATGGCCTCCAAGCATTTGCGCGGCGACTTGAACTACGCCTGGCCAACCGCCGAGATCGCGGTGATGGGCGCGAAGGGCGCGGTCGAAATCATCTTCCGCGGTAAAACCAAGGAAGAGATCGCCGAGCATACGCGCGAATATGAAGAGCGCTTCGCCAACCCGTTCGTGGCGGCGAGCAAGGGCTTCATCGACGAGGTGATCATGCCGCACTCGACGCGGCGGCGGGTGGCGATGGGGCTACGCAAGCTCCGCAACAAGCAGCTCGAGAACCCGTGGAAGAAGCATGACAACATTCCCCTCTGAAATCGATAAGGCAACATATCTTCAAGCTTTCCCTGCGTTCTTCATTTTTGGCGCGCTCGTTTCGATCCCGATGGCAAATGCCCAGATCGCGAAGGCAGAGATGAGTGCAACGCTCGTCGGATAGACTGCTGCTATATGCCATTTTCGGGATCATTTTCGGCGGTCTCGCTACCTTCTTCTATTGGTGGCATCGTGGATCACGCTGAGGCACTCATCACAGCGCTTGTGGTGATCGCCGCCATTGCATTCTTCGGGTGGCGAGGATCGGCACATGAGCACCTACACCGCCACGATTCGCTGGAGCCGCGCGGGCGAGGGCGACTTCGCCAAGGGGCAGTACAGCCGCGCGCATGAATGGGCGTTCGACGGCGGCGCGGTGGTGCCGGCGAGCGCGAGCCCGCACATCGTTCCGGCGCCCTGGTCGGACCAGGCGGGAGTCGATCCGGAGGAGGCGTTCATCGCCTCGCTGTCGTCATGCCACATGCTGTTCTTCCTCGACTTCGCGCGGCGCGCGGGGTTCGTGATCGATGCATATGTCGATGAGGCCGAAGGCATGCTCGAGAAGCGCGCCGATGGCAAAATGGCGATGACCGGCGTCACGCTGCGCCCACGCGTCACTTGGGGCAGCAACCCGCCGGATGAAGCTGCCATCGCCGACCTCCACCACCGCGCGCACGAGGCCTGCTTCATTGCCAATTCGGTGACTACCGACGTGATTGTCGAGCACTGACCCGTCACCCCGGACTTGATCCGGGGCCTGCCTTCCTTTCTTACGGCCACGAGAACAGGCGGGTCCCGGCTCAAGGCCGGGATGACGGAGAAGTGCGATGAAGTTGGGAAGATTGAATCACGTCGGCGTGGCGACGCCTTCGATCGAGCAGAGCCTCGAGCTCTACCGCACGATGTTCGGCGCGGAGCCGCACGGGCCGGCGTTCGACCTTCCCGCGCAGGGCGTCCGCGTGTGCTTCGTTGATACGCCCAACAGCCAGATCGAGCTGATCGAACCCCTCGGCGACAATTCACCGATCGCGAAGTTCCTCGAGAAGAACCCGCTCGGCGGACAGCACCACGTCTGCTTCGAGGTGCCCGAGATCCACGCCGCCAAGGTCGAGCTCGAAGCCAAGGGCGCGCGCGTCCTCGGCGAACCGCGCATCGGCGCGCATGGGACTCCGGTGTTCTTCGTCCATCCCAAGGACATGGGCGGAGTGCTCACCGAGATCATGGAGACACCGAGCCACTGAGTTCGGGTCCGCCGACAAACGTCCGGCGAACGCAGACTTAGCGGTGGCGGCGCACCGCCCGATGGTGATGCACCAGCCTGTGATGACGCCTCACATGATGGTGCCGATGCCTTGCCGTGTGATGCCGATGCTTCGTCACGTGGTGCGAATGACGGATGAGCGCGCTGCACGCACTGTGCCGAAGCATCTGCCGGCGACTCAACCTGCGGCACCAGCGCTCGGTTTTGCGCGAGTGACGGGTGGCGTGGTGATGGGCGTGCCGCGCGCTGCGATCGGCCTGGTGCGTACGGCGATGAGCGTGCGTAGTTCGACGACCGCCGACGTCGACCCAGCGGTGCGTCGGGCGCGCTCGAGGCATCGGCGGAAACGGCGGCGGTGGCTCGGGAGCGGTTTGCTGCTCAGGCGGCGGAGCCGGTGGAACTTCGGGCGCGCGTTTGCTGCGCCGGCGGGAGCGTCTGGTCGGGCGTGGTCTGCTGCGCGGCTAAGGGAGAAGCGAAAATCCCCAATGCCAAAGCAGCGCAAACGAGCGCAGCACGATGCATGAACGGCTCCAATGGTTCCCCGTCAGGATAGCCGCGGGCGAAGGTTCAAGCACCGGGCCGAGCGCCGAATTCAGCGGAGCCGAAGCACGGCCCGTCTCACCACCTTACGTCGAAGCTTCCTCGCGCAGGACTTTGCCCTCGTCGTCGAGGTCGCGAGCCTGCTGATCGAATTCGGCGGCCATCGTTCGCAGAATCAAGCGCGTACGCTCGTCGTTCTGGCCGTGGGCGAGATCGCGACAATGCTCGGCGTGGAGCCGAAGCTGCTGTGCGGAGCCGCGCACTAAGACCAGACTGATATAGGTTAGAAATGTTCCGTCAAACCTCGAATAACTTTTGAAGCGGCAGCCCGACCACTCTCGATGACCTATCCGCGGCTCTCCAGCGCCGCGGCTGCTTCGTCGACCAGCTCCTGGATGATCGCGGCGACGGGCTCCTCGCGAGTGACCATGCCGACCGACTGGCCGGCCATGACCGAGCCGCTCTCGACGTCTCCGTCGATCACTGCACGGCGGAGCGCGCCGGCCCAATAATGCTCGATCTGGAGCTGGGCTTCGGCCATCTCGATCTCGCCCTTGTCGAGCAGGTCGGCGACCTCCCGCTGCTTGGCGGCAAAGCGCTCCAGTTCGCGGTTCTTGAGCGCGCGGACGGGTATGACCGGCAGGCGCGGGTCAATCTGGACCGACAGGATCGCGTCGCGGGCGGAAGCGCGGATGAACGCTTTCTTGAAATTGGCATGGGCGATGCTCTCCTGCGCACAGACGAAGCGGGTGCCGAGCTGGACCCCCACGGCTCCCATTTCGAGGTAAGCGGCCATCGCCCCGCCGCGACCGATGCCGCCGGCGATGAACACCGGGATGTCATGGCTGACGTTGGGCAGGATCTCCTGCGCGAGCACGGAGGTCGAGACGGGGCCGATATGGCCGCCGGCCTCCATGCCCTCGATCACCAGCGCATCGACATTCGAGCGCATCAGCTTCTTCGCGAGTGCGAGCGCGGGCGCGAAGGCCATCAGCTTCGCGCCGCTCCCCTTGATCTTGTCCATCGCCCAGCCGGGCGGGAGCCCGCCGGCGAGCACGACGTGCCCGACGCCGTGCTTCACGCAGACGTCGATGAGCTCCGCGAGATCCGGATGCATGGTGATGAGGTTGACGCCGAACGGGCGGCTGGTGCGCGCCTTCGTTTCGGCGATTTCGGTGTCGAGCAGGTCGGACGTCATCGCACCGCAGGCGATCACTCCGAAGCCGCCCGGCGTTGGAGATGGCGGAGACGAGGTTGCGCTCGGACACCCAGCTCATTGCGCCGCCCATGATCGCGACGTCACAGCCGAGGAACTCGGTGCCGCGGTGCATCAGCTCCTTCAGGCGCGCGTGGCCCGCGGTCGGATGCACCGCGCGCGGCTCGGCGATCAGGCCTTCACCGCTCACGCGGCTTGCTCGGCGTCGAGGCCGAAGGCGGTGTGGAGCACGCGCACGGCGAGCTCGGTGTAGTCCTCGGGGACCAGCACCGAGACTTTGATCTCCGAGGTCGAGATGGCGAGGATGTTGATCCCGCGCTCGGCCAAGCGTCTCGAACATCTTGGCCGCGATTCCCGCGTTGGAGCGCATGCCGATACCGACCGCGCTGATCTTCACTACGTCGGTGTCCGTCACGATCGTTTCAAAGCCGATCGCCTCCTTGGCTTTCTCGAGCTCGGCTACGGCGTGGGCGAGCGAGGCGGTTGGCACGGTGAAGGTCAGCGTGCTCGCCTTGCCGGTCCCGGCGCCGCTCTGGACGATCATGTCGACGTTGACGTTCGTCTTGGCGAGTGGCGCGAAGATCGCCGCCACGGTGCCGGCGCGGTCAGGGAGGCCGGTCAAGGTAACCCGCGCCTCGTTCTTGTCATGCGCGATGCCGGTGACGAGCTGCTTTTCCATGTTCAGTTCCTCGATTTTGTCGTCGCCGACGATCAGCGTTCCGGGCCGGTCCTCGAAGGAGGAGAGGACCTGGAGCGGCATGTTGTAGCGCATTGCGAGCCCGACCGAGCGGGTCTGCAGGACCTTGGCGCCGACCGATGCGAGCTCGAGCATTTCCTCGTAGGTGACGGCCTGGAGCTTCCGCGCGCGCGGGACGATGCGCGGGTCGGTGGTGAAGACGCCCTCGACGTCGGTGTAAATATCGCATCGGTCGGCCTTGACCGCGACCGCGAGGGCGACGGCCGAGGTGTCCGAGCCGCCGCGACCGAGCGTCGCGAGATCCCCTTCCGCGGTGATGCCCTGGAAGCCGGGGATCACCGCGATTCCGCCCTTGCGCGAATACGTCTTCGAGCACGCTCGCGTCGATATGGTCGATGAGGGCCGCGCTGTGGCCGCTGGCGCGGATCGGCAGCTGCCAGCCCATGTAGGAGCGAGCGTTCATGTCCATGCCCTGGAGCGTGATGGCGAGCAGTCCGGCGGTGACCTGCTCGCCCGAGGCGACGACCACGTCATATTCGCGCGGATCGTAGAGCGGCGCGGCTTCCTTGCAGAGCTGGACGAGGCGGTCGGTTTCGCCGGCCATCGCCGAGACCACGACCGCAAGCTCGATTGCCGCGCTCGGCCTCGCGTTTGACCAGGCCCGCGACGTGGCGGATGCGCTCGATGCCCGCCATCGACGTGCCGCCGAATTTCATCACGATGCGGGGCATGGTTGGAGAGCGCGTCCTTGGGTTGAGGGCGGCGCCCTGTTAGGGGGCGCACATGGTGGAGACAAGCACGAGCGAGGGCCCGACCCGAGCGGCAACGAGCGTCGTGCCGGAGGAGGTCAGGCAGTTCGCCAGCCACGCAGGCGACTGGTGGGATCCTGATGGTCCGGAGGCGATGCTGCACAAGTTGAACCCGGTGCGGCTCAAATATGTGCGCGACCGGATCGACCAGCATTGGCAGTGCGACGAGCGCGTACGGCGGCCGCTGGAGGGGAAGACGGCGCTCGATGTCGGCTGCGGCGCGGGGCTGCTGGCGGAACCGCTGGCACGGCTGGGGGCGAAGGTCACCGGGGTCGATGCTTCCTCGGAGCTCATCGCGGTCGCGCGCGAGCACGCCGAGGCGATGGGGCTGGACGTGGATTACCGCGCTGCGGACGTGCTGGAGATCGAGGGCGCGTTCGATCTCGTCACGTGCATGGAGGTGATCGAGCATGTCGCCGACCCGGCGGCCTTTCTCGGCGCGCTGGCGGGGCGGCTTGCGCCGGGCGGGTTGCTGATCCTGTCGACGCCCAACCAGACGGGCTGGTCGAAGCTGATGATGATCACGATCGGCGAGGGGCTCGGGCGGATTCCGAAAGGTACTCACGATTTCGACAAGTTCATCGCGCCCGAGCGGATGACGGTGCTGCTGGCGGATGCGGGGCTGAAGTGCGTCGACGTCGAAGGTATCGCCTGGTCGCCGACGCGCGGGCTGCACCTCAGCGACGATCTGCGGCTGAATTATCTGGTGGCGGCGGCGCGGGCCTAGTCCGCCTCGATCAGAAGCCGATTCCGATCGACAGCAGCGCGCGATTGCTTTTCGCGCCACCGGGCAGATCGACTGAATCCACATGCGCGCTGGCGTGCAGTCCCGGCGCAAGCTCGGTTTGGGCGCGGAACGGCCCGCGCTCGTACTTCTGGGAGAGCTTCGGTAAACGATAGCGGGAGTCGTGCACTCGCGGAGCCGCACACGACGATTTCCTTCGGATCGCTGGATACACAAATATCGCGAGTGGCGGCTGGTGATACGCGGCGGCTCAGCACTGGTCGGCGTCGAGGCGAGTAGAAGCGCGATCATCACCAGCGTTCACCTGCAGCGATTCGGCGAGAATGCCGTAGCAGGCCGTCGCGGCGGGCGTGAATCCTCGCCTCAGCTGACCGCGATAAACCCACGCCCCGTGCTTAACCGCCATTAACCATAGTGACGCCTCGCGAGAACCGCCTAAGCCTTTGAAATCCCGATTCTTAGGCCGGGGGCCCAGCCGTGCGATCATTGTTCAACTTCTCGTCGCGAGACATCGCGATTGACTTGGGTACCGCCAACACGGTCGTCTATGTCCGGGGTGCCGGAATCATCACCAGCGAGCCGTCCGTTGTTGCGATGGAAGTCGAAAACGGAGTCCGCAAAGTGCGGGCGATCGGCGACGACGCCAAGCTGATGATGGGCAAGACGCCCGAGAATATTAAGACCATTCGTCCGCTCCGCGCCGGAGTCATCGCCGACCTCGAAGTCGCCGAGGAGATGATCAAGCATTTCATCCGCAAGGCGCATGGCGGTCCGAGCCGTTTTTCGCGCGGGCCGGAGGTCGTGATCTGCATCCCGTCGGGCGCCACGTCGGTTGAGCGCCGTGCGATCCGCGATGCCGTGAGCAACGCTGGAGCGGACCGCGTCTCGCTGATCGAGGAGCCGATGGCCGCTGCGATCGGCGCCGGGCTGCCCGTGGCCGAACCGGTCGGGTCGATGGTGGTCGACATCGGCGGCGGCACGACCGAAGTCGGGGTGATCTCGCTCCAGGGGCTAGCCCTGTGCCGCTCGGCGCGCGTCGGGGGCGACAAGATGGACGACGCCATCGCTTCCTATGTGCGGCGCAACTTCAACCTGCTGATCGGCGAAGGCACGTCCGAGCGGATTAAGCTGGAGATCGGCTCGGCGGTCCGCCCCGGCGACGGCAAGGGCCTCACCACGCTTGTGCGCGGACGCGACGTCGGACGCGGCATGCCCGGCGCGATCGAGCTCAATCAGGCCCAAGTCGCCGATGCGCTGAGCGAACCTGTCAACCAGATCGTTGAAGTGGTGCGGACGGCGCTCGAGCACACGCAGCCGGAGATTGCGGCCGATGTGATCGACCAGGGCATCACGATGACCGGCGGCGGCTCACTGCTGCGCGAGTTCGCTACGGTGCTGCAGGATTCGACCGGGCTTCCGGTGCGGGTCGCCGACGATCCGATGAGCTGCGTCGCGCTGGGTGCGGGCCGGACGCTTGAGGACAATGTGTATCGCGGGGCTCTGATCCCGGCTTAGAAGTCGACCTTGTCGTAATGGCCGGGGGGGACGATCACTTCCATGCGCTCGCCGAGGAGCGGCCGGAAGCAGGGGCGCGATTTCATGACCGCGTACCAGTCCTTGGTCTGCTTGTGCCCGCGCCAGTCCAGCGCGCCGAGATAGTCGATTACGCTCAGGTGACCGGCGGCAGTAAAGTCGGCGAGGCTTAAGCCGGGGCCGGCAAGCCAGCGGCGGTGGTCGAGAAGGTAATCGAGGTAGTCGAGATGCTCGGACGCGATGCGCATCGCCTCGCGCAGCACGCGCGTGTCGGGGCTTTCGCGGCTCACCAGGCGCTTGCGCATGCGTTCGTTCATCAGCGGCTCGACCGCTTCGCGAAACAGCTTGATGTCGAACCATTCGGTCATGCGCCGGATCTCGGCGCGGAGCACGGCATTGCCGTGAATCATCGGCATTCGGTCGACCGTCTCGTCGAAATATTCGACGATCGGCTGCGATCCGATCAGCGTGATGCCCTGGTCCGGGTCGACCATGACCGGAGTTTCGCCGGCCGGATTGAGGTCGACGAACTCGTCGCGCTCCTCCCACGGGTTCTCGCGCACCAGCTCATGGCCGACGCCCTTCTCGGCAAGGACGAGCCGGACCTTGCGCGAAAACGGGCAGAGCGGGAACTGGAAGAGCTGCCACATGGCGGCGCAGCTTTAGCGTTGCGGTGAGGCAAGGGAAGCCGTCATGCCGAACTTGTTTCAGCATCCATTCTGGTGACGAGCGCAGCGCTTCTCGAAAATGGATCCTGAACCAAGTTCAGGATGACGTCAGCGCTGCGGGTAGGTCGGGTCGGGAAGGTTGGCGAGCGCGCGTTCGAGCGAACGCCGCGCCTGCTCCAGGCTCTGCATCACCGCTGGCAGCGATTCATTGAGCGCCTTCATACTCTGCCGGACCATCGGCCTCGCCTCTGCGATCTGGCCGGTGGAGTTTGCGGTCGAAATCCGGGTCGTCGCGCCGGGCGAGATCGCCCACCGTCATCCTCTTTTCGTCCGGTGTCGCCCGCCGCCCTTCGGCGGCGGCCTTGAGATCGCCGACGGGAATGTTGAGCAACGCATCGGAGATGGCCTGGGCGGCATTCGCCACGCGGTCGGCGACGGCGGGGTCGGCGATCGGCGGCGGCGCCTGCGGGGCAGGCTGCGCGAACGCCGGGCTCGCACATATCAGCAGCGGTGCAATGATGAGCTTCATACGCATGAGATCACCCTTTAACTCGCTGAATAATTTAGCACTCCGCGGGCACGAAATAAACCTCTAGCGCATCGTGAGCCAAACCAAAGCGACTGCGCCAGCGACAATCCGATACCACGCGAACGGCGCGAAGCCGTGGCGCGAGATGTAGTGGACGAAGGCGCGAACAACGACCAGCGCGACAACGAAACTGACGACAAAACCGACCGCGACGACGCCGAAACCCACGCCGCCCGCACCCGCCATGATTTCGTGGCGGTTTTTGACGAATTCGAGCGTGGTCGCACCGAGCATCGTCGGGATGGCGAGGAAGAAGCTGAACTCAGCCGCGGTGCGCCGCTCGACGCCGAGCGACAGGCGCGCCCATGATCGTCGCCCCTGAACGGCTGACTCCGGGAATCATTGCGAGGCATTGCGCGATGCCGACACCCACAGCGGTTTTGACCGGCATTTCGGCGACACCGACGACGTCCGCGCGTTTGACCAGCCGCTCGATCACCAAAATCGCGATTCCGCCGAGGATGAAGGCCACCGCGACGACCTTGGGGTCGCCGAGCAGCGCCTCGATATGCTTGATGAGGATGAAACCGAGGATCGCCGACGGCAGGAAGCCGATCAGGATGTTGCGGACGAACCTCAGCGACACCGGATTGCGCGCGGAACAGTCCTTCGATCACGGCCCAGAAGGTGCGCCAGTAGAGCACGACGATGGCGAGGATCGCGCCCAACTGGATGATGACGTTGAACGCCTTCCACTGATCCGCATTGAAGCCGAGCAGCTCGGTGGCGAGGATCAGGTGGCCGGTCGAGGAGACCGGGAGGAACTCGGTGACGCCCTCGACGATGCCGAGGATGATCGCGATCAGAAGGATGGGCATGAGCGGGTCGGGTCCGGGTTCAGGAGACGGCGGTCAAATGAATTCGCCGGCTGGAGAATTTGCCGCCCGTGCGGAAGCGGCCCAGCCATTCCCAGGCGACGGCGGCAAGCGGCGTCGGCTCGATTCCGAACGCCTCGAGGCCCGGCGCATCCTTGCGCCGCGACATTGTCGCGCTGGAGCATCAGCCACTGGTCGCGGGTCAGTGGCGCGCCGGGCATCCAACCGAAGCGCGACAGCAGGTCTCCGAAGACGTCCGGCACAGGCACGATCTCGGTGTTCTGCCCGCTCAGCTGGACGATCGCCTGGTTGAGCTCGGCCATGGTGAGGACCTGCGGACCGGCGATCTCGTAGGTCTTGCCGCCGTGGACTTGCGGCTCGAGCGCGGCTCTCGAAATCGCCTGCGCGACATCGCGGACGTACACCGGCTGGAACTTGCGATCTGGCGGCGATCACCGGAAGGAAGGGCAACCGGCCATCGCGGCGAAGCGGTTGGTGAGATCGTCTTCGGGCCCGAACACGAGCGACGGCCGGACGATTGTTGCCCTCGGGAATGCCTTGCGGACGGCGAGCTCGCCCTCGCCTTTGGTTCGGCCGTAGTTTGAAGGAGACTGCGGGTCGGCACCGATCGCGGAGACGTGGACCAGCGCGCGAGTGCCGGCATCGCGCGCCGCTTCGGCGACATTTCGCGCGCCATCGACGTGGACCGCCTCCATCTTCCGGCCGAAGATGCCGACCAGGTTGACGACTGCGCTCGTCGCCTTCGACGCGCGGCGGACGCTGTCCGCATTGGTGATGTCCGCCTGGACGAAACCGAACTGACCGACCTGGCCCAGCGGCTGGATGAAATAGGAGTTGCGCGGATCGCGCGAGGCGACGCGCACCCGGACTCCGCTTCTCATCAGGAATTCGCAGACGTAGCGGCCGATGAATCCGTCCCCGCCGAACACCGTGACCAGCTCTTCATATCGGCTCGATCATCGGGGGCGCGATAGCGGCTCGCGGGCGCCATTGACAAGGCGCGCGCTTCAAGCCCCGTCCGTCGTTTCGTCTGCTCAATCGGCGGAACGAACGTGCCGCTCGAAGCTTTGCCGCATTGCGTCTCTCATCGCGGCAATCGAGACGCACGGAGGCTCCAATGAAAATTAAAGAAATCATGACCAGCGATCCCGAACTGATCGACCCGAATGCGTCAATCCGCGAAGCGGCAAAGCGTATGAAGAGCGAGGATATCGGGGCACTTCCCGTCGGCGAGAACGACCGGCTGATTGGGATGGTCACCGACCGCGACATCGCCATTCGCGGGGTTGCGGAGGACCGGACGCCGGACGCCACGACCGTTCGCGATGTGATGTCGGAGAAGATCTTCTATTGTTTCGAGGACGATGACATCGAGGACGCGGCGCAATGCATGGCCGAGAACCAGGTCCGGCGGTTGCCGATCCTCAACCGCGACAAGAGGCTGACCGGGATCATCTCGCTCGCCGACATCGCGCAGACTGGCGAGGACTGCGAGAAGACCGCCCTCGAGGGCGTGTCCGAGCCGAGCAGCGAGGCGCGGCGGGAGCCCGCGCTCACCTGACGTTGGTCCGGATCCGACGCAGGCGGGCGAATGCCTGGCCTTTGCGTCCATTCGCCTGAATTTCAACGCGTTAGCGGTGGTCCGCTCGCGCGGTTGACAAGCGCCGCGCCGCTCTCCAAATGCCGCGCCCTACCGCACATTTTCAGCTTAAAGTGCCCAGGTGGCGGAATTGGTAGACGCACCAGCTTCAGGTGCTGGCGCTCGCAAGGGCGTGGAGGTTCGAGTCCTCTCCTGGGCACCACTTCAGCATTCGCTGCTAGTCGCGAATTGCTGGCTTTATCGCTGAACGTCAGCGGCAGCGAATGGATCGAAGGACTCGAGCTCCGCGCGAGTGCCGATCCATCGATCGCCGCGGATGCCGTGATTAAGGACTGCAGCGGCCAACCCGCGTTGCGCGATTTCCTCCAGCGGCGCGCGGCGAAGGATTGCGTCGATCGCTGCGCCTGCGAAGGCATCGCCCGAGCCGATGCGGTCAATCACCATGCGGAGCGGCGCCGCCGCCGTCTCATGGTCCAACTCGCGCAAATCTACACGGACGGACAGGGTCGAGCCGCCGCCTTCCAGAGAACGCGTCGTCGACGCGACGAACTGGAGGTGCTCGAAGACGTTGAACGCCGCTTCCGCCGCAGTTCGTCGATGCTCGCTCGTTTCGGATTGCAAATCAATTCCGAGCACGCGCGAAATGTCGGCCGGACTGGCGAAAAGGACATCGGCCAGACCGGTCAGCTCACGAACGCGGTTGAAATCCGCTCGGGAGCGAGCTTCCCATAGAGACGCCCGGTGGTTGACGTCGAAGGATATCGGCACTCCGGCCGAGCGCATCGCTTCAGCGGCTGCGAGCGCTGACTTCGCGGCAATGTCGCCGAGCGCCAGATTGATGCCGGACAGATGGAGCCAGCGCGCGCTCGCCGCGAGGGCAGGCCAATCGACCTGGTCGGCGAGCCTTGCAAAAGCGGAGTGTTCGCGGTCGTAGACGATGCGCCCGCCGCCGTTCGCAGGCTCAAAAAAGTAAAGTCCAACTCGGCCGTCGCTGCGAAGGACGTTATCGGCGCGCACGCCGACGCGTCGGAGTTCCGCCTCGCAGAAATCGCCAAGGCTGGATCGGGGGAGCACGGTGATCATCTCGGCCTCGGTTCCGAGCTGGGCGAGGAGCGCGGCAACGTTTGCTTCTGCGCCCCCGACGTGAGCGGTCAACTTCGAGCAGTTTGCAATGCGCGTGCCAGCCGCCGTGCTGAGCCGCAGCAGGACCTCGCCAAAACAAAGCACGGCGCCTGAACGGTCAAGGTTCATCCGCAGCGATTCCTTTCAGCGGCGACTGTTTGCCTGGACACGAAGCGTTCCACGCTCGTTCGGGCACCATGATCGCGCAGGTTCTGCAAATGGCAGGCAACAAGCGTTTGGAAGTTTGAATCGTCCCTGAGACGCGGTGGAAAGACCGAACCGAGCGAGAGTAGCGCCCGCGTCTGATCCGGCGCACTCGGAGCGCCTGTAACCAGCCGTTCCGTCGTGGATGCGAGCGGGTCGTCGACTTCAAATCTCTCGTCGAGATCGTCGCGGCCGCTCTGCCAGCGCATCCATGCTGCAATGGCGAGTGCAATCGCGTCGGGCTCGTCGCCCCGGTCGAGAAGATCCGCCGCGCCGGCGACAAGCCGCTGCGGGATCTTCTGGGAGCCGTCGATCGCGATCTGGCGAAGCCGATGGCGTAACGCCGAATTGCCGAACCGGCGCATCGATGTCCTGCGGTACTCGGCAAGGTCGAGTTCGCGAGGCGCGGTCAAAGTCGATTCAAGCTCGTCCCATAACAGATGAATGAAAGCGCGGCCCCAGGGCTGCTCGACGAATTGGTCGACCGTGTCGATGCCAGCAAGACCGCCGAGATAGGCCATCGCTGAATGCGCGCCGTTGAGGAGGCGGAGCTTGGCCTGTTCCCATGGGGCTAGGTCGGTTGTGATCTGGACGCCCGCCCGCTCAAAATCGGGCGCTGGACCGGCGAAGCGGTCCTGGATGACCCATTGCAAGAACGGTTCGGTTCGGACGGTTGCGAGATCGACGAGACCAAGTCGCGAGCTTGTCGCTTCTGCATCCGCGTCGGTCGTCGCAGGCACGATGCGATCGACCATCGTGTCGGGGAATGCGCAACCCCGCTCGACCCACTCGGCGAGACGCGCATCATGCCGGCCGGCGACGTGGACAACGCTGGCCTGCAGCTTGCTCCCGTTTCCCGCAATATTGTCGCACGAAATGACGGTGATCGGCGGCAATCCATGCTCTTTCCTGAGCCGCAGGCCCGCTGCCAAATAGCCAGGCATTGTCGCCGGCGACGAGAGATCGGCGAGGTCCGCTCGCACGTCGAGATCGTCTTCCAGGAGCAAGCCCGATGCCGAATCGAGCTTATAGCCTTTCTCCGTGACGGTGACGGTCACGATATGCGTCTCGCCGGAAGCAATGGCTTCGATCAGCCGCCGTGGATCCTCGGGCGCGACGATCACGCCGCGGAGCGCGCCGATCACGCTGGTGATGCGATCGGCACCGGATTCAATGACGAGGCTGTACAGCAAGTCCTGCGGCAGCAGCGCGTCGCGCACGGCCGCGGAACGGAGGGAGGCACCGACGATTCCCCAGCGCAGATCGCCCCGTTGGGCAAAGCTCTCGAAGACCGGCGCCTGATGCGCGCGGTGGAAGGCGCCGAGGCCGATGTGGACGACGCCGGCCTTGAGCGCGCCGCGATCATAGGATGGCCGTCGCACGTCCGCCGGCAGCATTGGCAGGGTTGCGGTGGACAGGCGCTGCGTCACAGTTTGTATGCCCGCTTCGTCAAATCGTACGCCAGCAGATGCGCCACCTCATGCGCCTCGGACTCGTCGAGCCGGTGCTCGGCGACCAGGCGCGCGAGGAAGGCGCAGTCCATTCTCCGCGCAACGTCGTGTCTCGCGGGAATCGACAGAAAGGCGCGTGTATCGTCGATAAAACCTACCGTGTTGTAGAACCCCGCGGTTTCGGTGACCTGCTCGCGAAAGCGCCGCATCCCTTCGGGGCTGTCGTGAAACCACCAGGGCGCGCCGAGCTTCAGGGCCGGATAATGCCCTGCCAAAGGCGCCAGCTCGCGCGCGTAGGTGCTCTCGTCGAGCGTAAACAGGATGAGTGTCAGCCGTGGATCGGAGCCGAAGCGGTCGAGCAACGGCTTGAGGCTGCGCACATATTCGGTCGGCGAGCGGAATGTCGGCGCCTTTGTCCCTGCCGAACCGCTCGCAGCAGCTGCGGATTGTGGCTGCGATACACGCCCGGATGGATCTGCATCACCATTCCGTCATCCACGCTCATCCGCGCCATTTCGGTCAGCATCTGGCCGCGGAACAGCTCGGCGTCGGAAGCTGAGCACGTGCCTTCGCGCACTCTTGGCGTACAAAGCTTCGCAATCGGATCGGGGCAGGTCCGCCGTCGCTGGGGTTGGGTGGCCATGATCGGTGGATGTTGCGCCGGCGTCGCGAAAGAAGGCGCGGCGTTTCTCATGCGCGCGCAGGTAACCGGCGAAGGTCGACACGTCCTCGCCGGTCAGCTCACCGAAACGGCGCAGGTTCGCGGTGAAGTCGGGATACTCCGGATCCATCACCGCATCCGCACGATAGGCCGTAATCACCCGTCCGCTCCATCCGGATTCGCGGATCTCACGATGGTAGTCGAGCGGATCGAGCGGGCTTTCCGTGGTCGCCAGAACTTCGATGTTGAAGCGCTCGAACAGCGCCCTGGGACGAAGTTGCGGCTGCTCCAGAGACGCTTGAATCCTGTCGAAATACAGATCGGCCGTCGTCTCTGAAAGGCGCACGTCCAGATCGAAGACCTCGGCGAAGACCCAGTCGAGCCACAGCCGCGAAGGCGTGCCGCGGAACAGGTGGTAATGCTCTGCGAAAACTCGCCAAATCGCGCGCGGATCAGCTTTCGGTGGGACCTCCATCGACGCGGGGAATCCCGAGCTGCTCGAGCGGGATGCCTTGGCTGTAGAGCATCCGGAAAATGTAATGGTCAGGAACGATCAACAGGTTCGCGGGGTCGGGGAAGGGTTCGTTCAGCGCGAACCATGCCGGGTCGGTGTGCCCGTGGGGACTGACGATCGGCAGGTCCTTGATGCCTTCGTAGAGCGACCGCGCGATCGCTCGCGACCGCTCATCCGCCGGGAACAGCCGGTCCGGGTGAAGGACGAGCTTGTCGGTCACCAATTGAACATCGTGCCGTCATCGAGCCGGTTCACCGGCAGATAGGCACGTTTGTAGGGATAGCGCGCAGCGAGCTCCTCATCGATGTCGACTCCGAGACCGGGCGCTTCCCCCGGATGCATCGAGCCTTTTTCGAAACTGTACGCGTGCGGAAACACCGCGTCCGTCTCTTCCTTGTGCCGCATGTATTCCTGCACGCCGAAGTTGGGGACGGACAGATCGAAATGGAGCGCCGCCGCCATCGTGACCGGGGACAGATCGGTCGCGCCGTGGCAGCCCGTGCGGACGTTGAACATTTCGGCGAAGGCGGCGATCCGCCGCAGGTGGGTGATCCCGCCGGCGTGCACCACGGTCGCACGAATATAGTCGATCAGCTGCTCCTGGATGAGCAGCTTGGCGTCCCAGATGCTGTTGAAGACCTCGCCTACCGCGAGCGGAGTCGTCGTGTGCTGCCGAACCAGGCGGAAGCTTTCCTGATTGTCGGCGACGACCGCGTCCTCCAGCCAGAACAAGCGGAACGGCTCCAGGTCCTTCCCGAGCCGGCGCAGCTTCGATCGGCGTGAGCCGGTGGTGGACGTCGTGCAGCAGGTGCACGTCGGGGCCGAGCGCCTCGCGCGCCGCGGCGAACAGCTCGGGGACGGTGCGCATGTATTTCTCGGTCGACCACAAATTTTCCGTCGGAAGATCGGCATCGGCCGGCTCGTAGAAATATTTGTCTTTGGACACGCCATAGGTCGACGCCAGGCCGGGAATTCCGCTCTGCAGGCGGATCGCCCGGTAGCCTTGCTCGCGATATTCGAGCGCGCGCTCGACCGTTTCCTCGATCGAGTTGCCGTTGGCGTGACCGTAGACCATCACCGCAGTCGCGCGAAGCGCCGCCGAGCAGCTGATACAGCGGAAGGCCGGCAATCTTTCCCTTGATGTCCCACAGCGCCACGTCGACCGCCGCGATTGCGGACATCGTGACCGGACCTTTGCGCCAGTAGGCACCGCGATAGAGGAACTGCCAAACGTCCTCGATACGGTGCGGGTCGCGGCCGATCAGGCACGGAACGACGTGGTCCTGCAAATAAGCGGCGACTGCGAGCTCGCGGCCGTTCAGCGTTGCATCGCCCACGCCGCGAACGCCGTCGCTGGTCTCGATCACCAAAGTGACGAAGTTGCGGCCAGGGCTGGTGACGACGACCCGGGCGCGTTCGATTTTCGCCATGCATTCCTCTGTTGTGAGCGCTAACATCCTCTTGCGAGACAATTGGTGTCAAGTCGGAGGCGTGGTGCGGGAACGATCGAAGTTCAACTTGTACACGCTCTTCGCTGCCGTCGTCGTGCTTGTCGCCGGCCCGTCTTCCTCTGCACCTTTGGCCAGCCGGATAGCCGCTCCCTCAAAATGGGTGAGCAGCTGGGCCAGCGCGCAAATTCCGCTCGACGCGAAGGATGCGGCCGCGCTCGAGAACGCGACAATGCGCCAACTGGTTCGCACGTCGATGGGCGGCAGGCGCGTTCGCGTTCGCATATCGAATGTCTTCGGCGCTGCGCCGCTGACGATCACCGGCGTGCACATTGCGCGGGCCATATCGGCGGACTCACAACGCATCGATCCGCCGACCGACCGAAGCGTCAAGTTCAATGGCGCACCGGCAGTCACGATTCCCGCCGGCGGCGAATATGTCTCCGATCCAGTTTCGATGGAGGTGCCGGCGCTGACGACGCTCGCCGTCACGATCCATTTTACCGAGGTGCCAAAGTTGCAGACGGGTCATCCCGGCTCGCGGGCCACCAGCTACTCTGCGCCCGACGACCAGCTTTCGGCGGTGGAGCTCCGTGGAGCGTCGATCGTCGATCACTGGTACTATCTGAGCGCGATTGATGTGGAGCCGGACTTCCCGTCAACAGCCCTTGCCATCGTCGGCGACTCGATCGTTGATGGGCATGGAGTCGTGTCCAACACCAACACGCGATGGACGGACTTTCTCGCCGAGCGCCTTAGGGCATCGGACCGCTCGATCGGAGTGCTTAACCTGGGCGTCGGCAGCAACTGTCTCGCAGAACCCTGCGTCGGACCAAGCGCCGTCGCCCGGTTCGGACGCGACGTGCTCGAGCGAAGCGCCGTTCGATACGTCATCATCCTCGAAGGCGTGAACGATCTCGGGATGCTCACCCGCGATGCACCCGTTTCGCCCGCGGCCCATCACGCACTCGTCGAGCGCATGATCGGAGCTTATGCACAAATGGCAGCCCGAGCACGCGAGCGCGGGATCAAGGTCATCGGGGCGACAATCATGCCGTACGGAGGTTCCGGCTACTACCATCCCGATGCCGCGAACGAGGCTGATCGCAAGGCCGTCAACGACTGGATTGGGACACCGGGAAATGTCGATGCAGTGGTCGATTTCGATGCGCTGATGCGCGATCCGGCCCAGCCGCAGAGGCTCCGCAAGGCGTTCGATTCCGGTGACGGTCTGCACCCGTCGCCCGAGGGTTATCGCTTCATGGGCGACGCCGTGCCTTTGTCGCTGTTCGCCGCGCGCGCCGGAAAGCTCGCCGATGACGGCGGTGCCGACCGCTCCCGCTGCGGTGCCGCCCGGCAAGGGGGCTCGGCTGCGCTGGGTGATCTGCGGACTGCTCTTCGCCGCTGTCGTCCTGAGCTACATCGACCGGCTGGTTCTGAGCGTCCTCAAGCCCACGCTCCAGCAGCTCTACGGCTGGTCCGAGACGGGCTACGGAGACGTCGTCTTCTGGTTTCAGGCCGCATACGGCATCGGTTTCCTGTTCTTCGGCCGGCTGATCGACCGCGTCGGTGCAAAAGTCGGTTACGCGCTGGCCATGGGCGTGTGGACCGCGGCCCACATGGCGCACGCACTGTTTACGTCGACACGTGGATTCGCACTCATGCGGATCATCCTCGCGCTCGGCGAGTCGGGCACGTATCCGGCTGCACTCGCCGCGGCGCGCGATTGGTTCCCCCGCCGCGAGCGTGCGCTCGCCATCGGCATCTTCAATGCCGGGGCCAACATGGGCGCGATCGTCACGCCGATGATCGTGCCGATGATTGCGCTGGCGATGGGCTGGCGCGGCGCGTTCGTCATCACCGGCCTGTTCAACATCGTCTGGATCGTCGCCTGGCTCGTGCTTTACCGCCGCCCGCGCGAGCACCCGAAGCTGAAATCGACCGAGCTCGCGTACATCGAGTCCGATCCCGCCGAGGAGGAGAAGCCGGTGGCGTGGCGCCGCCTGCTCACGACTCGACAGGCCTGGGCGTATATGAGCGGGCGTTTCCTGATCGACCCGATCTGGTGGACGTTCCTCTTCTGGCTGCCCGACTTTTTCCACAAGCGCTACGGCCTTGACTTGAAAAGCTTCGGCCCGCCGCTGGTCGTGGTCTATGTGCTTGCCGACCTGGGCTCGATCGCGGGTGGCTGGTACAGTTCGTCGCTGCTCGGACGCGGCGTGATCGTCGGACGCGCTCGCAAGCGGGCGATGCTTGCATGCGCACTCATTGTCGTTCCGGTCACCTTCGCCGTTGCCGCGCCGACGGTCTGGATTGCGGTCCTGCTCATCGGACTTGCCTGCGCCGGTCACCAGGGTTTTTCGGCGAACCTTTTTTCGATGCCAGCCGACCTCTTCCCACGCTGGGCGATCGGCTCAGTTGTCGGGCTCGGCGGCTTCGCAGGAGCCTTGGGCGGGATGCTGATGGCTAAATATGCCGGTTGGGTGCTCCAGCAATTCGGGAGCTACACGCCGATCTTCGTCATTGCTGGGTCGGCCTATCTCGTCGCGCTGGTCGTCGTGCACCTCATCAATCCGCGCTACGAGGCGGTGACAAAGTTCGCGCCTACGCCCTCCTGACTTTTCTAAGGCCGCGAAGGGCCAGTTATTGCATCCGCTCCATGGTCACGAGCACCACGTCCTGCGCCCGCATTGGCAGCGTCAGCGAATAACCGCCGCCCGCCGGGACCTGCACGAGCGCATTCCGTTCGGGGATGTCGCGCGTCAGCGATTGCAGCTTTGCAACTTGCGCGGCCGAGAGTGTCACCGGCTTGCCCATTCCGATCCACGCCGATTGCGGATCGTTCCTGTGGAAGCCGGTGCGGCGGATCCGGAGCCGGTAGGAGCCCGGCCGCAGGTTTGAGAAGCGAAGCGTGACGGGCGCCGCCGCCACCGCCGGATGCGGCTTCGTATAATAGGGCCGATCGCTGACGTCCTGCTTCGGCTGGACCCAATCCCACACCAGCGCTTCGACGCGCCTGCCGTCGCTTGCTGCAAACGTCTCCCCATCGGCGGTCGGGACCTCGTTGCCGCGTAGCGCGTGGAGATATTTGTAGACGAACCACGCCGGCTTGCGGACGCCATTGATATTCATGAGCCCAAAGCCCCCGTGAAACGGGGAAGGTGGCGGTCCGGATTCGTAGAAGATGTCGCTGTACGTCCAGTAGCTCATCCCCTGGAGAGAACCCTTCGCGCCCTTGAGCTTGGTCAGGATCCATGGCGCGGTGATGTAGCTGTCGTGGACCGGATCGCGCGGCGTGTAGCTTGTGCTCCATTCGGTGAAATAGAGCGGCAGGTTGGGGAATTTCGACGCCTGGATCTGCGCCCGCACCTTGTGGACGTCGCCGACGATCGAGTTCTGGATTGGGGGAAAGCTTCGTGTCGTCCTTGCCCTCCGCGTCGAGGAACCCGCCGTCGACGCCGTACGTGTGGGTGGTGACGAAATCGATCGGCACGTTGTGCGCGGCAACGAAGGACAGGAACTCGGGCACCCACGCCGCACCCGCTGTCGATGGGCCGCCGACGCGGAGCTCGACGGTCGATCGCTTTGATCGTGCGCGCAGTGTCCTCGAACAGCCGGAAATAGGCCGGCTGGTCGGCCTTTTCCCAGAAACCGTCGAGGTTGGGCTCGTTCCACACCTCAAAGAACCAGCTGCGCACCTGTGCCTTGCCGTATCGTTGCTCGAGATGCGTCACGAAGGCCCGGATCAGGTTGCGCCACGCCTCCGGCTTCGGGTGCGAAGTATTGCCGTTCCACCAGAAGATCTTGTTGTCGGACGTCTTCAGCGCCTGCGGCGTGAAGCCCAATTCAACGAAGGGCTTGATGCGGCGGGCAAGGAGGTTGTCGTAGAGCTTGTCGATGCCGGTCCAATCGTAAGCGAGGCGCCCGTCCGGCGTCTGCTTCACGGTGCCGAGCGCGTCGTGGAAAATGGCGTGGAAGCGGAGATAGCGGAAGCCGAGCTCGTCGACAGCGGTCTTGAGCTGCGCCTGACTGTCCGCGCGGCTCATCGTGCCGGAATAATCGGAGCCGACCGACAGGTCGAAGAAGCGGTCGAACGGCTTTGTGGCCCTGCCGACGTCGATGTCAATTCGCCGGACGCCCTGTGCGTCGGCCCCGGCTGAGAGCAAGGCGGCACACAGGCCCGCCAATATCAACGAGAAACGCATCAGCACTCCTGACCTTCGATCGAGGGGGCGACCGTAATTAGTCAGACAAATACGTCAATGCAGCCGGCGCCGCTAAAGGATCGTGACGAGCCAATAGAAGAGCGCCGCGACAGTGGCGGACGCCGGGATGGTGATGATCCACGCGATCGGCGACGTTGCCCCGCAATGCCCCAGCGGACCGCCGATGCGCGCCGAGCGGCGCCGGCGCCGATCACGCAGCCGGCAATGGTGTGCGTGGTCGAGACGGGGATGCCGAGATAGGAGGCGGCGAACAGCATCACCGATCCGCCGGCCGAGGCGCGAGAAACCCTGGTGCTGGTTGAGCTTGGTGATGCGCGTGCCCATCGTCTCGATGATCCGCCAGCCGCCGGTCAGCGTGCCGAGGCCGATCGCGACGTAGCAGCTCAGCGCGACCCAGTGGGGCACGTGGAAGTCGCCGTGGAGATGGCCGGTCGAATAGAGCAGCACGGTGATGATCCCCATCGTCTTTTGCGCGTCGTTGAGGCCGTGGCCGAGCGAATAAGCGCCCGCCGAGACGAGGTGCAGGCCGCGGAAGGTCCGCTCCGCTCCGCGCGCGCTGGCGCGCACTCCGAGCCAGCTCGTCGCGAGCATGATCGCCATGGTAAGGATCAGACCGAGTAGCGGCGACAGCACGATCGCGATGAGCGTCTTGTTGAGGCCCGCCCATTGGACGACGCCGAACCCGGAATGCGCGACGCCCGGCGCCGACGATACCGCCGACAAGCGCGTGGCTCGACGATGAAGGAATGCCCTTTAGCCACGTCACCACGTTCCAGAACATCGCGCCGACCAGCGCCCCGAAGACCACCGCGGGAGTCACCAGGTCCTTGTCGATCAGCCCTTTGCCGATCGTGTCGGCGACTTTTTGCAGCGACGGCCATTGCAGCGTCAGGAAGTAAGCGGCGAAATTGAAGAAGGCCGCAAAGGCGACCGCTCCGACTGGGCTAATCAGCCGCGTGGCGACTACGGTCGCGATCGAGTTTGCGGCATCGTGCAGGCCGTTGAGAAAATCGAAGGCGAGCGCGACGGCGATCAGCCCGACGAGAAGCGGGATCGCGAGCTCGTGCATCAGGGGTCAGGCGTGGTCGATGACGATGCCGTCGATCTCGTTCGCGACATCCTCGAACGCGTCGGCGATGCGCTCGAGATGCTTGTAGATTTCGCGCGCGACGATGAACTGCATCGGGCTGTTCGAAATCCGCCTGGAACGCCTTTTTCAGGCCAGCCGCGTGGACGTCGTCGGCCGCGCCTTCGAGTTCGACCACCTTTTCGGTGATGCTGTGCAGCCGGGCGCCGTTCCGGGTGATGTTCGCGCATCAGCGGCATCGCCTCCTAAATCAGCCGCGCAGCCTCGAGCGCCATGCCGACAATCTGCTTCATCTCGGGCTCGAACTCGTTCGAGCTCATAAAGGTCGATTGCGACGGCAGCCGAGTGCATTTCGTCGATCGCGTCGTCCATCGCCGCGATCAGAGATGTGATCGCGCCGCGGTCGAAGGGCGTGAGAAAGGTGCGCGCGGACGTCGGTCAGCACCTGGCGGATGATGTCGTCGGCTTCGTGCTCGCGCCGCTCGACTTCGGCGATCTCTTCTTTCCGAGGACCGCCGTCGACCAGCTTGTCCATCGCCTCGGCGGCGGCGACGAGCGTAGCCGCATGCGCCTCGAACATGCCGAAGAAGTCGCTCTTCCGTGGAAGCAAGCGCTGAAACCAACCGAACATGCAAGCCCCCTTCGTCTTGGCGAGCGGCTTAGTTTAGGACGGGAGCGGCGGCAACTGCGGTGCGGTGGCGGCTTTACGCAGGCGCGGAGTCAGGCCAGCTAAGGCCCCGCACTTCGCCCGGTGAGCAGGAAACTCAATATACCCGCGCTTTCGGCTTGATATATTGGATATCGTCGGTGAGCGTGAACTCGTGCACCGGGCGGTAGTCGATCTTCACTTCGCCGCCCTTGCCGCCCCAGCCGTCCAGCCAGGCGATGGTGTGCTTCATCCAGTGGGCGTCGTCGCGGTTGGGATAGTCTTCCTGCATATGGGCGCCGCGGCTTTCCTTGCGGTTGGCGGCACAGTGCATCGTCACCACCGCCTGGGCGAGGAGATTGTCGAGCTCCAGCGTCTCGACGAGGTCGCTGTTCCAGATGAGGCTGCGGTCGGTAACGCGAACGTCGGCCATGCGCTTGAACACCGCGTCGATCTTGGCGACGCCTTCCGCCAGAGTGCGGTCGGCGCGGAACACGCCGCAGTCGGACTGCATCACGCGCTGCATGTCGAGGCGCACCTCGGCGGTCGGGCTGCCGCCTTCGGCATGACGGAACTTGTCGAGCCGGGTGAGCGCCAGGTCGGACAAGTCCTCGGGCAGATCCTCCTGGATCGTGCCGACCTTGATGGTCTCGGCCAGCCTCAGTCCCGCGGCGCGGCCGAACACCACGAGGTCGATCAGGCTGTTGGAACCGAGGCGGTTGGCACCGTGGACGCTGACGCAGGCCGCTTCGCCCACCGCGAACAGGCCTGGCACGACGGTGTCCGGCATGCCGTCCTTCAGGGTCACGACCTCGGCATGATAGTTGGTCGGGATGCCGCCCATATTGTAGTGTACAGTCGGCACGACGGGCACCGGCTGCCGCGTCAGATCGACCCCGGTGAAGGTCATCGCAGTTTCGGTGATCCCCGGCAGCCGCTCGGCAAGGATCTTCGGGTCGATATGGTCGAGGTGCAGCCAGATATGGTCCTTGTGCTCGCCAACTCCGCGGCCCTCGCGGATCTCCATCGCCATCGCGCGTGAGACGATGTCGCGGCTGGCAAGGTCCTTCGCATGGGGCGCGTAACGCTCCATGAAGCGTTCGCCTTCCGAGTTGGTGAGATAGCCGCCCTCGCCTCGCGCGCCCTCGGTGATCAGCACGCCGACGCCGTACAGACCCGTCGGGTGGAACTGCACGAACTCCATGTCCTGCAGCGGCAGGCCGGCGCGGAGCACCATCGCATTGCCGTCGCCGGTCTGGGTGTGCGCGCCGGTGCACGAGAAATAGCAGCGGCCGTAGCCGCCGGTGGCGATCACCACGGCCTGGGCGCGGAAGCGGTGGATCGAGCCGTCGTCGAGACTGAGTGCGACGACGCCGCGGCAGACGCCGTCCTGCATGATCAGGTCGAGCGCGAAATATTCGATGAAGAAGTCGGCGTCCTGCTTGAGGCTCTGCTGGTAGAGCGTGTGGAGCATCGCATGGCCAGTGCGGTCGGCCGCGGCGCAAGTGCGCTGCGCCGGCGGGCCTTCGCCCATGTTCTGGGTCATGCCGCCGAACGCCCGCTGGTAGATCTTGCCTTCGGCGGTACGGCTGAACGGCAACCCGGCGTGCTCCAGCTCGATCACCGCCGCCGGAGCTTCGCGGCAGAGATATTCGATCGCGTCCTGATCGCCGAGCCAGTCCGAGCCCTTGACGGTGTCGTACATGTGCCACGTCCAGTGGTCCGGGCCCATGTTGCCGAGGCTGGCTGCGATTCCGCCTTGCGCGGCGACCGTGTGGCTGCGCGTCGGAAACACTTTCGTGATGCAGGCGGTCTTCAGTCCCGCGCCAGAGGCGCCTGTGGTCGCCCGCAGCCCGGCGCCACCTGCGCCGACGACCACCACGTCATAGGTATGATCGACGATCTTATAAGCGTTCAAGCCGCGCCTCCGAAGGCGATGCTCGCGAGGGCGTAAAGTGACAGCGCTCCGCCGGCGACGGCGAGGAACAACAGAAAAGTGTTCATGGCGAAGCGATTGCCTTCCTCATGCACATAGTCGTCGACGAACACTTTCATTCCGTCGACCGCGTGGCGAAAGCCGATGACGATGAGCAAGGCCATCGGCACCGCCGCGCTGGGCGCGCGCAGCCATTCCACGACGGTCTGCTGATGGAGGTCGGGCAGGATCAGCAACGAGGCGATTAGCCACGTGCCGAGCAGGAGCAAGGCGATGCTGGTGACACGCTCGGTCAGCCAGTGCTCGCCGCCTTCACCCGCCGAGCCGAGGCCGCGGACCTTGCCGAGCGGAGTTGCGCTGTCGCCGAGGCTCATGGCCGGTACTCCAGAAGATAGATCCACAGGGATGCAGTGAGGACCACCGAGCCGACGAGCGTGAGGATCGCAAAGGTCTTGTTGACGCCAAGCTCGAACGCCGCGCCGGTGTCCATGACGAGATGGCGAATGCCCGACAGAAGATGCTGGAAGAAAGACCAGGTAAGCCCGACGAGGACGATCAGCCCCAGGGGATGCGTCGCGATCCTAGTGAAGTGCGCGTAAGCGTCCTGCCCCTGGGCGACGGCCATGAGCCACCAGGTGAGGACCGCAAGTCCGGCGATCGACAGAGCCGTGCCCGTCGCCCGGTGGAGGATCGAAACGACCATATGCGGCCCCCATCGCCAGATGGTGAGATGCGGCGATAGCGGACGTGGATTGGTTGCGGCCATGATTGCCCTGACTTGGAGTTGCTCTAGGCGGGCGCGGGTCCGCGCCGCGTCAGCCGCTTAGGGCGGCGCTCTCGCGGAGGCAAGTTTCGACCAGGCTGGCGATGCGCGCCTAACCGGCTCTTAACCATTATGCGTCAAAGCGTTCCTCAACGAGGAATAACCGAAGCGGAGACCGGATCGATGAGTGGCGAGACTGGACAGCTGCAGAAGCTGACCGATCAGATGGTGAGCGCGCGGCTTGCCGCCTACAATCCTGGCGGTTCGCTCGGCCGGGACGTTCAGCTTCTGCGGGAGAATGCCGCCGATGTGATCGCCGAGGTGGTCCTCGCGCAGTTCGGACCGGAGCGCGCCGAGCGCTACGCTGCCGTTTACGCCGCCGGCGTCGACGCGGCATGGGTCCAGGAAATCGCCGAATATGGCCGGCAAATCTATCGCGAGAAGACGTCGGTGCCGGTTTACGTTGGTGCACGGACTCAGGCGGCGAGCCGAGTCCTCGAGCGCATGGTGGACAAATTCGCCGACGACCACGACAAGCTCCAGGAGTGCGTGGGCGCTTTCATGCGGCTGAGCACGTTCGAGACGGATATCATCCTCGCGCAGGTTGCGCTGCTCGAGGCGATCGAAGCGGCCGACCAGCGCGGCAAGGAGAGCGAGCATTTCGAGCGCCGCGTCGCCGAGCTGGTCGGGTCGACCACCGAGCAATCGAAGGCGCTGACCGACCGCACCCGCTCGACCGCCTCGTCGGCGCGTGGGATGCTCGGCAAGACGAGCGAAGTCGCAGCAGCGGCCGAGCAGTCGGCCGTCGCGATGCGCGAAGCCGCGCAGACCGCCGCCGGCCTTATTCGCGCAATCGAAGATGCCCGTTCGGAGGTCGAAGTTGCCGCAGGCGTGGCCATCCGCGCCGGCGATCAGGCAAGCCAGGCGGTGAAAGTCAGCCAGGCACTCTCAGCGCACGTTGAGGCGATCGAATCGATCCTTTCGCTGATCCGCGACATCGCCGGACAGACCAACCTGCTCGCGCTTAACGCCACCATCGAGGCGGCGCGTGCGGGCGATGCCGGCCGCGGATTTGCGGTCGTCGCGCAGGAGGTGAAGAGCCTCGCGTCGCAGACCGCTCGGGCTACCGACGACATTACGACGAAGATCACCGCGATCCAGCAGGCGACCCGCCAGACAGTCGAGGCTAACGGTTCCATTCAGGGCACGGTCGAGGAAGTACAAAGCTCTGCCGACCGGATCCGTCAGGCAATGGAGCTTCAAGCGCAGACCGTGACCATGATCACCGCCGCAGTCGATGAGACCGCGCTCGCCGCCGAATTCGATGAGCTCGACCATCGCGGCGATCCGCAGCGACACCGAGAATGTCGCCAAGGACATCGATCAGGTCGAACAGGGCTTCGGCCGCTTCAGCGAAGAGATCGCCAATTTCAAGACGTCGGCCAAGGCCTTCGTCAACGGGATGGCGGCCTAGTCGCTCCTGTCATTGCGAGGCCGCGCAGCGGCCGCGGCAATCAGACTGGAATTGCGTCGCGGCGCTCGCAATGACAGAGCGGCCCGATGAACATCCTCATCACCGGAGCGAGCCGCGGCATTGGCGCCGCTGCTTTCGCGCTGCTCAAATCCACCGGCCACAATGTCGTCGGCCACTCAACACGGGGTAGCGACGAGCTGATTGCCGGCGATCTCGCCGATCCCGCCGCACCGGCGAGAATCTGGGAGGCAGCGCTGGGGCGGCTCGATGGACGCATCGACGCACTCGTCAACAATGCCGGCATCTATGAGAGCGTCGCCGATTCCGCCGAAGACCAGGAATGGCACGCGGCCTGGCAGCGAACGTTGACGATCAACCTCCAGTCCGCCGCGGATCTCAGCCGCCTCGCGATCGGCCACTTCCGCGAGCGCGAAGGCGAGGTCGGGCGGATCGTCAACGTCGCCAGCCGTGCTGCATTCCGCGGCAATTCGCCGCAGCATTGGCATTATTCCGCGTCGAAGGCGGCAATGGTCGGCATGACGCGGACGATTGCGCGCGGTTATGCGGCGCAGGGCATTCTCTGTTTTGCGGTCGCGCCCGGCTTCACAGTCTCCGAAATGACCGAGGAATATCTGTCGGGGCGGGGTGGAGCGGCGATCGTCAACGACATTCCGCTGGGGCGTGTGGCGACGACCGATGAGGTCGCTGAAGTCATCCGGTGGCTCGCAGTCGACGCGCCGCCGTCGTCCACGGGAAGTGTGATCGATGTCAACGGCGCGAGTTATGTGCGTTAGCGTTCGGCGGTGAGCTGGCGCGTCACAATTCCCTGCAAGCGCGTGCAAGCCGAGGCTATCGCGACGGCTGAGCCGTTTCCCGATGCTGCGAACCCGCCGGTGCTCGTCGCCGATGAGCCGGATCCATCGAAACCCGACGAATGGCTGATCCACGCTTATTTTGACCATGAGCCGCGGCTTGGCGAACTGGAGACGGTCGCCGGGTTTGGTCGCGGCGAACCCAAGGTCGAGCAACTGGGCGAAGCCGATTGGGTGGCCATGAGTCAGGCCGGGCTGCAGCCGATCCGCGCCGGTCGCTTCTACGTCCACACACCGATGTACCGCGGCAGCGTGCCCGAGGGGGCGACCGCATTCGAAATCGACGCCAGCCTCGCCTTCGGCACCGGCCATCATTCGACGACGGCCGGCTGCCTCGCGGCTTTGGACACGCTGGAGCGAAGCGGCGCTCGCTTCGGCAACATCGCGGACGTCGGCACCGGCACCGGGATCCTCGCCTTCGCCGCGCTGGCGCTGTGGCCTAAGGTGAAGTGCATCGCGACCGACATCGACAGTCAGGCGATCAACGTTGCGCGCGAGAACGCTGCAATCAACGGCATCACACTCGGCCATGGCGAAGGTGAGCTGCTGCTCGCCGTCGCCGACGGGATGCATTCGCCGCTCCTGTCCGCGCGCTCGCCGTTCGACCTGATCATCGCCAACATTCTTGCATCGCCGCTGATCGAACGCGCGGGAGATTTCGCGCACGCGCTTGCTCCTGGCGGGACCGTGGTCCTCGCCGGTTTGCTCGAGACGCAAGCCGACGCGGTGACCGGCGCTTATGAAGCCTTAGGTCTTAATCTCCGCGACCGCGGCTCAGGCGAATGGCCGGTGCTCGTCCTTACTTCGTGATGCCGAGCTGGGTCCGCATGAACGCGTAATATTCGGCACGGGACCGGTATTGCTCGAACCGGCCGGATTTGCCGCCGTGCCCCGCCTCCATGTTGACGCGGTATCTCCCCACCCCGATATGTCCTCAGCTTAGCCGGCTTCGACGACGATGCGAGCCCAATCTTGTTCGCCGATCACGCGGATTCCGAGCTCCTCGGCTTTTTTGAGCTTGGAGCCCGCGCCCGGGCCGGCAACGACGCAGGTCGGTCTTGGCGCTTACCGACCCGGCTGCTCGCGCGCCGAGGCGTTCGGCCTGCGCCTTGGCTTCGTCGCGGCTCATGGTTTCGAGGCTGCCGGTGAACACGATCGTCTTGCCGCTCCATTCGGTCTGCTTGGCGTCGCTGACAAAGGGCTTCGGCGAAACCTCGCACAGCAAATCGTCGAGCAATTCGAGGTTATGTGGTTCGTGGAAAAAATCGACGAGTGCCTCGGCGACGACTGGCCCGACACCATTCGACGCGATGACAGTTCGGCCTGCGCAGTTCTCTGACGATGCGCGACGCGGCCAAAGCTCTCTCGATTGCGTGCCGAAGCATTTCAACAGGTCTCGCGCAGTAACGATGCCAACGTGGCGGATACCGAGGCCGAAGAAAAGCGCGGCGCGTCCGGCTCGCGCTTCGCCTCGATCGCGCCGAGCAGATCGTCGACGGATTTCTCCTTCCACCCTTCGCGCCCGAGCAATTCGGCGCGGTGGTTGTGCAGGCGAAAGATGTCAGCGGGCGAGTGAAGCCAGCCAAGCTCGATGAACTCGGCGATCGATTTCTCGCCCAAGTCCCTCAATGTCGAGCGCGCCGCGCGAGACGAAATGCCGCAGCCGTTCAAAGCGTTGCGCGGGGCAAATGAGGCCCCGCGTGCAACGGACATCGACCTCGCCTACTTCTGCACACGCCTCGCTGCCGCATTCGGGACAATGGTCGGGGAAGATGTAGGGCGGGCGCGGCTCGTCCCGAGTAAGATTTTCGACCACTTGCGGGATGACGTCGCCGGCGCGCTGGATGCGCACGCGGTCGCCGATGCGCAGGCCGAGCCGTGCGATCTCGTCGCGGTTGTGGAGCGTGACGTTGGCGACGATGACGCCGCCGACGCCGACCGGCTTGAGGCGCCCGACGGGCGTCAGCTTGCCGGTGCGGCCGACCTGGATATCGATCGCTTCGAGCGTGGTCTCGGCCTTCTCCGCAGGAAATTTGTGCGCGAGCGCCCAGCGCGGAGCGCGGGCGACCTGGCCCAGCCGCTCCTGCCAATCCAGTCGCCCGATTTTGTAGACGACGCCATCGATGTCGTAGGGCAGATCGGCGCGAACGCGCTCGATCTCGCGATAATGCGCGAGCATCTCCTCCACATTGTGGCAGCGCTTCAGCAGGTCGCTCACGGGGAAGCCGAGGGATTCGATCTTCTTCATCGCGAGCAGCTGCATCGTTGCGAGGGGTTCGCTCAGCTTCCCCCCAGCCATGCGCGAGGAAGCGCAGCGGGCGAGCAGCCGTGATCGACGGGTCTTTCTGGCGCAGCGAGCCGGCGGCAGCGTTGCGCGGGTTGGCGAAGATCTTGCCGCCCGCCGCTTCCTGCCGCGCATTCAGGGCCTCAAAGTCCGCTTTCGACATGTACACTTCGCCGCGGACCTCAAGCACGTCTGGCGCGCCCTGGATGTGCTGCGGGATGTCGAAGATCGTGCGCGCATTCGCCGTCACATCTTCGCCGACCGTGCCGTCGCCGCGCGTCGCGGCGAGCACGAGTTCGCCGCGTTCGTAGCGCAGGGAGCAGGACAGGCCGTCGATCTTCGGCTCCGCCGTGATCGCGATCGGCTCGTCCGCCGGAAGCGCGAGGAAGCGGCGCACGCGCGCGACAAACTCGATCACTTCCGCGTCCGAAAACGCATTGTCGATGCTGAGCATCGGCCGCGCATGGGCCACTTTGGCGAGCGCCGTCGTCGGTGCTGCGCCGAGCCGCTTCGACGGGGAGTCGGCGCGGACCAGCTGCGGGAAGCGCGCCTCGAGTTCGCGGTTCTCGCGCACCAGCGCGTCATATTTCGCGTCGGAAATCTCCGGCGCGTCCTGGTCGTGATAGAGCCTGTCATGACGCGCGATCTCCTTCGCCAGCCGCATCAGCCGGTTGGCCGCCTCGGCGTCGGTCAGCGCGTCACTCATGCCCGCTGAACAATTCCTCGAGCAGGTTGATGAAGCTCGTCCATGAGCGCTCCGCGGCAAGCGCGTTGTAGCGCACGCCGTCGAGTCCGATCTCGTGGGCGTTGGGGTTGGTGAACCCGTGCGCGACATGGCCATAGGCGTGAATCTGCCAGTCGGAGCCCGCCTCCGTCAGCTCCTGCCCGAGCGCGACCACTTTCTCGGGCGGGACCATCGGATCGTCCCAGCCGTGAAAGGCAACGACCTTCGCAGTGATTTTTTCCGGCGGAAGATCCGGAGGGTCGAACAGGCCGTGAAAGGCGACCGCGGCGGCGATATCCGCGCTGCTACGGGCAACGTCCAAAGCGCACATGCCGCCGAAGCAATAGCCGGCGACGACGATGCTGTCCTGACTCGACCTCACCAAGGCCGCGGACCTGGTCGACGATCGCGAGCAGCCGGCGGCGAAGCGCCGCCCTGTCCGATTTCAGGCGATTCAACTCGCCGAACATCACGTCGCGGGGCGAACCGCGGAATTTCTTGCCGAAAATGTCGGCGACGAAGGCGTTATAGCCAAGCTCCACGAGCTGGCTGCCGAAACCGATCTCGAGATCGGATACCCCCATCACGGTCGGGATCAGGATGACCGTGGGCCGTGCCTGGCTGTCGCGGCGGCCGACGAGCACGCCTTCGAGAGCTTCACCTTCGAAATCGAGCGGGACGTGCGTTTGGCTGGCTCATTGCATCTCCTTCGCCAATTCGGCCAATCTGGCCACCGTGTTCATGTTGCGCGCGGTCCCCGCCTCGGCGGCCGGAATGCGCAGGCGCGATCGCCCGATACCCTTTTCACCGTAAGCGACAAAGACCTCGCGCGCGCCCGGTGCGATGCGTTCGTCGTCGGCTCTATTGCGCACGGTTTCGACCAGGTTGGCCGGCGGCGGCGCATTCATGAAGAATGCCTGCACCTGGTTTCCGGCCGCATCCGGAAAGGGATTCGCGCGGACGACGGCGGCCATTTCATCCGCGGTCCGCAGCATCACCCGCACGTCCTTGCCCATATGGGCCTGCAGCCGTTTCTCGAGCATGCGCCGCAGTTCCTCTTCGGGCTCGTCGCTCGCAAACAGCAGGTTGCCGCTGGCGATGAAGGTTCGCGGACGATCAAGGCCGAGCTCTGCGGCGATCGCCTTGAGATCGGCCATGCTGAGCGTGCTCTTGCCGACCAGGTTCACGCCGCGGAGCAAAGCGACGTAGCCGGTCATGCCGCATCGAGCAGGCGCGAGGCCTGCGCCCGCGCTTCGTCGGTGATCGCCGCGCCGGAGAGCATGCGCGCGATCTCCTCCCGCCGCTCGGCTTCGTCGAGCTTGCGGACGGTCGTGCGGGTGCCGTCCGGCCCATGGGATTTCTCGATCCGGTAATGGTGCGACGCGCGTGCGGCGACCTGCGGCGAATGGGTGACGACGAGGACCTGCGATTGCTCGGCAAGCCGCGCGAGCCGCTCGCCGATGGCGCTTGCGACGGCGCCGCCGACTCCGCGGTCGACCTCGTCGAAGATCATGGTCGCGGCGGTTCCCGCTTCGGCGAGCGCGACCTTCGACGCGAGGATGAAGCGCGACAGCTCGCCGCCCGACGCAATTCGGGTCAACGGTCCGAACGGCGCGCCAGGATTGGTCGAAACCTCGAACTCGACCCGGTCTGTGCCCGGACGGACCGGTTCGACCGGAGCAATCGCGGTTCGGAATTTCGCGGAGTCGAGCTTCAGCGGATGCGAGTTCCGCCATCACGGCGGCATCAAGGCGCGCCGCAGCTTCGCGGCGTTGGCGGCTGAGGTTGTCCGCGGCTGCAGCATAGGCTTCGCGCGCGCGCGAGCAGCTCGCGCATCCAATTCGGCGATACGTTCCCCTCCGGCGTCGATCGCGGCGAGCTGCTCGCGCATCTGCTCGCCGAGCGCGGCGAGCGCATCGGGCTCGACGCGGTGCTTGCGGGCGAGCGCGCGGATTTCGAACAGCCGCGCCTCGACCTGCTCGAGCCGCGCCGGATCGAACGCCAAAGCGTCGGCGGCGCGGGCGATCCGGTCCTCGGCCTCGCTCGCTTCGATCACAGCGCGGTCCAGGGACGCGAGTGCCTCCGCTAGCAGCGGGTGCTCGGCCGCTCCGCGCTCGATCCGCCGGGCCGCCTGGCGCAGCAGCGCGAGCGCGCCTTCGGACCCGCCGAGCAGCTCGTCGAGCCCGGTCAGCAATTCGCCGGCCTTGAGCCCGGCTTGCATCGCTGCACGTTGTTCCGCGAGACGCGTATCTTCGCCTTCTTCGGGCGCCAAAGCCTCGATTTCGGCGCTCGCATGATCGAGGAACTCGCGGTCGCGCTCGGCGGCGGCTGCCTCGGCGCGCGCTTCGGCGAGCTCGGTTTCGATCCGCGTGACCTCCGTCCAGGCGGCTGCGACTGCGCCGGTGTCGAGCTTGCCGAACGCATCGAGCAGCGCTCGGTGACCCTTGGGGTTGAGCAAGCCGCGATCGTCGTGCTGTCCATGGATTTCCACTGCCAGCGCGCCGACGTCGCGCAGCAAACCCGCGGGACTGGCGATCCGCCGATGAACGCGCGGCTTCCGCCGTCGCTCTTGAGCGTCCGGCGGATGATCAGCGGCTCGCCCGGCGTCCACCTCGACACCCTGCTCGCGAAGCAGCGCATGCGCAGGGTGATCCGGCTCCAGTTCCAGCTCGGCCGAGACTGTCGCGCCATCCTGCCCGGCGCGCACCAGGCCGGTCTCCGCGCGCGATCCAAGCGCGAGCCCAAGCGCGTCGAGCAGGATCGACTTGCCCGCGCCGGTCTCGCCAGTGAGCACTCCGAGTCCGCGTTCGAACTCGAGCTCCACGCGCTCGACAAGCACGACATTTTGGATTGCGAGCTGCCTCAGCATGGCGCTCGCTTTGGGCTCACTTCCGCGAGGCCGTCCGCTGCGTTTGCTGCTGCTCCTTGATGAGCAGCCTCAGCGATTGGCGATACCAGAAGGTGTCCGGGAAGTTGGCGCCAAGCACGGCCGCGTTCTTTCGCGCTTCATCCGGCAGGCCGAGCGCGAGATTGGTTTCAACCAGCCGCTCGAGCGCCTCGGGCGTGTGACTGCTGGTCTGATATTTGTCGACGACTTCACGGAAATGATAGGTGGCGGCGAGCCACTGCGCCGAACGCTGATAGAAACGGCCGACCTCCATCTCCTTGCCGGCGAGCTGGTCGTTGATGAGATCGATCTTCAGCCGGGCGTCCGCCGCGTAGCGCGTGTCCGGATAACGGCGGATCAGCTCGCCGAATGCATCCGACGCAGATTGGGTCGCCGACTGGTCGCGGGTGACGTCGGGGATCTGCTGATAGTAACTCATCGCGATCAGATATTGGGCGTACGGCGCCTCGGCGTTGCCGGGGTGGATGGTGACGAACCGCCGGGCCGACGAGATCGCGTCCGTATATTTCTCCGCCAGATAATAATTGAACGCGCTCATCAGCTGGGCTCGCCGCGCCCATTCCGAATAGGGGTGCTGGCGCTCGACCTCGTCGAACAGCTTGGCCGCCTGCTCATAGTCGCCCTGGTCCATCGTGCGTTTGGCCGCGCCGTATAGGCTGGCGACGTCGCGGGCGACGTAAGAGGTGTCCTTGGCGCCCTTGCCGTGGGCGCAGCCGGTCAGTGGAACGGCCGCCGCACAGGCGATGAGGATGACGGCAGCACGGTTGAGCTTCAGCATGGGCACCTCATTAGCGTGGCCTCCGGGAGAGGCCAAGCGCCGGGATGGACGGGACAACCTTGGCGGGCGCTGAACGGCTCAAGCCGGCTGCGCTTCGGCCGTTTCGCTGTCTTCGGGTTTAAGAAAGCTGTGCGGCGTTACGCCGAGCCAGACCAGGACCGGCGCGGAGATGTAGATCGACGAATAGGTGCCGATGACCACGCCGAGGAAGATCGCAATGGCGAGACCGAAAATCACCTGCGGGCCGATCAGCATCAGCACTCCGAGCGCAAGGAGCACGGTAAGCGAGGTGACCACCGTCCGCGCCAGCGTCTCATTGAGCGAGAGGTTGAGGAGCGGCAGGATCGCCATCTTGCGGTATTTTCGAAGATTCTCGCGGATCCGGTCGTAGATGACGACGGTGTCGTTCAGCGAATAGCCGACGATGGTCAGGAACGCGGCGACGACGTTGAGGTCGACCTGCAGCCGCGTGAAGGCAAAGAAGCCGAGCGTCATTGCGATGTCGTGGGCGAGGGTGAGCAGGGCGCCAACGCCGAACTGCCATTCGAAGCGGATCCAAATGTAGATCGCGATGCCAATCATGGCGAAGCCGATCGCCATGGCGCTGTCCTGCGCCAGCTCTTCGCTAACCTTGCCTGAAACCGACTCGCCGGCGGCGACCCGCGCGCCCGGATAGGCTTGGGGGATCGCCGCGCGGAGCTTGGTGACCGTCGGCGTTGGACGCAGCGTCAGATCCGGCGGGCTTGGGCAGCCGGATCTGATAGGTGCGGTCGTTGCCGAGCGCCTGGATGCTTGCTTCACCGACGCCGAGCCGGTCGACGCGCGTGCGGAGGTCATCGATATGCACCGGCTGAGCGAATTCGGCCCTCACGACCTCGCCGCCGATGAAGTCGATGCCGAGGTTCAATCCCCGATAGGCGGTGAAGGCGATCGACGCGGCGGTCGCGATGATCGACAGGATCAGCGCCAGGTTGCGCCAGCGCATGAAGTCCAGGTTCGTATGATCGGGAACGAGCTTTACGAGCTTCATTGCGCCAGCCTCAAATGTGCAGTTCGCGCGGGCGGGTGCGGCGGATCCACAGCGCCACCAGCATGCGGGTGAAGTAAACGGCGGTGAACACCGAGGTGACGACGCCGATGAGCAGGACTACGGCGAACCCGCGCACCGGCCCGGAGCCGAAATAGGCCATGATTCCGGCTGAGATCACGTGGGTGACATTGGCGTCGAAGATCGCGCGGAACGCTTCATGATAGCCAGTCTCGACCGCGTCGATCAGTCTTCTTCCTCGCCGGATTTCCTCCCGGATGCGCTCGTTGATCAGCACGTTGGCGTCGACCGCGGCGCCGATGGTGAGGACGAAACCGGCGATGCCCGGCAAGGTCAGCGTCGCGTTGAACATCGCCATGATGCCGAGGATCAGGAAGGCATTCACCACCAGCGCGATGTTCGCGTAGACCCCGAAGCGCCCGTAGGTGACGAGCATGAAGACGATGACGCCGACTACCGAGACGATGGCCGCGATCGCGCCCTTGTGGATCGAATCCGCGCCAAGCTCGGCGCTCACCGTCCGTTCCTCGATCGGTATCAGTTTGATCGGCAGCTTGCCCGAGGCGAGTGAAACGGCGAGATCATTGGCGCTCTGCACGGTGAAATCACCGGTGATCTGTGCGTTCCCGCCGAGGATCGGCTCGTTGATGTTGGGATAGGACAGCACCTTGTCGTCGAGGATGATGGCGAACGGCTTGCCCACATTCTCCTGGGTCGTTCGCCCGAAACGGCGCGCGCCCGCCGTGTTGAAGGTGATTTCGATATCCGGGCGGCCGTTCTGGTCGTAGCCTTGGGTTGCCTTGGTGATCTGCTCGCCCGACACCATCACCCGGCGTTTCACCGCGATGAATCCGCCGCCCTTGGCCATCGGCAGCACCTGGCTACCCGGAGGCGCGTGGCCCTGCTGGACGTCCTGTGGGTTGGCCGACAGGTCGACGAGCTTGAATTCGAGCCGCGCGGTCTGGCCGACCAGCCGCTTCAGCGCTTCGGGATCTTCGACACCGGGAACTTCGACGAGGATGCGGTTACCACCCTCGGTGATGACGGTGATTTCCTTGGTGCCGGACGGGTCGATGCGGCGGCGGACCACGTCGCGGGCGACGCCCATCGCATCCTTCAGCGCCTTTGCCGTGCCGCTCGGAGTCGGAGTCAGCACGATGCGCGTGGAATCCACGACGGTGACGTCCCAGTCGCGATTGCCGGTGAGCGCGACTGGCTGCGTGAGCTTGCGCATCCGCTCGACCGCCGCATCGATCTGCGTCGGGTCACGCACCATGAACGACAGGCCCCCGTTCGCGGTCGAAATGTCGCCGATATCGATGCGCGGGTCGCGGCGAAGCTCGGTCGAGACCGAATCCTCCATTCCCTGGAGGCGGGTTTTCAGCGCGTCAGCTTGATCGGCCTCGAGCAGCAAGTGGCTTCCGCCCGCGAGGTCGAGACCGAGGTTGACCTTGTACTGCGGCATCCACGCCGGCCAATATCGCGCGGCCTGAGTGCCCGCGATGAGGCTCGGGATCGACAGAAGGACGCCAAGCGCGACGACCAGCGAAACGAGCCAGACTTTCCAGCGCGGGAACTCAAGCATTAGTCGTTGGCCGGCTTCGCGTTTGGCGTCAGCACCTGGCTGATCGTCGACTTGACCACGCGGATCTTCACGCCCTGGGCGATTTCGACCTCCGCCTCATCGTCCATGACCTTAGTCACGCGGCCGCGGATGCCGCCGCCGGTGATCACATCATCACCCTTCTTGACCGCGGCGATCGCGGCCTGGTGCTGCTTCACCCGTTGCTGCTGCGGACGGATCATCAGCAGATAGAAAATGACGAAGATCGCCAGCCACGGCAGGATGCCGATCAATATGCCCGCGGTGCCGGACTGGCCCGCGGGGCCGCCTGCATCATCATCAACATCGGTGGGCTGGACATCTTTGGCTGCTGACTTTCCGTTGAAGGAGTGATGGTCGGGGCGACTGGATTCGAACCAGCGACCTCCACACCCCCAGTGTGATGCGCTACCAGGCTGCGCTACGCCCCGACTTGGCTGGCGCATCTAGGCAGGGCCACCACTCAAGGCAAGGTGCGGCTGGAGGGCAAATGGGTCGGCGACGGCGGAAGACAAGCGCGGGGCGGCTGGTGGGACGGGTTCTGACCGCTGTGCTCGCGCTGCCCGCGCTGTACCTGACGGCAGCGCTCATCGGCTCGCTCGTCCCGGTGAACCGCGGCTGGGACGAGCCGGCGCAAGGCACGACCGTCTACATCGCCGACAACGGCATCCACGCGGACATCATCATGCCGGTGAAGGCGGACGGGCTCGACTGGGCGCCGCTGGTGCCGAAGAGCGACTTCGCCGCCGCCGATCCCAATGCGCAATGGATTGCGTTCGGCTCGGGCGAGGAGCGGGTCTATTTGAACACGCCAACGTGGTGGGACATCACGCCCCGCACGATCTGGTCGGCGCTGGCCGGCGGCAAGCGGGTGATGCACGTCGAATATGTGCCGAGCCCGTCCTACGCAGTGCGCGAGATCCGGCTGAGGCCGGAGGAGTATCGGCGCTTGTGGGCTGCGATCCGCGCGGATTTCGCGCTCGACGCGCACGGAAGGCCGCAGCATCTCGCGCACCCGGGCTACGGCTGCTGCGACGCATTCTACCAGGCGACGGGCAAGGCGAGCGCGGTGCGCACGTGCAACAGCTGGCTCGCGGATCGGCTGCGGCTCGCCGGCGTGAAGGCGAGCGTGTGGCCGCCGTTCATCCCGGGCCTGGTGTGGCGGTACCGGAGGACGCCTCAGAGCACGTAGCGGCTGAGGTCGGCGTTGCGGGCAATGCTCGAGAGCTGCTGCTGAACGAACGCGGCGTCGACCACGAGCGTCTCGCCGCGGCGGTCCTCCGCCTCGAAGCTCACGTCCTCGAGCAGTTTCTCCATCACCGTCTGCAAGCGCCGGGCGCCGATATTCTCGACCGCTTCGTTGACCTCGGCGGCGATGCGGGCGAGCGCCTCGATGCCGTCGTCGGCGAAGGTGACGGTCACGCCCTCCGTGCCGAGCAACGCCTGGTACTGCTCGGTCAGGCTGGCGCGGGTCTGCGACAGGATTCGGACGAAATCGTGCTCGGTCAGCGCCTTCAATTCGACGCGGATGGGCAGCCGGCCCTGCAGCTCAGGCAACAGGTCGGCGGGCTTTGCCATGTGGAACGCGCCGCTGGCGATGAACAGGATGTGGTCGGTCTTGAGCGGCCCGTATTTGGTCGCGACCGTGGTCCCTTCGATCAAGCGGCAGGAGGTCGCGCTGGACGCCCTCGCGGCTGACCGAGCCGCCGCGCACGTCGCTGACGGCGATCTTGTCGATCTCATCGAGGAAGACGATGCCGTTGGCTTCGGCATCGGCGAGCGCGACGCGATTGATGTCATCCGGGTCGACGCGCTTGTCGGCTTCCTCTTCGGTTAGCCGAGCGAACGCGTCAGGCACCTTCAGCTTGCGCCGCTTGCGCGGGGCCTGGCCGGAGAGCTTGCCCATCATCGATTTCAGATCGAACACCTGCGCGCCCATGCCGGGGATCTCGAACGGAAGCGCGGGCGCCTCGTCGACCTCGATCTCGACTTCGGCCGCGCTGAGGCTGCCATCGGTGAAGCGCTGGCGGAAGCTCTGGCGCGTGGCTTCGCTCGAACCCTTGCCGGTGAGCGCGTCGAGCAGGCGGTCCATAGCCGCGTCTTCGGCCGCGGCGCGGACCTTGGCGCGGCGGCGCTCGCGTTCGAGCCGCACAGCTTCCTCGACCAGGTCGCGCGCAATCTGCTCGACGTCGCGGCCGACGTAGCCCACTTCGGTGAACTTGGTCGCCTCGACTTTGACGAACGGTGCGTCGGCAAGCTTCGCCAGGCGGCGGCTGATCTCCGTCTTGCCGCAGCCGGTCGGGCCGATCATCAGGATGTTCTTGGGCGTGACCTCGTCGCGCAGCTCAGGGGACAGCTGCTGACGGCGCCAGCGGTTGCGCAGCGCGACCGCGACAGCCTTCTTGGCATCGTCCTGACCGATGATGTGCTCGTTGAGCGCAGCGACGATCGCCTTGGGAGTGAGCTTGTCTTTAAGCACTTCGGATGTGTCCCCGCCGCTCTGGGGAATGGAGGCTGTGATAGTTCATCTCGCCAAGCAATGTCGGAGGCCGTTCGGCGCGGTTCAAGCGGCTCAGCCTTCAATCGTCTCAATCGTCACTCGGTCGTTGGTGAAGACGCACACTTCCGCCGCGATCTGCATCGCGCGGCGGGCGAGCACCTCCGGATCCTGTTCATAATCGGCCAGCGCCTTGGCCGCGGAGAGCGCGTAATTGCCGCCCGAGCCGATCGCGGCGATTCCGCCCTCGGGTTCGAGCACGTCGCCGTTGCCGGTCAGGATCAGCATCTGCTCTGCGTCTGCGACGATCATCAGCGCTTCGAGGTTGCGGAGATATTTGTCGGTGCGCCAGTCCTTGGCGAGCTCGACCGCCGCGCGGAGCAGCTGGCCGTTATATTGCTCGAGCTTGCGCTCCAGCCGCTCGAACAATGTGAAAGCGTCCGCGGTGGCGCCCGCGAACCCGCCGATCACCTTCCCGTCCTCGCCGATGCGGCGGACCTTCTTGGCGTTGGGTTTCATCACCGTATTGCCCATCGACACCTGGCCGTCGCCCGCAATGACGGTCTTGCCGCCCTTCTTCACCCCAAGGATTGTCGTCCCGTGCCAGCTATCCAAAGTCTTCTCCTTTGGAATTGAGGTGGGAAACGGCCGTCGCCCTTGCAAGCGTGGCTAATCGATCAGCGCTTCGAACTTCTTGTCGGGGACCAGCCACATCAGCGCCACGGCGACGTAAATCGCGATCGCGGTGATTGGCGATACGAAGGCAACTGCGATGCCCACGACGTAGCCGAGAATCGTGACGGGGCCCTTTACGCGATTGCGCGCGGCCCTCGCGATGGGCAAGTCCGCGTCGTTCGCGCGGAGCAGCGTGAAAAGCAGCAGCGCCGACGAGAGAGTGGACGCAAGGTTGACCGCGCCGAAGGCGATCACGGTGTCGCGCGTGATGCCGGCTTCACCGACCCAGCGCACGACGAACGGGATCAGGCTGAGCCAGAACAGAAAGAAAAGATTGGCGAGCAGGACCGGACCGCTCACCCGCCGCGACGCGAGCAGCATGTGGTGATGCTGAAACCAGTAGATTCCGACCTTCAAGAACGAGAGCGCATAGGCGGCGAACAGGATGGACAGCGGCCGCAGTGCCTGCATGCCCCCGCTCGTCGGTACCGGCAGCGCGAGCACCATGATGGTAATGATGATCGCGATCACGCCGTCGGTGAAGCTGCTGAGGCGCTGCGTGTTCATGCACGGCCTCCAAGGCGACCCTCTTCGAACCGGCGGTCGGGCACCAGCCATGCGATCGAGACTGCCACATAAATGGCGATCGAAATGAGCGGCGAGACGAATGCCGCCGGAACGGCAGCGACGTAGAGCGCGAAGCAGATCCACTCCTTGAAGCCGCCGCCGATGGCGCGTTTGACACGCGACTCCGCGCCCTCGGCGCGAATAAGCGTGTACTCCAGGATGACGTACGACGCCGAGGCGCCGACGAGCACCACGCCGAATGATGCGACTGGCCACGGCGTGATTCCGGCGTCATCGATCCAGCGGATCATCAGCGGGAACAGGGTCAGCCAAAACAGCAAGGCGTGATTGGCCCAGAGGACGGCGCCGGTCACCTTGTGCGCCGACTGCATCATGTGGTGGTGGTTGTTCCAGTAGATCGCGACGTTGATGAAGGCGAGAAGATAGGCGGCGAGCAGCGGCATGACCGCAATCACGGCGTGCAGCGTCGGCTCGGCCGGGAACTTTAGCTCGAGCACCATGATCGTGAGCACGATCGCGACGAGCCCGTCGGTCAAAGCGTTCAGTCGACTTGGACTCACCCTCGCCCCCAATGGCGGGCGCCTAGTGGCGCCCGCGCTCGGGAGAACTCGCTACAGCAACGGCATTGTTGTCAACCTCCGCCTGCGCCTTCACCCATTTGATCAGTTCATCGAGCTGGATGGCTTGCTCGGTTGCGGTGAGGCGGTCGGCGAGAGAAAATCCGTCTTCGCCGGCGGTTTGACGAGGTTGACCGGCGGCAGCGGGTAGGGCGGGCACTGGCGCTGCTCCGCGATCGCTGGGATGGGCTGTGGCTTCGGCACCGTGGCGCAGGCGTTCAGCAGCGGCGCGAGCAGCAGCCAGCCGTGTTTCGAATTCATCCGATTTCTCCTCGTTGATCTTGGCCTGGGCGGCCTCGACGCGCTGCGCATTGGCGCGATCGGCGGCGCGCGCCGCGTCGGCTGCTGCGCGGTAATTGGCGACGGTGCCGGCGAACGCCGCCTGTTCACCTCGATAGAGCTGCTCGAAGTGGCCGCTCTCCTTGCGCCAGTGGCGGGTTTCGCCTTTCTGGATGACGAGGAGCAGCGCGAGCGCCAGCGACGCGGCGATTCCGGCGATGCCCTGGACGTTGAGCAAGCGAAGAAACGTCATTGCCGCGCCTCCGTGTCGGAGTCCGCTTCGAAGGAAGCCCCGTCTTTGTTCGCCGTCATCTTGAAGCGTCCGACGGGGCCGCCAGCGAGCAGGCCGACGATCACCGCGACCATCGCGGCGATGAATCCGCCGAGCGACCAGCCGAAGATGACGACGATGCTATGCTCCTCGGCCGGCGACCAGCCGCCCCACATGAGGAGCGCGACCATGATGATAGCGGCGGCGCCGCAGAACATGCCGGCCGCTGCGGCGAGCAGGCCGTAGATGAAGCGCTGGCCTTCGGCGAAAGTGGCGGGCGGGGGAAGGGGTCTCATGAGCATCTCTTGGGGCGAATGTTCGCGAATGTTCGCAGTGACGGCGCAGGTTTCATTGCTCACCAATTCGGTTCGCGAGCCACCCGTAAAGGAACGCCTCATTGGCGGGGCGGCGTTCGGCGAGGCGCAGGTAGCGTTCGCCCTGAAGCGCTTCGAGGGCGCGCATCAGCACCGTCTCGCCGCTGCTCTTCCCGCGCAGTGCGAGGAATGCGTCGAGGGCGGCGAGCGTCGCTTTGCCGATCTTCCCGTCGGGCATCAGGTCCGGATAATCGTGGCCGTTGCGGTTGAGCGCGGTCAGCGCGCGCTGGAGAAAGGTCGCGGCGACCGCTGGCCCCATGTTGACGCCGGTGTCGAACAGCTCCGCGGCGATTGGAGCGCTGCGCTTCGCCACTTGGTCGAAGCCGGGCCGCAGCCAGTACAGGCGTCGGTAGATCGCCGCGGCCTCCTCACGCGGGAGCTGGCGCATCGAGCCGGCGTAGCCGTTCGCGCGCGCAACCGCTTCGGTGATCCCGAAGCAGGTCGCTCCGCCTTTGTCGGCCGGATTGCTGACGTAGCCGCCCTCCCGCTCGATCAGTGCGTCGATCAGCTGATCGACATCCACGACTTGTTCCACCCGCTCCTCCTCTTCCGAGTCGCGAATGTATAACCAAATAGGTGTGTTGTAGGAAAGTCGTATGAACCTTTATAAAGAGAATGGGTGGCTTCACGATTTCGGTACGCGTTTCTCGCTGTCCCGTTCCTCTCCACCAGCCCCGCCGCAGCTGCGCTCACTCCCGCCGAGCAGGCGATGGTCCAGACCGTCGATGCCGAGCAGGCGCGCACGATCGCGATGCTCCAGCGCTGGGTCGACCAGAATAGCGGGACAATGAACAAGGCCGGCGTCGCCGCAGTTGGAGCTCGCGCGGCGCCGTGACTAAATTGTCACGTTCCCGCACTCGCATCGACTCATATGCAACCCGCTGCCGTTTCAGGGATTGATCCCTGATTCTACCTTGGAGGGGACCAAGACCGAGTGGCGTACAACATCAATGACGAAGCATTTCGCCTGCTCGTTGAGTCGGTCGTCGACTACGCGATCTTCATGCTCGACCCGAAAGGCCGGGTAACCAGCTGGAATCCCGGCGCGGAGCGCATCAAGCAATATTCGGCAGACGAAATCGTCGGCAAGCATTTTTCGGCCTTCTACACAGATGAAGACCGCAAGGCCGCGTTGCCCAAGCGCGTGCTCGAGACCGCGCGCAAGGAAGGGAAGTTCGAAGGCGAGGGCTGGCGGGTCCGCAAGGACGGTTCGCGCTTCTGGGCAAGTGTCGTCGTCGATGCGATGCGCAACAGCAAGGGCGAGCTGATCGGCTTTGCCAAGGTCACCCGCGACATGACCGAGAACCGCGTCGCGCAGCGGCGGCTGGAGGATGCGCGCGAACAATTGTTCCGCTCACAAAAAATGGAGGCGCTTGGCCAGCTGACCGGCGGACTCGCACACGACTTCAACAACCTGCTCACCGCAATTCTCGGGGCGACGGATCTCGCTTCGCGCAATCTTCGCGACCCTGAGAAGGTGCAGCGGATGCTCGATGGAATCCGCAATTCGGCGCAACGCGGCGCCGGCCTCACCAAACAGCTGCTTGCCTTCGCGCGTGCGCAACCGCTGCAGATCCAGCAAATCGAATTGCCCGGCCTGCTCGCCGAAACCACGACGCTGCTGCGGCCGTCGCTGCGCTCGCACATTGAGCTGATCATCGAAACGTCCGACCGCCTATGGCCCATCGACGCCGATGCCGGCGCGCTCGAGCTCGCGCTCCTGAACCTCGCGTTCAACGCTCGCGACGCGATGCCGGGCGGCGGCAAGCTCAAGATCAGCGCGACCAACGAGCGGCTCGAGGGCGAGCCAGACGGGCTGCGGGGCGAGCATGTCGCGCTCAGGGTCGTCGATACGGGCACGGGAATGAACTCCGAGACCATGGAGCGCGTGTTCGAGCCGTTCTTCACCACCAAGGGCTTTGGCGAGGGCACCGGGCTCGGCCTCAGCCAGGTCTTCGGCTTCACCAAACAGCTCGGAGGAACCGTCACGGTCGAATCCGAGGTCGGCAAGGGGTCCATCTTCACGCTCTACCTTCCGGCGAGCCGCAGCCCCGCTAGCAGGCGTCGCTCAGGCGAACGGCAAGCACTCGCACGGGCGCGTGCTTGTCGTCGAGGACGACGATCTGGTTGCGGAGCTTGCGGCGGGCCTGCTCAACGAGCTCGGCTACGAGAGCCTCGTCGCGCACAGCGCCAAGGAAGCGCTCGATCGCCTGGCGAGCGGCGACAAGCCCAAGGCGATCTTCACGGACGTGGTCATGCCCGGCGGAATCAGCGGCATCGAGCTCGCGCGACGAGTGCGCGACCGCTTTCCCGAGCTGCCGATCCTCCTGACCACCGGCTACAGCGAACAGGTCACTGGCAACCACGGCTTTCCAGTGCTGCAGAAGCCCTACGAGCTGGAATCGCTCGCGGTTGCGCTTGGCAACGTGCTGAAGCCGCAACCCAGCCGGGCAAGCTCGGCACTGACGATTGATCTTCACCGCTGCTTGACTTGAATTGCTGTTGAGCGCCTCAATCCGCCGCCGCGCGTAAACGCGCGACCTGGAGGGGGAAGGACATGCAACAAGCCGTGTCGGCGCGGACGCCCGCGCACTTATGGATCGTCGGAGCCCTGGCGCTCGTGTTCAGCGGCTATGGCGCGTTCGACTACACAATGACCCGAATGCGCGATTTTGACTATATTGCCAAAGCGATGCCGGGAGTCGATCCGGCCGCGGCGCTTGCGTGGATCGACGCCATGCCGATTTATGCGAAGTTCGGCTGGGGCCTTGGTGTGTGGCTGGGCCTGCTCGGTGCGGTGCTTCTGCTGATGCGCAGCCGGTGGGCGGTTTGGTGCCTCGGTCTCTCATTCGTCGGCGGCGTGCTCAGTCTCGGCTGGCAAATCACGCTCGCGCCGCCGCTCGAAGGCGCGCATGGGCTGATGATGACGGTCGTGCCCTGCGTCATCATCCTGATCGCGGCATTCCTGTTCTGGTATGCCTGGAGCGCGGAGAAGAAGGGTCTGCTTAGGTAAGGTTAGGGTCAGCCGCGCCGGCCGCCAAACCGAGTGCGTTGCTGCTTGCCGAACCGGCCCTTGCGCGTGCCGGGTTTGCCTTCGCTCGAATTGCCCAGCGGGCGCGGGGCGACGCGGTCCGGCTGCGGAATTCCGAGGTCGTCTTCCTCGAGCCGGCGGATCTCGTCGCGCAGGCGCGCGGCGTCCTCGAACTCGAGGTCGGCGGCGGCCTTGCGCATGCGCTCCTCGAGGTCGGCGATGTAGGCCTTGAGATTGTGGCCGACGAGGTGCGGCCGCTCCTCGTCGCCGGTGTCGACCACCACTCCATCGCGCGTCGCCAAGTGCGACATGATGTCGTGGATGTTGCGCTTGATGCTTTCGGGCGTGATCCCGTGCTCGGCGTTGTAGGCGAGCTGCTTCTCGCGCCGGCGGCCGGTCTCCGCGAGCGCGCGTTCGATCGAGCCGGTAATGGTGTCCGCATAGAGGATCACGCGCCCATCGACGTTGCGCGCGGCGCGGCCGATGGTCTGGATCAGCGACGTTTCGGAACGCAGGAACCCTTCCTTGTCGGCATCGAGGATGGCGACCAGCCCGCATTCGGGGATGTCGAGCCCTTCGCGCAGCAGGTTGATCCCGACCAGCACGTCATAGACGCCGAGGCGCAGCTCGCGGATCAGCTCGATACGCTCGAGAGTCTCGACGTCGGAGTGCATGTAGCGGACCTTGAGGCCCGCCTCGTGGAGATATTCGGTCAGGTCCTCCGCCATGCGCTTGGTCAGCGTCGTGACCAACGTGCGATAGCCCTTGCGCGCGGTCTCCTTCGCTTCGTGGACGAGGTCGTCGACCTGGTCCTCGACCGGCTTGATCTCGACCGGCGGATCGATCAGCCCGGTCGGGCGGATCACCTGCTCGGAGAAGACGCCGCCGGTTTCATTCATCTCCCACGGGCCCGGAGTTGCCGAGAGGAAGGTGGTCTGCGGACGCATCGCGTCCCATTCGTTGAAGCGCAGCGGGCGGTTGTCGATGCAGCTCGGCAGGCGGAAGCCGTACTCGGCGAGCGTGATCTTCCGCCGGTGGTCGCCGCGCGCCATGGCGCCGATCTGCGGCACCGTCTGGTGGCTCTCGTCGACGAACAGCAATGCGTTGTCGGGCAGATATTCGAACAGGGTCGGCGGCGGCTCGCCGGGCAAGCGGCCGGTGAGGAAGCGCGAGTAATTCTCGATCCCGGCGCAGGAGCCCGTGGCCGCGATCATTTCCAGGTCGAAATTGGTGCGCTGCTCCAGCCGCTGGGCTTCGAGCAGCCGCCCTTCCGCGATCAGCTCCTTCAGCCGCTCGGCAAGCTCATGCTTGATCGCTTCCATCGCCTGCTTGAGCGTCGGGCCGGGAGTCACATAGTGCGAGTTCGCATAGACCTTGATGCTGTCGAGTGACGCGACGGTCTTGCCGGTCAGCGGATCGAACTCGCTGATCGCCTCGATCTCGTCGCCGAAGAAGGACACGCGCCACGCGGTGTCCTCATAGTGTGACGGGAAGATCTCGAGGCTGTCGCCGCGCACGCGGAAATTGCCGCGCGCGAATGCCTGGTCGTTGCGCCGGTACTGCAGCGCGACGAGCTTGCGGATGACCTCGCGCTGATCGTCGACCGCGCCCTTCTTCAGGCTGAAGGTCATGGCCGAGTAAGTCTCGACCGAGCCGATGCCGTAGAGGCACGAAACCGAGGCGACGATGATCACGTCGTCGCGCTCGAGCAGCGACCGGGTCGCCGAGTGGCGCATGCGGTCGATCGCCTCGTTCACGCTCGAACTTCCTTCTCGATGTAGGTGTCGGACCGCGGCACATAGGCCTCGGGCTGGTAGTAATCGTAATAGCTGACGAAGAACTCGACCGCGTTCTCGGGGAAGTAGCTCTTGAACTCGCCGTAGAGCTGCGCCGCCAGGATCTTGTTGGGCGCCATGACGAGGGCAGGGCGCTGCAGGGTCTCGATCACCTTGGCCATGGTGAACGTCTTGCCCGAGCCGGTGACGCCCAGCAGCACCTGGCTCTTCTCCCCGTCGAGCGCCTGTTCGGTCAGCTCGCGGATCGCCGTCGGTTGATCCCCGGCAGGCTCGTACTCCGAGGCCAGCTTGAATCGCTTACCGCCTTCGGCCTTCTCCGGACGCGCGGGCTTGTGCGGAACGAAGCCTCGGTCTCCGGCTCGGCCAGGCTGGTGCGGATTTGAATCGCCATTGCGAACGCATATGGTGGAGCGGGTTGGAGCGACGCAACGCGCCGTCACGAGAGGGGGCTAAACGATGAAATATGCCGTGTGTCTGATTGCTTGTGTCTTGCCGCTCGCCGCCTGCAACAAAGGACCTGAAGTCAGTCTCAAGAATGCGACCGGCAACGAGGTGGCGCAGGCGGTCCGCGAGTCCGGCGTGATGTCGAGCGACACGATGGTCGAACCCGGGCTGTGGCAATCGAAGGTCACCATTCAGGAAATGAACATCCCCGGCATTCCGGCGCGGTACGCCGACCGAATGAAGCAGGAGATGGCGGCGCACCAGCAGCAGACGAGCAAGCGCTGCCTGACCAAGGAGGAGGCGAAGAAGCCGAAGGAGGGTTTCTTCGCCGGCCAGGACAAATCCTGTCGCTACGGCCACTTCACGATGGGCGGCGGCAAGATCGATATTCAGATGGTCTGCACCGCCGAAGGACACACGCAGACCACGAATATGGCGGGCAGCTATACGCCGACCAGTTACGCGATGGACATGTCGAGCCAGGGCAGCGGCGGCGCAGGCGAAGGCAACATGAGCATGAAGATGCATGTCGATGCGCAGCGAGTCGGCGAATGCACCGGAAAGGATAGCTAACGGCCGTTGATGCGTTGGCGCCGGGATGGCGCGCGTCTCCGTCCTGATCAATCGCGGCGGCGGCGCCGCAGCCGCAGACTCGGAGATAGCCGAGAAGGTCACCGCCGCACTCGTTGCGGCGGGAGTTCAAGGCGACGTCGAGCTCGTCGATGGCGGCCAATGCGAAGTGCGCTGCCGCGCCGTCGCCGAACGCGGCGATCCCTTGCTGATCGTCGGCGGCGGCGACGGAACGGTGGCGGCCGCCGCGTCGGCGCTTGTCGGCACCAGAACTTTGCTCGGCATCCTCCCGCTCGGAACGCTCAATCATTTCGCCCGCGACCTTGGCATTCCCACTGCGCTCGATGAAGCGGCGAAGCTGATCGCGGCCAGGACGGAGAAGCGCGTCGACGTCGCGGAAATGAACGACCGCATCTTCATCAACAACAGCGCCATCGGGCTCTATCCGCTGATGGTCGTGGACCGCGACCTGCAGCGCAGGCGGCTCGGGCGCAGCAAGCGGCTGGCGATGATCGTCGCTTCGCTGCGGACGCTCATTCGATTCAACCACCAGCGGCTGACGCTCACGGTCAACGATCAGAAGGCGCAGATCGACACGCCGCTGCTGTTCGTCGGCAACAACGATTACCGGATCGACCTCGGCGCGCCGGGGCAGCGCGACAGCCTGGAGGACGGGCAGCTCTGCGTCCTGGTGATGCGCAAGAAGACGCGCCGCGGCCTCATCGCGGCGAGCGTTCGCGCGCTGCTCAACCGCAGCCGCCCCGACGACATGGTGCGGCTCGACGGAGTCGAAAGGCTGCGCGTCTCCAGCCTCCGAAGTCAGCTTGCGGTGTCGCTCGACGGCGAAGTTGCGCGCGTCGCGCCACCGCTCGATTATCGCATCCGCAAGAAGGCGTTGCGCGTCATCGCGCCTTAGCGTGTAACGTTTCGCCGATGGAACCAGGGGCCGCGTCCCTTGGTTCGCGACGCGGAAGGAAGCGTGTTGGTGGCGACCCGAGCTCGAGCAGGAATGTCGGACCGCACTCGGGCGCGGGGAATCCGCGTAGCTGGCATCGCGATCATCATTCTCGCTGCCGGCGCGGCACTCCTACCCGCAGGCAAGCGCATCTCGTCGGACATGATCGGCGGGCTGTTGATTGCCAGCGGTCTCATCGAAGCCGTCGCCGGGTCGCTGCGGCGCGAGGTGCGGCCGTTCGCAATGACCGCGGGTGGCGTCACCGCGCTCGCCGGGCTTCTCTTCTTGGTCAATCCCGAAACCCACTTCTTTCCAATGGTCACCCCGGTGATCGGCTGGCTGCTCCTGCGCAGCGTCATCCTTGCGATCGCCAGCGGCAAGTCCGCCGGATCTGTGCGGATGTGGACCGGCTTGTCGGCGGGCATGGATTTCCTGCTCGCCGCGCTGCTCATCGCCGGCCTCTCCATCTCGACGCTGGTGATCAGCATCTTCGGGCCGACCGCCGAGCTCGTCGCGAGCTTCGCCTGGGTGCTCGCCGCAAGCTTCGCGGTGAATGGGCTGCTGCTGCTCGAGGTCGCGAGCTGCGCCAAACAGAACGCCGTAGAAGGCACCTGACTAGCTGATGTAGTCGGTCTGGATGAGGCGCGGGCATCCGTGCATAGAGCATGCATGATCCAGGCCGCGCCGAACCTCTCCGTCATCACCGTCGCCGAGATCGTGCGGCTCGCGGTCGCGCCGGTGTTCCTGCTGAGCGGCATCGGCGCGTTCCTCAACGTCTGCGCCTCGCGGCTGTCGCGCATCATCGACCGCTCGCGCGCGGTAGAACCGCGGCTGCTGGAAAGCCGCGGCGCCGAGCACGACCGGTGGATCGGCGAACTGCGGGTGCTCGACAAACGCATGAGCCTGGTCAGCTGGGCGATCTTCCTGTCGGTGCTTTCGGCCGTCCTCACCTGCCTGTTGGTCGCCTTGCTGTTCGCCGCGAGCCTGACCGGGACCGAGTTCGGAACGACGATCGCGCTCCTGTTCATCGCTTCCATGCTGGTGATCGGCCTCGGCTTCGCGATTTTCCTGTTCGAAACGATGCTCGCCTCCCGCGCGGTACGCGTCCGCTCGGAGCTGCTGCAGCACAAGGTGGACGACGGCGACTAGGCCGATTATCGGCTTGCCTGTGCCCGTCATGACCGTTGCAATGCTGACCGCGGGCGGCCTCGCGCCCTGCCTCTCCTCGGCCGTCGGCGGACTGATCGAGCGCTATACGCGAGGTCGCGCCGGACGCGCGGATCATCGCCTATCTCAACGGCTACGCGGGCCTGCTCACCGGCCGATCCGTCGAGGTGACCGACGAGGTGCGGGCCCATGCGTATCGTCTGCACGCGTTCGGTGGCAGCCCGATCGGCAACAGCCGGGTGAAGCTCACCAACGTCGACGACTGCGTCAAACGCGGCCTGGTGAAGCCCGGGCAGGACCCGCTGCACGTCGCCGCCGAGCAATTGAGCCGCGACGGCGTCCAGGTCCTCCACACGATCGGCGGCGACGACACCAACGGCACCGCCGCCGACCTCGCCGCTTACCTGCGCAGCAACGGCTACGAGCTCACGGTGGTCGGCCTGCCAAAGACGATCGACAACGATGTGGTGCCGATCAAGCAGACGCTCGGCGCGTGGACCGCCGCCGAGCAGGGCGCCTTGTACGCCCGCAACATCATCGCCGAGCATTCGTCAAACCCGCGGATGCTGATCGTGCACGAGGTGATGGGGCGCAACTGCGGCTGGCTGACCGCGGCCACCGCGCTCGCGCACCATCAGTGGGTACAGCGTGCTGAGTTCGCCGAGTGGGTCGAGAATTCCGCCGGCGCGCTGGGACGTCCACGCGGTCTTCGTGACGGAGCGGCCGTTCGACATTGCCGAGGAGGCCAGGCGGCTGCGGACGATCATGGACGAGCGGGATGGCGTCAACCTCTTCATCTCCGAGGGCGCCGGAGTGAGCGAGATCGTCGCCGCGATGGAGGCCGCGGGCGAGGACGTGCCGCGCGACCCATTCGGTCATGTCCAGCTCGACAAGATCAACCCCGGCCAATGGTTCGCCAGGCAGTTCGCAGCGGAGCTCGGCGCCGACAAGGTGCTGGTGCAGAAGAGCGGGTATTTCTCGCGCTCGGCCGCGGCCAATGATGCGGACCTCGCGCTGATCCGCGACTGCACGCGCTACGCCGTCGACGCGGCGCTGCGGGGCGAGTCCGGAGTCGTCGGCCAGGACGAGGAGCGCGGCGGCGAGCTGCGGGCGATCGAGTTCGCGCGGATCGCCGGCGGCAAACGGTTCGACACTTCCGTGCCCTGGTTCGCCGAGCTGCTGCGGGATCTCGGCCAGGCGTGATCGGATGATCGTCCGAGCAGTGCGGCCGGAAGACCGTGAGCAATGGCAGCCGCTGTGGGACGGGTACAATCTCTTCTACGAGCGGGTGCTTCCGGGCGAGATCACCGAGGTGACATGGGCGCGCTTCTTCGACCCTGACGAGCCGGTGCTTCGCCGCCGTCGCGGAGCGCGGCTGGAAAGCTCGTCGGGCTGGTCCATTACCTCCACCACCGCAACACGACGATGATCGAGGACATCTGCTACCTGCAGGACCTCTTCACTGCGCCGGACGCCCGAGGCATGGGCGTGGGCTGGGCGCTGATCGAGCATGTCTATGGCGAAGCTGCAGCGGCAGGGCTTTCGCGGGTCTATTGGCAGACGCATGAGGCGAACCCCGCGCGTAAGCTCTACGATCAGGTGGCCCAGCTCACGCCGTTCCGGCGATATGTGAAAGACTTCTGATCAACTCTGGCGGACCCAGCCGGCCTCGCCTAGGTTGCGGCGAGAGGGGGAAGCCATCGCCACACTAGCCCAAGCCATTCCCGAGTTCGCACTCGGTATCAGCGCTTCCGTCCGGGGACAGCCGTGGCGCTGGCGCCGTGCGGGCGAACCGGGCCTTGGCATGGACGCGTTGGTCGACGAGCTGCTGCTTGCGCGCGGAGTTGCGCGCGACGACCTTGCCCGGCACCGCGATCCGAGGATCCGCGATTTCCTGCCCGATCCAAGCTGCTTTCAGGACATGGAGAAAGGCGCGAAGCGCCTCGCCGATGCGGTCCAGACCGGCGAATCGATCGCGATCTTCGGCGATTACGATGTCGATGGCGCGACCAGCGCGGCCTTGCTCGTGCTGCTCCTGCGGCGCCTCGGCGCGGACCCGATAGTCTATATCCCGGACCGGCTGATGGAGGGCTATGGCCCATCAGGCAAAGCGCTGGTCGAGCTGAAAGCGCGCGGGGCGAGCGTTGCCGTGTGCGTGGATTGCGGAGCGCAGGCCTTCGAAGCGCTGGAGGAAGCCCGCGCCGCGGGGCTCGACGTGATCGTCGTCGATCACCACCAGTGCGCCAGCCTGCTGCCCGTCGCTTTCGCGATGATCAATCCCAACCGCCTCGACGAGAGCGCGGACGGCGCGGCGCATGGGCATCTCGCTGCGGTCGGGATGGCCTTCATGCTCGGCGTCGCGCTGCTGCGGGAGCTGCGCGGCCGCGGTATGTTCGAAGTGCTCGCCGAGCCGAAGATCCTCGACCTGCTCGATCTCGTCGCCCTCGGCACGGTCGCCGATGTCGCGCGGCTGAAGACCCTCAACCGCGCCTTCGTGGCCCAAGGTCTGCGGATCATGGCGGCTCGGCAGAACATTGGCCTGACAGCGCTTGCCGGAGCGGCGCGGCTGGTGAAGCCGCCGAGCTGCCGCGACCTCGGCTTCGCGCTCGGTCCGAGGATCAACGCCGGCGGGCGTGTCGGCAAGTCCGACCTCGGCGTGCGCCTGCTGACCTGCACCGATGCCGAAGAGGCGCGCGAGCATCGCCGCCGAACTCGACCGCCTCAACGAAGAGCGCCGCGCGATCGAGATGCTCGTGTGCGAGCAGGCGGAGGAGCAAGCCGCGAAGCTCGACGGCGCACCCGTGATCACAGTGATGAGCGCCGGCTGGCATCAGGGCGTGATCGGAATCGTCGCGGGCAGGATCAAGGAGCGCTTCGGCCGCCCGGCGATCGTCATTGCCGAGACCGAAGACGGCACCGGCAAAGGTTCGGGCCGGTCGATCTCGGGCGTGGATCTCGGCGCGGCGGTCCTCGCGGCCAAGGACAACGGCCTGCTCGTCGCGGGCGGCGGGCACGCGATGGCGGCGGGCCTGACGCTCGCGCCCGGCGGGCTGGAGGCGTTCCGCGATTTCATCAACGCGCGGCTGGCGGCCGACGTCGAGAAGTCGCGAGGCGATCGCGCACTGCTGCTCGACGCGCTGCTCGCGCCCGGCGGAGTGTCCGGTGCCCTGTGCGATGCGCTCGATGCGGCCGGACCTTATGGCGCCGGCTGGCCGAGCCCGCACGTCGCCGCCGGGCCGGCGCGGCTGCTCAAGACAAGCATCGTCGGCAACGGCCATGTCCGCGGCCTCGCCTGCGGTGACGACGGCAAGACCTTCAAATGGATCGCCTTCCGCAGCGCCGCCACCGAGCTGGGCCAGGCCTTGCTCGAGTCCCCTGGCGACCGGCGCTGGTGGCTCGCCGGCACGATCAAGCGCGACGAATATAATGGTGGCAATGCGGCCGAGATGCACGTCGAGGACGCCGCGCTTGCTTGACCGTCCGCCGACCCTCGCCTAACCGGCGAGCCGCTTCCAAGCGGCCCCATCGTCTAGCGGTCCAGGACGTCGCCCTTTCACGGCGAAAACACGGGTTCGATTCCCGTTGGGGTCACCAGCAGCAGCGGAAATGCGCAATGATGGATTCTCAGCTGATCGATGGGAAGATCGAAGCCCTGGGCGAGTGGCGCGGCGAGCTTCTCGCGCGGATCCGCAAGCTCATCATCGAGGCCGATCCTGACGTGGTCGAGGAGGTGAAATGGCGCAAGCCGTCGAACCCGTCCGGCGTCCCGACCTGGTCGCATGCCGGCATCATCTGCACCGGCGAGACCTACAAGGACAAGGTGAAGATGACCTTCGCCAGGGGCGCCGCGCTGGACGACCCATCGGGGCTGTTCAACTCCAGCCTGGACGGCGGCACCCGGCGCGCGATCGACTTCCACGAAGGCGACACGATCGACGAGGAGGCGTTGAAGGGGCTTATTCGCGAGGCGGTCTTGTTCAATGTGTCGCGAGCGGTAGGAGACTAGGTAGTTGTCCGGATTGCGAAGCGTAACCGCAACCGGGACTTGTCCGTGCGTGTAGCTTTGAACTTGCTTTCAAGAAGCGGGGACTCCGTGGACGCATTTGGGGGCCATCTGAAGGCAGTGCGATGCGCACTGGCGGGCGCAGCGTTGTTGCTCTCCGGATGCAACCGCGGCATCCTGGACCCCGTCGGACCGGTGGCCAGCGCCGAAAAGACCATCCTCATCAATTCGACGGCGATCATGCTGGCGATCATCATCCCGACGATGATCGCGACAATCGCGTTCGCCTGGTGGTTCCGGCGGGGCAATACGAAGGCGATCTACCGTCCCGACTGGGAATATTCGGGTGCGGTAGAACTGGTCGTGTGGGCGATTCCCGCCATGACCGTCATGCTCTTGGGCGGCATCGCCTGGATCGGCAGCCACGATCTCGAGCCAAGCAAGCCGCTCAAGTCGACCGCACGCCCGATCAATGTCGAAGTGGTGTCGCTCGATTGGAAGTGGCTCTTCATCTACCCCGACCAGGGCATCGCGACCGTCAATCAGCTGGTCGTTCCCGCCGGAACTCCCGTGAGCTTCCGACTGACCTCGGCGACCGTCTGGAACGCATTCTTCGTGCCGCAGATGGGTTCGATGATCTACACCATGCCGCGGATGACGACGCGCCTGAACCTTCAGGCGGACCGGCAGGGCGTCTATGAGGGGCTGTCCTCGCATTTCAGCGGCGACGGCTTCCCGGGCATGCAGTTCAAGGTCCACGCCGTGCCGCCCGATCAGTTCGCCATGTGGACCCAAGGCGCCCGTGGGGGCGGAGCGACGCTCGACGCCGCCGGCTATGCCCAGCTCGAGAAACCGAGCAGCTATGTGAAGCCCATGACTTATGGCGCGGTCGCGCCGGGGCTGTTCGACGCCATAGTGGCGAACCGGCTGCCGCCGCCGATTGCCCCGAGAACCACGCCGCCAGCGATGCACGTTTCGCCACAGCCGCCTGTGGGACAAACAAATGTTCGGTAAGCTCACATGGGAGGCGATCCCGTTCAATCAGCCGATCCCGCTGATCACTTCGCTCGTGATCCTGCTGACGATCGCCGCCGCCGCCATATGGATCTGGCGCAAGGGCTGGTGGCCGTACCTGTGGAACGAATATATCACGTCCACCGACCACAAGCGCATCGGCGTCATGTACGTCGTGCTGGCGCTCGTGATGCTGGTGCGCGGGTTCGCCGACGCGCTGATGATGCGCGCTCAGCAGACGATCGCCGTCGGCTCATCGCAGGGCTATCTCCCGCCCGAGCACTACGATCAGATCTTCTCCGCCCACGGCACGATCATGATCTTTTTCATGGCGATGCCGTTCATCATCGGGCTCATCAACTTTGTCGTTCCGCTGCAGCTTGGCGTGCGCGACGTCGCATTTCCGACCATGAACAATGTGAGCTTCTGGTTGACTGCGTCCGGCGCGTTGCTGGTCAACGTCAGCCTTTTCATCGGCGAGTTCGCGCGCACCGGTTGGCTGGCATACCCACCCTTGAGCGAGAAGGCATTCTCGCCGGGCGTCGGAGTCGATTATTATCTGGTCTCGCTGCAGATCGCCGGCGTTGGCACGATCCTCACTGCCGTAAACTTCGTCACCACCATCCTCAAAATCCGCGCTCCGGGGATGAGCTACATGCGGATGCCGATCTTCACCTGGACGGCGCTCGCATCCAGCCTGCTGATCCTCGCCGCCTTCCCGGTCCTGACCGCGACCTACGCGATGCTGATGCTTGACCGGTATCTCGGCTTCCATTTCTTCACCAACGACGGTGGCGGCAATTCGATGCTGTACATGAACCTTATCTGGGTGTGGGGTCATCCCGAGGTGTACATCCTCGCGCTCCCGGCGTTCGGAATTTATTCGGAGATCGCCGCGACTTTCTCGGGCAAGCCGCTGTTCGGTTACCGCTCGATGGTCTTCGCGACCCTGGCGATCTGCATCATCTCGTTCATGGTGTGGCTGCACCATTTCTTCACCATGGGCGCCGGGGCCGATGTGAATGCGGTGTTCGGCATCGCCAGCATGATCATCGCCGTTCCAACGGGCGTGAAGATCTTCAACTGGCTGTTCACGATGTACGGGGGCCGGGTCCGGTTCGCGACGCCCATGTATTATCTCGTCGGGTTCATGATCACCTTCATGCTCGGCGGCCTGACCGGAGTGCTGCTGGCCATCCCGCCAGTCGACTTCGTCGTGCACAACAGCCTGTTCCTGGTCGCGCATTTCCACAACGTGATTATCGGCGCGGTCGTGTTCGGAGTGATGGCCGGCTACACCTACTGGTTTCCCAAGGCATTCGGATTCACGCTCGACGAGCGGCTCGGGAAAATCATCTTCTGGTGCTGGTTCATTGGTTTCTATCTGGCGTGGTTCCCCGCCTATGCGCTCGGGTTCATGGGCGGCACCAGGCGCCTGCAACATATCGCCGACCCGAGCTGGCAACCGTATCTCGACGTCGAAATGGTCGGGACGTTGATCATCCTCGCTGGGATTGTGCTGACGGTCGTGCAACTCCTGTACTCCATCAAAACCCGCGATCGGCGGCGCGACATCACGGGCGATCCGTGGGACGGCCGAACACTCGAATGGCTGACGCTGTCGCCGCCGCCGCATTACAATTTCGCGGTGCTGCCCGACGTCCACGGTGAGGACGCTTATTGGACTCGCAAGCAGACCGCGATCAAACTCGACCGGCTGATCGACGAGCCCGATTACCAGCCGATCGAGATGCCGCTCAACACGCCGGTCGGCGTGATCTGCGCCTTCTTCGCGTCAGTCTGCGGTTTCGCCATCATCTGGTACATTTGGTGGCTCGCCATCGTCGGGCTGATCGGAGCGTTCGCGGTGTTTGTGTGGTACGCCTGGCGTGACGAGCACGAGCATGTGGTGCCTGTCGAGGAGGTCAGGGCGAATGCCCGCGAGCGGCGGCGCATCCGCCAGGAACATCTCCAGAATCTGAGCCAATCGACATGACCACCGAAGCCCCTAGGATCGGACTGACGCACGGGGCGTCCGAGGACACCGGCCTCGGCAATCGCGGGCCGCAGTCGAAAAGCATCGTCGTTCCCTACGGGTTCTGGCTGTTCGTCCTCTCTGACATGGTGCTGTTCTCGGCGCTGTTCGCGACCTACGCGACACTGGTTCACGCGACCGACGGCGGACCGGTTACGAACCAGCTGTTCGACCGCAATCTGGTCGCGGTCGAGACGGTCAGCCTGCTGTTGTCGAGCTTCGTCTGCGGACTGGCGATGGTCGCCGCAAAGCGCGCCAACATGATCTGGACCCAGGCATGGCTGGTCCTGACGGGACTGCTCGGTCTCGTGTTCCTCGTCATCGAGTTGCGCGAGTTCGCTGGAATGATCGCGATCGGCGCCGGCCCTCAGCGCAGCGCCTTCCTGTCCGCCTTCTTCACCCTAGTCGGGTGCCACGGCGCACATGTCACTGCCGGCCTGATGTGGATCGGGACGATGATGGCGCAGATCTGGGCCAAGGGATTCAAGCCGCACATCGTCCGCCGGCTGCTCTGTCTGAGCATTTTCTGGCACGCGTTGGACATCATCTGGGTGGCCATCTTCACCATCGTCTATCTGATCGGGACCTTGCCATGACCGAACACGAACAGGATTCGGGCCTGATGAACGTCGCGCCTGGGCCAGCCGCACGACAGTTTGCTGAGCGAGACAGCGGCTTACGTCATCGGCCTGGCGCTTGCTCTTGTGCTCACCGGCGTCTCCTTCTGGGTCGCGTCGACGTCGGTCGCTGTGGGGACCCGGCGTAGCCGTCGGGCTCGTCGTCCTCGCAATCGCGCAGATGGGCGTTCACCTGGTCTTCTTCCTCCACATCACCAGCGGCCCCGATAATACCAACAACGTGCTTGCGCTCGCATTCGGCGTGCTCATCGTCTTCCTGGTGATGATCGGGACGATCTGGATCATGGCGCACATGAACGCCAACATGGGCGTGTCCCCGGAGCTCATGAACCTGCAGATGCAGCACTGAGCCAGGCGACGCCGATCGCGGCGGTGAGGACGAGCACGCTGGCGGTCATAGCGACTGCCGCCGAGAGGCCCTTGCGGCGGGCATAGACGAGCGTGATGCCGATCTTGACGCCCATGTTGATGATGATCGTTCCGCTGATCGCAATCGCGGCGAGCAACGGCGAGATCGCGCCTGCTGGAAGTCCGCCCAAAGTGACGATCGCGACGTCGACGTCCATGCTGCCGATGATCAGCAGCAGCACCGCGATTCCGTTCTGACCGAACTGCCCGCGCGCCCACGCCGCGGCCACGGCCGCCACCGCGACGAAAGCGACGAACCCGAGTGCGGGGAGCAGCCTGATCGGATTTCCGGGCGGGGTTGGCCCCGCGTGCCGGGGTGCGGTGCGGTAGAGCCAGAAGCCCGCTGCCCAGGCTACCAGCAGCGCGGGCAGGACGATGAGCGAGATCGGGACCAGGGCGCGCGTCGCCAGAATAGCGATCAGGACCGGCACGCGCAGGTACATGACGGCAGTCGCGAAGGCGATTCCCGCCGGCTCCGCACCCCCACGCTCCTCGCTTCCGAGCCGCTGCGCGAGCGACTGCGTGACCGCCGTCGAACTGTACACCCCGCCAATCAGCGCGGTGGCGATGGTCCCGTGGCGCTCGCCGAAGATGCGGTTGGCGACGTAGCCGAGAAACGAGAAGCCGGTGACGAGCACCACCACGAGCCACAATTTCTGCGGGTTCCACGCATCGAGCGGACCGTAATGGCCGTTGGGGAGGAACGGCAGGACGGCGCCGGCGATGACCGCGTAGCGCGCAAGCGCCCTCACATCGTCCTGGTCGAGCTTGTCGAGCAGGCCGTGGAGCTCGGCCTTCAGCGCGAGGAGCAGTGTGACGATGGTCGCGCCCGCAATCGCGAAGCCCGGCTGCCCGATCCCGGCGATAAAGCCGAGGCCGATCGTGGCCAGTGCAGCAACCGGAGTTGTCGCATCCGGCGTATCCGCAAGTTTGGGGCGGTGTGCATAACCGACCGCGATCACCGCGACCGCTCCGGCAACGAGCGCGCCGGCCGCGAACGATTGGCCAGAGCGCCCGCGAGGCCCGCTACCCCCGCGACGAGCCCGACCAGCGTGAAGGTGCGAACACCGGCCACCCTTGTCCCGGGCTTGAGTTCGCGCAGATCGAAGCCGCGTTCGATCCCGATCAGCAGCCCGCAGGCAAGCGCCGTCGCGACGCAGAGCGCCTGCCAATACCAGCCGGGGTTCAGCTGAGCCGCTCCGAGTGCCAGCGGAGGTGGTCGGCCATGAACGTCGAGATGAAATAATAGGAATGGTCGTAGCCCGGCTGGCGGCGAAGGGTCAGCGCGATGCCGGCGTCGGCGCAGGCGCGCTCGAGCAGCTGGGGCCTCAATTCGTTTTCCAGGAACGGATCGGCGTCGCCGACATCGACGAGCAGCTCCGGCAGCCGCGCGCCGTCCTCGATCAAAGCAACCGCGTCATGTTTGCGCCACGCATCGCGGTTGCCGCCGAGATACCCGGTAAGCGCCTTTTGGCCCCACGGCACCTGGCCAGGGGAGACGATCGGCGCGAACGCCGAAACGGAGCGGAAACGGTCCGGATGACTGAGGCCCACCGTCAGGGCACCGTGGCCGCCCATCGAATGGCCGGTAATGCCCTGCCGCGCTTGATCGATCGGAAACTTCGCCGCGATCAGCGCCGGAAGCTCCTCGGTCACATAGGTCCACATGCGATAATGGCCGGACCACGGCTCTTCAGTCGCATCGACATAGAAGCCTGCGCCCAACCCGAAGTCATACCCCTCGCCGTCCGGCACACCCTCTCCCCGCGGGCTGGTGTCGGGCGCGACGAAGACCAGCCCGAGCTCGGCGCAGGCGGCGCGGTATTCGCCTTTCTCCGTGACGTTGGCGTGGGTGCAGGTGAGGCCCGACAAATACCAGACGACGGGGAGCTTGCCTCCGCCGCTCCGCCTGCGGCGGAAGGTAGATCGAGAAGGTCATGTCGGTGCTGGTCGGCGAGCGACGCGTGCTTGCACACCAGCTGCCGTCCGCCGTGGGATTTGTTCTCGGAAACTACCTCCATCGTCAGATTTCGACCGCCTTGGTCGCGGTCGCCGGATCGCCGGTGTTGGGCAGGTCCTTGGGATCGATCAGCAGCAGCTTCACTTCGCCGTTACGCGCGCACAGGCCGGTGCTCGGTCGCGCGCGGGACGACGAACAGCTCGCCCGCGTTCAACGTCACGGTGCGGTCGCGCAGCTCCATGTCGAGCGTGCCATCGAGCACGAGGAACAATTCGTCGGTGTCTTCATGCTGGTGCCAGATGAATTCGCCCTCGACCTTCACCAGCCGCACTTCATTGTCGTTGTAGCGCGCGACGATCCGCGGCGCCCAATGGTCGGAGAAGCTGTCGAGCTTCTCCGGGATGTTGACCTTGTCCGCCATCACTCCACCGGGATTCGGTGGAGCCCACAGAGCTTGTTGCCGTCGGGGTCGCGTAGATAGGCGAGGTAGAGCTTGCCGAAGCTGCCCTCGCGAATGCCGGGTGGGTTCTCGATCGAGGTGCCGCCCGCGGCGACTCCCGCGCCGTGCCAGGCGCTGACCTGGTCGGGCGAGTCGAGATTGAAGCCTATCGTCGAGCCGTTGCCGTATGATGCAGCTTCCCCGTTGAGCGGCGGACGAACCATCAGCATCGCGCCGTTGTGACGGTAGTTCACGCCCTTCTCGTCTTGCATCCCCGGCTTCGCGCCGATGGCGTCAAACAAGGCGTCGTAGAAGCGCTTCGACTGCTGAATATTGTTGCTGCCGACCATGATGTGACTGAACATTTGCCTGCCCTCCCGTTCAATAGACTACCACCGCGCGGATACTTTCGCCCGCGTGCATCAGGTCGAAGCCCTTGTTGATGTCTTCGAGTTCCAGCGTGTGGGTGATCATCGGATCGATCGCGATCTTCCCGTCCATGTACCAATCGACGATCTTCGGCACGTCGGTGCGGCCTTTGGCACCGCCGAATGCCGTTCCGCGCCAGTTCCGGCCCGTGACGAGTTGGAAGGGCCGCGTTGAGATTTCTTTGCCCGCCTCGGCTACGCCGATGATGATGCTGGTGCCCCAGCCGCGGTGGCAGCACTCGAGCGCAGTGCGCATCACTTCCGTGTTGCCCGTCGCGTCGAACGTGTAGTCCGCGCCGCCGTCCGTGATGCGTACTACCTCGTCGATGATCGTCTGGCGGTCCTTACCGCGACTGTCGATGAAGTCGGTCATGCCGAACTTGCGGCCCCATTCCTCGCGCGCCGGGTTGATATCGACGCCGACAATCCTGTTCGCCCCGACCAGCTTTGCGCCCTGGATCACGTTAAGGCCGATACCGCCGAGGCCGAACACGACCACGTTCGCGCCGGGCTCGACCTTGGCCGTCTTGATCACTGCGCCCACGCCCGTGGTCACTCCGCAGCCGATGTAGCAGCTGGTGTTGAACGGCGCGTCCTCTCGGATCTTCGCCACGGCGATTTCGGGCAGCACGGTGAAGTTTGAGAAGGTCGAGCAGCCCATGTAATGGAAGACGGTCTCGCCCTTGTAGCTGAAGCGGCTGGTGCCGTCGGGCATGACGCCCTTGCCCTGGGTGGCGCGGATCGCGGTGCAGAGGTTCGTCTTGCCGGAGAGGCACGACTTACACTGGCGGCATTCGGGCGTGTACAGTGGGATGACGTGGTCGCCGGCTTTGACGCTGGTGACGCCCGGCCCAATTTCGCGCACCACACCGGCGCCCTCGTGCCCGAGAATCGACGGGAAGATGCCTTCGCTGTCGAAGCCATCGAGCGTGTAGGCGTCGGTGTGGCAGATGCCGGTGGCCATGATCTCGACCAGCACTTCGCCGGCCTTGGGGCCGTCGAGGTCTACTTCGACGATCTCGAACGGTTGCTTGGGCGCGAAGGCGACGGCGGCACGGGTCTTCATGATTTCTCCTAGCTATCCTCCCCTCGTTTTCGAGGGGAGGGGGACCGCCGGAGGCGGTGGAGGGGTTCTTGCCGCGTTGGAAGACCCCCTCCACCAGCTACGCTGGTCCCCTCCCCCGGAATCCGGGGGAGGAGATGATTCCGCCTATGCCTCCAGGAAGCGCCGTATCCAACCGGCAACCCGCTCATTGTCGTTGGGCGCGTCGAGCGAGGCGATCGCCGCCTCCGGGTCGGGTACCACGTCATAGCGCATTTCGATCAGCGCCTGCGCGAAAGCCGGGGCGAATTCCGGATGGAACTGGAAGGAGATCGCCGGGACGGTGCGTCCAGGCGAGCCCCGCGAACGGCGTGAACGACGAGCGAGCGAGCACGTCGGTGCTGGGCGGCTGAACCACGACCTGGTCCTGATGCGACGCGGGTATCGCGACTTCGTCTAGCACGATCCATCCACCGTTCGGCTCTGACGACCGAATAATGCTGCAGACCCGCGCCCCAGCCTTTCTCCGATTTCACGACGTGCCCGCCGAGCGCTTCCGCCATGACCTGGTGCCCGAAGCAGATTCCGACCATCTTGCTGGCATTCGCCGCGCGTATGAAATCCGAAAGCGGAGCGATCCACGGCAGAGGGTCGTAGACGCCCGCGGGTGAGCCGGTGATGAGATAGGCTCCGTGTGCGGCCGGATCGGCCGGCAACTCGCCGGCCTGAACGTCGAAGGTCTCGACCTGGAACTCCGGGCCGAGCATCCGCGCGAACATCGACGGATAATTGCCGAACTTCTGTTCGAGATCGCCGGGCGGCGTGCCAGTTTCCAGAATTGCGAGCTTCATCGCCGCGCCTTGCCACGCCAGGGCCCTTCGGCCAATGCTGAACGCATGGAAACCAAGGCGCTGGACGGGCGGCACGCGCTGGTGACCGGCGGCGGGACCGGGATCGGCGCCGCGGCCGCAGACGCACCTTCATGCCGCGGGAGCGAAGGTGTCGCTGCTCGGCCGACGTATGGAGCCGCTGCTGGCAGTCGCCGGAGAAGGTCGCCGGCGCGGCAATCGGCTGCGACGTCACCGATCGAGATCAGATCCGCCACGCATTCGACGAGGCGCGCGCGCAGAAACGGCCCGATCGAGATGCTGATCGTCAACGCCGGGATCGCCGAGAGTGCGCCGTTCCACAAGATGACGCGCGAGAGCTGGGACCGGATCATTGCGGTGAACCTGACCGCGGCATTCGACTGCGCGCAGGCGGCGCTTGCGCGATCTGATGGCGAGCGAGAACGGCCGGCTGGTGTTCGTCGCGTCCGTCGCGAGCCTGCGCGGTGTTCCGTACGCTGCGCATTACGCCGCCTCGAAGCACGGGCTGCTCGGCCTCATGCGCTCGCTCGCCGCCGAATATGCGAAGACGAACCTGACGGTGAACGCCGTCTGCCCGGGCTATGTCGACACGCCGATGACCGACCAATCGGTCGCGCGCGTGTCGCAGATCACGGGCCGAAGCGAAGATCAGTCGCGCGACATCATCACGAACATGAATGCTAGCGGGCGCTTGGTGGATCCCGAGGCGATCGGAAACGTCATCGCCATGCTGTGCCTGCCGCTCAGCCGCGACATCAACGGCGCGGCGGTCACGCTGGATGGGGGCACCAGCGCGTGAGCTTCGACGCGGCGAATTTCGCTCCGAGGCATTTCCTGTGGGACTTCGCGGAAGGGGTCGCGACGGTCACCCTCAACCGGCCGGAACGCAAGAACCCGCTCTCCTTTGAGAGTTATGACGAGCTCCGCGACACGTTCCGGGCTCTCGATCGGGAGTACGGCGTGAAAGCCGTCGTGATCCGCGGCGCCGGCGGCAATTTCTGCTCAGGCGGTGACGTTCACGAGATCATCGGGCCACTGATTAAAATGGACGCCGACGGGCTGCTTCGGTTCACCCGAATGACCGGCGACCTGGTGCGTGCGATGCGTTCCTGCCCGCAACCCATCGTCGCCGCGGTCGAAGGGGTCTGCGCCGGCGCGGGAGCGATCCTTGCCATGGCGAGCGATATTCGCCTTGCGGCGAGGGACGCGAAGACGGCGTTCCTGTTCACCCGGGTCGGCCTGTCGGGCGCGGACATGGGCGCTTGCGCGATCCTGCCGCGCATCATCGGCCACGGCCGGGCCGCGGAGCTTCTTTTCACAGGGCGCAACATGACCGCCGACGAGGGCTTCGCCTGGGGGTTCTGGAACCGCCTGAGCGATGATGTGCATGCCGAAGCGCAGGCGCTCGCGCGCGAGCTGGCAAGCGGGCCCAGCATCGCGCATGCGGTGACCAAGCGGCAGCTCGACGCCGAGTGGAACGTCTCGATCGAGGAAGCGCTCGAGATGGAAGCGCGCGCCCAGGCGCGCTGCATGGAAACCAATGACTTCAAGCGCGCCTACGAAGCCTTCGCGGCAAGGCGCACGCCGGAGTTCCAGGGTGACTGACCTTAGCTGGCCATTCTTCGAAGAGCGTCACCGCGAACTTGCGCGTGAGCTCGAACGATGGTGCACGACCAATCTCGCCAATCGCTACGCGGAGGATCTCGACAGCGAGTGCCGCACGTTGGTGCGCGAGCTTGGAGGTGCCGGTTTCCTCAAGCTGTGCGTCGCCGACGGAAAGCGCAAACCGGATGTGCGCAGCCTCGCAGTCGCGCGTGAGACGCTCGCGTATCATTCGGCGCTCGCCGATTTCACGTTCGCCATGCAGGGGCTGGGGTCGGGCGCGATTTCGCTGTTTGGCACCATCGAGCAGAAGCGCAAATGGCTGCCGCGGGTGGCCAGCGGTGAAGCCATCGCGGCGTTCGCAATGAGCGAACCTGCGTGCGGATCGGACGCAGCCAACATCGCCACCTCGGCGATGCGCGACGGCAACGAATGGGTGCTGGTCGGCGAAAAAACCTACATCTCCAATGGCGGAATCGCCGATTTCTATGTGACCTTCGCGCGCACCGGGGAAGGCGAGGGCGCGCGCGGGCTGTCCGCGTTCATCGTGCCAGCCGACGCGGTGGAAGTCGCCGAGCGCATCGAGGTCGTGGCGCCGCACCCGCTCGCGCGGCTGAAATACGACAATGTTCGGATTCCCGCCGACGCGATCATCGGCGAGCCCGGCGAGGGCTTCCGCATCGGCATGGAGACTCTGACCCTGTTCCGAGTGACGGTCGGCGCAGCCGCGCTCGGCTTCGCCTGCCGCGCGCTTGACGAGGCACTGCGCTTCGCCAGCAATCGCCGCCTCGGCACGGGCACGCTCGCCGAAAATGCCGTTACGCAGGAGAAGCTCGCCGACATGGCGTTGCTGGTCGATGCGTCGGCGTTGCTGATCTACCGCGCCGCGTGGCAGCAGGACGTCGGCGGGGTCGATAACCGCCGCGCCGCGGCAATGGCCAAGCTCCACGCGACCGAAGCCGCGCAGAAGGTGATCGACGCGGCGGTGCAGATGCACGGTGGCGCCGGCGTGACCAAAGGCGTGAAAGTCGAGGAGCTGTACCGCGACATCCGCGCGCTGCGCATCTACGAGGGCGCGAGCGAAGTGCAGCGGCAGATCATCGCCCGGGATTTGCTCAAGGAGGTGCGGCCATGAAGGTGCTTCAACCGCCGAACTGGCCCCGCCCGAGAGGCTATTCCAACGGGATCAGCGCCCGCGGGCGAATGATCTTCACCGCCGGGATCGTCGGCTGGGACGAGAATGAGCACTTCCCCGAGCACACGCTTCACGGCCAGTTCGCGCAGGCACTGATGAACACGCTCGAGATCCTGGCCCAAGACGGCGCCGAGCCGCAGCACATCGTGCGCATGACTTGCTACGTCACCAACCGCTCCGATTACCTCAACTCGCGCGACGAGATCGGCGCCGCCTGGCGCGAGATCATGGGCCCGAACTATCCGGCGATGGCGCTGGTCGAGGTGAAGGGTCTGGTCGAAAGCGCGGCACTGGTCGAAATCGAGACGACGGCGGTCGTGCCTGAATGATCGTCTTTGCGAGGAGCGATAGCGACGCGGCAATCCAGAAAGGCTGGATTGCTTCGCTTCGCTCGCAATGACGGCATGGCTTACGACTTGTTCGTCCGCGACCGATTGCCGCCGCCGGAGCTGCTGCCGGAATTCCGCTTCGACCTGCCCGAGCTGCAATATCCCGAGCGGCTGAACGCTGCGGCGGAGTTGCTGAAGGGTGGCGAGCCGGATGCGTTGGCGGTGGTCAACGATCATGGCCGCTGGACATACCGCGACCTCGACGACTTCAGCGGTCGGATCGCCCGGCTGCTGGTCGAGGAGCACGGGCTGATCCCCGGCAATCGCGTGCTGCTGCGCGGGCCGAATGGCTACACGATGTTCGCCGCGTGGCTCGGCGTGCTCAAGGCCGGCGGCGTGGTGGTCGCGACCATGCCGCTGCTCCGCCCGGGCGAAATCGCGACGGTGATCGAACGCGCGCAAATCTCCCACGCGATCGTCGACAGCCGCTTCATCGGCGATTTCCGCCAGGCGGCCGAGCAGACGCAATCGATCAGGCACATCATCAAATATGACGGCGATTACGGCCGCGGCGAGCTGGAGACGCGCACCGCCTCGTTGCAGCCGCTGCCGCCCGCCGACACCGGCCGCGACGACCCGTGCATCGTCGCCTTCACCAGCGGCACGACCGGCGTGCCCAAGGGCTGCGTCCACTTCCACCGCGACATCCTCGCGCCGTGCGACACGTTCGCGAAGCATCTCGTCGGCCCAAGCCCGGCGACATCTTCCTGACCAGCGCGCCGATGGCCTTCACGTTCGGGCTCGGGATCACGCCAATGTTCCCGCTGCGCTTCGGCGCCGCGAGCGCGACGATCGAGCAGGGCGGACCCGAGAAGTTGCTCGATGCAATCGTCAAGCATGGGGTAACCCACCTCGGCACCGCGCCAACCGCGTACAAAGCGATGCTAGCGACGGAGGGTGTCTCCGCACCCACATCCGTTCGTCCTGAGCTTGTCGAAGGACTGCCTTTCCCTTCTTCCGACAAGAACAAGGACAGCCCTTCGACAAGCTCAGGGCAGTCGGCGTTAGGAAAAGCGTTGGAGACCCTCCGCTACTGCATCTCCGCCGGCGAGCATTTGCCCGAGGCGATCTGGCGCGCGTGGCAGGAGCGCACGGGCATCGCCATCACCGACGGCATCGGCTCGACCGAGATGATGCACATCTTCGTCTCCGCGGCGGGCGCTGATGTCCGGCCCGGCTCAACCGGCAAGGCGGTGCCCGGCTACGAAGCGACGGTGCTCGACGCCGACGGCAATCCGCTGGACGAAGGCGTCGGCCGCCTCGCGATCAAGGGCCCGACCGGCTGCCGCTATCTCGATGACCCGCGCCAGCGCGATTATGTCGTCAACGGCTGGAACGTGACCGGCGACACCTACCGCCGCGACGCCGACGGCTACTATTGGTACCTCGCGCGCAGCGACGACATGATCGTCAGCTCGGGCTACAATATCGGCGCGCCCGAAGTGGAGAATGCCTTGCTGTCGCACGCCGCAGTCGCCGAATGCGCGGTGATCGGCGTGCCCTGCCCCGAGCGCGGGCAGAAGGTGAAGGCGTTCGTGGTGCTGGCGGCGGATGCGGAGGGCTCGGACGCGCTGGTCGCGGAGCTGCAGGCGCACGCGAAAGCGCAGATCGCCCCCTACAAATATCCGCGCGAGATCGAGTTCGTCGATGCGCTGCCGAAGACCGCGACGGGCAAGCTCAGGCGGAGCGAGTTGCAGGAACAAGTTTGATGGAAGATCTTCGACCATGAGCGAGGAAGCTGCGTCCGCCGAATTGATCTCCAGTTTCTTCCAAGGCTATGTCATGCCGCGCGATTTCGATTGCAACGACGATGTGACGAGGAACACGGTGCAGGATTCGCGACACGACTCACGACTTGACGAGCATCGTATCGAACTTCGAACCATTCGAAGCGATGTCCGGGCGGCTGAGAATTCGCTGCAGCGAAGCGACAATTTACGGCCTGTTCGCATCAAGACGAGTTGCCAGCTGAGCTGCGCAAGATTGGGCGTCACGCTGGCAGATCGACAGCGGATCTGGCGAGTACCATTTGAAGACTGCGACGGCTACTCAAACTCCACGATGACCTGATCGACGGCGAGGCTGTCGCCCGCCTTCGCCGGCGTCGCCTTGACCGTCGCCGCCTTGGGCGCGCGGAGGATGTTCTCCATCTTCATCGCTTCCATCACCGCGACCGGCTGGCCCGGCTCGACCTTGTCGCCGACCGCGACGTCGAGCCGCGTCAGCAGCCCCGGCATCGGCGCGAGCAGCAGCCGCGTGAGGTCGGGCGGCTCCTTCTCGATCATGTGCTTCGCCAGCTCGGCGACATGCGGCAGAAGCACCTGCACCTGGTGGCTCGCGCCGCGCGTCTGCAGCTCCCAATCGCGGCCGGCGCGGCGGACCTGGACGATGCGGTGGCGGCCGTCGACGGTGACGGAGAGCAGCCGCTGCCCGGGCACCCAGCGCCCGACGATGTCGATCAGCTCGCCGCCATCCAGCACCGCGAGCGTGCCGCCCTTGTACGGCTTGATGCGGACCGCGATGCTGTTCGCCCGCGATCCGCACGACGCGGTCGCACGAGCGGTGCTCGGGCGGGCCGAGCTGGCCGTCGATCTCGGCCGCGCGCTCGTCCATGATCGCCGCGACCATGCCGGCGATCACCGCCAGGTCGGCGATGAGCTGCGCGTCGGCGGGCGCGCCATGGAAGCCTTCGGGATATTCCTCGGCGATGAAGCCGGTGGTGATGTCGCCGCTGCGGAAGCGCGGGTGCTGCATCAGCGCGGAGAGGAAATCGACATTGTCGCTGATGCCGTCGATCACGAACTGGTCGAGCGCGTCGACCTGCGCGTCGATCGCCGCTTCGCGCGTCGGCGCCCAGGTGATCAGCTTGGCGATCATCGGGTCGTAGAACATGCTGACCTCGCCGCCGTCGGCGACTCCGTCGTCGACGCGGATGCGCACGTTCCCCTCCCTTTCAAGGGAGGGGGCAGGGGGTGGGTGGCGCACGAGCGGGCTCGATGCCCGCTCGGAAGCTCCTTCAGCCGCATCGAGCGGCCTCAGTCGCACCCCACCCCGGCGCCCCTCCCCTGAATGGGAGGGGGAGGTGGTCCGCGGCGGCCAGTACCGCACCAACCTCCCCGTGCTCGGCAGGAAACTCCGGTACGGGTCCTCTGCGTACACCCGCGTCTCGACCGCCCAGCCGTCGAGCTTCACATCCTCCTGCGTAAACGCGAGCTTTTCGCCCGCCGCCACGCGGATCATCTGCTCGACGAGGTCCAGCCCGGTGATCTCCTCGGTCACCGGATGCTCGACCTGCAGCCGCGTGTTCATCTCGAGGAAGTAGAAGCTCTTGCCGCTGGCGTCGGCGCCGTTGACGATCAGCTCGACCGTGCCCGCGCGAATAATATCCGACCGCCCGCGCCAGCGCGACCGCCTGCTCGCCCATCGCCTTGCGCATCTCGGGCGTGACGAACGGCGAGGGCGCTTCCTCGACCACCTTCTGGTGGCGGCGCTGGATCGAGCATTCGCGCTCGTTCAAATAAAGGATGTTGCCGTGCTGGTCGCCGAGCACCTGGATCTCGATGTGGCGCGGCTGCTCGATGAACTTCTCGATGAACACGCGGTCGTCGCCGAAGCTGGCGAGGCCCTCGCGCTTCACGCTGTCGAAGCCCTCGCGCACGTCCTTCTCGTTCCACGCGAGGCGCATGCCCTTGCCGCCGCCGCCGGCCGAGGCCTTCATCATCACCGGGAAGCCGATGTCCTTGGCGATCTTCAGCGCTTCGGCGGTCGTGGCGATGTCGTCGAGATAGCCGGGCACGATGTTGACGCCGGCCTTCTGCGCCAGCTTCTTGGACTCGATCTTGTCGCCCATCGCCGCGATCGCCTTGGGCGGCGGGCCGATGAAGGTGATCCGGCCTTGGCGAGCGCCTTGGCGAAGCTCTCGCGCTCGGAGAGGAAGCCGTAGCCCGGATGCACGGCCTCGGCGCCGGTCGCCTTGCACGCGTCGATGATCAGCTCGGCCTTGAGGTAGGATTCGGACGCCGGCGGCGGTCCCAGCCGCACGCTTTCGTCGGCCATCTTCACATGCGGCGCGCGCGCGTCGGCGTCGGAATAGACCGCGACCGTCTTGATCCCCATGCGCCGCGCGGTGCGGATCACCCGGCACGCAATCTCCCCGCGATTGGCGATCAGGATTTTCTTGAACATCGGGTCAGGCGCTCACTCTTCGTCTAGCTTGGCGTCAGCGCTATGCGCCAGACCGGCTCAGCTCGCGAAGGTCAACCGGTACGACGCTGCCCACTTCTTATGACCGACACGACCGCGCCCTTTTCCCTTTGCGTTTTCAAGAAGGCTTCCAGTCGAGGAAGGTCAACTGCCGTCGAGAAAGATGGACGCACATGATCATTGCGCTTAACAGCACGCTTCGAAGCAGATCGGGCCAGTCCTTCGGCCAGTAGACCGGTTTGTCCGGTGCATAGCTGTAGTCCCACAGCATCACCTCGACATACCTCGGCGACCAAGTCTCGCTTTGTATGAAGTCGAGATTGCAAAGAGATGTTGTGGACTTGCAGCTAGCGCAGACGGCGGAGCTTCATCGCCAGAGAGCTTTCTCCCAAATGCGATCCCGTTGCAGTTCAGACCGTAAGCACTCGATGCGACTTGACGGTTGCCGTGCCGAAAGAAGAATTCTGCGGTCGTCTGACAGTCGCACCTGATAGCTCGTAATTGCTCTTCAACTTCGTCGTGAACAGCGGGGCTCGCAGGTCATTTCGAGGCGCGCCAGTTCGGGCGGCGACAGGTGCGCAGTGCGTAGACGAGTAGTCTTTCCCCGCCTTCTTCACGAAGATCACGATCGCCATTCTCGTATATTGCGGCACGCGGGACATCTGATCCAAACAGCAATCAGCCACGGGTTTTGTTCGATAAAGATCGCGATTGGTTGAGGCCCTTGAAATGGGTTGATCGCGGCGGTCGCTGCAGCGGCGAGAAACGGGGGAATCACTCCGCAGCCTCATCCATCGGCGGGCGGTTGTGGCCGAGCAGGCGCAGCACTTCGTCGGCGGCGTCGGCGAGGTTGGTGCCGGGGCCGAAAATCGCCTGCACGCCCGCGGCGCGGAGCGCGGCATAATCCTGCGGCGGGATGACTCCGCCCGCGACCACCTTGATGTCGGCGCGGCCCATGTCCTTCAGCGCCTCGATCATCTCCGGGATGAGGGTGCGGTGCCCGGCGGCGAGCGAGCTTGCGCCGACCACGTCGACGTCATTCTCGACCGCCATTTGCGCGGTCTCGCGCGGGGTCTGGAACAAGGGCCCGGGGATCACTTCGAAGCCCAGATCGGTGAAGGCGGACGAGACCAGGTTCGCGCCGCGGTCGTGGCCGTCCTGGCCCATCTTGGCGACCATGATCCGCGGCTTGCGGCCGAGGCGTTCGGCGACCGATTGCGTGCCCTCTCCGCCGCTTTCCACCGCCCGTCGCGCCGCGCCTTGCCGTAGATCCCGCGCACCGGCTCGGGCGTGGTTCCGTAGCGCCCGAACGCGCGCTCCAGCGCATCGGAGATTTCGCCGAGCGTCGCGCGCGCGCGAGCGGCTTCGACGGACAGGGCGAGGAGGTTCGCTCCTCCCCGGGACGGGGAGGTGGCAGCGCGGAGCGATGGCGGAGGGGGGTCTCCGCGCGGCACGACCCCCCCTCCACCATGCTCCGCATGGTCCCCCTCCCCGTTCCGGGGAGGATTTTTCGCCGCCTCTGTCAGCGCATCCAACGCCGCCCGCACCTTCTCCTCATCGCGTCCCGCACGAACCTTCTCGATCCGCGCGATCTGGCCAGCTCGGACCCGCGCATTATCGACCTCAAGGATGTCGTGCTCTTCCTCTTCGGCGAGCCGATAACGGTTGACGCCGACGATCACCGTTTCGCCGATGTCGACCTTGGCCGCGCGCGCCGCGGCGGCTTCCTCGATGCGGTGCTTGGGCAGGCCCTCGGCGACCGCCTTGGTCATCCCGCCATGCGCCTCGACTTCCTCGATCAGCGCCCAGGCTTTCTCCTCAAGCTCGCGGGTGAGTTTCTCGACGTACCAGCTGCCGCCCAGCGGGTCGGCGACCGCGGTGACGCCGCTTTCCTCGGCGAGGATCAATTGCGTGTTGCGGGCGATGCGCGCGGAGAAATCGGTCGGCAGCGCGATCGCTTCGTCGAAGCTGTTGGTGTGCAGCGACTGCGTGCCGCCGAGCACCGCCGCGAGCGCCTCGATCGTGGTCCGGACGATGTTGTTGTACGCGTCCTGCTCGGTGAGGCTGACGCCACTCGTCTGGCAGTGCGTACGCAGGCGCTTGGACTCGTCCTTTTGCGCGCCGAGATCGGTCATGATCCGGTGCCACAAGGTGCGCGCGGCGCGGAGCTTGGCGACCTCCATGAAGAGGTTCATGCCAATGCCCCAGAAGAAGCTCAGGCGACCCGCGAATTCGTCGATCGCAAGTCCGCTTCTCTGGGCAACGCGGACATATTCCATGCCGTCGGCGAGCGTGTAGGCAAGCTCCTGCACCGCCGTCGCCCCGGCCTCGTGCATGTGATAGCCGCTGATCGAGATCGAGTTGAACTTGGGCATCTCCGCCGCGCAGTAAGCGATGATGTCGCTGACGATCCGCATGCTCGGTTCCGGCGGGTAAATGTATGTGTTGCGGACCGCGAACTCCTTCAGAATGTCGTTCTGGATCGTGCCGGTGAGCTTGTCGTGCGGAACGCCCTGCTCCTCGCCGGCGACGATGAAGAAGGCCATGACCGGAAGCACCGCGCCGTTCATGGTCATGCTGACCGACATCTCGATCGAGCGGGATGCCGTCGAACAGCAATTTCATGTCCTCGACGGTGTCGATGGCGACGCCCGCCATGCCCACGTCCCCAGCGACGCGCGGATTGTCGCTGTCGTAGCCGCGGTGGGTGGCGAGGTCGAAGGCGACGGAGAGCCCCTTCTGCCCCGCGGCGAGGTTGCGGCGGTAGAAGGCGTTGGATTCTTCGGCGGTCGAGAAGCCGGCGTACTGGCGGATGGTCCACGGGCGCCCGGCGTACATGGTCGCGTAAGGGCCGCGAGTGAACGGCGGCAGGCCGGGATAGCCGCTGTCGATACCGGCCGCGTCGTCGGGCCCGTAGACGGTATTCAGCGTAATTTGCTCGACCGTCTCGCGCGCAAGCTTCTTGCCGCGCGATTCCTTGGCGGCGAGTTTTTCCCAGTCGGATTTGGTCGCCTTGTCGGCCATTGCAGAGCACTAGCGCGGGGCCGGAGCAATCTCCAGCATGTCGGCCTGTCGCCCTTCGCTGCGCTCCGGCGCTCCATGCTCGCCTGTCCCCCGGACAGGCTGCGCGTGGAGCGGGTGAAGGGAATCGAACCCTCGTCGTAAGCTTGGAAGGCTTCTGCTCTACCATTGAGCTACACCCGCCCGCGTTGGCCCGCCGACCAATGCCATTGGCGCCTCGGCGGCGTCAACCGTTGGGGTCTTCTTGACGGATGGCAAGTCCCTGGCTTAGCAGGGCAGCCGATGAAGCACCTGAACGCCATCGCCGCGACTTCGACCGCTCGCCTTTGGTGGCGCGGTCAGTCCTTTGCGGCGCGATGGCGCGACTGATCGACTAGCCAAGATCATTCGACTGCCCGCCCGCCAACCGGCGGGCTTTTTTGTTTCAGGTGAAATCCAATGAATCAGATTTTGACTTTCCCTCGTGACAGTGTCGCCGCCGCTCCGGCGATCGATCCGTCGCAGCCGGTCCCCAACCCGCTGCCTAAGCTGCTCACCGGCGAAGACCTGCCGATCGAGGATTCCGAGCATCTGTTCGAGCGGCTGGTGCTCGGCAAGCTCGAGCCGGCCGAGATTGCCGGAATGCTGATCGCCTTGCGGATGAAGGGCGAGACGGCTGAGGAAATGATCGGCGCCGCGCGGGCGCTTAGTGCCGCCGCGCAGCCCTTCGACCGTCCGGACTACCTCTATGCCGATTGCTGCGGCACCGGCGGGGACGGATCGGGACTGATCAACGTGTCGACTGCCACGGCGTTTGTCGCGGTGGCCTGCGGGTTGCCGATCGCCAAGCATGGCAATCGCAGCGTCAGCTCACGCTGCGGCTCCGCCGACGTGCTCGAAGCCGTCGGAGCAAGGATCGACCTTCCGGCCGCAGAGGCGCGGGCGCTGCTCGACGAGACCGGCTTCTGCTTCCTCTTCGCCCCGGCCTATCACCCGGGCATGAAGCACGCCGCGCTGGTGCGGCGGCAGCTGGAGGTGCGCACGATCATGAATTTGCTTGGCCCGTGCATCAATCCGGCGCGCCCGCCCGTGCAGCTGCTCGGGGTCGCCGATCCGAAGATGCTCCGGCGCATTGCGCAGACCCTCGCCGCAATGGGGGTCGAGCAGGCGCTGGTGGTCCACGGCTCCGGGCTCGACGAGGTCGCCCTCCACGCCGAGACTCGGGCGATCCGCCTGTCCGGCAATGAAATGGAGGAGATCGAGATCACGCCTGAGGACGCGGGGATCGAGCGTGCCCCACTGAACGCTGTCGCGGGCGGCGACGTCGAGGAGAATGCAGCGCGGCTCAAGGCGCTGCTCGGTGCGGCCGCTGGGCGGGCCGAGGAAGACATCGTCATTCTGAACACCGCCGCTTTGCTGATGACGGCCGGCAAGGCGGGAGATTTGCGCGAAGGCGCGGTGCTCGCGCGCGAAGCCTTGGAGTCCGGCCGCGCTGCGAACGCGCTCCAGCGGTTCGTCGAGGCCAGCCGTGGCTGAAGCGCCGGGGTCCTCGGCGAGATTGCAGCGGCGAAGCGCGAGGAGCTTGCGCACCGGTTCGACGGCGTTTCGCTCGGCGCGTTGCGCGCTCGCGCTAGCGCAACGAACCGCAGTCTAGCCGAGGCTCTCGCTCAGACCGGTGCCCGCTTCATCCTCGAAATCAAGAAGGCCTCACCATCCGAGGGTGCGATCCGTCCTGGCGCGGACCCGGCCGCTCTGGCGCGCGGATATGCCGGAGTCGCCGATGCGCTCAGCGTCTTGTGCGACCGCGCATATTTCGGCGGCTCGCTCGACGACCTCGCGGCCGCTCGCGGCGAGTTTGACGGACCGATCCTCGCCAAGGACTTCTTCATTGACCCGCGCCAGGTCGTCGAAGCGCGCATCGCCGGGGCCGACGCAATCCTCGTGATGCTCTCCTTACTCGACGATGGCGAAGCGCGAGCGATGATCGCCGAAGCCCGCCGTTTCGGCATGGATGCGCTCGTGGAAGTCCACGACGAGGCGGAGATGCGGCGCGCCTTGGCGCTCGGCGCACCGCTGATCGGGATCAACAACCGCGACCTTAAGGATCTGTCTGTCGACCTCTCGACCACGGAGCGGCTCGCACGGCTGGCCCCCGATCGCCTGCTCGTATCCGAATCCGGCATTTCGACGCGGGCCGACGTCGAGCGGCTCGCGCCCCGAGTTGACGCGTTTCTCGTTGGCTCGTCGCTAATGCGCTCTGCCAACCCGGCCCAGGCGGCGCGCGAGCTCGTGTTTGGACGCGTCAAACTGTGCGGGCTGAATTGCGGCGCTGACGTGCGCGCCGCCCGGCCAGCGGCATTTACCGGCTTCGTCTTCGTTCCTGGCAGCCCCCGCCAGGTGACAGCGGACGAAGCCGTGCCGCTGGCCGGTACTGCCCGCGAAGCTGGAATGCTGCCCGTCGGGGTGTTCCGCGACGCGCCGCTGCATGCGGTCGCCGACACCGCGGCCCGGCTCAACCTGCATGCGGTCCAGCTGCACGGCCGCGAAGACGCGAAATATGTCGGCGCGCTTCGCAGTGTTCTCCCCGACGGATGCGAGGTCTGGACGGCGCTGAGCGTCGGGCGCGACCCGCTGACGAGCCGTGGCGGCGATCGGCTGCTGTTCGACAATGGCGACGGCGGGAGCGGACAGGCCTTCGACTGGTCGCTGATCGGGAACCATCCAGAGCTCGGCAATGCCGTCTTGGCCGGCGGCATCCACGCCGGCAACGCGCGTCGTGCACAGAGCCTCGGCGCTTATGCGATCGACGTCGGATCGGCGGTGGACGAGCGGCCGGGACGCAAGTCGCACGAGAAGGTCGCGGCGCTGTTCGATGCGCTGCGCCCGGTCTCACGCGAGCGGGTGCGCGAATGCGCCTGAACGGCCGCTTCGGCCGCTTCGGCGGCGCTTACGTGCCGGAGATCCTCGTGCCGGCCCTCGAGCAGCTGGAGGGCGCGTTCCTCGACGCCCAGGACGATCCGGCGTTCGCCGCCGAGCTCAACGATCTGCTCGCGAACTACGCCGGACGCCCGACGCCGCTGACCCGCTGCCGCAACCTGCCCGGCAATATCTATCTCAAACGCGAGGACCTGCTCCACGGCGGCGCACACAAGACCAACCAGGTGCTTGCGCAAGGGCTTCTGGCCAGGCGGATGGGCAAGACGCGGCTGATCGCGGAGACCGGCGCCGGTCAGCACGGAGTGGCGACGGCGATCGTCGGCGCTCTGCTCGGTTTCGAGACCATGATCTACATGGGCGCCGAAGACGTCGAGCGGCAGAAGCTCAACGTTTTTCGAATGGAGCTGATGGGCGCGACGGTCGTGCCGGTCGAGAGCGGCGGTCGCACGCTCAAGGACGCGATCAACGAGGCTCTGCGCGACTGGACGGCGAGCTTCGATAACACGCATTACCTGCTCGGCACCGCGGCCGGCCCGCACCCCTTCCCGCTGATGGTGCGCGAATTCCAGCGGGTGATCGGGCGCGAGGCGCGCGCGCAAATCCTCGACCAGCTCGGCCGCCTCCCGGATGCAGTTGTCGCATGCGTCGGCGGCGGATCGAACGCAATCGGCCTGTTCGCCGACTTCATCGACGACCAGGTCCGGCTGATCGGAGTCGAGGCGGCGGGCAAAGGGCTGGCGGGAGAGGAGCATGGCGCGACCTTGCTCCGCGGCCGCGCCGGAATCCTGCACGGCGCCGAAACTTACGTGCTGCAGGACGAGGACGGGCAGATCGCCGACACCTGGTCCGTGTCCGCCGGTCTCGATTACCCCGCGGTCGGGCCCGAGCACGCGCATCTGAAGGATAGCGGACGCGCCGAATATGTCGGTGCGACGGACCGGGAAGCGCTCGCCGCATTCAAGGCGCTTGCGGAAAGCGAAGGGATAATCTGCGCTTTCGAATCCGCGCACGCGCTAGCGCATGCGTTGAAAGTGGCGGAGGCGGAGCCCGACGCGGTCCTTCTCGTCGGGCTGTCCGGCCGCGGCGACAAGGATGTCGCACAAGCGCAGGCGTTGCTCGCGTGAGCCGGTACGCGGCGATGTTCGAGCGGCTGGCGCGACGCCGCGAAGGCGCGTTCGGGGCATTCCTCATGCTTGGCGACCCGGACCTGGAGACCAGCGCGCGACTGCTCGATGAGTTAGTCGAAGGCGGCGCCGACATGATAGAGGTTGGCATTCCCTTCTCCGACCCGGTCGCCGATGGGCCAGTGATCCAGGCAGCGGCGCAGCGCGCGCTCGCCGCCGGAGTTCGGGTGGATGACTGTTTCGACCTGATCCGCGGCTTTCGCGAACGTCATCCGGACGTGCCGCTCGGCATCCTCACCTACGCCAATCTCGTTGTCGCCCGCGCCGGGTTCGCGCGCGATGCCGCCGAAGCGGGCGCCGACAGTCTGCTGATCGCCGACGTGCCCGCGCTCGAGGCGGAACACTTCGCCCGCGACATGGAGCAGGCGGGGATCGAGCCAGTGCTGATTGCCGCTGCCAATACACCGGACGCGACGCTCGACCGCATTGCCCGGGTCTCGAAAGCGTACACCTATTGCGTCAGCCGCGCCGGCATCACCGGCACGCACGCGGGGGGACAGTTCGACGCCGGATTGATCGCTCGACTGAAGCATGCGGGCGCTCCACCGCCGATCTTCGGTTTCGGAATTTCGCAGCCCGAGCACGTTCGTGCGGCGCTCGACGCGGGCGCGGCAGGGGTAATTTGCGGGTCCGCTATCGTCGATCTCGCGTCCCGCGGCGGCAATATCGCCGCGCTGGTTCGAACGCTCAAAGACTCGACTTCGGAACGAGTCGGCGACGCAATGATTGAATACGTTTGAATAATTCGGAGTCGAAATATGGCGGCGCGTCCCATTTGGCGAGGGCAGATCCGGCTCGCTTTGGTCTCGATCCCGATCGAGCTTTTCCCGGCAACGCGCAGCGGCGCGTCGATCCAGTTCCATCAGGTGCACGAGCCCACGGGTAAGCGGATCAAGTATGAGAAGGTCGTGCCCGGGATCGGCCCCGTCGACAAGCGACGAGATCGTCAAGGGCTATGAGGTTTCCAAAGGGCATTACGTCCTTCTCGACCCCGAGGAAATCGAGAGCGTCAAGCTCGAGAGCCGCAAGACGCTCGATCTGGTCGAGTTCGTCGACGAGGACGGCATCGACGCGATGTATTTCGACAAGCCATATTATGTCGTGCCCGCCGACGATCTCGCCGAGGAAGCCTATGTCGTCCTTCGCGATGCGTTGAAGGCAGCGAAGAAGGTCGGCGTCGGCCAGCTCGCGATGCGCGGACAGGAATATGTCGTGGCGCTGAAGCCGTGCGGCCGCGGACTGCTGCTGGAAACGCTGCGCTATGCCGATGAGGTGCACAAATCGTCGGGCTTCTTCCGCGACATCGGCGACCACAAGCCCGATCCCGACCTGCTCGACATGGCTTCGATGTTGATCGAGCGCAAAGCGGGCGAGTTCGATCCCAAGGAGTTCCACAACCGCTACGTCGACGCGCTCCATCGCCTGATCGAAGAGAAACAGAAGAAGAAGGGCGAGAAGATCATCGAGGATCCGGACGCCGAGGCAGCGCCGCCCCGCGGTTCTAACGTGATCGACTTGATGGCGGCTTTGAAGCGCAGCCTCGGCGATGAGAAAAAGGGTGCGGGTAAATCGACAAGCAAGAAGTCCGAACCCGCCAAGAAAGCGTCCGCCAAGAAGGCTCCGGCGAAGACGGCGGCGCGCAAGCGGGCGTAAGCCATGGCCCGCGCAGCGCTCGACATCGAGACCTACAACCGCAAGCGCGACTTCGCCAAGACGAAGGAGCCGCGCGGGCGCAAGCTCAAGGGGAAGGGCGACAGCTTCGTCGTCCAGAAGCACGCCGCCTCACGGCTGCACTGGGATTTCCGCCTCGAGCTCGACGGAGTGCTGAAGAGTTGGGCCGTTCCCAAAGGGCCGAGCCTCGATCCTGGCGAAAAGCGCCTCGCGATGCGGACCGAGGATCATCCGCTCGACTATGGCGATTTCGAGGGGACGATTCCCGCCGGCGAATATGGCGGCGGGACGGTGATGCTGTGGGACCGCGGCCGCTGGATCCCGATCCGCGCAAGGATCCCAGCAAGACGATCGAGGAAGGGCATCTCCACTTCACCCTCGAGGGCGAGCGGATGAAGGGCGAGTGGGTGCTTGTTCCGGCTGAGCCCGCGCCCCGGCGAAAAGGGTCAGCCGTGGATGCTGAAGAAAGTGACCGACGAATATGCCGACCCCGATCACGGCGATGCCTTGGTCGAGGATGCCGTGACCAGCGTAACGACGGGCCGGACCATGGCCGAGATCGCCGCGGGCGAGGACGTCTGGCGCTCGAACCGTGGCGGTCAGAAAGGCGGTCGGGCGAAGAAGAAGGCCGGCAAGGCGCCGCCCGCGTTCCAGGAGCCGCAGCTCGCGACTTTGGTCGACGAAGTGCCGCCGGGTGAATCATGGATCCACGAATATAAATATGACGGTTACCGGCTATTGCTCGCGGTCGGCGACGGGGTCGCGACCGCGTGGACGCGCAACGGCAAGGACTGGAGCGACAAGTTCTCGGCGCTGGTGAAGGCCGCGGCGAAGCTCCCCGCCGGGTGCCTGATCGACGGCGAGGCGGTTGCGCTCGATGACGAGGGCCGCCCGAGCTTTCAGCTGCTTCAGTCGACCCTTAAAGAGCAGAAGGGCGCCAACCTCGCCTTCTACGCCTTCGACCTGCTCATCGACCGCGGCGAGGACATCAAGAAGCTCCCGACCATTGAGCGGAAACAACGACTGGCGGCGCTCCTGAAGGGCGTGCCGCAGCCGATCCTCTTTGGCGATCACGTGATCGGCCGCGGCGAGGAGCTGTTTCGCGAGATCTGCCGGATGGGCGGCGAGGGCATCATCTCCAAGAAGGCCGGCGCTCCCTATCGCAATGGCCGCACCCGCGACTGGCTGAAGATCAAGTGCATCCAGCGCCAGGAATTCATCATCGTCGGCTGGTCGGAAAGCGACAAGCGCCGCGGCTTCCGCTCGCTGCTTCTGGCCGTGAAACGACAAGGGCAAGCTCACTTACGCCGGCAAGGTCGGCACCGGCTTCAACGCGAAGATGATCGAGGATCTGATGGAGCGGATGGAGCCGCTCGAAACCGCCAAGGCCGCGGTCGAGGTCCCGCGGCCCGACCGCAAGGGCGCACATTGGATCGAGCCGAAGCTCGTCGCCGAAATCGCCTTTAGTGAGTTCACCGACGACGGGGTGCTGCGCCACCCAAGCTTTATTGCGCTGCGGGAGGACAAGCCGGCGAAGGAGGTCGTGCGGGAAGTGCCGAAGCATACGGAGAGTGTCACGAAGCCGCCCAAACGGAAGCCCGCCTCAAAGGCCAAGAAGGCGCACGCGACCGCGGAGGATTTCGGGATTGAAATCAGCAGTCCGGAACGCGTGATCTTCCCCGAGCTCGGCCTGACCAAGCAGGATCTCGCCGATTATTACGCGACCATCGAGCCGCTGATCATGGTGGACGCGGCAAAGCGGCCGATGACCCTGATCCGCTGTCCCGGCGGCCGCACCGGCGAGTGCTTTTTCCAGAAGCACGACAAGGGCACGTTCGGGCCGGACGTGAAGCAGATCCCGATCGAGGAAAAGGACGGCCATACCGAAGATTATCTGTACTTCGACGACATCCGCGGGCTGCTCGCCTGCGTGCAGATGGGCACAGTCGAATTTCACGGCTGGGGAAGCCGGGTGGAGAAGGTCGAATATCCCGACCGCCTGGTGTTCGACCTCGATCCCGACGTCGGACTCGATTTCAACAAGGTGAAAGCGGCGGCAGTCCGCCTGAGAGGGCTGCTCGGGGACCTCGGCTTGAAGAGCTTCCCACTGCTGTCTGGCGGCAAAGGCATCCACGTCGTCGTTCCGCTCGATGCATCCGCCGACTGGCCGGCGGTGAAGAGCTTCGCCGACCGCTTCAGCCGGGCGATCGCCGAGGCCGAACCCGACATGTTCACAGCGAACATCCGCAAGGTTCAGCGCAAGGGCCGCATCTTCCTCGACTGGCTGCGCAACCAGCGCGGAGCAACCGCGGTGATGCCTTACTCGGCCCGCGCCCGCGAAGGCGCGCCGGTGTCCGCGCCGGTCACGTGGGAAGAGCTCGACCGCTACGACAGCGGCCACCACTTCAGCATCCGCGACGCGGACGAGCTGCTCAAGCGCGCGTCCTCGAAGGCCCTCGCCGGCTGGGGCAAAGCGAAGCAGGCGCTGCCGGACCTTTAACCGCGCATCATCTGTGCCGCGCTCACACCAGCTGGTTGCGAGCGATCACTTCCTTGTACCAGGCGGCGCTCAGCTTGGGCGTGCGCTTCTGCGTGGCGAAGTCGACGTAATGGATGCCGAACCGCTTGCTGTATCCGTCGGCCCATTCGAAATTGTCCATCAGGCTCCACAGGAAATAGCCCTTGAGCGGATAGCCTTCGGCGACTGCGCGGTGGAACTGGCCGATGTAATTGCGCAGGTACATCACCCGGTCCGCGTCATCGATCCTGCCATTCTGCACGGGATCGTCCGCCGAGGCGCCATTCTCCGAAATATACAGCACGTTCGGCTTCCACAGCTCACTGACCTGGCGGACGCCCCAATAAGCGACTTCCGGTCCGACGATCAGCCAAGGTGACGCCATCCGCGGCGACGAGGGGATGTGCGGGATGGTGGCGTAGCCGCGCGGCGACGCATCGGCGCGCACCCATTCCGGCGCGTAAATGTTGAGCGCCACGAAATCGAGCGGACTGCCGATCGCGGCCATGTCGCCGGACTGAACCTTGGGCGCGTTGGCGCCTTCCTGCGCCAGATATTCGTCGATGTAGCGGCCTTCCATGACCGCCGTCAGGAACATCGCGTTCATCTCGCGCGTCGCCTTCTTGGCCGCGGCGATATGCTCGGGCGTCTCGATCACCGGCACGTAAAAGGTCGTGTTGTCCGCCAGCCCGACCTGCGTTCCTGGCTTGGCATGGGCGCGGATCGCCTGCACGCCCAGGCCATGCGCGAGCACGCCATGGTGACGCACCTGGTTCACCTGCGCCGGCGGGAGCTGGAGGCCCGGCGCGTGAACGCCTTGCAGGTGCCCGAGATCGGTGAAGCAGCGCAGCTCGTTCACCGTCATGAAGTGGTGCACGCGGTCGGACAGCTGACCCGCCATGTATCCGGCATAATCGGCAAAGGCCAAGGCCGTGTCGCGGTTCTGCCACCCGCCCGGAAGCCCTGCCGGCAGGTCCCAGTGGAACATGGTGACGTACGGCTCGATGCCGTTCGCCAGCAGATCGTCGACGACGCGCTTGTAATGGTCGACGCCCTTGGGGTTTGGCCGCCCGCGCCCTTCGGGGAAGATGCGCGACCAGGCGAGTGACATTCGGTAGGTGCTGACGCCTAGGTTCTTCAGCAGCTGCGTGTCCTCGGCGTAGCGGTGGTAGCTGTCGGTCGCGACATCGCCATTCTGGTTGCCGAAAACCTTGCCCGGGGTGTGGGAGAAGACGTCCCAGTTGGTCGGCCCGCGGCCGTCTTCTTTAACCGCTCCTTCGATCTGATAGGAGGCCGTCGCACAGCCCCAGCGGAAATCCTTCGGGAAGCTGAGATCGGTCGCGGTTCCCTGTGCCGCGAGCTTTCCCGCAAACAGAGTCGCGGCCGAAGTCGCCCCAAAAATCTTCGCTGCCTCACGCCGACTGAATCCGCTCATAGTCTCTCCCCTCCCGGATTCGCTGATGGTTAGCACCATCCCGCCAAAGCTGACCAGCGAGGCCATGCGTTGTTGCTGATCAATCCAAATCAGCTTCTACTTTCGGTCGGAGGCGCAGGTTTCCAGCAATGAAAGTCTCGACGCTTATCGCGCTTCAACCTGCGGTCAGTTCTTCAGCGGGGCATTGCGGCGAGCCGGCTCATGAGTATCGCCGCGCGTTTCGCCTGCAACGCTATCGATGGAATATCGACTTTTTCGGCCGGCGTGTGATCCCCCTCGCTGGCAGGGCCTAGGCCCGCGAGTCCGTCGACATCGGCGGCCACGAAGCTGATGTCTCCAGCGCCGCGCTTTACCGGATCTAGCTCCGCCATCACCTGAAAGCCGGCGTCCCGATTGACATGATTGAGCGCTTCCAGGATCGCCCGATTGCCCGGCGTTGGAGGCATCGGCGGATAGCCGTCGCTATCGAATGTGATCGTCGCCTTGGTACCGGGCAAGGATTGCTCGACGATCGCTCGCATCTTCGCTTCCGTGCGTTCGATCTGAGTGCGATCGATCGCGCGCAAGTCCCCGCGCGCAACAGCGACCGGCGGAATGATGTTCGTCTTGCCTGTCGCCTCGAGGCGGATGAGCCCATCATCGAGGTTTGCTGTGGTGCCGCCGCCACTCAGGCCGACACTGTAAGTGAGCTTATCCTCCCGCAATTCACGACGGAAGGCGTCCAGGATCCGCGACAGCTCGTAAATCGCACCGTAGCCGCTGTCGGTCGTGAACACGCCGCTCGAATGCGCGGTTTTCGCCTTCACCTCGACTGTCCAGCTGCCAGCACTCCGTCGGGAGGTCGAGCCCATGTCCCTGCCGCCGTCCCGGATGAGACCCTCGAAGTCGAGGGCGACATCCGCCCGTTTGCCCGCCGCGATCAGGTCCTGCCGCGCAACTTCGATCGGTTGGCCGGCATCTTCCTCGTCCCCCGTCAAAAAAACGGTGATGTCGGCGTTCTTGAGAGTGCCCGCCTGCTGCATTGCGCGGAGCGCCGCCACTATGACGGCATCGCCCCCTTTGTCGTCGGCCGCTCCAGGACCATGGGCCCAATCGCCTTCGCGACGCCAGTGCTGAAACGGCGAATCTGCCTCGAACACGGTGTCGAGATGACCGATGAGCAGCAGACGCTTGCCGCGACCGTTTCCTTTATGGCGAGCAACCAGGTGGCCTGACCTGTGCGCCGCCGCCATATCGATCCATTGGAGCTCCATGCCGAGCGGTTGGAGCTCGGCGCCAACCATCTTTCCCACCGCCGCGACGCCGCGGAGATTGAGCGTCCCGCTGTTCTGCTCGACCCAACTCGTAAGCATCGAAACAGTACGCGCCTGCTCCGCATCGACGGTGCGTATCATCGCCCGCTCCGCCGGTGTGAGCTGGGCGGTCGCCGGTGAGGCCGCGGATAAAGCCATTCCAAACGCAAGAAGGGCGAACAAACGCATGCGTCCTCAAATGTCGGCGAATTTGTCCGTCGCGCGGATCAAGCCGTCGAGCACGCCCGGCTCGCTGAACAGATGGCCGCCGTCGGGAATGATGTTCAGCTCGACCTCGGGCCACGCGTGCTTGAGCTTCCACGCCGCGACCGGCGGCGTACAGCAATCGTGCCGCCCCTGGACGATCACGCCAGGAATACCGCGCAACTTCGCTGCTCCGCGAAGAAGCTGCCCTTCCTCGAACCAGCCGTTGGTCGCCATATAATGGTTCTCGATCCGCGCGACCGCGACGGCGACTTCGGGGCTGGTGAAATGCTCGACCGTCTCGGCGCTGGGTAGCAGGGTGACGATCTCGCCCTCCCACTTGCTCCAGGCCTTCGCGGCCGTGAGCTGCACGTCCTTGTCGTCGCTGGTCAGCCGCTTGCGATAGGCCTCGACCAGATCGCCGCGCTCGGCTTCGGGGATGGGCGCCAGGAATTCCTCGAACTTGTCGGGATAGAGCTGTGACGCGCCGCCCTCTTTATACATCCAGTCGATCTCATACTGATCGAACAGGAAGACCCCGCGCAGCACGATCTCGGTCGTCCGCTCGGGATATTTCTGGGCGTACGCAAGCGACAGGGTCGATCCCCAGCTGCCGCCGAACACCTGCCACTTCTCGACTTTCGCGACCTGCGTCCGCAGCTTCTCGATATCGTCGACCAGATGCCAGGTCGTGTTCGCTTCCAGGCTCGCGTAGGGGGTCGATTTGCCGCAGCCGCGCTGGTCGAAAACGAGGATCTTGTACTTCTCAGGGTTGAACTGCCGCCGGTGATCGGGGCTCGACCCGCCGCCCGGTCCGCCATGCAGGAAAACCACCGGCTTGCCCTCAGGGTTGCCGCATAGCTCCCAATAGAGGCTGTGGCCGTCGCCGACGTCGAGGTGCCCGCTCTCGTAAGGGTCGATCTCGGGATAGAGCGTGCGCCGTGCGCGCGTCTGGACATCAAGCAAGGGAAACTCCTGCGGAGGCCAAATTCGCGGGCGCTTGTGAGGCCTGAATGTCAGCCGCGCAATAGCGTGGGTTTAGACGGCGTCGGCGACGATGCGCCGCAGCACCCAGCGCAGCCGAGGCCGTCCGTCCTCCACGTCGAATCCGATCTCCCGCTCCATCGCATCGGCGGTTTCCTCGACGCCGAGCTCGGTCATTCCAAAGAGATGGCGGCAGAACTCGCCGGCCTCCTCGAAGCTGTCGAACGCCCAGGGCAGATCGAGCAGCTGATCGTCGGCGATTTTGAAGCCCGCAGCTTCAACCGCTGGAGCAGTCCGCTCGTCGAGAAAGCGGCCCTCATGCCCAAGCGGGCAATTCTCCGCGACGAAGCCGTTGAGGAAGCGCGCCGGAGCCGTGTCCACGGCCACGTCCGCGAGCACCATACGACCTCCTGGCCGGAGCAGCCTGCGCATCTCACGAAATACGTTGGGCAGGCTCGGCTCATGATGCAGCCCGGCGAGGCTGACCACATAATCCGCCGACTGATCGGCGAGCGGGACCTTGGTAATCTCCGCAAGCAGCCGTTGCAGCGGCCTCGGCCATTCGACGAAGAAATCCGTCGCCGGGTCCACGGCGAGATAATCCATTTCGGGCCACAGATAATCCGCGAGATACCCGCCCCCTGAAGGCATGTCGCAGACGAGCCCTGACGGGGCCTCGCGGATGGGATCGAGCACCGCCACGAACTCGGCATCGCGAGCGCGGGGCGATTGCCGCATCGCATAGTGATAGTCGGCGGCGCGCTTCTCGAATATCTCGGCATAGGTGTCGAACACGAGTTTGCGGATCCTTAGGCTGCGCTCTGGGCGTGTGCCCGCGACGGTTCTTGCAGGCCGAGCAACTCGTAGAACGCGCTGCGCGCAGGCTCCACGCAGCGCGCCAGATAAGCGAAGCGCGGGTCGGGCGACAGCGGGAAGAAATTCATCGTCGCATTGGCTTCGAACAGCACGACGCGGCCATCGCGAGCAATGCCGAAGTCCATGCCGAAGAAATCCAGCATTATTCGCTCGCGAACCGCGGACAGGACCTGTTGGACCGCGTCGGAAAACGCGCCCTCCGCAGTGGCGAACATCCCTTCCTCGGCGGCGATCAGCTCCGGCCGGTCCGCCATCACCCGCTGGCGATCGCTCGCATGCACGTTCCAGTCATCGGAAGCCAACACGTGACGGAATACGCGCCGTTGCCCGATGAAGAAGACTCTGTACTTGCGGCAAAGTCCGTCGGCGCTGCGGAAGTCGACGAACTCGGTGGCGAGATGATCGCCCCCGTCGATTGCTGCTGCCCGGAGGGAGTCGAGGTCAACGAACTTGCCGACAATGCGCCCCGTGTGGGTCCCCACTCGGCGAACGATGATAGGGAACTCCAGTCCGGCGCGTTCAATTGTCTTGGCGGCAGCGCCGGCATTGCTGCCGCGGAGCCGGAGCACGCGCGGGACGACAAGGCCAGGAATTCCGGCCAGCTTCCGCGCGACGAGGTCGCGGGTTGACTGCAGCACCGCTTCGGGGCGGTTGATCACCTTCGCGCTGTATCCGCGGACGAATTTGCGCAGATTCTCGAGGACGCGGCCGTTCTCTTCGGCTTCCGTGATGAGGTTGAGAATGCATTCGTAGCCCGGCTCAAGCGCCCGCTGCTGGCGGAAGAAATTGCGGGTCATCAAAGTGCGATCCATCGGAACGCCGCTGTCGACCAAAAGATGGAGATCGGTCGAGGCGCTAATGTTGATGCGTCCGCCAGCGACCTGCATCCGATCCTCGCGATCGGATCCGATGATGACGAGGAGCTTCGCTGCCTGCGGCATGCGTTTAAAAGCTGAACTCGTCGTAGATCCGGCTGACGTCGCCGTGCCACTCGCCATGGAACTTGGCGAGGAGGCGGTCGGCCGGAGTCATTCCGGTCGCAATCACGTCGCGGAGTGGATCGAGGAACCCGCCTTCATTGTCGCCGGCGCTGTTGAGCTGCGCTCGGCGGGTAAGCCCGCCAGCGGCGACGTCGAGCACTCGTTCGGCGAAGTCGCGCATCGACTGGCCGTCGGGCGTGACCACGTCCAGTGCCAGCTTCGGCACCTCATGCCGCAGCCGCTCGCGCTCGCCGATGCTCCAGTGCTTGACCAGATCCCACGCCGCATCGAGCGCCTCGCTGTCGTAGAGCAGCCCGACCCATAGCGCTGGAAGCGCGCAGATCCGGCTCCAGCGCCCACCGTCCGCGCCGCGCATTTCGAGGAAGCTCTTCAGGCGCACCTCGGGAAATGCGGTGGAGAGATGGTCGGTCCAGTCGGTCAGCCGCGGCTTTTCCCCCGGCAGCTGCGGCAGCTTGCCGTCGAGGAACGCGCGGAAGCTCTCGCCGGCGACATCGATGTACTTTCCGTCGCGGAACACGAAGTACATCGGCACATCGAGCGCATAATCGCAGTAACGCTCGTACCCGAACCCATCCTCGAACACGAACGGCAGCATCCCGGTGCGGTCGGGGTCGGTATCTTCCCAGATGTGGCTGCGAAAGCTCTTGTAGCCGTTGGGTTTGCCTTCGGTGAACGGCGAGTTCGCGAAGAGCGCCGTCGCGACCGGCTGCAGAGCGAGTCCGGCGCGAAACTTCTTCACCATGTCGGCCTCGGACGAATAGTCGAGGTTGACCTGGATGGTGCAGGTGCGCAGCATCATGTCGAGCCCGAGGCTGCCGACCTCGGGCATGTAGCGGAGCATGATCGCATAGCGGCCCTTGGGCATGACCGGCAGGTCTTCGCGGCGCTTGTCGGGCCACATGCCGACCCCAAGGAAGCCGAGGCCGAGCCTTTCTCCAACCGCCTTGCATTGGTCGAGATGTCGAGCAGCTTCGGCGCAGGTCTGGTGAAGGTTCTGAAGCGCCGCTCCGGAAAGCTCGAACTGCCCCGCAGGCTCCAGGCTGATCGCGCCGTCGGCCCCTTTCAGCGCAATGACGTTGCCGTCTTCTTCCACTGGCTGCCAGCCATATTCGGTGAGCCCCATGAGGAGGTCGCGGATGCCGCCCGGCTGGCCGTAGCTCGGCGCGCGGTGGTCCGCGAAGCGATAGACGAACTTCTCGTGCTCGGTGCCGATCCGCCAGTCGGCAGGGCTTTTCTCCCCGGCCTCGAAGACCGAGAGGAGGTCGGCGCGGCTCTCGATGGGCCGGGAATCGCTATCTTCGGTTCTGGTCGTCATTCCGAACGCGCCCGTAGCGACGGCGCGAAGAGGGCGCCAGCACCTTCCAGTTTATGGGTTCGATAGGGGAGTTTATCGCCAGTCGCCCGCCACCGTCATGTACGCCGCCAGCGCGGCAAGCGCTGCGGTTTCGGCGCGAAGGATCCGTGGGCCGAGCGAAATCGCCACGGCGTTTGGCACCGCTCGGATTGCTTTACGCTCGCCGTCCGTGAAGCCGCCCTCCGGTCCAGTCAGAATCAGGCATGGTCCGGGCGTGAAGGCGTCAGCGGCCCGTTCGCCGCCCGCCTCATCGGCAAAGTACAAGGTGCGCGCGGCATCGCGGTGATCGAGCAATTTGCCGAGAGACAACGGCTCGGCGATCTCCGGCAGCCGCGTGCGCCCGCATTGCTCGGCGGCCTCGATGGCAATGTTCTCCAGCCGTTCGAGCTTCACCCGTTCGACGACCGTCCGCCGAGTGATCACCGGGATCAGCCGCGCCGCGCCAAGCTCGGTCGCCTTCTCCACCAGCCAATCGGTCTGCGCCCGCTTCACCGGCGCAAAGGCGAGCCACACATCGGGAATGGTCTCCGGCTCGCGCGTGCGCCGCTCCACGGACAGGCGCATCTGCTTCTTGCTCGCCTCAGCGATCCGCGCCAGCCATTCGCCCGAGCTGCCATCGAACACCAACAGCTCAGCCCCCGTGCTCATCCGCAGAACATTGCCGAGATAGTTCGCCTGGGCGGCGTCGAGCTCGATCGCCACGCCTTCGCTCAGCGGCTGCCGCACAAACAAGCGCGGCAGGCTCTTTGGCGGCCATGCTGGGGTTGCGGGCATGTCCATGTCCTACTTAGGTGCAACAGTGACCGCCACCACCGACATCGTCCCCGACAGCGAGCGGCGCGGATTTATCGGGGCGCTTCCGCCGCGGCTGAGACCCTTCGCGTCGCTGATGCGGCTCGACCGGCCGATCGGGACTTGGCTGCTCTATTGGCCGTGCGCGTGGAGCGTCGCACTCGCCGGAGTCGGCGGCCGCTGGGACCTGTTCGCTTGGTTCGCGCTCGGCGCGTTCGCGGCCCGCAGCGCCGGATGCGTTTACAACGACATCATCGACCGGGACCTCGACAAGAGGGTCGAGCGGACGCGACTGAGGCCGTTGGCGAGCAGGCGCGTATCGATGCGCTCGGCGTGGCTCCTGATCGGCGTTCTTGCTTTGATCGGTGTCCTGGTGCTGCTCCAGCTTAACGTCACGGCGGCGATTGTCGCGTTGGTCAGCGTCGCACCGGTTGCCCTGTATCCATTCATGAAACGCATCACCTGGTGGCCGCAGGCGTGGCTCGGGCTGGTCTTCTCGTGGGGCGCGCTCGTCGGATGGCCGGCGGTGACCGGGAGCCTCGCCTGGTCGGCATTGCTGTTGTGGTTCGGAAGCATCGCCTGGGTGATCGGTTACGACACGCTCTACGCGATCCAGGACATTGAGGACGACGCACTTGTCGGCGTCAAATCGTCGGCTCGACGACTTGGCGACAAAGCTCCGGTCGGAATTGCGCTCTTCTACGCGCTCGCGCTTGTCCTGTGGGGCGCCGCCATCTGGTCAGTCCGGCCCGACTGGGTCGCGCTTGCAGCGCTAGCCCCTGCCGCGCTGCACCTCGCCAATCAAGCGCTTCGAGCCGATCCGAAGGACGGGGACCTGGCCCTGCAGCTGTTCCGCTCGAATCGTACCTGCGGGCTGCTGGTGTTTCTGGCGATGCTGGTCGTCGGCCTTTCAGCGCGCTAGGCGCGCCCTTGATGCAATCTCCCGAAGACGCCCGCCGAATTGCCGAATCGCTGGTCGAACGCGGGATCGCCGCGGGAGCGACTGCAGCCGACGCACTCTACATCGGCGAGCGCTCGTCGGGCGTGCAGGTGCGGCTCGGCGAGCTCGAGGACGTCAGCCGCTCCGAGGGCGAGCAGATCGGATTGAGGCTGTTCGACGGGCAGCGGTCCGCGACCGTGGCGTCGTCCGATCTGTCGGCGGAAGCGCTGGCGGTGCTGGTCGAGCGCTGCCTGGCGATGGCCGGCGAAGCACCGGAGGACCCCTATTCAGGTTTGGCGCCTGCCGATCTCCTGCAGTCCGGCGAGCCGCCGTTCCTCGATGCGCTCGATCCGCTCGAGCCCGATCCGGCCGAGCTTCGCGAGCGCGCGCTGCAGGCCGAGAATGCCGCGCTGGCCGTGTCCGGAGTCACCAACTCCAGCGGCGCCGGAGCGAGCGCCTCGGCCTCCACAATCGCGCTCGCGACCTCAGGCGCCTTCTCCGGCGCTTACCGCACCAGCGGACACGGCTGTTCGGCCAGCGTTCTTGCCGGCGAGGGCGCGACGATGCAGCGCGACTATGCCTCGCACAGCGCGCGGCATCTCGCCGATCTCGATCCCGCCGCCGAGATCGGCCGCAAAGCCGGAGAACGCGCCGTCGCGCGCCTCAATCCAACCCGGCCGAAGCCCGGCCGTTATCCCGTGCTGTTCGACCCTCGCGTGTCGCCCAGCTTGCTCGGCCATTTTGCCGGCGCGATCTCGGGCGCGGCGATCGCCCGGCGGACGAGCTTCCTCCAGGACAAGCTCGGCGGCCAGGTGTTCGCCAGCGGAGTGATCGTCGTCGATGATCCGCTGCGGCTACGCGGCCTCAGGTCGCGCCCGTTCGACGCAGAGGGCGTCCGGGTTTCGCGCCGGGAACTGGTTTCGGGCGGAGTGCTCAACAGCTGGATCGCGGAAAGCGCGTCGGCGCGGCAGCTCGGCATCGCGCCGACGGGGCATGCGGCGCGCGGCGTCAGCGGCGCTCCGGGCGCAAGCCCGAGCAACCTCTACATGGAAGCGGGATCTCGCAGCCGCGATGAGTTGCTCGCCGCCTTTCCCGAAGCAGTGCTGGTGATCGAGCTGATCGGCCAGGGCATCAATCCGGTCACCGGCGACTATAGCCGCGGCGCGGTCGGGTTCATGGTGCGCGGCGGTGAGATCGCGGAGCCGGTGTCCGAGATCACCATCGCCTCGAACCTGATCGACATGTTTGCGACGCTCGAACCCGCCACCGACCTCGAGTTCCGCCGCGGCGTCGACGCGCCGACGATCCTCGTGCCGGAGATGACAATCGGCGCGGCCTAGGTCTCCGCGGCGATCCTCGGAACGCCGAGGCGCGGGATCTCGATCTTGGGACAGCGGTCCATCACCACCTTGAGTCCCGCGGCTTCCGCCTTTGCGGCAGCTTCCTCGTTGACCACGCCGATCTGCATCCACACCGCTTTGGCTCCGACGAAAATCGCCTGCTCAACGGCTTCGGCCGCGGCTTGCGGGCGCCGGAAGATGTCGACGATGTCGATCGGCACGCCGATCTGCGCGAGTTCGCGCCAGACATATTCGCCATGCACATGCTCGCCGGTGATCTGCGGGTTTACCGGAAGAACCCGATAACCCCAGTCCTGGAGGAATTTCATCACTCCGTAGGAAGGCCGGTTCGGCCGGTCCGACGCGCCGACCATGGCGATCGTGCGCGCATTCGCCAGAAGCTCGGCAATATCCTCGTCGCGGGTGAGCGGCATGGTCCGATAACGGCTCAGTGAACCGGTGTTTCCAGCATCTCGAGCAATTTGCGCGCGAGGGTTGCGAAAGCCTCGGCGTCCGGACCGCTCGACGCGGCTGGCGGGGTTCCCGCATCGGACGCCTCGCGGATGCTCAGCGACAGCGGCAACCGGCCGAGGAACGGCACGCCCATTTCCGCCGCCGCGGCTTCGGCGCCGCCACTGCCGAACGGGTGCGACTCCTCGCCACAATGCGGGCATTCGTACGTCGCCATATTCTCGATGATCCCGAGCACCGGCACGCTGGTCTTGCGGAAGAGATCGATCGCGCGGCGCGCGTCGATCAGCGAAAGGTCTTGCGGGGTCGATACAATCACCGCCCCGGCAGGACGCGAGCGCTGGATCAGCGACAGCTGCACGTCTCCGGTGCCAGGCGGCAGATCGACGAGGAGCAGCTCGGTATCGCCCCACTCCGCCTCGACGAGGTTGGCGAGCGCGCCCGTCGCCATCGGCCCGCGCCAGGCGAGCGCGTGTCCGGGAGAGACGAGCTGCCCCAGCGAGAGGAATCTGATGCCGTGCGCTTCGACGGGAATAAGCTTGTCATTCTCTGCCGTCGGCTTCTCGTGATTGCCGAGCAAGGTGGGCTGCGAGGGGCCGTAAACATCCGCATCGATCAGCCCGACCTTCTTGCCACCTTTGGCAAGCGCCACTGCGAGGTTGGCCGAAACCGTCGACTTGCCGACGCCGCCCTTGCCGCTGCCGATCGCGATGATCGTGCGATGCGGCTGCGAAGCGGTGAGCGCGATCCGCGCTTCCTCGACGCCCGGCACCTTCAGTGCGGCCGAACGCAGCTCGTCTTCGAACGTTTAACCGCTCCGCATCGCTCAATCCGGTCGCGTCAGCGACAATCGTCGCAACCCCGCCGACAAGCTTCCGCGAGCGTATCCGCACCTCATACGGAAGATCGGTAAGCGGGTCCACCGGATGGGCCATGATCGGCACATAGGAACCGCAGATGCCGCTTGCCACTGTTTTTCGCTGCGGCGCCGTCTATATTCAACGTCGATGAGCAACATTCTGGGGTGGGGCGGCCGTCTGCGCGGCCTGTTCGCCGATACCAAAGGTCCATGGGGCCAGGGCAGTGGCGGCGATGAACCGCCCGCCGATGACGACAAGGGCAGCGGCCCTTGGGGCGAGCCGCCCAAGCGCCGGCGCGCCGAGCATCACGCCCGGCGCAAGCGTCTCCTCGCTCGACGAGTTGCTGCGCCGCGGCCGTGCGCGATTTCGGCGGCGGCGGAGGACTGCCGGGCCGGCCTGACCGCTCGGTTATCGCATGGGCGATCGCCGCGATTGTCCTGGTGTGGCTTGTCTTCACCTCCATGCACTCGATCTCGCCAGGCCAGCGGGGCGTGGTCACGCGCTTCGGCCGCTACAGCTACACGCTTGGACCGGGCGTCGGGCTGACGCTTCCTTCACCCATCGACCGGGTGAAGAAGCTCGACGTCGAGAACATTCGCAGCGTCGATCTCGGCTCGGAAGCGAACAACGACTTGATGCTTACGGGTGACCAGAACCTGCTCGACATCGCGTATTCCGTGCGCTGGAACATCCGCACGCCCGAACTCTATCTGTTCCAGCTCGCCGATCCTGACGAGACGATCAAGGAAGTTGCGAACAGCGCGATGCGCTCGGTGATCAGCCAGGTGACGCTCAACGACGCAATGGGTGACAGGCGCGCCGATATTGAGAGCCAGGTCGCCGAAAATATGCAGCGGATCCTCGATTCCTACCGTTCCGGGATTCAGGTGCAGGGTATCGCGATTAAGCAGGCCGATCCGCCGGATGCCGTCAATGACGCCTTCAAGCAGGTTACCGCCGCCCAGCAACAGGCCCAATCGGCGATAAACAGTGCAAATGCCTACGCTCTCCAGTTGGGGCAGAGAGCCCAGGGAGACGCGACGGCGTTCGACAAGGTCTATGAGCAATACAAGCTCGCCCCCGAGGTCACCCGCCGCCGCATGTATTACGAGACGATGGAGCAGGTGCTCTCCAAGGTGAACAAGACCATCGTCGAGGTTCCGGGAGTCACATCCTATCTGCCGCTGCCCCAGGTCGAAAAGCAGCAGTCGACGGAGCGCGCGCAATGATCGAAATCATTCAGCGCCGCCCGCTCCTGACTATCATCATCGGCGTGCTCCTTCTTGTGCTCGTGTTCACCAGCTTCCCGATCGTGCCGGAGACCGAACAGGCAGTCGTCGTCCGCTTCGGCAAGCCGGTCCGAGTTCTGAATCGCTACGAGGCCGGTCGGCCCATCGGTGCCGCGCCAGGCGCCGGACTCGCCTTCCGCATTCCTTTCGCCGAGCAGATCGTCTGGATCGACAAGCGCGTTCAGGACGTCGACATGCAGCGCCAGCAGGTGATCTCCACCGACCAGCGCCGTCTCCAGGTCGACGCCTTCGCGCGCTACCGGATCGTCGATCCGCTCCTGATGTACATCCGCGCCGGCAATGAAGAGCAGCTCACCGCGCAGTTGCGGCCGATCCTCGGGTCGGAAGTTCGTAACGAGCTTGGGCGCATTGAATTCGCCTCGCTTCTCTCACCCGAGCGGCAGGGTATCATGGATAGCGTGCGCAAGTCGCTGAACAGGATCGCGCGCGAATATGGCGTCGAAGTGTTGGACGTGCGCATCAAGCGCACCGATCTTCCCGACGGCGCGCCGCTGGACGCCGCCTTCGACCGCATGCGCACCGCGCGGGAGCAGGAGGCCCGTTCGATTCTCGCGCAAGGGGGTAAGCAGGCGCAGATCATCCACGCGCAAGCCGACGCCGACGCGGCCAAGATCTACGCGGCGAGCTTCGGCAAGGACCCGGAGTTCTACGATTTTTATCGTGCGATGCAGAGCTACGAGACGACTTTCGTCGGCGACGGGCAGGACAAGGTCGCGCCGACGACCATCATTCTGTCGCCGCAGAACGACTATTTGAAGGAATTCTCTGGACACTCCCACTGAATTCCGCGCGTTCAAAGGCCATTCAGCCGACACTGCGATTAGCGCCTTGCGTCCAGAGCCAATTGATGGAGTATCGATGAAACCGAAGGAGTCCGGAAAAGTGCGCTATGCCTACGGGGTCGCGATGGCCCTGCTTCTGGGGGGAACCGCATTCTCTCTCGCCACTGGGCAGGCGGGCGCTCAGGTCGCGCAGAACGCGCCCGGAACCTCCGCGCTCGCTCCACGCGCCGGCGCGCCGATGTCGTTCGCCGATCTCGTCGCCAAGCTGCAGCCGGCGGTGGTCAATATCTCGACCAAGCAAAGGGTGCCGGTCAAAGCGCAGACCGATCCGCTCGAAGAATTCTTCCGCCGCTTCGACCCCAATCAGCAGGGGGGCAGCGGCGGCTCCGACAATGGCAGCGGGGACGGCGCACAGCCGCGCACCCGCGAAGCCGGGTCACTGGGCTCGGGCTTCATCATCTCGCCCGACGGCTACATCGTTACCAACAACCACCTGATCCAAGGCCTGACCGGCACCGGAACCGTGGATACCGTGACTGTCACGACCACGGACCGGAAGGAATACACGGCGCGGATCGTCGGACGCGACGAGACATCCGATCTCGCGCTTCTGAAGATTGACGGGCAGAGATTGCCGTTCGTTCAGTGGGGCGACAGCACCAAGGCGCGCGTCGGCGACTGGATCATCGCGATCGGCGATCCTTATGGGGTCGGCAGCACGGTGACCGCCGGGATCATCTCGGCGCTTCACCGCGGGATCACCGGAGTTGGTGCCTACGACCGCTACATTCAGACCGACGCGGCGATCAACATGGGCAACAGCGGGGGCCCGATGTTCGACCTCAACGGCAACGTCATCGGCATCAATTCGGCCTTGATCTCCCCGACCGGCGCATCGGTAGGCATAGGCCTCGCAATTCCAGCGGAGGCAGCCAAGCCTGTCATTGATTCGCTGATGCGCGGGCAGCGGCCCTCGCGCGGCTATCTCGGCGTCGGCTTGCAGCCGCTCGACGAGAATCTCGCGCCAAGCCTCGGGCTTCCGAAGGACAGCGGGGAGATCGTTCGCTCGGTCGTCCCCGGCGGTCCGGCGGCACGCGCCGGGCTCCAGCAGGGTGATGTGATCGTCAAGGTGAACGGCCAGCAGGTCACCCCAGAGCAGACGGTCTCCTATCTCGTTGCCAACACCACGGTTGGCTCGCGAGTTCCGCTCGAGATTATCCGCGGCGGGCGGCGGGCGACTGTCACCGTGGCGGTCGGAGAACGTCCGACCGAGGAGCAGCTGGCGAAGCTCAGCGGCGGCGACACGGGCACTGGGGTCGTCCCTGGCGCTCCAGCGGTGGCGCCGCAGAAGGCGCTTGGCCTGTCTCTGTCGCCGCTTACGCCGGAGCTCGCGCGCGCAGCCAACCTGCCAGCGACGGCACGGGGCGTGATCGTCACGGCAGTGGATCCGAACGCCAATGCCGCGGAGCAGGGCCTTCAGCGCGGCGATCTCATCGTGTCGGTGAACAACCAGCCGGTGACTTCTCCGGCGCAGGTGGTCGCGGCGGTCGATGCGGCGCGCAAGGGCGGCCGCGCCAGCGTGCTGCTGCTGGTCAAGCGGGGGACTTCGCCCGAGGCGTTCGTCGGGGTCGACATCACCGGCAAGTAGCTGCTGTCGGCCCTTCTCCGCTCGCACTTGCGCTGCAGCCGTAGCTGCGCGAAGTGATGTGGATGGCGATGATCGCGTTCGCGGCCTTGCTGCTGGTTACCGTACCTGCGCCCGCGAACGATTCGCCGGCGGGCCTTTATGAACTCCATCAAATGGAGATGGGGGGCGGGCTCGAGCTCCAACCAGACGGCCACTTCCGCTACGCGCTGACCTATGGCGCGGTGGATGAGGAAGGCGAAGGCGATTGGACCTTCGACGGCAAGACCGTCCGGCTGACCAGCAATCCGATGCCCAAGGCGCCGAGCTTCGAGATGGTGCGCGACGATCCAGCACCCAAGGGCGAGCTCTACCTGACGCTGGAGGATCCCGGTTTCGAATGGGGCCACGGACTCGAGGCGATTGTTGCCGATGCGGCGAAGAAGGGCTTCGAAGTCACCGCCGATGAATTCCGGCCGCGTCGATCTCACGGGCAAGCCGCCGATCGTCGCCCTCGCGCCCGAAATGCCGGTGTACGGTCCAACGGGCGACATCTTCCCCTTGTCCGCCGATCGCGGCCATCGGCTGTTGTTCCGCTTCCACGCGAATGACCTCGGCAAGGCGCGTTTCGACAAGGAGCTGCTCAAAAAGGACGGCGCAGACCTGCTGATGGAGCGATACGATACAAGCTTTCGCTTTGTGAAAGTTCGGCCTTAAAGAGACCCTGGGGAGAACGCGTACGTGGCGAAAAACAGTTGCCAGGTGATCGAGGCGCTCGAACGCGAGTGGCGCGACGCCCTGTGCAACAAGGACATGGACCGCCTCCGCGCGCTGGTTCACCCGGATTTCGTCTTGATCGGCACCCGCTCGACCGGCCCGTTCATGATGAACCGTGACGAATGGCTCGACGCGATCCAGCGGCGCGACATCGACACGATTGAGCTCGAGGTGAGCGATGCGACCGCGCTCGATCAGGTGATGGTCGGGACAGTCCAGGCGAAATGGCGCGTGAAATATCTCAACCGCATCATTGAGGATTGCGTGCTTCTGACTGACGTCTGGGTGTTTGATGAGGGCCGCTGGCGCGCGATCCGCCGCCATTCGACGCCTGCTCCGGCAGGCGAGTGCGTAAAAACATAAGGGGAGAGTTGATGGCCGGGAACGAGGCGCTGCGCGCCGGCGGAGATATCAAGGAACTGACGATCCGCGGGATCCTCCTTGGGGCAGTGCTGACCGTCATTCTGACCGCGGCGAACGTCTATGCAGGGCTGAAGATCGGCCTGACCGTCGCGACATCGATTCCGGCCGCGGTGATCTCCATGGCGGTGCTTCGCTCGTTCAAGGACTCGACCATCCAGGAAAACAATATCGTCCAGACGATCGCATCGGCCGCGGGCACTTTGTCCGCGATCGTGTTCGTCCTTCCCGGGCCTGGTGATGATCGGATGGTGGACAGGATTCCCATATTGGCTGTCGGTCGCAGTTATCGCAATCGGCGGCATCTTGGGCGTGATGTATTCGGTGCCGCTCCGCCGCGCGCTGGTGACCGGCGGCGACCTCCCCTATCCCGAGGGCCTTGCGGCCGCGGAAGTGCTGAAGGTTGGCGCGGGTATCGGCGGCGCGGAGGAGAATCGCCGCGGTCTGCTTCTGATCGTCTGGAGCTCGCTCGCTTCGGCCCTGTTCTACGCGCTTGCGCAGACGAAGCTGCTGGCTTCGGAGGCCGCCAAATCCTTCGGCGTCGGTTCGGGCGCGACGACGGTGTCGGCGAGCCTGTCGATGCTGCTCATCGGCGTCGGCCATCTGGTCGGTGTGACGGTCGGCATCGCAATGCTGGTCGGGCTCATCATCAGCTGGGCCTTTCTCGTCCCGCACTATACGTCCCTGGCGGGGGCGATTCCGCCGGCACCGGGATCGACGATTTCGTGCACGACGTCTTCGTCGGCAAGGTGCGTTTCATCGGCGCAGGAACGATCGGCGTTGCCGCGATCTGGACCCTGCTCAAGATCTTGGGACCGATCATTTCGGGCATCCGCTCCGCGCTCGCCGCCAATCGCGAGCGCAAGGCCGGGCGCGGCGAAGCGCTCCCGCTTACCGAACGCGACATTCCGATCGGGATCGTCGCCGGCACCATCCTCGTGCTGATGGTTCCGATCGGACTGCTGCTCTATACCTTCGCGAGCACGAACCCGATTGCCGCCAACCCCGCCGTGACGATCTTTCTCAGTATCGTCTACATTCTGATCGCTGGCGTCGTGATCGCATCCGTGTGCGGATATATGGCGGGCCTCATCGGCGCGTCCAACAGTCCGATTTCGGGCGTCGGCATCCTGTCGGTTGTCGGCATTTCACTGATCCTCGCGATGATCTTTCCGCACGCCAGCGGCGAAGCATCCAAGTCGCTGGTTGCCTTTGCGTTGTTCGTCACCGCTGTTGTGTTCGGCGTTGCCACGATCTCGAACAATAACTTGCAGGACCTCAAGACCGGCGAGCTCGTCGCGGCGACGCCGTGGCGGCAGCAGGTCGCCCTGGTCCTCGGCGTCTTGTTCGGCGCCGTCGTCATTCCGCCCGTGCTCGATCTTCTCAACACCGCCTTCACATTCCAGGGGGCGCCCGGCGCGAAGGAAACTGCCCTGGCGGCTCCGCAAGCGGCACTCATCTCGGCCATCGCGCAGGGCCTGCTCAACGGCAATTTCGACTGGGGACTGATCGGCATCGGCGCTGCGATCGGCGTTGTCGTGATCATCATCGACGAGGTCTTGCGTAAATCGAAGCGCGGCGGACTTCCACCACTCGCGGTCGGAATGGGGATCTATCTGCCGATGGCTCTTACCCTTTGATTCCGTTCGGCGCGCTGCTCGGCTGGCTATACGACCGCTGGGCGGCGCGGAACCCGCAATCCCGAGTTCGCCCAACGCATGGGCGTGCTCCTTGCTACCGGCCTGATCGTCGGCGAAAGCATCATGGGGGTCGTCTACGCCGGAACTGTTGCGGCGACGCGCTCGGACGCGCCGCTTGCGCTGGTCGCGGAGAACCCCTGGGCGGTGCCGATCGGGATCGTAGTCTTCCTCGCCCTCGTCTTGGGCTTTTACGCCTGGACGCGGCGGGAAGCTGGCGTTGCGGCGGTTCCCGGCGACGATGCTGTCGCGCCCGAATCGACCTACCGCTAGCTCAACCTCGCCCGCGGTACGGCTGAACACCCTGATCGGGCAGCCACAGCCCTTCCGGCGGCGGCCCGCTTTGCCAGAAGACGTCGATCGGCATGCCGCCGCGCGGGTACCAATAGCCGCCGATCCTCAGCCACTGCGGCTGCATCTCGTCGAGGAGGCGCTGACCGATGCCGACCGTCACGTCCTCGTGGAAGCCGCAATGGTTGCGGAACGAGCCGAGAAACAGCTTGAGGCTCTTGCTCTCGACGATCGTCTCGGCGGGCGCATAGTCGATCACCAGATGCGCGAAATCGGGCTGGCCCGTCACCGGGCATAACGAGGTGAATTCCGGCGCCGCGAACCGCACCAGGTACAGCGCGCCGGCCCGGGGGTTCGGCAAATAGTCGAGCACCGCCTCTTCGGGAGAAGCGGGAAGGCTGCTGGGCTTGCCAAGGTGGGTCGTCTCCATCGCGCGGCCAACTAGCAGGCGCGGCCGCGCAAGCCTATCCTGCTCGCATGGACCCGCTCGTTTCCACCGAATGGCTGGCGCAGCATCTGGGCGAGCCGGACCTCGTCGTCGTCGACGCCAGCTGGCACATGCCGGCGAGCGGCCGCAGCGGCCGCGACGAGTATCTGGCGGCGCATATCCCCGGCGCGCGCTTCCTCGACATCGACGAGCTCAGCGACAGGCGAACCCAGCGCCGCACATGCTTCCGAGCGCGGAAGAGTTCGGCGCGGCGATGGAGCGTCTGGGCATCGGCGGCGACGACCGCATCGTCGTCTATGACAATTCTCCGATCCACACCGCCGCGCGCGGCTGGTTCATGCTCCGCCACTTCGGCGCACGAGCAGGTCGCGATCCTCGACGGCGGGTTCCAGAAGTGGCTGGCCGAGCGAACGGCCGACCGAGAGCGGCGAGCCGGAGCCGCGCGAGGCGCGATTTGAGGCGGCTGAGAACGGCGGTGATGTCGCCACCAAGCAGGAACTCCTCGGCGGAATGCACGAGCCTTTGCTCGACGCCCGCGGGAAGGGCCGCTTCGAAGGCAGCGAAGCGGACCCGCGCCCCGGAGTCGCACCCGGCCACATTCCCGGCGCGCGCAATCTCCCCTTCTCCGCGCTCTACAATGAGGACGGCAGCTTCAAGTCGCCGGGAGAGATCGAGCGGCTCTTCGCCGAGGCCGGAATTGATCCGGCGCAGCCGTTCGTCGCCAGCTGCGGCTCCGGCGTCACCGCCAATAGCCTGATCTTCGCCGCGCACCTGCTCGGCAATGACCGCGCGAAACTCTACGATGGAAGCTGGGGCGAGTGGGGCGCCGACCCTGCGACGCCGAAAGCATTGGGGCCGGCTTAGCCGAGAATGACGCGCGAGACCTGCGCCAGCTCGCGGCGGATTTGGTCGACCAGTTCCTGGCTCGCCAGCGCATGCGGCTCGTGGCCGTTCTGGCGCTCGTCGAGCAAAGCCTCGACTCCGGCCGCGGTCGCTCCGACCAGCCGCGCCGAGCGATTGTCGAACCAGCGGCGCTTCGCTTCGCTGGCTTCGTCCCACGCAGCAGGCAACTGCCGCATCGCCATCGACGTCGGAAGCCGGTCCGCCGCCGAACGGATCGACCAGCCGCAGCGCATGGCGAACGCTCGCCAGGCGCGAAATGGCCTCGGCGTAAGCCTCCGGTCTTTGGTCTGAACCCGGAACGGGCTGTAAATGCAGCATCGCTCCGGGCGTAACTGGAGCGGGGCTAACAATTGTAAATCGCGAGAATCCCGCTGCCACCCGCCTGACGAGGTCTAGGCCCCGCTGGTCGCGTCGATGTCGCGCAGGATCCAGCCGCGCTGGGGGATCGTCTCGATGAACTCGGCGCCGCCCGAGGCATTGCGCAGCTTCTTGCGCAGCTTGGAGATGAACACGTCGATGATCTTGGGCTGCGGCTGGTCGTCGGCGCGGCGGTAGAGGTGCTTCAGCAGCATCGCGCGAGTGACGACATTGTTGCGCGCGAAGGCGAGCAGCTCGAGCACGCGATATTCCATCTCGGTGATCCCGATCGGGTGGCCGTCAATGCGGATCAGGCGCTGCATCTGGTCGACCGAAAGACGGCCGCCGCAGAGAGTTGCCGGCATTTCGCCGCCGGTCGCCTTCAATGAAGCGAGCAGGCGCGATGCCGCTTCCTCGCTGTCCTCGGGCGATACGGTGCGCGGGCTACCAATCAGCGCCTGCTGGAGATCGGCGAGGATCGTGTGCGCTTCCTCGACCAGGCGCGTGCCTTCCTCGAAGCGGCGGCGCGACCGGTCGAGCATCGATTCGACCTCGACGAGGCGGGCGGAAAGGGTTTCTTCGGCCATGTCTAAGAGTTCGCTCCCCCCGTTCGCGTCACTGCCCGGCCTGCGCCGAGGCGATCGAGCTGTCTGCCGGCGCCGCCGACAAGATGGTCAGGGTCGTCGGCCCCTTGTCGACGATGCGCGTGTCGGGGTCCCATGCGGTCGAGCGGATGCCGATCTGGGCGGTTTCGCGCCCGGCCACGTCGAGCAGGCTGGTTTCAGCGGCGCTGCGCAGTGCCGGCCCGCCGAACAAGGCGTCGATCGCCTGCTGCTGGGCTTCGCCCGGCGACAGGCCAGCGGTGCCCGCGACCGGAGGCGCGAGGTTGAAGTCGGGCGGAACGATCAGCGGAGCGCTCCTCGCGACGGCGAATTCGTCCGGCGCTCCGCGATTTGCCCTTCAATGCGGCGCAACCGCTGGTCGAAACCGCAGCGACCATCACGAGGGCGGAAAGCACTTTACGCATGTTCGATAGTCTCCTTGGGACGATCCTTACGAGTGAGGAACGCGCGGAGCAACAGGATCACCACCGCAATGCTAATCGCTGCGTCGCCGACATTGAATACCAAAAACGGCCTGCACAGACCATTGTCGAAGCTTGGACACAGGCGCTCGGGAATACCGCGAAGTGGAGGTCGAGGAAGTCGACGACATAGCCGTGCCGCACGCGGTCGAGGATGTTGCCGAGCGCTCCGCCGAGCACCATCCCGAGCGCGGCCTGGTCGACCCGGTTCTTCTCGCGCCCGATCCACACCGCGACTCCGATCGCGATTGCCGAGGTCACGGCGACCAGCATCCAGCGGCCGACGTCGGTCTGCGCGTTGAACAGGCCGAGCGAGATGCCGTTGTTCTGCGTGTAGGTGAAGTTGAAGATCGGCAGCAGCACCAGCTGGTCGCCGAGCGCATTGATGCCGAGCGGGCCGGTGACGATCCACTTCGCCAGCTGATCGAGCGCGAACACCACCAGCGCGACTGCGAAGCCAATGCGGCGGCTAATCATTCAGCACCTCGGTGCAACGGTCGCACAGCTCCCCGCCCGACTTCACCTCCGGCAGATAGCGCCAGCAGCGCCCGCATTTGTGGTTGGCGGTCTTGGTCACGCTGAGTTCCTGCCCGCTTTTGACTGCAGAGACGATGAACAGCTCGGCGAGCTCGTCTGCCGAAGCAGGAAGCGCAGGCAGCGTCACGTCCGCTTCAAGGCTCGATCCGATGACCTTGTCGCGGCGCAGCGGCTCGATAGCCTCGGTCACCTGCGTGCGCATCTCACGCAGCGCGGCCCACTTCGCGTCATCTGCATCGGCGCGCGGCACCTCCGGCCATTCGAGCAAGTGCACCGATTCCGCATCCGGGATAGCGCGTGCCCCACACTTCTTCGCTCGTGAACACCAGCACTGGGCGAGCCAGCGCACCAGCGCGTGGAACAAGGTGTCGAGCACCGTCCGGTAGGCGCGGCGCTTGTCGGTCTGGAAGCCGGTCTCGGGGTTCACCTCGCAATAGAGCACGTCCTTGCGGATATCGAAGTAGAAGGCCGACAAATCCTCGTTGCAGAAGTCGGTGAGCGCGCGGACGTAGGTGTTGAAGTCGAAATCGTTCACCGCCTGCTTGAGCTTCGCGTCCAGCTCGGCGGTGAGGTGGAGCATGTAGCGCTCGAGCTCCGGGATAAGCGGCGACGTCGTCCAGCCGCTCCGCCTCGCTGAACCCCTCCAGAGCGCCGAGCAGATAGCGGAACGTATTGCGCAGCTTGCGATACTGGTCCGCGACGCCGGCCAGGATCTCCTTCCCGATGCGGTGGTCCTCGGTGAAGTCGACCGACAGCGCCCACAGCCGCAGGATGTCGGCGCCATATTCCTTCATCAGGTCGATCGGGCTGACCGTGTTGCCCAGGCTCTTGGACATTTTCATGCCCTTGGCGTCCATGGTGAAGCCGTGGGTCAGCACCGCGTTGTAAGGCGCGCGCCCGCGCGTTCCGCAGCTTTCGAGCAATGACGACTGGAACCAGCCGCGATGCTGGTCGGAGCCTTCGAGATAGAGGTCGGCCGGCCAGCGCTCGTCGGGCCAGTGGCCGCTCTCCAGCGTGAACACATGGGTGCAGCCGCTGTCGAACCAGACGTCGAGGATGTCGGTGATCATCTCGTAATCGTCGGGGTTGCGGTTGCCGAGGAACGCGGGGGCGTTCTCCGCCGCCCACGCATCGACACCTTGCTCGCGGAAGGCGGCGACGATCCGCTCATTGACTTCGCGGTCGACCAGCAGCTCGCCGGTCTTTCGCTCGACGAACAAAGCAATCGGCACGCCCCAGGCGCGCTGGCGGCTGATGACCCAGTCCGGCCGCCCCTCGACCATCGAGCCGAGCCGGTTGCGCCCCTTCTCCGGCACGAAGCGGGTGTCGGCGATCGCCTGCATCGCCAGCTGGCGGAGCGTAGCCCCTCCCCCCTCCGCGGGGGAGGGGTTGGGGAGAGGGGGCATGGAAGAACGGGCGCCCGCCTCGGAAGCCCCCTCTCCCCGCTCGCCTGCGGCGAGTCGACCCTCCCCCGCGGAGGGGGGAGGGTTGATCGGCCGATCCATGGCGATGAACCATTGCGGCGTGCAGCGGTAGATGACCTTGGCCTTCGACCGCCACGAATGCGGGTAGCTGTGCTTGAAGTCGGCGGACGCGGCGAGCAGCGCGCCCGCCTCGCGCAGGTCCGAGCAGATCGGCCCGTCGGGCGCGTTGAACTTGGCGTTGATCACGCTGCCCTGGCCGCCGAGCCACAGCCAGTCGGGCCGGTAGAAGCCGCCTGCATCGACGGCGAACACCGGGTCGATGCCATGCGCGCGGCACAGCTCGAAATCGTCCTCGCCATGATCCGGCGCCATGTGGACGAGACCCGTGCCCTGGTCGGTGGTGACGAAGTCGCCCGGCAGGAACGGCCGCGGCTTGGCGAAGAACCCGCCGAGCTCGTGCATCGGGTGCCGGGCGATGGTGCCGGCGAGCATCGACGCCCGAGCCCACCCATTCGTTTGCATCCACGATCGCGGCAACCGCCGCCGGAAGAAACAAGACGATTGCTGAATTCCGCGACCAAACTCGGATGATCAGCGATCAGAACTTTTGTGCCCGGAGAGCGATGGACCGCCACGGGAACACCGATCTTACGATCTGCTCCGCCGCCGACTCGAAAACGCGTACTGGATCTCAGGATTGTAAGCGATCGCCTGGTTGACCGGGATCGTCCACGGCGTCGTCGTCCACACGACCGCATAGGCGCCGACCAGCTCCGGGACCGGACTCTCGACGATCTCGAACGCCGACATCGATCTGGGTCGAGACGATGTCCTCATATTCGATCTCGGCCTCGGCCAGCGCGGTCTTTTCGACCGGGGACCACATCACCGGCTTGGCGCCGCGATAAAGCTGGCCGCTCTCGGCGAACTTGAACAGCTCGGAGACGATCGTCGCCTCGGCGCCCTTGGCCATCGTCAGATAGGGATGGTCCCAGTCCGCGCTGACCCCGAGCCGCTTCAACTGCTCGCGCTGCACGTCCACCCAATGCTGGGCATAAGCGCGGCACTCGGCGCGGAACTCCTTCGCCGGCACCTCGTCCTTGTTGAGCTTCTTCTTCCGGTACTGCTCCTCGACCTTCCACTCGATCGGAAGCCCGTGGCAGTCCCAGCCGGGCACGTAGGGCGCGTCCTTGCCGAGCAAAGTCTGGGTGCGCACCACCATGTCCTTCAGCGCATGATTGAGCGCGTGGCCGATGTGGATGTCGCCGTTGGCGTAAGGCGGACCGTCGTGGAAGATGAACTTGTCGCGACCGGCGCGCGCCTCGCGGATGCGCTGGTACAGCCCCTCGCTTTCCCACCGCGCAAGGATCGCCGGCTCCTTCTGCGGCAGCCCGGCCTTCATCGGAAAGTCGGTGCGCGGAAGGAAGACGGTCGAGCGGTAATCGGTGTTGGTCGTGTCGGGGGCGTCGGCCATTGACGCGGGCCTTAGCGGGCGGCGCGAGGGGAATGCAAACCCCCGTGCTCCTCCCCGGAACGGGGAGGGGGACCATTCACCGAAGAGTGAATGGTGGAGGGGACGTGGTGCAGGTCGCCAACCCCCCTCCGTCAGCACTGCGTGCTGCCACCTCCCCGTGCCGGGGAGGAGCTAAGCGATCGCGAGCAACTGTCGCGCCTTTGCTTCGTCCTCGCGCATGTGCGCGATCAGGGTCTCGACGTCGTCGAACCTGATCTCCTCGCGGATGTAGGCGTGGAGGGCGACTTCGATCGTGCGCCCGTAGAGGTCGCCGTCGAACTCGAACAAATGCGCTTCGAGCAGCTCCTGCGGCGGCTCGAAGGTTGGGCGCACCCCAAGGCTGGCGACGCCGGGATGTTCGCTTCCGTCGTCGAGCGTCACCCGCACCGCATAGATCCCGTATTTCGGCCGCAGATAGTCGCCGAGCTGCAGGTTGGCGGTCGGGTATCCGAGCTCGCGCCCCCTCGCGTCGCCGCGCTGAACCACGCCTTCGATCGCATAGGGGCGCGAGAGCATTCGCGTGGCGGCGCCTGTCTCACCGGCGATCAGCTCGTCGCGGATGCGGCCGGACGATACGCGTTCGCCGTCGACCAGCACCTGTGCGACTGCTTCGGCGCCGATTCCGCTGTGCGCGCCGAGCGTCTTCAGGGTCTCGACACCGCCGGTCCGCCCGCGGCCGAAAGTAAAATCGTCGCCGGTGATCACGCCCGCGGCGCCGATGTGACCCGCGAGCAGCTTCGACACGAAATCCTCTGCGCTCGTCGAGGCGAGTTCGGCCCCGAACTCGAACACCAGCATCGCGTCCGCACCGGCGTGGGCGAACAGCGCCTCGCGCTGGTCGAGTGTGGTTAGCCGGAACGGCGGGACCTCGGGCTTGAAGAAGCGCACCGGATGCGGGTCGAAGGTCGCGACGATCACCGGTCGGCGCTCGTGAAAAGCGCGCGCCACCGCCCGGCTGACCACCGCCTGGTGGCCAAGATGGAATCCATCGAAATTGCCGAGTGCGACGATGCTCCCCTTGAGGCTGTCGGGGATGCCGCCGGCAAGAGTCAGGCGCTGCATTGAAGCGCGCTTAGTGGGTCGGGAGGTGTTTGCGAAGCAGCCGATATTCGTGCCAGGCGAGCGCGATCACGAACAGGTCGAAGATGGTGAGCAGGATCAGCGCGAAGTCGTGCGTATAGCTGTAGCGGTAGAGCTGATAGGCGATGAACAGCCCGAAGACTGCGAAGCTCGCCGGATAGGCCCAGAGCTTCTCGCGCAGCAGGCCGATCACCAGCACCGATTTCACGAGGCCGTGGCTGAGCAGATAGAAAGCGTAGAAATTGTGCTCGGCGACCGAGAAGGTGCGCGAGAAGTCGAGCAGGTGGCTGGCGACCCAGTCGTGCCTGTCTTCGATCAGCTCGTCGTAGCTCCAGCGGTTGATTGCCTGGACGATGCTCGCGGTGCTGACGAGGTACAGCGCGAGCCCGCCGGCGATCTCGATGAGCGCGTGAAGCCCCTTCAGCGAAACGCTGACGACGAAGATCTGGTGGATCCGCTTTTCCTGCATCGCCCGGTCGTAGTCCGTGGCGCGGCGCTTCACCATCTGATAGCCGTCCGGCCATGCCGCTTTCCGCCGCTGCCTCTGCCCGCGAGATCCTGACCGGTCTGCACGAGATCATGGCCAAACGCGGCTCGGCCCAGGCCAAGCTCGATCGCGTCGTCGACGTGATCGCCGCGGCAATGGGCAGCGACGTCTGCTCGATCTATTTGCTCAGGGACAATTTCCTCGAGCTGTTCGCGACGCACGGCCTGAGGAAGGAAGCGGTGCACGTCACCCGCCTCAGGATGGGCGAAGGCCTGGTCGGCACGATTGCCGCGGAAGGGCGTGTGCTCAATCTTGCCGAAGCCGCCGATCATCCGGCGTTCGCCTACCGGCCCGAAACGGGCGAGGAGCGCTTCCATAGCTTCGCCGGGGTGCCGATCGTGCGGCTGGAAAGCCCAATCGGCGTCCTCGCAGTCCAGCACGCCGATCCCCGGCGATACGAGGATGTCGAGATCGAAGCGCTGCAGACCGTCGCTATGGTGCTGTCGGAAATGATCGCCGGCGCCCGGCTGGTCGACGGCGCCCGCCGCGGCCGCCTGCGCGGCGCCGGGCCGCTCCGTCTTTCGGGTCTGAAGCTCGTCTCCGGAATGGCGCGCGGCGAGGCGGTGTTCCACGAGCCGCGCATCCTCGTCGAGCACACCGTCGCCGAGGACATCGAGGCCGAGCGCGACCGGGTCTACTCGGCGTTTCGCAAGATGCGCGAGCAGATCGACAATATGGCCCGCGACGCGGAGTTCGGGCTGACCGGCGAGCATCGGGAGATCCTCGAGACCTATCGTATGTTCGCCTACGACGAGGGGTGGTCGCGGCGGATCAACGAGGCAATCGACAGCGGTCTCACCGCCGAGGCCGCGATCGAGCGCGTTCAGCAGCGTACGCGCGCCCGCATGCAAGAGATCGACGACCCGCTCCTGCAGGAACGAATGCATGATCTCGAGGACCTCTCCAATCGGCTGCTGCGTATCGTCTCGGGCCGGATGGGCACGGCGGCGCAGACCGGGCTCGCGCGGGACGCGGTGCTTATCGCGCGCAATCTCGGGCCGGCCGAGCTGCTCGAATACGACCGTCGGCGGCTGAAGGCGGTGCTGCTCGAGGAAGGTTCGCTGACGTCGCACATGACCATTGTGGCGCGCGCGATTGGAGTGCCTGTCATCGGCCGCCTGCACGACATCCGCCACAGTGTCGAGGAAGGCGAGACGATTCTCGTCGACGGCGACAGCGGCAGCATCATCATCCGACCCAACCGCCAGCTGCTCGCCGGCTTCGAGCATCGCATGGGGCTCAGCCAGAGGCGCCGCGCCGAGTTCGCCGCAGTGCGCACGCTTCCCGCCAAGACGCGCGACGGAGTCCACGTCAGCGTCATGGTCAACGCGGGTCTTGCGGAGGACGCAGCGACCCTGGACATGACCGGCGCCGACGGGATCGGGCTGTTCCGCACCGAGTTCCAGTTCCTCGTCTCCGCGACCCTCCCCGGCCGCGAGCGCCAGCAGCGGCTGTACACAAAGGTGCTCGAGGCCGCCGGAAGCAAGCCCGTCGTGTTCCGCACCGTCGACATCGGCGGCGACAAGGCTTTGCCCTATCTTTCGGATGACGCGGAGGAGAAAGCCGAGAACCCGGCGATGGGTTGGCGCGCGTTGCGCCTGTCGCTCGACCGATCGGCACTAATGCGCGCGCAGTCGCGTGCGCTGATCGAGGCCTCGGGCGGCAAGGTGCTCCGCGTCATGTTCCCGATGATCTCCGAGCCGTGGGAATATGAGCAGGCGCGCGCGCTGTTCGAGGAGCAGGTTGAATGGGCGCGCAAAGCGAAGCGGCGCGTCCCGAAAGAGATTCTGTTTGGCGCGATGGTCGAAGTGCCAAGCCTCGCGGAAATGCTCGACCAGCTGCTGCCCCGCGTCGATTTCCTTTCGATCGGCACGAACGATTTGACCCAGTTCCTGTTTGCCGCGGACCGGTCGGATCCGCGCCTGGCGCAGCGTTACGACTGGCTGAGCCCTGCGATCCTTCGCTTCGTCAAGCGCATCCTCGATGCCGCGCGCGCCGCGGATGTGCCGGTGCGCGTCTGTGGTGAGATGGCTGGACGTCCATTGGAGGCGATGGCTTTGGTCGGCATCGGCGCGGAGAACTTCTCGATCACTCCGGCGGGCGTTGGCCCAGTGAAGGCGATGGTCCGCTCGCTGGACGCGGCCGCGGTGCGCGGCCGGCTGGATCAGCTGCTCGCCCGCCCGCCGCGCGACATGCGCAAGGCGTTGACGGACTGGGCGCGGAGGCATTCGGTCACAATTGGTTGACACTGGTCGCCGAGCCCTCAAACAGGGCAGTGGGGTGGCTGATTGAAAGCGAGGCGATGGACGAAGATCTGCTCGAATCGGACGTGCCCACCGTCGGCGAGCGGCTGCGCGTAGCGCGCGAAGAGAAGGGCCTCAGCCTCGATGACATCGCCGCGCAGACCCGAATCCCTCGCCGCCACCTCGAAAGCATCGAAAAGGCGGAGTGGGACGCGCTTCCGGCACCGACCTACACTACGGGGTTCGCCAAGAGCTACGCATCGGCGGTCGGACTCGACCGTACCGAGATCGGCGATCAGCTCCGCGCCGAGATGGGCGGCCAGCGTTTCGCCGCCAACCAGGCCGAGGTGTTCGAGGCCGCCGACCCGGCGCGAACCATGCCCAAATGGCTCGTCCTCGGCGCGATTGGCGCGGTCATCGTCCTCATCGCCGTAATGAGCTGGCTCAACAGCCGCTCGCTCGAACAGCCCGAGGAACCAACCACTAACGCCTCTTCGCCAGCCGCAGCCGGTCCGGCGCAACCGCCGGCCGCCCAAGTCCCCGCTCCCGTCGCGACCGCCGGAACGGCGGTTGTCCTGACCGCGATCGACGCCGTCTGGCTCCAGGTCAGCGGGAAGGGCGGTGCGATCCTCTTCTCCGGGATGCTTCAGCCCGGCCAGACCTTTACCGTCCCGCCCACCGCGGCCGCTCCGGTGCTCAAGACCGGCAAGCCCGAAGCGCTCAGGATCAACGTCGGCAACACCGTCGCGCCGCCCGTCGGACCGCCAGCGACGACAGTCAGCAACGTGAGCCTGCTTCCCGCCGACCTACTCAAGGGCGGACGCGCAGCAGCCCCGGCCGCCGCTGCGCCAGCGCCCGCCGGCGGCACCGCCTCAAGCGGTTCCGCCAAAACCGCGCCCTCGCGTCCGCCAGCCGATAGCGACGGCGCCCGCAGCGCCTTCGGAGGCCTCTCCGCCGCCGACCACCAACAGCGGCGAATGAGATTCATCGGCGGGCAATCCGCAATCGGGCACAGTCGCTTGAGACCAGAGTGGGGAATTCTTTCGTGAAGTCATTTCGTCCGATCGCCGCGCTCGCGGCCGCCGCCGCTATTGCGCTCACGCCGGCCGCCGCGCTCGCTCAGCGTCAGCCGCCGACGCCCGAGCAGCGCCTCGACCGCCTCGAGCGCGAGGTCAACCAGATGCAGCGCCAGGTCTTTCCGAAGGGCCGCCCGGCGGATACCGCCGGCTTCTCCGACGAGCCTGCGGCGACTCAATCCTCGGTCGCGACGCTCAACCAGCGGCTCGATGCGCTCGAACGCCAGATGTCGGACCTGCTCCGCGCGTCGGAGGAGAACGGCCATCGGCTCCAAACGCTTGAATCCGACCTGGCAAAAACCCGCACCGACCAGGAGCAGCGCCTTTCGACCCTCGAGCAGCGCATGAACGAGGCCGCCACGGCAGCCGCCGCGTCGCCGCAAACGGCGGAACCCGCTGCCGAGCCAAAGCCGGCCGCGAGCAAGCCCGCGACCAAGGTCTAAGGGCTCCACCGCGGCCAAGCCGGAGGGCGGGCCCGCCCCGGCGGTTTCGACCGCCGACGCGACGCCCGCCGGCGACCCCGGCGAGGACGCCTACACCCAGGGCTTCCACCTCTGGGAAGCGGGGCAATATGACCAGGCGATCGCGGCCTTGAAGTCCTTCACCGCGGCGTACCCCAAGCACCGCCGCGCGAGTTACGCCAACAACCTCATCGGCCGCTCGCTGCTCAGCAAGGGGCAGCCCCGCGAAGCCGCGGCCGCTTTCCTGTCCAATTATCGCAACAACCCCTCGGGCGAGCGAGCGCCTGACAGCCTGCTCTACCTCGGCCAGGCGCTGATGCAGCTCGGTCAGCCGGGCCAGGCGTGCAAGGCGTATCAGGAGCTCGACGCCGTATACGGCGCCAAGATCCGCCCCGATCTCAAGAAGCAGGAAACCGACGCGAGAACGCAGGCGCAGTGCTCGTAACGGGCGGGCCGACCTGACCGTTGCCCCCGACCTGATCCGCGATCCGTCTTTTCACGTCATTGCGAGAAGCGTAGCGACGCGGCAATCCAGCATATGGATTGCTTCGCTTCACTCGCAATGACGGAATTGGTCCTGGACCTCCAGCACGCCCTGATCGACCGCTTCAGAAGCGATCTCGACGCGCTGTCCGCGTCCGGAGCACGCATCGGCATCGCCGTGTCCGGCGGGCCAGACAGCCTCGCGCTGCTGCTGCTCGCCGCGGCGGCACGCGGGGGCAAGATCGAGGCCGCCACGGTGGATCACGCCCTGCGCACCGGCAGCCGCGATGAAGCCCAGATGGTCGCGGACGTTTGCGCGGCTGTGGGCGTCCCGCACGCGATTCTGACCGCGCAATGGGGGAATAAGCCAAGCACGGCGATCCAGGAACGGGCGCGCGAGGAACGCTATCGCCTGCTCGGCCAATGGGCGAAGGAGCGGCAGCTCGACGCTATCGCCACCGCGCATCATCTCGACGACCAGGCTGAAACTCTGCTGATGCGCCTCGCCCGCGGCTCCGGCGTCCGCGGACTTGCCGGTATGCGCCCTTCTGCCACCGTACCCGGCAGCGATGTTCCCTTGCTCCGCCCTCTGCTCGGCTGGCGCCGCGCCGAGCTCGAGCAGATCTGCGCAACCGCCGCACTCGATCCGGCCCGGGACCCGAGCAATGATGACGAAAAGTTCGAACGCATCCGCATCCGCCGCGCGCTCGCCGAAGCGAACTGGCTCGATCCGCTGGCCCTCGCGTCCAGCGCCGCCAATCTCGGCGAGACCGAAGCCGCACTCGAATGGGCGACGGAACAGGAGTGGGCGCGCGCGGTTACCAGCGGCGCAGCGGAAATTCTCTACCGGCCGAGTGGCGCGCCGTCGGATATCCAGCGCCGGATCGTTTCACGCGCCGTTTCGCAACTCGCGACCGAAGGCGATGGCGCGGTCCTGCGCGGCGCGCGAGCTCGATCGCCTGCTCTCCGTGCTCGTCAGCGGGGGCAAATCGACCCTGCGCGGCGTCCTCTCCAGCGGCGGCGAAACCTGGCGCTTTGTTCCGGCACCGAACCGGACTCGACCTGTGGATAACTTGCGTTAAATTCGAGTTCAACGACTCGGGCGAGTCGGCGCTTCATCAGGGAGGGGCGACGTGGAATCGGACATCCGCTTTTTTCGCCGTCGGGCGAGCGAGGAGCTCGCCGCAGCCAATCGCGCAGTCACCGAATCCGCGCGAGAGCGACGGATGATCCTGGCGGGCGTTTTCCTCGAACGGTTGAAGGTGCTGGAAGCCGGCAGCGCGGCGGCGGACTCAGGGCCAGCCTTCAAATGGGCGAACCGCCGCTCGGCGAAGTAGGCATCCACTTTCGACCGTTCCGGACATGACCGCTGATCCTAGCCAGCGATTGTCAGCGCCACCCACTGCCAAACCAGTGCGGCAAGCATGAACAGCACCAAGCCTACATGAACCCAGCGCCTTGCGGTCAGAATGAGCACTGACGAAAGGACAACAAGGGTGAGATTGCCGCTCGCCAGGATCCAGCGCGTGGCTTCAGCCACAGTCGTCGCCGAGGTCGCGCGATGGGAAACAGTGGATGCGGTCGTGCTGACGGCCAAAAGCAGAAAGAGGGTCCAGAAATAGGTGCGGTTCGCAAAATAATAGGCATCGAGGTCCAGTCCCTCCGCCGGAACCTCGTCCGGCAAAGTGGCGCTGGCGATGAAAAAGAGCAACAGGAGGGTGAGAAAATCCGGCAGGAAGCCACCCAAGGTAAAGACCGTTCTCGAGCGCCACACGTCGAAGAACACCCACCAGAATTGCACCGTGCCGAGTAGGATCAAGAGCGCGAGCGAGAGTGGCAACCAGTGCCACCGGACCCGTTCACGGGCCCGCAGCAAGCGATGCATGCTTGTCGCCAAATCCGTCACGGCCAGCGCAAGGATGATGGACGCGAATGCGGCAACATATTCACTGGCGGTCATGAGCGTGTGCCTTATCCCACCCGGCGGTCAGCGGCCAAACGGCAGAGCGTAGCGAGGGGGTTCTCCTTACGGGGCTGTGCAGGAAGGCCGTTCGACATCCCGCCGATCGCCCCATTTCGGCCCGCTCGCGTTCACCGCTCCCTAAGGCCTGCATTGTTATTGAGGCTAATGAGCCTATTTTAGGACGAAGCGTTTTGCCTCTGAAAGACGAACGATGAGCGACAAGGACAAGAAGCCCGGCAACCCCTGGACCAAGAGCCTGCTGATCTGGGTCGGAGTGCTGTTCGCGCTCGTCCTCTTCGTGCAGATGATCGACGGCGGCTCGCGCACGGCGGCGGGAACGCCGATCACTTACTCGGATTTCCTTCGCCAGGTGAACGACGGCAACGTTAGCTCGGCCACGATCGCCACCGACACAAGCCGCAACCTGGAGATCGCCGGCAAGCTCACCAGCGGCGAGACCTTCCGCACGGTCGCGCCGGGCGATGCCAAGGTTTCCGATACGCTGATCGCCAAGGGCGTTGCGGTCCAGGTCAAGGCCGAGGAGCAGTCGAGCATCTGGCTCTACATGCTCTACAACTCGCTGCCGTTCCTGCTGATGATTGGAATCGCCTTTTTCGTGATGCGGCAGATGCAGAAGAATGCCGGCTCCGGAGCGATGGGCTTCGGCAAGAGCCGCGCCCGCATGCTGACCCAGAAGGAAGGCCGGGTCACGTTCCAGGATGTCGCCGGGATCGATGAGGCCCGCGAGGAGCTTCAGGAAATCGTCGAATATCTGAAGGACCCGGGCAAGTTCGCGCGGCTCGGCGGCAAGATCCCCAAGGGCGCATTGCTCGTTGGGCCTCCGGGCACGGGCAAGACGCTTCTCGCCCGCGCAATCGCCGGTGAGGCGGGCGTTCCCTTCTTCACCATTTCCGGCTCGGACTTCGTCGAGATGTTCGTCGGCGTCGGCGCAAGCCGCGTCCGCGACATGTTCGACCAGGCCAAGAAGTCGGCGCCGTGCATCGTCTTCATCGACGAAATCGACGCCGTCGGCCGCCACCGCGGCGCCGGCCTCGGCAACGGCAACGACGAGCGCGAGCAGACGCTCAACCAGCTGCTGGTCGAGATGGATGGCTTCGAGGCCAACGAAGGCATCATCATCATCGCCGCGACCAACCGGCCCGACGTGCTCGATCCGGCGCTTCTGCGCCCCGGCCGCTTCGACCGGCAGGTGGTCGTCCCGCGCCCCGACATTGATGGCCGCGAGCAGATCCTGAACGTGCACATGAAGAAGGTGCCCCTGGCCCCCGACGTCGATCCCCGCGTGATCGCCCGCGGAACTCCGGGCTTCTCCGGTGCCGACCTCGCCAACCTCGTCAACGAGGCGGCTTTGCTCGCCGCCCGCCGCGGCAAGCGGCTCGTCGCGATGCAGGAATTCGAGGACGCCAAGGACAAGGTGCTGATGGGCACCGAGCGCAAATCCATGGTGATGACCGAGGACGAAAAGCGCATGACCGCCTATCACGAGGCCGGGCATGCCGTGGTCGCTCTCAACGAGCCCGCATCCGACCCGATCCACAAGGCGACCATCATTCCGCGCGGCCGTGCGCTGGGGCTGGTGATGCGCCTGCCCGAACGCGACAGCTACTCGTACCATCGCGACAAGATGTACGCGAACCTCGCCGTCTCCATGGGCGGACGCGTCGCCGAGGAGATGATCTTCGGCTACGACAAGGTTTCGTCAGGCGCTTCGTCGGACATCCAGTACGCGACCCAGCTCGCGCGCGACATGGTGACGCGCTGGGGCATGTCGGATGCGCTTGGGCCGCTGCAGTATGCCGACCCAGACGAGGAAGTGTTCCTCGGCTATTCGGTCAACCGCCAGCGGCTGATGTCGAACGAGACCGCGCAGGCGATCGACAAGGAAATCCGCAAGGTTGTCGAGGACGGCTATAAGCGGGCGAAGCACGTATTGACGGAACAGCGCGCGCAGCTCGAGACGCTGGCCAAGGCGCTGCTCGAATATGAGACGCTGAGTGGCGATGAGATCAAGAAGGTGCTCGCCGGCGAGCCGATCGACCGCAGCGGAGTCTCCGGGCCCGCGATCCCCGCCGCCGGATCCTCGATTCCGAAGGCCAAACGGCCCAAGCCGGGAAGCATCGGCGGTCCGGCCGCGGCTGGAGCCTAAGGCTTCACATCGATCCGATTGCGACCGCCGCAGCCATGAACATGCCCGCGGCGGCGAAGGCGAAGGTCACCAGCGCCATCGTCCGCACGATCGCGCTCCACTTTCCGAGCTCGTAGGCGCCCTTTAAGTGCCGGTACATGTGGAATGGCGGGACGAAGAACAGTAGGCTCGCGAGCGTCGAAAACCCGACGGCGACCAGCAGGCTGCCGGTGACGACGAGCATCATCATGAATGACAGCGAGTAGGTGACGAACACCGCGTGGTCGTAGGTGTTGTAGCGCCGCCGGAACGGGAACAGCAGCCACAGGAACGGCACCGATAGAGGGATCAGCAGCCAACTGAACTTGGACGCTGCGTCCTGAACCTTCATCGACACGACTTCCGGATTGTCCCGCGCGTTCTCGATAAATGGCTTGATGAAGCTCGGCGTTTCATCGCCAGGGTCTTGCGTCACGAGGGCTTTCCCGCTGACCAGCTTTTGGTTCTCGGCGATGTCCTCGTGGAGCTTGGCGAGCTTGCGGTCGATGCGCGCGATATCCGCGCCCGCGGCTCCTGCAGCCTTCTTCGCCTCGAGCTGTGCAATCGCGATCTGATTGTCGGCGATGTCCTTCTTGAGCTCGCTCTGAAAGTGCTTGGGCGTGCCGAGCGCGCCGGTCAGGTTGAGCGCCGCGAACATCGCGAACACGGTGAACAGGTAAAGCGCCACGGGCGAGACGAACCGCGCCCGTTCGCCGGCGATGTAGCGGCGGGTCATTTCGCCGGGTTTCAGGGCGAGCATCGGCAGGGTCTGCCAAATCTTGCCCTCGAAGTTGAGCAGCCCCTGGAGGAAATCGTGCATGAAGCCGCGCATTGAGCGATGGACGTGGGCCTTCTGCCCGCACGCCGCGCAATAAGGGCCGATCAGCGATGCGCCGCAATTGAGGCAGTTCTTCTCGTGCGTATGGCCGTTGGGCGCCGCTTCCCCGGTCCGTGGCTCCGCCGCGCGCGCCAGCAAGCTGCCCGTCACCGCATCGCCAAGAGCGTCGAAATCCCCCATTCATTCCCCCTTCGCCCGCATATTAGGCCGAGCGCAATGTGCGTGCTAGCCGTTCGCGGTGATGGCGCGCATCGGTCTCCTTGGCGGCTCGTTCAACCCTGCCCATCGCGGGCACCGGCACATCAGTCTGCAGGCGCTGCGCGCGCTCGGGCTGGACGAGGTGTGGTGGCTGGTCTCGCCGGGCAATCCGCTGAAGGCGGGCGTGAAGGACATGGCGCCCTTTGAAGCGCGGCTCGCCTCGGCAAAACGCATGGGCCAGCGCGCGCCGATCCGCGCCAGCGATTTCGAGCAGCGCCAGGGCACGCGCTACACAATCGACACCGTGCGCCGCCTGAAGCACCTCTACCCGCAGAACCGCTTCATCTGGTTGCTTGGAAGCGACACACTGCCGAATTTTCACAAATGGCGCGATTGGCGGGGTTTAGCGCGTGAACTGCCGATTGCGGTGATTCGCCGGTCCGGTTATGATTCCGCTGCCCGCGCGGCGCGCGCGATGGGTTGGCTGCGAAGGTTCGTCCATCCTTCGAGCCATGCTCGTCACTGGACGGACTGGAGTGCACCGGCGATCTATTTCCTTCGCCTGCCGCCCGATCCGACGTCCGCAACCGCCATTCGCGCGCGTGATCCCCAATGGCATCGCCGACTGCATTCGCCCGCTCGGGCGCTGCGTTCCGGCGTGGCCGCTAGCCCCAGGAGACCTCTTGACCGAACGTCCCGCTGAGACCGCCGGCGAGCCCGGCCGCACTCCTTTCGACGTCGAAGACCTCCATCGTCTCGTCCTTCAATCGCTTGACGACGACCAGGCTCAGGAGGTCGTGTCCATTCCGCTCGCCGGAAAATCGAACATCGCCGATCACATGGTGGTCGCCTCCGGCCGCTCGACCCGCCAGGTCGCGTCCATGGCCGTTAAGCTTGCCGACAAGATCAAGGAGCGATTTGGCAAGAACGTTCGAATCGAAGGTCTTCCAGCGGCCGACTGGGTGCTGATCGATGCGGACGACGTGATCGTCCATATTTTTCGTCCCGAAGTGAGAAATTTTTACAATTTGGAACGAATGTGGGCGTTTGGCGATGATTCTGGCGTCAGCGCAGCTGCACGCGGGTGAGGCATATGCGTTTCATAGCGATTCCGATTTCTCTGCTGGCGTTCCTGGCGCAGCCCGCCGCTGCGGCCTCGTCGCCCAGCCTCAACAGCCTTGAGCAGCAATTGAGCTATCTCGTGGCCGGCAAGTCCGCCGACGTCGGCATCGCTGCGCTCGACCTCAACACCGGCGAGAGCATCAGCATCAAGGGAAACACGCCCTTTCCCATGGCGAGCACCGTGAAGGTGGCCGTCGCCGCGCTCTACCTATCGCAGGTCGATCACGGGCAGCGCTCGCTCGACGACACGGTCAACGGACAATCGGTGCGCTCGCTTATGGCGCGCATGCTGATCCACAGCGACAATGTCGCGACCGATATTCTCCTGAAGGATCTCGGCGGCCCCCACGCGCTGCACAGCTGGCTCGCGGACAATGGAATCACCGGACTGCACGTCGACCGCACCATCGCGCAGCTCCTGAGCGCCAAGCGCGATCTGTGGGACCGCCGCGAATTCGAGCACTCCGACCGCGATGGTCGATCTGCTCCGCCGCATCTACAAGGCCGAGCTGATCCGACCCGAGAGCCGGAATTATCTCCTCGACTTGATGGCCCGTTGCGAAACCGGCAAAAACCGGATGAAGGCGCTGCTGCCCAACGGCGTCACGGTCGAGCACAAGACCGGAACCCTGACGGGCCTCGCCGATGACGTCGGCTTCATTACGATGCCCGACGGTCACCGCATTGCCGTTGCGATCTTTACGCGCGGCGGAACCGACCGGCCCCGCACGATCGCGGAAGCGACGCGGGCGATCTACGACGGCTTCAAGGCGATGGTGACCTGGCCGTTCGGCTCGCCGGCTTTCTCGCGCTAGCGGGTGCTGCTGCACATCGTCGCACGCGGGAAGATCGGCCGCTCTCCGGAGGCCGAGCTGGTCGAGCGCTATCTGAAGCGGATCGCCTGGCAGACGAAGGTGACGGAGCTTCCCGAGACGGGCGGCAACGTTCCAGCACTGCCGGCTAACAGTGTGACGGTCGTCTTGGACGAGCGCGGCGACGCGCTCCCATCGACGCAGCTTGCGAGCAGGCTCGAACGATGGCGCGACGACGGAAAGCGCGAGGCGCGCTTCCTCATCGGCGCGCACGGCGGTCATGACGAGGCCGACAGGAGCAGCGCCGACCTGTTGCTGTCGTTCGGGTCTGCGACCTGGCCGCACCTGCTTGTCCGGGCGATGCTCGCCGAACAGCTGTTCCGCGCCACATCGATCCTTGCGAACCACCCCTATCACCGCGAAGGATAAAGGGATGCGCCGCCTCGCGCCTGTCCTGATCGCTTTGCCCTTGCTCGCCGCCGCGAGCGCGCCGGTACAGCGCGCGGGGGCTCCGCTGGATACCGCGCTTCAGCAGGCCCGCGCCGAACAGTCCGTTGCCGAAGCCGAGGCGGCCAAGCTCGAACGCGTTGCAGCGCAAGCCCAAGGCGAAGCCGAGCGCCTCCGCGCCGAGCAAGCCGCGGCCGCGCAAAACATCGAAGCTGCCGAGGCGCGGATCACAGCGGCCGACACGCAGCTTCGGCTCGCCTCCGCCTATGTCGCAGCGCATCGCCAGCGCCTCGCGGAGGAGCAGCAGCCCGTCGCGTCGCTGCTCGCCGGCCTCGCCGTCATGGCACAGCGGCCGCCGCTGCTCGCCATCGCCAACCAGGGAAGCACGGATGATCTCGTAAAGGTCCGCATCCTTCTCGACTCCACCATTCCGGTGATCCGCCGGCGGACCGCCTCGCTGTCGGCGCAGCTCAGTGAAGGCCAGCGGCTAGAAGAGGCGGCAACGACGGCGCGCGCCGAGCTCGTGCAAAGCCGTGAACTTCTCGTCGGCAGGCGTCAGCAATTCGCCGCGCTCGAGCGGCGCGCGCTGCAAATGGCCGCGGCGTCAGGCGAACAAGCGCTCGGCGCCGGAGACGTGGCGATTGTCGCGGGGGAAGACGTTGAGCGGCTGCGCGGCTCCGAATCCAGCACTCGGACCGCTTTTGCGCTCGCTTCCGCTCTCGCGGGAGCGGATCCTGCACCGGCTCGCCCGATGGCGGCGGAAGGGCCGGCACTGCTTCCTCCGTTCCCCTATGATCTTCCCGCGGCAGCACCGGTGACCGAGGGACTGGCAGCCGTGAACGCCAGCGGCGTCCGTTCGCGCGGACTGACGCTTGCGACCTTGCGCGGCGCGTCCGTGACCGCTCCAGCATCCGGCGTGGTCCGTTTTTCAGGGCCTTTCCGCGACTATGACGGGATCCTGATCATCGACCACGGCGGCGGGTGGATGAGCCTGATCGTCAACGTCTCGACCGGTCTCAGGCCGGGGGACCGCGTCCAGCTGGGTCAGCCGATCGGCCGTGCTCTCGGCCCGCTGCAGGTCGAACTGTCTCAAAATGGGCGTAGAATCTCCCCTGCTCTCATCGCAGGTTCATCTCAAACCCTGTCAAATGGCGCGAAAGGCGGCTAAACGCGTGCGCCGCCGGAACAGGAACGCGAAGCGATGAAATTCACCACGAAACTCTTGCCCCCGATGGCGCTCGTCGGAGCGCTCGCCCTGGTCCCAGTGACCGCCAGCTCCTTTGCTGCAGCGGACACGACGAATTACCAAGAGCTCGAGAAGTTCATGAGCGTCTACGAGCGCGTGAAGGCCAATTACGTCGACAAGGTCGACGACCATACGCTTATCAAGGGCGCGATCGACGGCATGCTCTCCGCGCTCGATCCGCACTCGAGCTATGTCGAAGCCTCCGATTTCGACCAGTTGAAGACCACCACCGACGGCAATTACGGCGGCCTCGGCCTCACCGTCTCCATCGAAGATGGTGCGGTGAAGGTTATCGCCCCCACGGAGGACACGCCGGCGTGGCGCGCGGGGATCAAGGCCGGCGATTATATCACCCACATCAATGGCGAGCTGGTCTACGGCCTCAACCTCGACGAGGCGGTCTCGAAAATGCGCGGCGACCCCGGCTCGCCGATCAAGCTGACGATCGTCCGCCCCGGACGCGACAAGCCGTTCGATGTGAGCATGGTCCGCGAGCGGATCGAGCTCCGCCCGGTCAAATGGGAGATCAAGGACGGCATCGGCTACATCAACATCAACACCTTCTCCGGCAACGTCGGCGACCAGACCAAATCGGCGCTGGTGGCGATCGACAAAGCGACCGGCGGCCACCCGCTCGGCTATGTCGTCGATTTGCGGTCGAACCCCGGCGGGCTGCTCGACCAGGCGGTCGACGTGGCTGACGATTTCCTCGACAGCGGCGAGATCGTTTCGCAGCGTGGCCGGGAGAAAGACGATATCGAGCGCTATTACGCCCGACCCGGCGACATGGCGCATGGGCTGCCGGTCGTCGTGCTCACCGACGCTGGCACCGCCTCCGCCTCGGAGATCGTCGCCGGAGCGCTCCAAGATCACCGCCGCGCATTGATCATGGGCGAGAAGAGCTTCGGCAAAGGCTCCGTCCAGACGGTCGTTCAGACGGGCCCCGAGAGTGCTCTCAGGCTCACGACGGCGCGTTATTACACGCCTTCGGGCCGCTCGGTGCAGGCGGGCGGCATCGACCCCGACATCGTCGTGCCGCAGCTCACCGACTCCGACTACAAGGACCGCAAGGTCGTGCGCGAGGCCGATCTTCGCCGCCACCTGCTCGCCCAGGCCAAGGTCGAGGACAAATTGCTGGAGGCGGACGACACGCCCGATCCGCGCTTCGCTGCCAAGCCCGAGGAGCTGGAAAAAAAGGGCATCAAGGACTTCCAGCTTTATTATGCGCTGAATACGCTGAAGCGGCTGGCGGCTCCGGCGGCGGTCGCCTCGGCCGCGCCGTCGAAAAAGTCGCGCTAAGGTCCGCATGAGCGAAGCGGTCGCGGCCGGCGCGCGTAGTCCGCTTCTGCTGCCTCCAGCGGCGGCGGCGCGGGTCATCGCATTGCTGTTGCCTTTGGCGTTGCTGGCGGGCGCGTTCGGGTCGCAATATTTCGGCGGGCTTTACCCGTGCGAGATGTGCTGGTGGCAGCGTTATGCGCATATTGCGGCCCTCGGGATCGCAGCGCTTGCCTTTACGGCGCCCGCTGTATCGTCGCGCTCGCGCGCGCTCACGCTGCTTGCCGCGCTTGCGATCGCGGTCTCAGGCGGCATCGGCGTCTATCACGCGGGCGTCGAAGCCAAGATTTTCCAGGGGTTCACGACCTGCACCGCAACCGTGCACGCGGGTGCGTCGACAGCCGATCTTCTGAAAGAGATCACCCACGCGCCGCTGGTCCGCTGCGACGAAGTGCAATGGTCGTTCCTGGGCATTTCGATGGCCGGGTGGAACGCGATCATCTCCCTCTCTGGCGCCGCGACGATCATTTTTCTGCTGGCGAAGGCGGCGCGGCGATGAGTCGCTGGCGTCCCGGCGATCGGCGGCCAGACCGCGGGTCGATGCTACGCGTCGACCAGGCCGGCGAATATGGCGCGACGCGAATTTACGCCGGCCAGCTCGCGGTGCTGCGGCGCAACTGCCCCGAAGCCAAGCTCGTCGCTCGGATGGCGGCGCAGGAGCAGCGGCACCTCGACCGCTTCAACACGTTGATGGCGGAGCGGCGGGTCCGCCCGACCGCGCTTCAGCCTTTGTGGAACGTCGCGGGCTTCGCGCTTGGCGCGGCGACCGCGCTGATGTCCGAACAGGCGGCGCTCGCCTGCACCGACGCGGTGGAGACCGAGATCGACAAGCATTACTCGGCCCAGCTCGCCGAGCTCGGCGATGAGGACCCGGAGTTTGCTGCCGATATCGCGGGCTTCCGCGCCGAGGAGCTCGAGCATCGCGACACGGCTCGTGCCGCGGGCGCAACGAATGCGCTCGGCTATCCCCTCTTGACGTCGGCGATCCGTGCCGGTTGCAGGGTGGCGATCGAGCTGTCGAAGAGAATATGAGGAACTTCGGGCGGCTTCGCCCGCTGAAAACGCTGGAAAGGACGCGTTAGACACATGGCCAGATCCGTCATCACCCTCGCCGCCGCGGTTACGGCTGCAACAGGGTTCGCGCCCATTCCCGCCCCCGCCATGGCGCAGGCACAAAGCAACGTCGCCGAGGTTATCGTCTACGGCAATGATCCGTGCCCGCGCTCGACGGACGACCAAGTCGTCGTCTGCGCCCGCCGGCCGGAAACCGAACGGTACCGCATCCCACAGAAATACCGGCCCAGTGGCCCGCGCCAGGAGACCGAAGCCTGGGCGAGGAAGTCGCGGGTGCTGGAGACGGTCGGTTCGACGGGTATCAACAGCTGCTCGCCGGTCGGACCGGGCGGCTACACTGGCTGCCTGACCCAGGTCATCCGCGAAGCGCGCGAGCAGCGCCAGCAATCGAACGAGGATAGCACTCCGCCACAATAGCGAAGCGGCGGAAAGCGCTTGCCCTCTCGGCGGCGTTCGTTACGCCTGCGTGTGGGGCGCCACGGGAGCCGATGATTGAGCGCAGCTGACGCGGTAGCCCGGCCCATCGATGCTGGCGAGGGGAGTTTCCTTGGTCATCCCAAGGGTCTTGCCTATCTCGCCTTCACCGAGATGTGGGAGCGCTTCTCCTACTACGGCATGACTGCGCTGCTGGCGCTGTACATGACCAAGCAGCTGCTGACCCCGGGTCATGCCGAACATGTTTTGGGACTTGGCGGTCTTCGCCACCTGTTCGAACTTCGCGGTCCGATGTCCGATGTGGCTTTCGCGTCGTTGATCTACGGCTGGTACAGCGGCCTGGTCTATTTCACGCCGGTGCTCGGCGGGATCATCGCCGACCGCTGGCTTGGGACGCGCACAACGGTGGTGCTGGGCGCCCTGCTGATGAGCGCTGGGCACCTTGCCATGTCGTTTGACCAAAGTTTCTTGCTCGCCCTGACGATGCTAATCGTTGGATCAGGGTGCCTGAAGGGCAATATCTCGGCCCAGGTTGGCCAACTCTATCCGAGAGATGATGAGACCAACCGCACCGCGGGCTTCACGATCTTCTCGGCGGCCATCAATATCGGTGCGGTTCTTGGCCCGCTTGGATGCGGCGGCGTGGCCGCCGTTTACGGCTGGCACGCGGGATTTGCGCTTGCGGCGGCGCTAATGCTGCTGGCGCTGGTCATCTATCTCACTGGCCAACGCAACCTGCCAGGAAAGCTTCCGGCGACAGCGGCCGGTGGCGCGGCCCTGCCGCCGCTAACGTCGCCAGAGCGTCGCCGGGTCGCGCTCTTGGTCGTCGCGGTCGTGCTCACGGTTCTGCCGAACGTCGCCTATCCGATGATCTGGAATATCGGGCTGCTGTGGATTGACGCACATGTCAGCCTCGCCAGCCCCTTTGGGACGGTTCCCGCCTCGTGGTTCAACTCCATCGACAGCTTCGCCAGTATCGTTGTCGTGCCGCCGCTGGTTGCGCTGTGGGCATGGCAGGCGCGGCGGGGCCGCGAGCCGACCGACGTCGAGAAGATCGGCATCGGCTGCGCCCTGACCGGCGCTTCGGCGCTGTTCCTCGCAGCCGGTTCCGCGCTGGCCGGACCCGACGGCAAGGTCGGAGTGATCTGGCCGATCTTGTGCTTCTCCGGAATGGGCCTGGCCTTCATCTGGTATTGGCCGGTCCTCCTTGCGCTTGTTTCGCGGGCAGCCCCGCCGAAGGTGAACTCGACACTGATGGGCGCATCCTTCCTGTCGTTGTTCGTGGGCAGCGTGGTCATGGGCTGGGTTGGCAGCTTTTACGATCAGATGAGCCCCGCCGCCTTCTGGACTCTCGACGCTGCGATCGGCTTGGCCGGCGCGGTCCTCGTGCTCGGCTTGCGCGGAACGCTGAACAGAGCGCTGGAACCGCACGCGCATAAAGATGCTTAGACCATGACCGTGGAGGTCGAACGATGACCGTTGCCGAAGCCACTCCCGATTTCGAAAAGGGCACGCACGACGACAGGGCTTTCCTCGGTCATCCCAAAGGGCTCGGCTTCCTCGGCTTCACCGAGGCCTGCGAGCGCTTCTCTTATTATTCCATGCAGACTCTGCTGACGCTCTACATGGTCAATTACCTGCTGCTGGCCGGTCATATCGAGAAGGTCACGGGCCTCGCCTGGCTGAGAAGCTGGCACTATCCCGGCCTCGACGGCCAACCCCTCTCATCGGCGATTTTCGGAGACTACACCTCACTCGTCTATCTGATGCCGATCCTCGGCGGGATCATCGCCGACAAGCTGACCGGCCGCCGAATCGCGCTGATCGCCGGAGCCCTGGTGATGGCGCTCGGCCACTTCCTCATGGCCTTCGAAGGCGCATTCCTGTTCGCGCTCCTTGCGCTCATCGTCGGCGTCGGCTTGTTCAAGGGCAATATCGCAACCCAGGTTGGCGAGCTCTACACCGAGCGCGATCTGCGTCGCGCGATGGCCTTCCAGATCTTCTATATCTTCATCAACGTGAGCGTGATCGCCGCGCCGCTGATCTCCGGCACGCTCGGTCAGGAAGTCGGTTGGCACTACGGCTTCGGGTGCGCCGGCGTCGTCATGGTGCTGGGGCTCTTCATCTATTTGTCAGGCCGAAAGTGGCTGCCCGCGGATCTCGCGGTCGCGGACCGTGAGAGCAATCAGCTGATTGGCCGAGTGATTGCGGGAGCGGTAGGCATTGCAGCGCTCGTGATCGTGTGGCTGCTGATCTCCGGCATCTTGTTCGCTTCCTGGCTGGTCGGAACGATCTCGGCGCTGGTGATGGTCGGAATCCTGTATTGGTTTCTCACGAGAAACCTCAACCGCGCAGACAAATTCTGTGTCCTCACGTTGTGCATTCTCATTCCAGTCATGGCCATCTCGTTGCTCACCAACCAGGAGATCTTCAACGCCTACCTCGTCTGGGGCGACAAGCAGTTCAACCTGACCTTCATGGGCACGACGCTCCCAAGCAGCTGGCTGATCACGCTCGATGCGACCTTGAGCTTCTCCATGCTCGTGGCCGTCGCGGCTTTCTGGAAATGGTGGAGCCTCAAGCGGCGCGAGCCCGACGAGATCAGCAAGATGATCATCGGCAGTGTCTTCACCATCGCCGGTGGCGTATGCCTGTTCATGGCCGCGCTGACTCAGCCAGAGGGCGGCAAGATCGGCCTTTTCTGGCCCTTCATGTTCCATCTGCTCAACAGCATCGGCTTCGCACACATCCTGCCGATCAGCCTCGCGCTGTTCACCAAGATTGCGCCCAAACAGATCACTGCGACCGTGATCGGTCTCTACTATCTGTCGTTCTTCGCCGCGAACAAGATGGTCGGCTATGTCGGCGGCCTCTATTCGAGCCTGCCCACCACGACCTTCTGGCTGATCCACATCGCCAGCGCCGCATTCGGATTGGTCGCATTCGCGGCGTTCAAGATCGTGCTCGGCAAGCGCATGGGCGGCACTGGCGTGGCCGAGCAGGCGGAGGCGCTGAGCTAGGGCAGGACCGGCAGAAGCACTGCGCTCGCCGTCGAGCCGCCGTGGAACACGCTCTGCGTCGCTTTGCGGTAATCGCCACGCTTCGCGTAGAAAATGTTCGGGACGAACGTCTGCGGGTTGCGGTCGTAGACCGGGAACAGGCTCGACTGGACCTGCACCATGATCCGGTGGCCGGGCAGGAACACATGATCGACGTTGGGCAGGCCAAAGCGGTATTCCTCGACCTTGCCAGGCCTCAGCGCGCGCGGCTTGGCGAAGCTGTCGACGTAGCGCCCGCGGAAGATCTCGATCCCGATCGGCAGCTCATAGCCGGCCATGCTTGGCTTCGATCCCTGCGACGGCTCCTCGGGTGTTTCGTTCGGATAGACGTCGATCAGCTTCACCGCCCAGTCGCTGTCGGTCCCGCTCGTCGCCGCAAACAGGTCGACCTGTGGCGGGCCCATGATGTGCACGGCCTTGGTGAGCGGCGCGCTGGTGTAGGAGAGGACGTCGGGCCGCCCGTCGACGAAGCGCTGATCGTGCACCAGCCAGCGTATGCCACTGGTCCGCGTCGCCTGAACTCAGCGGCCGCGGCATGAACGGCACCGGCTTGGCAGGATCGGAGACGTAATCCTCATGACCCGCGGTCGCGGGACGCTCGAACCCGGCGCTGTTGCCGGCCGCCAGGTAGAGCGGCGTGGGCGTTCCCATCGGCCACCGCGGCGACTCTTCCCACCGGTTCGCCCCGCTCGCATAGGTCAGCACCGGCGGCGTGTGCGGATCGGGCGCACCTTTCAGATAATGGTCGAGGAACGGCTTCATCCATTGCGTGCGCCACTGCGCCGAAGTGTCGCCGTTGAGGGTCAGCGCGCCGAGCTCGTAGCCATAATGGTTGGCGCCCGAGTGCCGCCATGGGCCGATCACCAGGTGCAGCAGCTCGGTGCCTTCGTACTTGTCCTTGAGCGCGCGGTAGACCGCCGGAGCGCCGTAGCTGTCCTCCTGGTCCCATTCGCCGACCTCGAGCATCGTCGGGACGGTCAGCGGGCGCGCGGCCATCCACTTGTCGACCGCCTGGCAGCTGCCAGAACTCGGTGTAGGCCGGGTTCTGGAACAGCTTCTGGACGAAGGGATAATTCTCGATCCCCAGCCGGCGCGCGTAATCGCCCATCGAGCCGGCCTCGAGATAGCGCGTGTATTCGTCACCGGTGCCGACCGCGATTGCGCCGTCGTCGCCCTTCGCCGGTGCTTTGCGAGACCGCGAAATCCAGGCTTCCAGTGCGGAATGCGCCGTTGTGGAACCAGTCGTCCCCCTCCAGCCGTCGACCATCGGGCTCTCCGGGACGGCCGCCTTCAGCGCCGGATGCGGATTGATTTCCGCCGCGAGCGTCAGGAAGCCGAGGTACGACGAGCCGATCACGCCAACCTTGCCATTGGACTTCGGTACGTTCTTCACCAGCCAGTCGATGGTGTCGTAGGCGTCGGTGGATTCGTCGATGCCGCGTGTGGTTGAGCGGCCCGACGATGGGGCGGTTCATCACGAACTGCCCTTCGGAATGGTGCATCCCGCGGATGTCCTGATAGACGCGGATGTAGCCGTCCTCGACGAACTCCTTGTCCATGATCGGCAGGATGTCGACGATCGACTGGCTCGGCGTGCGCTCGGCGCTGCCCTTCGCGTCATAAGGCGTGCGCGACAGCAGGATCGGGCCGTTGGCCGTGCCCTTCTTCATCACGATGACCGTGTAAAGCTTCACACCGTCGCGCATCGGCACCATCGCGACGCGCTTGATGTAGTCAGCCTCCGGGAGGACCGGATTGTAGCTCGCGACCACGTCGGGCGTCATCGGCGTGACCGGCGGAGGCGCGGCGGCGATCAGGAGAAGCGGGAGCAGCGAAGAGGCGAGGCGCAGGACATGGTTGTTCATGGGGCGAGCCCTAGAAGCGCGTCCGGCCGCTCGCAACATCAGCGGTAATCGCTCGTTCAATGCGGCGATGGCCGGGCTTGTCAGCGAAGGACTCCACGAGGCGCTCGAGGCCGAGCGGCGGATTGAGCCGCGCAGCAATGTTCGCGCTGCGTGGGAGGAATTATTCAAGGAGGCGCGCGGCTGCACGCGTTGCGATCTGTACAAATGCGCGACGCAGACGGTGTTCGGCGAGGGGCCACTCGACGCATCGATCGTCTTCGTCGGCGAACAGCCGGGCGACCAGGAGGATCTCGCCGGGCGGCCGTTCGTCGGGCCCGCCGGAGTGGTGTTCGATGCCGCGCTGGAGCAGGCGGGCATCGACCGCTCGACGGTCTACGTCACGAACGCGGTCAAGCATTTCAAGTTCGTGCTGCGCGGCAAGCGGCGGATCCACAACAAGCCCGGCGCCGGTGAGATCGAGGCGTGCCGTTGGTGGATCGAGCATGAGCGCGAGTTGATCAAGCCGCCGGTAACGGTCGCGCTCGGAGCGACTGCGGCGCGGTCGTTGTTGGGGAAGGTCGTGACCATCGGCAAGGTACGTGGTGAACCCCAGACGCTGATCGACGGCAGCGAATGTTGGGTGACGGCGCACCCGAGTTCGCTCTTGCGCATTCCCGATCCGGAAGGCCGCCGCGCGGCTCGCGCTCTGTTCCTGCGCGACCTCAAGCGGATCAAAGCACGGGCTGAAGAGCTGGGCTGACGCTTCCCCTTGCAATTGCGAATTATTCGCATTAGCGACAACGGCGCAAAGGAACACGCAAGGGGACACCATGAAGCGTTTGATGGTGCTGGGCTTAGGTCTGGCAGGGTTTGCGGTAGCGCCGGCTCACGCCGAGGACGATGTCTTCGGCTACACTTACACGGCCGAGACGCTGCCGAAAGGCGAGACCGAAATGGAGCTGCGGGCGACGGATCGGCGAGGGAAGGACGCAGGCCACTACGACGCTCAGGATTATCGGCTGGAGGTCGAGCATGGCTTCACCGACCGCTTCACCGTTTCGGCCTACGCCAACTTCGGCGGCCACCACATCCGCGGGCTCGAACCGGAGTTCCAGCGCGTCGACAGCGACTTCGCCTTTCAGGGCGTCTCGGCTGAGTTCAAGTATAATTTGCTGAGCGCCGACAAGGACGGCCTTGGGCTGACGCTTTACGCGGAGCCCGGCTGGTCGCGCATCCGTCAGCTCGAAGGTGACAAGAGCACCGAATATGAGCTCGAGCTCAAAGCCATCGTCCAGAAGAACTTCCTCGACGATCGTCTGATCTGGGCCGCGAATTTCACGGTGGAGCCGGAGTGGGAGCATGACAAGGAAGCCGACGAGACCACCGGAGAGCGGGATTGGGAGAAGGAGCTCAAGCTCGAGCTGACGAGCGGTCTCTCCTACCGCGTCGCACGCGGTTGGTATGCAGGGGTTGAGGGACGTTACGCGAGCGTCTATCCCAATTGGACGAGGGGGCTGGACCGCGAAGCCTATGCGGTCTCCGCCGGTCCGACGATACACTATGAGGCGAAGAAATGGTCGGCGACGCTGACCTACCTGCCGCAGCTGTTCGGCTCACCCAGTCCCGGGGGCAGGCGTACGATCGGCGAATATGAGCAGCGCGAGCTTCGGCTGAAGATCGGCTACGAGTTCTAGCCGGGCTTTGCGCTCAGCGCCGTTCCAGGATCAAAGGCAACCCGCCCTTGGGCCGCAGGGTCACCATCCCCGACACCCGCACCTCACGGTCCGGCACGGGTTTAAATCGCCATCTCGCCAGCCAGATCGCTAGGATCGTCAGCGCCTCGGCCATCGCCAGCCGTGCGCCGACGCAAGTGCGCGGGCCGCCGCCGAACGGAATGTACTGAAAGCGGTGGCGCTGCTCGTTGCACTCCGGCGCGAACCGCTGCGGGTCGAAGACGTCGGGATCGTTCCACAGCTGCTTGTGGCGATGGATGATCCACGGCCAGATTGAGATGAGGTCGCCCGGCTGGATCTCGTGCTCGCCGAGTTGGTCGGCGGCGACGGCTTCGCGGTCGAAACGCGGCACCGGGGGATACAGCCGCAGCAATTCCTCAAGGATCGCCCGCAGCAGCGGCAACCGGTCCGGCAGGTCCGCGTCGGTCCCCGAAGCGAGCGCCGCCTCCGCTTCCGCCGCCGCTTCGTCCTGAAGCTCCGGCTGTTCGCTCAGCAGATAGAGTGTCCAGGCGGTCGCGTTGGCCGTGGTCTCATGCCCCGCAAGATAGAAGGTCGCGGCGTTGTCCACCGCGAGCTCGAGCGCTTCATCCTCGGGAAAGCGTTCCATCAGCGCGCGGATCACATTGGTAACGAAATCTTGCGGAGCGCCGGGCGCAAGCCGCTCGCGCACCAGCTGCCCCAGCGTGTGGCGCAGATATTGCTGGCCACGACGGCCACGGCGTCCGCGCGCAGTGATGGGAATCAGCGGCATTCCCAGCAGCACCTGGATGCGCGCTTCCGACACCCCCTCCATTGCTCCGGTGATGTGGTCCATGGCTTCCCGGCTGGCCAGCCGCGCGTCTCCGCTGAACAGAGCCTCCGAGATGACGTTCATCGTCGCCGTCGTCGCCTCGACAGCCATGTCGCGCGTGCCCGGTTCCCATGATTCGGCCAGCGCCTGCCCAACTCGCGCGAAGACCGGCACCAGCGCATCCACCGCGGGCGGCGTGAAGCTCGCGGCGACGATCTTGCGCTGCGCCCGCCACAGATCGCCATCCGAACTCAGCAGCCCGCGCCCGATCGTCGGCGCGAGGATTCGCTTCACCAGCCGCGGTTTCTCGTAATTGGCCGCGTTGTCGAGCAGCACGCGCTGCACCCATTCGGGCTTTAGAACGATGTGCACCGGATGGCCGAGCACCACGCGCTTGACGTGCCACGTGTTGAAGGCGAGCTCCGACCAGCCGTAAACGGCCGTCCGCGCCCGCTCCCCGAAGAAGCCGCGCAACGTGTGCACCGGCCTGGCGCGCCGCGGCGGATGGGGGGATATAAAAGGTTTCGACATCAGCCGATTACTTATCGCGCAAGCGAACGATCCTGATCACGTCTCCCGAGATCTGAACTTGCCGCATCGCGCTTTCGAGGCTCGCTCGCGTCCGGAACAGGCACGCATCGACGGTGCCCTTTTCAATGGTCGCCCCAGCCCGCCGCGCGATTTCGCCGAGTGCGCCGGTGCACTGCGGGAGAAAAAGCACGAACTCGTCGGCCGATCGCCGCTCGAGCAGCGTGTAGAGCTGGGCGCGATCCTCGGGGGAATCGTCGTCCTTGCTCTCCCAGGCCACGAAGCGGCGATTGCCGCTATCGAGCGGCGCAAAGCCGTACAGGTTCTTGCCGTCTTCATCGCCGATTGTGGTCATTCCGTTCGGAAGGAGTGTGACCTTCTCGATAAGAGGCTTCTCGTTGCGGGCGGTCACGCGATAGATTCCGGCGGGGATGGGTTGCCGTGCGTCATCGCTCGAATAGAGCCCGTCGCCCATCCAACAACTGGTGAGCAGCAACGCTGCTACAAGGACCAAGAAGCGCACGAGGCCCTCCTTCCTATTCTGCGGCGAGCAAGGTCTCCGCTCCGCCAAGGTCGACTGAAACGAGGCGGCTGACGCCTTTCTCAATCATCGTCACGCCATAGAGCCGGTGCATGCGGCTCATGGTCACCGCATTATGGGTGACGATCAGGTAACGCGTGTCGGTCTCCTGCGTCATCCGGTCGAGCAGGTCGCAGAATCGCTCGACATTGGCGTCGTCGAGCGGCGCGTCGACTTCGTCGAGCACGCAGATCGGCGCCGGGTTGGTCAGGAACAAAGCGAAGATCAGAGCGATGGCGGTCAGCGCCTGCTCGCCGCCGGAGAGCAACGTCAGCGTCGACAGCCGCTTGCCCGGGGGCTGGGCCATGATTTCGAGGCCCGCTTCGAGCGGGTCGTCGCTCTCGACCAGCTCCAGGTGCGCCTGCCCGCCGTCGAACAGGGTGGTGAACAGCCGTCGGAAGTGCGCGTCGACCTTCTCATAGGCCTCGAGCAGCCGCACGCGCCCTTCGCGGTTGAGGTTGCCGATGGAGCCGCGGAGGCGGTGGATCGCCTGCGTCAGTTCGTCGGCTTCCTCGGCGCCTTTTGTCCGCGCCGCGTCCAGCTCGGCCAGCTCCTGCTCGGCAACGAGATTGACCGGACCGATGCGCTCGCGCTCGGCGCTCAGCCGTTCGAGGGCCGCCAATTCTGAATCGGGATCCCGAACCTCGTCCGGGTCGAAGCCGAGCTTCTCCGGCAGCCGCTGGGGCACGCATTCGAATTTCTCGACCGAGGCATGGGCGAATTCGGTGCTGCGCGCCTGCTGCGCTTCGGCGCGGGCGGCGGCGGCGGCGCGGCGCTCACGCGCATCGGCGAAGCGTTCGTTGGCACTCGACACATTGGAGGATGCGGCGACGAGTGCTTCTTCCGCCTCGCGTTCCGCCGCCGAAGCTTCGCCGATCGTCACCTGGCTTTCATTGTTGGCCCGCTCGAGTGCGGCGATTTGCTCGTCGAGCTCCGCCGGCTCTTTCTCCAGCCCGGCACGCTCGGCGGCCTGCTGCTTTTGCCGCTCGACAGCCCCGGCAAGCCGCTGCTCGGCGTCGCTCTGGCGCTTGCGCCATTCGGCTTGTTCGCGCGCGGCGGCACTGAGGCGCTCGCGGTCGGCCGCAGTCTCGCGCGCCTTGGTTGCGGATTCGGCGCGTTTCTCGGCGACCGCCGAAGCCGCGGTCGCCGCGGCGCTGCGGGCGGCTTCGACGTCATGCTCCAAAGCCGCAGGATCGGGGAGGGCGCCGAGCGAGCGCCCGGCTGCGGCGACCGCGTCCTTCGCCGCTTCAATCACCGGCTCAAGATCGGCCTGACGTTGTGCCAGCCAGCTCGCTGGGCTTCAATCCTCTCAAGCGCGGCAACAGCGGCATCGCCCGCGCGAGTGGCATCGCGCGCGTCGCGCTCCGCCGCGAGCGCTGCGTGACGCGCCTCCTCGGCGACGGTCCGGCATTGCTCCATTTGCGCGAGCGCGGCGTCGCGTTCGGCTCTGGCATTCTCGACTGCTTTCTCCAGCGCCGGCAGTTCGGCGGTCAGCGCCGCAAGACGGTTGGCGCGCAGCAGCCGCTCGGCGGCTGCGGCGCCCGAGCCCTTCCGCAACGAAGCCGTCCCAGCGCCGCAGCCGTCCGTCGCGAGTCACCAGCCGCTGCCCGACCGCAAGCTGCTGGCCGGTGTCCTCGTCGGCGACCGCGACTTGTTTCAGACGGCGCAATAGCTCCGGCGGGGCCGACACCCGGTCGGCGAGGCATTCGCAACCTGCCGGCAGTTGCGGATCGCCGGGCAGCGCCTCGCTGCCTTGCCAGCGGCGCGGGCTGTCGCTGCTGCCGACCGCGGCGTCGGCGTCTTCGCCGAGAGCCGCGGCGAGCGCGCGCTCGTATCCCGGCTGCGCCTTCAGGCTGGCGATCGCCGCGCCCCCACCATGTTCGAGCGCCCGCGCAAGCGCATCATGTTCGGACTTTGCCGCCGACAGCGCTGCCCGCGCGGAGGCGAGCCGGCTTTCCACGTTGTCGCGCCGGTCGGCGGCTTCCGCCCGGCCCTGTTCGGCTTCGACCCTGCGCGCTTCGGCTTCGGCCAGCGCCTGCGCCGCAGTCTTCGCCTTCGCTTCCGCTGCGTCGCGCGCCGCCGCCTGTTCGCTCCCGTCGCCCAGCGCCCCTAGCTGTTCGGCGAGTCTCTGCCGCTCCTGCTCGGTGCGCGCGAGTTGCGCCTGCGCCGCCTCCATCGCCGCGTCGGCCACGCGTCGTTCGGCGCGCATTGCCGCCTGGCGGGCGAGCAGCTCGGCCAACGCCGCTTCCGCCTCGCGCGAAACTGCCTCGGCCTTGCTCAGTTCGGCGGCGATGCGGGCTGCATGTGCCTCAGCGTCGGCGAGCCGCCGCTCGATCGCGGCGCGTTCTTCATCGAGCTGCGCGATCGCGCCCGCGGCGTCGCGTTTGAGCGCCTCCTCCCGCGCAATGTCGCCGGTCAGCGCAGCGTCGAGCCGGTCCAGTTCGGCGAGCCGCCGAGCCACAGTATCGCGCCGCGCCCGTGCGCCAGCCAGTTGATGCGCCAGCGCATGACCCTGCTCGCGCAGCTCCGCGAGTGCGTTGCGCCGTTCCGTCAGCAGGACATTGGCGCGTTCCTGCGCTCCCTGGGCATCGGCGATCGCGCTCTGAATCGAAGCGACCTCTTCGCCCGCCGAGCGCGCTTCCGCATTCGCGGCTTCCGCTGCGCGTTCCGCCTCGATCCAGCGCGCGTGAAGCAGCCGCGCCTCGACGCTGCGGATCTGATCGCTGAGCTTGCGGTACCGCTCGGCCGCGCGCGCCTGGCGCCGGAGCGCCGCTGCGCGCTGCTCCTGCTCGCCGAGGATTTCACCCAGGCGGACGAGATTGGCTTCGGTCGCGCGCAGCTTCTGCTCGGCATCCTTACGCCGTGCATGGAGCCCGGAAATGCCCGCCGCCTCTTCGAGCAGGAAACGCCGTTCGACCGGCTTGGCAGCGATGACCGCGCTGATTTTGCCCTGGCTGACCAGCGCCGGCGAATGCGCGCCGGTGGCGGCGTCGGCGAACAGCAAGGAGACGTCCTTGGCGCGGACGTCGCGGCCGTCGATGCGATAGGCCGAGCCCGCGCCACGTTCGATCCGCCGAGTGACTTCGCTTTCGCCGCGGCCGCCTTCCTCGGACGCATCGCGCTCGAGCAGAATCGAGACTTCGGCGAAATCGCGCGGCGGCCGGGTCGCGGTGCCGGCGAAGATCACGTCGTCCATGCCCCCGCCGCGCAGCGACTTGGGGCTGGATTCGCCCATGGTCCAGCGGATCGCTTCCAGAAGGTTGGATTTGCCGCAGCCGTTCGGTCCGACCACTCCGGTCAGCCCCTGCTCAATGCGAAGTTCGGCTGGCTCGACGAAGCTCTTGAAGCCGCTGAGCTTGAGCCGGCGGATTCTCAACGCCTTCTGCCCTCCCCAACGCTCACTCTACCCCCGGCAGCCTTGAGCTGCGGTTCGAGTTGTTCCCACGTCGCCGCGTCCGTCACTTTGCCGTTGATCAGGAAAGTTGGCGTGTGCGTGATTCCCCGCATCCTGCGCCTCTTGGTGACGTTGAGCAGTCTTTCGAGCCCCTTCGGGTCGGAAAGGCATTGCCGCGCCCGAGCCGGAGTCATGCCAAAGCGCGCGGCAATCTGCGGGAAGCCCGCGATCTCGCTCAAGCGAGCGACCCGCTGTGCGTCGGACATGCCCTCGACTTCGGTCTTCTGCGCGTCAGTCATCTTTACGACCCTGTCGATCCACTGCGGCTGGGTGGCGTAGACCACCTCCGACATTGGAAAGAATTTGGCCGGGCCGGCGCAGTGCGCCAGCAGGCTAATCGAAATGTCAGGCGCATTGAGGAGGAAGTTGCGGAATTCGTAGCTGACCCGGCCGCTGCGGACATATTGCTGCACAAGCGGCTTGTAGCCCGTCTCCTCGAAATGGCGGCAGTGCGGGCAGGCGAGCGAGCCATATTCAACCAGCGCCACCTTCGCGTTCGCGTTGCCCATCTTGAACCCGCCCTCGGGCGTCGCAGCGATGATCCGGCTCCAGTCGCGGCTCGGCGTCGCCTTCGCTCCGACCGCCGCCGCTGGTGCAAGGCAGAGTGCCGCGGCGAGCGCGACCGCAGCAGCTCTCACTTCAGCGCTTCCTGCAGTTGGGGCTCAAGCTTGTCCCAGCTTGCCGTGTCGCTGAGCATCTTGCCGTTGATCACGAACGCGGGCGTGCCCGTGAAATCCGGAAACTGATTGCCCACGTCGCTCGTGACCTGGACCTCATGGTCGATCATCTTCTGATCGCTGAGGCACTGGTTGCTTTTGGCTTGCGGCACTCCGCGCGCGGCTGCCCAGTCCTGAAACCCAAGCAAGCTCGCCATTGCGACGAACACTTGATTGTTCGGCAGATTCTGGATCTGGTCGAGCTTGTCTTTAGGCGCCGCTTCGATCTTGGCCATCCAGACCGGCTGATCCTTGTAAAGTGCGCGCGCGAGCGGGAAGAAGCTCTTCACGCCGTTGCAGCTCACGATCAGATTGGCTGCCATATCGATCGGCCCGTGGATCAAGTACGGGCGGAATTCCCAGCTAACCTTACCCGGCTTCACATATTTTTCGATCAGCGCCGGCACCCCTTCATCGTCGAAGGCCTTGCAGTGCGGGCAGGAGAGCGACCCGATCTCCACCAGCTTCACCTTGGCGTTCGGATCGCCCATCATGAACCCGGCGGACGTCGCATTGACGACGTCGCTCCAGTTCCCCCCGGGTGGCGGGGTCGCTTGGGTGATCGTCACCGTTTCATTGCTGGCGGGCGTTCCCGGGGTCTCATTTTTGCTCTTGTTGCAGCCGGCGAGCGCCACGGTTGCCATGGCGCACGCCAGAAAATTGCGGACCTTCATCGGTTTCAATTGCTCCGGTTGATCGCGGGTATTTCTGCCTCGGCTTCCTCGGGAAGCAAAGGCGGGCCGCTGGTAGCGGCAATTTGGGCGGCAAGCAACTCCAGGCACGCACGAAGCTCGGGATCGGCGATCTCGCGCAACCCTTCGCCGAGATCCTTCGGCACCGACCGCAGCTGCGGCCTCTGCGGCCTCGCCGACGGAGCGGGCGGCTTGCCTTGGCGGAAGACGATCCGGTTGATCGCCGCATAGCCGAAGAAGCGGTTCACCCGCTCGACGATCATCGGCGTCAGATGCTGGATCAAAGGCGCGTGCGCCCCTTCGACCAGCAAAGTCAGCACGCCTGCGGATTTCCGGCCGATGGGGAAGCGGATCGATTCGGGTGAGGAGACCCTGGCGTAGCGCTCGCCGACAATCTCTCCCCAGCGGCTGACGATCGAGCTTTGGATGAAACCGAAGCGGCGGAACGACGGGTCGCCAATGCCGCCGACGAGATCGCCCGCCGACCGTGGCCGGCAGCTGCGTGGCGCGTCGTCTTTGTCCTGCTTCCGCTTCGTCATCTGCGTTGAGCATGCCATACCAATATTGTGACCGCCAATGCCGCCGCGCTGCTGCTTCAACATTATGTGGATAACTTCCGCCATCTGCCCTGGCGCTCCGCTCCGGGCGAGCCGGCGCCTGAGCCCTATCGTGTCTGGCTCAGCGAAGTCATGCTCCAGCAGACGACCGTCGCAGCAGTCATTCCGCGGTTCGAGCGATTCATCACGCGCTGGCCAACGATCGACGCGCTCGCTCAAGCGACCGACGAAGCCATCCTCTCGGAGTGGGCGGGCCTCGGTTATTATGCGCGTGCGCGCAACCTGATCGCCTGCGCTCGCGAAGTGGCGCGGCGCGGCGCATTTCCGACGACCGATGCTGAGCTTCGCCAGCTGCCGGGCATCGGTGCCTATACCGCAGCGGCGATTGCAGCGATCAGGTTCGGCGAGCGGGTGGCGGCGGTCGACACCAATGTCGAACGCGTCGTCTCGCGGCTGCACGGGCTAAAGCAGTCCGCGAGAACGCAGATCGAGCGCCTCACGCTCAGCATGATTCCGGGCGGACGCGCCGGCGACTTCACGCAGGCATTGATGGACCTCGGCGCGACCATCTGCCGTCCCAAGAAGCCCCAATGCGGCATCTGTCCGCTCCAAAGTCACTGCGCGGCTTATGCGAGCGGCACTTCGGAAATCGTTCCCGCTTCGCAAGGCGCGCGCGCCGCGGCCGCATAAATGCGGCGTCGCGTACTGGATCGAGCGCGACGGGCGTGTCTGGCTGGTTCGCCGGCCGGCGAAGGGCCTGCTCGGCGGAATGGCCGCGCTCCCGGGGAGCGACTGGACCGATGCGCCAGCGACAACGAATCCGCCGAGCTTCGGCACGGTGCGCCACGTCTTCACCCATCTCACGCTCGATCTCGCGATCCTCTGCCGCTCCGAACCGCTCGGCGACGGTTGGTGGCACCCGCTCGATCGCATCGCTGACGCGGGTTTGCCGACGCTCTATCGCCGCGCGGCGGAGTTGGCGGAAGCTGCTACCGAACGGCCCCGCGCCGCGGCTTGAAGAAGCCCGTCCGCGCCCGTAAAGGGCGGCGCAAATCCATTCATCGCGCCTCCGTAGAAAATCAGGGAAACTTCATGGACGATCGCTTCAACACCATCGCCGGCTGGGTGCTGTTCGCGGGCATCGTCGCTTTGGGATCTTCGATTGTCGCCGGCGAGATGTTCCTCAGCGAACGCCCCGAGAAGATGGGCTATCCGATCGCCGGCGTGGAGCAGGAAAGTTCGGGCGGCGCAGCGGCCGAGCAGCCGATCGAAGCCTATCTCGCCAAGGCCGATCCGGCGGCCGGCCAGCAGATATTCAACAAATGCATGGCTTGTCACAACGCCGACAAGGGGGGCGCCAACCAGATGGGGCCGAACCTGTGGGGCGTGCTCGGCGAGCCCATCGGCCAGGGCAAGGGTTTCCCATTCTCAGATGCGCTGGCGAAAAAGGGCGGCTCCTGGAACTGGGACAACCTCAGCCAGTGGCTGACCAGCCCACGCGCCTTCGCTCCCGGCACGAAGATGACTTTCGCCGGCCTTGGCAATCCGCAGGACCGGGCCAACGTGATCGCGTTCCTGAATGCGCACAGCGATGCGCCCAAGCCGCTCCCCGCCGCTCCCGCGGCCACCGCAGCGGCAGCGGGCAACGCACCGGGCACCGGCCCGAATAACGGTCCGCAAAAGGCCGGCAAGGAGCCGGTGCTGACCGAGCAGCAGGCCGGTACGAATCCGAAAAGCATCGGCGGCGAGGGCGCGCCCAAGGTCTCCGGCCCAGCGAGCGCCAAGAAGCCCTAAGCTTTCGCTCCGTTCATTCCGGCGGAGCGGTCTGCACCGGCATCGGATGGGGATGCTCTTCGTAGAAGCGGCTCACGAAATCCCACGCTTCGTCGGCGTCCTCGCTCCAGTGGATGAGGTCGAGGTCGTGGGGTGAAATAACACCCTCCTCGGCGAGCCCTTCAAAGTTCACCATCCGGCTCCAGAAGTCGCGGCCGAACAGGATAATCGGTAGCGGGCGCACCTTGCCGGTTTGGACCAAAGTCAAAAGCTCGAACAATTCGTCCAGCGTGCCGAAGCCGCCCGGGAAAACGGCGACCGCGCGCGCCCGCAGCAGAAAGTGGATTTTTCGCAAGCCGAAGTAGTGGAACTGGAAACTAAGTCCGGGCGTCACGTAGCGATTGGGCAGCTGCTCATGCGGAAGAACGATGTTCAGCCCGATGGACTCCTGGCTTTCTTCCCACGCGCCGCGGTTCGCGGCTTCCATGATGGAAGGTCCTCCGCCGGAGCAGACTACAAAATTACGTTGGCCCTCCTCGTCGCAGTCGCAGCGGCTCGCGTGGCGCGCCAGCTTCCGTGCGACCTCATAATATTGTGACTTGGCCTTAAGTCGTTCGGCGACAGTCTGCTGTTCAGCGTTCGTCGCGGCGGCGATGAGCGCGTCGGCCATATCCGGGGCAGGAATCCGGGCGGACCCGTAAAAGACGAATGTCGACCCGATGTTCGCTTCGTTGAGCAACAGCTCGGGCTTCAACAGCTCGAGCTGGAAACGGACCGGCCGCAGATCCTCGCGCAAGAGGAATTCAATGTCCTGGAATGCGAGCTTGTAGGCCGAGCTCTCGGTCTGGGGGATCGACGGCACGTGCTCGGCGGCACGTGCGTCGACCTCCGACGTCGGGAAAATACGCTTGGGCGGATAGGGTTGGGTCATGCCCGCCGACTAGCGGCAAACTCCGGCAGCGTCACGCGGCGGCGGGGGCCTCATTCTCCTTCTTCCCGCCCCAGTCGATCCGCCGCGTCGCGTACATCACTCCGGCGAGCGCCACGAACAGCAGCAACGAACCAATCAGCAGCGAGAAGGCCTCGAGGCTGAGGAGGATGTAGAGCACGGCGTACAGGCCAACGAGCAGCCCGCCGATGAACGCAGCCCGCCGCCAGCTCGCAAGCACCGCTGCGGAATAGGCCGTGTTCAGCCCGGCGATCGCGCCCGCGGCAAGAATGTAAGCGGGGGCGAAGCCGATCACTTCGGCAAATGCGAGCAGCAGCACGAAGAACAGCACCAGGGCCGCACCCATCAGCAGATACTCGACGGCAGAAACGGCAACCCCGCCGATCACGTCGAACATCAGCAGTGCGAGGAAGGTGAAACCGATGAAGAGGAAGCCATATTTGATCGCGCGATTGACTTCGGAATAGAGGTCGACCGGTTAAATCAGGTCGATCTGGGCGGTCTGCGCGCTGTCGCCGGCGCTAGCGTCGGCAGGTGTCGGCGCGGGAGCGGTGGCGGCAGGATCGCTGGTGCTGACCAGCGAACGGCCAAGCGCGAGATTGCCGATTTGATAACTGGCCTCGAAGCCTTGGTCGGCGACCTTGCGAGCGCCTGGCAGGAAGTCCCCGTCGAAGCTGGGATTGGGCCAGGACGAGCGTACCGACCACCGCGTATCGCCCGCGTCGGGAGCGAGGCTGAGCGACGCATTTCCGCGGAAGCCGTATGTAAAATCGACGATGAGCGGCTTGCCCGCCAGCTGGGTCGCTTCGATCCATGCGAAGAAGCCGCGGCCGCCGTTGCTCCCACCGCCGGGCTGCAACCGCAGCGCCTGACCGTCCGCTTTGACCTGTGGGTTGGCGCCGAGTCCGCGCGGATCGCTGAGGCCGAAGCGCAGCTCGGCGCGGGTGAGGTCCATCGATGCGCGATCCACTCCCGTGCGGGCGAGATCGGCCGGGAACGCGAAGCGCGCCTTGCCGGCGACCCGCGCGTCATAGACGACCGCTTCATAGATCGAGCGCTTGCGCACTTGCGGGCCGACGTCGGTCGAAAGGTCGACCGCTTCGGGTGCAAGCGTCAGCTCACGCGTCACCTGGTTGGTGCGGGTCACGCTCTGGCCGTTCTCCACGACAGTTTCGGTTGTCGTTGCGCGGTAAGGAATGACCAGCACCGGTCCGCTCATCGTCTGCGATCCGCCCCAGCCGGCGGTGATCGAGGCGGCGGCCTCTCGCGATTGCGATTCGCGGTCGTACGACAGCAGGTAAATGGAGAAGAGCGGGATCGTCAGGACGAAGCCGACGACGATCGCCAGCACAAGCTTGAAACCGGGGCTGCGCGTGTTGCGGTACCCTTCCACGTGAATTTCCCATTTGCCGCCGAAACTCCACTCGTCTACAGAAATGCACGGTTCGTCGTCAAGTCCATGCAAAACTGCGCATCAGAGTATCGGCGTTGGACGCGCAAAAGGCGCACTCGGAGGAGCTATCCTTGAGCGGGTTGTTGTGTGGATGTTTCGGAGCGCGTGGGAGCTACGCGCAGACGTTCAATCGCCCGGCCAGCCTTCGAACAAGGACGCGCGATTGACCTTGACGAGGCGCTTCATCTCTTTGGCGCAAGCGTCGAGGTCGTCTTTGAGCATCCCAACGGCGGTGTCGATTTCATCGTCGCTGAGGCAGCTTCCGGTGAGTTGAAGGGAGCGCGCCATGACCCGCGCGCCGTAAATCCCATGTTCGACGTAAAACTTATCGAGAATTCCGGTCATGCGTGCCTCCTGCTCCGGGTTAACTATAGCAGAGTGAGCGGGAAATTAAGAGACTGAAGGTCACACCCATGACACTTGAGGCCTTAACCGTCGCCGCCCATCTCGCTGGCATGATCGATATCCGTCCCTTCAACAGCCTCGGCCACGCCGACCACGGCTGGCTCAACGCCCGTCACCATTTCTCATTCGCAAGCTATCACGATCCCGACCGCATGGCCTGGGGCCGGATCCGCGTGTGGAACGACGACCAGATCGCCGCCCAGAGCGGATTCCCGCCGCACCCGCACCGCGACATGGAAATCGTGACCTATGTTCGCACGGGCGCGATCACCCACCAGGATTCGATGGGGAACAAGGGCCGCACGGGCGCTGGCGACGTGCAGGTGATGAGCGCCGGGACCGGCGTCCAGCACGCCGAGTACAATCTGGAGGACGAGGCTACGACCTTGTTCCAGATCTGGATCGAGACTGACAAGCCGGGCGCGGAGCCAAGCTGGGGTGCGATGCCCTTTCCCAAGGATTCGCGCGAAGGCGCTTTCCAGCTGCTCGCCAGCGGCGATCCCGACGACGGGACGCTCACCATCAACGCCGAGGCCCGCGTCCTCGGGGCGACCGTGAAAGCCGGAGATTCCATTGTGATTGGTGCGGATGCAAACCGCCACTTGTACCTGGTCCCGAGCGGCAAAGTCCGTGTGAACGGAGTTGAGGCCAACCCGCGTGACGGAGTTGCGATTACGGACGAAACTCGGCTCGAGATCGAAGCCGAGGATGACTCCGAATTGGTGCTGGTGGACGCACGTTAGTCGCTGAGTTCGGCGCGGTTCATCGAACCTGTGCTTGAATTGCAGTTGTTCGGCGGGCATGTGCCTGGCCGCGCCATGAAAATTGGCGATTTACGAACAATGAGCGGGAGTCGATGAGGGGCGGGTTGCGCTTGGCGATTGCGGTTTGGGCGGCCGGGCTCGTGCTCGGGCCGCGCCGCTTGCCGCGCAAAGCGCGCCGGCTGCGACGACCAATACGCCCGCCGCCGACGCGGTCGGACCCAAAGAGCTGCAGAATTTTAGCCTCTCGGGGCCGGTGACCCGGCCAGCGGACGAACCGCCGCAGCGGACGGCGACGGCTCCTGCGAGCGGCACTCGCTCGGCACCGCGTGCGACTTCCGTATCGGCCGAAACGCCGCCTTCCGCGCCTGCAAGAAGAACGGCTCAAACCGTCGCTCCAGTCCGTACCGTCTCGAGTGGAGCGGCACAGCCCATCGCGCGCCCGCCGGAGACGCAGGGCCAGGCAACCTCATCCCCATCTTCGGTTGTCGCTTTGCCGCCACTGGAATCGTCGCCAGCCCAGACCGGTAGCATTGCGGCCCTGCCGGCGGCGGTTTCCCCCTTTACTCCGGAGCCGGAGAGCGCGCCGCACGGCTTAACCCTGTGGCCGTGGCTACTTGCCGCATTCGCACTTGGCGCGGGCGGAGCCTTCCTGTTCTGGCGCAGTCGCTCCCGCCAGGCGTTCGCCGGCGGGCCGCACCTCGACCTCTTTTCCGCGCCCGAGCCGTCGCCGACGCCGGCACCCCCGCCCAAGGCGAAGGCGCCTGCGCCCGCACCCGTCCAGCCGCGCGCCGCTCCGCCGGTTCCGGGGGGAGTGGTTTCGACCCGCCTGCGGCCATGGGTCGAAATCGCGCTCCAGCCCCTTCGCTGTATCGTCGAAGACACCCGGGTCACTTTCGAATTCGAGCTCGACATTTTCAACTCGGGAAATGCGCCCGCACGCGATGTCCTGGTCGAGGCCAGCGTATTCAATGCCGGGCCGACGCAGGAGCAGGACATCGGCGCATTCTTCGCCCACCCGGCTGCGCAAGGCGAGCGCATCGCGGCGATCCCACCGCTTCAGCGCATGACCTTGCGCAGCCAGGTCGTCGCGCCGCGCGAAAATGTGCAGGTGCTCGAAATCGCCGAACGCCAGGTCTGCATCCCGCTGATCGCGTTCAACGCGCTCTACCGCTGGAGCGCGGGCGAAGGGCAAACATCGGCAAGTTATCTCCTCGGCCGCGACACGAAGAGCGCGAAAATGGCGCCGTTCCGACTCGACCTTGGACCGCGCATCTTCCGCGGCGTCGGCGCGCGGCTGCTGCCGGTGGGGATGCGGAACTAGAGCACGCTGCTGTTGTAGCTGTGCCACGCGAGCACCGCCGCCGCGCCGCGGTACGGACGCCACCGTTCGGCGAGTTCACGCAGCATCTTCTCGCTCGGCTTCTCGTCCAGGCCCATGAGCCGACCGATCTCGACCATGACGGCGAGGTCCCCGCGGGGAATATGTCGGGGCGCCCTTCGGCGAACAGCAGATAAATTTCCGCCGACCAGCGGCCGATACCTTTGATCTTCGTCAGCAGCGCGATCGCTTCCTCGTCATCCTCGGGCAGGTTGCCGAGGTCGAGCTCGCCCGATGTCACCAGCTCGGCGAGGCTGCGGATGTAGCCCGCTTTCTGGCGCGACATTCCGGCCGCCCGCATCTCCTCGTCAGTGGCAGCAAGCAGCAGGTTGAGATCGGGCGGGGAGCCGTATGCCGCCTCGAGCTTGGACCACATGGAGCGGGCCGCGGCGACGCTGACCTGCTGCCCGACAATGGTGCGCAGCAAAGTGTGGGCGCCCGGCTGACTGTTGCGCGGTTCGGGAATTCCGTGCTGCTCGACGACGCGCGCAAACGCTGGCTCGCGGCTTGCCAGCGTCTCGACATGCGCCTTGATGCTCGAGCTTGTCCTAACCATGGCTGCTTGCGGCATATAATGCGACGGCGGCCGCGTTCGAGACATTGAGGCTTTCCACCGCGTCGGTGATTGGAAGGCGGGCGAGTGCGTCGCAATGCTCGCGCGTGTTGGGCCTGAGTCCCGCACCTTCGGCACCGAGCACGAGCGCGACGCGCTGCGGCCCGAGCGCATCTTTGATTTCTACCTCCCCGTCGCCAGCGAGACCGATACGCCAGAATCCTGCCTCGGCGATCTCCTCGAGGGCGCGGGCGAGGTTCACGACACGAGCCCAGGGCACGCGCTCGAGCGCGCCCGATGCCGCCTTGGCCACGACTCCGCTTTCGGGCGGCGAATGTCGATCCTGGGTAACGATCCCGATCGCGCCGAATGCGGCGGCGGAGCGCAGGATCGCGCCCAGATTGTGGGGATCGGTCACCTGGTCGAGCACGAGCAAAGCCGCGCGCTCGCCCGCACCTTGCAGCAGGTCGTCGAGCCACACCTCTTCGAGCGGCTCGGCTTCGATCACCAGGCCCTGATGCGGTGCATCAGAGGGAACAAGACGGCCGAGATCGGCGACGTCGGCGAGTGTTACCGGCAGATCTTTCGCGAATTGCATAAGCGCCGCTGCCTCGCGGGTGGCCCACGCGCGCAATACCTTGCGACGGGGGTTGTCCAGCGCGGCCGCGACCGCGTGTCGGCCCCAGAAGCGTGGCCGGTTCGGCGCGCCATGACTTTGATGCGATTTCTTGCGGCGCGACATGATGGCCCGCTTAGCCGCCCCGCCGTCTCAGTCCAATGTCGTTCAGCGTCCCAGCGCTTCGGACGCCGATTTCGGCCGGTGTTGCTGCCGCCAGGCGCCAATGAAAAGGATCAACAGGATTGGATAGCTCCAGAAGCGCTCTGCGGCGCCATAGACCGTCGGGAGGAGATTGGCGTCGATCGCCTTCATGACGTGCGACATGCTGTCGACCAACTGAAGCCCCGCAACCCAAAGCGGCCAGAAGCGATCGGACACGATCGCAATGGCGATTACCGCGAAAAGAACCGCGGTATCGACGATCAGGTCACTGGCTTCGATTTCGACATAGCGACCCCGCAGGGGCGAATGGCCGAGGATCGACAAGATCGTTGCGGTCACGAACACGAGCGCTGCAATTCGCTCATATTTGCGGCCGCGCCACAGCGCATAGCCGCATGATACGAGCAGCAGCAGCCAGAACAGGATCAGCCGGAGGATCGAATCCATGAGAATAGAGACCGGACCACATTGCTGTGGCCCGGTCAAAAGCTCTTGTCAGGCCACGACGCGGAGGTCGGTGTGTGCGACCTTGCCACAGCAGGGATCGCCATCGCCCCACGACGTGGTCCGAACGCCCGGGATCTTCTCCTTGGCGTCGAGAAACACACCATGACAATGGGCCATGGTTCCGCGGGCTTTCACCAGATCGTTGATGGTCGCCGAAACGCCCTCGAAAGAGTCCTGAAGGGTGGAATAGGATACACCTGCGACATTGCTGACCTGGACTACTTTGGACTGAAGTTCAGCGAGTTCGACCAGCGTGGATTCGATCAGGTCTTCGACTGCACGGGTATGGATTCCGACCTCATGGACGGCATCCCAGACTGCTTGTTTGCGCATGACTGCTCCTTCCCCGGCGGATCGCGCCGGAGTGGCTGTCGGTCTGATTTGAAGGTCGGGCCGGTGAGCCTTAAAGTCTTTAGCTGTTGAGCAGCCTGGCGAGGCTTTCGAGTCCGGCGAGATACATGCCCGCCGAAAACGCCGCTCCGATTGCGATAGTCACAATCCAGAACAGCCTCTGGCCGACATTCATCTCATTCCGGGGGTTGCTCCTAGTTGCGAACGGCAATTGCAGGGAAGGCCAGAATGATGCGGGCCTCTGCTCGGTAAGGAAACCAGCCCCCCCGGCCTCCCCTGCGCGATCAGCGTGCCGAATCTGATGACTGACCGCGGCCTCTGGGTGGCCGCTCGGGGATGCCCGCTCAATATACGGCGATTGATGTATCAATTGCTGATATGGGCCGCTGTGTTGCGCGACGATGCGCGCGGCCTGCGCGCGCCGCTCCACACCAAGCGTCGCGAGCGCCTGGCGAATTCGCTGGTCGACGGTGTGCGGAGAAATCTGGAGCTCCGTCGCGATCTCTTTTGAAGAGAGGAGCTGGTCGACAAGACGCAGGCAATCGAGTTGGCCGGACGTCAGGCGCGCGACCCGCAGCGCCATCAGGTCCGCTTGCGTCGGGCCTTCCGATCCGTCGGCGGCCTCAGGCACCCCGGCCGTCTCCTTCACTGCCAAATCCACCCCACGCAGCATTTCGGCCACTCCCCGAGCGACGAGTTCCCGCACAACCTTATGTCATATCACTGGACTTGACCAGTTTTCTGGGGATTTCCGTGCCATGCAGGCGAGAACTTTGGTCCGAATTGAACTGTATTAACAATAAAACCAGACCAGGTGCGGCTTGATGGTCCGCGCCCCGCAGCAGCAAAGGAAGGGCCGCTTCGGCCTTCTCACCGGCCCGGCGATGATCTTGCAGTGCAATGGTGGAGAGGGCTGGATTCGAACCAGCGTACGCTTGCGCGGGCAGATTTACAGTCTGCTGCCTTTAACCACTCGGCCACCTCTCCAGAAGGATTTCGGTCACTTTGGCAGGCGCGCCACATGGCGAGCCGACTAGTGCCTGTCAACGCAACTGCCCGCATTGCGGTATCCTCGTGCCCTGCACGGGATCCGACGGGCGGACTTCGTGCGCGGAGAGAGTAAACGCCTTATGCGCGGGAGAGCGAACTCGGTGAACTCTCGCGGCCCTTGACGCCTCCGGGTCGCTATCCTATCTGAAGCTCATCCCGATCCACCGGTTTCCGGCGGCGCATTCGTGCGCGCGTCGGTTTTTCGTTTGGTAGCGGGGTTTTTCTGGCGAAGAGATGGGGCGTTGGGCCTCGTGGAGCTGAAGAAGGGCATTGAATGGCACGTATCGCCGGGGTCAACATCCCCACCAACAAGCGCGTCGAAATCGCGCTCACCTACATCCACGGAATCGGCCGCACGACGGCCCAGCAAATCACGCAAAAGCTCGGCATAAGCCCCGAAAAGCGGGTCCAGGACCTCACCGACCAGGAAGTCCTCCACATCCGCGAAGCGATCGACAAGGACCACCAGGTCGAGGGCGACCTGCGTCGCGAAACCGCGATGAACATCAAGCGGCTGATGGACCTCGCCTGCTACCGTGGCCTCAGGCACCGCAAGGGCCTGCCGGTCCGCGGCCAGCGCACGCACACCAACGCCCGCACCCGCAAGGGCAAGGCGCGCCCGATCGCCGGCAAGAAGAAGTAGCAAGCGAGCGAGCATCCGGGGGATGCTTGCGAGACGCTACTCCGCCGGAGGCAGCGCGAAGCAAGACAGGACAGTCCTTCGACAAGCTCAGGATGAGCGGATTTCGGATTTAGGGACAGGATAGCAAGTACATGGCCCAAGCACCCCAGCGCCTCCGCCGGAAGGAGCGCAAGAACATCACCGCCGGCGTCGCGCACGTGAACGCCAGCTTCAACAACACGATGATCACCATCACCGACGCCCAGGGCAACGCAATCGCGTGGAGCTCGGCCGGGATGATGGGCTTCAAGGGCAGCCGCAAGTCGACGCCCTACGCGGCGCAGGTCGCGGCGGAAGATGCCGGCAAGAAGGCCGCGGAGCATGGCGTCCGCACCCTCGAGGTCGAGGTCAAGGGCCCCGGCTCGGGCCGCGAAAGCGCGCTTCGGGCGCTGCAGGCGGTCGGCTTCACCATCACCCGATCCGCGACGTGACCCCGATCCCGCACAACGGAGTGCGGCCGTCGAAGCGGCGGCGGGTGTGATCTGAAGGGGACATGGTATTCCGTGTCCCCTGCCGCGCGGGGACATGAGGCACGAACTAAAAGACGGGGACACTCAATAGAATGTCCCCGAGTGAAGGAAACAATATGGCCGTCAATGTAAAGAACTGGCAGGAACTGAAGAAGCCCAACACGCTCGAGAAGAAGATCGGCGGAGGCGACATCCGCCGCCGCGCGGTGTTCGTCGCCGAGCCGCTCGAGCGCGGCTTCGGAATGACTCTCGGCAACTCGCTGCGCCGCGTGCTCCTGAGCTCGCTGCAGGGCGCGGCCGTCACCTCGATCAAGATCGACGGCGTGCTGCACGAGTTCAGCTCGCTGACCGGCGTGCGCGAGGACGTGACCGACATCGTCCTCAACGTGAAGCAGATCGCGCTCAAGATGGAAGGCGAGGGGCCCAAGCGGCTGCACCTCAGCGCCACCGGCCCAGCCGACGTCACCGCGGGCATGATCGCCGTCATCGGGCGACATCGAGGTCACCAACCCCGACCTCCTCATCTGCCACCTCGACGAAGGCGCGACGCTCAACATGGAGCTGATGGTCGACATCGGCAAAGGCTATCAGCCGAGCCAGGCAAACCGCCCGGCCGATGCTCCCATCGGGCTGATCCCGGTCGACGCTTTGTACTCACCCGTGCGCCAGGTCGCCTACAAGGTCGAGAACACCCGCGTCGGCCAGGAGCTCGATTACGACAAATTGACGCTGACCATCGAGACAGACGGCACGGTGACCCCGGAAGACGCGCTCGGCTATGCCGCGCGGATCCTCCAGGACCAGCTGCAGCTGTTCGTCCACTTCGACGAGGGCCAGGTGCGCATGGCGCCCTCGCCGATGATGGGCTCGGCAGCGCCGCTGGCGGCCGAGCAGATCGCGGCCGACACCAACCAGCTCAACCGCTACCTCCTCAAGAAGGTCGACGAGCTGGAGCTTTCGGTGCGCAGCGCCAATTGCCTGAAGAACGACAACATCATCTACATCGGCGACCTCGTGCAGAAGACCGAAGCCGAGATGCTGCGCACGCCCAACTTCGGGCGCAAGTCCTTGAACGAGATCAAGGAAGTGCTGGCGAGCATGGGCCTGCGGCTGGGGATGGATATCCCCGGCTGGCCGCCGGAGAATATCGAGGAAATGGCGAAGAAGCTCGAGCAGGAAATGCTGGGGTAAACGCCGTTTCGCTCAAAGTGGTACTTTGAGCGAGGGCAGGAACAAGGAAGGGCCGCTCCGTTGGGGCGGCCCTTTTTCTTTCTCGCACGGAGGGGTGAGGTCGCAGAGGATCGGATCACGCGAAGGCCAGGGGGTGCGGGAATTGGTGCGCTGTCTCCCTCAATTTGAAGGGCTGTCGTTGGGAATTCCTTTTCGTGTGACGTCTCGCAGAGCGCATTCTTTTAGGATGGGCAAAAGATAATCATCCGCAAATTGCTCGAGGTAGGCTGCTGACTTTTCAGCCGTGAGAAAACGGCCTCGTTGATCTCTTACCTGCACTTCACTTCGCTCCAGTGGTGCCGATTTCGGACTGACCAGCTTAGGCCTTTTGCAATTGAAGGCTAGAGACTGGCTGTTCGCGGCGCGCGTGATAAACCTTCCGAATGAGCGACGTTCGGGGCAGCATCTGGTCCGATTGGGAGGTCGATTTAATCGTCGCCGACTACTTCGACATGCTCGCCCATGAGGTTGGCGGGCGGCCGTATAACAAGGCCGAGCGCAATCGCGCGCTGCAGCAGCTCACGGGACGAAATCACGCGTCGGTCGAATTCAAGCATTGCAACATCAGTGCCGTTTTAGAGCTACTCGGAATTACGACGATTCGCGGATATCGACCACGTCCGAATTTCCAAAATGCGCTTATCGATGGAGTGGAACGGTATCTCGCGGCCAAAGGAGAGCCAGCCTTCGTGTCTGCGGCTCCCGAACTCGCGGCGGTCGCGGAATCGCCCGCCATTTGGATTGGACCTCCGCCGCAAGTGGTGCCGGAGGAGAATGTTCCGCCAGAGCGGATGCGACAGCTTATTCGCAAGTTCGATCCGGCTGAGCGGGACGCGCGTAACCGGAAACTCGGCAAACAGGGTGAAGAACTCGTGTACTTGCGCGAGCAGCACGGGCTTCGTGCTGCAGGTCGGGATGATCTTGCACAGAAGGTCGAATGGACGTCGGAGGTGCGCGGCGACGGGGCGGGCTACGATATCCGTTCATTCGAACCAGACGGCCGCGAGCGGCTGATCGAAGTGAAGACCACAAACGGACCAGCCAAGACGCCCTTCTTCCTCTCAGAGAATGAGCGGTTGGTTAGCGAGGAGCGGAAGGACGCTTTCGCATTGCTTCGGCTCTATAGTTTCGTCGAGAAGCCGTCCGCGTTTGAGCTGCGGCCGCCGCTGTCTGAGAGACTGGCGCTAAATCCAATCAGTTATCGTGCAAGCCTCATTTGAAGTGCATGATCGCTTGACCACGGCGAATAATGTAACTACATAAACATCTGCTCGGTTGAATGGCGGGGATTCGCCCGAGTGAAGATCAGTTACGACCCGGAGAAGCGAGCGAAAACCCTCGCCGAGCGGGGGCTGGATTTTGACGATGCGGTGCAGGTGTTTGCCGGTCCCAGGTACACGGTCGTCGATGACCGGAGGGATTATGGCGAGTCACGATACCAAACCTACGGGCTGCTGAACGAGCGCCTCGTTACAATCGTTTGGACGCCGAGACGTGAGGTGCGGCACATCATCTCAATGAGAAAGTGCAATGAACGCGAGAAAGAAGAGTTCGAAGAGCAGTTGGGTCGATCCGGATGATGCTCCGGAGTGGCCGCATGGCGTGTGGGATCGTGCGGAGTTTGCGATCGGCGGCAAGGTCATTCGCGAGGCGACGGGCACGCTCACCAAGCGCGGGCGGCCGCCGGTGGGCGACGAACCGAAACTGCAGGTGACGCTGCGGCTGGCGCCCAAGGTGATCCGCTATTTCAAGCAGAGCGGCGAAGGCTGGCAGACGCGGCTCAACGAGACGCTCGAGAAGTATGTCGCCACGGCGGCAAAGAAGCACCGCGGGTAGGGTCGCTGCGAAGCAAGGCTGGACTCTTGCCTTCGCAGGAGACCCTTTTTCTTGTCGGAGCACGCCTCTTAGTCACAACTGCCTAAATAATAAAATAAACGATTGTGACGAGCGGGTTAGAATGCGCTTTGATCATTATAATAATCCTGGGCTTGATTATCCACCAGGGCATCTCCATCTAAGTAAAGCTACCAGTCGAAATCGACGGTCTTGGGCGCTAAGCCGCACCTTCCTCCATCTTTAACGTCTCCTAGCGGCGCAGCGCCATCCCGGCGCGCGCCAATAAAGGAACACACCATGAAATATTTCGGAACCGTCAAGACATTTGACAGCGCCCAGGGCTTCGGCGAAATCAAGCAGGAAGCCGGCGGCGATGACCTCCGCTTCGAAAAGGGCGCGATCTCGTGGGACAAGAACGTGGCCCCCACACTGGGCCAGCGTCTCAGCTACGAGAGGGGCACCTCTGCTGACCACAAGCCCTGCGCGCTCAATCTAATGACCGTCTAATCCGTTGGGCGGAGGCTTTGCTTCCGCCTGATCTTGTATGCGTTTGGGGCCGATCCCGGGCGTTCGAGCGACTTCGGTTGCCCGCGTCCGGGTGAGCCCTCTCCTTCAACGGAAGCTATTCGCCATGCTCGTGACACCATGCGCGGATAGACGAGTTCGTAACGCGGAAGGCGCCCGGCTTCGGCGGGCGTCTTTTTTGCATCCTTCCTCCCTGGAAGAGGTCGCTCCAACCGAGCGGCTTTTTGCTACGCCGCCCGAGGCAAGCGGGACTCGAAGGTCGCTTTCGTGACTGCAACGGCCATGCCCTTGTCCGATGACACTTCCGAGACTTGGGCTTTCAGCTGTTTGGCCAGCGCGGCCACGAGGACCGTCCCGAGTCCAGTCGACGCGCTCGTCTCGTCGGTTTGACGGCGACCACAGCCGTTATCAGCGACCGTCAGTTTCCAATCCGATTTAGCCATCTCGAAGGTCACTTGAACACCTGCCGCCGAACGCGCGACAGGGAATGCATATTTGACCGCATTGATGATCAGTTCGGTTACGATCAAACCGATGCTGACCGCATCGCTGGTCGGGAGCGCGCCAGGGTCAGCGCTTACGGCGATGTCGATGTCCTGCCCCGGGTCGACCATTGACGACGCCAGGCCTGAACTCAACTTCGTCAGATACGGGCCCATCTCGATCTGCTCGATACCATCAGAGGCATGGAGATGGCCCTGCACCGCCGCCACTGACATGACGCGCTGGTGCGCGGCACGGAGCTCGTTCTTGGTTTCTTCGGACGTCACGGCGCCGGCCTTCAGCAGCAGGATGCTGGCAATGATCTGGAGGCTGTTCGCGATCCGGTGGCGCATCTCCCGCAGCAGCGTTCTTTGCTGTTCGAGCAGCTCTTCCGTGTGCTCCAGCAGTTGCTGCTTTTCCTGTTCGGCGACGCGGCGTTCGGTGATGTCCTTGATGGCGACGAGCACCATCCGGCCGGCGCCGCTTTCATCGCGGATCGGCAGGGCGTTCAGATGGAGCGTGCGCCTGCCAAGCTTCGCGAAATCGCGCTCGAACTCGAAGCTGTCGATGGTTGTGCGGTCGTCGACAACCGCCGCCAGCAGCTGCCTCAGGCCAGGGATCCCCCATTGCCCGCCCGAAAGCTCAAAAAGCGAACGGCCGTGCGCCGTTGCGGGATCCTCGCCGAAAACCTCATAGAAGCACCGGCTGCCAGCGAGCAGATGGAGCGTGTCATCCAGCACGAGGAACGGCTCTGGCAAGGTGTCGACAATCGCCAGCGCAAGCGCCTGCGCTTCGGCCAGATCGTGAAGTTCGTTCATGGATTTAGCTCCATTGGGCGGGAGCTTCGCACGCCGCTCAGCCACCGGCGCGCCTATGATGCCGATGATCCGATCATCATACACTGATCAAGACGAGACGCCTAACTTAAATGAGGATAGGCATGAAGGGCGCTCACCCCTTATTTGAAAATCCACCCGGCGATCGCCAGGAACGCCGCCGCCCCGCTCAAGGTGGCAGCCCAGAAGAGTAACTCACTAGCGAGCTCGCCCTGAGGCGAGTCCGTTTGGGTGCGCCCATCCGTTCTTTGCAATGGCCGGCGACGGATCACCTTGACCCATGCGATGATGGCGATGAGGAGCAGGACGGCCGATAAGACGCCCAAGACATTTCCTGCCTCAATCATTGTAAGCGCAACTCAGAGTGCCCTTCCGCCGATTGGCGAAGATCGCAGGAGGCAAGGAGTTCGGCGAGATCGATCGCCAGCGTTTCGGCTGACACGGCTTTCACACTATAGCGACCGGCAAGATCGTAGTGGACCAACCGCGCTTGGCTGCACGCCGCGTTTTGAGCCAGCTTTAAAGTGGCCCTCTTACGGCCGAGCCAATATGCTTTTTCCATGATCGATCTCCCGCGAGCGAGAGCACTGGAGTGTCTCTCTGTCACAGGGCGCTCGGTTTGCGATCTCAGGTGATAAGCCTCTTGTAGCACATCCTCATGAATGGCGGGTGTCGGAAATTGCTCGCTTTCAAGCGCAAAAACTGGTGACGAGCGCCTCAGGCATCGGACTCTTCGCAGGGCGGGAGCTCGTCGTAGGGCGGCTTGTATTCATGGCGCTCGTATAAGCTGCGCCGAACCTTCGCCAGCCGCGGTCCCGTGCCGTAATCGACATGGGCATATTCAATGCCGTTTGCGTCAGCGTTCGTTCGGCAAATGCCTTTGGCCACCCTTACCTCCTTGCACGCGTCGCACCCGCCCGACATCCCTTCGGACCCGACGATCCCGCTTTCCCCCGTCTGCCAGTCCCTTTTTCATTGCGTTCACCAAGTCGATCTGGCGACAGGAACCGCAGGCGCGGGAAATTGTCGCCTACCGTAACGCCTTTCGGCTGAGAGCGACATTGCGTGCGTGCATCGCCGGCGGACTTGCCGGCCCGCCGCTCCTGGATCAGATGGGACTAATGAATCTTCGACGATCAGATCCGCCGCTACTTCGGCGCTTCGAATCTGGCATCGGTCCCGCCGGAAGCCCTGAACGCCGGCATCGAGCACATGAAGGTCGACCTTGGTCTGACCAAGGACCGTGGCGAGCGGTTTGCGCTTTGGGCGTTGCTGCACACGCTGGGATCGGCCCCTGACCTGGATGTCGCATTTGAGAACGCGGCGGATCGTGAGGCAGCGCGGAACTTCATGGACCTGATTCACGGCGCAGGCGGCGCGTAGCCGGGCGTTCCGTTGGGAAAAGAACGCTACAAGACAGCCCACCGCTGGAAGAGGATAGATCCGGATTTGTTGACCAGCTCCGCCCGGTGCGCGTGCTCGCTTTCGAGTGCGGCCGTGGCCTGCTCCTTGGCGTCCTCCAGGGAGGCATGCAGGAGCTCGGTGCTGGTCAGCGCACCGAAGCAATAGAGATTGAGCCGATAAGCCACCGCGCCAGATTAGGTCGCATGTGTGAACAAGTCCGCTTTCGATGTTTGGGGGCTTGACTCAGTTAGCGTGCACGGCATTTCCGATAATGTGCTAGGACACCGCATCACCTGAGATCGCAAACGGGCGCCCTGTGACAGAGAGACACCTGCCGTGCTCTCGCTCGCAGGAGGACGATGGCAATGCGAACTTTCGAGACGATGGGGCGCGTGACGACGGACCGCGCACTGATCGACCTGCGCGATGCGCGAGACGATTTGAGCATTGAAATCAGCATTCTTGAAGACGCGGACCGGATCGACCCGGCTGAGATGGACAGGTTGAAGTGCAAGCTTGGAATCCTGGATTTCCGCATCGCGAGTCACAGGAAGCCGATCGGCGCCTGAAGCGAGCAGCGTCTGCCGGCCTCGCCGCCTTGCCTGAAATGACCACCTTGCGTTCTGCCTTTAGTGCCCGCGCCTACATTGGCAGTTTAATTTAAATTAGGCGTTCGGCCTTAACAGGCGTAAGGCAGGTGTTGGGGACGACGCCGCACTCGCTGGCGCTTCCGCCGATTTGGCGACGCCGATCCTCCAGTTGCGAAGCACTGACGCTATCGCGACCAGGAGCAATCACATGCGCAAGACCATGCTTGCCGCGCTCGGCGCGGCGACGATGCTTACGTCCATTCCAGCTGTGGCTCAGGATCTGCCGCTGGTCGGTGGAGACTATTGGGACGTCACGTCGGTCAAGATCGATGACGGCCATTTTGCCGATTATGCGGATTTTCTCGTCACCGATGCCCGCAAGCAAAATGAATATGCAAAGTCCAAGGGCTGGATCAAAGCCTATTACGTTCTGAGCAACAACAACAACCGCAAGGACGAGCCGGACCTCTACCTGGTGACGGTGAGCGACCGCATGGCGACCCCCGCCGAGCAGATCGCGCGCAACAAGGAAATGAACGCCTACCTGCAGAGCGACGACCGCAAGCAGATCGCAGGCAGCGGCCACCGCGCCACCTATCGTCACATCACCGGCGATATGCTGCTCCAGCAGATGGTGTTGGCCCACTAAGAGTTTCGGGGCGCCGCTCGCATCCGGGCAGCGGCGCCCTCAAATTCTTATCTTAAAGAGAGCGGTCCGATGATCCAGTCCGTGTTGCTCGTCGTTGCGACCGCGCTCGCGACCTGGCTCATCATGCGCTGGGTCCGGTGGTCCCCGCGAGCCCTGAACCGCGAGCAACGCGAGATTGGCAGCGCCAAGAACATCGGCACGCAACTCGATGGCGCGCGCGATCGCGCAAGCGTTTTCGAAGTCGAGCGCAACAGGCTGGCGGTTGCCAAAGCTGTCAAAGCCGCGCTGTGGGTCACGGAAGCGAGGCTAAATTTCGCCGTACCGGAACTGCTGAAAATGGCGCAGCTTTGGGTCGGTCAATCAAAGGCGCGAAGCAAGAAATGGAAAGCGCCGGCGGGAAGTCACTCAGATCGAGGGTTTCGACGATGCTCGCGCTCCGTGGGCGGCGTGGAATTTCAACGACCGTCGCTGGCGGATCGAGGGGCAATGGGAACCCTCCATACTGCCGGAGGAGATCGGCGAGGACATCGGCGCCTGCAAGGTGTCCGTCGATGAGCAGGTCGTGCTCGATATGACGATCAGCGGCAAAGACCGCGAGGTCATGTGGATCGATGCATTGACCGTTGGGCCATGGGTTTCCGACCTGCTCGCGTTTTCCGGCGCGCAAACGTCCGAGGCGAAAGCGCGTTCAAGCGCGAAGTCGGCGAAGCAAAACCAGGAGCGCGCGGACAAGATCCATTGGTGATTGGCTCATGGGTAGGGCAACCCCTATTGCTGAGGAATTACGGTGACAGCGGCATTCAATTCGAAGCTGCGGTAGCGGCCAAGCCGACGCCCGAGGCTCGTCAGACGCCCGCCCCGGATCACGTCCGCGGTGAAGCCCGCAAGCGGCCATCAGCTGTACGCGGCGCTGAAGGACTATGCCTGTGCTGCAGCCAGGGGGCGCTGTAGGCCCAGAATATGATGTCGGCGCCGAGGTAGTCGCGCGCGAAGCCGGTGAAACTGTCCCTGGTGAAGGGTTTGCCCGTTTTCGCGTCGATGAAGTCCAGGTCCGGTTCCTGCACTGACATCGCGACCAGCTTCAACTTCCCACGATATTCGTTCAGGAATCGATAGGAGTTCTTCATTTGGCGCGGGTTGAAGGGATCGATGTCGGGCCCGCCCATGCCGATATTGTGTGCGGCGGCATAGGCAAAAGCGCGGCTCATGTAGTGGCGGTTGTCATTCCATCCGCAGGGCCAGAAGTTCGCAAACATCATGACCGCGGTCTTGTGGAATGCCTCGCGCGCCGACGGCGATGTTTTCCATTTCCGCGTCAAAATAGCGGTCGCAGGTGAAGCCCTTTTCGCCCTCCGGGAGATTGGCGTCCATCGCCGTCTCGCCGAGATCGATACCGTAGATCGCTCCGTCGAAGCGCGCCGCGAGCGTGCGCAGCAATTTCTGAAAACGGGCGCGCACCGCCGGGTTCCACTGCATTGCGACGCGGCCGTTTGGAGTCTTGTTGGTGCCCGATTGGGTGCCCGGATAGGAGTATTGAAACACCATGCCGCCCTGATATTCGGGAGCCTCGGAGAGGTAATCAGGGAGGCCTTTCCACTTCAGCGAAAAGGTGCGGTCGCCGATTGAGACCCATAACTTCTTGTGCAGGCTCCGCGCGAGAGCGATGTCCTTTTCGAGCTTCGAAAAGTCATACTGGTCCTTGCGCGGCTCGAGCAGCCGCCACGGATAGATAATCTGTCCACCGGCGATGCCGGGCCGGACCAGCAGGGCGCGATGGTCGGACAGATCGTCGGCATCGAGGAACAGAAAATTCGCCGGCTCGGCAGCTCGCGCCGCAAATGCAGACAGTAAGGCCAGAACGCACCATGCGGAAAGCAGCTTCACCTCGGTCCCCCGGCCCCTTTTCATTCGCGTCGTCCAGCGATTGCGGACATCGGAGCTTAGGCGGTTTGTTCGGTCGCGGCCCCGTCGGACTTGAACCCGAACCACGCCAGCAATGCCCCGAGAGTGAGGCTCACGGCACCGATTGTCGCATCGGTGGCTCCGAACACGAAGCTTCCCGAAAAGGCATAGTCCATCATGATCAGCGCCAAGGGCACGTAGAGCAGCAGTCCCGCCGCGGCGCGTGCGGCGACTCTCGTGACGCGCCGGTCGCGGCCGAGCACACCGAGTAGCAGCATCAGCAGAAGCGGCGGCCCGAACGGCCAGATCGCCATGAACGGCACCAAGACGAACTTCAGCAGCGGGTTTGCGTCCAGCGTTCCGTTCTCGCCAAGCATCGGGATCAGGATGACGCTTCCCACCGACAAAGCGGTCAGAACCGACAGTACACGGACAGCCCACCGCCTCGTCATCTTACGATCATGGCATGCGGCCGAGCCCAGGTCCATCAGCCGTATTCGCGCTCGAAACGAGCGTCCGTCTTCCAGCTATTGCCGACTTTGGCGGTATCTAACCCGCCAGTATCGCGGCCGCCGTTTCGTCGATGGTTCCAGCGACCAGGATCGCGTCGCTGCCGATGATGCCGACCTTGGTCTGGCCGTTTTCGTGGGTGCGCAGCCACGCGACATTTTGCACGACCACAAGATAATCGCCGCCGCGCGACTTGAACGAAACGAACTTCATCAAACGATCTCCCTTTCGTCCGCGCTTAGGGCGATCAGCTCTGCGTCCGGTTAACGCCGTGGCCGCATTCGTGCCGCGCACGGCGCCTTTTTCGGGTTGCGGCGAAAACAGGGTATGAGGGTGCCGGGGGAGTGGGGCAGTTGGCTCAGCTGGGGACCGGCGGAAAAGCGCATTACGCAGCCCTCGATGGGCTAAGAGCCATTGCCGCTCTTGCCGTGCTGTACCTGCATCAGCTTGGGCTTTTTGGGAGAGACTTCACACCGCCGCCGCCGTTGGCGGTCGATTTCTTCTTCATGCTCAGCGGGTTTGTGCTCGCCCATGCTTATGGGCGAAAGCTCGATGAGGGGCTCAGCTGGTCGCGGTACATGGCGGCGCGAATTGTCCGCGTCTATCCGATGCTGTTCCTGGGCGTAGTGCTCGGCGGCTTGCTGGCGCTTGCGAGGGGCACGCACGGCCATGCCGGCCCAGATCAAAACGTCCTCACCTTCCTCGCGAGCCTGGTCCTTGCGCCCGTCGGTCTGCTGTATGTCGCCAAGGATTATCCGTACGACAGTCCGAACGTGTTCCCGTTCAACGGCATTGTCTGGTCGTTGTTCTTCGCGATGGTCGCCAGCGCGGTTTACGCAAGTCCGGTCCGAAAGCTCAGCCGCCAGACGCTAATTGCGTGCTTCATCCTGTGCTGCGTCGCCTGGGCGGCGGCGGGCATTTGGGCGGGCTCGATCAGCGGTCTGGGAAGGCATGGGCTCATCGGCTTCCTCGGCGGCTTTCCTCGCGTCGCTGTTCCATTTGCAATCGGAGCGGCGCTCTACAGCCTCGCCGCCTATCAGCACTTTCCAAGCGTGCCCTTCGCCGTTCCCGCAGCCGTGCTGATGGCGCTCCTCATGGCGCCGCTGGGTGATCGATGGGCGCTTGAAGTGGCGTACATCTTCGTCGCTTTCCCGCTGCTGATCTGTGTCGGAGCCCGGTCGCCTGGAGACCGGCTGTGCAGGTGGCTGGGGCGGCTTTCCTATCCATTGTACGTGGTCCAGCTGCCGCTCTCCGAGGCGGTGGGATATTTCGTCAAAACTCAGATCACCCAAGAACCTTTGGTGATCATCGCCGCGTCGATGCTGTCCTGCCTTCTGTTCTCATGGTTTGCGCTCGCCTTCTATGACGAGCCGATCCGTCGCCAACTGGGACTATTGCTCAAGCGCAAAGACCGCGTCCTGTCTCCCGCCGTCGCCATCTAAGCAACATCGCCGGTCCGCTGATGCCCGGTCCTAATTCACCGGCGCGTTCAGTCCGTTCCACAAGGCGATCGGGCCGCCGGCGATGGTCGCGACGTCGAGGCGTTGCTGGCCGAGGAGCGCGGCGCCGGCGATCCCGCAGATGAACCAGACGCATATTGCACCGATGATGTACGGCTTCATCGCTCGTCTCCCGCTATGCGCAGCGTAGACGGGCGAGGGTTTACAAGCGGTGTGCGCGGGACGCCGTGCCGTTGGCGCGGCCTTTTTCTTTGTCTTGAGCCCGGCGCATGTGCATCTTGCGGGCATGGGGGAAGTTGGCGGCGATGGGGATGCCGGGCTTGTCGCCGCAGCTGCCGCGGGCGATCGCGAAGCGTTCGCGGCATTGCTCCGGCGGCATTACGACCGAATCCACGGGCTGGCGTGGCGCATCACCGGATCGCGCGCGGACGCGGACGACATTGTGCAGGACGTGTGCTGCGCGCTGGTCGAAAAGATCGGGGGCTTTCGCGGTGAGGCGAAGTTCTCGACCTGGCTCACCGGCATCACCTTCAACGCCTGCCACGATTTTCGGCGCAGGCGTCGTTCGTTCTCCGGGTTTGCCGAGAAGCTCGCGGTGTTGGCGGGGCTGGCCGCGGCGCCCGATGGCCGCGACGTCTATGACGGCATCTGGCTGAAGAGCGCGATCGCGCGGCTCAAGCCGGCGCTGCGCGACACGGTGGTGCTGGTCGCGGGGGAGCAGCTGACGCATGCGGAGGCAGCGGAAATCCTCGGCGTCGCCGAGAATACGGTGGCGTGGCGGATGCACGAGGCGCGGCGGCTGCTGTCGGGCGGGTAGGTATGTGTGGGTCCGACCCATTGCGGATATCAGCTTCCCGGCGATACTGCGCCGATGGAGCGTCGCGATTACACCCCTGAAGCTGAGGCACTGTTCCGGCGTTTCGCAGGGCGACACGGGCTAACCTATGATGTCGAGACCGGCGTGCCGATGGAGGTCTGCTGGACATTTCCCGAGCAACCAAAGCTATCGATGCCGCTGACGCTCGGTCTTCAGAACTCCGATGAATTGAACTTCGGCGTCTCGGACTTTTGGTCCTACTTCTTTCCATTCGACAGTGTAGCCGATGAGTTCGACCGTATCCTCGACGCTTGGGTCGCCGGTGACGCGAGAGTCGCCAGTACCGGCTTTCGTAGCCGCCTTCTGCAAGTCCGCGACGGAGGGCGATGGAAGACGGTCTACGGGGCAAACGGCTGTCTGTTCCCGTTCAGGTGGACGCCCTTTCGTTTCGTGAAAAACCGCCCGGAGGAGCGCACCGCGAGCGCACCTTAGTGTCCGCTTTCCATCTGTGGACGCCCCCCGCAGCGCAAGCGATTTTTGGGTTGGTCTGACACCTGGTCGGATGCTGCCATCTGTGCGGCCTTTGCTGCAGCGCGTGGCTGCTGGCCCGTATGGGAGTTCGCGGACCGGATCCAAATCACCCGATAGCGTGCTTTGGAAGCACGGTGGAAAGCACTGGTTCTTCCGGTCCCGTCTCTCCGACTGTGGTGCCATACCCTCCTTCGATCGCTTAACGCCCGACATCCTCACGCCCGCCGCGGATCAGCCCGCGACGGCCGGAGCTCGATAAACTCCGCCTCTGGCAAGCAGCGCCCAGACGATGCGCGCAGTCTTGTTGGCGAGCGCGACCGTCACCAGCATGCGCGGCTTTCTCGCCATCATCTGCTCGAGCCACGATCCTCTTGCCGCTCCGCGCCTGCTGGCATGAAGAACGACCGCCGCGCTCCCCAGGATCAGCAGACGCCGCAGCGTTCGCTCGCCCATCCTGGTGATCGCTCCGAGCCTCGACTTGCCGCCGGTCGAGCGTTGCAGCGGTGTGAGCCCGAGCCACGCGGCAAAGTCGCGGCCCTTGCGGAAGCTCTCCGGCGGGGGCGCCAATGCGAGCAGCGCAGTCGCCGTGATGGGACCGATCCCGGGGATGGTCATCAGCCGACGCGCGGTCTCGTCCTCGCGCGCACGCTTCGCGATCTCGCGATCGAGAAGATGGATGCGCTCGTCGAGCGCCTTCACGCTGCCGATCATCACCAGGAACACGTCGCGCGCGCTGTGCGGAAGCGGGCACGATGGATCTTCGATCTTCGCCATCATCGCGCTCGCGTGGAACAGCCCCTTGGGTGCAATCCAGCCATGCTCGGCGAGCAGGCCGCGAAGTGCATTGAGAAGCTGGGTGCGTTGGCGCACGAGCAGATCACGCGCACGGAACACGGCGGCGCTCGCCTGCTGCTCCTCGCTCTTCACCGGCACGAACCGCATCGTCGGCCGCTGCGCGGCTTCGCAGATCGCCTCGGCATCGGCGGCATCGTTCTTCTGCCGCTTTACGAACGGCTTCACGTAAGCTGGCGGAATGAGCCGCACCTGATGCCCCAGGCGCTGCAGCTCGCGGCCCCAGTGATGCGCGCCCGCACACGCCTCCATCGCTACCGTGCAGCGCGGCTGAGAAGCGAAGAACCGGATCAGCTTCTGGCGCGTGATGCGGCGGCTGAACACCGCCGCGCCCGACACAGCTGCGCCGTGGGCGTGAAAAACCTGCTTTGCGATATCGAGCCCGATAATGGTAACTTCTTCCACGGACGCCTCCCTCTCAAGCGGTGACTCAACACCACCTCTTTGGCACATCGATGCCGTTGGGGGGCGTCCACCCCATCACCCCGTTCCTGCCGCTAACCGGCTAATGTGCGGCGGACGCTGGTCGACAGAACAACCCCACCAAAAAATCTTCAAAGCTTTTCTCCCGCTGCCGCGTCGAAGGTTTGAGGCGGGCAATCTGGCGCGCCGCTGACAAAGGGAGAAAAATGATGTGGCGTGATCGCTCCATGGGCCTGGCGGTTGCCGTGCTGGCCCTGATTTCATGCTCCAAATCGGCCAATCAGCAGACGGTCGCAGCGCCGTCCGAGGTGGTGCCGGCCGACGCAGCCGCGCAGGCGAAGTCGCAGGACATCGTCGTCAGCGGAACGCGCATGGCGCGCGACGAACTGTACCAGGCGCTTCCGGTGGCACTCCGCCGCCGCCTCCGCCGCCGGCGCCGGGCATGTACCCGACCTGGTCGCCGCCCTATCACGACGTCGGCCGCGACAAGTTCAGCCACGTCGACGAGAACCCGTTCAAGACGGTGCGGGAAGCGCCGGTCTCGACCTTCTCGATCGACGTCGACACCGCGTCTTATTCGTGGGTGCGCGCGTCGCTGAACCAGAATGTACTGCCGCAGCCCGCCGCGGTGCGCACCGAAGAGATGGTCAATTACTTCCCCTATGATTACGCGCCGCCAAGGACGACCGAGCAGCCGTTCAGCAGCAACGTCGCGGTGCTGCCGAGCCCGTGGTCGCCGGGGCGCAAGCTCGTGCGGATCGGGATCAAGGGCTATTCGATCACTCGCGCGACGCGGCCGCACGCCAACCTCGTCTTCCTGATCGACACTTCGGGATCGATGCAGGAGCCCAACAAGCTGCCGCTGGTGAAGCAGTCGCTCGAGCTGCTGCTCGACGAGCTCGCGCCGAGCGACACGGTCGCGATCGTCACTTATGCCGGATATGCCGGAACCGCGCTCGAACCGACGCGGGTCAGCGACAAGCGCAAGATCCTCGGAGTGATCGACCAGCTGGGGGCAGGCGGAAGCACCGCGGGCGCCGAGGGCATTCGCCAGGCCTATGCGCTCGCCGAGGCCAATCTCGATCCCCGCGGCGTCAACCGCGTGATCCTGACGACCGACGGCGACTTCAACGTCGGAATCACCGACCAGAACGAGCTCAAGGGCTATATCGAACGCGAGCGGGAGAAGGGCGTGTTCCTGTCGGTGCTCGGCTTCGGCATGGGCAATTACAATGATGCGCTGATGCAGACGCTGGCGCAGAACGGCAATGGCGCGGCGGCGTACATCGACACGCTGTCGGAAGCGCGCAAGACGCTTGTCGATGAGTCGAGCGCGACCCTGTTCCCGATCGCCAAGGACGTGAAGATCCAGGTCGAGTTCAATCCGGCAACGGTCGCCGAGTACCGGCTGATCGGCTATGAAACGCGCGCGCTCAACCGCGATGACTTCGACAATGACAAGGTCGACGCGGGCGACGTCGGTTCTGGGCAGACGGTGACCGCCCTGTACGAGATCGTGCCGGTCGGCGGGCCGCGCGTGATGAGCGATCTGCGCTACTCGGTTCCGGCCAAGAGGGCCGGAAGCGGCGGCAGCGAGTATGGGTTCCTGAAGGTCCGCTACAAGCTGCCCAAGTCGAGCACGAGCCGGCTGATCTCAACGCCGATCGACCGCGCGCATGAGTATGGCAGCTTCGCCGCGGCGCCGCAGGACGCACGCTTCGCGGCGGCGGTTGCCGGCTTCGCGGAGATGCTGCGCGGCGGCAAGTACAGTGGCGCGCTGAGCTATGACGACGTGCTGAAGATCGCCGCCGCGGCGCGCGGCAAGGACGAGTTCGGCTATCGGTCGGAGTTCGTGCAGATGGTCCGCGCGGCGAAGAATGCGGGCACGCTCGCAAAGCTCGAGCGGTGAGGCTTGGGATCGCCGGCGCCCGGCCGCGGCGCCGGCGGTCCGTCACAACCGCTTCCACCCGCGGCGCGAATGCCGCTATTCAGTCTGGCGATGGATCGGACGCGATAGATGGCCGTCGAGCAAGACCCGTAGGGTTGGCTGCCCGAGCCGCCGCCGCCACGGCCCGCGCGCCGCGACGCCGCGGTCGAGGCCGCGCTGCGCAGGTTCGACGGCTTGCCGGATGCGGCTCCGGCGGCGAGCGAAAGGCGGCGCCGGTCCTGGGTGAGCACGCACCGGCCGCAGCTTGCAATGGCGATCTCGGCGTTGCTGCTGATGATCATCTTCATCCCGGCCGCATTGATCGGGCTGCGCAATGCGCCGTCCGAGCGCGCGCCATCGAGGGTGGTGACGCCCGAAAGATATGCTCCGGCTACTGCGCCGGCGCCGCGCGCCGCTGGGGCCGCGGAGGTCGCTCAAGCGCCGCCTTCCAACCCGCGGCTCGGCGCGACGCCACCGCTGCGCAAGGACCAAGGCGAGGAGCGCCAGGTCGTGACGAACGATTTGCCGGAGGCGCCGGCGCAAGCGGACCGCGTGGCCGCAGCGCCGGCTCCTGCTCCGCCGCCCATGCTCGCTGAAGCGGCTCCGCCGTCACCGCCTCCGCCACCGCCGCCTCCGCCGGCGCCATCAGCGAAAACAGCGGTCGCGGATGCGCGGGAGGTAGCGGGAGAGGCTGCGGCGCAAGACATCGTGGTGAGCGGCGCTCGCATCCTCCAGCCGCCGACCGCCTTCGCGGCGTTCGTGCCGCGGCTGCAGGCGGCGGTGCGGGCGAACGATCGCGGGACGCTGATCCGGCTGATCGCATTTCCACTCCGCGTGAACGGGGCGGGGGGCGCGAAAGTCTACCGGGACCGGCGATCGGTCGAGCGCGACTTCGACCGAATCTTCACGCCGAAGGTCCGGCGGGCGATCCTCGATCAGGCGCCAAACGGGCTGTTCGTCCGCGACCAGGGCGCGATGATCGGCAGCGGCGAAGTGTGGATCGCGCAGACCTGCCCCAACCGCGCATGTTCGCCCGCCGGTGCGGTGCGGATCATCGCCGTCAATCCGTGAGCCGGTTGCTCGCTTAGCGTGCCAGCCCGCTCTGCCAGTCGGTGACGGCTTCATATTCCTCGGGGGTCATGCCGGCGTCCTCGGCGGCGACCGCGACGCGGCGCAGGGCGACCAGCTCGGGGATGCCGATGGGGTCGTCGAAATGCACGCCGCACCGTTCGCCGACGGCCCAGGCGATCGTTCCGAACGCCTCGACCGAGCCGCAGGTGAGCACGACGTCCTTGCCGACGGGCGGGAGCGCCGCGCCTTCCAGCCGGGCTCCGCTCAACGAGACTTCGAGGAGGCTGACGCGCCGCGTGCCGTCGAGCGACTCGACGGAGACGAGCAGGCGCACGGGCGCCCGCGGCTCCGCCCTGCGGCCGCTGGGCTGAGGCTCATCGCGGCGCGGGGCGCGGCGGCGGTCGGTTTTCACCGGGTCCATGGGCGCATCATAAATTCGCGCCGCTTAAGAAGGGGTTATGTGGGCAGGCGCCGAAAGTGCTTTCCTACATGTAACCGTATAGGTTACTTATCAGACATGAACGAAACGCCCGACAGCGATCCCCCTCACCCCAGCCTTCTCCCCGCCGGGGAGAGGGGGCGGAGGATACCGCGATGGGTCGGGCCGTTCTTGCGTGCGCTTGAGCGAACCGGAATGGTGCGTGTCGCGGCGGAGGATGCAGGGGTGGACCATACGACTGCGTACGCGCGGCGGCGGACGCATGAGGAGTTTGCGGCGGCCTGGGTGGAGGCGAAGAAGGCGCATGAGGCGGCGAAGGCCGACGAAAAGGTCAGGGCGAACGGCCGTGCTCCAGCCCTCTCCCTGCCGCCGCTTCGCGACGGCTGTCCCTCCCCCTCGGAGGGGGGAGGGGCTGAGTATGTCGTTTCGGGCAATCGGCTGCAGCGGGTGAGCTCCGAGCGGTGGGGGAAGCTGAAGGAGGAGGCTTTTCTGGCCGAGCTTGCGGTGACCGGCACTTTCCAGATCGCGTGCAAGGCGGTGGGGATTTCGTGCGAGGCGGTGCGCAAGCGGCGGCGCAAGGACCCGCGGTTCGAGGCCGCGTGCAAGGCGGCGATCGCGGAATGTGCGAAGCGGGCGCCGGAGTTTCTCGCCAGCGCGATGGTGGCCACGTTCGACCCGGAAGCGGTGCTGGACGCCGAGCCCGGCGGGCTGCCCAGGGTCAGCATCGACCAGGCGATCAAGATCGCGCAGATGAAGTTGCCGGCGGGCGCGGAGGCGGAGATCGCGCGTCCCGACATCGAAGAGGTGCGCGAGCGGCTCGAGAAAGCGATGCGGGCGCTGAACCTGCTCCCCGACGAGAGGCCGGCCTGCCCGCATTGCGGACGAACGCCGGATGAGGCGGAGGAGGAGGGGCAGGAGTAAGCGCGCAATTGTGGTATGGGCGAAGTGGCGTGGGGGAGGCGGGCCCCCTCCACCATTCATGCTTCGCTGAATGGCCCCCCTCCCCGTCCCGGGGAGGATTGATGAGCGAAAGGTTCGAGCGGCACCGGCAGCCGTGGCGGCAGGACGAGATCCAGCGGCTGCATGTGCTCGCCGGCAAGGGCATGTCGGTGCGGGCGATCGCCAAGGCGCTGACGCGGAGCGAGGAATCGGTCAAGGACCGGGCGAAAGCCGACCGGGTGCGGATCGCGAAGCTGCGGTAGGCCCGGGCCGCTGTGCGTCCCATTCTGGTGCAGGCGGCGACGAGTTGAACTCCATCGCCCGCGGACGGCTTGGAGCGGCCGCTCGCTTAAGTTAGGCTCGCGTAACGAAGAACTTAACGCAGCGGAGCAACGTGTTGGCCGATCGCGATAATCCTGCGCGAACGCAGAAGGCCGACCGGACCGGCGCGATGCCGACACTGCTTTTTACGCGCGTTGAGATGTGGGTCGTCCTTCTTATCCTGCTTGTCGGCTGCTTGCTTGCGATCGGCTTCGGCGCCGCGGTGCTGGACGCCGAGCGCCAAAAAGACCGGCGAGGAGGTTTTTCCAACGCAGTCCTGGCGGTCGCGGAAATCCCGCTCACGGCCAAGTTCATCTTGCACCCCGATACGCGCTTTCGAGTCTGGGACAGCCAACGATACAAGTCCACGCCGACCGGGTGGAGCTTTCCTTCCGGGCCGATGACCGGACCGAACGGCTATCTATTGCTGAGCCGCTACGACGGAAGCGCGAACCACGACACGCTGGAACTCCTGTCGCTGCCTTCCATGCGTATTGTTTATCGCTGGACGGTGAATGCAACCGAACTGCTGCAGGAAATCGGACGTTCGCCCTCCATCGAACCGATCACCTGGGACGTCGGCTATTTCGTTCCGGTCCATCCGTGGCTGGAGCCGAACGGCGATCTGATCATCAAGAAGTTCTATGGCGCATTTCGAATCGACGCGTGCGGCAAGCCTCTCTGGGGAGTCCAGGATGCAGTATACCACCATTCGACCGAGGCGGATGCCGAGGGCAATCTGTGGATTCCTTCGACTTTCGAACGGCCGAGCATCGCGTCTGTCGATGACAAGTTCCAGGACAATCGGATCAGCGAAATCAGCCCCTCGGGCAAGCTGCTGTTTGCCAGGTCGGTAACGCAGATCCTGGTGCGCCATGGCTATGCCAACTGGCTGTTTTCGATCCCGTATGACGACCCGACGCATCTCAACGACATTCAGCCGGTGCTCGCCGACGGCCCTTACTGGAAGAAGGGCGACCTGTTCGTAAGCCTGCGCAACATTTCCACGATCATGCTCTACCGCCCAAGCACCGACGAGATCGTGTGGTTGAAGCGGGGCCCGTGGATCGCGCAGCACGATGTCGATATTCTCGACGATCACCGCATCAGCGTCTACGACAATGACGCACAAGCGCGGACCTCCGGAACCCCACTTATTGCCGGCTCGTCCCAGGTGATGGTGTATGATTTCGCGACCGGCAAGGTCAGCCTGCCGCTCCAGCGCCCGATGAACGACAATGGTGTGCGGACTTTGACCGAGGGTCTCTTTACGCAGCTCCCCGACGGGTCGTCACTGATCGAGGACCCGAATGAAGGAAGGCTCCTCATTTTCCGTGCGGACGGCGCCACGGCGGCGCAATATGTCAACCGGGCGAAGGATGGTTGGCTCTATCATCTCGGCTGGAGCCGCTACATCGACCAGGCGAGCGGGGATAATGCCCTGAATGTTTTGAGAAAGGTGCGGTGCAATGCGTAACCGACGATTGTTTTATGGCGTGGCTTTGCTCTTGCTGACCGGGGTGATCGCTCCGGCGCCGGCCTTCGCTTATGTCGGGCCGGGTCTCGGGGCCGGGGCCGTCGCCGTGACTTTGGGTGTTCTCGGCTCGATCGTGACCGGGATCCTGGGCGTGATCTATTATCCGATCAAGCGGGTGATCAAGAAGCTCAAGAAGGCCCGCCAGTTGGACCGGGCAGGCCGAAAGACCGAGTGATCATCGACATCGCGCTGCTCGTCGTCAGTGCGATACTGGCAAGCGAGATTTTCATGCGCCTGCCGCTGATGGATCAGGTGACCGCTATCGTCGGCACCGCACGCCGCTCCGCCGCCACGGTGCGCAGCAGGCGCATTTCCGACCATTGGAAGGAGACAGTCCTGCCGGCTTATTCGGTTCGGCTGGCGGGACGCTCAATCTATTTCTTCCTGCTGCTGTGCCTCGCGCTGCTGCCGGTGGCGCTCGCCGGCCTCGCCGCGCCGGGCGGGATGGCGCATTGGCTGGAGTTGCTGATGCGCCCCTTTGCGATCGCGATCATGTGCGCCTGCTCCATCTTATACATTCTCGTGCGGACGAGAGCCGCGCGTGGTTGACTATTCTTCGCTCGACAAATTTCTGCACCGCCTGGCGTTGGGGTCGAGGATGCGGGCCGAGGTGCTGCACGACCTGGAGCGCGGTACCTTCCTCAAGTCCGCTCCGCCCGACAACGGCCGTCATGTGTTCGTCTGCGGCCTTGCCCGGGCAGGCACGACGATTCTCATGCGCGAGATTCATGGGTCGGGTGAATTCGGGTCGCTGACTTATGCCGACATGCCGTTCGTCCTCGCACCCAATCTGTGGCAGCGGCTCTCGGGCAATGGCGGCGGGGAATCAGGACCAAAGGCGGAGCGCGCGCATGGCGACGGCATCGCGGTCGATTTCCACAGCCCGGAAGCGCTGGACGAGGTCTACTGGCGGATTTTCTCCGGCGGCGACTACATCCTTGCGGACCGTCTTGTGCCGCATGTGCCCGACGACGAGCTGGTTGCCGGGTATCGCGACTTGATGCGGCTGGTGCTGCGCCGCACGGGCAGGGCCCGCTACCTGAGCAAGAACAACAATCATCTGCTGCGCCTGGAGACGCTGGCGCGAGCATTCCCGGATTCGGTGGTCCTCATTCCGGTCCGCGCTCCGCTGGACCATGCCCGCAGCCTGCTTAACCAGCACCGGCGGTTTCTTGGCAGCGACGCGTTCACGCGCGCCTATATGGGTTGGCTCGGCCATCACGAATTCGGCGACACCCACCGGCCATTTGCGTGGGATGGCGCAGCCGTCGCAGGCAACGCGCAGGAGCTGGACTATTGGCTTGCGCAGTGGATCGCGGCGCACCGGCGGATCGAGGCGCTGGAGCGAAAGCATGAGAATATCCAGCTCGTCCCTTATCGTGCGCTGACCAGCGATGCAGGCATTTGGCCGGCGATCGCGCGGCGGATCGGAATCGCGGCCGCACCGCTCAAGGAAATCCGCTTTTCGCTCGATACGTCCACTGGCGGGCAACTTGCCTGCCCTGCAGAGGAAGCGGGGGACGAGGCGACCAGTCTCTATCTACGTCTCGACGACCGTGCCCGCCAGTCCTTAGGCGCCTGAATTTGCCTTAGCGCGGCTCATTCCTCGGTTCGAACGAGCACCGTTTCGCCGATCAGCAGGAACAAGAGGAAGGGTCCCCAGGCGGCGACAAGCGGCGGGTAGGCGCCGGCGTTGCCCATCGCGAGGCTGAAATTGTCGGCGACGAAATAGGCGAAGCCGAGCGCCATTCCGAGCGAGGCGCGGAGCAACACTTGCCCCGAGCGGGCGAGACCGAAGGCTGCGACCGCGGCGAGCAGTGGCATGAGCAGGGTCGAAATGGGGCCGGAGATCTTGTGGTCGAGGCCGGCCGTGGCCTCGTCGGTTGGCCGGCCGGCAGCCTCGAGCTCGGCGATGCGGCGCTTTAGGGTCCAATAATCGAGCTCCGTCGGGTCGACCTTGGCGATGGTCAGCTGCCCGGGGGTTACGCCTTGCAGTCCAGTCAGGCGCGGCTGATGGCGGACCAGGTTCATGTTGGCGTCGTACATCCGGACGTTGTCGAGCAACCAGCCCTTCGAACCGGGAAGCGGGATCGCGCGATCGGCGCGGATCACGCGCTGCAGGACTCCGCCCGACCGGTCGTAGATCATTAGCTGGCGGACGATGAGGTTGGGGGCGCGGCCGTTGACGATCCCGGCGCGGATCAGGTCGTCGCCGTTCAGCACCCAGACGTTGCTGAGGATGCCGCGGTCCGGCGGGATCGGCTTATAGTCGTTGTCGGACCAGGCGTTCACCACGCGGGCGGAGTTCACGACGACGGTCTCGTCGAAGACGAACAGGGCGCCGGCAATGCCGATGCTGGCGATGATCAACGGCGCGAGGATCTGGTGCGCCGAAAGGCCGGCGGCCTTCATCGCAACGACTTCGCTGTGCTGGTTGAGGCCGACGAACGCAATCAGGGTTCCGAGCAGCACCGAGAAAGGCAGGAAGCGCGAGACCAGCAGCGGGATGCGCAAGCTGACGTAGCGCCACAGCTCAGGATCGCCATTGCCGGGGACTGCCAGGATCTTCCCGGATTCGCCGAGCAGATCGAGTGTCATCAGCACGAGCACGAGGGCGACGAGCACTGCGAGGCTGCGCGTGAGGAACAGCCGCACCATGTAGAGCGCAAGGCGGCGCGACGGGAAGAACGAGACGTTGATCATGCTTCACCGAACTTTGGTATGGCCCCGCGGATGCGCCGGGCGGTCCGGGTGGCGAACCATTCGAGCGCTCCGATCGGCTGGCCGCCGGGCCGGTGCGCGAGGACATGGTACATCCACGAGATCAGCACCGTGAGGATCGCCAGCGGCACCCAAAGCGCGAGCACCGCATTGACGTGGCCATTCGTCGCCGCCTGCTGGGCATATTGATTGACCTTGTGATAGGCGACCACGACCAGGATGCCGAGGAAGATTCCGAGCGAGGAGGTGCTTCGCTTGGGCGGGACCGCGAGCGCGACCGCGAGCAGCGGCAGCATCAGCATCATGATTACTTCGACGATCCGCATGTTGAGCGTCGCCTGAGCCTCGAGCTTCTGGTGGACGTCGGACCCACGCCCGCCGTAGCCGACCTGCCACAGCTCGTGCAGGTAGAGCTCATCCGAAACTGTCCCGCCGCGGCGGCGGAACTGGTCGATCGCCGGGAGCTTCACCGGCAAATTGTAGAGATCGAACGCCAGCGTCCTGGGCGTGGGGAATTTGGGCGAATCCTGCACCAGGCGACCCTTGGTCAGCTGGAACACGATCTCGTCGGGGTCCTCGCCCGACAGGAAGCGGCCGTGCTCGGCGGTTGCCGCGACCGACATTCCGCCGGGGTCGTCCATCTGGACGAAGATTCCCTGCAGCTGCGTGCCCTTCTTCTCGCTGCGGTCGATGCGAACGGTCAGATGCTTGCCGAGCTGGTTGAACTCGCCGACCTTGATCGAGGCGCCGAGGGCGCCGGACTTCAAATCGAAGCGCAGCCCTTCGTAGCGGTAGTGGGTGTAGGGCTCGAGATAGCCGACGATGAACAGGTTGATGACCGCGAGCGGGATTGCGTAGGCATAAGGTATGCGCAGCAAGCGGCCGTAGCCGATGCCGATGCCGCGCATCGAATCCAGTTCCGACGACAAGGCGAGCTTGCGGAAGGCAAGCAGGATCCCGAGCATCAGGCCGATTGGAATGCCGAGCGACAGATATTCGGGAAGGAGGTTGGCGAGCATCCGCCAGACGACGCTGACGGGGCCGCCGGAATCGACCACGAACTGAAACAGCCGCAGCATCTTGTCGAGCAGCAACAGCATCGCCGCAAGGATCAGCGAGCCGATCAACGGCACCGCGATCGAGCGCGCGAGATAACGATCAATAAGGCCGACTTGCCGCAATTCTGTCCGTCCCGACACCATCATTTGGCCGCAAAGGCAGGCGAGGTTGCACAGCGGACGGATGCGCCTTCGACGATCGAGGGCGTTCGTTCGCCCGGGTCCTATAGCGAATGGTCGCGTGAATTCATGGTGAAATCGCCTGCCACGGCCGAGACTGAGAACGCCGCGGGCGAAGCGTGTCCGTGGAGCGGAACCGCGGCTGGGCTCGCGCGCGCACCGCGGCCGCGTATCGCCTTGCTTTCCAACCCGAAATCTACACGCAATCTCGCCCAGCTCTCGCGTATCCGCGAATATTGCTCGGACCACCCGGACGTCTTCCACTACGAGGTCGAGCACGCCCACCAGATCGGCGAGGCGATGAAGATCATCGCCCGCGTGCGGCCGAAGGTGCTGGCGATCAACGGCGGCGACGGCACGGTTCAGGCGGCGCTGACGGAAATCTACAACGGCGGCTATTTCCAGGGCGATCCGCCGCCGGTCGCGGTGCTGCCGAGCGGCAAGACGAACCTGATCGCGCTCGATCTCGGCGCCCGGGGCGACCCGATCGAGGCGCTCGAGCGGCTGATCGAGCTCGCCCGGACCGACCTCAAGCCGTACACGGTGGCGCGCGAGCTGATCGCGCTGCGCCACGGCGACGGCGACGACCGGCCGGTGATCGGCATGTTCCTCGGGGGCGCGGGGCTTGCCGACACCATGATCTACTGCCGCGACAAGATTTACCCGCTTGGGCTACCGACCGGGATCGCGCACGGAATCACGGCCATCGCACTGCTTGCGAAGTGGTTCCTGAAGGCCAAGGCGAGCTTCCTGCCGCCGGATCCGTCCCCGCTGCGGGTGTCGGTGGGCAAGAAGCAGACAGCGCTCAGCGGGCAATTCTCGCTGCTTGCGGTCACCACGCTCGAGAAGCTGCTGCTCCGGAGCGAGCTCGGCGGACGGCGCAACGGGACGCTGAAGCTGCTGGCGATCGAGGAGCGGCCGATGTCGCTGATCCGCGGCCTTGCGGCGAGCTTCGCCGGCAGGCTCGGCCGGTCGCCGGTCAGGGGCGTGCATTTCGAGGAAGCCAACGAGATCACGATCGAGGGCGACAGCTCGCACATCATCCTCGACGGCGAGACGTATCGCGCGGAGATCGGGCGGCCGATCAATCTCCGGCCGGCGCTGCCGCTGTCGTTCGTGAAGCTCGCGGCGTGAGCCATCCGTCATTGCGAGCGCAGCGAAGCAATCCAGGCGAGCGTGATGGATCTCCCCCAGCCGCCGCGCTGGATTGCCGCGTCGCCTTCGACGCCTCGCAATGACGGCTGACGTGACCGAACTGCGCGCGCTCGTCGCCGAGGAATTGAGCTTGGCCGTCGATCCGCGGGTCGGCGCGATTGCGGCGGCGATTGCAGCGAAGCATGGGGCGGCGAGCCGCGCGGTGCTGTTCTACGGGTCCTGCTTGCGTGAGCGCGAGCTCGACGGGCGGATGCTCGATTTCTACCTGATCGTTTCGGATTACCGCGCGGCGTACGGCAAGCGCTGGCTGGCGGCGGCCAACCGCCTCATTCCACCCAACGTCTTCTATTTCGAGAAGGACGGGCTCGCCGCCAAATATGCGGTGCTGAGCGAGGCGGATTTTCACCGGCTCAACGGCCCGGAGACGAGCAGCGTGTCGGTCTGGGCGCGGTTTGCGCAGCCGTCGCGGCTGGTGTGGGCGGCGGACGCGGCCGCCCGGAACCGGGCAATCGACGCGGTGAGCCGCGCCGCGCCGACCTTGCTTGCGGCTGCTGGACCGAAGGCAGGCGAGGAGCCGCTGGAGCTGTGGCGCCGGGCGTTCGATCTCACTTATTCCGCCGAGCTTCGCGCCGAACGCAAGGGGCGCGCGCAGTCTGTGGTCGATGTGGACCCCGAGCGGTACCGGCGGTTTTCCGCTGCCGGCACTGGCGGCCGCGCAATCGATGCCGAAGCTCGGGCAATTGGGCATGGCGGCGGATCGAAGGGAAGGCGCTGTCGGTGCTTCGGCTGGCCAAGGCGAGCTTCACCTTCGCCGGGGGCGCGGAATATATCGCCTGGAAGATCAACCGGCACGCGGGGACGAGCATCGAACTCAAGCCGTGGCAGCGGCGGCATCCATTGCTGGCGGGCCTCAGCTTGTTGCCGCGGCTGCTCAAGGGCGGGGCGATACGGTAGATTTGCGTGCAGGCCCCTCCACCATTCGCTCTGCGGCGAATGGTCCCCCTCCCCATCGCTGCGCGATGGAGCGGATCTAATCAGCCTCTTGCGCCTCCTGCCGAGCGGGGCGGTTCGCTGGCGGTGCGGGCGAGCGCGGCGGAGACGGCGTTGGCGAGCGCACCGACGGTGAACGGTTTCCTCAGCAGCTCGTGGCCGCGAAGGTCGTCGCTTTCGCCCTCGCCGACATAGCCGGTGACGAAGAGCACCGCGAAGTCGCGCGGCGACGTGCGCTTCAGGTAGCGGATCAGCTCGGGGCCGGTCATTTCGGGCATGATCACGTCGCTGACGACGAGGTCGAATTCCTGGGCGTTGAACAGAGCGATCGCTTCGGCGCCGCTGCCGCAGGCGACCGGTTCATAGTCGAGGTCCTCGAGCGCATCGACGGTCGCGGTGCGCACCCGCGGGTCGTCCTCGACGAGCAGGATCCTGGCGCCGGCGACGTGCACGTCGGCATCGGCGCGATGGACCGCGGGATGAATGCGGACACGCGCCGCAGCTTCGGTCCGCGGCAGGTAGATCGAAACGACGGTGCCGCGGCCGACCTCGCTCTCGATGCCGACTTCGCCGCCGGACTGGTGGGCGAAGCCGAAAATCTGGCTGAGGCCGAGGCCGGTGCCCTTGCCGACCGGCTTTGTGGTGAAGAAGGGCTCGAATGCACGTTCGAGCACTTCGCGCGGCATTCCGCAGCCGGTGTCGGTGACGCTGATCTTCACATACTCGCCGGCGCGAATGTCGCCGACCTCGTTCGATGCCAGCGTCACGTTCTCGGTGGCGATGCGCATCATCCCCTGGCCGTCCATCGCATCGCGTGCGTTCACGGCGAGGTTGACGATGGCATTTTCGAGCTGATGCGAGTCGACGTAGATCGGCCAGGTGTCGGACGCGAGGTCGACTTCGACGCGGATCCGCTCGCCCAGGGTGCGGTCGAGCAGGTCGGACATTCCGCCGATCAGGTCCTTGCTGTCGACCCGCTCGGGAAGCAGCGGTTCTGAACGGGCGAAGGAGAGGAGGCGGCGGGTGAGCGCGGCGGCGCGCGTCGCGCCTTCCATCGCATTGTTGAGATGCATCATGACCTCGCGGCGGGGACCGTTCAGGCGGCGGAGGCCGAGATCGATGCCGCCGACCACCACCGCGAGCATGTTGTTGAAATCGTGCGCGATCCCGCCGGTGAGCTGGCCGACCGCTTCCATCTTTTGCACCTGACGGAGCTGCGCCTCGGCGGCCTCGCGCTCGGCTGCCTCGGCCTTGAGGGCCTTGTTCGCCTCCCACAGCTCCTGCGTGCGCTCGCGAACCGCCATCTCGAGCACCTCGGCGCGTTCAGCCTCCGATTCGATTTGGCGCCGCGCGGCGGCGTTCTGGCGCAGCGCCTGGACTGCGACGACACCCAGGAACACCGCGCCCAGGCCGACGAGAATGCCGAGCCAGCTCAGATAATCGGTCAGCTGATCGGCTTGCGCGGAGAAAATCTGGCTTTGCTCGATCCGCTCGTGCAGCGACTGGCGCTCGGCGCGGATGATTTCCTCGAGCTTATCGTCGAGTTGCTTGCCCGAACCCTTGGTCGCGGCCTGGTAGAAATAGCTGATTCCGGCGTCGCCCTGCTTCGCCAGAGCGGCGCGGGCGGCAAGCGCAAGCTCATCGCCGCGACGTTCGTACAGATGCCTGAGCTCGGCGACGCGCCGCAGCTGCGTGGGGTTGGTTCGCTCCAGATTGCTGAGCTGGTCGATCTGGAAGGCGCGAGGCGCCAGTCGCTCGAATAGATATTGCCGCTCGTTTTCACGTCCTCGTCGAGGACGAAACGGGCGAGCGCGGCCTCGGCGCGCGAGATGTTGCTGCTGACGTTGCGGACGACGAGCGCGACGTCGTAGGCGTGGCGCTCCGCGGCAAGCGCCCGCTCGCGCGCGTCGTTGGCGAATTTGACCATGAAGACCATGGCGACGAGGATCAGCGCTGCGACGAGGCCCGCGGCCGCGGCTCCGCCGCGGCGCCAGTCGAACCGGATCTCGTCCTCTTCCCCAGCCCTCATGGGGACAGTTTAGCCCCGTTAACCTTTCGGCGAAACCCAAAGGTTCCACGGATTTTGCTCAGCTGATGCAACCCGTTGCACGGCCTGCCGCAGCGAACATGCCGAGAATCTCGCCGACCTGGTCCTCGGTATGGAGGGCGCACAGCGAGCAGCGCAGCAGAGTCATTCCCGCGGGAGTCGCCGGCGGGCGGGCGAGATTGACGTAGAGGCCCTCGTTGAGGAGCGCTTCCCACATCGCGGCGCCGGTCTCGAGATCGGGCATCATCACGGCGATGATCGCCGATTGCGGCGCTTCGGTGCCGAGCGCGAAGCCGAGCTGGCGGAGGCCGGCGTGGAGGCGCTTGCTGTTCTCCCACAAATGCGCGCGCTTGTCGGCGCTGTCCATCAGCTTGCGGATCGAGGTCGCCGCGGTGGCGACGACCGAGGGCGGGAGCGAGGCGGTGAACACGTAGGGGCGGCAGACGAGGCGCAGGATCTCGAACTTCGGGTGATTGGAGACGCAAAAGCCGCCGACCGTGCCGACCGACTTGGAGAAGGTGCCGATGATGAAATCGACGTCGTCGATCACCCCCTGCGCCTCGGACACGCCGCGGCCGTGCTCGCCGATGAAGCCCATCGAATGCGCTTCGTCGACGAGGACCATTGCGCCGTTCGCCTTGGAGACCGCGACCATCTCCTTCAGCGGCGCGACGTCGCCCATCATCGAATAGACGCCTTCGAGCACGACCAGCTTGCCGGCGCCTTCGGGGATGCGCTTCAACCGCTTTTCGAGCGCTTCGATGTCGTTGTGGCGGAAGGGGACGATCTGGGCGTTGCCGAGCGCGCAGCCATCGTAGATCGACGCGTGGCTGTCGATGTCGAGGACGATGTAGTCGTCCTTGCCGGCGATGGTGGAGATCACGCCGAGATTGGCCTGGTAGCCGGTCGAGAAGACCATCGCGTGGTCCATTGCGTAGAAGTCGCGGAGCGCCTGCTCGACCGCGCGGTGGCCGACATAGGTGCCGTTGAGGACGCGGCTTCCGGTGGTGCCCGAGCCGAAATCGTCGAGCGCCTGCTTGCCCGCGGCGATGACGTCCGGATCGAAGGTCATACCCATGTAATTGTAGGTGCCGAGCAGGATCGTGCGCTTGCCGTTGCAGATTGCGACGGTCGGGCTCTCGACCTTCTCCATGACGAGGTTGAAGGGGTCGGTGAGCCCGGTCTCGAGCAAAGTCTCGCGCTGCTCGATCAGCGCGTCGAACTTGGAGAAGAGGTCAGCCACGCTGGGCGGTAAGCCGCTGCAGCGCGTCGACCAGCTGGCCGACGGTCTCGATCTCGGCCTGCAGGTTCATCGAGATGAGGACGTCGAACTCGTCTTCGATGTTGGCGACGAAATCGAGCACCGTCAGGCTGTCCCACTCGAGGTCCTGGGCGAAGCGCGTCGCCTCGGTGATCGCAACGCCCTTCTTGTTGAAGGGCGCGATCAGCTCGATGACTTTGGCGTAGGTTTCGGTGCGATCGGGCATGCTCGGCTCGTTAGTGGTCGGCCAAAGCTTAAGCAACGCAATGGGGCGCGAATGGGGCGGGGTTGGGGCGGTTCGCACCTGACCTGGGCTAATGTCCGCGTTGGGTGATGGGGTGGACGCCCCCCAACGGCATCGATGTGCCAAAGAGGTGGTGTTGAGTCACCGCTTGAGAGGGAGGCGTCCGTGGAAGAAGTTACCATTATCGGGCTCGATATCGCAAAGCAGGTTTTTCACGCCCACGGCGCAGCTGCGTCGGGCGCGGCGGTGTTCAGCCGCCGCATCACGCGCCAGAAGCTGATCGAGTTCTTCGCTTCTCAGCCGCGCTGCACGGTAGCGATGGAGGCGTGTGCGGGCGCGCATCACTGGGGCCGCGAGCTGCAGCGCCTGGGGCATCAGGTGCGGCTCATTCCGCCAGCTTACGTGAAGCCGTTCGTAAAGCGGCAGAAGAACGATGCCGCCGATGCCGAGGCGATCTGCGAGGCCGCGCAGCGGCCGACCATGCGGTTCGTGCCGGTGAAGAGCGAGGAGCAGCAGGCGAGCGCCGCCGTGTTCCGTGCGCGTGATCTGCTCGTGCGCCAGCGCACCCAGCTTATCAATGCACTTCGCGGCCAGCTCGCCGAGCATGGCTGGATTGCACCCAAGGGGCTGTTCCACGCGAGCGCGATGATGGCGAAGATCGAGGATCGATCGTGCCCGCTTCCGCACAGCGCGCGCGACGTGTTCCTGGTGATGATCGGCAGCGTGAAGGCGCTCGACGAGCGCATCCATCTCTCGATCGCGAGATCGCGAAGCGTGCGCGCGAGGACGAGACCGCGCGTCGGCTGATGACCATCCCCGGGATCGGTCCCATCACGGCGACTGCGCTGCTCGCATTGGCGCCCCCGCCGGAGAGCTTCCGCAAGGGCCGCGACTTTGCCGCGTGGCTCGGGCTCACACCGCTGCAACGCTCGACCGGCGGCAAGTCGAGGCTCGGAGCGATCACCAGGATGGGCGAGCGAACGCTGCGGCGTCTGCTGATCCTGGGGAGCGCGGCGGTCGTTCTTCATGCCAGCAGGCGCGGAGCGGCAAGAGGATCGTGGCTCGAGCAGATGATGGCGAGAAAGCCGCGCATGCTGGTGACGGTCGCGCTCGCCAACAAGACGGCGCGCATCGTCTGGGCGCTGCTTGCCAGAGGCGGAATTTATCGAGCTCCGGCCGTCGCGGGCTGATCCGCGGCGGGCGTGAGGATGTCGGGCGTTAAGCGATCGAAGGAGGGTATGGCACCACAGTCGGCGAGACGGGACCGGAAGAACCAGTGCTTTCCACCGTGCTTCCAAAGCACGCTATCGGGTGATTTGGATCCGGTCCGCGAACTCCCATACGGGCCAGCAGCCACGCGCTGCAGCAAAGGCCGGACAGATGGCAGCATCCGACCAGGTGTCAGACCAACCCAAAAATCGCTTGCGCTGCGGGGGGCGTCCACAGATGGAAAGCGGACATTAGCCGCGCCCAATGCGAATTAGCTGCCGCTGCATTGACGGGTGTTTGAGGACTGTGGCGAGGTCCACGCGAGTGCCTCTGCCGAACCTGTTCCATGGAGCAAAGCGCAGCGTCAGTGCTGTTCCTTGGGGAAACTATAGGCCACCTTGTAACCGGTCATCCCGTGGGCGGCATAGCTCACAAGCGTCTCAGTGCCGCTCATGTCGTCAAGCGCCGTCAGTTCCACGCGGCTACCCAGTAGCCCGGTCTTCACATGAAGTCACTTCGAACACGCGTCCATCATGCACCATCGCCGGGTGTCTGCAAACGGTCGAAAGCTGCCGCGGCAAGTTTGGGTCGAAAGCTGGCCATTAGCCCACCACGCTTAGAGCCAGCCCTGCTCGCGATACCACTCGGCGGTCTCCTTGAGGCCTTGTTCGGTGTCGATGCGGGGGCGCCATAGCTCGGGCGGCGGGCGCGTGTTCCGGGCGTGCGACCCAGTCGGGGTGGCAGAAGTAGGCGACTCGGTCGGGCGTCAGCTTGGCGCGGTCGCGGCGGAGGAGGCGGTCGAGGCGGGAGCCGAGCGCGAGCAGGAAGCGCGGGGTGGAGATGGTGCGCGCGCGGACGCCGACGGCGCGGCCGAGCGCGTCGCCGAACTCGCGGTGGGTCCAGCCGCCCTTGCGGCCGTCGTCGGGCTCGATCAGCGCCTTCTCCGGCGCGCCGTGGCGCGTGAGCGCGAGCAGCAGCTCGACCAGATCGCCGACGTGGATCAGCGACAGCTTGCCCGCGGGCGGAAGGTAGATCTGGCCGCGGCGGGCCATCTTGAACAGCTCGAGCGTCTCCTTGTCGCCGGGGCCGTAGACCGCCGGCGGACGCACGATCGCCCAGTTGAGACCGCTACTCTGGACCAGCGCCTCGGCCTTGGCCTTGGACGCTCCGTAGAGCGACAAGCTTCGGCTCGCGCGCCGCGAGCGAGGAGACGTGGACGAAGCGGTGGACCCCGCCCGCGGTCGCGGCGGCGAGCATCGCCAGCGTGCCGGCGACATTGCCGTGCTCGAAAGCGGCGGCGTTGGGCGCGCTGATCACTCCGGCGACGTGGACGATCGCGTCGGCATCGCCGACGAGCCGTTCGAGCGCATCGCGGTCGTCGAGGCTGCCGGGGATCCACAGGACGCGGTCGCGCTGCGGCTGCTCGCGGCGGGTCAGCGCCTGGACGTGGTGCCCGGCAGCAAGCGCGGCGTCGATCAGGTGCGAGCCGACGAAGCCGGTGCCGCCGGTGATGGCGAGCTTCACCGGCCAAATCTCTTATAAGGAACCATTCTTATAAGGGAGACCATTTGCGCCCACCGGCGGCCGGGTCCTCACGTTCCTCCTCGCGTGCGGCGCTGAGGCTCCCGATGACCGCGTCGAGCAGGCGATCGACGCCTTCGCCGAGCGGCGCGGAGACGGACAAGGGCTTGGATCCGGCGGCTTTCTTCAACGGCGGCCGCGACCTTGCCGAGGCGCTTGGCGTCGAGGAGGTCGGCCTTGGTCAGCGCGACGATTTCGGGCTTGAGCTCGAGACCGGCGCCGTAAGCGGCGAGCTCATCGCGAACGATGCGATAGGCTTCGGCGGGATCGTCGGCGGACGCGTCGACGAGATGCAGCAGCAGCCGCGTGCGTTCGACGTGGCCCAAGAAGCGGTCGCCGACCCCGGCGCCCTCCGCGGCGCCTTCGATCAGCCCGGGGATGTCGGCGAGGACGAACTCGCGGCCCTTGTGGCGGACCACTCCGAGCTGCGGGCGGAGCGTGGTGAACGGGTAATCGCCGACCTTGGCGTCGGCGTTCGTGACGGAGTTGAGGAAGGTCGACTTGCCGGCGTTGGGCAGGCCGACGAGGCCGACGTCGGCGAGCAATTTGAGGCGCAGCCAGACCCACATCTCCTCGCCCGGAGTGCCGGTCTGGTGCTGGCGCGGGGCGCGGTTGGTCGAGGTCTTGTAGCTGGCGTTGCCGCGGCCGCCGATGCCGCCCTGGAGCAAGGTGACGCGCTCGCCCTCTTTGGTGAGGTCGGCGAGAACGGTGCGTTCCTCGTCGTCGGCGAGGATTTGGGTGCCGATGGGCACGCGGATGACGAGGTCCTGGCCGCCTGCGCCGGTGCGGTTTGCGCCGGCCCCGCCCTTGCCGCGCGGGGCGCGGAAATGCTGGGTGTAGCGGAAGTCGATCAGGGTATTGAGGCCGGGAACGGCTTCGAGGACGATGTCGCCGCCCTTGCCGCCGTCGCCGCCGTCGGGTCCGCCGAACTCGACGAACTTCTCGCGCCGGAAGCTGACCGCGCCCGGTCCGCCGGCGCCGGATTTCACGTAGATCTTGGCCTGGTCGAGAAAATGCATCGCGGGAGCGCAGTTAGGCCATGCGGGCGGAGAGGGGAACCGGTCAGGCGGGCAACGCCGCTTCCAGCGTGAACAGGCCTTCCGGAGGATAGGCTGGGGAAGGGGAACCTCCGGAAGGCTAGCGACTGGATAGTCTCGCGCCTGCGACCCCAAAATACGTAATGTGCCGGATGGTTAGAACGCGATCCAAGTGAACAGCCTCAGCGCATCATTGTCAGGTGCATTGGCACCGCTGAAATCATAATTGCGCCGCCGGCCGTTGAATTTCCCGTAGACCGTGTATTGGACGCCCACGCGCGCGTTGAACCGTGGACCAAGCGGTGAGTTGCCGGCGCCCCACGGGGTGAAGTCCACCTGCCCCAGGATCCCATTGCTGTCCGGTCGGCCGTTGCCGTCGTAGAGGTTGAAGTTGCGCGATCCGGTGATGCTGAATGGCGACACGGCGAAGCCAATTCGATCGTGCGCATATCTCACAGCCACGCGCCATTCGTTGAGGTGATAGCGCGCGCAATTGACGTCGCTGCCGTCGCCGATCAGCCCCAGCGCGCAGCTGGCGCGGAGATCGCCCTTCTCATGCTCGTAGCGGACGTTTGCGGTTAGCGAGTCGCGTTTGCCGATGGTCTTCAGCCATGAGCTGTCGACGCCCCAGTCGGTGTAATGATCGGTAAAGCCGCTCGAACGGTCGCGCCCGGGGAAGATCGCCGCCTTGAGCACATTGGCGCCGACCTCGAACGTCCCGCCGGCAACATCCGTCTGGTAAGCGATCCGCCCGTAAGGTGCGAGCCCGTGGAGCGATCCGGGATCGGTCGGGTCCATGCCAACGAACTTGAGCGCGCCGCGCGATGGGCTCGAATAGCCGCCGCCTTCGAGATACACCTTATGCCCGATCCATGCGTAGCCGGTAAGGCCGATCACATTGCCCGCGAGCGGGTCATCGATCAGCTCCCCGGCATCGGGCGTGGGCGAGACCGCAGTGTCGGTGAATGGGAAACCCCAGGCGGGGAGCGTGTTCCACGGATCCTGCGCGGTCGGGTTGTTGGTCAGCGTCAGGCCGAGAACCGAATCCGCACCGAATATTTTCGCGCTGGTCACGGCCCGAAGGTCGATATTATCCCACGACCAGTGGCGCTCGACTCCGTCGTAAGTGACGAGCTGAGCGAAGCCGCCGAAATGTGAGCCGACGCCGCCGGCGACGAACAGGCTTGCCTGATCGAGCACGAGGTTGTTGTTGCGGCTCAAATGTTCAGGCGGCGGCACCTGGTCTTTATTGGTGTGGGTCCAGGAGCCGATCGCCATTGCCGACAGCGGTACCGAACCGTGCATCCGCAGCGTGTAGCCGCCGAGCTTGAACTCGCGGCCGAACGGCGTCAGCTCGGGTCCGAAACCGCCGACATGACAAGCCGCGCAATTGCGGCCGGTCTGCTGCGCGAAGGCTGGAACGGCCGCGGCCGGCCGATGAAACACGAGCGCTGCGCTGAAAAGAAGCGCTCCTGGGAGAAGCGACCAACTGCTCGATATCCGAATGTGAGTCATGCGGCTTCCCCCTGTCAGCTTCTCTCAGCTCTTCGCCTGGTAGAGAATGCACCAGCCCGCGGGGCTGACCTGCCCGTCAACGACCTGACAGGCAGTCGGCGCCTGCCACAGCGCACAGCTTTGGCACCGTTGCCCGGACTTCGGGATCGGCTGATAATGCGCTTGCTGTTGCGAGAATTTCTTAGAAGCGGCGAATGCCGTATCGGTCATTCCTGCCGCAACAAGGACAGTCCCCCCGACGGCCGCGATGTTGAGGAAATCGCGCCGAGAGACTGATCTGTAGCGTTTTTGATGATCAGACATGGCGAGTACTCCATCTCTAGTATTGGAGCATGGGTGCGCTACTCACCGGCGTGGGGGGAATACGTAGATTCGCTTACCCACTCGCGCGTTTCATGAGTGCAATGCTTTGCTGCCGATTTTTTCGCGGCGCGGTGGCCTCGGGCTATTCGCCCCCCGCAAGGCTGCGGAATGGGGAAGGTGAGTGGAACCTTCGTGCGCTAAATCATTTCTGATGCCGTTAGATAACCTCAGGTTTACGCAGATTAAGCCTTTGTGGTATCGACATCCCAGCCGGTCAGCCGGCAAAACAGAATAGGGGAATTAAAGTGCGCAAATATCTCCTCGTAGCCGCTGCAGCGGCTGCAATCGCTACACCTGCAATGGCTCGGGACCATAGCGGCTATGTCGGTATCGATGCCGGCGTGATGTGGTCGAAGAACAGCCTGCATATCAATGCGACCAACAGCTATTATTGCGACTACCTCGATTATTATTTCAGCACCTGCAACTTCAGCGGCCGTTCAAGAAACAAGATGGGCTACGATATCGACGCCGTCGGCGGCTACGATTTCGGCATGTTCCGGCTCGAGGGCGAGCTCGGCTACAAGCACGCCAAGTCAAGGAGCCGTTCGTTTGCCGTGACGGACGCCAGCGTGGGCCTCCGCAGCCGCACCAACAGCTGGTCGGCGATGGTCAATGGCCTGCTCGACTTCGGCGATGACAACGGCGCCAGCTTCTCGGTGGGCGGCGGTGTCGGCTATGCGCATACCAAGACCCGGTTCACCGTCGATGCGACCAGTACGGGCAACGACGGCGACTATTATATCGACAACTTCAGCAGCAGCGGGAGCGTCGGCAAGGGCAAGTTCGCCTGGCAGCTGCTCGCCGAAGCGCGCTACGCGATCTCGCCGAGCGTGGATATCGGCCTCAAGTATCGGTATTTCGATGCCGGCCGGGCGCGCCGGACGTTTGACGATGCCGGCGGCGGGACGGTCTCCGTGTCGTCGAAGTTCCGCAGCCACAGCCTCCTGGCGAGCCTGATCTTCAATCTCGGGGCCGCGGCGCCGCCACCGCCCCCACCGCCGCCTCCGCCGCCGCCTCCGCCGCCAGCTCCGGCGACGCAGACGTGCCCGGACGGAACGACGATCCTGGCGACGGACACCTGCCCGGCGCCGCCTCCTCCGCCGCCACCGCCTCCGCCTCCGACGACGAAGGGCGAGCGCGGCAACTAAGGGAAAATCCGCAAAGTCCGACTTTGCGGGACCCCAAGTTTGAGCGTTTCGGAGTGATGAATTGGGGCGAGGCGGGAAACTGCCTCGCCCCTTTTCTTTAGGTCAGTCGGTCCAGTTCTCGAGCGCCGGGCCGAGCGATTCCTTCAGCGGGCCGAGCCACGGTTCGTAGGGACGCCAGGAGTTCACGCCAGCCCGGTTGATTGGGCGGCGCACCTGCTCAGCGCTCGGCGTACGCACCGCGCGCGATCGTTCTTGTGGAACTCCAGGCATGCGGAGTCGAACGGCAGGCCGAGATGATCGAGCATTCGGCGGACTTCGGCTTCGGGGTCATCGATCAGCCGCTCGTTGATGATTCGGCAGACGACGCCGGGCTGGAGCGCATCGAAATGGCGCATGAAGCGCCAGTAATCGCGATAGAACGCGCCGATGGTTTCGAGCGCGTAGGAGAAGCCGAGGCCCGACGCGTAATTCTGTTTGAAGTTGGAAAAGCCGCACGCCAGCGGATGGCGACGCGCGTCGATAATGTGGGCGTTCGGAAGCGCGGCGCGGATGAGCGCGAGGTTCATCCAGTTGCTCGGCATCTTGTCGACGAAATAGGGCCGGTCCGTCTGCCGGAACGGGCGCGACCGATGCAGATATTCCTCGCCGATCGCGCGCACATCGGCGGGCTGCAGTGCGGCGATCGTTTCCGGCGCCGACTTGCCACTCGACCGGGTGAGCCGGTCGCGGATGCTCCTCATCACCGGCAATTCGGTCGTGCCCTCTACCTGCGGGTGACTGGCGAGGATCTGTTCGATCAGAGTTGAGCCGGATCGGTGCAGCCCGACAACGAAGATCGGGCTGTGTTCGGGGGAGCCGGAACCCTGCAACCGACCGAAATAGTCAGCAGTGACGCTGGACAGCGATTCGTCCACGAAATTTGTGATGGCGACTTGCTCCGGACCGAAGGTTGCCGCCCGCATGGCGTTGCCGATGGCATAGTGACGGAAGCTCTGCTCGTAGTCTGCCCGGTCCTCGAAGGCCTTGCCGAGCGCGAAATGGATATGGAGCGCGTCATGGTCCGCGAGCCTGCCGCGGAGCGCGGCCTGCATCCTGCCGATGTCGCCCGGAGAGAATTTGAACGATTTGAAGTTGGCCAAAGTCCACCACGCGTCGCCGTGGCCGACGTTGGCGCGGATCGCCCGCTGAAGCGCTTTGATCGCCTCGTCAGTGCGCCCAACGGTCTTCAGCGCATTGCCGAGGCTGACCCACAGGCCCGCCTCTCCCGACCTTTCGCGGACCATCGCCTGATACACCCGGATCTGCCGGTCGTGCATTCCGAGGGTACCGGCGATCGCGGCTTCGATGGCACGGACTTCCAATTCGCCTCGCGCGGTCTGCGGCAATTGCTCGATCTCGGCGAGGGCCACCGCCGGGGCATGGCGCTGCAGGTGGCAAATCAGAGCGAAGCGGCGCTGCGGCGAGGGGTCGGCGGCAACCGCGCGCCGGAGCAGGATCGTGGCTTCCTCGGTCGAGTGCTGGCCGGCCGCAACCTCCGCCAGCAGCTCGAGCGCGTCCGCGTCCGATGGATACAGCGCGAGGCGATCCTGAAGCATCTGGCGAGCGCCGGCGATGTTGCCGGCCCGAAGTGCCGCGGAGGCGAGGCCGAGCGACGCCGCAGACGGCGCTCGCTTGTCGGCTTGAGGTGTCCTGAGGACCATAAGATGGAGGAATTACGCGATGCGGGCGGGTAGGGGAACCTGTTAGGCAACGCTCGGTCACGACCTGTTGCGGACATCGCCGGCCGCTTCTGCTAGAAATTTCGGGACCTGCTCGGGGATTGAAGCATGCAAGTCCGCCAAACATGCCGTCCCGTACAGTGCGCCAGCACAAGACACGGTCGCGGCTGACATCGCATGGCGCGCTCGGCTACGCGTAATACCATCTGGGCCGCGCTGCTCGGCAACCTCCTGGTGGCGATCACCAAGCTTGCCGCAGCACTCTTGTCCGGCTCCTCGGCGATGCTCTCGGAAGCCTTTCACAGCATCGTCGACACCGGCAACGAGGCGTTGCTTCTGTACGGCATGCGGCGCTCGCGCCGGGCGCCCGACGTCGAGCATCCGTATGGATATGGACGCGAGCTCTATTTCTGGAGCTTCATCGTCGCACTGCTTCTGTTCGGTCTCGGGGGGCTCGCTTCGATCGTCGAGGGGCTAAACCATGTGCGCCACCCGCGGCCGCTCAACCGCGCCGCGATCGTCTATGTCGTGCTGGCGCTCTCCTTCGTGTTCGAGGGCACTTCGTGGCTCGTCGCATGGAAGGGATTTCGACCGTTCGTCGGCGAGAGAGGCTATCTAGCCGCCATCCGGAGCAGCAAGGATCCGCCCCAGTTTGTCGTCCTGCTCGAAGACACCGCAGCGCTGATCGGGATCGCGATGGCCTTTGCCGGGACCTGGGCCTCGGTCCACTGGCGCGAGCCGCGGCTCGACGGGTACGCCTCTATCGCAATCGGCGGGTTGCTGTGCGCGGTCTCGATCCTGCTTGCGCGTGAAAGCAAGGGTCTGCTGATCGGAGAGCAAGCCGATCTGAGCCTGGAGGAGGACGTGTTTGCGATCGCGAGATCGACGCGCGGAGTAGTCTGCCCCAACGGAGTGGTTTCGGCGCAGCTTGCGCCCGATCGCGCCGTCGTGGCGCTCAGCGTCAAATTCGAAGATCAGCTCACGACGCCCGAGATCGAGCGCATCGTCGTCGATATGGAGAGCCGGGTCAGAGAAGCGCAGCCGCAGGTGTTCGTGCTTTATGTAAAACCGCAATCTCCCGGAGTTCATTCGTCGCGGCGCAACGGCGCATTCGGGGAACGGGCGAAAGCTGAACGCCGGGCACGTTCGCTTCGCTAGCGGGGCAGCGCGTAGGCGATCACGCTGTCGCCCATGGGGGTTTCCATGAAATGGTGGCCGCCGGCGAAGATCACGAGATATTCGCGCCCGTCCTGCTGGTAGACGATCGGGGTCGCCTGACCGCCAGCAGGCAAGGATACGGACCAAACAACCTTGCCGGTCCGCTCGTCGATGGCGCGCAGCAGATCGTCGGTTGCCGCGGCGACGAAGATCAGCCCGCTCGCGGTGGTTACCGCGCCGCCGTTGTTCGGGGTGCCGATGGCGAAGGGCAGCAAGGTCGGAAGGTTGAACGGACCATTGCGGCGCGCGGTGCCGAGCGGACGGTCCCACAAGGTCTGGCCGCTCGCGATGTCGATCGCACGAATGTCCCCGTAGGGCGGGCGCTTGCACATCAGCTTGGTGAACGGCATCCGCCAGCCGGCATTGACGTGGATCGCGTACGGAACGCCCCATTGCGGGTCGACCGCGTGCGCCTGCGTCGAGACGATGCGGTGGCAAAGCGCGGCTTGATGCCCTGCTTGTCGGCGACCGAACGCGACATCAGCTTCAGATAATTGGGCGTGTCGTTGTAATTGGCGATCAGCACGCCGCGCACCGGGTCGATGGAGACACTGCCCCAGTCATTGCCGCCGTTATAGCCCGGATATTCGACCGTGTATTTGTCCACGCGCGGCGGGGTGAAAAAGCCGCGGTAATCCGCCTGGCGGAACTGGATCCGGCAGATCATCTGGTCGATCGGCGACATGCCCCACATGTCGGCTTCGGTGAGCACCGGATGGCGCAGGGTCTGCCATAGCGAGATCGGTTGACGGGGCGCCCGCTCGCCGGGCTCGACGCCGCCCATGGGCGCAGCAATCGATCCGACCGGCGTCAGCGGTTTTCCGGTCGCGCGATCGAGCACGTATAGGTCGCCCTGCTTGGACGGAATCACGACCGCCGCCGTGCCCTTGTAATCGAGCAGCGAAGGCTGGCTTCCAAGGTCATAGTCCCACACGTCCTTGCGAACCGTCTGGAAGCTCCAGCGCGGCTTGCCGGTGGTGACGTCGATCGCGACCAGCGAGCTCGAATAGGCATTCTCCTCGCGGCGTTCGGCCGGTGGAGATATAATCGTCGGCGACGTTGCCGGTCGGCACGTAGACCAGCCCGAGCTTCTCGTCGCCGGCGCTCGTGGTCCAGCTGTTGGGCGTGCCTTTGAACCATGTCTGCCCGGCGGGCGGATAGCCATGCCAGTCGGGGTGCTGCATGTCCCATGCCCAGGCGAGCTTGCCCGTCTTGGCGTCGAAGCCCTGGATCACGCCCGATGGCGAGCAGCGGCATTGTCCGTCGAGGATCTGGTGGGGGACGACGATGATCCCGCGCACGATCGTCGGCGCCGAGTTGATCGATGCGAGCCCGGGATAGACCGGGCCCATGCCGATCTTCGTGTCCTGCTGGCCGGTGCCGTTGAAGTCGGTGCACGGCTTGCCGGTCAGCGCGTCGACGGCGATCAGGCGGGAGTCGAGCGTCCCTTCGATGATGCGGCCCGCGCATAGCGTCCCCGCGGCCGCGCCGGGCACCTGGTAATAAGCGAGACCGCGGCACGCGGTCGTGTACGGAATCCATTTGTCGGGCACCTGCGGATCGACCCGCCACACCGGTTTGCCGGTCGCCGCATCGAGCGCGAGGATCACGTTCTTGGCGGTGCAGGTGTAAAGAAGGTTGCCGACCTTGAGCGGCGTGTTCTCGGTCCCGTAGAGCTTCGCATAGTCGGGGTTGGTCGGAAGGCCGCCGGTGTGCACTTCCCACACCTTCTGCAGCTTGCCGACGTTGGATGCGTTGATCTGCGTCAGAGGCGAGTAGCGCCACGCCGCGTTGGTGCCGCCATAAGCGGGCCAGTCCGCACCGGTCGACTGACCCGACGGATCGGTCATTCCGGGCGCGCTCTGCGCCGGAAGCGCGAGCGCGGCGGTGCTCGCCGTTCGCGCCGAGGATCGCGAAGCTCGCGACAACGAACAGCACGCCAAGCGCGATGCCGCCGCCCGCAAGCTTCCACCGGTTCGCCGCGCGCGTGAGCGTCGGCATGACCAGGAGCACGAGGATGAGGATGACGAGCGGCGCAACGAGCCACGGGATCATCGCCCACGCGTTGCCGCGGGATTCGGCGAAGCCCCAGATCGCGCTGAGGATGAACAGGCCGATGTAGATCCAGCCGCCGAGCAGCCGACCCTTGAGAGGAACCAGCCGGACGCAAGGAGCGCCAGCCCGGCGATCAGATAATAAGGCGAGCCGCCGAGGATCAGCAGCCAGGCGCCGCCGATTGCAAGCACGATCCCGATCAGCGCCATGACGAAAGCGAGGATGGTGGCGGGCCAGCTGCGCTTCATTGAAGCCTCCTCGGCATTGTTCACAGAGGGCACTGCGACGCCTCTGGCATGGCTGCTGGAGTGCTAACGGGTGTCACGCCGCCGTCGTTCCATTAACTGTCGAGACGGCGGGATGAGCCCGCGTTCAAATTAGGGGCGGCGAGTTCGGCCGAACAGGCGGGCCATGAAGCCGCGGGCTGGTTGGGCCGCGGGCGCGGGTTCTACGGTCGTGAGGCGCTGGCGGAGCGTCGGGCCGTTTGCGAGGGCGTCGGCGGTCGGGTCTTCGCGCGGCACCCACGGCTTGACGGTCAGTGTGGCGAACGCTGCGTCCGCTGGTGCGGCGGAGGGCTCGGGCGTCGCGGCGGAGGGCTGGTCGGGGCCGAGGACGGTGATGAAATCGGCGTTGACCTCGACCGTTCCCGCGATGAGGCGGCAGCCGGCGGGCAGGCCGTGCTCGGATATCGCGCGTTCGGTGGCCTGGAGGAATCGGGTGGCGAGCAGCCAGCTGCCGAGCACATATTCGACATAGCCGCCGGGCGCGCGGCCCTCGACCCCGTCGCGGCCGTCGCGGAGGAAGCGGCGATGCTTGCAGTGGATCAGCGCCGTGTTCAGCGCGTCGAGACCCGAGATGGTGCAGTAGAATTCGACATCCTCTTCGGCGCCCGCCCAGGCCGGACATTCCTTGCCGCACTCGGCGAGGAGATCGGCCTTGGTCGCACGGCTGAAGGGATAGGCTTCGTCGGAATACAGCCCAAGCAGCAGGTCGGGCTGGTGGGTCCCGCCATGCTCGAACGCCAGGTCGGGCGGGTTGGTGAGGCCGAGCGTGATTGCGGTGACCGGCGGCCCCTCCCATTCGGCGAGGATCGGGAGGAGATCGTCCCAGCCCTCCAGCGCGACATCGGCGGCCGCGCTCGCTTTGCACAGGCGGGCGATTGCGCCGTCGAAGCCGGCAAGCTCGGCGGCGAGCCGCGCATCGGCTTCGGCAGTGCGTCCGGCGGAGAGCAGGCTCGACATTGCTTCGATCCAGGCGCGCTCGCCCGCGCGTTCGAGGAAGGTGAGCTGGAGCGGGTGGGGCTCGTCCGGCTCGCGATAGGCGCGCACGCCTTCGTCGCGTGCATCGGGAATTGATACGAAATGCGGATGCGACGTGTCGACGCACGGCTTAGCAGTCACTGGCGATGTTCCCCGCAAGTCCAAACCCGCCGGGAGCGTAATGCAAGACCGGTTAAGCGATTATGCGATGCGTGCCGGGAGCGCCATTTTTGCCGCGGCGCTGGGGGAACAATAGAGCCAGCACACCGAACTCACGACCGAGTTGATGAAGTCGTCGTCGATGGCGCGGCCGGCGATGAACATCCGAAAATAGATCGGGCCGGCGGCGAACGTGAACAGCGCCTCCCGATCGAGCGTGGCGGGCAGTTCGCCGCGACCGATGGCCGCTTTGAACATCGGCTCGAGCTGCTCCATGCGGCGGTCGAAATAGACGCGCGAATAGTCGGTGCCCGATTTTGCGCGGATCTCGGTCGCGACCGCGATCAGCGCCGGCCCGAGGGGCGTTGCAAGGATATCGGCGAGCTTGCGCAGAACGGACGCGAGGTCGCTGGCGAAGCTGTCGCCGAGGTCGGGCAGGACGTCGGCAGCGGCGCGCGCCATGAAGGCGTCGATCATCGCCTCCCAACGGTCGGGGAAGCGGCGATAGAGGGTCGAACGCTCGACGTTCGCGCGTTCGGCGACGGCCGAGAAGGTGCAGGCCTCGACCCCGCCTTCGATCAGGAGCTGGATGATCGCGTCATGGATTCGGCGCGTCACATCGCCCGTCCGGCCCCCCGGCCGCCTCCGTGAATTCGTATGCATGGACGCTGAGGGTTGATTTACTTTTCGCCTTCCGTTAACGCAACACTACGTTGCATTAGAAGGTGCACCCCTACATGTCTATACAAAAGGCGCGGCCTGCCGCCGGCGGGCCGCGAAAGCCGTTTCTCTTGTTGCGTGCCGAAATTGAGCGATTCCGGGCCGTCGGACCGTGACCGGGTCCGATGAGGCGCGGCCGCCGCGCATCCTGATCAGCGGCGGAGCCGCCGGCGTTGGCCTCGCCTGCGCCGAAGCGCTGAGCGCCGCCGGCGCCGAGCTTCTGCTGTGCGACATCGACGGGACCGCGCTAACCCAAACCGCCGAGCGGTTGCACGCATTCGCCCGCTTCTGCGACGCGATCGAGGATAATAGCGTGGCAATTCTCGCCGCGGAGATCGCGGAGAAATATTCAAGCATCGACGTGCTGATCAACGCCGCCGGCCGGGGCTATGTCCGCGCGCTCGGGATGATGCGGATGACACGCGCGTTCATGCCCTTGCTGCGCCGTGCGAGCGGGCGGCGCATGCTGGTCAACATCGCGCCCGCCGGCGGGTTCGTGTCGAGCGATGGAATGTTCCCCTACGCGAGCTCGCGCTCCGCGTTCGAGCGGCTGACCGAAGCCATCGGCGAGCAGACCCGGGGAACCTCCATCGAGGTCGTCAACGTCACGCCCAAGCTGCTGCGCGGTAGCCTGGCGAACGATTGCCCGACCAATCGTCTGTACCAGCTGCAGCGGGTCGATGAGCAATGCACCGCCGATCACGTCGCCGACGCTGTCCTGTCGGCGCCGGGCAAAACCTCGCGGAAATGCCCGCCCGGTCAGTGTGGGACCTCGCGTTCGGGCTAGGCCGCCTTGCGCGTGGCGGCCGTCGCGACCGCCTGCGGGACGCAATCGGCGCGGGTGAGCGGCGGCGGGGCATCGGCGCGCAGTTTCAGGCGTTGCGTGAGCTGCGTCAGCCGCCGCACATAAGCGTCGGTGAAGACGGTCGCGCATTTGCGGCTGAGGTGCGACCATTCGGGGACGACGAGGTTCTGTGCCTGCGGCAGGTCGTCGGCGTGGATGCCCTTCGCCTGCGTTCCGGCAAGGAGCATGTCCCAGCCCTTGGCCCGCGGCAGCCGCTTGTCCTCGGTGGCGCGCAGCTCCGGCGCGGACGGCGGCCGGATGAAGATCACGTCGCCGCCGCGCGCGCGGATGCGGCGGACGGCTTCAGCGCTGCGCGCGATGACGTTGCGGGCGATGAACGGCGGCAGCGGCGGACCTTTAAACACATCCCAGGCGTGGCGTGCGTGAGCGCGCAAATAAGGGTCGGTCTCGATCCGGTCCCACATGAAATATTGCCGCCGATCAAAGGTCTCGGAGATCTTCCAGACATCGTCGTAGGGGCCGTACGGACCTTTGCGAAGCCCGTGGTCCAACCGGGTCATCAAGGTGCTGAGCCGATACTCCGCATCCATGAAAGCGAGGTTCCGCTGGAGAAAGCGGTCGAGCCACAGCCCCGTGAGCTGCGAGGGTTTGTCGTTCTTCGCCTAAGTTTTGAGATACGACCCTCCGAGACCGACGCCGACGGGCCGGAAATAGCTGAGGTCGGCGAGGCCGAGCGACAAGCAATCCGTGGAAGTTCGGGTCGTTGGCGTAGCTCTCGAGAAGGGCTCGAGCGTTCGTCCCGACGATCGCCGTCTGTATCGGCCGGACGCCGGTCAGTTGCTGGAAGCGGTCGAGGTCGGTGTCGAACAGGATGCGGCTATCGCCGACGAGCGTCACCGGCGCAGCGTCGGCGAGGCGGCGCTGTTCCGCCCAGGCTTGCGGGCTGTCGCCGATGTCGCCGGCGCGGAGGCCGACATTGGTCCGCGCGTTCCATTCCCACGCGGCGGTCAGCAGCGTGACTGCGACGAGAACGCACACGCCCATCCTGGCCCACGGCCGCGAGGGGATGTCGCGCGTCGGGACCGGCTGCGCCTGGCCTGGCCGGTCGGATGCGGTCTTGCGGAGACCGGGCGGAAGCGCGCCTTCGCGCGCGCCGCTCACCTCCGCCTTGCGGGCGTCAGAAGGCGAAATAGATGAATGCACTGCCCTGCCCCTGCTCGATGATCACCGCGAACAACAAAAGCGTCCAGATGCTCGCGATCGCGACCGACGGCGTGCGCTCGATGACCACCTCGAGCGTAGTGTTGCGCATCGCCAGATGCGTTCCGAAGATTGCGGAGACGATGACCATGGCCATGATCATCGGACCGGCGGCGATCAAAGGCTCCGGCTTCGCGGCCATTCCCGCCATGCCCGTCAGCACCACGCCGGCGCCGGCGAACGTCTTGGCGCGGAAGAAGACCCAGGTGATGTTGACGAGGAGGAAGGTGAGGAGCGCGAGGCCGATGAGCGCCACGCGGCCGGGCGTGAAGCCCTTGAAGCGCGCGCGCAGCCAGCGCTCGGCCGACAGATAGAGGCCGTGGAGACCGCCCCAGACGACGAAGGTCCAGTTGGCGCCGTGCCATAGGCCGCCAAGCAGCATGGTGCCCATCAGCGCCGCATAAGTGCGCGCCTGGCCGTGGCGATTGCCGCCCAGCGGGATGTACAGATAATCGCGCAGCCAGCTCGACAAAGTGATGTGCCAGCGGCGCCAGAAATCCGAAAATCCGACGGCACCGTAGGGGAAGCGGAAATTGTCCGGCATTGCGAAGCCGAGGCACAAAGCGACGCCGATCGCCGAGGTCGAGTAACCGGCGAAATCGCAGAAGATCTGCCCGGCGAAGGCCAGCGTCGCGACCCAGCTGTCGAGCATTCCGGGAACCTGGCCGTGCGCGTCGTAGACCGCCTCGACCACCGGCGCGAGGAAGCCATCGGCCAGCACGACCTTCTGGAACAGGCCGAGCGTCAGCAGCGCGAAGCCGAAGAAGATCTGGTTGGCGTTGGCGCGGCGCGGCTCCTCGAACTGCGGGACGAGCTCGGTCGGGCGCATGATCGGGCCGGCCACGAGGTGCGGGAAGAAGGTCACGAACAAAGCGTAATTGAGGAAGCTGCCCGCCGGCGCCGAGCGCCGCAGATACACGTCGAGCGTGTAGGAGAGGGTCGCGAAGGTGTAGAAGCTGATCCCGACCGGAAGGACGATGTCCCAGCCGGGCGGATGATAGATGATCCCCAAGGAGCCGGCGATCGTCACGAAATTGGCGAGCAGGAACCCGCCATATTTGAAATAGCCGAGCATGCCGAGGTTCACGACGACCGAGATCAGCATCCACATGCGGCGCGTGCGTTCCTGTTTGGCGCGCACCATCCATTGCGCGGCCCACCAGTCGACCACGGTCGAGATCCACAGCAGGATGACGAACGGCGGGTTCCACGCGGCGTAGAACAGGTACGACGCGATCATCAGGTTGATCTTCTTCTGATGCCAGCTGAACGGCATGTTGTGCATCGCGAGCACGACCGCGAAGAAGACCAGGAAGGTCAGCGAATTGAAGATCATCGGGCGCTTCCCCAGCGCCCGTCCGCCCCACGCATAAGTACAGCCTTTCCCCAGAGAGCTGTACGCCCGGCCGCAAAACTCCGCGGCTCGAAGGGCGGACGCTCGCACTATCGGGAGCTTAGGGCAAGTGACTTAAGCGGTTGATTCCGGCTGCGGATGCGAAGGCCACACCCTCGTTCTCGTCCCGCATGCGGGATTCGCTAGAGTTCCCAGCGCGCCAATCACCCGCTGCGTCATCGCGGCGCAGTCGGCGCCGGCAAACGGGAATGTGCCGCTCAGCGTCGCCGACAGCTCGGGCGCCAGCTTTTGCTGCAGACGCTGGCGCCCGCGGAAGAGGCGAGTCTTCACCGTCGCGACCGGGACATCCAGGATCGCGGCGGTTTCCTCGCCGCTGAGGCCTTCGACCTCACGCAGCACGAATACCGTGCGGAAATTGTCCGGAAGCTCGGCGATCGCTTGCTCGAGGAGCTTGCGGATTTGCTCGCGGGCGACGGTGACGTCGGGCGCATCCGCTTCGGAGCCGCGCATCAACGCTTCGCGGTATGTGTCCAGCACTGCGACACCTTCCTGTTCGAGCTGGCGGCGGCGACGTTCTTCGGAGCGCCGCCGGCCCAGAGCTTCGTTGACGACGATCCGGGTGAGCCAGGTCGAGAGCGACGACCGGCCTTCGAACCCGCCGATGCTGGCGAATGCTGACAGATAAGCCGCCTGCACCGCATCCTCGGCTTCGGCGCGGTGCTTGAGGATGCTCCACGCGGTGCGGAACAGCCGCTGGTTGTTGGCCGTGACCACATGCTCGATGGCGTGCCGGTCGCGAGCCGCGCAGAGGCGCGCGAGGTCCGCGTCGCCCATCCGGCGATAATCAACAGCAGTCTGTGTCCGTGCCGCCATGCTTCAGCTCATTTGACGACGAGAACGCCGCGCATGCCCGGATGGTAGCGGCAGACGAACGGAATCGAGCCGGTTTTTGTGAGCACAGTCTTTCCCGCCTTGCCGGCCGGCAGGTTGAGGTCGAAGCTGTGGTCCGCGGCGGTCGCCGAATGCTGGATAAAGTCGCGGTTCGCCCAGATGATCGTGTCGCCCTTGTGGAGATTGGGCGGCACCGCGCCGAACTTCATCTTGTCGATCACGACTGTGTAGGTGTGTGGGGCCGCTGCCGCCGGACTGCCCGCGAGGACAGCCAGCGCCAGCGCCCCGGCGCTCGCGGCGAACAAGGGGCGACGCCACGAGCGCATGGTTATTTCAGCCCCTTGGCGAGGTTTTCGGCGTGCATCTGGTGCTCGCGGAACAAAGTGAGGCCGGTCTCGAGCAGGGACTTGAGCTCGGCATTCTTGGCCGACGGGATCAAAGTCGATTCGAGCGCTCCGTTGACCGTCTTGTGATAGGCGACCTCATTGGCAACGTAGGCGCGGTCGTAGGCGTGGCCTTTGAGGTGACTAAGCCTGACCAGCGTTGCGTTGGCTTGCTTGGTCAGGCCCGCGCTGGTTGGATTGGCTTCGGGCGTCACGTGCAGCTTCTTCACCAGCGCGAGCGCCTTGTCGTTCACCGCAGTGTGATCGCGGACCATCTCTTCGGCAAACTCGCGGACGGCCTTGTTATGCGAGCGCGCGAGGGCCTGCTTGCCGGCGGCAACGTCGATATTGCCGGCCGTGTAGGCGATGTGCGCGATTTGCGGATCGGTTGGCGCGGTTGCTGCGACTGCGGGCGTTGCGAGAGCGAGAATGGCAGCGCTGAACAATGCGGAAGTGAATTTCATGATCGTCCCCTTGCGAGAATCGACACTCAGTTCGGGTGTCCAACGCATTGGATGCCGGTCGCATGCTCAAGGTTCCCGCAAATCGCATGATCGATACTGCTGACGAAATCATTGGCACTTCAACGGCTTGAGAACGTTACCCTAACATGGATCAATTTCCGCATGAGCTCGATGCTCACGAGGGCGTGGTGGCCGTCGGTCGCGCCGGGGGCCGTGACCGTGCCGTATTCATTCCTGCGTTCGCGCATATGTGGCCGATCGAGGAGGCGACGCAGTTCGCTGCGTTGCTCGACGAGATCGACGACGCCGAATGCGAGGGAATGCGCGGCGGGGCTGGCGACTTCCGCTAGTCAGCCGACGAACTGCCCAATCGCATCGAACAGCAAAGCGCCTGAAGCTGCCGCCATAACCGCAGCCGCTGCCCAGCCGAACAGCAGCAGCAACGGCCGTTCGGCGAAGCGGCCCATGACCTTGCGATTGGAGGCGAGGACCATCATCGCAACCATGATCGGCGCCGCGGCGACCCCGTTCAGCACCGCACTCCAGAACAGGGCCTTGATCGGGTCGAGCCCGGACCAGTCGAGACCGACGCCGATGACCGTCGCGCCGACGATGATCGAATAGAAGCGCACCGCCTGGCGGGGCTGATATTCCAGCCCCGTCTTCCAGCCGCGCACCTCGCTGACCGCGAAGGCGGCGGACCCGGCGAGCACCGGGACGGCTAGCAGGCCGGTCCCGATGAGGCCCATCGCGAAGAGTGCGAAAGCGAACCGTCCGGCGATCGGCCGCAACGCCTCGGCGGCCTGGGCGGCGGACTGGATATCGGTGATGCCCCTGACGTTGAGGGTCGCCGCGGTGGCAATCACGATGGCGATCGCGATCAGGTTGGAGAACGCCATTCCGACGAGCGTGTCGAGGCGCATCCTGCGATATTGGGACGGGGCCTGGCTGGGCGCATTCTTGAGCGCCTTCTCGCGCGGGTGGACGGCGACTTCCTCGGCTTCCTGCGAGCTCTGCCAGAAGAACAGATAGGGGCTGATCGTCGTGCCGAACAAAGCGACGATGGTGAGAATCGCCGGGCGGCTGAAATCGCGCGGCCGGACCATGCCGAGCAGCGCCGCCGGCCAGTCGACATGCACTAGCAGCAGGACCCCGACATAGGCGAACAGGCTGAGCGTCAACCATTTCAGGAAGCGCGCGTAGCGCTGATAAGGCACGAACAACTGCAGCGTGGTGCACAGCAAGGCGAAGGCGACGACGAAGATGTGCCGGCCGCCAGCCGACAATCAGCTCCGCGCCCGCCGCCATCGCCGACAGGTCGGCGCCGATGTTGAAGATGTTGGCGACGAGCAGGATCACGACCAGCAGCGACACAAGCGCGCGCGGGAACGTTTGCACGAGGTTCTTGGCGAGGCCGCCACCGGTGACCCGGCCGATGTGCGCGCTGACGAGCTGGATCGCCGACATCAAAGGGTATGTCAGCACCATCGTCCACAGCAGGCCATAGCCGAATTGTGCGCCGGCCTGGGAGTACGTGGCGATGCCGCTGGGATCGTCATCGGCGGCGCCGGTGATCACGCCCGGGCCAAGCTCCTCGATCGACGCAGCGCAGATGCCCATCAGTCGCTTCAGGAATGTTTCGGCACGCGATTTCACAGCGCTTACGCTGCACCAGCCGCGCGTGAGAAGCTACTGCCGATAGAGATCGAGGCGGGCGCGCAAACGCTCGGCGGCGAGCTCGCGCGCGGTGTCGCGCTTGAGGCCGAGGGCTTCGGATATCGGCGCTCCGAGCAGCGAATCGCCGAGCGCGGTGAGGACCAGGGAGAGGGTGGTCTCGGCGACTTGATGATCCTCATGGCCCGCGCTCAACTGGGCGACGAGGTCGTGAAGGGAATCGAGGATGGGGTTCAACGCGTCGCGGTTGCCGGTGAGGATCATCCACGCCGCGAGGGCTCCGGCGCCTTCGCGTCCGAACGCGTCGAAGGTCTGATCGACGATGTCGCGGGCGTCGGTCTCGCCGGCCCGCGCGAGCTCCACCGATTGGGCAATGCTGGTTGTTACGGATTGAGCGATCGACCGGGCGAGCTCGGACTGCAGTCCGGCGGCCGAGCCGAAATGGTGGAGCAGATTGGCGTGGGTGCGGCCGATCTTCGAAGCGACGGCTTTGAGCGTCACCGCCTGTGGGCCGTCGGTGAGGAGAAGCTGACGCGCGGCCTTGATCGCGGCGGACCGGCTCGCTTCAGGGCTGAGGCGTTTGCCCGTTATTGACATCGATGTCAGTTACTATACCTTCTACGCATGAGTACAATGAGCCTGCCCACGCCCGGGAACCTGAAGATCACGCCGCGCGACCGCCGCTTCGGGCGCGAGGCAGCGACTCCCCGTCTTTGGCACGGCGGGCGGGTCGAAGCGACCGCGATCTATAACGCGCTGTCCGCGACATTCCCGGTCGGTGAAGCCTTCTTCGTCGAGAGCGTCCGCAAATTCCGCGACGGCGCTCCGCCCAAGCTTGCCGAGGAGATCAAGGCTTTCACCACGCAGGAGATCGTCCACAGCCGAGAACATGACGCGTTCAACCGGCGAGCGGCGGAAGCGGGCTACGACCTCTCGAAGCTGGAGGCGCAGGTCGAGAAGCGGCTGGCGGTCACGCGCTCGAAGCCGCCGATCGTCAGCCTGGCGGCGACGATGGCGCTCGAGCATTTCACCGCCATTCTCGCCCACCAGCTGCTGGCCAATCCGAGGCATCTTGAAGGCGGCGAGCGCGAAACGGCCGACCTGTGGCGGTGGCATGCGTGCGAGGAGATCGAGCACAAGGGCGTCGCCTACGACACGTGGCTGCACGCGACCCGCCATTGGACGCGGTCGAAGCGGTGGAAGGTGAAGGCGAAGGTGATGCTGTACGTGACGCGCAACTTCCTCGTCGATCGGACCGCCGGCGCGCTCGAGCTGATGCGGCAGGATGGCGTGACCGGCGGCCGCGCATGGGCAAAGCTGCTGGCGTATCTGTGGCTGCGTCCCGGCATGTTCCGCAAGATCGCGGGGGCTTGGTTCAAGTTCTTCCTGCCCAGCTTTCATCCGTGGAACGAGGACGACCGCGCGCTGCTGCGCGCTTATGATGAGAGCGCAGCAGATGCGCCCCAGTCTAGGCGCAAGGTGAGGCGCGCGGCCTAGCGACGCTCCTCCCTACGGCGAAGCTCGTGGGGAGGGGAACCAGCGTAGCTGGTGGAGGGGTCGGCGCCAAACCCCTCCACCACTCGACTTCGTCGAGCGGTCCCCCTCCCCATCGCTGCGCGATAGAGAGGAGATTCAGGCGGCAAGCGCCGCCGCCTCTTCGGCATCAGCACTCAACCGCAGCCGCATCAGCCGCGCGGGGACTTCGGCGCCGCGGGCGCAGCTCATCCGCGGGGCGACGATCCCGACCGGCTCGAACCCAAGCTTCTCGAGCACGCGGGCCGAAGCCGGGTTGTCGAGGAAGTGCGAGCCTTCGAGGCTCGGCAGGCCGAGCGTCGCGGCGATGCGGATCAGCGCCGAGCAGGCTTCGGTGGCGAAGCCGCGGCCCCAGAAGGGCTTGGCGATCCAATAGCCCATTTCGACCGCTCCCGACGGCCGCCGGCCAAGCCCGCACGCGCCGATCAGCTGCGGCGCCCCTTGGGTGCGCTCGAAGATCAGGAAAGACGGCAGGACTGGATCGCGCGGGCTCGCGAGAAACGCCTCGGCATCGCGCATGCGATAGGGCCACGGCACCGAGACCAGGTTGCGCGCGATCGCCTTGTCGGCAATCGCCGCGGCAAGCGCCGGAGCGTCCTCCGGAAAGCCCGGCCTCAGCAGCAGTCTTGGCGTTCTTGCGAACATCGTCCTTCTCCCAGTTCGGCCGCCTAACGGCGTCCGATGACAATTTCGGGAGAAGAATTTGGCCCTTCAGAAACAAAAGAAGGGAGAAGAGGGGGCTTCCCTCTTCTCCCTTGTGGCTTCGATCATTCAGATCTCGTCCGGGCCGCCCCCTTGTGGGAACGGCGCCTATCTCACCGTTCCTATTTGCTCTCCGCTGCTTGCGCCGCAATCGGCATTACGTGCACGTATTTGCGGCCGAGCTTGCCGTCGCGGAACGTGACGCAGCCGTCGGTAAGCGCGAACAAGGTGTGATCCTTGCCGAGCCCGACGTTATTCCCGGGGTGCCACTTGGTGCCACGCTGGCGCACGATGATGTTGCCGGCGCGAACGGTTTCGCTGCCGAACTTCTTCACGCCGAGGCGCTTACTCTCACTGTCGCGGCCGTTGCGGGACGAGCCGCCTGCTTTTTTATGTGCCATGTCGAACTACTTCGCTTTGGGTGATTTCTTGGCGGCGCCCTTAGCAGGTGCAGCATTTTCTGTCGAGGCGGCCTTGGCCGTTTTGCCGCCGCCTGCGCTCTTTTTGGCGCTCACGGACCCCTCGGCTTTGCTCGGGACAGGCTTGTCGTTCGTGGTGCCCGTGTCGACCGGCGGATTGGCCTTCGCCTCATCCTGCGGGGCCGGGCTCAGCGTCGGCTTGCCGGCGATATCGCCCGAACCTTCGGCGGGCGTGATCGGCGCAGCGGGCTTTTCCTTCTTCGCAGGCGCAGCAGCCTTGGCTGGAGCAGCTTCAGTCTTGGCTGGAGCAGCTTCGGTCTTGGGCGCGGCCTTTTTCTCTGCCCCCTCGGCTTTGCTCGGGACAGGCTTGTGATCGCCGATCGCGACGATCCTCAGGATCGTGTGCTGCTGGCGGTGACCCTTCTTGCGGCGGTAGTTGTGGCGGCGGCGCTTCTTGAACACGGTGACCTTGTCGGCCTTGGCCTGGGCGACGATCTCGGCCGCGACGGTGAGCCCGTCGGTCGACTTCAGACTGCCGCCGTCGCCGGCGAGCAGGACGTCGCCCAACGTGACCTTGTCACCCGCGTTCCCGTCGAGCTTCTCAACGACGATCTTGTCTCCGGGGGCGACGCGATATTGCTTGCCGCCCGTGCGCACGACTGCGAACATTGGCTCTTCTCTTCGTTAGAATTCCGATCCCGGGCATGCGCATGCGTCTTTTAGACGCGCCGCCGCTCGGGGAAGCGCGCCGCCTATGGCAGGGGTGAGCGAGTGTCAACCATCAGCTCCTCCCTGTGAGCGAAGCTCGCGGGGAGGGGGACCGTTCGGCGCAGCCGAATGGTGGAGGGGTCGGCGCCAAACCCCTCCACCATCGAATCTTCGTTCGATGGTCCCCCTCCCCATCGCTGTGCGATGGAGAGGAGCTAATTAGTGCTTGTGCTCGGCCTTCAGGTGATAGCGGCCACCCTCGAGGCCATCGAACATGGTGCCGATGGCGGGGTGGTCGACCGGCTCGTCGGTGTCGTCGGGCAGCAGGTTCTGCTGACTGACGTAGGCGACGTAGGTCAATTCCGCATTTTCGGCGAGCAGGTGGTAGAAAGGCTGGTCCCGGGAAGGACGGATCGACTCGGGGATTGCGTCATACCATTCGTCGCTGTTGGCGAACTCAGGATCGACGTCGAACACGACTCCGCGAAAATCGAAGAGGCGATGCTTGACGACGTCGCCGATCGCGAAGCGGGCCAAGGGCATGTCGATCTTCTGCGCCACGTTCTGGTTCATGGGGGACAAACGTTCGAAAGGTTCAAAAGGGGTCATGCCGGCCTATCTAGGCAATGGGCGGGGCCGCTGCTAGAGCCCGCGCCCGACCGAAGCCGGCGTTCCGCCGGCATGCGCCTCGAGCGGAGAGGTGGCTGAGTGGTCGAAAGCACCGCACTCGAAATGCGGCGTACGGGCAACCGTACCGTGGGTTCGAATCCCACCCTCTCCGCCACCTAGTCACCTGTTCCAAAGAGTTGGATTTCCGGCCTTCAATTTCGGCCGCAGCTTCGCAGTCAGCTGGGCGGCAACGCCCGAATCATCGACAAGTCCAGCAGCACGAGCACGGACGCGAGCGGCGAGGGCCGCGGCTTCTGGGCCGAGCTCAAGGACATCTTCGTCGCGGACGATCCCTACGGCCTATATGCTGACCCGAAGGTCCAGCGTCCGCAATCTCGTCGAAAACAGACACTCCGTCACGGCTGGCTGAATACTTATTGGAGTGGTAGTTTTCGGCCTTATGGCAACCTGCAGTCACGCTACCGGAGCGGCCGTTCTCGATTTCTTGGCTGGCGGCGGCGAAATGGGAGCCCTCATCCGGGCGCATGACTGGCGACTCACCCCGCTGGGTGCGCCGGAAAGCTGGCCGGCGCCGCTGCGCACCGCCATCCGACTGATCCTCAATTCCGGCCACCCAATGTACATCTGGTGGGGTCCTGAGCTTCGATGCTTCTACAATGATGCGTACCGGCGTTCGATCGGATCGGAGCGGCATCCAGGCTCTCTTGGCCAGCGCGGACGCGAAGTCTGGGATGAGATATGGGACATTATCGGTCCGCAGATCGACCAGGTGATGTCCGGTCGCGGCGCAACGTGGCACGAGAACCATTTGGTTCCCATCACGCGAGAGGGCTTTCGTGAGGACGTCTATTGGACCTACAGCTACAGCCCGATTGACGATCAGAACGCTCCGAACGGCGTTGGCGGGGTGCTGGTCGTGTGCAGTGAAACGACCCAGCAAGTGCTCGCCGCTCGCAGGCTTGAGGCAGAGACGGAACGCCTCCGCCGGATGTTCGATCAAGCACCCGGATTCATGGCCCTACTCAGCGGCCCGAATCACGTCTTCCAGGCCATCAACGCTGCTTATCTCCAGCTGATTGGCCACCGTAATCTCATCGGCAAGCCTGTGCGCGAGGCGGTTCCCGAAGCGGAAGGGCAGGGTTTCCTCCATCTTCTCGATAAGGTGTACCGGAGTAGCGAAGCCTATGTCGGCAGGGGCATCGCCGTAGATCTCCAGCACACCCCTGACGCAGCAGTTGAGCGCCGCTACCTGGATTTCGTGTACCAGCCTCTCACCGGTCCCAACGGTGAAGTGACTGGAATCTTCGTCGAAGGCTCGGATGTCACCGATCGGCAGCGGGCTGAAGCCGCGCTGCGAGAGAGCGAGGAGCGCTTCGAAGCGATCGCCAACTCGGTTGACCAGATGATTTGGTCGACCCGGCCGGATGGTTTCCACGATTATTATAACGATCGCTGGTACGAATTCACTGGCGTGCCACCAGGCTCAACCGATGGTGAAGCATGGAGCGGCATGTTTCACCCGGAAGACCAGGAGCGCGCCTGGGCGGTGTGGCGGCACAGCCTGGATACAGGCGAGCCTTACCACATCGAATATCGTCTTCGGCACCGATCAGGCGACTATCGCTGGGTTCTTGGACGCGCACAGTGCGTGCGAGATGAGGAAGGCCGGATCAGCCGCTGGTTCGGCACCTGCACCGACATCCAGGACATTGTCGAGGCGCGGGAACTGCTACGCGATTCCAGAGAACAACTGGAAGCCAAGGTCGAAGAGCGCACGCGCGAACGAAATCGGGTTTGGGAGATGAGCAGCGACTTGTTCGCGATCATGGATTTCGACGGACATCTGCGCGCCATCAATCCCGCCTGGTCTGCGACGCTCGGCTACAATGAGGCCACCCTGCTGTCTCGTGAGGCGACGGTACAGGTCCACCCTGACGACGAGGAAACGCTGCGGCGGACCTTGGAACGGCTGCGCCGCGGAGAGACGATTAGCAGGTTCGAAGACCGGCTGCAGCATGCTGACGGGTCATGGCGCGCGATATCCTGGGCGCTCGTTCCTGAGGGCGATGTCTTCTACGCGGTCGGCCGCGATGTAACTGCCGAGCGCCAGGCCGCTGCGGAGCTTGACGCTGCACAGGAAGCTCTCCGTCAGAGCCAGAAGATGGAAGCGATGGGCCAGCTCACCGGCGGCGTTGCGCATGACTTCAATAATCTCCTGACGCCGATCATCGGAGGACTGGACCTGCTCCAACGCCGCGCTGTCGGAGATGAGCGGGCGCAGCGCACCATCGGGAGCGCGCTCGCTTCCGCTGAACGGGCCAAAACGCTTGTCCAGCGTCTGCTTGCCTTTGCCCGCCGGCAGCCGCTGCAGCCTACATCGATTGATGTTGGTCAGCTCGTCCGCGGCATGGCCGATCTGGTCGACAGTACCACCGGCCCGCAGGTCCGCTTGGTCGTAGACCTATCTGAGGAGCTGCCACCCGCCGTTGGAGATGCCAACCAGCTGGAAATGGCGCTGCTGAACCTCGCGGTGAATGCGCGCGATGCAATGCCGCAGGGTGGTACGATCACAATCGCTGCGCGTTGCGAGCGGATTGGCAGGCGTCACTCCACGGGGCTTGCGCCAGGAGACTATCTCTGCGTCTCGGTGACTGACACCGGGACCGGCATGGACAAGGCCACGCTGAAGCGCGCGGTGGAGCCATTCTTCAGCACGAAGGGAGTTGGCAAAGGAACCGGCCTCGGCCTGTCCATGGTTCATGGCCTTGCGGCGCAGCTTGGAGGTGCGATGACGATATCCAGCAAGCCGGGACTGGGTACACGCGTCGACCTATGGCTTCAGGTCGCCCCGCAACCGGCTGAAGCTGACCGTCAGGTGAAAGTCGCTGCGACGGCTAACGTCAGCGGCACCGTTCTGCTTGTAGACGACGAGGATCTGGTTCGTTCCAGCACCGCCGACATGCTTGCCGACCTCGGCTATGCGGTGGTCGAAGCTCCGTCCGCAGAAGAAGGACTCCGGCTCGTGGCTCAAGGCCTCCAACCAGACGTTCTGGTTACCGATCACCTGATGCCCGGAATGGACGGTGTCGAGCTTGCGCGCTTGCTGAGAGAGCAGCTGCCACGCTTACGTCTTCTGGTGGTCTCAGGTTACGCCGAAGCAGAGGGCGTTGCCGCAGATTTGCCGCGGCTTGAAAAGCCGTTCCGTCGAGCGGACCTGGCCAGAGTACTGGCTGAGGAGGACGTGCCCGTCTGAGAAGCTGGTTTGTCCAGCAGGTGCAAGCGGACGCTTCGGTTGCTGAGCGCTATGTCGACTGCCTTCTGCTTCATTCGAGCGTCTCATGATCCCGCGGGTGCTGCCCGCGAGTTCGTCATACAGTCGGCTCAGGCCAGCGTTTCGACGACCCCTACGCGAATTGGATCGGCGGCGGCAGTGCGCTCGTCCGACAGCATCAGCGCCCGGAACCGGTACATGGCGGCGAGCTGGTCGTGGCGGACGCGGGCTTCCTCGCACTTCGCCTTCTGCGCCGCCATCTGCTCCTGCACGGCCCGGTGCCGGTAATAGCCGCCCTCCGGTCGCACGGTGCGCAGCAACGGCCTGATCAGTTGCATGAACGCCCTCCCACATATTGGTCGCTACTCTTTCGCGGCAACGCCCATGCGCTCGCGGTCGAAGTCCTCGACGCTGACAGGATTGGTGCGATCGAGCTTCGACCACCGCTCGTGCGCTGGAGGGGCGACCGGTGCCTTAACGGGAGGCGTTCTCTGCAAGGTGCTCTTCGGGGTCATTGGGCGACTCCTCATGCCGGACTTTCCAGCCTCGGAGTCCTTTCGTGCGTTGGCGCCCTGGCCGCCATAAGGGCTCCTACCTAGTGACTTTCGAGCCACCGGTGCCGACAGTCGGCAGACTCGTTGCCAAAAGGGGGTCGCCAATGCTCCGCTACTTGCTTGCAGCCGCAGTCGTCGCAGTGCCGGTCGCGGCCGCCGTGGCCCAGTCCGACGAAGGGCCGCCGCGCTGGGCCGCGAACATCGTTCGCAAGCAGCAGGTGATCATGCACGGAGTCCCCGAGCCCTATACCGCAATGCTCGACCGCACGCCCGACACGAGGGCCAAGCTCGAGCGCGGCCGAATGGTGTTCGACCATGATTGCGCGGCCTGTCACGGCTGGAGCGGACAGGGCGGCGGACCGGAAGCATTCGCCCAGGTCCCGGCTCCCGCCGATCTCGAATGGCTGGCGCGTACCCCAAAGGATCGTTCCGAGCCCTATATGTACTGGACCGTGGCGGAAGGGGGACGGGCGTTCGAGTCCGAAATGCCAGCGTTTAAGGACAAGCTCGCCCGGAAGGACATCTGGGCAGTGATCGCCTATGTCAGGGCCGGGCTGCCGCGCCGCTCTCCGTAGCGGTTGAGCCGCCGCCAATCAGGGGAAGTTCGACATGGAACAGCCGGCGATCACCATCCTCGACGCGAACAGGATCATGACCATTGCCACCGTCCGACCGGACGGATGGCCGCAGACCACGATGGTCGGCTATGCGAACGAGGGCTGGCGCGTCTATTTCCTGATCTACCGCACCAGCCAGAAGTTCGAGAACATCTCCCGCGACAACCGGGTGTCGATCTCGGTCGGGCACGAGCCGAGCGAATTGCGCGACATCAAGGCGGTCTACGCCGGCTGCCACGCCGAGGAAGTGACGGATCTCGCTGAAAAGAAGTCACGCCTGGACGCTTCTCGCCGAGCGGCACCCGAATCTCACCGACCTGGCGCCGCCAGGCAAGGACGAAGTGGCGACGATGAAGGCGGAGTGCAAATATGTGTCCGTCCTCGATTACAGCCAGGGCCTCGGGCACACGGAAGCGCTGACAATAGAAGCGAGACAGGGCGGACGCGCGGGCGAGTGAATCGGCGAACCGTATTGCCGACGACTGGCGCTCTTGTGCCTTGCTCGAATAGCCACCGAGGCTGCAGCGGTCACCGAGGCAGCAGCGTCACCGAGGTGCATCGGATCTTCGCGAGGTCAGTCTTCGAAGAGAATGGTCAGCAGGATCGAGCTATGCTCGAGCGCAGTGAGGGAGTGCTGTTCGCCACGATCGAGATAGATCCAGTCGCCCCCCTTGAGTTCGATCCGTTCGGCAGCATCGAGGATGAGATCGCCCTCGAGACAATGCAGGATAGCATATCCCGGAACGGAATGTGGGGAGATCGTCTGGCCGGACCCAAGAACGAGTTGGACGGTCTCGAAGACTTCCGTCTTCACGAGCGCCGCGGTTTTCATTCCCGCAGGCGCCGAGGCGAGCGACAGCAGGCGGACCTTCTCCCCGGGTCCGGCGTGGTGAAGCGCCATTATGGTTCCTCCTCCCGTTTCAAGGCGATCCAATCGGCCAATCGCTGCTCGAGTTCCGCGATCAACCCTTCGTGAATGGCCGACAGGCGATGCTCGGCCGCGTCCTCCCCGTCGACCACGCAGACGCAATAGCCTAACGAGACGGCATCGCTTGCGAGTTCGCGCAGATTTGTGGTCTCGCTCTCAGCGAGCCGCCGGACAGCAATTGCAAAGGCGCGTTCGGCCGCCTGGGCGTTGATCGCCTCCGCATATTCCACCGCTAGCTATCCTCTTCATCGACAGGATGCCTTCGCTGTTTCGTATCGCTGGACTCAATCTCCGGAATCGCGAAAAATCCGCTCTGGCCGGAGCAGGGCCAGATCGCCGCGACGTCCAGCGCGTCGCATCCGTGCGGACGAGGCTTGTCCCAACGCATCTCATATCTCCTTCAGAAGATGAGAATGCGTCGCAATAGCCAACAAACGAATAAGGAGTGTCCCTTAGCTGAGCGCGTGTCGCGTGCTCGCGAGCCTCTGCGCTGACCAGACAGGAGCTGCCGTTTCCCAAGCGTTCCGCCCGCCAACCACAGCTGGAGTTCAGCTTGCTGGCCACTCCTGCTACTCGGCAGGGACGAGCCTTGGCGACCGTCCTTCGGTACCCTGTTCTCCTCTCGCGCGCGCCGCAGCTTCATCAGGAAATCCCAGGCCATGATCAGCCCGCCGATCGAGAAGACGATGTCGCCCGGCATCCGCATCCATTGCCAGAAGAGGGTCTGGTCGTAAAAGGCTTGGCTGCGCGCCCACGCGAAACCATGTTCGTAAACGGCGTTGAGCTGCGGCCAGCCGATCGGAAAGAAGTGGAGGAAGATCCACATCACCAGCCCGAGATTGTAGCACCAAAAGGCGATCCGCCCCGGACGCTCGTTAAACTCGGCGTTCGGACCCGCGCGGTAGCGCAGGCAGAAATAGATCAGCCCGAGCGCGAGAAGCCCGAACGCGCCGAACAGCGACGTGTGCGCGTGATTGAGCGTAAGGAATGTCCCGTGCTCGTAGTAATTGACGAGCGGGGCATTGAGCGTGCCGCCGCCGAACACGCCGGCGCCGACGAAATTCCAGAACGCGGCGCCGAGAACATAAAGATAGGCGAGTCCGTAATCGAACGCCGCGGCGCCCTTGATCAACCGGTGCTGCGAGATGGCTTCGAGGATCAGGAGCACAAGCGGCAACACCTCAATGAAGGAGAACATGCTGCCCAGCGGCACCCACATGCTCGGGCCGCCGCCCCAGTAGAGGTGGTGCCCGGTCCCGAGCACGCCGCCGAGGAAGATCAGGATGAGCTCGAGATAGACCGACCGCTCGGCGAGCTTGCGCGACACGAGCCCGAGCGACATCAGCAGATAGGCGCTCATCGCGACGGCGAAGAACTCGAACGATTGCTCGACCCAGAGGTGCACGACCCACCAGCGCCAGAAATCGGTGATGGTGAAGCTCTTCTCGATCCCGGTCAGCGGGATCATCCCGAAAATATAGAGAACGGCGACGTTGATCGTCGCCGCCCAGATAAGGTGCTCGAGCCGGATCTTGCCGCTCCAGAACTGCTTCGTCGCCTCAATCAGACTCTCGCGGCTCGGCCACAGCGCGCGGAACATCAGGCCGCTCCAGCTCAGCAGCGCGACGAAGAACAGAATCTGCCAGAAGCGGCCGAGCTGGATGTAGGAGAGGCCCTGGTTGCCGAACCAGAACCAGCCTTTGTCGATCACGCCCTGGATTCCGAGATAATTGCCGAGCAGCGCCGCGGCGACGACCAATAGCGAGACCCAGAAAAGGAGATCGACCAACAGCCCCTGCCCTTTCGCCTCGCGCCCGCCGGCGATCGCCGGGGCGATGAACAGGCCGCTCGCGATCCAGCCGAGGCCGATCCAGATGATCGGCGCCTGCAGGTGGAAGCTTCGCAGGAAGTTGTAAGGCAGGATGTAGTTGAGCTGGACGCCGTAGAAAGTCTCCCGGTCGTAATAAGAGTGGGCCATGATCGCCCCCGCGCCCTGCTGCGCGAGGAACACCAGCGCGACGACGATGAAATATTTGCTGGTCTTGATCTGGCTGGGCGTCAGCGCGCGGTAGGTCGCGAGCCCTGTCTCCTTCGGCGCGTCGTCGGGATGGTCGAGATAGGCGCGGTAGAGCCACAGCACGAACCCGAAGGCGAAGAAGGTGAAGCAGAAGCTGATCCAGGTCCATTGGAAAGTGTTGGTGGTCGGCGTGTTGCCGACCGAAGGCTCATACGGCCAGTTCTCCGTCCACGACGTGTTGGGATGGTCCGGCCGGCGAGCGACGGTGGTGATCGCGGAATAGATGATGAAATCGGCCGTCTGCTGGCGAAGCTGCGGGTTCAGGCTCTTCGCCGGCACCCAGCCGGCGGAGAGATTTACCGTGTTGAGCTTGGTCGTGAGCTCGCCCTGCAGGCCGCGGATCGCCTGCGCGACAGAATCGGGCAACACGACCCTCGACTGCGTAAGATCAATCCCCTGGAGCTGCTTCTGCATCGTGGCGGTTACGGCGGCATCGGAAAGCGCCTCGGCGGGCGACGCGGCGACCGGTGTGGTGGGCTCGGGCGGCGTTCCGGCAGGGCCTGTCACCGCGAGCGACTTGTTGCCGGGCGCCTTGGTGCCCGGCGGGGTGGCGCCGGAATTCGCGAGGCTTTGCTTGGTGAGCACGCCCAGCCGGACCAGCGTGGAAGCGGTATAGTCCTCGCCGAAATAGGAGCCCATGCCGTAGATGCTGCCGTAATCCATCAGGTCGGCTTTCTGGAAGCCGCCCTTTCCGGCAACGATGTCGTCCGACGACATGATCACATTGCCGGCGCGGTCGGTGAACGCCTGCGGCTGCGGAGGCGCCTTCTCGTAGGTCAGGACTGTCGCCCAGCCGAGGAGGGCGAAACAGATGATCGCGACAATCAGAAGTACCCATTTGAGAATGTCGCTGACCGGATCGACGGACGGTTGAGCTAAGTCCTGTTCACGCACGCGCGGCTCCCCTGTTCAGTCGCCCATCCCCCGCGGCGGCGCCTAACGCACTTGTGCTCTCGCGTGCAAGTTTGCGCCGACAGGCCGACGAAACAGCTGATATCGTCGGTTGCAGCCGCCGGCGCCGCCGATGTGATCCGCTGAGGAATACGACGGCGCCTGTGGCGCGCGCGTGATGAGGTCAATGGGTCAGCTGACGATCATCGCGATTGCGGCAATTGCCATGCCGAAGCAGAAGATCAGGAACGGCAGAAGCAGGACGAGGGCGGTCGCCTCCCCCGCGCTCGAGCGGCCGGTCGCGGTGTGGATTCCGCGCATCCGGAACATCGCCCAGCTGAGGGCCTTCTTGCGATCGGGCGCCATAGCCGGGAACATTGCCGGAACGGCAAAGAAGGCGGCGATGAAGGCGAAGATCACGCCATAGACAACCGCCATGTGGCCGCCGCGGAAGGAGAGGCTCAAGACGCCTACGAAGCCCGCGAACAATGCGGCCATCGCAATGTACAGGCCTGAAGGAAGTTCGAAGCTCTGGTCGGTGCAGGCGCTCTCGGCGGGAGCGGCGACGATCTCGTCGCGGGCGATCAGGACTTCGGATTTTACGCGAGTGGTCATTACTTGCTCCCATTCAGCTTGGAATGGGCGCGAAATGGCCGATCACGCGAGGTCGCGTGTATCCGTAATTTCCCTAATCGCCCGGGCTGTCCTGCGCCGCGAAGGCGAGGCGCAATGCCTCCGACAGGCTCCGAACGCCGAGCTTGCTCATGACGTTGGCGCGGTGGATCTCGACGGTCCGCGGGCTGATCCCGAGATCGTAGGCGATCGTCTTGTTGGGCAGGCCTTTCGCGAGCCCGTCGAGCACCTCGCGTTCGCGCGGCGTCAGCGCCTGGAGCCTCACCGCCGCTTCGTCGGCCCGGTCAACGTCCGCGGCCGACTTCTTGAGACGTTCGACGCCGTGCTCGATCGCCGACAGCAGCACCGCCTTCTCGAACGGCTTCTCGATGAAATCGACGGCGCCCGCCTTCATTGCCTGGACGGCGAGGCTGACGTCGCCGTGGCCGGTCATGATGATCACCGGCAGCGCGACGCCTTTGTCTCTCAGCTTGGCCTGGACCTCGAGGCCGTCCATTCCGGGCATGCGGATGTCGAGCAGGATGCAGCCGGGCTCAAGGTTGGGCGCTCCCTTCAGCAGCTCGACCCCGCTCTCGTAGGTGCGCACATGAAAGCCCGACGTCTTGAGCATGAACCCGACCGATCGGCGGATTGCCTCGTCATCGTCAACCAGATGGACCAGACGCAGCTCACCATCATTCATGTCTTCGCTTCTCCGCTTGGCAGGGTGAAATGGAATGTGGTGCCGCCGTTGCTGCCTGGCTCGAACCAGATCCGACCGCCATGCGCCTCGACGATCGTCCTGCAGATCGACAGGCCGATGCCCATGCCGTTCTGCTTGGATGTCACGAACGGCTGGAACAATTGCGGCGCGATCGACTGATCGATGCCGGAGCCCGTGTCCTCAACCGTGACTTCGACCGTCTCGTCGCTCGCGCTACGGGTGCGGATTGACAGGGAGCGAACCGGGCTACCGATCATCGCGTCGATAGCGTTGCGGATCAGGTTGACGAGCACCTGCTGAACCTGGATGCGGTCGACGAAGACGAGGTCGCCGCGCGGATCAAGCAAGAGCTTGTAATCGATCCCGTACTCGCGCGAGCCGACCAGGGCGAGCGCATTGGCCTCGTTGATCAGGCGCTGCAGGCTCTCGATCCGCCGCTCGGTCTCGCCGTGGCTCATGAAGTCGCGCAGGCGGCGGACGATCTGGCCGGCGCGGATCGCCTGTTTGGCAGCTTCCTCCATCGCCTCGCGGACCATATCCAGAGTCTCGGCGTCCGGCTCGCTCTTGAGCAGGTCGCGCGAGCTCTCGCAGTAGCTCGCAACGGCGGTGAGCGGCTGGTTGAGCTCGTGCGCGAGTGACGAGGCGAGCGTGCCCATCTCGCTCACGCGGCCGACATGGGCGAGCTCGGACTGGAGGTCCTGGAGCCGGAGCAAGGTCTGCTGTCGCTCGGTCAGATCACGGATGAAGCCGGTGAAGATCCGCTTCCCATCGCTCCACGCTTCGCCGACGGCGAGCTCGATCGGAAAGGTGTTGCCGTCGCGGTGCAGCGCGGTGGTGACCCGGCCGATGCCGATGATCTTGCGCTTGCCCGTCGTGAGATAATTGCTGAGATACTGGTCGTGCCGGTCCCGATCCGGGTTGGGCATCAGCATCTTCACGTTCTTGCCGGCCACCTCGGCTTCGGAATAGCCGAACATCTTCTCGGCCGCCGCGCTGAACGAGAGGATGGAACCAACCTCGTCGATGACCACCATCGCGTCCGGAACGGTCGCGAGGATCGATCGCAGGTGCGCTTCCGCTTCGACGGGCGCCTGGGCTGCCGGCTGGTTCATTTCCATCGCTCATAGCAATGCGCGCCGCCATTGACAGGTTTCCGGGTGGCCCCGGCCGGACCTTAAGGGAACTTACTTATCCAAATCGCCAAGTCGGATCGTTAGCTCCGAAACGCAATGGACAAGCTCGACCCAGCAATTCCGCGCCGAGAGGAAGACGAGGCCGCATCGGATCTCGCGCGCAGGCTCGCCCGTTACCGGCGCAGGGTCGAGGCGGAGGGTCGGCCTCGTTCGCTCCGCCTGATCGACCGCGCCATCGAAGATGCCGGAAAGCAGGCCAGCGGCGACTGATCGCCGCCATCCAAACTCAGTCGTGCGAGAGTCCTGTTTGGTAGCGGCCTGAGCAGATCAGCGGGCGTCGCCCAGGCGCGGCCCCCATAGCACCGGCGCATAGGCAATCAGGAACAGCAGGAAGGCGGCGCCCCATGCGAGGCCGGCGATCTCGATGCCCAAATTGTAATCGATCAGCCGCAGCGAGGCGGTCACCCGAAGCAAGGCACCCGTAGTCACCAGCAAATAGACAGCAATCGTTGCGCCGCTCGCCTTCAGCTCACGGGCCGTGTGACCGAGGCTCGCCCGGGTCATCACCGCGAGGATCATCGTCGCCATCGCTCCGGCTGTCAGCGAATGGATCGCGGCGCTCCGCGGCACCAAACCCATGACGCTGAAGCCGAGCAGCGCCAAGCCGACCGGGATCCATGCGTAGCCCACGTGCAGGATGAGCACGAGCGGATCCGGAAAGGTCCGATAACCCCGCCAGCGCAGCCATCTTAACCCCTGCAGCGCCGCCGCGGCGAGAAGGACGATCCCGATCGGCGTCTCGGCTGGCCCGCTGAGCCATGCCAGCAGCGCAAGCGCCGTTGCTGCGATGACGAACAGGTCGAATCGCCCGGGCTGGGTTGGAAGACCCTTCTTGATCCCCTGTTTTGCCATCCAGTTGCGTGTGAACGACGGGATGATCCGTCCGCCGATCAGCGAGATGAGCAGGACGACGATGGCAATGGCGAGCTGCCATCCAAGGTCCGGCAAGGGGACGGTTCCGGCGGTACACAGATAATCAAGCGCGTCCGCGAGTCCGAACAAAAGGATCATTCCAACGACCGGGAGATTGCGGTTGTTGGCTTCGAGCACTTCGCGCGCGGCAAGCAGGCCCAGGACCAGGAAGAAGCCGACGTCGAGAATGACGGCGGGCCAAAGCCCGATATCGGCCGAGAAGAGCAGGGCGAGCCTCGCGGCGACCCACATCGAAAACAGCCCTGCAAGCGGCCAGCCCGCGATCGGGAGGCGCCCGGTCCAGTTCGGAATGGCGGTGAGCAGGAAGCCGCCGATCACCGCTCCGACGAAGCCGAACAGCATTTCGTGTCGGTGCCAAACGAGCGGATCGAGCGCCGTCGGCAGCGTGATTTCGCCAGTCAGCGAGCAGATCCACAAGGTCAGCGCGATCAGCGCCCAGGACGCTCCGCCAAAGAAGAAGGGACGGAATCCGCCGCGGAAGAACGGGTGCGAAGCGGCATCTCGCCGTCGCCGCAGGGCAAGCATCTGCTCGCCGCGGGTGACAGTGCGCTCGCGCGTCATATTATCAGCCATGCGCCGGCTCTACCGCTCTCATCGTGATGACCCACATACGTAATATCCGAAGCAGCGATTCAGCTGCTTTGCGGTTCCGCATCCGTGGCAAGGGCGTCGGGGCGCACGCTCGACCAGAGGTGCCGAAGCAGACCGGCGAAAGCGATCAACCAGGCGGCCAGCGCGACGAAGATGAAGGCCTCGGGAATCCGGGCGAGGAACTCGAAGTGCGTCGCGCGCGACAGCTGGAACGTCGCCGTCGTGTACATGCCGAGCGGGAAGACCATTCCCCACAGCGCCGGCTCGTACCGCGGAACCTCCTTCCGGACGACATAACGCCAGAGCATCAGCGCGATGAGCAGCGGGATCCACCAGGTCGCGGCGGCCCAGAAGAACAAGGTGAACCCCGGAAGGAAGGCCGAGAACTGGTCGAGCACCGGCCAGCGCCCCACCCGCATCATCAATGTCGCTCCGGCAAGGGTCGTGATCGCGACCGCGCCCATGTTGATCCAGTAGGGCGGCGAGAAGTCGCGCGAGGCGAGGCGCACGAACGTCAGGCGATAGAAGATCAGTGGAATGATCGCGAGATAGAGCATGCTGCCGATCATGAACATGGCGACACAAAGGAACTGGATCGCCGGCGCTGGAGCAGCCAGGCCGTCGACCGCCCCGCGAGAGACGACGATCGACTGGGTTGCGACGGCGGCGATCAGCCAGGCGCCATTGATCCCGCGAGCTAGGCTGGGCTTGCGCTCCCTGACGGTCACGGCGGTGAAGAAGGCGTACATGATCACTGACCAGAGCCCGAGCCCGAGCCACCAGAGGCCGGCGGCAATTCTCGTCCCGCCCGCGACGAGTGCCGTCTGCGTCGCGAGGACGCAGGTGCCGGCGACCAGGGTGAAGAAGCCCGGCGCGCGCTGGTGGTCGAACAGGTCGTCCACCAGCTTTGCGGGGAATTTCACGATGCGGGTCAGCGTGAGCGCCCACAGCGACAGATAGAAGATCCAGTTCAGCCCGACGAGGAGCCGCGCCACGGACAGATATCCAAGAAGGAAACTGGCGATCGAGACGGCGGCGGTCGCCATCACCAGCGCGAAATAGCCGGGGAACAGGGTCTCGGCCGCCGCGATGAACCTGCTCCGCGCCGCTGCGCGTATGGGCCGGTCGCTGTCCATGCTGAGCGCTATCATCGATTGATGCTTCCTGCCGGAAGCTTAGCCTCGCCCTCAGCTGCAAGCGTGATCTGGATCAATTCGGCAGATGTTGTGAGCGCATAGGCTTCCCGCCACAAGATGTGGGAGGGATGCATGAGTTTCGACGTCGCGCTGGCCGAAGAGATCTGGACCGCCAAATACCGCTTCAGGACTGACCGGGGCGAGGGCGACTCGAGCTTCGCCGAGACCGCGGCGCGCGTCGCCCGGGCGGTCGCCTCCGCTGAAGCTCCGGAGGCTCGCGGACAGTGGGAGGAAAGGTTCCGTGATGCGATCGCCGATTTCCGCTTCATTCCGGCTGGCCGGGTCCTTGCCGGCGCCGGCACCGAGCGTTCGGTCACGCTGTTCAACTGTTTCGTCATGGGGACGATCCCCGACAGCCTCGAGGGCATCTTCCAGCATCTGAAGGAGGCCGCGCTCACCATGCAGCAGGGCGGCGGCGTGGGCATGGACTTCTCGACCATCCGCCCGAGCGGTAGCCGGGTTCATGGCGTCGGAGCCGATGCGTCGGGACCGCTGACTTTCATGGACTGCTGGGATTCGATGTGCCGCACGGTCCATTCGGCGGGGCAGCGGCGGGGAGCGATGATGGGCTGCCTTAGGATCGATCATCCCGACGTCGAGGCGTTCATCGATGCCAAGCGCGATCCGGCGCACTTCCGCAACTTCAACCTGTCGGTGCTGGTCACCGACCCCTTCATGACGGCGCTCGGCAGCGACGGCGAATGGCCCCTCACATTCAACGGCGAGACGGTCCGCACGGTTCGCGCGCGCGCGCTCTGGGAAAAGCTGATGCGGGCGACCTACGACGCGGCGGAGCCCGGAGTGATCTTCGTCGACCGGGTGAACGCGCAGAACAACCTCGCGCATTGCGAGACGATCAGCGCCAGCAATCCCTGCGGCGAGCAGATGCTTCCGCCCTACGGCGCTTGCCTCCTGGGTTCGATCAACCTGGCGCGACTGGTCGACAGGCCGTTCGACGACGGCGCCGCGCTAGACGGGGAGCAGCTCGGCGAGCTGACGCGCACCGCCGTGCGCATGCTCGACAATGTCGTCGACATCTCGCGCTACCCGCTGTCCGCGCAGGAGACGGAAGCAAAGGCCAAGCGGCGGATCGGCCTCGGGATCACAGGCCTCGCCGACGCGCTGCTGTTCTGCGGCGCAGTCTATGGGAGCAGTCATGCGGTGGAGCTGACGCGCCGGTGGCTCGGCACGATCAAGCGTGAGGCCTATCGGGCATCCGCTTTGCTTGCGGCCGAGAAGGGCGTTTTCCCGCTCTACGACCCATGCATGCTCGAGCGGCCGAACCTCGTCTCTCTGGACGATGAGACCCGGGCGCTGATCGCCGAGCATGGCCTGAGGAACGGCTGCCTGACCTCGATCGCTCCGACCGGCACCACGTCCCTGCTTGCCGGCAACGTCTCGTCGGGGATCGAGCCGGTGTTCGCTTATTCCTACACGCGCAAGATCAGGCAGGCCGACGGCACGTCGCGTGAGGAACAGGTCGAGGATCATGCGATGCGCGTGTGGCGGGCGGTGAAGGGCGACGCGCCGCCGCCCCCGGAGCTGTTCGTCAGCGCGCAGACGCTCTCGCCGTCAGACCATCTGACGATGCAGGCCGCAGCCCAGGCATTCATCGACAGCTCGATCTCAAAGACGGTGAACTGCCCCGAGGACATCAGCTTCGAGGCGTTCGCCGACATCTACATCGAAGGCTATCATCTCGGCTGCAAGGGCCTCACCACCTACCGGCCGAACGCGGTGACCGGATCGGTGCTGAGCGTCGGAGGCCCCAAGGCGGATCCGGTGCCGGCAAGAGCGGAAGAGCCGCTTCCGCCGCGCGAAGAGCAGCTCCACGGAACGACCTACAAGCTGAAATGGCCCGCGAGCGCGCATGCCGTCTACATCACCATCAACGACCTCGAGCAGGACGGTACGCGCCGCCCGTTCGAGATGTTCATCAACTCCAAAAACATGGAGCATTACGCCTGGACGCTGGCGCTTACGCGGATGGTGTCGGCGGTGTTCCGCCGCAGCAGCGATGTCGCGTTCGTCGCCGAGGAGCTGAAGGCCGTGTTCGATCCGCGAGGGGGTGCGTGGATGCAGGGCCGCTACGTGCCGTCGCTGCTCGCAGCGATCGGTGAAATCGTCGAACGGCACCTCGGGGGTCTCGCCAGCCGACCGGTCCAGGCAGCGGCGTCCGAGCTGTCGCCGCACCCGTTCACCCCCGCCCCCTGCCCGCAGTGCGGCGCAGCGAAACTGGTCAAGGTCGAAGGATGCAACAACTGCCTCGACTGCGGATATTCGAAGTGTGGGTGAGCAGAGCCGCCGTCGTTCGGAGCGAACATCTTGCGAAGTTCTACTAAGCTCCTGTGAGGGAGACTGAAGGATGATCCGCGCTTCGGATGCGCGGCGATATGCGCGATTTCACTTATGCCGGTTAGCCGCCTTACGTATGATTCCTTATGGAGCGGCCACGCGAGCGAAGCGAAAGCACGCTCCAGGCCTCTTGGAGATGCGATCGCCCGGACTCTCCAGGAGGGTCTTGCGCGACAAAGAGCGCCGCAGGAGCAGGGACGAGGCAACATCGATGCTGGCTGGCCTAACTGCCGGCCGGCTCAAATCGGCAGGCAGGAGCAAGGCGATGGTCAGCGACACTGGAATCCTCATGGACGAACCACCCGCGAAGACTCACCGGGACGATCAGCAATTCATGAAGGCGCTGGTCTATGGCGGACCCGGCACGAAGTCGCTCGAGCTGAGGCCCCGACCCGTGATCCAGGCGCCCGGAGATGCAATCGTCAAGATGGTCAAGACGACTATCTGCGGGACCGACCTGCATATCCTCAAGGGCGATGTTCCGACCTGCGAGCCGGGCCGGATTCTAGGCCATGAGGGTATGGGCATCGTCGAGGAAGTCGGCGCCGCCATCATGAATTTCAAACCCGGCGACCGGGTGCTGATCTCGTGCATCTCGGCCGACGGGACATGCGAATATTGCCGGAAGGGCATGTACTCGCACTGTCTCAACGGCGGCTGGATTCTCGGCAACACGATCGACGGCTGCCAGGCCGAATGTGTCCGCACGCCCCATGCCGACACCAGCCTTTACCACATCCCCGAAAGCGTCGATGAAGATGCGATTGTCATGCTCAGCGACATCCTTCCGACCGGTTTCGAGTGTGGCGTTCTCAACGGCAAGGTCGCGCCGGGCTCGACCGTGGCGATCGTCGGCTCCGGTCCGATCGGACTCGCCGCGCTGCTCACCGCGCAATTCTATTCTCCGTCGCGCATCGTCATGATCGATCTCGACGACAAGCGCCTCGCGACAGCCCTTCAGTTCGGAGCCACGGACGTCATCAACAGCGGCGACGAAGACGCGGTGGCGAGAGCCAGAGAGATGGCCCGCGGCCGCGGATTCGACACGGTCATAGAAGCGGTCGGCGTTCCGGCAACCTTCGAGCTCTGCCAGGAGCTTGTCGCCCCGGGTGGAAATCCTCGCCAATATCGGGGTCCACGGAAAGAAGGTCGACCTCCACCTCGAAACGCTCTGGTCGGCCAATATCGCAATCACCACGCGCCTCGTGGACACGGTCTCGACGCCCATGCTGCTCAAGACCGTGGAAGCCAGGACGATCGACCCGCTGCGGCTGGTCACGCACCGCTTCACGCTTGATAACATCCTGGATGCCTATGACACGTTCGGCAGGGCCGCCGACACCGGCGCGCTGAAGGTGCTGATCAGCGCGTAGAATTGGCCGTCAAAGTCCGCCATGCTTGAAGCGCAGGCCGACGGTTGATGGCTTCTATCCGACGGCGGTACCGAACAGTCGTCCGACACCGGCAGTCACGGCCATCGCCAGCATGCCCCAGAAGGTCACCCGCAGGACGGCGGGACCGAGCGGCGCGCCTCCCGTCCGGGCGCCGAGAGTCCCCAGCAACCCCAGGCAAACCAGGGAACTGGCCGCAACGGCGGGCACCAGGACTGAAACTGGGACCAGGATCGCAACAACCAGGGGCGCCAACGCTCCGGCTGTGAAGCTTGCGGCTGAAGCCATTGCGGCCTGCAGTGGACGCGCCGCGTGCAATTCCGACAGGCCGAGCTCGTCCCGCGCATGAGCTGCCAATGCATCATGCACCATCATCTGCCTGGCGACACTTGCCGCCGTATCCCTGTCCACGCCCCGCGACTGGTAGATTCGCGCTAACTCTTCCTGCTCGAAATCAGGTTGCTGCTGCAGTTCGGCGCCCTCCCGGACGAGATCCGCCTTTTCGGTGTCGGCCTGCGAACTGACGGAAACATACTCGCCGGCCGCCATGGACATCGCGCCCGCGAACAGGGCGGCGACGCCAGCTACCAGGATGTCCGACCGGCCCGCGCTCGCCGCCGCGACGCCGACGATCAGGCTTGCTGTAGAGACGATGCCGTCATTCGCGCCGAGCACGGCCGCCCGCAACCATCCGATGCGGGAACTGGCATGCCGTTCGGCATGGCGAGGCAGGCGCCTGATCATCAAATGCCGTCTGCTTTCAACTAGACGAAGAAGCCGTCGTGGTCGAACAGCACCGGTCCACCGGCGAGAATTCTAGACAGCGGTCACGTGGCGAGTGTTTGAGTCGAGCAGGTTTGCGTCGAATGCTGCGGCGACCGTTCTGACCAGGGGTCTCGCGTCCTCGACGACCTCGATCACATCGCCCTGGCGGCGGATCAACCCCTCGGTTTCAAGCTGCTCGAGTGGAGCTTCGATTCCCGACACGTCGGCCCGATTGTCGCACATCAGCTGCTCGATGATGGACGCTCGACGGCGGTCGTCGGCGGTGAGTTCATATCCGCGCACGGTGGCGAGCGATCCGGCCGCGACACGCCGCTCATAATCCGGAATGCGCGTGGCATTCTGAACGAAGCCCTTGGGCAAGCGGCCGATCGCCGACGCTCCAAGTGCGATCAAGGCACGGCAGGAGTCGGTCGTATAACCTTGGAAATTGCGTCGCAATGTCCCGTTTTCGGCGGCGACTGCGAGACTGTCGCCGGGAAGCGCGAAATGGTCGAGGCCGATTTGATGATAGCCTCGGGCCGTGAGCGCGCGGGCGATGGCGTCCGACTGCTCGTGCCGCTCGGCCGGCCCGGGCAGGCTGGCCTCGTCGATCCTCCGCTGATGGGGCTTGAACGAGGGGACATGGGCATAGCCAAAGACGGCGAACCTGTCGGGCTGTAGGTTCAGCGCCTGTTCGACGGTGTCCAGGCAGGACCGCACCGATTGAAACGGCAGCCCATAGATGAGGTCGAAGTTGATTGCGGGAATCCCGCGCGCCCTCAACGTGCGGACGGCTGCGGCAGTGGTCTCGAAGCTCTGGACCCGGTTGATCGCGGCCTGCACCTTGGGGTCGAAGCTCTGCACGCCTAGGCTCGCGCGATTCACTCTCGCGCGTCCGAATGCCGCCGCGAGTTGCGGCGTAAGCGTCCGCGGATCCACTTCGACCGCGCCGTCGATCCGCGAGTCCAGCACGAAGCGATTCCCGAGAGTGCCATGGATCAGATCCACGTCTTCGGGCGAGAGCAAGGTCGGCGATCCTCCGCCCCAGTGCAGATGGCCGATGGTCAGTTTCCCGCCGACGGCCGCAGACACGAGCTCAATCTCGCGCATTAGCGTGGCGACATAGCGGCTGACCGGCGCCTGGCGCCGGGTCACGCTCGTATGGCAACCGCAGTACCAGCACATTTCGCGGCAGAAGGGGATGTGGAGATAGATCGAGACCGGCTCGTCGGCCGGAAGGGTGCGGAGCCATGACCGGTAGTCCGTTTCGCCGATAGCATCGGAGAAATGCGGGGCGGTGGGATAGCTGGTATAGCGCGGCACGCGCATCGCGGCGTAGCGCGCGAAGGTTTGCGGGGAGATCATGATAGGGGAAGCTACGGATTCGAACGGCGCTGCCGGTTGATCTAGATCACCGATGGAACAGGACCTGAGGATAGGGCGTCGAGCAGGATGGGTTTGGACAAGCAAGTGGTCCTTTCAAAGCCGATGATCGACGGCTTCGGCCGGCGCATCACCTATGTGCGCATGTCGGTCACCGACCGGTGCGACCTCCGCTGCCGCTATTGCATGGCCGAGCAGATGACCTTCCTGCCGCGCAAGGATGTGCTTAGCCTCGAGGAAATTGTCGAGCTTGCCGACATCTTCATCGCGCGCGGGGTGAAGCGTATCCGCCTCACGGGGGGCGAGCCGCTGGTGCGCAAGGGCATCGACCTTCTCGTCGGCGAGCTCGGCAGGCGCATTGGCTGCGGCCTCGACGAGCTGACGATGACCACCAACGGAACGCAGCTCGCGCGGCACGCGCGGATGCTGTTCGATGGCGGCATCCGGCGTATCAATGTCAGCCTCGACAGCCGCGATCCCGAGCGCTTCCGGCACATAACGCGCCGCGGCGATCTCGCTCAGGTGCTCGGCGGAATCGAAGCTGCCGCCGGGGCCGGCCTCAAGGTTAAGATCAACATGGTCGCGCTGAAAGGGCTGAATGAAGACGAGATCTCAGCTATGCTGCGCTGGTGCGGCGTCAAGGGCTTCGACCTCACGTTGATCGAGACCATGCCGCTCGGCGAAGTCGAGGAGGACCGGACCGAGCATTATCTGCCGCTGAGCGACGTGCGCGCGCGGCTGGAACGCGACTTCCGGCTGATCCCGTCGCTCTCGCGCACGGGCGGCCCCGCGCGCTACTACGAAGTAGAAGACCTCGGAATCCGGCTCGGCCTGATCACGCCGCTGACGCACAATTTCTGCGACGGCTGCAACCGTATCCGTGTGGCCGCCACGGGGACCGTGTTCGGTTGCCTCGGGCATGACCAGAAGGTCGAGCTGCGCGACCTGCTCCGAGGCGCGGGCGGGAAAGCGGTGGATGAAGCCCTCGACCGCCTGCTCGCCGGCAAGCCCAAAGGTCACCAGTTCCGCATCGAAGCCGCCGAACCGGCCGTTGCCCGGCACATGAGCCTCACCGGCGGCTGAGACTGAAACAAATGATATGGATCATCGCCAGCCGTGATCCAGATCAACGCAGGCGCCTCGGCGGCGCCCGACAAGGAGCTCGAGGCTCGGACCCGACTTCCCCTCCCACCCGATCCTCATCCGGTGCCGCATCTTCCCTTTCCGGCTCCGGACTCTCAGACCGCCGGCCGCGAACCGGCACGAAACAGCCCCGGCCGCCCACCCCTCACTGGCCGGGGCTTTTTTTCTATTTGCGGGTGACGTCACGGATCCAGGTGAGGCCGCGGATCGCCTGCGGCCATCCGAGCGTGGTGATGGCGAGGAAGGCGACATGCTCGAGCTCTTGCGGCGACAGCCCGTCGGCAAGCCCCCGGCGCGCGTGCGAGTGGGTTGCGCCCTCGCTGTCGCCGCCAAGCGCAAGCGCGAGGTTGACTAGCCTCTGCTCGCGCTCGCTCAAGGGGCCGGCCGCGCCAGTCGCCGCGCCCAGCGACTGGAACGCGCGCCAGAGCTCCGGGTTCTCCTTCGCCACGTGCCCTGCGGTGCCTGGCAGCTCGACGCCGGGCGCGTCGCTGATCTCGCTCGGGTTCTCGTCCATATGGGCTCTCCTCATCCGTAACATCCCTGATCGCATCGGTGATCCAGATCAACGAATGCGCGCGCCGAAGGTGAGACGGCCGACCGCAAGCGTAGGCACCACCTCCTTCGGGGATCAGCTATGATTGAACAGATGAATGCGACGGAGGGCGAGCGCCGCTGGGCGCTTGCCGCAAGCACCATTTCCTTCACGGCCTGCTTTGCCCTTTGGACCGTCTTTTCGATCATCGGGATCGAGATCAAGAAACGACTTGGCCTCAATGACACTGAGTTCGGTCTCCTGGTCGGCACACCGATCCTGACCGGATCCATCTCTCGGCTGTTCATCGGCATCCTCGCGGACCGCTACGGAGGGCGCAAGGTGCTGACCATCGTGATGGTGCTCGCGGCGGTTGCGGGCTTCGGGCTGTCCTATGCGACAACCTATCCGCAGTTCCTCGCGGCGGCGCTGGTGATGGGCGTTGCCGGCGGCAGCTTCGCCGCGGGAGTCGCTTATGTGGCGCGCTGGTTCCCGAGGGAGCGCACCGGCACTGCGCTCGGGATCTTCGGCATGGGCACGTTCGGTTCGGCCATCACCAACTTCTCATCGGTGCTGATGGTCGCGGTCGGCTGGGTGGCGATCGCGCGCATCTGGGCCGCGGCGCTCGCTGCCGTCGCGGTCGGCTTCTATCTCCTGACGAAGGACGACCCGCAGGCCGCGGCCCGGAGGCAGGCGCCCTCGCTCGCGCAGCAGCTCGCGCCGCTGCGCAAGCTCCAGGTGTGGCGCTTCGCCATCTATTATTTCTTCGTCTTCGGCGCATTCGTTGCGCTCGCCTTGTGGTTGCCGCGCTATTACATCGGCGCATACGGCATCTCCGTCGGTGCAGCGGGCATGCTCGCGACCGCCTTCTCGCTTCCGGGCAGCGTCTTCCGCGCTGTGGGCGGCTGGCTTTCCGACAGGTTCGGCGCCCGCACCATCATGTACATGACCTTCGGCGTTTCGATCGTCGCCACCTTCCTGCTGAGCTATCCGACAACCCATTATGTCGTGCAGGGCATCAAGGGTCCGATCGAATTCACTCTGGCCATGAAGCTCGTTCCGTTCGCCGGGCTGACCTTCATCCTCGGCATGTTCATGAGCTTCGGCATGGCGGCGGTCTATAAGCACATCCCGGTCTATTATCCGGACAATGTCGGGTCCGTCGGCGGCCTCGTCGGAATGATCGGGGGACTCGGCGGGTTCGCATTGCCGATCGCGTTCGGAGCGATGGCCGACCTCACCGGCGTCTGGACCGGCTGCTTCATGCTGCTGTTCGCGTTGGTCTCGCTCGCAATGCTCTGGATGCACTTCGCGGTCCGGCGGATGGAGCGCCGCAACGTTCCGCAGCTGCGCAGGCTCCCGCAATTGCCGGAGATGGAAGGCCTCGGCGAAGCTCCGCAGTCGGGCGCTGCCGAAAGGCCGCCCGTCCAGGCGGCGCGGCCGTCCTGGCCCCCGGGTCTGGTCGCTGCCGAATAGCCCGTTGGGCCCCGGCCGCTTCTCCCGACCGGGGCTCATCTTACGGGACATTCCTTATTTCGGCGAAGCGCCGCAACAGCCATTTCCCGCGCCATGATCTGCATCAATCACCGCCGCCGCGCGACGCCTAGTAGCGCTCGGCTGACGAGCGAAATCACCTCCCGGGGACTTCAATGAGCCATTTTCTTGATCGTCTGAGCTTCCTTCGCAAGAATGTCGCGACCTTCTCCGACGGTCATGGCGTCGTCACCAACGAGGATCGTAGCTGGGAGGACGGCTATCGCGGGCGCTGGAGCCACGACAAGATCGTTCGCTCAACTCACGGCGTGAACTGCACCGGCAGCTGCTCATGGAAGATCTACGTCAAGGACGGGATCGTCACCTGGGAAACGCAGCAGACCGATTATCCCCGCACCCGACCGGGTCTGCCCAATCACGAGCCGCGCGGATGCGCGCGCGGGGCGAGCTACAGCTGGTATCTCTACAGTGCGAACCGGGTGAAGCACCCGATGATCCGAAAGAAGCTGGTCAAGCTGTGGCGGAACGTTCGCGGCGAGATCGCCGATCCGGTCGATGCGTGGCAGGCGATCGTCGAGACGCCCGAATATGCCGAGCAGTACAAGAAGGCGCGCGGGCTCGGCGGCTTCGTCCGCGTGACCTGGGACGAAGCGAACGAGATTATCGCCGCCGCCAACGTCTACACCGCGAAGCAATACGGCCCCGACCGCATCGCGGGTTTCTCGCCGATCCCGGCGATGTCGATGGTGAGCTATGCGGCCGGATCGCGCTATCTCTCGCTGATCGGCGGCACCTGCCTCTCCTTCTACGACTGGTATTGCGATCTCCCCCATCGAGCCCCCAGACCTGGGGCGAACAGACCGATGTGCCCGAGAGCGCCGATTGGTACAATTCGACCTTCCTGATGCTGTGGGGCTCGAACGTCCCCCAGACACGCACGCCCGACGCCCATTTCTACACCGAGGTTCGCTACAAGGGCGCCAAGTCGGTCGTGGTCTGCCCGGACTATTCCGAGGCGTCCAAGTTCGCCGATCTGTGGATGGCGCCCAAGCAGGGCACCGACAGCGCTCTGGCGATGGCCATGGGCCACGTGATCCTCAAGGAATTCCATGTCGACCGCCAGGCCGACTATTTCCGCGATTACTGCCGCAAATATTCCGACATGCCGATGCTCGTCCGGCTGGTGAAGCGCGGGGACGCCTATGTGCCGGAGCGCTTCGTCCGCGCATCCGACTTCGATTATGCCCTCGACGAGGCGAACAATCCCGAATGGAAGACGGTCGCCATCGACGAGATGAGCGGCGACATCGTCACGCCCCTGGGCTCGATCGGCTTCCGCTGGGGCGACAAGGGTCAATGGAACCTGCAGGAGGGGGCAGGCGACGGCCGCGAGGTGAAGCTGGCGCTCAGCCTCGCTGGCACTCCCGACGAGCTCGCGGCCGTCGATTTCCCTTATTTCGGATCCGGGCCGCAGAGCCCCTATTTCACTAGCACCGCGCACGGCGACGCGCTCCGCCGCAATGTGCCGGTGAAGAAGCTGCAATTGAAGGACGGTGAGGCGCTGGTCGCCACCGTCCACGACCTTATCATCGCCCATTATGGCGTGGATCGCGGCTTACGCGATGATGCGGCCAAATCGTTCGATGACGACGTGCCCTACACGCCGGCCTGGGCGGAAAAGATCACCGGCGTACCACGCGAGCAGATCATCGCCACGGCCCGCGACTTCGCGAGCAATGCCGAAAAGACGCAGGGCAAATCGATGGTCATTCTCGGCGCCGGGCTGAACCACTGGTACCACATGGACATGACCTACCGGGGGATCATCAATCTCCTGGTATTCTGCGGGTGCGTCGGGAAGTCGGGCGGCGGCTGGTCGCATTATGTCGGCCAGGAGAAGCTGCGCCCGCAGACCGGCTGGACGCCGCTCGCCTTCGCCCTCGACTGGCACCGGCCGCCGCGCCACATGAACGGCACCAGCTACTGGTATGCCCATTCAGATCAGTGGCGCTACGAGAAGCTGGCGACGGAAGAGATCGCGTCACCGACGAGCGACGTCGACGTGTCGGGGACGCTCATCGACTTCAACGTCCGCGCCGAGCGGATGGGATGGCTGCCCTCCTCGCCGCAGCTCGAGACCAACCCGCTCGACATCGGGCGCAAGCTCAAGGGCGAAGCCGCGGCCGTGAAAGTCGCGCACGGTCTGAAATCGGGCGAGCTCAAGCTCAGCTGCGACGACCCCGACAACCCCAGGAACTTCCCCCGCAACCTGTTTGTGTGGCGCTCGAACCTCCTCGGCTCGTCGGGCAAGGGCCACGAATATTTCCTCAAGCACCTGCTCGGCACCCAGCATGGCGTCCAGGGCAAGGACCTCGGCGAAGAAGGTGCGCTCAAGCCCGAGGAAGTCGTCTGGCGGGACGAGGCTCCGGAGGGGAAGCTCGACCTGCTGGTCGCGATCGATTTCCGCATGTCGACGACCTGCGCCTACGCCGACGTCGTCCTCCCGACCGCCACCTGGTACGAGAAGAACGACCTCAACACCTCCGACATGCACCCCTTCATCCATCCGCTGTCGAAGGCGGTGGACCCGGCCTGGGGCGCGCGCAGCGACTGGGAAATCTTCAAGGGCATCGCGAAGAGCTTCTCGCAAGTTTGCGAAGGCCATCTCGGCGAGGAAACCGACGTGGTGCTCGTCCCGCTCCAGCACGACACGCCCGGCGAGCTCGGCCAGCCTCTCGACGTCAAGGACTGGAAGAAGGGCGAATGCGACCCGCTTCCAGGCAAGACCATGCCGGCGGTTGTCACGGTCGAGCGCAATTATCCCGAAACCTACAAACGCTTCACCTCGGTCGGCCCGCTGCTGAAGAAGCTCGGCAATGGCGGGAAAGGCATCAGCTGGAACACCGACCATGAGGTTGATTTCCTCGGTCGGCTCAACGGCCTCAATGAGGACGGGCAGCCGAAGATCGAGACCGACATCGACGCCTGCGAGGTCATCCTGAGCCTCGCCCCGGAGACAAACGGCGAGGTCGCGGTGAAGGCCTGGGAAGCCTTGAGCGAGTTCACCGGCCGCGAGCATGCGCATCTCGCCTCGACCCGCGAGGACGAGAAGATCCGCTTCCGCGACGTCCAGGCGCAGCCCAGAAAGATCATCTCCTCGCCGACCTGGTCAGGCATCGAAAGCGAGAAGGTCAGCTACAATGCCGGCTGGACCAACGTCCACGAATTGATCCCGTGGCGCACCCTCACCGGGCGCCAGCAGCTCTACCAGGACCATCCGTGGATGCGCGCGTTCGGCGAGGGCTTCACGACCTACAAGCCGCCAATCGACACCAAGGTGATCGAGCCGGTGCTGAACAAGCGCGGCAACGGCAACTGCGAACTGGTGCTGAACTTCATCACTCCGCACCAGAAGTGGGGCATCCACTCGACCTATTCCGACAACCTCTTGATGCTGACTCTGAATCGAGGCGGCCCGGTGGTGTGGATAAGCGAGGAGGACGCCAAGCGCGCCGGGATCGAAGACAATGACTGGATCGAGGCCTTCAACCTGAACGGTGCGCTGACCGCTCGCGCGGTGGTCAGCCAGCGCGTGCCGAGCGGCATGTGCATGATGTACCATGCGCAGGAGAAGATCATCAACGTGCCGGGATCGGAGATCACCGGCATGCGCGGCGGCATCCACAACAGCGTGACCCGCACGATCACCAAGCCGACGCACATGATCGGCGGCTACGCGCACCAGGCCTATGGCTTCAATTACTACGGGACCGTCGGCTCCAACCGTGACGAGTTCGTGGTCCTTCGCAAGATGGAAAATGTCGACTGGATGGACGAGCCGGCTCAGCCGGTTGCGGCCGCCTGAGGAGTTTAAGTCAAATGAAAGTTCGTGCCCAGGTCGCGATGGTCCTGAACCTCGACAAGTGCATCGGCTGCCACACCTGCTCGGTCACCTGCAAGAACGTGTGGACGAGCCGCGAAGGCGTCGAATACGCCTGGTTCAACAATGTCGAGACCAAGCCCGGGATCGGTTTCCCCAAGGAGTGGGAAAACCAGAAGAAGTGGAACGGCGGCTGGCGCCGCAAGAAGAACGGCAAGATCGAGCCGCGGATCGGCGCCAGGTGGCGGGTGCTCGCGAACATCTTCGCCAACCCGGACCTGCCCGAGATCGACGATTATTACGAGCCCTTCACCTTCGACTACGACCATCTCCAGTCGGCGCCGGAGATGAAGACTTTCCCGACGGCGCGGCCGCGCTCGGCCATCACCGGCGAGCGGATGGAGAAGATCGAGTGGGGGCCGAACTGGGAGGAGATCCTCGGCGGCGAGTTCGAGAAAAGATCGAAGGACACGAATTTCGCCGGCATCGAGAAGGAGGTCTACGGCCAGTTCGAGAAGACCTTCATGTTCTACCTGCCGCGGCTGTGCGAGCATTGCCTCAATCCGACCTGCGTCGCGGCGTGCCCGTCCGGCTCCATCTACAAGCGCGAGGAGGACGGGATCGTCCTCATCGACCAGGACAAGTGCCGCGGCTGGCGCATGTGCGTCTCGGGATGCCCGTACAAGAAGATCTACTACAACTGGAAAAGCGGGAAGGCCGAGAAATGCATCTTTTGTTATCCGCGCGTCGAAGCGGGATTGCCGACGGTCTGCGCCGAGACCTGCGTCGGCCGAATCCGCTATCTGGGCGTGATCCTCTACGATGCCGACCGGATCGAGGAGGTCGCCTCGACGGAGGACGAGCAGGATCTCTACGAGAAGCAGCTAGAGATATTCCTCGACCCGAATGACCCGGCGGTGATCGCCCAGGCGAAGGTCGACGGAATCGCCGACAACTGGCTCGAAGCGGCAAAGCTGTCGCCGATCTGGAAGATGGCGATGGAGTGGAAGATCGCCTTCCCGCTCCACCCCGAATACCGCACGCTGCCCATGGTCTGGTACGTGCCGCCGCTGTCGCCGATCCAGAACGTCGCCGAGCGCGGCCATATCGGTTTCGACGGCGAGATCCCCGACATCGCGAGCCTTCGCGTGCCGGTCAAATATCTCGCCAACCTGCTGACCGCCGGCAAGGAAGAGCCGGTCGTCGAGGCGCTCCGCAAGATGTTCGCAATGCGCATCCACATGCGCGACCGCGAGGTCGAGGGCGCCACGAACCTTCGCGTGCTTGAGCAGGCGGGTCTCACACAAGTCCAGGTCGACGAGATGTACCGCTATCTCGCGCTCGCCGATTACGAGGACCGGTTCGTCATTCCGACGTCGCACCGCGAGGTCAGCGAGAACGCCTATGAGATCAAGGGCGGGTGCGGGTTCAGCTTCGGCAATGGCTGCAGCGGCGGCGGCCGCACCGAGCCGAGCCTGTTCGGTTCTCCGAAGAAGGTCGGTCATGTGCCGGTGCCTGGAAAGCGGAGGGCGGCATGATCACTTTCAAGGCGATCGGCGCCCTACTCGATTATCCGACACCCGAACTCCAGGCTGCGGCGGACGAGATCGAGCAGGCGCTGTCGGAAGAGCGCGCACTCGGACCAGCCGAACTCACGGATGTACGAGTGATGATCGACCGGCTTCGCACCAGCGACGTTATGGACCTCCAGGAATATTGGATCGGCCTGTTCGATCGCTCCAAGCGGCTCGCGCTCCACCTCTATGAGCACAGCTACGGCGAGAGCCGCGATCGCGGCCAGGCGATGGTCAATCTCGCGCTCACCTACCGCATGAACGGCTTCGAGCTGAACGCGGCCGAGATGCCCGACTATCTTCCGCTGTTCCTCGAGTTCCTGAGCGTCATCCCCGAGGTGCATGCGCGGCGCTACCTGACCGACGCGATCGAGATCATCGAGGCGCTGCGCATCCGTCTGGAAGAGCGGGATTTTACTTATGCCGCGCTGCTTGGGGCCTTGGTAACGCTCGCCTCGAGAGAAGCAGACGGCTCCGAGGTCGAGGCGATCCTTGCGCAGGAGCCGCGGGACCCTGCCGACCTCGAAGAACTCGACCGGGAATGGGCCGAGGAACCGGTCGACTTCGCCGCAGGGTCGGCGCTCAAGGACTGTCCCTATGCGGGCGCGACGGTGCGCGACCGGGCGGCGGAACTTGCGAGAGCGGGAGCTTGAACATGGGAAGTTACGTCAATCAGGCCGTATTCGGGGTCTATCCGTACATCGCCCTGTCGGTGTTCCTGATCGGCAGCCTCGCTCGATTCGAGACCGACCAGTACGGCTGGCGGTCGAAGTCGAGCCAGCTGCTGCGCCGCAGGCAGTTGATCGTCGGGTCAGTGCTATTCCACGTCGGAATCCTCGGCATCCTCATGGGCCACGCCGTCGGGCTGCTGACTCCGGTGGCCGTGTTCGAATTTCTCGGTATCAGCCACGGCTTCAAGCAGATGATGGCGATCGTGGTCGGCGGAATCTGCGGAACCGCCTGCTTCGTCGGCCTCACGATGCTCCTTCATCGCCGCCTGTTCGACAGCCGCATCCGGAAGACGTCGAGTGTCAGCGACATCGCGGTGCTGCTGCTGCTGTTTGCCCAATTGTCGCTCGGGATGCTCACCATCCCGCTGTCGCTCGGTCACCTCGACGGAGTGATGATGGTCAAGTTCATGACCTATGTTCAGGGCATCGTTACGCTGCGTGCCGACCCGGCGCTGATCGCGGGCGTGCCTCTGATTTTCAAACTGCACATGTTCCTGGGCTTCACCATTTTCCTGATCTTTCCCTTCACCCGGCTGGTTCACGTGTGGAGCGCGCCGGTCGGCTATCTCTTCCGCAACTATCAGATTGTGCGCACCAAGGTTCGGGCTGTCGTAAGAACGGAGGACGAAGATCTTCCGCCCTATGTCGTCCGGCCCGTACTCCGTCCGGAGCGGGCGCCGCCGGCACGGCGCAAGGAGGCAGCATGAACATGATCAGCGTCAACGGAGTTACGATTCCCGACGATGCGGTCGCGCGCGAGATGCAGCACCATCCCGCATCTTCGCGCGACGAAGCGGCGCGAGAGGCCGCGACGGCGCTCGTGATCCGCGAACTGCTCCTGCAGCGGGTCAATGAGCGCGAGATCGCCGGCGCCGACGAGGACCAGCGGATCGCAAACCTCATTGAAGCCGAGATTCGCGTCCCGGAGCCGACCGAGGAAGAGATCGCCCGCTACTATCGCCGCAACGGCCTCCAGTTCACTTCGCCCGCGCTCTACCGCGCCGCGCACATCTTCTTCCCGGGGCGGCCGAGCAACGAGGCGGCGAGCGCGCAAGCGAAGGAGAAGGCCGGGGCGGTGTTCGCCGACGTCATCGCCGATCCCGTCCGTTTCGAGGAGCTGGCGCGAGCTCATTCGGCCTGTTCGTCAAAGGAGCAGGGCGGCTCTCTGGGCCTCGTGCGGAAGGGCGACACCAACCCCGAGCTCGAGCGCGCGCTCGCGACGATGGACGTGGGCTCGATCATGCTCGTGCGTTCACGTCACGGATATCATGTCCTGCGGCTCGACGACCGCGCTCCAGCCACCGAGCTCCCGCTCGAGCAGGCGAAGGGGTGGATCGCCGAGCATCTCAAGAAAACGTCCAAGCGGCGGGCGATCGCGCAATATCTTCAGCTGCTCACCGCGCGCGCGAAGATCCAGGGCATCGACCTTGCCGCCGCCGACAGTCCGCTGGTGCAGTGATGCTGCTCGGCAAGGTCATCAAGCTCGCAATGACGGCGCAAAGCCAGTTCCCGGAAGACGTGGTCGTGAGGGAGCCTGAGCTAGCGGCGCAGCTGGAGGCGGACGCGCGGCGGACGGGAATGGACGTGCCTCAGTTTGTCGCCGACACTGTCAGCCGCTTCATGGCCCATGAGGACGGCGAGAGCTGGACTACAATCGTCGGTAACATCCAGCGCACGGACGACCCCGGCTACACCTTCATCTCGACCATCATGCACGCCCGGGTCAGCCATCACTGCGACCAGCACGGGTGATCAGATCTCAGAATTCCATGCTCTGAATGATGCAGCGGGTGGACGCCCCAGGCGCGGTTCGAAATCCAGAAGGCCGTAGAGCGTCTTCGTGCGGTGCTGGACGTGCCCTTTCGAGGGAAGCGGGAGGACGATGCTTCGGCAATCGAACGCATGCCCGAGGAGTTCCAGCGCATCGCAGAGCGCATGCCGTGCGGGAGCACGGCGACTGAGCTCGAATGTCATCAGCGTGTCGACGGCCAGGACCCTACCGAGGAGCGCCTTCTTCGCGACTTCGTAAGTGGCGACGCCGTGGATGGTGCCGTCGGGCGCGCGCGCCGCAAGGATCCCGCCGCCGCGCCCGATGAGGGCGGCAGCCTCGGATAGCCACCACTCGTCGTTGGCGTGCGAGTGCGCCATGCGCACGACCGGCCAGCCGTCAAGCAGCCGGTCCTCGCTCAGATGTTCGATCGTGAATTGTGCCATGGCGCAAAAGTCCCTTTCGGCGACACTAAGGGACAATGCGTATCCAGCGATGAGGCAGATCATCCTATCGAATGATTCAGGTCACGATTGCACGGGAACGGATCAAATGCTCGCATCGGCCCGGCACCTCGAAGCACTGCCCCAGGGGCATCCGTGCCAAGGGTGCGAAGTCCGCGACAAGGCGGTGTGCGGCATCCTCGATTGCACGAGTCTCGAGGAGTTCCGCAACCTCGGCTGGACCCTGCGGCTCGTCCCCGGCCAGGCTCTGTTCCATGAGGGCGACCCTGCGACCCGCGTGTTCACCCTGACGAGCGGGACACTCAAGCTCTACAAGCTGCTCGTCGACGGACGGCGGCAGGTCACCGGTTTCCTGCACCCGGGCGATTTCCTCGGGATCAGCGTCGACGACGAGCATGCGTTCAGCGCCGAGGCGCTCGAGGATTCGCAATTGTGCTGGTTCCCGAGACCCCGCTTCGATGACTTTGTCGAGGATCATTCGGCAATGGAGCGCGAGCTCTACCGGATGGCCGCCCACGAGCTCGCCGCCGCCCAGCAGCAGTTCGTGCTGCTCGGGCGGAAGACGGCCACCGAGAGGCTCGCGAGTTTCCTGCTCCTCCTCTCCGAGCGAAGCGAGCTGTCGAACGGAGTCGCGGCGGGAATGGTCCGGCTGCCGATGAGCCGGTCCGACATTGCCGATTACCTTGGGCTCACCAAGGAGACGGTGAGCCGCGTCATCTCCGCCCTGAAGCGCGACCGGGTTGTCCGTCTTGAAATCCCTGGACGTCATCCAGATTCTCGATCGCGGCCGCCTGGAACAGTTTTCCGAAGCCGCTGCTTGAGGCCTCCCACGAAACGGCATTAGGGCGGCGCATGGACCCGGCCACCATCGTCGCGCTTGCGATCCTGTTCGCCCTGGGCGCGGTCCTCTATTCCAGTGTCGGGCATGGCGGCGCGTCGGCCTACATCGCCGCCATGGCCCTGTTCTCGGTAGCGCCCGAGACGATGAAGCCGACAGCGCTGGCGCTCAACCTGCTGGTCGCCGGGTTCGGCGCGTGGCGCTACTGGCGGCGCGGCCTCACCAACGGGAAGCTGGTGCTGGCGTTCGCGCTTACCGCGACGCCGGCCGCGTTCATCGGCGGCGGGGTCGATGTGCCGGCGATCTATTACAAGCCGCTGGTCGGTATCCTGCTGTGGCTCGCGGCCGCACGGTTGATGTGGCATCCCAAGGCACTGGCCGACCGGGAAGTCCGCGCGCCGGCTTTGTGGGTCACGCTCCCCACGGGAGCGGTCCTCGGACTTCTGGCTGGCCTCACCGGCACCGGAGGCGGGATTTTCCTCAGCCCGCTGATCATCCTGATGGCATGGGAGGGGCCCCGCCATACGTCCGGCATCGTCTCGGCCTTCATCTTCCTCAACTCCGCTGCGGGGCTGGCCGGAAACGCCGCATCGGTCGGGCATCTGCCTCACGAATTGCCCATCTTTCTCGCCTCGGTTGCCGCCGGAGCGCTTCTCGGAACGTGGCTCGGCGTAGAGCGGCTGCCCCGTCCCTGGCTGTTGCGCACGCTCGGCCTTGTTCTCACCATCGCGGGCGCGAAGCTGCTGTTCACATGAAGGGTGACGTCGCGGTCGTGATCCTCGCCGGCGGCAAGGGCAGCCGCATCGGCGGGGGCAAGCCGCTCATGCGATTGGCTGGCGAGCGGCTGATTGATCGCGCGCTCCGGACCGCCCGCAGCTGGTCGGACCTGATCGCGGTCGCCGTTCGCAAGGCGGCCCAGGTCGAGTGGGTGAATGCCGCGATCATCACGGACGAGCCGGGCATTGGCGGCCCTCTTGCCGGGCTGGTGTCGGCCCTCAGCTTCGCTGAGCGATCCGACCGCCAGTTCCTTCTCACCATCCCCGCGGACAGCCCATTCCTGCCGTCGGACCTCCTTGACCGGCTTTGCTCAGAGATCGGGGATCGCAACTGTGCACTCGCGAGCAGTGGAGGGCAGATCCATCCGGTATGCGGCCTCTGGCGCACAAATGCCCTGCACCGGGTGCCGACATATGTCGCTGGTGGGCGGCGTTCCCTGAAGGGGTTCGCGGCACTGGTCGGCTTTCGCGAGGTCGCATGGCCCAGCGAGCCGGTTGACCCATTCTTCAACATCAACACAACGAACGAGCTGGTTCAGGCCGAACGCCGCGCCGAGGACTAGAAGTCGAGCACCTCCACCGGCTCGCCTGCATCCAGCGACGGACTGTTCGCGCGCTGGCGGACGAGCAGGTCGGCTTCGGCGAGCGCCTTCTGCGCACTCGAGTCCTGGAACGAGGGGATCCCGGCTGCGCCTCCTGTGATGCGCGCGCGGTGGAATGTCTCGCGCGCGCCGCACTCCTTCAGGGGCGAGGCCAGCACCATCGTCCGCCAGGCGAGAGCCCGCTCGACCCGTTGGCCGCCCAGCCCCGCGAGGAGCGGTGCAAGCATCAGCCGGGCAGTGACCATTGCAGAGGTCGGGTTGCCGGGAAGCCCGACGATGAGCATTTCGCCGACGCGCCCGAGCCACACCGGCTTTCCCGGCTTGATCGACACTTTCGAGAACAGGAGCTCGAGCCCGATCGGCTCGAACATTGCCTTGGCAAAGTCCTTCTCGCCCACCGATGCGCCGCCGGTCACGACCACCAGATCGGATCGCTCAAGCGCCGCCTCTGCGGCCTTCTGCATCGATTCCAGATCGTCGCGCAGGCGTTCGCGTGCGACAGTCCCGGCACCCCATTGCCCCGCGAGCGCGGCTACTCCGAACGAAACGCTCTCCGGTATTGCGTCGGCCCGTTCGCGCGCCGAACCCGGCGCGGCCAGCTCGTCGCCGGTGCTGAGGATGGTCAGGCGCGGCCGGCGATACACCTCCAGCTCCGCCACGTCCGCGGCCGCGGCGGCGACGATCGCCCTGGCGTCGAGCAGCCGTCCCTTGGCGAGCAGCTCGTCTCCGCAGCCAAAGTCCGATCCGCGCTTGCGGATGTGAGCCGCGGAACCGGGAGGTTTATCGATGATCGCGAGGTCGCCCTCGCGCCGCACATTCTCCTGGATCACCACGCGGCGGGCACCAGGAGGCATCGGGGCTCCGGTGAAGATTCGCGCGCAGGTGCCCGGCACGAGCGTGCCGGTCCAGCCGGCGGCCGGGAAGGATTCGCCGATCACCTCCAGCGAGACCGGAAAGGCGGCAAGATCGGATTCGAGGACGGCGTAGCCATCCATTGCCGACACGTCGGCACGCGGCGAGTCGATTTGGGCGCTGACCGGGTGCGCGAGGACGAGCCCAGCGGCTTCGCCGAGCGGCACAGTTTCGGGCCGGAGCGGCTTCGCCACCGAGCGGACCAGCTCGACCGCCTCGTCGAAGCTGATCATGTGCGCTGCCAGCCGCCTGACTTTCCGCCGGACTTGGAAGTCACCTCAATCCCGCCGATGACCATCGTCCGGTCGATCGCCTTCAGCATGTCGAACAACGTGAGGCAGGCGATCGAAACGGCGGTGAGCGCTTCCATCTCGACGCCCGTGACCGCGTTGGTGCGCACTTCCGAGCTGGCGCGGAAGCCGGGGAGCTCATCGTCGACCTCGATCCGCACCTCGACCTTGGAGAGCGGCAGCGGGTGGCACAAGGGGATGAGGTCGGCGGTACGCTTGGCGCCCATGATCCCGGCAAGCTCGGCTGTATGGATGACCGAGCCTTTCGGGGCGGTCCCCGCGCGGACCTGCTCGAGAGTGACCGGCCGGCACGTGAGCGTCGCGCTCGCCGTCGCGGTTCGGGCCGTCACCGCCTTAGCCGACACGTCGACCATCCGCGCCCGCCCGGTCTCGTCGAGATGTGTAAGACGGGTCATGCGCAAAGATTCCGCAGGCGCGGGATTTGACCCGCAAGCGAGCACGGCCGGTAGCGGCTGTCGAGCTCAAACTTCAGCACCAGGTCCCAGCCGTCTCGGCAGGCCCCCGTCGACCCCGGCAGGCAGAAGATGAACGTGTCGTCAATCTGTCCGGCAAAGGCACGCGATTGCATCGTCGAAAAGCCCACGGTCCCGAAGCTCGCCTGGTGGAAGAGGATCGCGAACCCGTCCATCTCGCGACGGAACAGAGTCTTCAGGGCCTCGGGGGTCACGTCGCGGGGAGCAAAGCCGGTGCCGCCCGTCGAGATGATCAGATCCACCTGTTCGTCGTCAACCCAGGCGCGCACCTGAGCTCGGATCGTCTCCACGTCGTCGGTGACGATCGACCTGCCGGCGAGCTCATGTCCCGCGTCGGTGAGCCGCTCTGCGATGAGACGCCCAGACTTGTCGGTCTCCTCGGTTCGGCTGTCGGAGACAGTCAGAACTGCGATGCGCAAAGGATAAAATGTCAGGCTTTCGTCGATGCCGGCCATGCTTCAGCCCCAGCGCTCGCGGTCGGCATAATCGGCATCGGTCGGCTCGATCCACTGTGAGCCCGTCTCGCCGATCTCGCGCTTCCAGAACACGGCTTCGGTCTTCAGCCGGTCCATCAGATAGTCGGCGGCCTCGAAGGCGGCGCGGCGATGGAGCGCGGCGGCCCCGGCGAAGACGATGGCCTCGCCGGCGGCGATGTCTCCGCAGCGGTGGACGACGTGCACGTGACTGACGTCGAACCGGGCCGCCGCCTCGACGGCAATGTCCTCCAGCGACTGGAGGGTGAGCGCGGGATGATGCTCGAGCACGAGGCGGTAGACGGCCTCGCCGCCCTTCGAACTCCGCCCGCGCCATGCCTGCGAAGCTGACTACCGCCCCGTCGCCTTTCGCCTGCTTCATGAGGGCGGCGAGCTCCTGCTCGGGTCGAAGGGATTCATCCTCGAGCCGGGCGACGACGCTCATCCGCCGGACACCGGCGGCAGGAACTCCACCCGGTCGGCGGCCTCTAGCACATGCGTGTCGCGCACCAGGGCATCGCCGACGCACGCCAGCGCGCGCTTGGCTCGAAGCGGCTGCTCCGCCTGCGGATGCTCGGCGATGAGCCGGTCGCGAAGCTCCCCGATCGAACAGCCGGGTGGGGCGTCAATTTCCAGCTCTGGCCCGATCGTCTCTGCCAGACGTCCGTAGAACAGGACTTTCAAAAGCTCACCTCGTGCGGTTCCTGCGGGCCTGCTCTTGCGACAGCGGGCGCTGCCGTCAACCGCGCGAGAGGCAGAAGGGGTCGAGCCCTCCGGCGAAGCCGGGCTGGGGGATGGCAACGCCGGAAGGCTGTCGCGATTGGTAGGCCGATGTCCCAATCACGCGAATAAGTAACAATACGGGGTGGCAGGATAGGGACACACGCAAGCCATCAGCCAAGGCTGTTAGGCGCCTAATGCCGCTCAGAATCCGCCGAACAGGAAAAACAAACAGGTGGAGAGCGGTTCGCGCATGACTGCGCCCACCGCCACCTGCCGCGGCCCACGAAATGGGACCGGGGCGATGGCTTAGGCGGCAAGTGCGCGCCTAATGCGGTCAGGCGGCGCCTTCGGGCGCCTCTGCCCAGTCCGTGAAGGCGGCATCGTGCTTCGCCGCGACTTCCTCCGGTTTCTTCGCCGATTGCATGGCGTGGAGGGTCTTGACGAAATGGTCCGCAGGTCGAAGCGGCATCGGATCGAAGACCAGCTCTTCGGGCTTCCTGGTCAGGCGGATGTGCACGGTGCCGGACGGCTGGTCGATGAAGGTGTCGAAATGGGTGAAGTTCTGGTCGACCAGGTCGAAGACGGCCTCCTTCGACGCGATCATCGCTTTCTTGAAGCCCGTGGCACTGCCCGTTTGCGAAAGTTCCAGGGCGATACGGCGGAACAGCTTGGGAAGAATGACCACTTGCTCCTGCATCGCGGTAACGTCCGTGGCATCGAAGCCTGCATTGGTTACGTCATCCGGCCAGAGCCCTTTCTTTGCCGTGCGCGCCGAATGACTGGCGCGAGTGAGCTCCTGCCTGAGATCGAAAAAGAGTCCGCGGTAGAAGGTCGGATAGGCGAGCCCTTCCTCCAGTGCATGGTGGTTGTAGCTCTTCTTCAGAAGAGCGAGGTCGAGCGTGACGGACGCGCCATCGCCCTTGTCGGTAGCGCCGGCGTAAACGAAAGACACCGGTCGTTTGAACTTGTCGGCGGCGCGGCAAAGGATGAACCCTTCCGTGCCGTCATCGGCCGAAGCAATCCGAGTGCCTGCCGCGTTCCATGTGACGTTGCGGATGCCGACGAAGTCGATTAGCCGATCTCTCGCCTTTGCTGCCCACTTGTGCGGCTGGTGAAAGGTGCCGCCTCCCTTTCCAGGCGCAGTCCAGTGGGTTTCGAGAGCGTCAATTCCTTCCACCCTTAGCTGGGCATGCCCGTTGGTGATCCCGACGTGCCCCTGCACCTGTTTGAAGAGCGATGGATCGGTCGCGTTGAAGTGAATGGAATCGCCGTCCGGCGAGCCGCCCGCGACATGGAAGGTTCCTTTGATCAGAATGAACGGCATAGCTGGCTTTCCTTTCTCGTGTCTCAGTCGATCGTGACTTCGGCCAGCCTTGCGGCGATGCGCCGCAAGCTTGCTTCGGCCGCGAGCAGCCGGTCGGGCTGCGGTGGACGGGCGATTGAATGGGTGAGCCGCGCGCTGAGCTCGGCGAGCTTTTCGCGCGCGACCTTGAGGGCGGCCTGCGGCTCGTTTGCGAGCGGCACGTGGCGCGACAGCACGAAGCCCGGGCCAGCGGTCTGGTCCTCATATTGCGGACCCGCGGGGAGGAGAGTCAGTGCTTCGCCGAGCGGCTTGATGACCGTCGCCATGACTTCGATCGCGGTGCCGCCGAACACCTTGAGGAGTGCGCGGTGCCCGGTCCCGTTGTCGAAGACATATTGGAGCATTCGCAGCATCAGCCCGTAGATCGAAGTCGAAGCAGTCGGCGATTTCGGCGGTGTGCGGATCGTGGATCGGATTGGCGCCTTCGCCCGCCCAGTCGACCGCCTGGAGCGCGACCGGATTGCTGAGGACCGGGCGCGCGGGCGCGAAAATTCGCTCTTCCGCATCGGCCTCGTGCATGGCTTCGACGTATCCGCTGCGGATGCCGCGGAAGACGCCCCAGTGACAGTCAGTCCGGTCTTCGGCGAGACCCTCCCCCTGGTGGACGATGAGATCGATCGCAGCGAGCGCCGAAGCGCGGTCGACGACCTTCACCAGCTGCGGAAAATCGACGAGATCCGGTCCCACCTGCCGGTCGGGAAACCCGATGAACAGCTCCTTCTCTTTGATCGTGGCGAACGCGTGCCGGATCAGCGCATAGAGCTCACCCACGGTGCTGAAGACGCCTCCGCGCCGTCCCTTTGCCGGGATCTGGCTTTCGGGCCTTTCGAAGGCGATGAAGCGATCGATGGTGCCGAGGCTGAACGGCTCGGCTCCGATGGGCAGGTTGAGCGGGTAGAAGCGCGCCGGCTGGGGAAAGTTCGGCCGCAGATAATAAGGCGTGCCGCCGATCGCAGCGAGCAGGTTCCAGGCCTGCGCCAGGTGAAGCATCTCCTGCGCTGCGACGAAGTAGATTTGCGCCGCCCAGAAACGCGTGCGCTGCTGGTCCTGCCAGGTCAGCCCCTCGCTCAGCTCCTGGCGGAGGCTCATCGCGGCGAACAGATATGAGCAGGCAAGGCCATGCTCGAGCTCGCACGCCTGGGTGAGCAGGCTCATCAGCTTGGAGCGTGTCGGCGGTCCGCTCATGGAGTGAGATCCGCCGCGATCGAGCGGCAGGCGCGCAGCGTCAGTGCAACTGCGGTCAACGTCGGATTGGCCGTGCCCGCCGTCGGAAAGACGCTGGAGCCCACCACGTACAGGTTCGGATGGTCGTGCGTGCGCCCATTGCTGTCGACGACCGAGTTCGCCGGATCGTCGCCCATGCGGCAGGTGCCCATGATGTGGCCCGCGCCGCTCCAGTCCATGAAAAATCTGAAATCGGTGGGAGAGCCGCCGATCTTTTGAAAGATCGCGGTGATCACCTGCTGCGCCTTGTTGAACGCATCCGTATTATATTGCGGCACGCGGAAGTCGATGTGCGGCCGGGGGATGCCGGCGCCGTCCGGCGGCCCGCCGGAAAGCGTCACGCGGTTGTCCGGATCGGGCAGCATTTCGCTCGACCAGCTGATGCGGAACATGCGCGGGAAAAAGTCCTGTACGCGCGCCTTCAGCGCGGCGCCGAACAGCGCGCCGGGATCGATGAAGGACGCGAGCGTCTTGGCGGGACTTTCGGCGCGGCCCCAGCCATCATTGCCGAGCGACATGCGGAACGCCGCGTGCTGGCTGCGAAACGGACCGTCCCGCCAGACGTCGATCCCGCTCGTCGTCGGCGGTCCGCGGAAGGTGTAGAGCGGCTGCGGCGTGAGGCAGCGCCCGGAGCCCTGGGCGTGGTCCATGAGATTGCGGCCGAGCTGGTCGGATCGGTTGGCGAGGCCGCTGCCTGAAGCGAGGAGCAGCTTGGGCGTTTCGATGGCATTGGCCGCGAGCACCACGAGCGACGCGGCGACGAGATGCTCGTTGCCCTCCCAGTCGACGTAACGGACTCCGGTCGCGCGGCCGGTGGCGCCGTCGACTTCGATGCTCTTGACGATGGCGCGGGAGCGCAGCTCCGCACCGGCGGCTTTCGCCTTCGCGACGTGGACCGTGCCGTCATATTTGGCCTGGATCGGGCAGATCGGGACGCAGCTCGAATTGCCGGCGCACGCGGGCCTGCCGTCATAGGGCTCCGAATTGCGCGCTTGGGGCGTGCTCATCACCTTGATTTTGGTGCCGTCGGTTTCCGCCTGCTCGATGAGCGGCGTGAGGACGCGGTCCGAATAGCTCTCCCAGATCTTGTGCATTGGGTAGGGCTTCGACCGCTCGGCGCCGAACAGCCCGTTCCACTGCTCATGGTCGCCCGAGACGCCCATCAGCCGCTCGGCCTCGCAATAATCGGGTTCGATATCGTCGTAGCCGATGGGCCAGTCGACGCCTTGGCCGTAGGTCGATTTCAGCTTGAAGTCGTTGGGGAGGAAACGCGGCACGTTGCCGAGGAAATGCCAGGTCGAGCCGCCGACGCGGCGCAGATAGCCGCTGCGGAAGGTCCGCGGCGCGGCAACGTCATAATAGTCCTCATATTTCGCGATGCCGTCGGGCGAAGGCGCTCGGCCCGACGGGTCGTCATGCTTGTAGGGACTCCCCTCGGCGGCGAAGCGGCCGACGAGATCGAGCCGGTCGATGCCGTCTTCGCCCGCCTCCAGCGCAAGCACGCGATGGCCGGCGCCGGCGAGCTTCCACGCGCAGACAGCACCGCAGACGCCGGCACCGACGATCACCACATCGAAGTTGGCCTCCGCGTTCATTGGGCGTCGGGCCCGTAGGTCCAGTGGCCAAAATAGCCGCCGGAGAGCCCGGGCGGGTGAGCCCGGGCAATGCGCCACAGGATCCCGCCGAAATATTGCGCCGAGGTGCGCCCGGCCGCGACGTCGGGCGTGGGATCGCCGACATACCAGAGCAGGATGACCTGCTTCGCGAGGGCTGCGAGGGCGGGCACGGCCATGATCTGCGCGGCGATCAGGGGCGGACGGTCAGGCTCGGGTAGTGCGGCGATCGCCGACCAGGCGGCAGCAAGTGGGGCAAGATCGGTCGGCGGCTGCATCGTTGCGAGCCGACGGAGGTGATCTCGCACCAGACCGGCATCCAGGTCTAAGTCGCCGGTGAGGGCAACCGAAAGATCGAGGAAGGCCTCTTCGTCCACGGCGGCGGCCTAATTAAGATCCGGTCCGTCCCCGAGCGCGTGGAGGACGAAGTCGCGCAGCTTGAAATCGGGCCCCGTCGCAGGAGTCCATTCGGGATCGGCGTGAAGCTGCGAGGTCTTGTCGCCGAGGAGAAGGCCGAGAATGACCTGAGCGACGATGCGCCCGCCGACGGGGCCGAGCTGCGGCGTGGAAACTGTGCCTGGACCGCCGTTGACCGGGATCTCCACATCCGACTTGTTGAGCGCCGCTTCGGCGAGGATGTAGGTCCAGAGTGGGCAGTTGCCGGCGAACACCGGATCGATCTCGACGATCGATTTTCCCTGCTCTTCGGGGTCGTCAGTCGCTTTGCCAATCTTGATGTCAGCGTCCGGGATCACCGGAATTCCGAAATGCTTGGCGACCGTCTGCCCAGTCGGCAGCTGGAGGCGGAAGCTGCGCAAGAGGTTTCGCAGCGCCAACGAATCCGGGTTTGACGCTATGGTTTCGGGCAGGGTGCCGAGCGGAGCGACCAGTGAAGGATCGATCTTGTAGGCGAACTGGAGGCGCGATTTGCTCTTCGGATCGTTGCCGTCGTCCGAGCCGTAATCGCGCTGGTCGATGTCGATGAACCGGCCCCAGTCGAGCGCTCTCCCCGCCGCCACGGGCTGGAAGCCGGTCATCCCGCCGAGCTGCCCCTTTGGCGGAAAGATGGGGAGCAGGGTCTCATCATTGTCGTTCAGCCGATATCCGGGACGGATCATCGAATGGCCGAGCCGGTAGGCAGCCACGGAGAACTCCACCGGCATGAACGGATCGTTGCGCCATTTGTAGAACTTGAACGCGCGCGTGTCGTAGCGTCCGTCGACCCTCGACGAGTTCAAGGACGTCCGCCGAGACAATCCGCGGCAGGAAGTCGTTCACGACCATGTATTGATAGTGAAAGCGCACCTTCTTCTGCACGCGATCGAAGCGCAGCTTTGCGTTGTCCTTTGCGAAGCGATTGTGAAACTGCAGGAACAATCCTTGAAGCTGTGAGACGATCACATTCTCGTCGTTGCGCGGGTCACCGATCAGCGCACGGCCGTTGAACCGCGGGAGATCGGTCGCCGCATGTTTGCTGCCGGTCAGCTTCTCGCCGAGCGCGAAGAAGCGGCCGTCGGGCGTATAGAGGTACGGCTGATCGCCGGGCCCGCGACCGTAGACATTATCGAGGTCGAGCGCTGGGGTCCGGAAATCGACCAGGCCGTCGGGATCCTTGAACCTGGTCAGAAGGCTGACCGGGTCGAAGGTGATGTCGTGATCGATGAACTGACCGAGATAGGTGTAAAGAGCCGGAATTCCGCTCTCCTCTGCATCCAGTCCATCTTTGGGCGCATCGAGGCCAGCGATCATTGCGTCGCCCAGTTTGCGTAGGTTCGCCTCGGATGTCTTGGTGCTTCCATCCGCGGCGTAGACGCCCGGAAGAGCATCGGGGAACATGCGGCCGAACCGCCCCTGGTAAAGTGGCGACCGGGTCGCATCGAGACCACGCGGCGGCTGGCTATGTTGCGACGGCATTCGGGCTCTCCTTCAAGGGAGCGGTTCCACGACGAGGGCGTTATGAGTTCCGCGGCCGCGTACTTCGCGCTGCAGGTACTGGAGCCACACTGTCCGAAGACGCGTGCGCTGATCCAAGCGCGCGTCCGAGAGTGCCGTCGAGCTTCTGAAAGCCGAAGCTACGGTTGCACTGTCGGTTAACCTCCGACGGGCTCAAGCCCTGCAATCTAGCGATTCGGCGACCGCACAATGCGCCCTCAAAGCAGCGTCGTCAAACTTATGTTAATGCGGCAGGTCGCAGGGCTCGGCGGCAAAGCTGATCCCCGATATTTTCGCGGTTTAAGAATTGGCCGCGGCCGTTATGCCTTGAATTTCACGAGACGGGGACTTCATGTTTGCAGCCGATCCGCCGGCCATCGTCCAGCCAAGCGAAGCGATCGATCAGCCGGATGTGATCGAAGTCGTCGGCACCCGGCGCGACCAGGCGCTGAAGATCGACCGGCGGACCTATAGGGTGCAGCAGACTCCGCACTCGGAGCAGAAGGATGCGATCCAGCTGCTCCGCGGCCTTCCCGCGGTGACGATTTCGCCCGACGAGCAGATCGGCCTGCTCGGCAGCGGCAACGTCCAGATCTTCGTCGATGGGCGGCCCTATCCGAGCGACCCGGTGCAATATCTTCGCACGCTGCACGGCGGCGACATCGAGCGCATCGAGATCATCACCAATCCTTCGGCGCAATATTCCGGCGAAGGCACCGCCGGCATCATCAACTTCGTGCTTCGGAAGAAGCAGGGCGACGGAGTTACGGGAACAGCGATCGGCCAGGTTTCCAGCCTTGGCGGCGGCTATGTCGACGGGACGATGAAGACCAAGCAGGGCAAGTGGACCTACGAGTTTCACGCCGGAGGGCGGCTCGGGACAAATGCGCGCTCAACCTACCAGAAGCTGCGCAGCATCGAGGCGGTGCCTGGCGGAGCCGCGACGGTGAACACGGAGGATGGCGGAGGACCCAGCCGAGGCGCGGAAGGTGAAGGCAGCGCCAAGGTTTCGTATGACGTGGACCCGCGGACCAGCGTATCCGCCAAGATCCTCGGCGCGGTCGCGCGCGACGTCACCGCCAGAAGTGCCGACTTCGCCGGACTCACTCCCGATTTCGAATCCTTCTCCGAACGCCAGCGCTTCAGCACCGCATTGTCGGTCGTGATCGCGGAGCTGAATTTCGACCACAAGGGTAAGAATGAGGGCGAAACGCTGAACGGGAGCCTTCGGCTGTTCGCCAATCCCACCGATCACGAGGGGAACAGGGCCGATTTCAGCAACGCCGGCGCGCTTTCCGTCGATAAGATCAAGCGGCTCCTGTCCGCCAACGGGCAAGTCGATTGGCAGCATCCAATGGGCAAGGCCGAGATCCTGTCGGTCGGCGGAAGCTGGGACTATGCCCAGATGCGCGAGCGCTACCGCTTTACCAGCGTGGGCTCGGACGGTTCGCTGGGGAGCGACGCGTCCGACCGGTTTCGCGGCGTCGACAACAAGTTCGCGGCCTATGTGACGTTCCAGCAGCCGATAGCCGGATGGACTGTGATGCCGGGGTTGCGCCTCGAACGCGACAGCCGGCACATTTCAAGTCCGGGGCGAGCGGATCTCGACATCAGGCGGACTGACGTCTTTCCGACGCTGCACATCGATCGTTCGCTCAGCAAGACGCTCGACCTCACGCTCAGCTACAGCAAGCAAATCGATCGCCCGCACCTCAACGATTTGCGTCCCTACCCGCTGGTGCAGGACGTGCTCACGATCAAGCAGGGCAATCCGCGCCTGAAGAACCAGGCGACCGATTCCTACGAGGTCAACCTGCACTATCGCCGCAACAAAGTGGATGCCGGCGTGATCGTCTACAATCGCGAAACGAGCCGGTTGTGGAGCCAGGTCTATACGGTGGTCAACGGCGTCAACGTCTTCACGATCGTGAATGCCGGCCGCAGCCGCGACCACGGTGCGGAGTTCGATGTCAGCACGCCGGTCGTGAAGCGCGTGAAGTTCAATGCCACCATCAATCTGTTCGACCAGCGCGTGCCGATCGATGCCGTGGCTGGCCGGTCGAGCGAGGGCAGGTTTCGCTACACGACCAACGCGACTCTGGAGTGGGATGGCGCGGACCGCGGCAAAGTGCCTGGCGACGTCGCCCAGCTGCAGTGGATCTACAACAGCCCGTCGCGCCAGTTGCAGTTCCGCTTCTCCGACTGGAACTCAGTCAGCGCCTCTTACACGCACAGCTTCAGCCGCAGCCTGTCGCTGAACGGAACAATGAATTACTGGGGCCCCAGCAGGCATCGCCTGATGGCGCCGCTGGTGCAGGAATTTTACACCGGGCATAGTCCGCTCGAGTTGAAGCTGAAGCTGCTGAAGACCTTCGGCAAGCCCTAGCGCCCGAGGCGCTGCCTGAGCTCCGAGACTTCCCACTCATCGTTGCGGCTGAATGGAAGCAGGGCCTTTACGGCCGTGAAGGTGCTCCGCCCGAGCGCCCGCTTGAGACCGTCAAGCTCGGCGAGCGCGGCGCGGATTTCCTCGCGGTCGATCGCCACGTCTCCGGCCGCCTCCTCCATCATCGTCTCTTCCGCGCGGACGAGCAGCCAGGCCTGGAGCTCCCAATAGCGGCGGATCCGCTTCGCTGACTGGGGGTCGAGACGTTCGGCAAAAGCGGCCATCTTGCGGCCACCAGGGTTGTCGGGCCATTGCCCTGAGCGCAGCAGGTCAAGCTGCGCGTGATGCTCGGCACATTCCGTTACGAGCCATCGTTCGGTCTCGAGCGTGCCAAAATGGAAGATCGCATTGAGCACGACCGGGGCGACGATGATGGCGCCCATCATCGCAATCAGAGGGCGATCGGGGAATTGATTGAATGCGGTGTGCATCCCCACCGCGATGGCATAGCCAGGCAGGAACCACCACAAATGGAAGTCGAAGTCGCCGGCAGCTTCGCGGGTCTCCCGCTCGGCGAGCTCGTGCGCGATCGCCGCCAGCAGCGCAAGCGTGGTTCCGTGCATGACGGCGGTGCCGACACCGCGCACCAGCCAGGTGCCCGCGCCGTAATCCGGAAAGCGCAACAGGTAGATGATGTTTTCGACGACCGAAAATCCGGCGCCGATCGCGAATCCGGAAATGATTGCGTCGACCTTGTAGCCGATGCGGTTGAGGCGAAAGAGCCCGATCATGGCGACCGCCTTGATTGCCTCCTCGATGAATGGAGCGACGAAGCGGCTGTAGATAGAAAAGCCGATCGGAAGCGTGTCGAGCAAGCTTCCGCTGACGGGCCAGACCACGACCGCGCAGATGCCGCCGAGAAGGAGCAGCACGAGGATCTCTCGGAGGTTCATCAACTTGAACACGTCGAGCCAGACGAAGACGGCAAGCAGGACCAGGACTGGCACAAGTGCCAGCCCCCAGTGAGCAGCGTCGGTCAGAAACAGCGGCATGTTACAGGATCTTTAGGGACGCGAGCCACTCCGTCTTACGATAATGGCCGTCGGCCCAGCCGCCTGCCGCGCCAACCGAGAACACCATCGGCAAGCGCAAAGCAACCGTGAAGTTGAGATCGAGCTGCGCGCCGACATCGTAATAATGGTGGCCGCTGCCGTCGGGCGCGGTCGTCGCCATTGCTCCGGCGAAGGCAGCGGGGCGGATGTAGCTCAAATAGAATGCGGGCGTGCCGACCTCGGCAAAGCGGATCGGCGGCAGGTTCACCTCGCCGGTCGCTCGGGCGAAGCGGCGGGCGGCGATCTCATCAATGTCGAAACCGGGGAAACTCTCCATCTCGCGGTAACGCTTCTCGGGGCGGTCATCGACATAGTTGTTGCGGAATGCGCCGAAATAATAAGCGGCGAGCGGGCTCAAGTGCTGGCCGCCGACCATGCCCGCATGGGCGTAGAGCCACACCGAGCTGTTATGCCACGGCAAAGCGGTGCCGAGGTCGAAGCCGCCGTACAGCTTTGGATAGAACTGACCCTGCGCCTGGTCGGTGCCGGTCGCGATCCGCGCCTCGAAGCCCTTCTCATGATCCACCCCGCCCAAGGATTTGGTGGTGTTGGTGTAGCGGAGGCCGACCTCCGCGGACTGCAGGTTCCTGGGGCTTGGGATGTTCTGCGCGCCCGGCAGCTGATTGAGCCCGAAGAAGGCCGATGCTGAGCCGAAGACGTCGAGCTGGCGCGGCGGGTCGTAGATCAAAGGCTTGGTATAGCTGGCGATGAACGCATCGCCCTTGCGGCTGCGCAGCACCGGTCCGGCAAGATCGTAAACGTCGGCGAGATTGTGCCAATAGGTTAGCTTCCAGTTCGGCGTCTGATATTCGACGTTGGCGTGAAGGCGCTCTCCGCCGCGGACGGTGCCGAACGGCGAGACTGCCAAGCTTGCGCTGAATTGCCGGAATTGCAGCGGATCGGCGACGTGGAAATAGTAACCGAACGCGGGCGAACGCGCATAGCCCGACATGATCGGGTAATGCGCATCGAAGCGCATACGCTGGAACGGATCGTAGGTACCGCGTGCGGTGATCATTTGGTCGAGCGGGACCTTGGCGGGTGAGCCGACGCCCCAGGTCTTGAGCACGGGCCAGGTGTTGACGACGCGAGTGCCAAGGAGCTCGATCGTTCCTAAATCCTCGCGCACTTGCGGCTGGACGATCGACGGGTTGAAGCCGTCTCCGGCATAATCGTACACGAGCAAAGTGCCGTCGGGGCGCAGCTGCGGCCGGAAGAACCCGGTCGAGGCGTTGGTGAGCACGTCATATTTGCCGGTGGCGATGTCGAGCCGGAAGACGTTCGACACGCCGGTGTAATAGCTGTTGCCGAGCAGATACTTACCGTCCGGCGTGAAGGTGAACATTTCGGGCACCGCGGGCGGCAGCGAGAGCGTCACCACGGGGTCTTCGGAATTTCCCTGCTCCAGGTCGGAGCGCCGCCACACCTTGACCGACTGCTTGCCGTCGAGCGTGCCGTAAGACGCCGAGACCAGCTCGCCGTCGGGGGAGACGTCGAGATCGAAGATGATCTCGCCGTAGCGGAAGGTCTTGATCTGGTTGAAACTGGTGTAGGGCGCCGGGATCCGAACGAGCGTGACGAAGCCGTTCTGGTGGCGGATTCCCCATAGGCTCTTGTCGGCCTTGTTGAAGGCGAGGTCGCCGATGCGCGCGTCGGTCAGTAGCCGGCGCTTCTTGCCGGTGTCGACGTCGATCGCGTTGATGTCGCGGTAGGCGTAGTTCTGATTGACGTAGAACGCAGTGCGCGTGTCGGGGTCGACGGCGACGCTGGTCACCTTGTAGAGCATCATACCATCCAGATCGGTCAGCGGCGTGACCTTGCCGGTAGCGAGATCCATTTTGCCGAGAAAGCCGATCTTTCCCGGATAGCGGAAGGCGGCGATGAGGCTGTTGGTCTTTTCGTCGACGAAGCCACGCGACATCGAGCCGAGCCCATGCGGACTGAGGTGCTTCACCTCGGTCAGTGGATATTTTGCGAGCGCCGCCAGATTGGCTTGCTGGAACTTGTGCTCGAAGGCGATCCAGTCGTTCCACACGTCGTCGAGCGGCTTGCCGTACACATGCTCGAACTGGCTGGCGTAGAAGGCCTTGGAGTCCTCCGACCGGCGGAGCCATTCGACCAGCTTCTCGGGCCCGTAGGTCAGCGCGATGTAGGACATGAAGCGCGTGCCGTACTGATAGGAATTGGCGCCGACCTGGAAGTCGTTCTGGGTGCCTTCGCTTTCGAGGCCCAGCGGGGAGTAGATGCGCGAGCCGTCGCGCACCTTGGCGCGGAAAACCATTTCGTCATAAGCGCCCTGCGCGCGGCCGAGCCCGCCCGCCATCCATGTCTCCATGAAGACGGCGCTGCCCTCCATGTACCAGCGCGGCGACAGGTTCCGTGGGCTCGTGAGGAAATTGTAGAGGATCGATTCCGGATGCTTCTGCAGCGGCGTTGGCTTGCCGCCGAGGAAATGCCGCCAGAAGGCATCGCGCGAGTTCCACACGTCGATCGTTCCGACGTGAGTGAGCTCGTGGTTCATTAGCGTGAAGAAGCGTTCGCCGGGTGAGAATGCCTCCATCGACAGCGACAGCGGAGCGACATCGAGCAGGACCATGTCGCTCGGTGAGCCGAGCGCGGCGGCGTTGCCGTAGTCGGAGAAATCCTTGAGCAGGATCGTGACCGGCTCCCACGGCTTCCAGTGCAAATTCTTCTCGTGGAAGGCGAGCGAGTTCTCGAATGCTCGGGCCAGGTAAGGCGTCAGGTACGTCTGAACCGGATCGATATAGAGAAGCGTGAGGTCCTTGGTTTCGAGCGTCGAGAGGTGAAAGCCCGAGGCATCCTGGGGGACGTGCTCGGTCTTCTGCTCAGGCGCATCCGGCTTGGTCGGAGATGGCGTTACCGGCTCGGCTGGAGGTGATTCCGTCGGCTGCGGGGGGACGGCGTCAGGCTTCTCCACCACCGTCGTGGTGTCGGGCGGTGGCGGAGGCGGCGGCTGCTTCGCGGGAGTCTGGGCCAGGGCCGCGGTCGAGCAGAATGCCAGAGTGAGTGCCAGCGCGCTCAAGCCATGCCGGCACCCGATCCCGTCATCCTCCATCAGCGGCCCCCCGACCGCTCAGCGTACTGAGCTTACAAAGCTTACTGAGCTTGCGACTGCGAAACCCCGGCCTGGTTCAGCGCCGCCGAGAAGCTCGGGTTGGCCATCAGCGCCGCCAGATTCGGCTGCGCCGCGATCGCCGCCCACGCCTTCTGGTTCGATGACAAAGTGGCCATCGCGGCGGCATTCTGGCTGACCGCATTGAACGCCGACGGGTTGGCGAGCATCGCAGTGAAGGCTGCCGGATTGGCCAGCGCCGCTTGCGATGCCGCGGCGTTGAGTTTCCCTGCCGCCGCCGCCGATGCCGCGAACGATTGAGCGTTCAGCGCCAGCAAGGCTTGAGATGCTGCGCTCAGCTGGGCCATATTGGCCATCCTCGAGAAGGCCGTAGCATTCTGCCCCATGGCCGAAACAAGCTGCGGGTTCAGCAAATGCGCATTGCTCGCGAGACTCGCGAAGGCAGCCGCGTTGCTGCCGATCGCCGCAAAGACCTTGGGATCGGCTGAAATGGCCTTCATCGCCTGATTGTCGGCGGCGAGGCTTTGGAATGCCGATGCGTTCCGCGCCATCTGCGCATTGGAAGCGGCTTTCGATGCGGCGTTCTGGAACGCGACTGCACTCGATGCGAAGCTGCTGAAGGCCGAGCCCTGAGACAGGATCGCCTTCATCGCGTCCGGATGCGAGGCGAGTGAGGCGAACGCGCTGGCGTGCGCCGCAATCGCCGCTGTCGCGGAGGGCTGGCTGGCGAGCAAACTGACCGCGTGCGGATTGGCCGCGAACACGGACATCGCCGCTGCGTTAGAGATTCCCGCGGACTGCAGCTTGGAGGCCGCGGCGGCGGCGCTGTTCACCGCGGCGGCGAGCGAATTCGGCTGACCAGCAAGCGATTTGAAGACGCCTGCGTTTGCGGCAATCGCACTGAACACCTGCGGATCGGCCTGAATCGCCTTCATCGCCGAATTGTCGCTGGCGAGGCTGGCGAAAGCCGCAGCGTTGTTCGCCATCTGCGCATTCGACGCGGCTTTCGACGCCGCATTCTGGAAGGAACTCGCACTGGAGGCGAAGTTGGCGAACGCCGCCGGGTTGGCGGCGATCGCTTTGAACGCATCAGGATGCGAAGCGAGGCCCTGTATCGCTGCCGAGTGGCCGGCGACCGCGCTCAATAGCGCTGCGCTCGCCTGGTGCGCCTGCGGGGCCAGCGCGGCCGCCTGTTGTGCTGCCTGAGCAACTCCGGCGAAGGATCGCTGATTGGCCGCGAGCTGCGCGAACGCGCTCGGATTAGACATGATCGCAGCCATGACCTGCGGCTGGTTGGCCACTGCTTTGAAGCCAGGACTCGCCGCCAGCGCACGGAAGTTGGCGTCGTGCGTCATCAGCTCGAACGCGTCGGTCTGCATCAGCTCGGGCACCGCGGTGTCGCCGAGCGTCACATCGCCTTCGCCAACCTGGGCGGAGACGTAACGCTGCGCCGGAGCAATCGTCCCGGCGGTTGGTCCCAGCGGCGGATACACGCGCCCGAGACCGTACGCAGCTACACCGAATGCGAGCACGCCCGCAGTCGTCAAATACATCTTCGACTTGTTGGAATACGACGTGGCCATGGTTGCCCCCTTGCCTAGTCAAGGCGGGGTTTGTGGCTTGTCGTTAATCAAGAGTCAATGAATGAATCTTTGCTGGAGCAGCAGCTAAGCTGCTGCTGCTGCTTGGAAAATTCGGCCATCTACAAAGCTCGGAAAGGCAAATAGTCCAACGCTCTTAACCATTTACCGAAAGGAGTCGGAAACCGTCGTCGCGGCTATTCTCAGCTGTCCGCGATGGAGACGGTTATGCACGCGCGTTTTGTAATGATTGCAGCGGTTGCGCTGGCGGCCGGCACTGCCGCTTCCGCCGAGCCGGCCAAGGCGCCCGCGCAACCCGCAACTCAGCCTGCCAATCGTTCCGCAACTGCCGTGCTGCTCGCATCAGCCGACCAGGTCCGCTCGCCGGCTCCGTCCGATCAAGCAAGTCCGCAGTCGAAACCGCATCGCGCCGCGCGCGTCACGACCTGCCGCTGCGGCGGGCAGACCGAAGAGCAGCCGGAGCAGTAAGACCCCTCCACCATTCACTCTGCGGTGAATGGTTCCCCTCCCCACCGGCTTCGCCGGCAGGGAGGAACTGCTTATTTCGCGGCGATGTTCTGCTTCGCGCGAATCACCGGAATCTCGCCATCCCCGACGGCCGCGAACGCCGACCAGTAGAACGGGTGCGACGTGTTCGGGTCGTCCATCAGCTGCCGCTGTGACAGCCTGAGCGCGGTGACCGTCGGAGTGCCCGGCGGCGCCGAGAACATCCCGGTGATCAACCGCTGCGTCGCATTATAGTCGTCGGGCAGGGGCCAATGGCTGGCGATGACCAGCCGCCCGCCGGCGCCGACGAACGCGCGGACCAGCCCGTCGAGCGCAACGTCGCCGCCCGTCGCGAGGCCGGCTTGCTGGGTCGCGGCTGCGCTCGCCTTGCCGGCTGTGTCGCAGGCCGAAAGGATCACAAGGTCGGCGTCGAGGTGCAGATCGAAGATCTCGCGGAAGGTGAGCAGCCCGTCCGAGCCGTTGCCGCCGAAGCTTGTTAACAGGGCCGGCTGCGCAGCGCATTTGGGTGCCCGTGCCGTCACCACGCCATGCGTCGCGAAGTGGATGATCCGGTACTGGTCGAGATCCGTCCGTGCCGCGAGCCCCGTATCGGTGAAGGCGTCGCCGGTGACCACCTGCACGCCCTTGGGATCGAAGGTCGAGACGATGCCCGCTGCGACCTGCAGCTCCTTCGCCGAGATCGGGTGCGTCCAGGAGGAGAGCGGAAGGATGCAGTCCCGGTCGGCGGCGGCCGGGATCAGCGCCGCGGCCGAGCCCGCCGGCGGCGTATTTTCGCCCAGACCGAGATAGTCTCTCGGCGCCGCCGACGGCCGTGCGCCGCGCATGTCGGCGAAGGCGCGCGGGCTGACCGACGTCGAAATGTCGTGTTCGCGGCCGAGCCAGTTGATTCCGCGGAAATCGAACTCGGCGTCGCCGCCGGCCGCAGCGCGCTTCTTGTAGGAATCGACCGACGCCTGATCCATCACCAGCAGGTTCGCCGGCAGGCGCAGCATCGCGCCGTCCGGTTCGAAGATCAGGTGCTTCACTTGCGCGAGATCCGTTTCGAACGGGCCGAACAGTTCGGTGTAGAGCTGGTGCGACAGGCCGACGTCGAAGGCGTAGGTCGTGCGCTGGCCGTTCTCGACGGTCGAGATCGTGTCGCGCAGGGCGTCGACCTGCTCGTCGAGCTGCTTGCTCGTGGCGTCGAGCCGGGCCGCGTGCGCCGCGGTTGGCGTAACGAGCACCGCGTAGATGCTCTCGCCGACGTTGGTCATGCGGTAATAGGCTTCGCCGGGACGGAGCTGCTTTTGCAGATCGGCGAGGGGGATGATCTCGCTCGAAACCGCGCGGTAGCGGGGGAAGCCCGCAAGCGCGGCCTGAGTCGCGAGTTGCTCCTTCTGCGACACCTGCAGCGCGCCCTTGAGCGTGCGCGCGCGGACGGCTTCCTCGGGCGTGGGCTTGGCGAGGTCTTCAAGCCGCGCAAGCTCGATGCGCGCTCGTTCCACCTGGCGCGACAAAGCGACCGACTGGCGGAACAGGCGCGACGCCTGGTCGGTGCCGCCGCTGAGCTCGCGCGCAAGCACCGCCTGCGTCTGCGCGAGGCCGGGGCGGACCATCAGCTGCGTTGCGGCGAATACTTCCGCATTGGCGGCCGGATCGGCGCCTTTCTTGAGCAGCAGATCGACGTAGGGCCGCAACACATGGGCGAAGGACGGCGGCAAGTTGGCCGCGTCCGGCTGCGAGCGGACAATGTCGCGGAACATGGCCTCGGCCGTGGCGACCTGACCGTTGCGCGCGAGATAGCCGGCGAGCCGCGCCTGCGCGTTGAGCAACGCGGCCGAGCCCGGATAATTCACCTCGAGCAGCGACACCGCCTGGCGATACTGACGCTCGGCTTCCGCGGGGTTCTTCGTGTCTTCCGCGATCGCCGCGAGATCGCCGAGGATCTGGGCGCGCATCCACAGGATCGAGGCGACCTTGCCGCCGCGCACCGCCTGGAGCTTGGCGTCGGCGCTGCGCAGCGCATTTCCCGCGGAGTTGAGGTCTCCGGTGAGGCGCTGCGACGTTCCGCGCAGCTGCAGCGCCTGAGCGTCGAGGATCTCGCCCTTTTCGGCGGGGAGCAGCTCGTCGGATTGTGCGCCGAGCTGCTGCCCAAGCTTGGAATCGGCGTTGAGCGACCGCGCGGTGACGGCGTCGATCTCGAGCGCTGTCCTGGCCGTGCCTTCATCCTCGAGCACGGCCTTGGGGAGCGGCTTGTCGAGCTCTTCCAACGCGCCCTTGGCATCGCCCTGGTTGAGAAGGTGCATTGCGCGATAATTGCGCAGGCGTCGCGCGACGATCGCGTCCGAGCCGACCTCTTCGGCGGCGCGCGCGAACAGGGAATCGGCCTCGGCGTAGCGGCCGAGGTTCGACTTCTGCAGCGCTTCGTTGGCGAGGCCTTCGGCGCGGCTGAGCGGCGCATCGCCCGAGCTGCTCACGGCAGCGAAGAATTCGGCGGCCTCGGCGTAATTGCCGGAATTGTTGCGGCGATAGGCTTCGGCGAGTGCGCGGCTCGGGTCGAGCGTTCCAGCCTGCACGCGCGCGAATGCGGCGGGGTCGCCTACGCCGGTTGTCGCGATCGAGATCTCACCCTTGACCGGCTGGTCGGCGACGAGGCTGCGAAGCCCGAGCTGGATCGCGCTGTCGTAGCCGCTGAGGCCCTCGGCCTCGTAGAACACGCGGCCCTTGCGCAGCTCGTAGGCGCGGTAGCCGACGTCGGAATCCTTGAGCTTGCACTCGATCACGGTGATTTGGCCAAGGTCGGCGACCGAGTCCGAATGCGGCGCCGAGCAGCGCATCTTGTCGGCGCGAATTGCGGCGAGACGCGCCGGGCCGGCAGCGGCATCGCGCAGCTTGTACATCTTGCCGACGGGAAGCGCCGCGTCGCGGCACGTCACCGAATAACCGGCGTCGAACATGCTCTTGAGCGCGGGATCGGTCGCGACGTTCTGGGCCGAGCAGAAGATCGTGCCCGAGCTGCCGATCCTGAAGCTATCGCGCACGCTGAGCGGCGCAGCCGGGGCCGACGCCGCAAGCCCGAGGCTTGAAATAACGGCTGCAATGGCGATGGCTGTTCTGCTCATGTCAAATCTCCGATCGAATCTGGCCGATCAATTTTCTCCGCCTGGTATGTCGCCGATGACCACGTCGCCGCCGCTCGTCACTGGCTCGTCGATGCTCCGATCAAGCCGGATCGGGGTGGTGTTGATGAGGCGCAGCGACGGATCGACCTTGCCGTTGTCGCCCTTGTCGTCGCTGCTGTCGCCCTGGTCGCTTTGATCGCCCTGCTCAGCCTGATCGCTCGCGACCTGCCCGGGGTCTTCGACCGGGTTGGTCACGCTGCCCATCGGGCTCGTGTCGCCGCCAACGGGGCCAAGGATCGTGCCTGAATTGACGCCCGTCTGCTCCGGCGGCGGCGGCGGCGGCGGCGGTGGCGGTGGCGGAGGCGGAGGCGGAGGTGGCGGCGGCGGTGGCGGTGGTGGCGGTGGTGGCGGTGGCGGTGGTGGCGGAGGCGGCGGCGGCACGGTGCAATCGGTGCCGATCTCGCACCCGTTGATTGTCGAACCGGTGGCGAAGGATCCCGAAAGCTCCGTCGCCTTGGCGAAGGCGCTTCCAGTGACGGTGGTTCCGTCGCCGATCTGGCGTCCGTAAACATTGACGGCAGCCGGCGTTTCGCCGGTGCTGGCGATCGAGAAGCCGCCGCTGCCGACGGTGATCCCCGCCATGTCATCGGCCGTGCCGCTGTTCTGCCCGAAGAGGCTGCTCGACACGGCGATTGCGACGGCGTCCGCGCCCACGAAGCCGTTGAGATTACTGGTGCCGCTGTTGACCGCCAGCGCGGCGTCGCGGCCCGAGTAATTTGGATTGGCCTCGAGCTGGGTGAGGATCGATTGCTGCGCGATCCAGACGTTCGCGGCATTGAGGTTCAACGTTCCGGCGAGCTGGTCGCCGGTGCCGAGCATCGCGATGCTGCCGGTGTCGGTGTTTACTTCGATGTTCTGGCCGGCGTTGATCGTCAGGCTGTTGCCGGAGCCCAAGTCTCTGAATTGGAGATTGCCTTCGACCAGCACGGAACCGCCGGTGTTTAACGTGACCGACGATACTCCGCCGCTGTCGCTCTCGCCGTTGTTGATGTTTGCGTCGAGAATCTGGACGTTCTGCGCCGGGCCGTCGCCGTTGCCGATGGCATTGATCACGACTGCCGCGGCGTGAATGTCGCCGTCCTCATTGCCCAGATTGTACTGGCCTTCAGCAGGAGCAGTGAATCGGCTCGTGTCGCCGATGAGGATCGGCATTCCGTTGCTGACCGCGTTCAGCACGAGCAGGTCCGTGACGCCGGAAACGCCGAGCGAGCCGCCGCTCGCAACATTGATGTCGCCCGACGTGACGGCGATCGTCGGAGCGCTGACCGTGCCGAGGAAGTTGGCGAGGCCGTCGGTGATGAATGTTGCGGTGTTGGTCGCGTCGATCCGGGCGCCGCTGACGATCTGCGATCCCGCAAGCGAGATGTCATTCGCGCGGATCGAGCCGCCGGTGTCGTCGTCGCTCAGCGATGCGGTGCCGCCGGCTACGCCCAAAAGCGTTCCATCGACGATGATGCTGGCGCCGGCGCCGGTGGAGAGGAACACATTGCCGCCTGCGGTCAGCGTCAGGTTCGAGGCGGTGACATTGCCATTTTCATTGGCGGAGATCGAGACGAAACCGAGCGCGTCAAGAACCGCGTCCGCGCCGAAATTCAGGCGGCTCCCGCCACCGTTCGCGAGGATGTTGCCGGTCGCCGATGCATTCACCGACGAGGTGAAGTTTCCTCCCGAGAAAGTGATGCTGCTGTCGGTGTCGCCCGAGCCGGCCGTCACGACGATCTGGCCGTTCTGCACGTCAGCATTGGCCGTGTCGAAGCCGATCGTCCCCCCAAGCAGCATATTGAGCGCCTGGTCTTTGGGAACCGCGACCATGTAGATAGTGTGGTTGTCGCCAGCCACGGCGTTGGCGGGACCGCTCGTTTCGCCGGTATGGACGATGCCGTTCGCGTCGCTTGTGCCGGTTTCGACCTGAATGTCGAACAGGCCCTGGTTCATGGTCAGCGTCGCCTGTTCCGCGGCGACGTAAGCCGCTGACCCATCGACGCGGACCGTGCCGCCCTGCTCCACGCGCGGAGCGACCAAAGCGACGTAACTGTCCGGCTCGAGTGCGCTAATTTCGGCGCCGTCCATAATCTGGATCTTCGAGGTCGAAGACGCCGGTCCGGTGAAGGTTGCCGAGAAGCCGTCCGCGTTGATCGAAAGGTTCGAAACGTCGTTGGTGGTCAGCAGCAGGCTGCCGACGTCGAATATGGCGGTTGAGCCGATGACGATCCCGCCCGGGCTGTAGAACCAGACCCTGCCGCCGGTCGCGTTCGTTCCCTGGAGAGTCGAGATCACGCTTCCGTTGAGGCTGATCGCGCGAGTCGAATCGGTCGGGACAATGCGGTTGAGCACCGTGTAATCGGTGAGCCCTGAAGCGCTGGTGAAGGTCGCGACATTGCCGTTCGGCAGGAAGTCGATCGTCCCGCCGCCCCGCGCAGTGTCAGTCGGTGCCCAGTTGATCGTCGCGGTGGACGAACCGACCGTGATCGTCTCGGTCGAATCGCTCGTCAGGTCGCGCGTTACGGTGCCCGTCGAGCTGCTGATGTTGCCGAGGAACGCGCCCGTCGGCGGCGGCGGCGGCGGAGGCGGAGGCGGCGGCGGAGGCGGAGGCGGCGGCGGCGGAGGCGGCGGCGGAGGCGGCAGGCGGAGGCGGAGGCGGAGGCGGAGGCGGAGGTGGAGGCGGAGCTCCGCACACGACGCCGAGCTCGCAGCCGTTGATGGTTGAGCCCGCGGCGAACGTGCCCGACAGGCCGGTCCCCTGCGCGAAGGCGACGCCCGTCACCGAGCTTCCATCGCTATTCATCTGGCGGCCGTAGGCGGTGACCATCGCCGGGGATGCGCCGGTGCTGGCGACCGAGAACCCGCCGTCGCCGACGGTGATCCCGGCCATGTCGTCGCTGACGCCGCTGTTCTGGCCGAACAAGGTGCTCGACACGTTCATCGCGACCGCATCGGCGCCGACGAAGCCGTTGAGATTGCTCGTCCCGCTGTTGACCGCGAGCGCGGCATCGCGGCCGGCGTAATTCGGGTCGGCTTCGAGCTGGGTGAGAATGGATTGCTGCGCGATCCAGATGTTGTCGGCGTTGAGGTTCAGCGTTCCGGCGAGCTGTTCGTTGCTGTCCAGCAATGCGAGGGTGCCGGTGTCGGTGTTCACCTCGATATTGCCGCCGGCGTTGATCGTCAGGCTGTCGCCGGTGCCAACGTTCCTGAAGTCGAAATTGCCTTCGACGAACACCGAGCCGCCAGTGTTCAGAGTGATCGATGAGGCCCCGGCATCGCCCTGGCTGCCCTCGGGATTTCCATCGAGGATCTGGATATCCGGGGCTGCATTGTCGCCGCTGCCGATGGCGTTGAGGACCAGCGAAGCGGCCTGGATGTCGCCCGGCTCATTGCCGAGATTGTACTGGCCTGGCGCGGGCGGTGAAAAGTTTGTCGGGTTGCCGATCAGGATCGGCAGCCCGTCGCTGACCGCATTCAAAGTCAGCAGGTTGGTGATTCCGAATACCCCGAGCCTGGCCCCTTCGCCGACGTTGAGATCGCCCGACGTCACGGTGATCGTCGGAGCGCTGACGGTGCCTTCGAAGTCGGCCAAACCGCCAGCGCTGAACGCCGCGCTGTTGGTCGCGTCGACATTGCCCAGGGAGAGTGGCCCGCCGGCAAACAGATTAATGCTGTCGCTGGCGCTAAGATCGCCCGTCAGCGTCGTGTCGAACGCCGATGACGAGAAAATCGTGTTGGCGCTCATGTCGACGTTGCCGACGGTGCTGATCGCTCCAAGGGAGATCGAATTGGCCTGGATCGAACCGCCAGTGCCGTCGTCACTCAGTCCGATCGAGGTACCCGCGCTTGCCTGGAAATCCTGATCGACGCTGATGCCCGCACCATCGGTGAGAGCGACGTAAATGGCTCCACTGGTGGTGAGTGTCAGATTGCTCGCGACAACACCGCCGTTGGTGGTCAGCGCGAATGGCTTGATCAGCCCGGTTTCGGCCCCGCAATTGCAATTGCCAGCGAAGATGTCGATCGTTCCGCCAAACGCACCCGATGCATTCAGAACCGCATCGCCGAGGTCGATCGTCGTGCCGCTGTTCGCGTTGACGAAGAGGAAACCGCCGTAATCACCACCGTTGGCGGTAGCGTTGACGGAGCCAAACTGAAGCCCGCCGACCTGGGCGTCCGATCCAAGGATCGATTGGAAGATGACGTCCCCGCCGTAGGTACTGCCGTTCGCCGTCGCGATGAGCGTATCGGCGCCGACCGATCCGCCCGAGCTGTAGAGTGAAACGGTTCCGCCTGAACCGTAGGGTGCCACTTCACCGTCGCCCCCGCCGATGCCCTGCATGCCATTGGCGGACAGGTTCAGCGAGCTGAACGAGATGCTGGTCGGGAGGCCGGAGTTGGTCGTGTAAGCGAGGATTTGCGCGCTGCCACCGTAGCCGCTTCCGGCGACGGCGCCGTTGCCGCCCGTTGCGTCGGAGATCATGTTCAGAAAACCGCCGGTGAGGCTACCGCCGTCATAGTTTTGAACGCTGGCGTAGCCGCCATTCGCGGTGCCGCCGGTGCCGTTGGACGCATTGCCGCCGATCGCATCGGTCCGCAGCAGGGCGCCATTCGAGAAGCTCGCCGAACCGCCCGAGTTGTAAATCGACATCGCTCCGCCGGACGCGTCACCGCCTGACGTGACGCCGTTGCCTCCGGTCGCCTGGGAGCCCATGAACAGATTGGCAGCCGTGAGCGTCCCCCCGGTCACGTCCAGGGCCGAATAGCCGCCGTAAGCTGCGCCGCCGTCGCCGGTTGAACCGGTCCCGCCGAACGCTTGCGTCGACGAGTTGACCAGCCCTCCAGCCGTCAGGGTGCCGCTGACGATGATTTCCGCATCACTGCCCTCGGCCAAGCCGCCCGACGAGCCGTTGCCGCCAAAGGCGCTGTTCGAAACCGAGGCGTTGGTCGTGAACGTCGCGACACCGCCGAGCCAAATGTCGATGTCGCTGAAGCCACCATTGGCGTCCCCACCAATTCCGGTCCCTGACGTGCCGATGCCGCCGGCGCCGCCGACACCGCGCGAAAAGCCGTTGTACGATGTCGAGTTGAGCGTGGCTTCGGCGTCAAGGCCTGTGGATCCTCCATCGCCGCCGCCGCCATCGCCGCCAATGCCATTGGAGCCGGTTCCGCCGATGCCACCGACGCCCCGGGCAGAGGCGCTGATGTCGCCAGTCGTCATCGTTCCGCCGCCCGCAAATAGGCTTGCGTCTCCGCCAGAGCCCGCCCCGCCTGCTCCGCCCGTCGTACCGTTGCCGCCGTTGCCGCCGGTACCATCCACATTGAATGTGGTCGCTGCGAGCGTGACGCTGGCGCTGGCGCCTTCGGTCAGTGGGTTGATGCTGATGTCTGTGGAGCCGCCTTCACCGATGCCGCCGCCTCCCCCAGCGCCATTGGCGTCATTGCGACCAGCACCGCCGATTCCGCGCGCGTTGAGCGAGTCGAATCCCGCGGCGGAAAGCGATCCGCCATTGCTCGAAACGAAAATGTCGGACGAGCCGCCCTCGCCGTCGCCCCCGAACTGACCTGTGCCGCCGCGGCCGTCTGAGCTGAGCGACAGGCTGCTCGTTGTGGAGAAGGCGCCGCCGTTGAGGCTAAGCTCGGCGAATCCTCCGATACCTTCGCCGCCGGTGCCGTCCGGGCTCGAGATCAGCCCACCCCCGGTGCCGACGGTGCTGAAGATCGTCGCGCCGGCAGCGCTGACCGACGCGCCGCTGTCGATCGACACGATCGCAGTGCCGCCAAACCCGGCGCCACCGGTGCCGCCCGACGTCAGTGCGCTCGAACTGCCGGTCGCGTCGGCCAGCACGTGGAAGGTGGCGCCGCCGACATTGATGGATCCGCCGTTGGTCGCCGATACCTGCGCATTGCCGCCGTAAGACGCGCGGCCGTCGATGCCGGCGCTGCTTACGTTGTCGCCGAAAGCCGTCGCGTCGACTCTGCGCAAATCCGCCAATCGAAATGTTGCCGCCAAGCGTATCGAGGGTTGCCGTGCCGCCGCGCGAAGTACCCGCCGGTGAGCGTTTGCGAGTTGATCGCTGAGCTCGAGTTGGCGTCGGACAATGTGCGTTGCCGCCGATCGTCAGTCGAGCCGCCGTTTTCGGCGCGGATCTCGGCCTGACCGCCCTGAGCATCGAGCCCGAGCGATGCGTCGGTCGTGTTGAACGAACGAAAGTCATCCGCCGTCGATCGTCGCATTGCCGCCGACGGTGACAGTCTCGCCGCTCGCGCGCGGCAAGCCTCGATGACGCAAGCCCTGCAGCGCGACGTTGCCCGCGAAGGACAGGCTTCCACCGCCGCCGTTCGCCTCGATCGCATCCCGTTGCGCGCGCATTGACGTTGGAGGTGAAGCTGCCGCCGCTGATCGTGATCCCCGCCGGACTGCCGGGCCAGCGATCGCGCCGCCCTGCGCTTCATTGTCGAACGAAGTTGCCGGAGACGCCTTGGCCTGCGGACAGGAGGATCTGGCCCTTGTCGAACTGGACCGCGCTCACATCGAAGCCGATTGTGCCGCCGAGCAGCATTGTGAGCGCCTGGTTCTTGGGCACTGCCACCATGTAGATGTTGTGGTTGCTCGCCGGACCACTGGTTTCGCCGGTATGGACGATGCCGTTCCCATCGGTTGTGCCGACGTCGACCTGGATGTCGAACAGCCCCTGGTTCATCGTCATGGTGAGCTGTTCGCCGGCCGCATAAGCCGCTGTGCCGTTGACCTTGACCGTGCCGCCTTGCTCGATCCGCGGTGCGACCAGAGCGACGTAGCTGTTCTGCTCGAGCGCGTTGATCTGCGCCCCGGGCATGATCTGGATCTTCGACGTCGAAGACGCCGGTCCGGTGAAGTTTGCCGAGAATCCGCTGGCGCTGGTCGACAGGTTGGAAACGTCGTTGGCGGTCAGCAGCAGGCTGCCGACGTCGAACACGGCGGTCGCGCCGACGACGATCCCGCCGGGGCTGTAGAACCAGATCCTGCCGCCCGTCGCGCCGCTCGCGAGGTTCGAGAGTACCTGGCCATTGAGGCCGATCGGCCTCGTCGCATCGGTTGGGACGATGCGATTGAGCACGGTGTAATCGGCGAGCCCGGCAGCGCCGGTGAACGTCGCGACATTGCCGTTCGGCAGGAAGTCGATCGTTCCGCCGCCCTGGGCGGTGTCCGTGGGGGTCCAGTTGATCGTCGCGGTGGACGATCCAACGGTGATCGTCTCGGTCGTGTTGGTCAGCGGAGACCTGGTGACGGTGCCGGAGGTACTGGTGATGTTGCCGCGAAAGGCACCCAGCGCCTGGGCATAGGCCGGTCGAGGGCTGAGCGCAGCAGCGGCGATCGCTGCGGCCGCGCAGGAATGCAACAAGGCCTTACGGTCGATCATCGGTAGCTCCACGGGAACAGCCGGGTAGTGAGGGAGATGAGCAGGCGCGGATCGGGACGGCGGTTGTCGATTCCGGCGCGCGTGAGCGGAATTGCAAGTGCTGCGTCGAGCGCGAAGCGGTCGAACGCAATGCGTGCGCCGGCGCCGACCGAATCGAGGTGCTTGCGCCCGGGCGTGACGACGAGCTCGTCGCGGTTGTGCACCGCCGCGTGATCCCAAAAGGCATAGCCCTCGATGCCGGGCTTCGTCGCGCTCGCCGGAACGCGGCTGCCGAACCGGATCTCGGCCTGCGTGCCGAAACCCTCGTCGCCGAGCAGGACGCCGGGGTCGTAACCGCGGCCGACGGTATAATTGCCGGCGGAGAATTGCTCGAAGCTGAGGAGCGGCTGCCACGCATATTGCGCCCGCACGCCAAGCGCGAAGGTGAGCTTCGGAATCGGGCGAAGTTCGCCATAAGCGAGGCCGCGAACGACCGTCGCGGCCGGTCGTCCATTGAGGCGGCTCGGAGGAACGTCATCGGGGCCGAGGCAATCCGCGCCAGTCGGCCCGCAGAAGTTCGAAGCGCCGAAGACGTCGAGGCCCTGCCGCAGCTCGAGCAAAGTCGTCAGGTGCCAGCGCGGTTCCTCGAGCGAGTAACGCGGGTCGGAGAAATCGTCGCTGAGCGCATCGATGCCGAAGCGCGCGAAGGCGACGCGCAGCCGATCGCGAGTCAGCGGAATCCCGTCGAGCCTCACGTCCTGGTTGACGTAATCCATGCCCGCCGATCCGTGGATGGTCTCGGCCTGGCGGCGGTAGAAAGGGTAATCGACCTCGAGCGTCCCGAGCAGGGTCTTGGCAAGCACGTTGGCGTCGGGAATGTCCGGCCGCGCCCAGGCATAAGTGAAGAGGCCGGAGATCGAGAGTCCTTCGGGGCCGAGGCGGAAATCGTGCCCGAGCTGGATGGTCTGCTGCTCGTGAAAATCGGCCGTGCTGAACACGGACACGGTCGTGCGGTCGCCGAGACCGGTGAGGCCGAACAATTGCGCACGAAGCAGCCCGCCCCACGGACCAAGCTCATGCGAGCCCTCGTTCTCCACGTTGAAATCGACATAGGCCGGTGTGTGCTGGACAGTAACGTCGCCGATGACATCGCCGGGAGCGCCGCCGGCCGGCCGCAAGGTCAGGCGAACGGTGTAGCCGGGAAGATCGCTCGCAAGCAGCAGGTACCGCTCGGCTTCGTAGCGGTTGAATACCGGCTGCTTCGTCAGCTGTCCGAGATAACCGGCGATTACCCGCTCGGCGCCGGATGCGTCGCCGCGCACCCGCACCTGCGTCAGATGCGCCATCAGCACGCGGAAGCGGATGACTCCGTCGGCGATGCGCTGCTCGGGCACCTGGACCGCGGCGATATAGCCGGCATTGCGAAGGATGGTCGCAGCGCGGTCGCGGATTTCGCAGACGACGGAGATCGGCTGGTCGTGGCCAACGTATGAAGAATAAGCGCTTCCGAGCTCGTCCGGGCTGACGCCGCGCAATCCTTCGAACTCGACTCCGCGGACGGTCAAATGGATGTTGCGGAACTCGGGACCGTCGAGTGCGCAGGGCGCGCGCTCGATCCCGCCTTCAACTTCCAGCTTCGGCGCTGCAGGCGGCGGCGGAGGCGACGGCGGCCGGGTCACTTCCTCGCGTGTTGGCGGTGCGATCGGCGGCGGTGTCGACTGGGCGGATAGCGATGCTGCGCTGCAGACGAGAATAGACGTCAGGAGCAGACGCGCCGCGGCGCTCCGGCTTAAGCGGTTACAACCGCAATTGGGTCCCCAAACAACACTCACCGGGGTGCCCCCTCCCCGTTGGAGTACCCGAGTCGGACTCGGGAAGAACGGAAGAGTTTAGAGCAATTTAACCATCTTTGGGCAACCCGGATTTAACAACGGTTTGAATTGACGGTGCTTCACCGCTGTTCCGAAACGGGAATTTCACTCGACGAATTCCGCGCATTCGGGCAGTGACGCGGTCATGGAGAAGAGGGACGAAACGCACCGGCTGTCGTGGCCGTGGTGGGCGACCTGGGCGCTGCTTGCCGTCGTTGTGACCAGCGCCGCGACCATCGCCGCGACGCTCTATGACATCCTCTAGCCTCTGACGACGGGCGTGCCGGGCGCGCTTCCGCCACCGCCGCCGCCGTCAGCGGCGATCGTCATTACCGGCAAAGCGCTGCCCGAACCCAAAGCGGAGCGGGTGTATACGGTCGAACGGATCGGCCGACGCCAGATCGAGCAGTCGCCGAGCCATGAAATCGACCAGCTGCTGAAGGATGTCCCCGGGCTCCAGCTGTTCCGCCGGTCGGACGCGCGCAGCGGTCATCCGACGAGCCAGGGGATCACTTTGCGGGCGCTTGGCGGGAATGCGTCGAGCCGCGCCTTGCTGGTGCTCGACGGAGTGCCGCAGAGCGATCCGTTCGGCGGCTGGGTGAACTGGCCAGCGTACGATCCTGCGGATCTCAGCGAAATCCGCGTGGTGCGCGGCGGCGGAAGCGTCGCCAACGGAACCGGAGCGCTCGCCGGTACGATCGAAATGACGAGCCGCAGCGACAAAGGCGCTGCGGGTGAGCTCGACGGTGGGAGCCGGGACTCGCTCGAAGGCCGGGCGCGCCTTGGCGTTGCCGCGGGTGGCGGAGTGCTCAGCATCTCCGGCCGCGGCGAGCGCGGCGATGGCTTCGTGCCGGTGACGGAAGCGACGCGCGGACCCGCCGACGAGCGGACCCCGTACCGCGCGTGGAGCGGGCGCGGCCGCTGGGTCGCTCCGCTCGGCGGCTCGACCGAGTTGCAGGCAAGCCTCGATGCATTCCACGACTGGCGGACACGCGGCGTGGATTTCACGCAGAACCGCACGAACGGCGCCGATGCCTCGGTGCGGCTGGTCGGGCGCGGCACGTGGCAATGGAGCGCGCTCGCTTACTGGCAATGGCGCAACCTGATGAGCAGCTTCGCCAGCGTGAGCCCCGGGCGTGTGATGGCAACGCGCGTGTCGCTGCAGGATTCCGTGCCGTCGCACGGGATTGGCGGAAGCATTGAGCTGCGGCCGCCGATGCCGTCGGGGATCGAGCTTCGGCTGGGCGCCGATGCACGGCGGACGAGCGGAGAATCGCGCGAGCTGTTTTCCTACCTCGCCGGAGATCCGAGGGGCCGGCGATTCGCGGGCGGCGAGACCTGGACGAGCGGTGCGTTCGCCGAAGCAAGCGCGGACCTTGGCCGAGCGACGCTGACGGGCGGGGTTCGGGTGGATCACTGGCAGGTCTCGGGCGGGCATCTCTTCGAGAAAGTGATCGCGAGCGGCGCTGTGCTCCGGGACGACAAATACACCAGGCGCGACGGCTGGTTGCCCACTGCGCGAGGGGGACTCGTTGCGCCGCTCGGCGGTGGTTTGAGCTTGCGCTCCGCGGCTTATCTCGGCTGGCGGATGCCGACGTTGAACGAGCTGTTCCGCCCGTTCCGCGCCGGGCTCGATGCGACGGCGGCAAATCCGGAGCTAGACCCCGAAAAGCTCGCCGGAGCGGAGGCCGGCGCCGAATATGCGCACGGCGAAGTGCGGCTGTCGGTCACCGGCTTCGTCAACCGGCTCAAGGATGCGATCGCCAACGTGACATTGGGGCAGGGGCCCCGCGTGTTTCCCGGTGTCGGCTTCGTCCCCGCGGGCGGCACGTACCGGCAGCGCGAGAATGTCGACGCGGTGAAGGTGCGCGGAATCGAAGCATCCGCAGCCTGGTCGCGCCGGCCGTGGCTGGTCCAGGCCGGGGTGAGCTGGACCCATGCGCGAATGGAAGCGAGCGGCGCGGCTGCATTCCTCGACGGCTTGCGGCCGGCGCAGACTCCCAATTTCGCAGCAACCCTGGCGTTCGGATGGCAGGATGGCGGCAAGGGGGCACAGATCGTCCTGCGGCGCGTCGGCGCCCAGTATGAGGACGATCTCAACACGCGCGTTCTGAAAGTGGCGACCACCGTCGATGCGTTCGCGTCGTGGCCGCTGACGCGCCGGATTCAGCTGATCGGACGCGCCGAAAATCTGTTCGACCGGCTGGTCATGGCGGGCGTCAACGGCGACGGCTCGATCGAACGCGCGACGCCGCGCATGTTGTGGATCGGGCTGCGGCTGAATTGAGTGCGCGCTGACGGATTTGGCAAAAGTCTCCGCCGGGGGCATATCGTTACGTGCTCGGTACAATTCGTTTCGGGGCTGGGCATTTGATTTCGCACATGGTCTGCAGGTTTGTCGGGCACCACCGTTCGGTGTCGCGCGCGCGGCGGATCGACGGCATCTGGCAGAGCCGGTGCAAGCGCTGCGGCGCCGACATCGTCCGCGTGCGGCCGACCAAGTGGCGTGAGATGGAGAAGGTCGAGGCGCCGATGCTGCGCCGCGCGCGCTAATGCCGGGTGTAGAGGAAGGCGGTGATGTCGCGAGCGTCGCCCTGGCTGACGTTCAGGTCCGGCATGGCCGTGCCGGGTGAGACCTGCTGCGGGTCGCGGATCCAGTGCTCCATGTTCGGTGGATTGTTGGCGAGATGCCCGGCCAGGATCACGCGCGTGGCGATTCCATCGAGCGGCGGGCCGACGTTGCCGGTTGCGGTGCGCACGTTCTGGACCGCGTGGCAGCTGCCGCAGCCATATTCGATGAACAGCGCCTCGCCGCGGTTGGGATCGCCGCCGGTGATCGCCGCCGCCTGGGCGCGGACCTGGCTCCGCGTGCGTGCGTAGTCCCATGCGATGCCGATGAGTGCGGCAACTACGAGCACCGCCGCGAGGATCGCGAAGCTGGTTTTAGTGGACAGAGAGCGCATGGCTTTCCTCGGCTGATTTCAGCCAGCGATAGAAGAGCGCGAGCGCGGCGACTCCGTGCACCAGGCCTCCGGGGATCCACATCAGCAGGCCGGCGAGCTGCTGGTCGGCGACCGGATCGAGTCCGATCCCGGTCATGCCCATCGCCGCATAATCGGCATACCAGGGCGATGTCGAGAAGCTCATCAGCGCTCCGAGCGCCCCGCCGATCAGGGACGTGACGAACAGGCACGCCGCCGAGACTCCGTAGCCGCCGCCGAGCGCGGGGGTGGAGCATCGCCCACCAGAAGAGCAGCGAGCTGATGAAGAAGCTCGCATGCTGGAAGATGTGCCAGCCGGAACTTTCGAGCGCGCGGTCGAACAAGGCGGGCGCGTGCCACACCCACATCACGACGCCCTGGATCGCGGTTGCGGTGATCGGTTCGGTCAGGCGTTTCCACAGCGACTGCAGCGGCGATTTCCAGCTCCCGCCGAGCGACAGGCGGAGCGCCTTCGGCAGGCCCCAGGCGAGCACGCCCCCGGTATTCGACGATGCCAGCAGCAAGGTGGCAACGAGCATGATCAGCTCATGCTCGATCATGTGCATTGTGAAGCTGTGCTCGCCGGCTTCGTGGAGCGGCGACACGAGGGCTAAAGTCAGCACTGTCCAGCCGCATAGGAACAGGCCGGCGCCCGACGGCCGCGCGGACGCGCGGCGGGACAGCCGCACCCAGCCCGTTACGAAGATCAGCAGCGCAAGGCCGAGCGGCACGAGCAGCACCGGATCGAGCGTCCAGCCCATGCTCATGCCCAGCATGGCGGAATCACCATCGAAGCGATGAATGGGAGGATGATCGCGAGTGCAAACAATGCCGCAGCCATCAGCGACACCGTGGCGATCAAGCGGCGCGCGGGGCCTTCACCCTCGGTGCCAAAGACGCGCCATGACGCAAACGCACCGGCGGCGATCAGCGCAAGCCCGGCAATCGTTCCGACGATGACGATCCAGGGACTTCCGACATCGCAGTTCTGGAAGGTGGAATCGCCGCCAAGCTGATGCGCGAGACCGGCGCCGAGGGTTCCGAGCGCGAGGCCGCCCCAAGGCATGAACCGGTCGCGGATGCGCTCCATGTTCATAGCCGCGGCACCCAGTAGATCATCAGATAGATGGGGATCCACAGCAGCCAGACGTAGCGCCAGTAGAGCGAGTTTTCGTCCACATCGACGAGGCGCCGGCCTTCGTAGGCGAGGCGCGTGCGCATCAGCAGCCACAGCACCACCGTGTCGACCCAGTCGGTGAGGATGTGGGTCGTGTGGAGGAGCAACAATGCCCAGATGATCGACCCGTAGGCATTGTCGGTCCAGCGCACGTTGAGACTGTTGAACTCGAACCCGCGGATGATGAGCAGGACCACGCCGATGGCAACGATCACGGGCATCAGCAAGCGGATCGTCGGTACGTCTGCTTCGTGGGCCGCTTTCTTGATCATCGTATTGGGGATTTCGCTGAGCAGGATGATGATCGTGAACAAGGTGCCGGCGAGCACGCTCGGAGCGGCGCGCCCCTCGGGCGGCCAGCCCTGCTCATGACCCATGAGGAAGAAGTAAGCGGCGAAGGTGAGGCCGAACGCCGCGCCTTCAATGACCATGAATCCGATGATTCCCCACCATGTGAGGCTGCTTGGGCCGAACTTGTGGGTCGGCAGGTCCGCGACGGAGTCGGTGAAGCGCACTGCGCCGATCATGAGATCACCGGTTCGGGATGTCGCTTGATCTCCTTTGGCCAGAACCACGCGATCAGCGCGATTGCTGCAGGGATTGCGCCGAACGGTATCGCCCAGGGCGAGAAGATGGACGCGATGAAGAAGACGGCGGTGGCGATCGCCGCGATGAGCGGCCACAGGCTCGCTTCGGGCACCGGCTCGCGCAGGTCAGGCGCAGCGGCGACGACGGTGGTCAGGAGCATTTCCTTATCGTCCACGCGCAGACCTGTGACGACGGGGAGCTCGCCCTGCTGATCCCACAATGGCGTGCGGCTTTCGACGACCGGGATGTGCTCGAAATTGTAGACCGGGGGTGGTGAGGCCGTTGCCCATTCGAGGCTCGCGGCATCCCACGGATTGGGCGGCGCGATTGCGCCGCGATGCAGCGAAACCACGCCGTTGATCACGAACAGCAGGACTGCCGCGGCGACAACGAATGCGCCGATCGACGACAGCAGGTTGGGAAGCTCCAGCCCCAGGCCCGCGGGGTAGGTGTAAACCCGGCGCGGCATCCCCAGCATTCCGCTGAAATGCATCGGGAAGAAGGTGAGCTGGAAACCGAGGAAGATCGTCCAGAAGCCGATCTTCCCAAGCGTCTCGCTCATCATTCGGCCCGTGATCTTGGGATACCAGTAAGTGAGGATTCCAAGCAGCGGGAAGACCGCGCCGCCGATCAGCACGTAATGAAAATGCGCGACGATGAAGTAGGTGTCGTGAAGCTCCAGGTCGAGCGGGACAGAGGCGACGATCACGCCCGTCAGGCCGCCGATTACGAAGGTGAAGATGAAGCCGATCACGTACAGCATGGGTACCGTGAAGCGGGGGCGTCCGTCCCAGATCGTCGCCAGCCAGCAGAAGATCTGCAGGCCGGTGGGTATCGAAACCGACATGCTTGCTGCGGTGTAGAAGCTATAGCCGACGCGCGGGAGTCCGGTCGCGAACATGTGGTGCACCCACAGGCCGAAGGACAGGATCCCCGTCGAGATGAGTGCGAGGACGACGACCGGATACGCGAACACCGGGCGGCGGCAGAAGGTCTCGACCAACACGCTGACGAAGCCAGTCGCGGGCAGGAAGATGATGTAGACTTCGGGGTGGCCGAAGAACCAGAAGAGGTGTTGCCAAAGCAGTGCGTCGCCATGTTCGTAATGGTTGTAGAATTGCGTTCCGACGAGCCGGTCCGAAATGAGGAAGCTCGACGCGAGGGCGACCGACGGCATTGCGAAGATGATCATCACTGCCACCACCAGCATCGCCCAGGCGAAGAGCGGCATCCGCGCGAGGCTCATGCCCGGCGCGCGCGTCTTGAGGATGGTCGCGACCAACACCACTGCCGCGGCAAGGGCGGAAACTTCGGTGAACGTTATCATCTGCGCCCAGATGTCGGCGCGCTTGCCGGGCGAAAATTGCGGGCCTGAAAGCGGGGTGTAGGCAAACCAGCCGATGTCCGGCCCGATGTTGAGCAGGAACGCCCCCCACAGCAGCATCCCGCCGAACAGGTACATGTAATAACTGAACGCATTGAGGCGCGGGAAGGCGGTCGAGCGCGAGCCGATCATCAGCGGGATGATGAAGACCGCCACGCCTTCCATCACCGGCACTGCGAACAGGAACATCATCGTCGAGCCGTGCATCGTGAACAGCTCGTTGAAGCGCGCGGCGCCGATGAGGTTCTGATCGGGCCGGGCAAGCTGCACCCGCATCGCGAGCGCAAGCACACCGCCGAGCGCAAGGAAGATCAACGCAGTGACGATGTAGCGGCGGCCGATTTCCTTGTGGTCGACGGTCGCGAGCCACCCGATGAATCCGGGCGGGCGGCGCCACGTCGCGTCGAGCCGCGCGGCGAGTTTCGCGCCCTTGAGCTTGGGCCCGTCGCGAGGAAGCGTCTTGCGCTCTTCGGCGAGCCTGCGGTCTTCCTCCTCGACGTCGCGACGCTCGGCCTCGCGCCCGGCGGAACGGCGCCAGCCCTTGAGCGTGTCGGAGCGGCGGATTGCGTCGGTCATTTGAGAGTCTCGAGGTACGCGACGACGGCGTGCAGCTCGTTGGGTTCGAGGCCGACGGGCGGCATCTTCGCTCCAGGCTTGATCGCCTGCGGATCGGCGATCCAGCCGTAAAGGCCGGCTTTGCTCATCGGCAGGGTGCCTGCCGCGATGCTGCGGCGGCCCGCGAGATGGGTGAGATCGGGACCGATCGTGGCGCCCGCCGGAGTTCCGGTGATTGCGTGGCACGACGCGCACTGGCGCGTTGTCACGATATTATAGCCGGCGAGCGCGAGCGGATTGCCCGGCGGCGGCGCAGCCTGCATCTGGCGGTCCCACCATTTGATGAAGTCGGCGTAGCTGTCGACATTGACGACCAGCGCCATGTGCGCGTGCTGCGCCCCGCAGAATTCCGCGCATTGGCCGCGGTAAATTCCAATTTTCCGCGGGGTGATCGTCACGTCGGTTTCGCGGCCGGGGATCAGATCTTCCTTGCCGGCGAGACTCGGCACCCAGAAACTGTGGATCACATCATTTGAATGGAGCGTGATGCGGGCGGGGATTCCGACGGGCAGGTGGAGCTCGTTTGCCGTGCGAACAATTTTCGAGGGATCCGACGCATTATATTGAACGTCCCACCACCATTGGTTGGCGGTGACGGTGATCGAGAGACTTGGGTGCACTGCGGCGTTGGCCATTGAACGGTCGGCGGCAAAGCTTGCGATCGCGAGCGCCGCGAGGCCGGTTCCGATGACTGCTGCCCAGCCGATCAGCCCCGAGCGCATGAGCGGGTGGGATTGGTGGTGCCTGCCGCTCTCGACCACGTTCGCCTCCCCAGCGCGGCGCGCGCGCAGCATCCCGGCAATGAGGAAGGCGATGACGAGAAGGTACATGAGCGCGCAGATGCCGAGGAAGATCCAGAAGAGGATCTGGAACTGCCGGTTCTGGATCGCGGCCCCGCCGAAGTCGCTCTGATAGGTTTGGTAGCTGCATGCGCACAGCAGCAGCGGGAGTGGAGCTGCCGCTGTGCGCAATCTCGCAATCATTGCTGGTCGCTGTCCGACGGACGCGGCGGCTGGCGCGGTGTGAGCGAGTCCGGGGTCGTTGCGCTCATCGCATCGGAGCGGCTCGAGACCGCGTCCTTGCTGGGTTGGCCGGACATCGTGCCCACGTAGGCGGCGATCTTCCAGATCTGGTCGGACGTGAGCTTGTTCCGCCATGACGGCATACCGTTGGGACGGCCTTCGGTGATGCTTGCGACGATCTGGTCGATGCGGCCGCCGTAGCGCCATTCGTCGTCCATCAGCGCCGGTCCCATCCCGCCGCCGCCGTGGGCGTGGCAGCCGACGCAATTCATCTGGGTATAGAGGTTCTGGCCTTCGGCAATTGCCGGCGCGTTGTTGTCGTAAAGCGCTGCGCGGGGATCGAGCGGCGGAGGCGAACTGCCGCCGGGGAAGATCGTGTCGGGACTCTCGCCGGCAGGGGCGGTCTCGGGCGGCTGCGAGTTCCGCCGTTCCTCGCGTGCGCACGCAGCGAGCGCGAGCGCGGCAAGAACGACCCAGCTAATGCGGAAGCGCGAAGACATAGACCATGCCTCCCGCGGTGGATTTGTTGGGAAGGTCCTTCGTCGCGTTGGCAAAGCCGAGCGCCGCCGTCGGGTCGCGCGAATCGAGCTTGGCGGAGACGATCGCGCCGGCCCAGCCGCCGACGCCGGAAGGGACGGCGATATATTGCCTGCCGTCCGGCCCGCGATAGCTGATCGGCTGACCGACGATCCCGCTGCCGGTCTTGAACTGCCACAGCAGATTCCCGGTGCGCGCGTCGATCGCTTTGAACCAGCCGTCCATCGTGCCGTAGAAGACGAGGCCGCCGCCGGTCGCGAGCGCTCCGCTCCACAGCGGCAGGTCCTCCTTGATCTCAAAGACCTTGCGCTGCGCGACCGGGTCCCAGGCCGTGAAGACTTCCGCGGTTCCGCCCGGACCCGCGTACATCTTCACGTCCGCACCCACGAACGGAGTGCCGGCGATATAGTTCGCGTTCTGGACTCCCATGTCCTCGCACAGGTTGATGTGCGGGATGTAGAGGAGGCCGGTAACCGGGCTGTAGGCCGACGGGTTCCAGTCCTTCGCCCCGGGCGCCGCGGGGCAGATGTTGCGCAGGACGCGTCCTGGGCGCGGCTCCATCCCTGGCACAGGGATGAGCCTGCCGGTCTTCATGTCCACGCCCTTGTAGACGTTCACGTAGCTGTAGGGTGCTGCCGAGAGCACTCGGCCGGAGCGGCGGTCCTGTACATAGAAGAAGCCGTTGCGGTCGGGCCGGATCAGCGCCGGGATGCGGCCACCGTTCGCGGCCGGCATGTCGACGAGGATGATTTCGTTGATATCGTCATGGTCGTAAAGGTCGTGTGGAGTGCTCTGATAAAACCAGCGCGCCTGGCCCGTTCCGATGTCGCGCGCGAAAACTCCCGACGTGAACTTATTGTCGCCCGGGCGCTGCTCCTGGTTCCACGGGCCCGGGTTCGATGTGCCGTAATAGACGAGCTTCAATTGCGGGTCGTAACTCAGCCAGCCCCAGACGCTGCCGCCGCCAATCTTCCACATCTCTCCGGGCCAGCTGTGCACCCCGAGATCCTTGCCCGAGTCCATTGGGTAAGGCGGGTGGTAATTCGGGCCAATCAGCACGTCTTTGTCGGGCCCTGTCGTGTAACCGATCCAGGCGATCTTTCCGCTTCCCGCATCGAGTGCGGTGAGGCGGCCCCGGACACCCATTTCGCCGCCCGAATTGCCGACCAGCACTTTCCCTTCGGCGACCAGCGGCGCCATCGTGATGGTCTCGCCTTTCTGGATGTCGGCGACTTTCGTTCGCCAGAGCTCCTGGCCGCTGGCGGCGTCGACCGCGACGGCGTGGCCGTCGAGCAGGTTCAGGAACAGCTTGCCATCGTAATAGAATGCGCCGCGGTTGACCGGGCCGCAGCAGGCAACGCCTTTGGATGCGGCAGCCGGCTTGGGCTTGTACACCCATTTCGTCGGCGATCCGGGTTTCGTGAGATCGAGCGCGAAGACGTTATTCGGCCAGGGCGTGACGATGTACATCGTGTTGTTGACGACCAGTGGCGGCGCCTCGAACCCTTCGGTCGTCCCAGTCGAGAATGTTGAGGCGACCTGGAGCTTGCCGACGTTGGCGGGCGTGATCTCATTCAACGCGGAAAAGCGCGTCGACGCGTAATCCTTGCCCGGCATTGTCCAATTGCCGTCGTCGGCCGGCGAAGCCGCGGCCGCAGGGACGGCCCCAGCGCCCCCGATGCGCGCCGGGGCGGAAGGCGAGGTCGACTGAGACGGCTGCTTGCTGCAAGCGGAGGAGAGCGCGGCGGCCAACACAGCGACACCAAGGACTGCGGTTCGTCGATGCCGCATTGTGTTTCCCGCGCGATTACAACCGTTCGCCTAAATCCGCGCGTTTTAGGTTAGTTCCTACTGCTGAATTAACGGACGCCGCGGTCATCACCGGCCAAGGTACGGCTGTTTCTAACCTCGATCAGCATTGTGAACTGAGCGGCTGTTCCAAGCGTTGCGCGGGCACAAACAACTAGGGAGAAAAGCCATGCCCAAGAGTGGAAGTTCGAAGCGTGGATTCGCCGCGATGGATCCGTCCAAGCAGCGTGAAATTGCAAGCAAGGGCGGCAAGGCGAGCCACGGCGGCGGCCGCAAGAGCAGCAGCTCGAGTCGCTAGACGTTCGCTAGACGGTCAGCCGGACGCACATTGCGGCGTTCGGCCTCCGTCGACGCCCGCAACACCCGGGCGCTCGCCGCGTTGACCGGACATTATGTACCGGTCGAATCTCAGAGCAAAAGACAGGAGTGGTGCGCTCGTGGCGGTGGTCGCGATCCACGCCGCGCTGCTGTTCGCCTTTCTTAATATCGCGGGCAAGATCTCGCTCGGAGAGACGCAGAGCGTGCTGCGCGTGTTCGACATCAACGCGTTGAAAGCGCCGCCTCCGCCCCCTCCACCGCAGCAGAAAACTCAACCCAAGCCGAAGGCCAAGGAGGGCGGATCGGCGCCCAGGAACATCAAGAGCGAAGCAACTCCCGTGGTTGCGCCAAAGCCGAAGATTCCGGCGCCGCCGACCGTCGCCGCAACCGAGACTCCGCGCCAGGGCGTTGAGCCGACCCAGGGCGCCTCCAGCGTGCGCGGTCCCGGTACAGGCGCTGGCGGGATCGGGACGGGTACTGGCAGCGGTGCCGGCGGAACTGGTCCGGGCGGTGGCGGCGGGGGCGTGGCGGAGCCTCCTCACCTCCTCACAGGAGTGTTGAACGGTCGCGATTTTCCGGCGGCAATTGAGCGGAATTGGCCACGTGGCGCGGTGATCTTCATTCGCCTGCGTATCGAGCTCGAACGGACGTCCCAGTCGGTGCGACGTGATGCGCTCCTTTGGCGATGCAATGGCCGACCAATGGACGTGTGCGCTATTGATGCGGGACGCCGTGTTTCGGCCCGCGTCGGACGCGCGCGGCGTGCCGGTTGCCTCATGGGTCGGCTACAAGCAGGTCGACATCAGCCGCTGAAATCCGATTAGGCGCGCGCAATGATCGAAGCGGAATGGTGGGAGTATGATTCGCTCGACGAGCTCGCCGATGCGGTCGCGGGCGACGTCGGGTTCATCGTCGAGAGCGCGGTCGAAGCGCGCAATGCTTCGCTGATCGCCGTTGCCGGCGGACGGACCGGTCCGGCGGTTTTTCCAAAGCTTGCAGCGCAGCAGCTGCCGTGGAAGCGGGTGACCATCATCCCGACCGATGACCGGCTCGTGCCGATGGACGATGAGCTCAGCAACGTCCGTGCGCTGGCCAAGACGTTTCTGCCGGTTGGAGCGCGCGTGGTCCCGATCGCGGCGGACATCGCCGACTACCGGCTGGCCGGCAATTCCGCCGACGCGCGGCTGCAGGACCTGCCGTGGCCGCCGGATCTCGTCTGGCTGGGCATGGGCGAGGATGGACACACGGCCTCGATTTTTCCCGGGCCGGACCTGCAGGCCGCGCTCGATGCGCCCAAGGCACGGCGCGCGATCGGCGTGATGCCGGACCCGCTGCCCGCCGAGGCGCCGGTGCCGCGTGTGACTCTGACCCGTGCCGCGATCCTGTCGGCGCGGACGATCCTGGTGACGATCACCGGCGCGAAAAAGCGCGAGCTGCTCGAAGGCGCGATCGCCGATGGGCAGAGTTCGAAATTGCCGATCGGCCGCGTGCTCGCCGAAGTCGATCAGCCGATCGACATTCACTGGTGTCCGTGAGCGCCGTAGGGACTGTCCCTTGAACTGATTCGCAGCCGCTGCACCCCAGGGACAGTCCCCAAGGGGACAGTCCCTAGACTTCCTGCAGCCGCCGGCCGGCGGTTTCCTTCAGGAACAGCAGCGAGACGATCACCGAGATGCCGGTGAAGACGACCGCGTACCATAGCCCTTCGAAGATGTTGCCGGTGATCGCCACCAGCGCGAAGCTGGTGACTGGCAGGAACCCGCCGACCCAGCCGGTGCCGACATGGTAGGGGAAGGACATTGCGGTGTAGCGGACGCGCGTCGGGAACATCTCGACCAGGGCGGCAGCTTGCGGACCATAGAGCGCCGTCGCCGCGACGACGAACGCGAGCAGGATGATGATCAGCAAAGTGATGTTGGCCCGCGCCGGGTCCGCGCTTTTCGGATAGTCCGCCAGCTGAAGCTCGGCGCCGATCGCATCGGCGGTCCTGGCCTTCAGCGCCTTGAGGGTTGGCCCGGCGAGGCCGGTGCCATCGGCGATCGGCAGGGTTTCGGTGCCGATGATCACATTCGTCTGGCCGGTGGCCGAGGCCCGTGTCTTGAACGAAATGCCCTTGGTGACGAGGATGCTCTTGGCGATGTCGCAGGCGCTGGTGAACTTTGCGGTGCCGATCGGGTCGAATTGGACGGAGCAGGTCGCCGGATTGGTCACGACGAAGATCGGGGTCGAATTTTGCGCCTCCACCAGCGCCGGGTTGGCGGCGTCGGCGATCCAGTGCGACGCCGGGAAATAGAGGACGAGCGCGAGCAGCATCCCGCCGACCATCACCGGCTTGCGGCCCATGCGGTCGCTGAGCCAGCCGAAATAGACATAGAGCGGCGCGCTGACGACGGTCATTACGATGAGCAGCAGATCCTTGGTCTGGCTCGGCAGCCCGAGCGACCTTTCAAGAAAGACCTGCAGATAGAAGAAGGTGAAGTACCAGACCGCCCCCTGCGCGCACATGATGCCGAAGAAGGCGATCAGCACGCGCTTGAGGCTGCGCCAGTTGCCGAAGGCCTCCCGGAGCGGGGCCTTGGTGACCTCGCCCTCGTCGCGCAACCGGGCGAATTCGGGGCTTTCTGCGAGCTTGGCCCGCATCCACACGGAAATTGCGAGCAGGACGACCGAGAAAAGGAAGGGGACGCGCCAGGCCCACGCGAGGAACGCGTCTTCGCCGACCCACGTGCGCGTGGCGACGATCACCAGCAGCGCGGCGAGCAGGCCGAAGGACGCCGATGCCTGGATCCATCCGGTGGAGGCGCCGCGCTTGTCGTTGGGCGCATGCTCGGCGACGTAGATCGCCGCTCCTCCGTATTCGCCGCCGAGCGCGATGCCCTGGAGGATGCGCAGGATGATGAGCAAGGTGGGCCCGAGCGTTCCGGCCTGCGCGTAGGTCGGCAGGAAGCCGATGAGGAACGTCGCGGTGCCCATCAGGCTGACCGTGACCAGGAACGCGCCCTTGCGGCCTAGCCGATCGCCGATCACTCCGAAGATCAGCGCGCCGAGCGGGCGGAATGCGAAACCGGCGGCGAACAGCGCAAGCGCTGCGATCAGCGCGGGCGTCGGGTCGAGGCCCGCGAAGAACACCTTGGAGATGACGGGCGCGAGGCTGCCGAAGATGAAGAAGTCGTACCACTCGAACGCGGTGCCCGCCGACGAAGCGATCACCACGCGCGCCATCGACAAGGCCTTGTGGTGCGGTTGCTCGGCTAATGTCGCCATGTCTAATCCCCTTGGTGAAGGGATAGCAGCGCGGCTGCGTCAGTCCAGCTTGCGGATAGTGCCGTCGACGCGGGCGAACTTGAGGCCGAACTTGCGCGCATCGACGTGGTTGGAGAGCGTGCGTCCATCGGCCTGGAGCTGCATCTGCTGCACCACGTTGAGGCCGCCCTTCATCGTGTAGCGGATTGTCGCACTCTCGCCGCTCACGACGATGTCGACCGGACCGACCGCGTCGCTGAGCGAGCCGGTGAAATGGTCAGGTCCGGCAGGCTGCATCACCCATTTGCGCGTGCGCACCGGCTTGTCGCCTTCGTGGACCGTATCGATGAGCACGAAATCGCCGCGGTCGCCCTTTCCGCCGACGCTGTCGACGATGAGCTTGGCGGGCCCGTGGAAGGCGACCTTGAGTACGTTGTCGGCGTGGCTTCGGCCGTTAAAAAACTGGGTTAGGTCGAGCTTCGGCGTTTCGGGGGCCGCCGAAGCGGCGCCGGCGAGCAGGACGATTGCTGCGGCTGCGGCGAGCCTCACTGACGGCCCGCGAGCAACGCATCGACGACGCTCGGGTCGGCCAGCGTCGAAGTATCGCCCAGGCCGGAGGTCGCGCCTTCGGCGATCTTGCGGAGGATGCGGCGCATGATCTTGCCTGAGCGGGTCTTGGGCAAGCGCTGGCGTGAAGTGGATTTTGTCGGGCGCGGCGAATGCGCCGATGTCCTTGCGCACTTCCTGGTTCAGTTCCTTGCGGAGCGCGTCGTCGCCTTCTTCGCCGGCGTTGAGGGTCACGAACGCGTAGATCCCCTGGCCCTTGATGTCGTGCGGGTAGGCGACGACGGCGGCCTCGGCGACCTTGGGATGCGCGACGAGCGCGCTTTCCACTTCGGCGGTGCCGATGCGGTGGCCGGAGACGTTGATTACGTCGTCAACTCGGCCGGTGATCCAGTAATAGCCGTCCTCGTCGCGGCGGCAGCCGTCGCCGGTGAAATAGAGACCCGGATAGGCTTTGAAATATGTCTCGAAGAAGCGGCCGTGGTCGTTCCACACGGTGCGCATCTGGCCGGGCCATGACGCGGCGATGCAGAGGTTCCCGCTGACGGGACCTTCGAGCACATTGTGCTGGGCATCGACGAGGAGCGGCTTCACACCCGGTAGTGGCTTCGTCGCCGAACCCGGTTTCATCGGGGTCGCGCCCGGGAACGGCGAAATCGAGGATTCCGCCGGTCTCGGTCTGCCACCAGGTATCGACGACCGGGCAGCGTCCGTCGCCCACGACGCGCCAATACCATTCCCAAGCCTCGGGGTTGATCGGCTCGCCGACCGTGCCGAGCAGCCGCAGCGATTTGCGGCTGTGGCGCTTCACCGGTTCATCGCCCTCGCGCATCAAAGCGCGGATCGCGGTCGGCGCGGTGTAGAAGATCGTCACGCCGAGCCGGTCGACGGTTTCCCAGAAGCGGCCGAAGTCCGGGTAATTGGGCACGCCGTCGAACATCACGCTGGTCGCGCGGTTCATCAGCGGCCCGTAGACGACGTAGGTGTGGCCGGTGACCCAGCCGACGTCGGCAGTGCACCAGAAAATGTCGCTCTCGCGATAGTCGAACACCCAGTCGAACGTCGTTGCCGCCCAAACCGCATAGCCGCCGGTCGTGTGCACCACTCCCTTGGGCTTTCCGGTCGAGCCCGACGTGTAGAGGATGTAGAGCGGATCTTCCGCCTTCATGATCTCGGGATTGCAGTCGGTCGCGAGGCCGTCGCGCACATCGGAATAACGAATGTCGCGGCCGTCCTTCATCGGCACGTCGCCGCCGGTGCGGGTGACGACGATCACCGTTTCCACGTCGCGTTGCTCGAGCGCGGTGTCGACGTTGCGCTTGAGCGGGATGCGCTTGCCGCCGCGCACGCCCTCGTCGGCGGTGATGACGGCGCAGGCATCGCAGTCGACGATGCGGCCGGCGAGGCTTTCCGGGGAGAACCCGCCGAACACGACCGAATGGACCGCGCCGATACGCGCGCAGGCGAGCATCGCGGCAGCGGTTTCGGGGATCATCGGCATGTAGATCATCACGCGGTCGCCGCGCTTGACGCCGCGCTGCTTGAGCAGGTTGGCGAAGCGGCAGGTCTCTTCGTAGAGCCGGCGATAGGTCCAGGTGTCACCATGGCCGGGCTCGTCGGCCTCGAAGATCAAAGCGATGCGGTCGCCGTGCTCCGCGAGATGCCGGTCGAGGCAATTGACCGACAGGTTGAGCTCACCGTCGGCGTACCAGGCGATGTGGAAATCGTCTTCGTTGAACGACCAGTCCCCGCCTGTGTCGGGAATTTGTTCCAGGTCAGCCGCCGCGCCTGATCGAGCCAGAAACGGTCGGGATCGGAGTTTACGAGGTCGTTGAGCTCGGCAAGCTCGCGCGGGCCGATCCGCGCATTGAATCCATCGGGGACGGGGTGCACCGCTTCGGCCATTCTTCAATTCTCTCTGTTGCTCGCTCGTTCGAGAACGCGCCGTGCCTGTACGAGATGCGGGCGGTCGACCATTTTGCCGCCGACCGACAGCACCCCTGCGTTGGGATGTGCCTCGAATGCGGCGACGATTTCTTCGGCGTTGCTCACGTCCTCGGCCGACGGAGTGAATGCGGCGTTGATCACCGCGACCTGTGCGGGGTGGATCGCGAGCTTGCCGGTGAAGCCTTCGCGCCGCGCGGCTTCGGTTTCACGCTTCAGGCCGTCGTCATCGCGGAAATCGGCGAAGACTCCGTCGACCGGCTGGACGCCTGCGGCGGCCGCGCCGGCGAGGCAGAGCGAGCGCGCGAGCTTGTAGGTGAAACTGAGCTCGCCGCCTTCGTCATATTTGGACGACGCGCCGAGCGCCGCCGACAAGTCCTCGGCGCCCCAGCTCATCGCCGCCAGCGGCGACTTGGGATCGCGGTAGGAAAGCAGATTGAACAGGCTCGCTGCCGTCTCGGTGACGATCGCGTGAATCGGGATGTTTCCGGTGCGATGCGCGAGCTCGACGACATCGGCGCCGCTCTCCGCTTTGGGCAGCACAATGCCGTGAATATCCGCAAGGCCGATCAGTTCGAGATCGTCCTTGTGATGCTCGCTTCCGATCGGGTTGACGCGCACCCACCATTCGGGGCCGCCGGAGCGCGCCGGCAGATGCTTGAGCACGTCGCGGGCGACGCCTTTCAGCCCGGGCGCGACGCTGTCCTCGAGGTCGAAGATGATCGCGTCGGCCTCGCTGTCGAGCGCCCGCGCGATCTTCCTCTCGCTGTCCGCCGGGACGAACAGCCAGCTGCGCGGCTCGGTCATCGGTTTCTTGAGCAGCAGCGCGGTGCGCGTGCATTCGCAGACCAGCTCATCGCGCTGGTTGAAGCTGCGGTGCGCCCAGGTGACGATGCCCGCGTTCGGCCGCGACTTGCTCTCGCGCACGGCGATGCATTCGGTTTCGCTGCGCAGCGTATCGCCGGCGAACACCGGGTTGGGGAATTTGAGGCTGTCGTAGCCGAGGTTCGCGACCAATGTGCCGAGCGTCGTGTCGGCGACGCTGACCCCGATCATCAGCCCGAACGTATAGACCGAATTGACCAGCGGCTTGCCGAATTCGGATTTCGCCGCGGCCTCGTGATCGAGGTGCATCGGCTGCGGATTGTGGGTGAGCGCCGAGATGAGGACATTGTCGGTCTCGGTGACGGTGCGCGTCACCTCATGGGCGATGCGGTCGCCGACCTGCCATTCATCGAAATAGCGCCCGGGCATGGGTGCGCTCTAGGCGAGCGCGAGCGGGATTGCCAAGTCGCGGCGGCAGGAATGGGTGGAAAGCTGACGTTAGTGGCCTTAGGATTTCGGTATGACCGAAGCGCATCGCGGACACATGGACCGACACCGGCAGAATGACTGGGCGTCAATAGAGTATGACGTGCGGTTCGATGACTATTGGGTTCAAGCTGGCGGTGCACGACAGCTCCTGTTTTACTGCCCGTGGTGCGGCGAGAAGCTGCCACCATCTCAACGCGATCGTTGGTTCGACGAGCTAGAGGCGCGTGGCATTGACCCGAATATCGATCCCATTCCTGCCGAGTTTCAATCAGGCGAGTGGCGCGGACCTGTGCAACCGCGCGAACTTGGCCCGCAGCGAGGCGGACCCATCGAGGGCAGACACTTGAACCTATTCGACATCGATGCCGAAGGCGGGTGAACGTCTGCTTTGGGTCGACGGGAAACTTGCCGTGATGCGGACGGGCTGACTAAAGCTGTTGGATGTGGCCCCGCGTTGTAACCGTTGTCTTCATTCTGGTCCTCGCGGGATGCGACCCGTTCCATCGCGTTACGTTCTATGGTGTAGAAAGTCACACCACCCTTCCGGGTCCCGTCGATATTCAATGCGTCAATGCGGCGCTTGCGAGCGTCCCAGAAGCGGGACTCGTGACCTATCGGCGGAACGAGATCCCCACTTTCCATCGGCTCCTGGCCAAACTCTTTCCAACGTTGTGGAAGGACAACGGCGAGTACATCATAAATGTTTGGACTTACGGTGAGCGCGAAAGGGATCTTCTCCGGATCTACGAAATGCCGGATCATTGGTTTTACGCGAACGGACGGACGCGAGCGCGTGTAGCTGTGCCCCACGAGGAAATGGCTCGCTTCGTGCCGTTGATGCAAAAGGTAAATCGAGATCATTTGGGCGCGCTGCAGATTGCCCGTCGCTGATCTAACAGCCGAGCCTGTCGGCGGGACAAAACCCGAAGACATTTAATGTCCGCTTTCCAGCACACGCCAACTGCGGTGATACGCGCCTTGGACTTCGCTCAGTCGCTACTCAGGATGAGCGGTGGGGAGAGTCATGCGCCCCCGCCGGAGCCTGAGGCGGCTGCAGCCTCGGCGAGCGCGGCGCGCGCGCTTCGCCGCGACGCTTGGCGCGCTGGCCGTAGAAGAAGGACCACAGGCTTAGCCGCCCATCGTGCCGTAGCCGAGGATCGGATTGACGATCAGATATTCGCGGATGCTCAGCACGAACACCAGCACCACCGCGACCGCGACGTCCGCGAGCAAGCCAAAGCCCCACACCAACGTCATCACCATCATCGTCCGGCGGAAGCCGGCATGGACCTGGAGCGCCTCGAATTCCTGCGCCTCATCCTCGGACTTGCGCCGCATGGTCGCGCGCGCAAGCTCGTAGATCAAAGGCTTGCGGATCAGCGCCGAGCCGACGAACACCAGCCCGATAATCGCCGGTGACGAGCTTCTCGCGCAGCTGGAGGAACTTGGCTCCGCCGCCGCCGAGCATCGCCAGCAGCGACAGCGCAATGCCGCTCACCACCAGCACCGACAGAGCGTCGAGCCGGCGGTGGCGTGCAAACTCGACCAGGCTCCACAGGATCGGCGGCACCGACGAGGCGAGCAGCGCGCGCACGTCGCCGAGCCGGCTCTCGGCGTAACTGTAGATGACGAACGGCAGGATGAAATTGACCAGCGCCTCGACGAGGACGTGGGCACCGTTCTTGCGGATGTAGGCCGTGATGCGGGCGATCAGCCCGGGTTGCGCGTCCACCCGTCACCTCGTTGCTGTTCGAGCGGCAGGATAGGATTGTGATCGGAAGCTACAAGGGCGGCTCGCCCTAGCGACTTGTCAGACGCCGCCGGCGCGCTTCAGGCGGCCCCTGAGGTCGCACATTCCGATGAGCTCGACCGCGCCTTCGGGGTCGCTCGAGCGGATCACGTTCGCGATGTGACCGAGGATTTGGCCTGGCGATGTCGACCGACTGCAGCGCGACCATGTGGCGCATCACGAGCTGTGGGTCGGCCGACAGCGTGTCGCCCATGGTCTCGATCATGCGCCGGGCATATTCGAGCTCTTCGGCCAGACGCAGCTTGAGCACGTCGTCGGTCGGCAGCTGCGCCTTCGGCAAGCGGCGGCGGATCGCGCCGGATCGACCGCTTTCCCTCCGGGGCGCGGCGGATCGGCGGACGCTCCTGCTCTTCGCGGAAAGCGGCCTGGATCTCATCGCACCGCACCTGTTTCAGATGCGCGGGCGCTCCGAAATATGGATTTGAAGCCACGTGGTCCCCTGATTACCGGGGGCGAGTTATAGTCAACGAGACGTAAACAAATGATTTTACATCCGAAACGGCAGTAAAATCTCTGCCGCGGCTTCAGTGATCGCGTCGCCATCCAGACGATAGGCCGAATAGAGCTCGGCGAGGCTTCCGGTCTGGCCGAATTTTTCGACGCCGAGCGGTGCGACACGCTGGCCGACCACGCCGCCGAGCCACGACAGCGACGCAGGGGCGGCGTCGGCGATCGTGACGAGGCCGGCGTTTGGGGCGAGGTTAGAAAGCAACGTCTGCACATGCGAGGGGCCCCCTCCACCATTCGGCTTCGCCGAACGGTCCCCCTCCCCGTTCCGGGGAGGACTTTGCCACCGTCCCGCCTGCGCCGCGGTCCAGCCGCGATGAAGCAGGTCGGGCGAGGTGATTGCGAGCAGGCCCAGGCCAGGGATGTCTTCGCGAAGCGCCTCCCAGGCGGCGAGCGCCTCGGGCATGACCGCGCCCATCGCGACGATTGCCGCTTCGGCGCCTGGCGCCCGGTTCGCGGAGCCAGTAGCCGCCTTGCAGGGCGCCCTCGCGCCAGCGGTCGTCGCTGCGCTCTACCTGCCGGATCGAGCGTGTTGAAAGCCGCAAGTAGGTGCTTTCGCCCGCCGGGTCGTCGATCAGGCGGAAGGCCTCTTCCATCATCAGCGCGAGTTCGTCGGCGAAAGCCGGCTCGTAATGCCGCAGCCCTGGCTGGCCGAGCGCGATCAACGGCGGATTGATCGACTGGTGCGCGCCGCCTTCCGGACCGAGCGTGATTCCGCTCGGCGTGGCGACGAGGAGGAAGCGCGCGTCCTGGTAGCAGGCGTAGTTGAGCGCATCGAGGCCGCGGGCGATGAAAGGGTCGTAGAGGGTGCCGATGGGGAACAGGCGCTTGCCGAACAGGTCGCCGGAAAGCCCGGCCGCCGCGAGCATCAGGAACAGGTTGCTTTCGGCGATGCCAAGCTCGACGTGTTGACCTTTGTTGGTCGCCGACCACTTTTGCGCAGACGCAATCTTTGATCTGCGCAAAAACATCGGCCATTTCGCGTCGCCGGAAGAGGCCGCGCTGGTTGACCCACGCGCCGAGGTTGGTCGAGACGGTGACATCGGGTGAGGTGGTGACGATCCGGTCCGCGAGCTCGCCGCCGGCTTTCGAAAGGTCGAGCAGGACGCGGCCGAAGGCGGCCTGCGTCGATTGCTCGTCGCCCGTCGGGGCAGGGATGGCGGGCACGCTGACGCCGCCGAAGCCGCGGGGACGCTTCTCCCGGGCGACCTCGCTCTTTTCGAGCAACGCCTCGATGGCGGGACGCGCATTGCCGCCGACGCCTTCGAGCGGCTCCCACTCCTGGCCTTCGCTTATGCCCATCGACTCGCGCAGAGCCGCGATCTGCGTCGGGTTCATCAGCCCGGCGTGATTGTCCTTGTGGCCGGCGAAGGGCAGGCCAAAGCCCTTGATCGTGTAGGCGATGAACAAGGTCGGGCGGTCGTCGTCGCAGCGGTCGAACGCTTGCGTGAGGCTTTCGAGGTCGTGGCCGGCGAGATTGGTCATCAGCCGGTGCAGCTCGTCGTCGCTGCGCTTGTCGACGATCCCGCGCGTCTTCGGGGCGTCCGCGAGCAGCCGCTCGCGCCACGCCTTGCCGCCGAGATAGGTGAGCGCCGCATAATCCGCGTTGCTCGCCCGGTCGATCCAGTCGCGCAGCGCCTTGCCGCCCGGTTCGAGGAACGCGGCTTCGAGCAATTTGCCGTACTTCAGCGTCTCGACCCGCCAGCCGCAGCTCGCGAAAATCTCGTCGAAGCGCTCGAACATGCGGTCGGCGCTGGTCGCGTCGAGGCTCTGGCGGTTGTAGTCGACGATCCACCACAGGTTGCGCACGTCGTGCTTGGCGCCTTCGATCAGCGCCTCGTAGATGTTGCCCTCGTCGAGCTCGGCATCGCCGATCAAAGCGACGAAGCGGCCGCGGTCCTGATCGTCCATCCAGCCGTGGGCGGTCAGATAATCCTGGATGAGGCTGGCGAAGAGCGTGATCGCCACGCCGAGGCCGACCGAGCCGGTGGAGAAATCGACGGGAATGCGGTCCTTGGTGCGGCTGGGATAGGATTGCGCCCCGCCGAAGCCGCGGAAATTCTCCAGCGCCTCGCGGGACTGGCTGCCGAGCAGATAATGGATCGCGTGCAGCACCGGTCCGGCGTGCGGCTTGACGGCGACGCAGTCGTTGGGGCCGAGCGCGTGGAAATAAAGCGCGGCCATGATCGCGGTCATCGAGGCGCAGCTCGCCTGATGCCCGCCGACCTTCAGCCCGTCTTCATTCTCGCGGATGTGGTTGGCGTGGTGGATGGTCCATGCCGACAGCCAGCGCAGCCGCTCGTCGAGAATCTTCAGCGCTTCGATGTCGGTGGTGACGGGCTTTAGCATGTCGTTGCCCTAACCGGATTCTTCAGGGCGGCAACCTGTCGGCAAGCAGTTTGATCAGACGGCCAGCGCTGCTCGCCGCACATGACTGGTTAGCTCAGCGGTCAGCAACAGAGCGGCGGCCGTGGCTGCCGTCAGCATCATTGCACCGGCGTGGAAACTGCCGGTCGCGTCCGCTAAACGTCCCCACAGGATCGGCATCAGGAATGCACCGATCTGCTGCAGCGTATTGATTGCAGCACAGCCCAGCGCGAGCACCCGACCGTGGAGGCAGTCGGGCCACGCACTGACTTGCGCCAAGGTCACCGATCCCCACGACAGGCCGTAGAGCAGATACGCGGCCGCAAAGACCGCCGGCGACGTGGCCACCGCCGTCAGCGCAAAGGCGAGGCCCATCAGCGTAGTGCTGATCCACATCGTCGTGAACCGTTCGCCGCGCCGATCGGAAATCCAGCCGGTGGCAAGCATTCCCAACGCTCCGAGCACTCCGCCGATCGTCACGAGTGTTCCGATCTGCGTGTTGTCGAAGCCCGCTTGCTTGAGGATCAGCGGACCCGACAAAGCGTAGGTCACCATCGACCCGATCGACAGCAAGCCGAGTAAGCCGAACCGAAGGGTGACGGGATGCGACAGGGCCGCAGCGAGGCTGGCCGATCCTGCAGACGGCATTCGCGCGGTATCGGCTTCCAGTTCGCGGCTAATCCACCCGCTCTGCTGGGGACTGAGCCAGCCGACCGTCGAGGGCGACTCCGGCAGGAAAAGGAAAATGGCGACACCCACCAGCGCGGCCGGGAAACCCTCGACCAGGAAGAGCCATTGCCATCCACTCAGGCCGAAGTGGCCGTGGAGCGCGAGCAGCGGCGGAGATACGGCTCCCATGATCGTCATTGCGAGCGGTCCGAAAAAGTAGAAGCGGCTGATCGCGCGGCCACGCTGTGCGCGCGGAAACCAATGGGCGAGATAATAGACCACGCCTGGGAAGAAGCCTGCCTCGGCGGCCCCAAGCAAGAAGCGCAGGATATAAAATTGAACCGGCGAGCGCACGAACATCGTCGCCCCTGCGATTAGGCCCCAGGTGATCATGATGCGAGCAAGCCAGCGCCGCGCTCCGAACCGTGTCAGCAGCATGTTGGAAGGGACTTCGAACAGCGCATAAGCGAGATAGAATATCCCGGCGCCCATTCCGTAGACCGTCGCGCTGAAGCGGAGTTCTTCGTTCATCTGGAGCGCCGCGAAGCTGACGTTGATACGGTCCATCAGAGAGAACAGGTAAGCGAGGCCGATCAACGGCAGGATCCGCCACGAGATGCTCGCGATCGTCGATCGTTCGATCGATTCGACCTACAGGACGAGTCAAGATTTCAGCGCCTTATCCCCCGAAGCAGCACTGCAATCGGGAGAGGCTAGGCTCGTTAACGCACGAAAGATAGGCGTCGGCCGGCTGGGGCTTGGTTCAGGCGTCCGGAAGCGTCTGGAACGTGTCTATGGCGCCGAAAATGGCCGAGATGCCATCCCGCTCGGCCTCGCTCAGCTCTGGCCGCCAGCTGTCGAACAGCAGGATGATGCGCATTTCGCTGCTCGGATTCCTCGCTTCGTGCTCGATGCTGTCGTCGAAAATCAGCAACTTGCCTTCCTGCCACTGGCGGGTCTCGTTGCCGACGCGCAGCCAGCAGCCGTCGGGAACGATCAGCGGCAGGTGGCAGATCAGACGGCAGTTGAGCATGCCATTGTGCGGCGGAATGTGCGCTCCCGGTTCGAGTTTTGAGAAGAGCACGGCGGGGGTCCGCGCGCCGATGTTCGACATCGGCAATTTGCTCAGTGCTTCGACCGTCCGCGGGCAGCGGCGTGCGATCTCTTCGACAAGCTTGCCGTCCTTCCACAAATAGAGCGCGGTCCAGTCGGGATTGTTGTTGAGGCCATGGAAGTCGCGCTTGGGTCGCGCGGGATCGTCCTGCACGTATGGCTCGAAATCCGCACCTTCGTTGACCAGCGCGAGAAGTTCATCGCGGATGGCCGGGGTCGCGGCCTCAAGCTCTCCGACCCAGTCGAAGTCCTCGCGCTCGAAGAACTGTCGCTGTGCAAGGTAGGGGTAATAAAAGACGGACGGTTGCTGCGGATAGATTTCGCGCCGGCCTTTCAGCATTTCCAGCGAGTGGGTAAGACGGATGCTGGCTGCCGAATCCTCAGGTTCGAAGTGGGCGATAGCGCGGTCGAGTGAGCGCTGGAACTCGGTGGCCCGGCGCTGGATGAACTCCTGCGCAGCGCGCAGGCGGCCGAGCGTAGCAGGGTCTGTGTAAGCGCTGGTCTGCGCTGCCTGGAGCGCAGCCTGGTAGAAGGACATCGCCGCGCGCGCATCGGTGGCGGCGAACGCGTCGCCGCGGTCGAGCAGAGCAGCGACATTCGTTTGCCCCGGAGCGGTGCTCACGCCGCTTCGGCCCTCGCGTCCTGCTCGGCATCGAAGCGTGCCTGCGCGCCGTGGATCGCCTCGACATTGTGGAGCGCCCATTCGGCCAGCGCCGTAATCGGCGTCAGCAAGGAATGACCGAGGCTGGTCAGCTCGTAATCGACGCGTGGAGGGATCGTCGGCGTTACCGTTCTGTTGACGATGCCGTCGCGTTCGAGATTGCGCAGGGTGAGGGTCAGCATGCGCTGCGAGACCGACGGGATCTCGCGCCGCAGTTCGTTGAACCGCCTCCGGCCCTCGCCGAGCGTGGTCACGACCAGAACCGTCCATTTGTCGCCGATCCGCGAAAGCAAGGTGCTGATCGTCCGGCAGACGGGGTTGGCGGGATCTTTCATGGTCTGTCTCCAGGCACAGGCCTGTTCCTGCGCCACAAATTTGTTCGTCCGCCACAGAAAAGTGCGTTCTTGCGGCGGTTTCGTTGGTGGTTACTTAGGGTGCCTCGGTAACAAATCCATACCAAGGAGGCAATAGTGACCATCCTGCATATCGATGCCAGCATCAACGGCGAGAACAGCGCCAGTCGGGCGATTTCGCGCTCGATCGTCGAGCAGATCAAGCCGGCGCTTTGGGGCGAGCAGATCGTCTATCGCGATCTCGCCGCCGAGCCGCTGCCGCACCTGACGCTTGGCGCGTTCGCCGACACTTCGGTGCTCGACGAGTTCCTCGCCGCTGACGTCGTCGTGATCGGCGCGCCGATGTACAATTTCACGCTGCCGACCCAGCTCAAAGCGTGGATCGACCGGATCGTCATTGCCGGCACGACTTTCCGCTACGCCGAGAACGGGCCTGAGGGCCTCGCCAAGGGCAAGCGCGTGATCATCGCTCTGGCTCGTGGCGGAATTTACAGCGAGGGCTCGCCCGCGTTCGCGCTCGAGCATCTCGAGAGCTACCTCCGCGCCGTGTTCAACTTCATCGGTATCGAACCCGAATTCGTCCTCGCCGAGGGCCTCAACCTCAGCCCCGAGCATCGCGACGAAGCGATCCGCTTCGCGCTGGGCGAAACGGTGCGCTTAGCTGCCTAGTGGACGCGGCGCGCCGCGTCGTTTCTATGACACGGCACGGCTGTTGATGCGTTGTCGCGCATGAAAGGAGCAACGCCATGTCCGAACTCAGCGAAAAGCAGCGCGACAAACTCGACGAAGACCAGTTCGCCTTCCCGAAAGAGCGCAAGGAGCCGCTCAACAACGCCAGCCACGTGCGCAACGCGATCGCCCGCTTCAACCAGGTCGAAGGCGTGAGCGACGACGAGCGCGACGCAGCATGGCGGCGGATCAAGAAGGCCGCGGACAAATACGGCGTCGAAGTGCACGAAGAGAGCTGGCGCGAAATCGGGAAGAGCTGACCGAGCCAGCCAAAGGAGCTAGGCACTGAGAGTCGCGTGCCAGTAGCGTGCGACATAAAAGACGATGAACGCCGCAGGCACGAGGTAATCGAGCCAACGGATTCTCACGAGCGCCAGCACTCCAAAGGCTCCGATGGGGGCAAGGACGCGCACCCAATCGACAAGGTCGGCCGGGGCGATTCCGGCGGCGTTCGTCGCTCCGAATATCAGCCAGAAAACGAAATACAGTACGTGGTAGGCGGTGAAGAGACCCCAGAAGTAGCGACGCCGCTGCTCGTAAACCACGCCAAGGTCGCAATCGTCGCTCGGTTCGTCAGGGAGCGAGGCGCTGGCGAGCAGAACCAGGAGCAGCATCTGCACGAATAACCCGAAGTAGATCGGAAAAGTCAGCGCCGCGGAGAAATTGCGTAGCGTCCACTGGCCGAACCAAAGGCGGACGCATTCGATGATCACCAGCGCAGCCGCAATCAGCGGTCGGCCGTCCCAGCGGATTGTCCGGGCGCGAATAGCCAGCTTGTGGAAACTGAAGCTGACGTCCGCTAGCGCCAGCCCCATCAAGATCGTCAGCAGGCCGAGCGAGTAATCGAAGGGATTCATCGGCAGGGCGCTAGGCGCTCAGCAGCCGCAGCGGGTTCTCGATGTAGTCCTTCAGGGCTTGCATGAAATTGGCGGCGTCCCAGCCGTCGACGACGCGGTGGTCGCAGGAGAGCGATAGGTTCATGCGCTTGGCGACCTCGATCTCGCCGTCGATCACGACCACCTTCTCCTCGACCTTGTTGACGGCGAGGATCGCGACTTCGGGGCGGTTGATCACCGGGGTTGAGGTCACTCCGCCCATCGGGCCGAGGCTGGAGATCGTGATGCTCGAACCGCTGAGCTCTTCCCGCGCGGCCTTGCCGCTGCGGGCGGCCTCCGCGAGCCGCAGGATTTCCGACGCGAGCTGCCAGACGCCAGGCCCTGCGCGTCGCGGATCACCGGTACCATGAGGCCGTCGGGAGTCTGGGTCGCGACGCCCATGTGCACCGCGCCGTGGCGGGTGATAGCGTTGGCGTCGTCGTCGTAGGTCGCGTTGAGCATGGGCCATTCGGCGAGCGCTTTCACCATTGCGGTGATGAGGAAGGGGAGGAGCGTCAGCTTGGGATTGGAACCGCGGTCGCGGTTCATCGTCGCGCGCGTTTCCTCGAGCGCGGTAACGTCATATTCCTCGACGAGGGTGAAATGGGGGATGCGGCGCTTCGCCTCCTGCATGTTCTCCGCGATCTTGCGGCGCAGGCCGACGACCTTGATCGTCTCGTCGGCGCGCGGAGCGGCGGCGCCGCGGGCGGAAACCGTGCCGCCGTTGTAGAGCAAATATGCGTCCAGATCGGAGTGGCGGACGCGGTCGCTCGGGGTCTTCACCTGCGCAAGGTCGATGCCGAGATCGCGGGCGCGCTGGCGCACGGCGGGGGAGGCCAATGCCTTTGTCCCCCCACCACCGTTCATCCCGAGCTTGTCGAGGGACTGTCCTTCCTCTTTTGCTGCAGAGAGGAAAGGCAGCCCTTCGACAGGCTCAGGGCGAACGGCTTTTGGTTTTGGGGCCTCTTCCACCACCTTGGTCACCGGAATCTTCTCAGCCTGCTCGGGCGTCGCCTGGACCGCGCCGTCGGCGAGGGGGCGCTCGTCCTTGCTGTCCTCAACCGGCTCCGCCGCGCGGTCGGCGCCTGCGGTCTCAATTACCGCCAGCACCGAACCGATGGCTACCTGGTCGCCGACGTCCCCGGCAAGCTCGATCACCTTGCCCGCGACGGGCAACTCCATCTCCACGGTCGCCTTGTCGGTCATCAGATCGGCGAGCTGCTGGTCTTCCGCGATCTCGTCGCCGACCTTGACGTGCCAGGCGACGATCTCCGCCTCGGCGATGCCTTCGCCGATGTCCGGCAGCCTGAATTCGAAGCGGGACATGCGCGTCAGACCTCCAGCGCTTTCTTGAGGGCCGTGCCGATCCGCACCGGCCCGGGGAAATAGGCCCATTCGAGCGAGTGCGGATAGGGCGTGTCGAATCCGGTCGCGCGCTGCACCGGCGCCTCGAGATGATAGAAGCACCGCTCCTGCACTAGGGCGGCCAGCTCGGCGCCGAAGCCATTTGTGCGGGTCGCCTCGTGCACCACGACGCAGCGGCCGGTCTTTTTCACCGATTGCTCGATCGTCTCGATGTCGAGCGGAACGATGGTGCGCAGGTCGATGACCTCGGCGTCGATGCCGAGCTCGCGGACCGTGGCGAGGGTTACGTGGACCATCGTCCCGTAGGCGAGGATGGTGACGTCCTCGCCTTCGCGAACGACCGAGGCCTTGCCGATGGGGATGCTGTAATAGCCCTCCGGCACTTCGGACGCGGGATGCCTGGCCCAGGGGGTGAGCGGCCGGTCGAAGAAGCCGTCGAACGGTCCGTTGTAGATGCGCTTGGGCTCGAAGAAGAGGACCGGGTCATTGTCCTCGATGGCGGCGATGAGCAGGCCCTTGGCGTCGTAGGGCGTGGACGGGATCACCGTCTTCACTCCCGCGACATGGGCAAACAAGGCCTCGGTCGACTGGCTGTGCGTCTGGCCGCCGAAGATGCCGCCGCCGTAGGGCGAACGGATCACCATCGGCACCGACCACTCGCCAGCGGTGCGATAGCGCAGGCGCGAGGCTTCCGAGACGATCTGGTCGTAGGCGGGATAAATGTAGTCGGTGAATTGGATCTCGGCGACGGGGCGGAGGCCGTAAGCGGCCATGCCGATTGCCGTTGCGATGATGCCGTTCTCGGCAATCGGCGTGTCGAACACCCGGGTGGTGCCGTATTTCTTCTGCAGGCCTTCGGTGACGCGGAAGACTCCGCCGAAATAGCCGACGTCCTCGCCCAGCACGACGATGTTCTCGTCGCGCTTCAGCATCACGTCGTGGGCGCTGTTGAGCGCCTGGATCATGTTCATGACGGCCATCGGCGCTTCGCCTCCAGCTCGTCGACCATGGCCTGCTGCTGTTCCTTCAAATGCCAGGGCATTTCCTCGAACACGTCGTTGAACATCGTCCGCACGTCCTGCGGGAAGTCGATGCTGGCGGAGGTGAGCGTGCCTTTGCGTTCGGCTTCGCGCTGCGCCGCGCGGACCTCGGCGGCGGCTTCCTCGAGCAGCGCCGCGTGCCGTTCCTCGTCCCATTCGCCGATCGTGGTGAGGTGTGCCTTCAGCCGCTCGATCGGATCGCCGAGCGGCCACGCCTTGGCTTCGTTTGATGGCCGGTATCCGGACGGGTCGTCCGAGGTCGAATGGCCCTCGGCGCGATAGGTGAAAAACTCGATGAGGGTCGGTCCGCGGTTCGACCGCGCGCGATCGGCGGCCCAGCGCACCGCGGCGAAAACCGCGAGCGCGTCATTGCCGTCGACGCGCATCCCGGCGACTCCGTAGCCGAGCGCGCGCTGGGCGAAGGTCGCGTGCTCGCCTCCGGCGATGCCGGAGAAGCTGGAAATCGCCCACTGGTTGTTGACGATCGCGAGGATCACGGGCGCGTTGTAGACCGTCGCGAATGTCAGCGCGGCGTGGAAATCGCCCTCGGCTGTCGCGCCCTCGCCGGTCCAGCCCATGGCGATGCGGCTGTCGCCCTTGATCGCGGCGCCCATCGCCCAGCCGACCGCCTGCGGGAATTGGGTGCCGAGATTGCCCGAGATCGAGAAGAAGCCGTGCGCCTTGTCCGAATACATGACCGGCAGCTGGCGGCCCTGGAGCTTGTCGCCTTTGTTCGAATAGATCTGGCACATCATTTCAATGAGCGGATAGCCGCGCGCGACGAGCAGCCCCTGCTGGCGGTAGGTCGGGAAATGCATGTCCTCGCGGTCGAGCGCTGCTGCAGCGGCGACCGCGATCGCCTCCTCGCCCGTGCATTTCATATAGAAGCTGGTCTTCCCCTGCCGCTGGGCACGGTACATGCGGTCGTCGAAGATGCGCACCGTGACCATGTCGCGCAGCATCTTGCGGAGTGTGTCCGGGTCGAGCTTCGGGTCCCACGGGCCGACGGCCTTGTGATCGTCGCCGAGCACGCGGACGAGATGGGTCGTGAGCGGATGCGTTTCCGTCGCCGGAGCGGCGACATCGGGACGCGGCGCGCTGCCGGCGGCCGGAATCTTCAGCGATGAGAAATCGGGCGTATCGCCTGGCCGGAACGGCGGCTCCGGCACGTGCAGCGCGAGCTTCGGCCGGTTGGGCCGTCGCTTCGAAGGATCCTTGTCGCTCATGACTGGTGCGAGCGCTTAATCGTGACTCGCGCAAGCGGCAACTGGGCGTGACAAGGAAACTTTACATTGCGCTCGGAATCCGCGTCGTCGTTGACGCTCGAAGCTGACGGAGAGTAGTGCGCGGCCATGCCCGACACGCCCGAAACCTCATCCTCCGACACGCCGCCCGACCGGCTCTCGCTCGATCCGCGCAGCCCGCATTTCGATGAGGCGCTGCTGAGCCGCGGCGTGGGGATCAAGTTCAACGGGCAGGAAAAGACCAGCGTCATCGAATATTCGATTTCCGAAGGATGGATCCGCGTGCCGGCCGGGCGCAGCCGCGACCGCTTTGGGCAGCCGATGACGATCAAGCTTCAGGGTAAGGTCGAGCCGTACTTCGAGACGGCCGGGTCGGAAGATGACGAAAATCCTTCAGGGTAGCTCCCTGGTGTAAGCCGGGTTCCAGGAGCCCGAAAGCGCTCGGAGACGCATCGGTGGACGGGCTTTAGCCAGCCTGGGCCCCGGCCTCCGCCGGGGAACGACGCGGCTCAGGACGGCGAACTCGTTTCGGACGCCGGAATGCGCGGGGTCGCCTCTGCCGGATAGGGCGGGTGCGAGCGCCGGTGCTCGCGCCACTTCTTCCAGCCCCATCCGACGGCGGCGGCTGCCGCCAGAGTCGGCAGCACCCTTTTGCCGACAGCCACCGCGCCGGCCCCCAGGATCGCGCCCTTCGCGCCTGAATTGCGGCCGGCGATCTTCTCGCCGACCCACGCCCCCAACAGCTTGCCGATCATACGTCCGAACTCCTCTGCGTTGCCGCTCGCCTCGACGCGCCGGGTCTGGCGAATGTTCCCATCCCAACCGTGGGAAATCTCACCAAGTCTTGGTTGGCGAAATCCCCCAACTCGCCCCTGCCAATGCAATTTTTGGCAGTTTTGTGGGATTGGCACGACACTTGAATAGTGGTGGGCATCGATCCGCGACGGAAGCGGGTCGGAAAAAGGGAGAATTAAAATGTCGTCGCAGTCGCAACTCACTCGCACCCTGGTCGCCATCGCAGCGGCGCTCGCAATGAGCACAGTCGCGGTCGGCGCAGCGGTCGGTCCGGCCCAGGCGGTCGCAAGCCCAGTTAAGGTCAGCCTCAATGTCTGAACTTGAAATTCTCGAAGCCCATGTTCCGGTGCGCACGCCGCAACTGGTGCGGCAGGAAGAGACCGCGACGACGCGGCTTGCCCCGATCGCCACCTGGTTCAGCGGTCCCGTGTTCAGCCGCGCTCGCGACATCTTCGCGGCGAACATGACCGAGCTTCTCGACCGGTCGGAAGACCCATCGAAGATGATCCGCATGATCATCCTCGAGATGGAAGAGACGCTGGTGGACGTCCGGGCTTCGGCGGCGCGCCAGATTGCCGACATCAAGGAGATGCGGCGGGCGTGCAATCGCCTGGACCAGATCCAGTCCGACTGGACGGCCAAGGCCGAGCTGGCGCTGTCGAAGGACCGCGACGATCTCGCCAAGGCGGCGCTGATGGAGCGGCAGAAAGCGGCCGATATGGCCGAGGGCCTGAACGCCGAGATCGACCAGATCGAGCAGGTGCTGAAGAGCTATGAAGCGGACATCGCCAAGCTTCAGGGCAAGCTGCGCGAAGCCCGCGCCCGGCAGAACGCCATTGCGGTGCGGTTCGAAAGCGCGGTGACCCGGGCGAAAGCGCGCGAGATCATGCACGGCAGCCGGACCGAGGATGCGTTCTCCAAGTTCGAGCTGCTCGAGCGCCGCGCCGACTTTGCCGAAGGGCGCGCCGAGGCGCTTGGGATCAGCAGCCTCGAAGATGAAATTCACGAGCTCCAGGCGGCGGAAAGCGTCGACCGCGAACTCGAAGCCATGAAAGCGGCGCTCAAAGCGCGCGTGAACTGAGGAAGGGGAAGATGGAAATGGCCCGCAAGATTTATCCGTACTCGCTGGACCGCATGGACGCGAAGATCGCCGGAGTTTGCTCGACGATCGGCAACAAATACGGGATCGACCCGACATTCGTGCGCATCGGCTTCGTCGCCGCGGCGATCTTCATCAGCTTCAAGCTAACGCTCGTCGCCTACGCAGCACTCGGCGTCTACCTGACGCTGCAGAAGAGAAAGGCGATGACCGGCGAGCGCCACATGAGCGACTTCGACCGCATGGATGAGGTCGTGAAACGCAAGCCGACGGTGCACGCGATGCGCACCGAGCTGCACGAGACCGATCGTCGGCTGATGGCGATCGATCATCACATCAACACCCAGAATGACGAGCTGGCGCGCGAGATCGAGGCGCTCCGGCAGGAGGAGAAATGATGGACCTGCTGACGATTGGAGTGCTCTCGGCGAGCATCATCGTGGGTCTCGCCGGAACGGGCTGGGCCGGGCTCAAAGCCTGGAACGGATGGCTCGAGCTGAAGCGCTTCGAGCTGACCCACGAGGCCGGCGACCGCGGACTTCCGCCGGCAAGCGGCCGGATCGAGATCGCGGACCTCAGGGAACGGGTACGCAAGCTCGAGGCGATCGCCGCCGGAATCGACATTTAGTCCCCGCGGAAACGCATCGTCTCCCCAGATGCGCTTCCCTAGAGGCGGTTCGGCTCCCCTTCGCCGGACCGCCTCTTTTTCTTTGCCTAGAAGCTCACGCGCGCGGCTGAGGCGGATGTCGCGGCCGGCGAGGGGCGCGTAGTCCTTAAGGTCGCTCGCGTGACGGCGGGCGTTCACGTCGAACAGATTGTTGCCGATGAGCGAGAGGGTCAGCTCCGGATTGGCGGCGAACGGATGCCAGTCGAAAGACGCGTTGACCATCGTGTAGCCCGGCGTTGGAGTCTCGATCGGCGCCGTGCGACGCTGGGCGGTGACATGCTCGACTTCCACGCGCCCGTCGACTTGGCCGCGTGAGCCGGTCAGCCCGCCGAGCACGCGGAACGGCGGGATTTCGGGCGCATTGCCGAAGTTCTTGATCTTGGCGCGCACCGCGTCAGCGACCAGCTCGCCGCCCCAGTCGATGCCCAGCGCTTTGCCGAATTTGGCGTCGCTCTCCACTTCAAAGCCGTAATAATCGGCCTTGCCCTGGCGATAATCATAGTCCGGGAGGCCCTCCCTGATCACGCCCGTGGGCGCCTGGAAGATGAAATTGGAATAGCGGCTGTAATAGATGCTGGCCTGGACGTGGACCGGGCCGGTCGTCCGGTGCACGCTCAGCTCGGCGCCGTTGCTCTTCTCGACGCTCAGGTCGGGATCGCCGACGAGGAACTGCTGGCTGCCGCCGTGCGCCCCATTGGAGAATAGTTCGTCGATGGCTGGTGCGCGTTCGCTGTGCGAGACGGACAGGCCCACGCGCCAATCCTTGATGGCCTCGTAATTCGCGCCGACCGACGCGGAGATCGGCGTGAACGTCCGGGCGAGCGCCGTGGCGCCCACGGCTCCGCCGTTGGCGGCAATGATCGGGGTCCGCGTCGGCATTGAGGCGGGCGAACTCGACCCTGACGCCGCCTTCGAAACGTATCGGTCCCTGCTCCAAAGTTTGCAGTGTGAAGACGCCGAGATTCCGCTTGCGGCTGTCAGGAAGGTATTTCTCGTCACCGCGATCTTTGCGTCCTGCGTTACATCTTGAACGCCCGTCGTTCCGCCCCAGCCGCCGCGCTCAGTCTGCACGACATCGGCGCGCATCTCGCCGCCGTTGGAAAAGAAGCTCGTGCCGATTGTGCCGTCAGCCGCGAGCTCGTCGTGGTGGTATTTCGAAATTCCGCCGCGGAATTCGAAGATTTTGAAGAAGCCGCCGATGGGAATGTTCACACGGGCGTCGCCACGGTCCTGGTGCGCGTCGATGACGGGCGCTTCCGGCTCGAGCTCGGATCGAGCGAGAAGCGGATCGGCACGCCATATTTGGCGTCGTGGTGATTGTAGGAGATGCCAATGTTGAAATCGCCATCGACGTAGGCGAGGCCGCCGGCAAGGTCGTCCGTGCGGCCCGCGGTGTTGGGCAAGATATCCTTGAGATCGGCGAGCGCCCGGATATCTGCATCGGGGCTCGCCAGCGCCTGGCGGCGCAGCGGCTCGGACAGCAGATAACCGCCTACGTGCAGGTCGTCGTACTTGGAATATGCCGCGTCCGCGTGGGCGACGAAATGGCCGCCAAGCGGCACATCCACGCCGACATTGCCGGACCGCTCTTTCGCGGCGGAGCCGTAGCTGAGCATCGCATCGACGTCGACGCCGGTCGGCAGTTTGCGCGGGATTCGCTTGTCGATCACGTTGACCACACCGCCGATCACCGAGGAGCTGTAGAGCAGCGCGCCGGGCCCGCGCAGCACTTCGATTCGTTCCGCGGTGAGCGGGTTGATGGTGACTGCATGGTCCGGATCCGAGGCCGATAGGTCGAGTGCCCCGATGCCGTCGACCAGGACTTCCGCCCGCTCTCCGGAGAGGCCGCGGAGGATCGGCCGCGAGGATGTGGGGCCAAAGCTCGACGCGCTTACACCGGGAAGATCGGCGAGCGTGTCGCCGAGGCTCGGCTTCATGTCGTGCGTCAGCTCTTCCTCGTTGAGTACCGAGACTCCGCCGAGCACGTCGCCCGCGCGGCGCCTGACGCCGGTGACGACGATCGCCTGATCGGGGTCGGGATGCGCTGCCTTGGCGTTGCCGGGAGTCGGACCCCCGCCAGCGCTGGTATCCGAAACGCTAGACCGAACCCTGATCCTGCGCCTGTGCTGGAGGGCTAGCGGTGACGGCAGAAGGAAGGGCAACAGCCATGACGGCAGCGGAAAGGAGGCTCATCGGATCTCGCGTTTGGGGGGTTCGCGAGGTCGCCTAGAGACGATGATACATTATCGCAAGGTGGACACTTGATGAACTGCCCGCGCGTTTCGACGAGCCGCATTTGAGTTTCGGCAGACGCGTCGGCTAGGTCATGCGCATGGCCGACCATTCGCACAGCCACGCTGACGTGCACGCGCACGGCCATGCGCATCCGCCGCGCGATTTCGGGCGGGCGTTCGCGATCGGAATCGGGCTGAACCTCGCCTTTCTTGCGATCGAGACGGTCTACGGCTTCCTCGCCAACTCCATGGCGCTGCTGGCCGACGCCGGCCACAATCTGTCGGACGTGCTTGGGCTGGTGGTTGCCTGGGCGGCTGCAGTGATGGCGAGGCGCGCGGCTTCGCCGCGGTTCACTTACGGCTTGAAGAAGGCGCCGATTCTCGCGGCGCTCGCCAATTCGCTGTTCCTGCTCGTCGCGATCGGCGCGATCGGGGCCGAGGCCGTCCGCCGTCTTTTCCATCCATCGCCGACCGACGGCGGCACGGTGATGATCGTCGCAGCCGTCGGAATCGCCATCAATGCCGCGACAGCGCTGATGTTCGCGCGCGGACGCGAGCACGATATCAATATCGCCGGTGCCTATTTGCACATGGCGGCGGACGCGGCGGTTTCGGCGGCGGTTGTGTTTGCCGGGCTGGTCATCGTGTGGACTGGGCAACAATGGGTCGATCCGGTGATGAGCCTCGCGGTTGCGGTGGTCATCCTGTGGAGCAGCATCGGCCTGTTCAAGGAATCGGTGTGGATGTCGCTCGCCGGCGTGCCGAGCGGGATCGACGCCGACCTCGTCGAGGCGGAGCTCGCGCGGCTCGAAGGGGTCGAAACGGTGCATGACCTGCATATCTGGCCGCTGAGCACGACCGAGACTGCGCTCACCGCGCATCTTGTTGTGCCCCTCGCCCAATCGACCGACGCGCTCCTTCGCTGCGCGCGGGCGATGCTCCATGAGCGCTTCCGAATTGAACATTGCACGCTGCAGATCGAGCGCAGCCACCTTAAGGACACGCGCTGCTGATGCACGTCACCCACCTCGAATGTTCGCTCACTTGCGAGCGCTACGAAGCGGGCCAGGTGCACAACCTCAGCCGCGCGGGAAAGCCGTTGCTGGTCCGCTACGATCTGGAGGCGGCGAAGCGCACGCTGACGCGGGACAGCATCGGCGCCCGTGCCCCGGGCATGTGGAAATGGGGCGAGCTTCTGCCCCACGCCATCGAGCCGGTGAGCCTCGGCGAGCCGGAAACGCCAATCCTGCACCTGCCGAAGACTGCCGCCAAAGCTGGTGCGTCCGGGCTGATGGTGAAAGACGAAGGGCGGCTGCCGACCGGCTCATTCAAGGCGCGCGGGCTAGCGATGGCGGTGACCATGGCAAAGCAGTTCGGGATCGAACGCATCGCGATGCCGACCAACGGCAATGCCGGCGCGGCGCTCGCGGCCTATGGTGCGCGCGCAGGTATCGAGACGATCGTGATCTGCCCCGCCGAGACGCCCGAGATCAATGTCACCGAGACCGCGGCGTACGGCGCACGAGTCTATGTCGCCGACGGTCAGATCGACGAATGCGGCGCGCTGGTGGGCAAGGGCGCGGCGGAGGGGCTGTGGTTCGACGGCTCGACCCTCAAGGAGCCCTATCGGCTCGAAGGCAAGAAGGTGATGGGGCTCGAGCTCGCCGAGCAGCTCGGCTGGGAGCTGCCGGACGCGATCTTCTATCCGACCGGCGGCGGCACCGGCTTGATCGGCATGTGGAAGGCGTTCGACGAGCTGGAGGCGGTGGGGCTGATCGGGCCGAAGCGGCCGCGGATGTACGCGGTCCAGGCCGAGGGCTGCGCGCCGATCGTCCGCGCGTTCGAGAACGGCGACGAGTTCGCCGAGCGGTGGGAGCATGCGGCAACGGTCGCGACCGGCATCCGCGTGCCCAAGGCGGTCGGCGATTTCCTGATCCTGCGCGCGGTGCGCGAGAGCGGGGGCGCGGGCATTGCAGTGTCGGAGGAGGCCATTCTCGAAGCGGTCGAGGATGCCGCGCGTGACGATGGGTTCCTGTTGTGCCCGGAAGGCGGAGCGGTGCTCGCGGCGTGGCGCAAGGCGCTTGGGCAGGGGATGGTCGGCAAGGACGAGCGCGTGCTGCTGTTCAACTGCGCCAACGGCAACAAATATCCGCTGCCGGATCGGTCGAAACGGTTGAAGCTGGCGGAGGCGAGGCCGGAGGTCGCTTTGATCCTCCCCGGGACGGGGAGGGGGACCGCCGAGCGAAAGCTCGGTGGTGGAGGGGGCGGCGTGCAGGACTCCCAACCCCACCGCCAGGCCTTCGGCCTGCTACCTCCCCGTCCCGGGGAGGGCTGCCCATAAACGCGTAAACCCCGGCAACCGAAGTTGCCGGGGCTCCATGCTCTGTCCATCTTTCGACTTTCAGAGCACGCAACAACAATAGCTCGACTCGCCCGGTTGTTCCAGCGGAATCTGCCGCGCGCGAGCAGAAATCTGGGGGTGAATCGGTGGGCGACTCGGTGGATAAAGGAGCGACTCGGCGGCGCTCCCTCGCCAGATGCGCCGGCGGAATAGAAAGAGCCCCGACAGGCTCTCGCCTGACGGGGCTCCCATGCTTCCCGATTCAGTGATCCGCGTCATCGACAGAGCCGATCCGCCGGCCTTTCAGCCGCGGTTCCGCCCGGGAGACACGCATCGGTGAACCCGAAGCACGCCTATAGAACATATTCGTCCCCCGGAGGGTTCCTGCCGCATGGCGAAAAAGCGAAGGCTGCGCGATCGCGAGCTACAACATCAACGGGATCAACCCCCGCCTGCATGTGCTGACTCGCTGGCTCGAGGAGTTCCAGCCGGACGTCGTCGGATTGCAGGAACTGAAGTGCACCGACGAGGTATTCCCGGCGCAAGCCGTCGAGGCGCTCGGTTACTCGGCGATCTGGCACGGGCAGCGCAGCTGGAACGGTGTCGCGCTTGCTGAGCCGCGTAGGAGAACCGGTGGAGACCCGGCGCGCGCTGCCGAACGACCCCAACCTCGAGCAAAGCCGCTACATCGAGGCCGCGGTGTGCGGGATCCTGATCGGCAATTTGTATGCGCCCAACGGCAATCCGTCGCCGGGGCCGAAGTTCGATTACAAGCTCGCGTGGCTCGATCGCCTCAAGGAGCACGCTCAGGAGCTGCTGGATAGCGGTCTGCCCGCGATGCTGATCGGCGATTTCAACGTCATTCCCGACCGAGCTGGACGTGTACAAGCCCGAACGCTGGGCCAAGGACGCGTTATTCGCGCCCGAAGCCCGGCAAAAGTATCGCGCGCTGGTCGTGCAGGGCTGGACCGACGCCATTCGGCATCGCCACCCGGACGAGCGGATCTACACCTTCTGGCATTATTGGCGGAATTCGTTCGCGCGCGACGCGGGCATCCGCATCGACCACGCTTTGCTCAGCCCATCACTGGCAAAGAAACTGAAAGCGGTCGGCGTCGACCGCGAGCCGCGCGGCTGGGAGAAGACCAGCGACCATGCGCCGATGTGGGTCGAAGTGGAGGTCTGAACCTCAGGAGTCGGCGGAATTCGCCGACATGGCTGCGGCGGCAGGCGTGGAGGCTTCGCGCGGGCCGAGGTGTTTCCTGGCATCGCGCATAAGCTTCATGAATCGCGGATCGTCATGAATGCTTTCGAGGTCGGGGTCCGTTTCGGCGTATTTGAGCTGCCGAAGGGCATCCGGCCGGCGCAATATGCTCTGGAGCATGCTTAGCGCGCCCTCTTTGTCACCCAGATGGACGGCGAGAAAGCAGGCGAAATTGTACCGCATGTTGAGATTGTCGGGGTCGATGAGCAGCGCGCGCGTTATCCATTCGCGCGTCCGTTCCTCGTCGCCGGCTATTGCGTGACCACCCGCGAGCATTCCCAGCGCCGCGCCGTTGCTGGGATCCTGCTGAACCGCTTTTTCGCTCTCGGACACCATCATTCGGGCGGCCTCGCGAAGCTTCTCCACGTCCCCGAGGGCACGGTAGCAGGTCGAAAGCATCCCCCAGGCATGGAAGTCGGTCTCCATGAGCTCCGCCGCTTTCTCGTAGTGGCGCGTCGCTGTCGGGACGTCGCCCCGGAAGAGGTAGAAAAGCCCGGCTTCCTTGTTCACCTCCCAGGAATTCGGGCCCGAGGCGGACAGCAGCCTCCATGGCGGCGGTTGCTGCGTCGAGCTGCTGCTTCTCTTGCAACCGCCGGACCATCGGCAAATGCGCCTCGGCGATGGTCGGATCGATCGCCAATGCCGTGTGTGCCGCGGCGAAGCCGTCATCCACGTCGCGACCATAGACGTAGCGGAGGCTCGACTGCACGATCGCGAGCAGCGCCCAGGCTTGGGCGTAATACGGATCGATCTCGACCGCGCGGCTGCAGATCCGCATGACCCGTTCTTCGCGCCGCGGGTCGCCATGGTTGCCCGTGATCCAATATTGCCGCGCGAGGAGGTAGAGGTTGTAGGCCTCGACGTTGGTGGTCCCGCGCTTCTCGATCGCCTTCTTTTCTTCGGGGAGCAGCTTCAGCTTGAGCGCGCGCACGATGGCCTTCGAGATCTCATCCTGGATGGCGAAAATGTCCTCGAGCTCGCGGTCGTAGCGCTCGGCCCAGACGTGGTCGCCAGACGTACCGTCGATCAGCTGGGCGTTGATCCGGACGCGCCCGCCGGCCTTGCGCACGCTGCCTTCGAGGACGTGGCTGACGCCGAGCTTGCGGGCGACGTCACAGACATCGACCGACTGGCCCTTGAAGGTGAAGGCGGTATTGCGCGCGATCACGCCGAGGGCGGAGACCTTCGATAGGTCCGTCGTAATGTCCTCGCTGATGCCGTCGCTGAAATACTCCTGCTCGGCGTCGCCGCTCATGTTCTGGAAGGGAAGCACACAGACACAGACTTGCTGCCGGCGCGGACGCGCGCTGCTCTCGGCCACCACCTTTGGGGCGAGCGCCTGGACGCTGCCGATGAGCTTGCGCCAGCCGGGCGAGTCCGCTTCGCCGGTCCAGCCGTTGAGGTCCGCGCACTGGATCTGGTTGAACGGAAGCGGCGGAATGCTCCCGTCGAGCGAGGCCTGGATCAGATTGCCGGCGGATCGCGCGGCATCGGCCTCGGCGCGGACCCATTGCGACTTCGCCGCTTCGGCCGACCACAGCACCACTACGGCGTCCGCCGCCTTCAGCCGCTCCTCGATGACGTCGGCATAGGCGCGGTGAGCGGGCAGCTCGTCGTCGCGCCAGACCGCATAGCCGCCGGTGCGCAGCGCATCGGCGACGCGCTTCGCTTGCTCCTCATCGGCGCGCGCATAAGAGATGAAGACGTCCGACATGCCCCTTCCGCTTCAATACCAAGACTTTGCGCCAGAGTCTCGGGCGTGTCTTGCGGGGCTCGGACAGGTGTTATTCCCCGGTTGTCGGATCGATCATCGTCCGCACCTGCGAGATCTTGGTGCAGGGGAACCCGCCGATCCGTGCATGATCGCGGATCACTTCCTCATTGGGAGCGCGATAGACGCAATAGAGCTTGTTGTCGGTGACGTAGCTGTGGACCCACTGGATTTCCGGACCAAGGTCGCGCAGCACCGAGCATGAGGTCTGCGACGCGGCCTTCAGGTCATCGGCGCCGAGTTTGCCGACACCCGGCATTTCACGTTCGATCACATATTGCGGCATCGACCCTCTCCCAAAGCTGCGCGGTGCCGGATGCAGGATTCGAACCCGCGACCTTCGGTTTACAAAACCGCTGCACTACCCCTGTGCTAATCCGGCTCCCGCAGCCGCGTGTGCGTCAAAGGACGCCGAAGGTCCAGCCTTCGGTCCGGGCGATGTTGGGCGTCAGCCCTTCGGGCGCGAAGGCCCTTGGCTCGGTCGTCGCCAGCAGCCGCATCCCCGCAGCAGTCACCAAAGCATCGGTCTGGTGGTCGTTCGGTTCGAAGCGGAGCCGCGCGGGCGGGCTGTTCAGGCCCTTCAGCGCGCGATTGAGCTCGGCGCGAGTCCTCAGCTTCACGCCGCTCATTCCGGCACGTCGAAGATAGATTCGGGTGTAGATCTCGACCACCACGCTGCCGCGTTCCGGGAGCGGGTCCATCGGCCAGATCGCGACCTTGCCATCCAGACGATGCATCAAGCGCATGCCCGAGAAGCTCGCCTTGGCGACCTGCGCTGCGCCGATCGCGTCATAGGCACTGGCGATCTTCCGGCCGCCCTGCTCGTTGAGGCGCGCGTCGCACTGGCGGAAGTGCATGAAGCCGGCCTTCACGCCGTCCGCGATGCCGAAATAGAAATGCCGGCGGTGCGCGGTTTCGAGGAAGCTCGCCGCGCCGAGGTCCTCGTCGTCGCTCATGCGGTCGACATAGGCCCAGAATTCGCGCGCGGTGACCGGCACGTCAGGCTCGCCTAGGAGATATTCGCCGCGCTCGATCAATGGCGGCGCGAGACTGAAGTCGAATCCGAACAGCGTCGGCTCTTTCGCTGCGCGCTTGAGCAGCCATTGCAGCACCTCCTCGCGCGACCAGATGTGCCCGGCGCGGATCAGCCGCGGCGCGGCATCGCCGCGTGCTTCGGCGATCGCGATGCCCTTGTGGCGCTTGCCCTTCGCGCCCGACCAATCGATCGCGACGTAGCTTTCGAAACGCTTCACTTGCGCTTGCGCGGTTTCGCTTTGGGCTTGGCGGCGACGTAGTCGCGCGAGCGGACGATGACGTCCCTTACGCGCTCCTCATCGCTGCTGTCATAGCGGATTAGCACGCCTTCCCATCCAACATAGTGCGGCGTCTGCCAGAAGGTGTTCGGGTCCGTCTCTTTCAGCATCTCGATCGTGTCGAGATCGATCGCGACTGCGAAGCTCGTGTCCGGCTCATGGCTCGGGAACAGGAATGCGCGGCCGTTGGATGCGACCTTGACCGCCGGCTTGCCGTAGCTGGTCGACAGCTCGGTGTCGGGCAGCGTCGAGGCAAACGCAACCGCCTCGTCAAAAGTCATGCCTGCTCACACCAGGGGCGGCTGCGCGTCGTCGGGGTCGCTCCCAGTGCCGCGGATGCGGCGCTGGGGCGGGGGCGGCGAGGAGGGGCCTGCCTGATCGGCCCAACGCTCCAGAATCCGCGCCGCCGCGTCACGTCCGCCCAGGCCGAACGCCAGCGCCGTGGCGATCGCAGCGGAGCCGAGAATGAGGCCGAAGGCGAGCATGACGATCTGGTCGGCGAGGCCCATGAAGGTCAGCCCGATCGCGGTGAACAGGGTAATGATCGCGTAGCGCACGATCGTTTGACGCATAGCCGCCTTCGCCTGTGCCGCTGCCGACCAGCTTGGCGATGATCCGGGCGAGGAAGATCCCAACGACGATGATCAGGGTTCCGAAAATCACCTTGCCGCCGAGCTCGGTCACCTGGGCGAGGAAGATCGCGATCTGATCGCCGCCGAGTTGCTTCGCCGCCTCGATCGACGCCGTCAGGACGACCGCGATCATCGCGATGTTGGCGACGATGCGCGACGGCCGCGCGCTCGTCGGCAGCACTCCGGTCGACAGGATCGCCTCGTCGAAGCCGGTCGGCGGAAGGATCGCTTCGATGATCGTCTTCAGGAAGCGGGCAGCGATGAACGCGATCCCGATCCACAAAGCCGCTGCAAGCACGCGCGGGATTGCAGCAAGGATTTGATTGAGCATCGCAATCGCTGGGCCGGAGATCGCTTCGATTCCGAGCACCTGCAGCGCGGCGATCGCCACGGGGATGATGATGAGCGCATAGACGAGCACGCCGGCGGCGCGGGCGAGGCTGGCGCGGGTCATTCCCGGCGTCGTGCCCGGTGGAACGGCTTCGGGCGAAGTGCGCATGGTCCCCGAAGTGTCGCCGATGCCGATGCGGGCGAGCAGTGCATCGACATTGGCGGCGATCAGCACCGTCTCGACCAGCCGCCGAACGATCCGCGCGACGATCAGGCCGAGGAAGAAGATCAGCCCGGCGCCGATCAGCCGCGGCAGGAACTCGAAAATCTCCAGCGTCAGCGCGTTGATCGGCTGCAGGATCTGGCCGATTCCGAGGAAGCGCAGAGCAGCCATGATTCCGACCAGCCAGATGATCAGCTTGGCGATCACCCCGAGCTGATGCCCGACCGTCTCCTCGGGCGTGCCGGTGACGTGCTTCTTGAGCGCCGGGCTGCGGTCGATCGCTTTCTGCAGCACCCATTTGACCGCGCGCGCGACCGCCCAGGTCGCGACGATGATCAGGATGGCGATGAGGATCCTTGGTCCCCAATTGATCAGCTGCGCCTGCCAGTATGCGCCGGTGTCGATCTGGTACATGGCTGTGCTCCCTGTTTCGGCGACGATTGTTAACCCGCGTCCGCTTCGCTTTGTTGCAGCTCCTTGCGCCGCGCATTCCAATATTCAATCCGTTCGCGCACTTTCGCTTCGAAGCCGCGGTCGGTCGGGTCGTAGAAGGTCTGGGCGTCCATGCCCTCGGGCCAGTAGTCCTGGCCGGAGAAGGCTTCGTCGGCATCGTGGTCGTAGGCATAGCCCTTGCCGTAGCCGACAGTCTTCATCAGCCGCGTCGGGGCGTTGAGGATGTGCATCGGCGGCATCAGCGAGCCGGTCTCCTCCGCGCTTCGGAACGCTTTCTTCTGCGCAGCGTAAGTCGCGTTCGATTTGGGCGCCGTCGCGAGATAGAGGCACGCCTGCACGATCGCGAGCTCGCCTTCGGGTGACCCCATGAAATCATAGGCGTCCTTGGCGGCGAGGCACTGCACCAGCGCCTGTGGGTCGGCGAGGCCGACGTCCTCCATCGCCGCGCGGGTGAGGCGGCGAAGCACGTACAGCGGCTCCTCCCCCGCGACGAGCATCCGCGCGAGATAATAAAGCGCGGCCTGCGGATCCGACCCGCGAAGGCTTTTGTGCAGCGCGGAGATGAGGTTGTAATGCCCCTCGCGGTCCTTGTCGTAGACCGGCACGCGGCGGTGCAGCAGGTCGCTGAGTTCGCCGGGGCCGAGTGGCTGTGCGATCTCGACCGAGAACAGGGTCTCGGCCTGGTTGAGGACGAAGCGCCCGTCGCCGTCGGCGCTTGCGATCAGCGCCTCGCGCGCTTCCGTGGTGAGGGGCAGCGAGCGGTCCTCGAGCGCTTCGGCGCGGCGGATCAGCTCGGCGAGAGCCTCATGGTCGAGACGCCGCAGGATCAGCACCTGGCAGCGCGAGAGGAGCGCGGCGTTCAGTTCGAAGCTCGGGTTCTCGGTGGTGGCTCCGACGAGCGTCACAGTGCCGTCCTCGACGTAGGGCAGGAAGCCGTCCTGCTGGGCGCGGTTGAAGCGGTGGATCTCGTCCACGAACAGCAAGGTGCGCTGTCCGGCGCGGGCGGCGGTGCGCGCCTCGGCGAAGACTTTCTTCAAGTCGGCGACGCCCGAAAACACCGCGGAGATGGCGACGAAGCGCATGCCCACGGCATCGGCGAGCAGCCGCGCGATCGTCGTCTTGCCCGTGCCTGGCGGTCCCCACAGGATCATCGAGGCAAGCTTGCCCGCGGCGACCATGCGCCCGATCGCTCCGTCGGGACCGGTCAGATGCTCCTGACCCACGACCTCGCCGAGCGACGCGGGCCGGAGGCGATCGGCCAGCGGCGCATCGGCCGCGGGCGCCTGCTGCGGCGTGGTGGGAATCTCCTGATCCGCGAAGAGGTCGGCCATTGAAGTCACCATAAAGTCAGCCCGAGAAATTGCACGTGCGGGCTTGCGTGGGATGCAACTAAGATATATCTTAGACACATCAAAGGAGAGACGCACATGAATCATCGACATCATGCTTGCGGTCCGCGCGGGCGGGTCGAAATCAATCTTCCGGAAGCTTTGTTCGCGATGCGCGGCGGTCGCGGTTGGCAGGGCGGCTGGGGACCCTTCCGTTTCGATATCGGCGACGAGAACTGGAGCGGGCGGCGCGGACGCCGCAGCCGCCGCATGTTCGAATCGGGCGAGCTTCGTCTCGTGCTGCTGAAGCTGATCGCCGACGAGCCGCGTCACGGCTATGATCTCATCCGCGCGATCGAGGACCTGACCGGCGGCGAATATGCGCCGAGCCCGGGGGTGGTCTATCCGACCCTGACTTTGCTCCAGGACATGGGCCTGATCGAGGAGGCGGTCGGCGATGGTCCGCGCAAGCCGTTCCAGGTGACGGACGAAGGCCGCAAGCATCTCGAGGAGCGCTCGGAAGAAGTCGAAGCGCTGTTCGACCGGCTGCGCGGCCTTGCCCCGAGCGAGCACCCGAGTGCCGGTCCGGCGATCGGGCGCGCGGTGAAGAATTTGATGACCGCGCTCAGCCACCGTGTCCGCCAGGATGGGCTCAACGACGAGCTCCTGCACGAGATCGCCGGGATCCTCGACGATGCGGCGCAGAAGATCGAGCGCGCCAAGCCGACGTCGGCCGAGTGAAGCCTAGCGGCCGGTCATCCGCGCCAACCGTTCACGCTTCACGATCGCGTGCCGGTAAACGCGGATGACCGCCGAGTTGATCGTGTCCCAATCCATCGTCTCGGCGATCGCAAGGCCCGCCTGGCCGTGGCGACGGCGCAGCTCCGGATCTCGGGCATAAGCGGCGAGGGCATCGGCGAACTCGTCGACCTCTTCGGGGTCCACGATCGTGCCGCTGACATTGTTGTGGACGAGGCTGCTTGTCCCGCTCGCTTCCGCGGCGAGGACGGGCAGCGCGCAAGCCATGGCTTCCAGCGTGACATTGCCGAACGCTTCGGTGATCGACGGATTGAACAAAAGATCCGAGCTCGCGAGCGCCTTCGCCAGGGCTGGTCCGGTCAACTGGCCAGTGAAAATGGCGTCGGGCAGCTGCTCCTCGAACCATGGCCGGGCAGGCCCCTCGCCGATGACCAGCACACGATGTTTCAGCCCGTACGTTCGCAAAGGCGTGGATCGCGTCGGCAAAGACGTCGAGGCCCTTTTCCATGACCACGCGGCCGAGGAAAGCGATCACCAGTTCGTCGTCGCCAATCCCGATCGATCGGCGCCACTCCATGTCGCGTCGGTCCGGGTTGAACTGTTCGCGGTCGATTCCGCGCCCCCAGATCGCGATGTCGCGGTTCATGCGCTGCGCGCGCAGAACCGCCGCCGTCGATTCAGCCGGCGCCATGACCACTTCGCAGCGGTGGTAGAGCCGCCGCATGATCGCGCGGGCTGCCGGCTCGAGGAACTGGATGCCGTAATAGGATAAATATGTGTCGAAGCGCGTGTGGACGGACGCGACCGCGGCAATCTTGTTGCGGCGCGCCCAGGTCACAGCCCGGTGCGCGACGATGTCCGGGCTCGAGATGTGCACAATGTTGGGGTTGAACTCGCGAAGATCGCGGCGGACGCGCGCGGGAATGGCGATCGGAACGAGATATTCGGACCGCTTGAGCATCGGAATGGCGGGAATGCTGACGAGGTCGCCCGTTGGCGGAAAGGCCGGGTGCTCGACGGTCGGCGAATAGATGCGCACGTGCGCACCTTGCCGCAAGAGATAACCGACGAGGCGGTTCAGCGCCTGGTTGGCGCCGTCGCGGACGTAATTGTAATTGCCCGAAAAGAGGGCGATGCGGAGGTCGCTCGGCTTCACGCGGATGGGCTGTAGCCGGCGAATGTGCAAAGGCAAGGAGTGGCAATGGGGGCACGGCGAGTAACATTGGGCCTGGCGGTTCTGACGATCGCCGTGCCGGCATGCGGAGCGGCCCCGGCCGCCTTACCCGATTTCACGCCCGCCCCGGCGGCGACCGCCCGCGTCGGCCCCAGCCCCAATCTCGGCAAGTGCATCAACCTCGCCAACACGCTCGAGCCGCCGAACGAGGGCGATTGGGGTCCGGCCTTCCGCGACCAGGACGCCGGAATCCTCCGCTCGGCCGGCTTCGCCACGGTGCGAGTGCCGATGAACTTCCTTGGCCATGCGCTTGCGAAGCCGCCGTACACGCTTGATCGGCGGTTCATGACGCGCGCGCGCCACGTGATCGACGCGCTGCGCACATCCGGGCTCAACGTCATTGTCGACCAGCACAATAATGAGAACCTGTCGGCCGCGCCCGACAGCAATCGCGACCGGTCGGCCGCGATCTGGCGGCAGGTCGCCACAGCCTTGCGCGACGAACCGGCGAACGTCTGGTTCGAGCTATTGAACGAGCCGCACGGCAATCTCACCAACGCCAATCTGCTCGCGACGCTGATGCCCTCGCTCGCCGTCATCCGTGAGACCAATCCGACACGAATTGTGGTGATCGGCGGCGATCACTGGTCGGGCGTGGATTCGCTCGCCACATTGCGCGATGCCGGACGATCCTTACGTCGTCCCCACGGTCCATTATTACGATCCGTTCGAGTTCACCCATCAGGGCGCGACCTTCATTCACCCGGCGCCGCCCTATGGCCGAACGTTCGGTATCCCGGCCGACGCAACGCAGCTTGAGGCAAATCTGGCGAAGGTCCGCGCTTATGTGACGCGCACCGGCCGCGTCCCGTTCGTCGGCGAATATGGCGCGATCGAAACCATCCCGCTCGGCCAGCGCGCGCTCTATTACCACACGGTCACTTCGGCTTTCGCATCGCTGGGGATAGCGAGCTGCGCCTGGGGTTACCGCAATGCGTTTCCGCTGGGGAGAGACGGGCGGTGGCTGCCTGGAATGGTCGAGGCGATCGCCGCTCCGCAATGACCGCCGAGCGCCGGGTCGGTCTCCCGCCGGTCGCGCGCAGCGATGCGCGGCTGTTCATTCTCGGCAGCCTGCCCGGCGACGCCTCGCTTGCGGCGCAACGTTATTATGCGCATCCGACCAACCAGTTCTGGCGGCTGCTCGGAAGCGCGATCGGCGAGGAGTTGCAGCCGCAGTCGTACGACGAGCGCCTGAAGCGCCTCGGCGAGCGTCGCATCGGCCTGTGGGACGTCATCGCGTCCGCCGCTCGCCGGGGCAGTCTCGACCAGACGATCCGCGACGCGGAACATAATCGGATCGAGCATCTGCTCCACGATTTTCCCAAGCTTCGCGCGATTGCGTTCAACGGGTCGACCGCGGCGGCGGCCGGGCGGAAGCTCATCGGCGAACCGCCGCCTGGAGTCCGTCTGATCGACCTTCCATCGTCGAGCGCTGCGAATACCAGGCCCTTTGCGGACAAGGGCGCAGCTTGGGCTGTCCTCAGTGAATTCGTCTAGCGCCAGGAGTCTTTCGCTTGCGCCGCGCGTGAAGGTCGCCATGATTGGGACGATGATGCCGACCGAACCCGACGAGGCCGATGTCGATGTCGACCCCGACAAGAGGCTGTCGATGGTCGACGAGGCGCTCGTTGCCGGCACCATCGCCAATACCAACGGCCTGCTTGTGATCCTCGCCAAATTGGTTGCCAAGGGTGTGTTCGACCGCTCCGACCTTCAGTCCTTCTCCGATAGCTATTCCAAGCCGCTCGACCATGTCGGAATGCGCGAGAACGAGCTCGTCACCCAGATGCAGGACCAGATGGAATCAACCCTCGCCGAGCTGATGCGCTATCTCAGCGAGCGCGAACAGGACGACGGCTGAGGACGCAGCGCAGCGGCCTTCTTGGCCTCAATTGACTAGGCGGCCATCAGTCCACATATGGCGCCCTCCGCTCAGGAGCATGGCCCCTTCGTCTAGCGGTCCAGGACGTCGCCCTCTCACGGCGAAAACACGGGTTCGAGTCCCGTAGGGGTCACCAGAGACGCTAGCGCATGCCTGCGATTGCCGGCCGTAGCTAAGCGGCGGGGCGGTCCAGCCGCCGCACTCGAACCGGCGTGACCCGAAGCTCCTCCGCGGTCTGGTCGACGGCGATGGGTTCGTGGATGTTCATCAGCGAGCTCATCAGGCTCTCGTCCGCGCTCGAACACACCCCGAGGACCAGCGCCTCGTCGCAGCCTTCGTCGGCGACATAGGCGTGGCCCATGTTCGAATCGATATAGATGCCTTCGCCCGTGTGTAGCGTCACCGGATCGTAGAATTCGGTGTGCACGATGATGCTGCCTTCGAGCACATGGATATATTCTTCGCCCGAGTGACGCACGAGATCGCCGAATTCGCTGAGTGACTTGGCGCGGATTCGAGTCAGGATCGGGACCATCCGTTTGCGCCTGAGCTCGGTGCACAAATAATAATAATCGTAGTTCGGCGTCGTGACTCGGACCGAATCATCGATCCGCCCGATGCTGCGCCGCGCAGTGACGCCCTCGTCCGCCAACTCGCTCTCCGCGAATAGCTCCGAGATGCGGATGTTCAGCTTCTGGCTGAGCTGGAGCAGCTTGTCGTAGGTCAAGGTGAGGCGGTCGTGCTCCACTTTCGACAGGGTCGAAACGGGAATTCCCGTGTGATCGCTCATCTCCTTGAGCGTCCAGCCGCGGTGATTCCGAAGCTCTTTCAGGATACGACCAAGGGTTGGATGTGCGCTCACCGGGACCGCTTCCGCAACGAATTTGACAATTCTCTAATCAGGATCATTATGTCCCCACTGGGCACGTGCAAGCATGATAAGGCCAGATTGCTCGATTGGGCAAATCGGTCAGAAACGGGGAGACGAACATGCGTAAGGCGGCTGCATTCTTTGCTGCGATTCTCGGGGCTGCGTTCCTCTCTGGAGCGGTCGCGCAAACAACTCAACCGACGCTTGTCCCGACAGCGAAGCTGAAGACCGAGACCGTGCCGGCGGTCCCCGGGGCAGCGCAGCAGAATGCAAGCACGCATCCGCTGACCGCGGACGATCTCAACATCTGGCTCGACGGCTACATGCCTTACGCCATCGGCAAAGGCGACATTCCCGGGGCCGTGGTCGTCGTCGTCAAAGACGGGCAGGTCCTCACCGAGCGCGGCTACGGTTATGCGGACGTCGCCAAGAAGACCAAGGTCGATCCCAAATCCACGCTGTTCCGGCCGGGCTCGATCTCGAAGCTATTCACCTGGACCGCGCTGATGCAGCAGGTCGAGCAGGGCAAGGTCGACCTCAACGCCGACGTCAACAAATATATCGACTTCAAGATTCCGCCCTTCGAAGGCAAGCCGATCACCGTCCTCAATCTGATGACGCACACGCCTGGCTTCGAGGAGCAGGTCAAGGACCTCATCACGCTGGGCGAGAAAACGCAGGTGCCGTACGACACGCTGCTCAAGCGGTGGACGCCCAAGCGCATCTACGCACCGGGGACCACGCCGGCTTATTCGAACTACGGCGCGAGCCTTGCCGGCTACATCGTCCAGCGCACGTCCGGCGAGCCGTTCGACGCCTATCTCGAGCATCACATTTTCGGTCCGCTGGGGATGGCGCATTCGAGCTTCCGCCAGCCGCTCCCAGCGAACCTCAAGCCGCTGATGGCCGAGGGTTATGTGTCCGGCAAGGACAAGCCGTACGGCTATGAGTTCGTCAACGCGGCGCCGGCCGGTGCGCTCGCCGCGAGCGGCGACGACATGGGCCGCTTCATGATCGCCCACCTGCAGAACGGCACGTACAACGGCCAACAGATTCTGCAGCCGGCAACGGCGCAGCTGATGCACTCGCGCGCCAATTCGCCCTTCGCCGCTGGCGACGGAATGGCGCACGGTTTTTACGAGACCAACATCAACGGCATGCGCGTGATCGCGCACGGCGGCGACACCGTCGCCTTCCACAGCGACCTGCACCTGTTCCTCGACAAGAACGTGGGCATCTTCGTGTCCTTCAACAGCGCCGGTAAAGAAGGCGCCGCCGGTCCGCTGCGCAATGCGATTTTCGAGAACTTCGCCGATCGCTATTTCCCGGAAGCGCCGAATGCGGTTCAGAAGGCCGATCCGAACGGCGCCAAAGCCGACGCGGAGAAGCTTGCCGGCGTCTATTCGACGACGCGCGGCTCGCGCTCGAACTTCCTCGCGGTCGTCGACCTCATCGGCCAGGCAAAGGTGGGCGTCGACAGCGACGGCAACCCGCTCATCGCCGATGCAAAGGGGCTGAACGGTCAGCCGCGCAAATGGACTCACATCGGGCCGATGCTGTGGCGCGACGCGGACGGCCATGACCTGCTCACCGCCAACGTCGCGGAAGGCAAGGCGACGCGCTTCAGCTATGGCGAGCTTGCGCCAATCATCGATTACGACCGCACGCCCGGCTACCGCTCGTCGGCTTGGATCCTGCCGTTGCTCTATTGCTCGCTGGCGATCCTCTTCCTGACGGTCGTGCTGTGGCCGACGCGGCTGCTCGTGCGGCGCAAGTACAAGGCTGAGCTCGGCCTCATCGGACGGCAGCTCTGGGCGTATCGCTCGAGCAGGATCGCGGCCCTGGTCATCCTCCTCATCCTCGGAGGCTGGATATGGGCGCTGTCGATGCTGTTCGGCGATCTTGGCAATGAGGCGAGCTTCAACTCGTTCCTGTTGCTGCTGGAGCTGCTCAGCACCGTCGGCTTCATCGCCGCCTTCGCGGTGATGTGCTGGTATGCCTACAACGCCTGGCGCAACAAATGGCGCTGGACCGGCAAGGTGTGGAGCATCCTGCTCGTCATCGCGTCGGGGACGATCCTGTACATCGGCCTCGTCTTCAAGCTCGTCGGGCTGGCGACCAACTACTGATGGGCGCGCTCCGGCTTGCCTACCGCGTGGAGACCCACGCTCTATCGGCGCCGTTCCGAATCTCGGGTTTTGTCTTCGAGACCTCCGACGTGGTCGTCGTTGAGCTCAGCGACGGCGAGTTCACCGGTCACGGCGAAGCGGCCGGCGTCTATTACCTCGGCGACGATGCCGCGCACATTGTCGCTGAACTCGAAGCGCATCGCGATGCAATCGAGAACTGCGCCACGCGCGAGGAATTGCGCGCGCTGATGCCCCGCGGCGGCGCGCGCAACGCGGTCGATTGCGCGATGTGGGAACTGGAGGCGAAGCGCGGCGGAGCACCGGCGCGGCACCTCGCCGGGATCGGCAAAACGCAGCCCCTGATCACGACCTTCACGCTCGGCGCCGATGACCCGGAAGCGATGGCGGAAGGCGCGCGGCGCTATGCCTCCGCCAAGGCGATCAAGGTCAAGCTGACGGGCGAGCTCCAACTCGACATTGAACGCGTCCGCGCCATTCGCTCCGTGCGCCCTGACGTGTGGCTCGGGGTCGATGCCAATCAGGGTTATTCGCGCGAGCAGCTCGATGCGCTCGTCGAGGCACTGGCGGAGAATGGCGTCGCCTTGCTCGAGCAGCCGCTCGCGCGCGGCAGGGAAGCCGATCTCGACGGCTATCGCTCGCCGATCCCGATCGCCGCCGACGAAAGCGCGCTCGGCCTCGACGACGTCCCCGGTCTCATCGGCCGCTTCGACGTGATCAACATTAAGCTCGACAAGTGCGGCGGGCTCACCGAGGCGCTGCTGATTGCCGAGGAAGCGCGCCGTCACGGGCTCGGCGTCATGGTCGGCAACATGGTCGGCACCAGCCTCGCGATGGCTCCGGCCTTCATCGTCGGTCAGCATTGCGACGTCGTCGACCTCGACGGGCCGACGTTTCTGCGCGAGGACCGCACGCCCTCGTGCGAATATCGCGAGGGCACGATCTGGTGCGCGGACCAGGTCTGGGGATCGAGGCTGGCCGCGTGACCCAGGCGGCCGCGCCATCAAACTGGTTCGGTCAGCCGCGGGGTCTCACGATCCTGTTCCTCACCAACATGTGGGAGCAATTCTCCTACTTCGGTATGCGTGCGCTGCTGGTCTATTACATGACCACGCAGCTGCTGTTCGGTCAGGAGAAATCGTCCAGCATCTACGGCTTCTACACGGCCTTCGCTTACTTCACGCCGATCATCGGCGGCACCATCGCGGACCGCTGGCTCGGCAAGCGCCGGGCGGTGATCATCGGCGCGACCGTCATGGCCGCGGGCCATTTCATGATGGCGTCCGAGGCGTTGTTCTATGTGGCCCTGGCGACGATCGCGATTGGCAACGGCCTGTTCCTGCCGACGCTGCCGAGCCAGATCAACGACCTCTACACGGCCGACGACCCCCGCCGGCCGTGGGCTTACAACGTCTATTATGTCGGGGTGAACGTCGGTGCGTTCCTGGCTCCGCTGGTGTGCGGGTTCCTCGGCGAGACCTACGGCTGGCACTACGGCTTTGCCGCGGCCGGCGTCGGCATGCTCTCCGGCCTCGTCATCTATCTTTACGGTCAGCCATACCTGCCCCGCGAGCGGGCGGTCGCCGCTCCAGTCGCGGCTCCGTCGTCGCATCGCGGCCGCGACACCTTCCTGCTGCTGCTCGGGATCGGGCTTGCAGTCACCGTCTTCCGCGCGGCGTACGAGCAGATCGGCAACACCATCGCGCTGTGGATGCGCGACGACGTCAACCGGGTGATCGGCGGCCGCGAGATCGGCGCTGCGATGTTCTTCTCGCTCAATCCGCTGCTGGTGATGGTCCTGACGCCGCTGCTGCTCGCCTGGTGGCGGCGGCAAGCAGAGCGCGGGAGCGAACTCTCGGTGATCCAGAAGATGGCCGTGGGCGCGCTGCTCGTCGCAGCGTCGTACCTGCTGGTGGCCGCGGCCGAGGCGATGGCCGGCGGCGGCCGTGTCCATTGGGCGTGGCTGCTCAGCTACTTCTTCGTTTTCACGCTCGGCGAGCTCTTCATCCTGCCTAACGGCCTCGGGATATTCGCCCGCCTTGCGCCGCCGAAGCTCGGCGCAAGCACCGTTGCCGCCTGGTATTTGGCCATCTTCAGCGGAAGCCTCGCGGCCGGTCAGGTCGGCCGGCTTTGGAGCCGCGTCGGGCACGTCCCATTCTTCGTCATCCTCGCCGGTATCGCGACGCTGTCGGCGGGCCTGCTTTACCTGCTCGAAGCGCCGACGCGGAGGATTCTCGCGCGCGCTGGCGAGGGTGGGCGGATCGACGACCTGACCGACGTTCCCGAAGGTTTGGCGAGGCCGAGCAATGCGTGACTCGCGGGAAATTTCCATCAGCTGCCCGGCCACGGCCGAGCAAGGGATTCAATCATGATTTCAAGGGGAGAAGTGCAATGAACAGGATGCAGGACAGGGGACGTGCCGCCCTGTTTTCTTCGGCCGCGATGTTTGCCTTGGCGTTCGCCAGCCCAGCGCGTGGCGCAGGATCCGGCGCAGCCGACGCTGCCCACCACACGACTGCGCAGGCCGGACGCCCAGGAAAATGGTGAGGCGATCATCATCACGGCGCAGAAGCGCGAAGAGCTGCTGCTCGACATTCCTCAGTCGGTGAGCGTCGTCGGCGGTGACACACTAGATCGGCAGCAGGCGAAGAGCTTCCAGGACTTCGCCAACCTCGTGCCGGGACTAAGCTTCAGCGAAACCAACCCCGGCGAACACGCGCGTCGTTTTGCGCGGAATCAACACGGGCGGCGTTGGTCGACGGTCGCGCGTCTATGTCGACGAGACGCCCTTCGGGTCTAGTAGCGGTCTCGCCAATGGCGCGATCTTGGCGGGCGACTTCGACACCTTCGATTCGCGCGGCTCGAGGTGCTGCGCGGTCCGCAGGGCACGCTCTACGGCGCGAGTTCGCTTCGGCGGCGTGCTCCGCTACATCACTAACGCGCCAAAGCTTGATCGCACGGAGGCTCGCGCTCAAGTGGGTCTCGAGGACACCGCACACGGCGGGACTCGGCTACAATGCAGCGGGGGTCGTCAACGTGCCTCTCGGCGACAAAGCCGCGCTGCGCGTTGACGGCTTTTACCGCAACGATCACGGCTACGTCGATTCGATCGGGAATAATGCGATTTTAAATCCGCTTACCGGCGCCCCGATTGGTCCACCCTGTTGCCAAGAACATCAATGACCGGAAGAGCTACGGCGGCCGTGCATCCCTGCTGTTCCAGCCGAGCGAGCAACCTTTCGATCCGCCTGACCGCGTTTGCTCAGAACCTCAACTCGGGCGCGGGGGACATTTCGACGTGGATCCAAACACGTTGAAATCACTCTATGGCCGGTTCGTTCAGTCGGTCTATCAGCCGCAACCGACACACATCAAATATCGCGTCTATTACGGCACGGCGGACTGGGACGTCGGCTTCGCCAGCCTCTACTCGTCGACAAGCTATTCACGTTCAAGAGAACCTCGAGACGGACGACACGTTCGCGCTCGGAGGGATGATCAATGATTCGCTAACCTGGGATTGATCACCACGACCGGCGCCCCAGTGACACGCCGCTGGGTCTTCAACTTTTCCAGACGACGAGCACGAACAAGTTCACGCAGGAACTTCGCCTGTCCTCGCCGAGCAACGAGACCCTCGAGTGGTTGATCGGCGCGTTCTACACGCACGAGAAGTCGGGCGATCGATCCGCAGAACCTGTTGGCGACCGAGTTCGGAACGACACCGTTGCGCCGGACATCGTTCCGATCGGCCAATATCTTCCTGAAATCCAAATATGACGAATATGCCGGGTTCGCAACGCGACCTGGCACATCAGTCCGCGGTTCGACCTGACATTCGGGGGTCGCTTGGCGCACAACAAGCAGAGCGCGAATGAGGTGTCGCGTCGCCGATCATCCCCGGCAATCGATCGCCAACGACAACTCGTCAGAGACGTCTTCACCTATTCGGTCGCGCCCCGCTACGAGCTCAGCAAACATGCCTCCATCTATGCGCGCGTGGCCAGCGGATATCGCCCCGGCGGCCCGAATGTGATTCCCGCTACCGCGCCCGCCGGAACTCCCGACGACTTACAAGGCCGACCGGCTCACCAACTGGGAGCTCGGCGTCAAGGCCGAAGCGCCCGATGCGCACCTTTGGTCGATCGAACTGGCGGCCTACCACATCGACTGGAAAGACATTCAGCTCTTCGAGATTGGCCAGGCGCCATCGGTCAGTCAATGCCAACGGCGGCAAGGCGCGGGAGAACGGTCTCGAAGTTCCGGGACGCTCAGGCCCAGTTCCTGGCCTGACACTCTCCGATAATGGCGCCTATTCGGACGCCAAGCTCCTCGACGATACGCCGGGCCACTGACCGGCGGATTTGCGGGCGACCCGCTTCCTTGGGTGCCGAAATGGAGCGGCGCCCTCCATGCCGATTATAAGTTCCCGGTGAGCCCCGGCACCGACGGCTTCGTCGGCGGGACGTCTAGCTACGTCGGCAAGCGGACAACCGAGTTCAACGAGCGACTTTCCACGGCTCGCTGGGCCGGATCCCGGGCTACACCGAAGTCGATCTTCGTGCCGGAGTGAACTTCGGCCGTTCACCGTCGAAGCCTTCGCCCGCAACCTGATTCGACAAGCGGGGAATCGCAAGATGCGTTCGGCTCTCGCCGGAACGACCTTCCCCAACGGCGCTGCCGCCGCGCGGCGGCTCATTCGGCCCCGGACCATCGGGCTTACGCTCACCGCCAACTTACGGCAATAACGCGGGAAGCACCACGTGCTCGCCGAGAACAGGAGGTGGGGCCGGCCGACGATCCACTGTCGCTCACGCTGCCGCAGCCCTACCTCCTGTTCCTCGGCGACACCGTCGAACCGGCTACGCCAAGACCGCGTTCGGGCTGCGCGACTGGGCGGCGAGCGCTGCGTCGGCGAGTTCGCGCTGCCGAGCGCGACCGTCAGCACCGGCCTGCCGAAGCTCACGCCGCAAACAGGCGCGCGACAAAGGCGCGCAGGCGCTGGTCATCGGCGTCGCCAACTCCGGCGGGTTTATCGCGGACGAGCTGGGTGCCGGCGCTGGTGGAGGCGCTCGAAGCCGGGCTGCACATCATCAGCGGAATGCACGCGCGGCTGAACGATGTGCCGGAGATTCGCGCTGCGGCGGAACGGGCCGGCCGGCGGCTGATCGACGTGCGCGAACCGCCAGCGAACATCCCCGATCGCGACCGGGCTGAAACGCAGCGGCAAGCGGCTGCTCACCGTCGGCACCGACTGCGCATTGGGCAAGAAATATACCGCGCTGGCAATCACGCGTTCGCTCGTCCAGCGCGGCATCGACGCCGATTTCCGCGCCACCGGCCAGACCGGGATCATGATCGCCGGACGCGGCATTCCGATGGACGCGGTGGTCGCCGATTTCGCCGCCGGCGCCGCGGAACTGCTCAGCCCGTCGGCCGCCCGACGATCACTGGGACGTGATCGAAGGGCAGGGATCGCTTCTCCATCCCGCCTTCGCCGGAGTGACGCTGTCGCTGCTCCACGGCAGCCAGCCCGACGTGTTCGTCGTCTGCCACGACCCGGCGCGCGAGCGGCTGCTCGGCGACGAGGCGTTCGCCATCTCCAGCGTCGAGGAGATCATCGACCTGACGCTGGCGCTCGGCGCGCGCACCAATCCAGCGATCCGCTGCGGCGGCATCAGCTACAACAGTTCCTCGCTCGGTGAGGACGACGCCCGGCAGCTCATGGCCCGCGAAAGCGAACGCCTTGGGCTGCCGGTCGCTGACCCGATGCGCGGCGGCGCGGAGTTCGAGAGGCTGCTGGACGCATGTCTCGGCTGACGGAGAGCCCGAGCAGCTGGTTCAAGCGCTTCCTGCTTCCGGGCCTCGGCGTAAAGGCGGTCGTGATCGGCGGCGGTTATGCGACCGGCCGCGAGCTTGCCGAATTCTTCCTGTCGCGCGGGCCGTGGGGCGGGCTCTTCGCGATCCTCTTCGCAACCCTGCTGTTCAGCATCTTCTGCCCGCTGACGTTTGTCGCCGCGCGCGCTTCGGGACTTACGATTACCGCAGCTTCTTCAAGCGCCTGCTCGGTCCCGCGTGGCCGCTGTTCGAGCTCGCATATCTGCTGTTCGTCGTGCTCATCCTCGCCGTTTACGGGGCAGCCGCCGGCGCAATCGGAGCCGCGGTCTTCGGAGCCCCCGAATGGGTCGGCACCGTCGCGCTCATGGCCGGCATCGCGGCCGTCGTCGCGTTCGGCAACAAGGCGGTCGAGCGGCTGTTTCGCGACGTCTCTTATTACCTCTACGGCATCTACGCAGTGTTCATCGTCCTCGCGCTGTGGAGGTTCGGGGCGGCCGTTCCCGGTGGCTTCGCCGCTCATCCGCAAACCTCCGGCTGGGCGCTCAGCGGGCTCACCTACTTCGGCTACAATATCGTCGGCGCCGTGGTGATCCTGCCCGTGCTCCGCCACCTCACCAGCGACCGGGACGCGGTGGTGTCGGGCGTCATCGCGGGCCCGCTGACGATGGTTCCGGCGTTGCTTTTCTTCATCCCGATGGTCGCTTTCTACCCCGAGGTGCAGAGCGCCACTCTGCCGTCCGACTTCATGCTCCAGCGCATCGGCATTCCGGTGTTCCATCTGCTCTTCCAGGCGATGATCTTCTCGGCGCTGCTCGAAAGCGGGACGAGTTCGGTGCACGCGATCAACGAACGCATCGATCATGCCTGGAATGCTCGCACCGGGAAGTCGCTGTCGCACCGCGCGCGCCTCATCATCGCGCTCGTGCTGCTCGTCGGCTGCATGTTCCTCGCCAGCCGTTTCGGCCTCGTCGCGCTGATCGCGAACGGCTACCGCGTCCTCGCCTACATCCTGCTCGCCACGTACATCCTGCCGCTCATCACCATCGGTGTGTGGAAGCTGCGGCACGGATCCGCGAGCCCGCCGGTGATGCTCAACCCCTGCAGGTCCAGGAGTGATCTTATGCTGAAGCTTGTGCGTTTCGCGGCGGGTGTTGCCGCTGCCGTCCTGACCACGCCTGTAGCCGCTGCGCCGCCGGCTGGTTTCGAGCAGCGCGTCGAGCAACTGCGCAAGGCGTTCGGCGTGCCCGGAGTCACGATCGCGATCGTCGAGGACGGCAAAGTCACGCTCGCCCATGGATGGGGTGTCAAGGACATTACGACGCGCCAACCCGTCGACGCCGACACCATCTTTTTCACCGGATCGACGGGCAAGGCGTTCACCAATGCGGCGCTTGCAACGCTTGTGGACGCGGGAAAAATCAAGTGGGACGACAAGGTCATCGACCACATGCCGGACTTCCGCATGTGGGATCCGTGGGTCACGCGCGAGATGACGATCCGCGACCTGCTCGTTCACCGCAGCGGCCTCGGCCTTGGCGAAGGCGACTTGCTGTTCCTCCCGAACAGCACGCTGTCGCGCAAGGAGACGGTGCGGCGCATCCGTTATTTGAAGCCGGCGACGAGCTTCCGCAGCGGTTACGCCTACGACAACATCCTTTACATGGCGGCGGGCCAGCTGATCGAGGAGGTCAGCGGTGAGACGTGGGAACAGTACATCCACGATCACGTCTTCGCGCCGCTCGGAATGAACCGTTCGACCGACACCGACGCCGAATACCTCGCCAATCCGAACCACGCCCGGCCGCACAGCCGCAGCGGCGGCGCGATCCATGGCCTGGGCACGCAAACCGCCCTCGATGAGAATGCGACGATCGCGCAAAACGCGGCTCCCGCGGGCGGCCTGGCGATCAGCGCCAACGACATGAGCCATTGGCTCCTGGCCCAGCTGGGCCATGGGAAGATCGCGGGCACCGACAAGCGCCTGTTTTCGGACGAGCAGTCGCGGCAGATGTGGACGCCCGAGGTGATCCAGCCGATCCGGCATTTCCCGCCGGAATTCGCAGCCACCGAGCCGAACTTCAGCCAATATGCGCTCGGTTGGGACATCGAGGATTATCGCGGGACGAAGGTCGTCGCGCACGACGGCGCAGTTCTCGGGCTCGCAGGCGACAATCGCGCTCGTGCCAGGAAAGAACGTCGGCATTTTCATCGCCGCCAACAGCGAGGATGGCGAGATCATCCTCGGTCTCCGCGACGAGCTGCTCGACTATTATCTCGGTGCGCCCCAGGGCCATTGGCCGGAGAAGTTCCACAACTTCAAAATCGGACGGCTGAACGAGGCGGCGAAGCAGGTGCAGGCCGCGGAGGCGAAGCCGGCTGCAGTCGGCCCGTCGCTACCGCTCGATCATTATGTCGGCGACTATACCGACCCCTGGTACGGCACGATCAAAGTTCGCCAGTCCGGCAACGGCCCTCACCATCGATTTTCCGCATTCGTCGGGGATGGAAGGCCCGCTGACCCACTATCAATACGATACATTCAAGACGCACCCGAAGATCGACTGGGTCGAGCCCGCCTACGTGACCTTCTCGATCGACCAGAATGGCAAGGTGGACCGGGTGGTCATGAAGCCGGTGTCGCCGACCGCCGATTTCAGCTGGGATTACCAGGACCTGCTGTTCACGCCGGCAACGGAGCACTGAGCGAACCTGCGAGATTACGCTTCGTCCGTCTCACGCGGGACGGCGGGCTCCGGGGCTCCGGGGACATTGTCGTTCGCCTCGGCATCGAGCATGGCCCGGTAATCGGCGACCATCGAGCGGCATGCCTTCAGGCTCTGGGCCAATGTCCGGCTCACATCCTCGACGTCGCCATCGCGCGGGAGCTCTTCATCAGACACGAGCTGTCCCCAAATTGTCGGTGATCTGCGACGGGTAACTGCTTGATTCGAATTAAGTTGCGCGGCTCACCGCGAGCACGTCACGTGTGGGTGCGATCGTGAGCGACCGTTGTCAGCTCGCAACAGCCGTCTCACCGCAAATTTTCTGGAGAGTAGCTTCGAGCTGCGTCGCGGTGAACGGTTTCAACAGCACGTCGACACCGGGCGGCCGGTCGCTGATCGCGTCAGCCTCGGCGTAGCCGGTAATGATCAGCGCCGGGGCATCCGGGCACAGCTCCCGCGCCTCACGCAGGAACTCGGTTCCGGAAACGTGCGGCATCGCATAGTCGCTGATCAGCAGGTCGTAATCGCACTCACGGATTTTCAGTGCCTGGAGCGCCTCCGCGCCATTCGCCGCTTCGACCACCGAATGACCCAGGTCCTCCAGAACCGCTCTGGTCGTCCGGCGGACCTCGGCATGGTCGTCGACCAGCAGCACGTGCAACGGCCGTGTCGGAGCGCCCTGGGGCTCCTCGGCTACGGGCCAGTCCGCCGGAGCCAGACCTTCGGGCGCTCGGGGAAGCCACAATTCCGCCCTCGTCCCCCGACCGAGCTCTGACTCGAGCCGGAAGGCACCGTTCGACTGCTTGGCAAAACCGTAGACCATGCTGAGGCCAAGGCCGCTGCCCTTGCCCACGTCCTTGGTCGTGAAGAACGGGTCCATCACTTTTTCGAGGTCGCCAGGGGCGATGCCGGTTCCGTTGTCGGTGACGGAGAGCAGCACATAATCGCCGGCGGGAATCCCGGCCCAATTGTCCGCTTCAACCTCGCGATTTTCAGCGGATACCGTCACCGTTCCGCCGGCCGGCATTGCGTCTCGGGCGTTGATGATCAGGTTGACCAGCGCGAGCTCCAGCTGCGCGCGGTCGGCGAATGCGTTCCACACGCCTTCGTTCGCGCGCCATTCGATATCGACCAGTCCGCCGAGCGCGTGGGCAAGCAGGTTCCAAACTGTTTCCTGGAGCGACTCCGACTCGATCGCGTGAGGCTCGAGCTTTTGCCGGCGTGCAAAGGCGAGCAGCCGGCGGACGAGCACGCTGCCCTGTTCGGCCGCGCGTCTGGTCATTCCCAGGATCTTGCGCTGTTCGGCGTCCAGCGAGGCCCTTTTGTCGAGCAGTCCGAGCCCGCCGATGACCGCTGCCAGAAGGTTGTTGAAGTCGTGCGCAATGCCGCCCGTCAGCTTGCCGATCGCATCCATTTTTTGCGCCTGGATCAGCTGGCTCTCGAGCGATCTCTGCTCGGAGATGTCCGTAAGGGTGCCGGCGAACTCGACCGGCCGCCCGTCGCCGTCTTTGAGTAGCACGGCCTGGTCGAGGAAGTGCTTGTAGACGCCGTCGGCGCATTGCCAGCGATATTCGATCGACGAACGGCCGCTCTTCCGGCGCGCTTCCATCGCGGCGATGACGCGATTGCGGTCGTCGGGGTGAAGCCGGTCGACAAACAGGTCGGGTTGGCTGGAAACATCCTCGAACGTGAAGCCGGTAATCGCCTTCATGTCGCCGCTCACATAGGTGGGCACGCGCGAATTGGCGTCGTAGGGCCACAGGTAAAGTACCATTGGCAAGGACTGGATGATCGCGGCCTGACGCTGCTCGGCGCGGCGAAGCTCCTGTTCGGCCCGCAGGCGCTCGGCGTTTGCCCTGAGGTTGGCGTCGAGCAGGGCTTGCTCCTGTCGGGCTTTGCGTTCGATCTCCTTCGTTTTCGCAAACAGATCGACGAACACCGCGACCTTCGACCTGAGGACAATCGCGTCGACCGGTTTGAAGACATAGTCGACCGCACCCATCGCGTAGCCGCGCAGCAGATGCTCGGCCTCCTTGTTGACCGCCGACAGAAAGACGATTGGTATGCCCTTGGTCTGATCGCGGCTGCGGATAATCTGGGCGGTCTCATAGCCGTCCATCCCGGGCATGTAGACGTCGAGCAGGATGACCGCGAACTCGCCCTTGAGGAGGTGACGCAGCGCCTCTTCGCCCGATTTGGCCGCGACCACTTCTCCGAGGTCTTCGAGCGTGCTCTGAACGGCGAGCAGGTTGCGCTCGTCGTCGTCGACGAGGAGCACGCGCGGCCGCTCCGCTTCCGGCATCTCGACCCGATCGGGGACGACGCGCGCCTGCATCGGAATATCTCCCACCGGCCGCCCCATCCTATTCCGCCGCCTCCATCGCGACAGGCTCCGCCGCAGCCGCGGCAGCCTCACGCGACCGCGCGACCCACACGCGCAGCAGCGCGAGCAGCAGCTCGATGTCGACCGGCTTCGCGATATAATCGGATGCGCCGGCGTCGAGGCACTTCTGCCGGTCGCCTTTCATCGCCTTGGCGGTCACCGCGATCAGCGGCAGATCCGCAAGCTCGTCGCGCTGGCGGATCTGCTGCATGGTTTCATAGCCGTCCATCTCGGGCATCATGATGTCGATCAGCGCGACATCGACGCCCGGCGTCTGCTCGAGAATCAGGATCCCGTCCCTTCCCCGCTCGGCGTGGAGAACCTCCACGTCATGGCTCTCCAAAACGCTCGTCAGCGAGAAGATGTTGCGGATGTCGTCGTCGACGATGAGCACTTTGGCTCCGGCAAGTTCCGGCAAGCTGGCCGGCGTCGCCGGCGCGGCGCTTTCGCTTTGCGGCGCGGCTTGCGCGATTGCGCGTGTTCGCGAAGTTCGGTGAACACCCGCACCAGGTCCGATCGCTCGGCAGGTTTTTCGGTCACTCCGAACGCGCCCATGCCGATAACCGATTGGCTGCGGTCGACGCCGGACACGACGTGGATCGGGATGTGACTGGTTTGCGGGTCGTGCTTGAGCAGATCGAGCAGCACGAAGCCGTCGATGTCGGCGAGCCCAAGATCGAGCGTGATCGCGCTCGGCTGGAGCTTGCGCGCCATCGCCAGCGTGCCCGCGCCCGCGGTCGAGACGACGCCCTTCAGCTCCGCCTCGTGCGCAGCGTCGAGCAGGATCGTCGCGAAGGTCGGATCGTCCTCGACGATCAGCACGAACGGATCCTTGCCGAGGTCGTCGCGGTCGTCATTCACCTCGAAACCGGTCGGCAGCGACGTCGGCACGACGGCTCCGCTATTGTCGTAACGGGGCGGCGTGCCGCCGATTGCCGGCACTGCCTGCGGTACGGCCTCGAGCGGCATATACAGGGTGAACGTCGAGCCTTCACCGGACTTCGAGCGCACCTGCAACTCGCCACCCAAAAGACGCGCGATTTCGCGGCTGATCGACAGTCCGAGGCCGGTGCCGCCATATTTGCGGCTGGTGGTGCCGTCCGCCTGCAGGAAGGGTTCGAAAATCAGCCGCTGCTTCTCTTCCGGAATGCCGATGCCGGTGTCGGTCACGGCAATCTCGATCGCCTCGTCGGCGTTGCGCAGCACCGGGTGGTTCGCGCTCCAGCCGCTTTCGGCGCAGCGGACGCCGAGCGTGACACTGCCCTTGGCAGTGAACTTGAACGCATTGGACAACAGGTTGAGCACGATCTGCTGCAGGCGCTTCTCGTCGGTGCGGATGGTTTGCGGCAGCTTCGGGTCAAACTTGACGTTGAAGGCCAATTCCTTGTCCGTCGCAAGCTGGCGGAAGGTGCGCTCCATGTGCTGCTTCAAGTGCTGCACCGGCATTTCGCCGACCTCGATTGTCACCGTGCCCGACTCGACCTTCGACAGGTCGAGGATGTCGTTGATGAGGTTGAGGAGGTCGGAGCCGGCGGAATTGATTGTCCGCGCGAACTCAACCTGCTTCTCATTGAGGTTGCCTTGCGAGTTATCGGACAAGAGCTTGGACAGGATCAGCAACGAGTTGAGCGGAGTCCTGAGCTCGTGGCTCATGTTGGCTAGGAACTCCGACTTGTATTTCGAAGTGACCTCGAGCTGCTCGGCTTTGTCTTCGAGCGCGCGCCGCGCCATTTCGATTTCGAGGTTCTTCGCCTCGACCTGCTTCTTCTCGTTTTCGAGCAGCTGGGCTTTCTCCTGAAGCTCCTCGTTGGTCGCGTGCAGCTCCTCCTGCTTGGTGGTGAGCTCGGTCTGCCGCGCCTGCAGCTCCTGCGTGAGCAGCTGCGACTGTTTGAGCAGGCCCTCGGTGCGCATCGTCGCGGCGATCGTGTTCAACACGATCCCGACCGATTCCATCAGCTGGTCGAGGAAGCTCTGGTGGGTCTCGTTGAACTCGCCGAACGAGGCGAGCTCGATCACCGCTTTGACTTCGTCCTCGAACAGAGCCGGAAGGATGTTGACGTTGGCGGGCCTGGCGTGGCCGAGGCCTGAGCCGATGCGGATGAACTCCGGCGGGACCTCCTTCAGCAGGATCGGCCGGCGATCGGCGGCGGCTTGCCCGATGAGGCCCTCGCGGAGGTTGAACTCCTGCTTGAGCTCCTGCGCGCTTTCGGCGCCGTAGCTGGCGACGAGCTCGAGCTTGGTTTCGTCCTCTTCGCGCTTGGTGACGTAGAACACGCCATATTGCGCGTTCACCAGCGGCGCGAGCTCCGACATGATGAGGTTGGAGACGGTTGCGAGGTCGCGTTCGCCCTGGAGCATCCGGCTGAAGCGCGCGAGGTTCGTCTTGAGCCAATCCTGCTCGGCGTTCTTGAGCGTCTGCTCCTTCAGGTTCGAGATCATCTCGTTGATCGTGTCCTTGAGCGCGGCCATTTCGCCCGACGCCTCGACGGCGATCGAGCGGGTGAGGTCGCCCTTGGTCACGGCGGTCGCCACTTCGGCGATCGAGCGCACCTGGTTGGTCAGGTTCGCGGCGAGTTGGTTCACGTTGTCGGTAAGGTCGCGCCACAGTCCGGCGGCGCCGGGCACGCGCGCCTGGCCGCCGAGCTTGCCTTCGATGCCGACCTCGCGGGCCATGTTGGTGACCTGGTCGCCGAACGTCGAAAGCGTATCGATCATGAAGTTGATCGTGTCGGCGAGCGCTGCGATCTCGCCCTTCGCGTCGACGGTCAGCTTGCGCTTCAGATTGCCCTGCGCGACGGCGGTCACGACCTCGGCGATGCCGCGCACCTGGTTGGTGAGGTTGGTCGCCATCAGGTTGACGTTGTCGGTCAGGTCCTTCCACGTTCCGCCGACGCCGGGCACCTGCGCCTGTCCGCCGAGCTTGCCTTCGGTGCCGACCTCGCGCGCGACGCGCGTCACTTCGGACGCGAAGCCGTTGAGCTGATCGACCATCGTATTGATGGTGTTCTTGAGCTGAAGGATCTCGCCCTTCACGTCGACGGTGATCTTCTTCGACAAGTCGCCGCGCTGCACCGCGGTAGTCACGTCGGCGATGTTGCGCACCTGGCCGGTGAGGTTCGCGGCCATGAGGTTCACATTGTCGGTCAGATCGGCCCATGTCCCGGCAACTCCCGGCACCTGCGCCTGACCGCCGAGCTTGCCTTCGGTGCCGACCTCGCGCGCGACGCGGGTCACCTCGGACGCGAACGCGTTGAGCTGATCGACCATCGTGTTGATGGTGTTCTTGAGCTCGAGGATTTCGCCCTTCACGTCGACCGTGATCTTCTTCGAAAGGTCGCCCAACGCGACCGCGGTCGTGACTTCGGCGATGTTGCGTACCTGGCCCGTCAGGTTCGCGGCCATGGCGTTGACGTTGTCGGTCAAGTCCTTCCACGTGCCGCCGACGCCGGGCACCTGCGCCTGGCCGCCAAGCTTGCCTTCCGTTCCGACTTCGCGCGCGACGCGCGTCACTTCGGAGGCGAAGCCGTTGAGCTGGTCGACCATGACGTTGATGGTGTTCTTGAGCTCGAGGATCTCGCCCTTCACGTCGACGGTGATCTTCTTCGACAAGTCGCCGCGCGCGACGGCGGTGGTCACCTCGGCGATGTTGCGCACCTGGCCGGTCAGGTTGCCGGCCATCAGGTTCACGCTGTCGGTCAAGTCGGCCCAGGTTCCGGCGACGCCTTCCACCTGCGCCTGCCCGCCGAGCTTGCCTTCGGTGCCGACCTCGCGCGCAACGCGGGTCACTTCCGACGCGAATCCGTTGAGCTGGTCCACCATCGTATTGATGGTGTCCTTCAGTTCGAGAATTTCGCCGCGCACGTCGACGGTGATCTTCTTCGACAGGTCGCCGCGAGCGACGGCGGTGGTCACTTCGGCGATGTTGCGGACCTGGCCTGTCAGGTTGGCCGCCATCAGGTTGACGTTGTCGGTGAGGTCGGCCCAGGTGCCGCCGACGCCTTCCACCTGCGCCTGTCCGCCAAGCTTGCCTTCGGACCCGACTTCGCGGGCGACGCGCGTCACTTCCGAGGCGAACGAGTTGAGCTGATCGACCATCGTGTTGATGGTGTCCTTTAGCTCCAGAATTTCGCCCTTCACGTCGACGGTGATCTTCTTCGACAGGTCGCCCTTGGCGACGGCGGTGGTCACCTCGGCGATGTTGCGGACCTGACCAGTGAGGTTCGCCGCCATCAGGTTCACATTGTCGGTGAGCTCGGCCCACGTACCGGCGACGCCGGGCACCTGCGCCTGGCCGCCAAGCTTGCCGTCCGTGCCGACTTCGCGCGCGACGCGGGTCACCTCGCAGGCGAAGCCGTTGAGCTGATCGACCATCGTGTTGATGGTGTTCTTGAGCTCGAGGATTTCGCCCTTCACGTCGACGGTGATCTTCTTCGACAAGTCGCCGCGCGCGACCGCCGTGGTGACCTCTGCGATGTTACGCACCTGGCCCGTCAAATTCTCGGCCATGAGATTGACGTTGTCGGTCAGATCCTTCCACGTGCCGGCGACGCCTTCCACCCGCGCCTGGCCGCCGAGCTTGCCTTCGGTACCCACCTCGCGGGCGACGCGCGTAACCTCCGACGCGAAGCCGTTCAGCTGGTCGACCATCACGTTGATCGTGTTCTTCAGCTCGAGGATTTCGCCCTTCACCTCGACCGTGATCTTCTTCGACAAATCGCCGCGGGCGACGGCGGTGGTCACTTCGGCGATGTTGCGCACCTGGCCGGTGAGGTTAGTCGCCATCGCGTTGACGTTGTCGGTGAGGTCCTTCCAGGTGCCGGCGACGCCCTTCACCTTGGCCTGTCCGCCGAGCTTGCCCTCGGTGCCGACTTCGCGGGCAACGCGAGTCACTTCCGACGCGAACGAGGCGAGCTGCTCGACCATGGTGTTCACCACCTTGCCGATGCGCAGGAATTCGCCGCGCAGCGGCCGGCCGTCGATTTCCACGGTCATGCTCTGGGAAAGGTCGCCCTTGGCGACGGCGCCGATGACGCGGGCCACTTCCGCTGTTGGCTGGACCATGTCTTCGATGAGCTCGTTGACCGAGCGTACCGCGGTTTCCCACCCGCCGCGCGCATTCTTCACCCGTCCGCGCTGGGTGATCTTGCCCTCTTTGCCGACCACCTTGGAGAGGCGTTCGAACTCCTGCGTCATCTCTTCGTTGACCGAGACGACTTCATTGAAGAGGCTGGCGATCTCGCCGTCGACGCCGTCGACCTCTTCCGGCAAGCGAACAGTAAAATCACCACGGCGCAGCGCACGGAGCGCGCTGACGAGCTGGCGGCGATCGATAAAGTCGCGGGGGGCCTGGATGTTCACTTAGCTCTCCGTGTGGCTTTTCTCCCCCCACCCAGGTTGCACAAAGCGCAGCCCCCCGGCTGCGATTCGCCATATTATCAAAGGATACGGTTTCCGGTTGATGAAAATTTTGCCCCGCTCGGCCGCATGGCGGCTCACTCCCTCGTTCCACGTGGGAAACGATAATCAGGAGCGCCCGGTTCCCTGTTCGCGCGGCAATTGTCTCAAATCGCGGCGAATTTCGAGCCAGCGTTTGATGATCTCCGCAATCTGAGGGGCGGCGCTGCCGTCGCCGAAGGGAAAAGCGGGCACCGCCATTGCCAGCCGCTCGAACGGATTATCGAGCAACCGCCGGACTTCGGCGACGATGCGCTCGGCCGAAGTGCCGACGAGGCGGGCGTTGCCGGAGGCGACGGCTTCAGGCCGTTCGGTCTTGTCGCGCAGCACGAGAAGCGGAGCGCCGAGCGCAGCGGCTTCTTCCTGGATCCCGCCGGAGTCGCTGAGCACCAGGTCGGCGTCGCACATCCGCCGGATGAGCTCGCTGTGGCTGCATGGAGCGATCAGCGAAATCCCACGGGTGGAATCGAGCGCCTGTCGCATCATCGCGGCGACGTGCGCGTTCGGATGCACGATCAAGTCAATCAGCGCGTTGCCGTTGCGAGCGATCTCCCGGAGCGCGGCCGCGATTGACCGGAGACCTTCGCTCCAGCTTTCGCGCCTGTGACAGGTGACGAGGATACGCGGGAGCCCCTCGGTAACGATTGATTGGGCAGACAGCCGAACTTGGGTAGCGATCAGCGCGTCGATGCCGGTATTGCCCGTCATGTGCACCTCGCCGTGGAGGTGCTCTGAACGCAGGTTCGCCGCGGCCCTTTCCGTGGGTGCGAACAGCAGGTCTGCGTGGGCATCGATGGCGGTGCGATATTCCTCCTCTGGCCAGGGGAGGCGCGGATCGTATGTTCTCAAGCCCGCCTCGACATGCGCGATCGGAACCTCGGCGAGGGCGCCCGCGAGCGCTGCGCCAAGCGCGCTGGAGGTGTCGCCCTGTACGACGAGCAAGTCGGGTGCCGGCTTCAACAGCGGAAGCATGGCAACGGTGACCATCCGGACATGCCGGTGCGGGTCTTCGTCGCCGGGACAGCCGAGCCGCACCGCAGGATAAGTCTCCAGCTCGAATTCTTCGAGGTCGAGAGTGGCGTGCTGGCCAGTTAGCACGAGCGTCGGCGGCACGCCGCAATCACGCAACGCATGGGCGACTGGCGCCAGCTTGATGGCTTCAGGCCTGGTGCCGATCACCAGCCTTACGTCCGCGAAATGCAGTCTTCCCCCTACCTCGGCGGCAGGAAGTTGCCTCCATTATGGACGAAGCTCAACGGAAATTGTCTGCGTAGGCCTGGATTTTCAACCGCACGGGCGCGGCTGGGACGACGTGATAGTCGAGGCCGTGCTTGTCGCAATAAGCGATCGCGGCGTCCTTGGTCGCGAAGTTCATGCGCACCTGCGGCCTCGTATCGCCTGAGCCGTTCCACCCGGTGAGGGGGTCCGGCCGCAGCGCCTCCTGCCGTTCGAACTCGAGCAGCCAGCGGCCGGTATTGGCGTTGCCGGACTGCGTCGTCTTGCGCTCGTACTCGGAAATGCGCGCGATCGTCATCGCCCGCGGCGTTGGCGCAGCGGGACCGCTTAATCAAGACTCAGTAAGCGCGGGCAATGGCGAACTCGACGGCTTCGACGAGCGCCGATTTCGCCTTGCTCGCCGGAAAGTTGGCGAGCGCATCGATCGCCCGGCGGCCGTACTGGCGCGCGCGCTCGATCGTGTCGGACAGCGCTTCGGTCGATTGCAGCAGCGCGATCGCCTGCGCGAGGTCGCCGTCGCTTATGCGCTCGCCGGCCATGGCCGCGCGCCAGAACGCGCGGTCGGCCTCGCTGCCGCGCGCGAAAGCGAGAATCACCGGCAGGGTCATCTTGCCGTCGCGGAAGTCGTCGCCGACGCCCTTGCCCATGGTCGCCGCATCGGACGCATAATCGATCACATCGTCGGTGAGCTGGAACGCGATCCCGAGGTTCTTGCCGAACGATTCGAACGCAAGCTCTGCGTCCTCATCCGCTTCGGCGACCACCGGTGCGACCCGGCAGGCGGCGGCGAACAAGGCGGCGGTTTTGGCGGTGATGATCGTTAGATATTGCTCTTCGTCGGTCGCGACCTGGCGCTGTGCGGTCAATTGCTCGACCTCGCCCTCGGCGATCACGGCGGACGCGTGGCTGAGGATCCGCAGCACCTTGAGGCTGCCGTCCTCGACCATCAGCTCGAACGCTCTGGAGAACAGGAAATCGCCGACGAGCACGCTCGCCGGGTTACCCCAGATGAGGTTCGCGGTGCGCTTGCCCCGGCGCATGCCCGAACCGTCGACCACGTCGTCGTGGAGCAAAGTGGCGGTGTGGATGAACTCGACCGCCGCGGCGAGCTTGTGGTGGCGCGTTCCGGGGTAGCCGAGCAGGCTTGCGCAGGCGAGCGTCAGCATCGGGCGCATGCGCTTGCCGCCACCGGCGATGAGGTGGCCGGCAAGCTCGGGAATCAGCGCGACCTTGCTCTGCATGCGTTCGAGAATGACCGAATTGACGCCGTTCATGTCGGTCGCGACGAGCGCCATCAGCGCATCGAGCGAAGGCGCGCGCTGAACGGTCAGCGGATAGACGGTCGCGGTCACGGCGCCGCCCTAGCGGGGGCGCCGCCAGTTTCCTAGTCTATGTCATCCCCTGCATTTGCAGGGGAGGGGGACCAGCGGAGCTGGTGGAGGGGCCTTCTTGCGGCGTGCCCAAGGCCCCTCCACCGCACTTCGTGCGGTCCCCCCTCCCCACGAAATCGTGGGGAGGAAAGGGTCACCAGATGTGAACGCGTTGCTCGGGCGGCAAATAGAGCTTGTCGCCCGGCTTCACGTCGAACGCTTTGTACCAGGCGTCGACGTTCCGGACGATGCCGTTGACCCGGTACTTCCCGGGGCTGTGCGGATCGGTCAGGATCTGCTGCCGCTCGGCGCCTTCGCGCTGCTTCTCCTGCCACGCTTGAGCATACGCGATGAAGAAGCGCTGATCGCCCGTCAGCCCGTCGATGACCGGCGGCTCACCATGTTTCGCGACATATTTCTTGTACGCGGCGTACGATGCCTCGACGCCGGACAGATCCCCAAGATTTTCGCCCAGCGTGAGCTTGCCATTGACGTTGACGCCCGGGAACGGAGTGAAGCTGCTGTATTGCTTCACCAGCGCGTCGGTGCGGGTTGAATACAGTTTTGCAGCCGTCGCGGTCCACCAGTCGCGGAGTTGGCCCTTGGCGTCGAACTTGCGTCCTTCGTCGTCGAAGCCATGGCCCATCTCGTGTCCGATGACCGCGCCGATGGCACCGTAATTGGCGGCCGCGTCGGCGTTGGGATCGAAGAAGGGCGGCTGGAGGATCGCGGCCGGGAATGTGATCTGGTTGTTGAACGGATCATAATAGGCGTTGATCGTCTGCGGAGTCATATCCCACAGTGTGCGGTCGACCGGCTTGGGGAAGCGCTTCAACTGCAGTTTCCACCCGAACTCCTCGGCGCGCAGGCCGATTGCCGAGCGCATCGCCCTTGACGACCTTCAGAGTTGAATAGTCGATATATTTGACGGGATGGCCGATGCGCGGCTCGAACGCGGCAAGCTTGGCTAGCGCTTCCTTGCGCGTCGCTTCGTCCATCCAGCTGTTGCCGGTGATCCGCTCCTGATAGGCGTCGCGCAGGTTACCGATCAGCTCGGTCATCTGCCGCTCGCTTTCTGGCGGGTAGTGGGTCCTGACGTAAATCTCGCCGACGGCCTCGCCAAGCGCGCCGTCCACCAGGCCGACACCGCGCTTCCAACGGTCGCGCTGCTGCTCGACGCCGTTCAGCTCTTTCGAATAGAACGCGAAGCGGGCGTCGTCGAACGCCTTCGGGAGCAGGTTCGCGTGATCCGAAACGAAGCGGAACGCGAGCCACTCCTTCCACGTCGACAGCGGAGTCGAAGCAAGAACCTTTCCTGCGCCTGCAACCGCCGACGGCTCGGTGACGATGACCTGCTTGGCGCTTCCGAGACCGCTCTTGGCGAGCGTGGTCGTCCATTGGAACTGCGGCGCGAGCGCCATCAGCTTCGCCGGTGTCATCGGGTTGTAGATCTTGTCGATGTCTCGACGATCGGCCGCCGGCCACTGCGACTTCGACAGCGCCGTCTCCAGTGCGATAATGCGGTCCGCGGCGGTTTCACCGCCGGGTAGTCCGGCAAGCTTCTCGATGGTGACGATATAATCGCGATAGGCGGCGCGGTGCGCGGCCATCTTGGCGTCATCGCTGAGGTAATATTCGCGGCTGGGCAACCCGAGAGTGGCCTGGCTCGCGACCGCGGAATAGCGCGTCGGGTCCTTGAAGTCGGGATTGATTTCCGAAGTCGACCGGGCTGGCGAAGCCCGGCTTAACGAACAACGAGAGCAGCTGGGAGCGTGTTTTCGCCGCATCGATCTCGGCGATGTACGGTTTGAGCGGAGCGGCGCCGGCGGCCTCGATGGCAGCCTCATTGATGTAGGTGGCGTAAAAGTCGCCGACCTGCTGACCGAGTTGGCCCCGGTTAGGATCGCTCGCAAGGCTTTCGACGATGGAGCGCACGTCGCTCTCCGCCTGATCCGAGAGACTGACGAACGGTCCGGCCGACCTGCGGTCGGGAGCGATCTTCGTCGTTTTATCCCAGGTGCCGTTCACATAGGCCCAGAAATCGTCGCCCGGCTTGACCGAGCTATCCATCGCCGCGGGATTGTAGCCCCAGTCGCCATAGACGGGCTTTGCCGCCGAAACTGGCATTGCAACTGCCACGAGGCTTGCCGTGGCAAGTGCCAACATCTTGAATTTCATGGATTAACACCCCTCCGGATATATGCCTTGCCAATGCCTTACGGACGCGCCGATTGGCAAGGATTTTCGACGAACGGCAGGAAGGCTTAGCCCGCGGGCAGCGTCAGGCGGGCAAGAAGTCCGCCCAGGTCCTCGCTCCGTTCGAGGTGGATTGAGCCGCCGTAAATCTCGGCGACGTCGCGGACGATCGCGAGGCCGAGGCCGGTCCCTGGCTTTCCCGTTGTGTCGAGCCGCGCGCCGCGCGCGAACAGGATTTCGCGATCCGCTTCGGCGATTCCAGGCCCGTCGTCTTCGACTTCGATGTCGACTTGTCCGTCCTTGGGTTCGACGGTCACGAACACCCGGCCGCCACCATATTTGGCGGCATTCTCGACCAAATTGCCGATCATCTCGTCGAGATCCTGGCGCTCGACGCGTACCTGCGCGCGATGGTCGCCGGCGATGTCCACGGTGGCATTCTCGTACAGCCGGTCGACTGCGCGCTGCACCGCTTCCAGGCTGTCCCACACCGTTGCGCGTGCCTGCGCCGAAGCGCGCCGACCGAGGGCCCGCGCGCGGGCGAGGTGGTGGTCGATCTGCCGGCGCATTGCCGCGGATTCGCGGATTACGGTGGCATCGAGGTCGGGTGAGTCCGCGGTCGCGGCGTTGGTGATCACTGTCAGCGGAGTCTTCAGCGCATGGGCGAGATTGCCCGCGTGCCGCCGCGCCTCCTCGGCTTGTTCCTCGCTGTGCGCCAGGAGCTGATTGATCTCTTCGGTCAGCGGGCGGATCTCGGTGGGGAAATCCTGGCCGAGGCGGGTCATTGCTCCCGACCGGATCGAAGCGACCTCGCGGCGCACCCGCCGCAGCGGCCACAAGCCATAGACGGTCTGCAGCGCCGCCAGCACGAGCAGTCCAATGCCAAGCGCAAGGAAGCTCCAGAAAAGGGTGAGCCGCAGCTTGTGGATCTGGTCGTTGATCGATTCCGCGCGACTGCGCGACCTGGAAGCGCCAGCGAACCTTCGACCCCGGAAGAATGGCGTCGCGCTCGGCGACGCGGATCGGTTCAGCGTGGCCGGTAACGCTGAACTCGTCGCTGTCGTAGAGGTGCGGCTTGATATCGGCGTGGTTGGATGAAACGCGCAACCGCCGGTCCCAGAGCGATCGCGACGCGAAGGTGTCGGCGCCGGCGCCGCTGATCTGAAAGTAAAGACCGGAATAAGGTTCGATGAAGCGCTGGTCGGCGGGCGGGCGGTTGAAGCGGACCTCGCCGTCGGGACCGATCTCGGACGCTCCGATCATTGAATTCAGAAGTAACACCAACTGATTGTCGAAGCTGTCGACGATCGACCTGGACAGCACCCGGTCGAGCGCAAAGCCGCCGATAAGCAGCAAGGGCGTGATCCACAGCGCGGCGATGATGATCATGCGCCGCGTCAATGAACCCGTCCGCCGCCGCTGCGCCCTTGTCGGGCGCGCTTTGCCGGCGCCGGGCTGAGCGTCGGTAGCCCGTTGGGCCGCCGCCGTTACCGGGGCGGCTTGTTCGTTCAACTGGCAGGTTCCTCGAGGCTGTAGCCGAGGCCGCGGATGGTCGTGATCACGTCAGGGCCGAGCTTCTTGCGGATGCGCGTGACGAACACTTCGATGGTGTTCGAATCGCGGTCGAAGTCCTGATCGTAGATATGCTCGATGAGCTCGGTCCTGCTCACCACCTTGCCCTTGTGGTGCATGAGATAGGAGAGGAGCTTGTACTCCTGGGCGGTGAGCTTCACGGGCTCGCCGGCCTTGGTGACCTTGCCGGAGCGCGTGTCGAGGCGGATGTCGCCCGCGACGAGCTCGGACGATGCAATTCCCGCCGAACGGCGGATAAGCGCGCGCAGGCGAGCGATCAGCTCCTCGGTCTGGAATGGCTTGGCCAGATAATCGTCGGCGCCGGCGTCGAGTCCGGCGACCTTGTCCGACCAGCTGTCGCGCGCGGTGAGCACCAGCACCGGCATCTTGCGGCCTTCCTTGCGCCAGCGGTCGAGCACCGTGAGCCCATCCACCTCGGGCAAGCCCAGGTCGAGGATCACCGCATCGTAATTCTCCGTCGCGCCCAGATAGTGGCCGTCTTCGCCGTCGGTCGCGAGGTCGACCGCATAGCCGGCGCCCTCGAGCGTCGAGCGCAACTGCCGCCCGAGATTGGGTTCGTCTTCGACAATCAGAACGCGCATTGTTGTTCCCCGGACCTGTTCATCTTCGCCGTCAACCCGCGTTGCGGCGAAGGGTTGCTTATCCGGAACAACTGGGAGCTGGTGCGCAAATGTCAATTCGCGCGCCCAATTCAGCCTATTTATCGCGCGAGCGGCGGACGACGCGGCCCTGGCCGTCGACGTCGACCCAGATCACCCGGCCGTTCTGGATGAACTTGAACCGGGTGGAGTCGCCGTTGAGCTCGGGCCCGAGATAGTCGGCGCCGCCCATGAAGGGCAGAACGCGCCGCTCGAGCTCGGGCAGCGGCATCGAGCGGCCCTGACGCACACCTTGGAACGCCCGGTTCGCATCGCGCGGCGGATCGGCCAGCGCTGGAGCGCTGGTGAGGCCGGCGGCACAAGCGGCGGCGAGCAGAAGGGTGCGGAACATCGTCATATACGCGACTCTCGTCGGCGGCCTTTCTACACTGGCGCATTGAATGCGCTATGAATGCTGTTGAACGGGGGCGTTCAGGGTCACAACTTCGTGGCGGATTTGCCACATCCTCCCCATCCCCGGGAGGATCGGCTAACCGCGCGGCATGGCAGCGCCGATCCTCTCATACGAAGGCCTGGGCCTCATCCAGGGCGAAGGCTGGCTCTTCCGCGGGCTCGACATCTACATCGGCGACCGCGACCGGCTGGCGCTGATCGGTCGCAACGGCGCGGGCAAGACGACGCTGCTGAAGTGTCTGGCTGGGCTGATCGACACCGACGAAGGCAAGCGCACCATCGTCCCCGGCACGCATGTCGTGCTGCTTGAGCAGGACCCGGCGATGACCGGTTTCGAGAGTTTGCTCGATTGGGTGCTGCACGGCTCCGATGCGCCCGAGCGGCACGAGGCGGACGCGATCGCGCATCAGCTCGGCATCGATCTGTCCCGGCCGGTCGCGACGGCCAGCGGCGGCGAGCGGCGCCGGGCGGCGATCACGCGCGCGCTGGCGCAGCAGCCCGACGTGCTGTTCCTCGACGAGCCGACCAATCACCTCGATCTCGGCGGCCATCGAATGGCTCGAGGATTGGCTGAAGCGCTTCACCGGCGCGTTCATCGCCATCAGCCACGACCGCACCTTCCTCACTCGGCTGACGCGGTCTGCCTGTGGCTCGACCGCGGCCAGCTGCGCCGCGCGGAGATCGGCTTCGGCGGGTTCGAAGCGTGGACCGAGCGGGTCTATGACGAGGAAGCGCGAGCGGCGGAGAAGCTCGACGCCAAGCTGAAGCTGGAGCTGCACTGGCTGCAGCGCGGCGTGACTGCGCGGCGGCGCCGCAACCAGGGCCGGCTCGCCAAGCTGCACGAGATGCGCGCCCAGCGCGCGGCGATGCTCGGGAGCGCGGGCACGGCGAAGCTTGCGCTCGCGAAGGACGACGTCCGCTCAAAAACGGTGATCGACGCCGAGCAGGTCAGCAAGAGCTACGGCGAGCGGCCGATTATCCGCGACTTCTCGCTCCGCGTGCAGCGCGGCGATCGCATCGGGATCGTCGGGCCGAACGGCGCGGGCAAGACGACGTTGCTCAAACTGCTGACGGGCGAGCTTGCACCCGACAGCGGCAAGGTCGTGCGCGCGAAGACGCTGAGCGGGATCGTCATCGACCAGCAGCGTAAGTTGATGGAGCCGCAGCGCCGCGTGAAGGATGTGCTGGCGAACGGCGGCGACTGGATCGAGGTGCGCGGGCACAAAAAGCATATCAAAGGTTATTTGAAGGAATTCCTGTTCGATCCGGCGATCGCCGACGCGCCGATCGGGTCCCTGTCCGGCGGCGAGCGGTCGCGGCTGCTGCTCGCGCGCGAGTTCGCGCGGCACGCGAACCTGCTCGTGCTCGACGAACCGACAAACGATCTCGACCTGGAGACGCTCGACCTGCTGCAGGAAGTGATCGCCGATTACGACGGCACCGTGCTGATCGTCAGCCACGACCGCGACTTCCTCGACCGCACCGTGACGATCACGCTTGGGCTCGATGGCTCAGGCAAGGTGGATGTGGTCGCCGGCGGGTATGAGGATTGGGTGCGCAAGCGCTATCAGGAGCATCGCTCTGTAAATCCTCCCCGGAACGGGGAGGGGGACCGCGACGCGAAGCGGCGTGGTGGAGGGGGCGGCGTGCAGGGCTCCGACCCCGCTCCGTCAGTGCCCCGCGCTGCCACCTCCCCGCCAGCGGGGAGGATCAAACTCACCTACAAAGACCAGCGCGATTACGATCGGCTGCCGGGCGAGATCGAACGGCTTGAGGCCGAAGTCGCGGCCGATGAGGCGGCACTATCCGACCCCGACCTGTACCTGCGCGAGCCGGATCGCTTCGCGGCACTCACCGAACGCATCGCCCGCCACCGCGCCGATATCGAAGCCGCCGAGCTGCGCTGGCTCGAAGTCGCGGAGATGGCCGAAGGCGCTAAGCCGCTAGTGCGTGCCGCGGTCCGCTCTTTGATCCGCCGCTGCAGGATCGACAGCGGCATCGCGCCTTCGCGCAGCACTTCGTGGAACTGCTTGATGTCGAACTTCGCGCCGAGCGTCTTCTGCGCGTCGGTACGCGGCGTCGGACCCAGGCGCGGTGCCCGACCTTGTAGCTGCACGCCTGGCCGATCAGCACGCAGTAACGCTCGACCTCGCGCTGTGAGCGCGGCCGCGCGAAGCCGGTGGTCTGCACCATGTAATCGGTCGCTTGCTCGCGGCTCCAGCGTTTGGTGTGCAGCCCCGTGTCGACCACCAGGCGCGCGGCGCGGAAGAGGAAGGACTGGAGGAAGCCGGCGCGGCCGAGCGGGTCGTTGTCATAGACTCCGAGCTCGTCCGCCAGTTGCTCGGCGTAAAGCGCCCAGCCTTCGGAATAAGCCGAGAAGAAGCCGAGCTTCCTCAGCGTCGGAATGTCCTTCGATTCCTGGGCGATGCTGATCTGCAGGTGATGGCCCGGGGACGCCTTCGTGATAGCTCAGCGTCGGCAGCGTATATTTGGGCCAGTCGCCGAGGTCCTTGAGGTTGATGAAATAGATGGCCGGGCGCGAACCATCGAGCGCCGCGCGGCGGTAATAGCCGTTGGACGCGCCATCCTGGATCTCGGGCGGAACCCGGCGGATCTCGAGCGGGGCGTTGGGCAGCGTGGCGAAGTCGGCGGGAGCCGCGTGTACATGTCCTTGATGCCGGTGTTGAGGCTGGCGAGCAGCTCGGCGCGGCCGGCGTCGGTGTCCGGGTAGAGCTGCTTCGGATCCTTGTTGAGCGCGGCGAGGCGCTCGCCGACGTGCCTTGCGTATAGCCCTGGCTCTTGAGGATCGCGTCGAGCTTGGCTGGAGATGTCGGCGACCTGGTTAAGCCCCATCTGATGGACTTCGTCGGGTGTGAAGTTGGTGGTGGTCGCCTGGCGCAGCGCTTCGGCGTAGATCGCGTCGCCATTGGTGAGGCGCCACGCGCCGTCGCCCGGTCGGGTCGTCGGCCGCAACTTCTCCATCGCGGCGATTTGCCGGTCGAGCGCCGGATAGACGGCTGCTGGTGACGATCGCCGTCGCGCGGCTTCCCCAGTCGCCGGCGATCGCCCTTCGCCGCCGTGCGCTTGACGATCGAATTGACCATCGTGCTTTGCTCCGGCGGCAACATCGCGCAGCTTGCGCATTTGCCCGAGCGCCAGGTCGATCGACCAGGCGGGGGCGAGGAAGCCGCGCGCGGCCTGCGCGCGCTGCTCGGCGGTGTCGTTGTCGAGCACAGTCGCGAATGGCTGCAGGCGCGAGAGATAGGCGTCGGCGTCGGCGGCATTTTCGATCGTGTGCGTCGTGTTGAGGAAGTCGGGCACGTCGAAATAAGCGCCGTCCTGCTGAGTGATCGTGTACGGGCTCTGCGGCGAGCCGATGTTCCAGCGCGCGGGTGCCATCGTCGCCGTCTCGAGCGAGTAGATGACGACTTCGCGGTTGAGCTTGGCCGCGTCCGACAGCGTTGCCGGACTGACCGCTTTCAGTCGGGCGATGGCGCGGCGGTTGCGGGCGAGGTTCTTGGCGCGCGACACGGACGTCGGGTCGGTGTCGAACTTCGACTTGAGCGCGGCGTTCGGTCCCTTGTCGAGGCCAAGCGAGCTGGCGAGCTCGGGCGAGTTGCGCACCCGCTCCTGGAAGATATCTTCGAACAGCTGGTTGATCCGCGCATCGCCGCTGCCGGCGGCTTTGCCGTGACGGCGGAAGTGCGGGCGCTTCGGCGAGCGGCAGCAGCGCGACAGTTGCGCCGGTTGCGAGGAATGAGCGACGATCCATGATTTGTCCCGTGATTTGCGGAGCTTGCGGCGCTTCTTAGCGCGCCGCGGCGACTCCGCAAATCCGCTCGTCGAAGGAGTCTGCTACGCTTGCAGACGATATTGCTTGAGCAGGTCGTAAAGCGTCGGACGGCTGACTCCCGAGCAGCTTGGCAGCACCCGAGATGTTGTTGTCGGTGCGGCTCATCGCCTGACGGATCGCCCTGCGGTCGGCGACTTCGCGCGCGGCGCGGAGGTTGATCGCACAGGGCTGCTCTTCGGCATTTCCGGGGAGGTCGAGGTCGGCGGCGGTGACGCTCTTGCCGTCGGTCATGATCACCGCGCGCTTGATGCGGTTCTCGAGCTCGCGGACGTTTCCGGGCCATGGATAGCGCGTCGATCGCCGCGAGCGCCTCCGCCGAAAGCGACTGCACGCCGGCGTTCAGCTCGCGGCTGAAGCGGTTGACGAAATGGCGCGCGAGCAGGGCCGCGTCGCCCGAACGCTCGGCGAGCGACGGGATTTTCACGACGATTTCGGCGAGGCGATAATAGAGGTCCTCGCGGAAGCGGCCGTCGGCGATCATCGCCTCCAGGTCCTGGTGGGTCGCGCAGACGATGCGCGTGTCGACGGCGATCGGCTGGCGCCCGCCGATGCGCTCGATCACGCGCTCCTGGAGGAAGCGCAGCAGCTTGACCTGCAGCGGCAACGGGATGTCGCCGACTTCGTCGAGGAACAGCGTGCCGCCTTCGCGCGAGCTCGATCTTGCCGACGTTCGATTTGACGGCGCCGGTGAACGCGCCGCGCTCGTAGCCGAACAGCTCGGCTTCGAGCAGGTTCTCGGGGATCGCCGCGCAGTTGATCGCGATGAACTCGCCCTTGCGGCCGCTCTTCTCGTGCACCGCGCGGGCGAGCAACTCCTTGCCGGTGCCGCTTGCGCCGAGCAGCATCACCGAAACGTCGGCCGACGCGACGCGCTCGATGGTCTTCGCGACCTTCTGCATCTCGGGAGCCGCGGTGACGATCGAACCGAGGACAGTGTCGGCCGATCCGCTTTCGAGCCGCCGGTTCTCGGCTTCGATTTCGTGCAAGTGAAACGCGCGCGCGACGATCAGCCCGAGGTCGTCGATGTCGACCGGCTTCTGGTAGAAATCATAGGCGCCCATGGCGATTGCCTTGAGCGCGCTTTCGCGCGCGCCGTGGCCGCTCGCGACGATCACTTTAGTGTCGGGCTTCAGGCGCAGGATTTCCTCGAGCGCGGCGAACCCTTCGTCGGTGCCGTCCGGATCGGGCGGCAATCCGAGGTCGAGCGTGACGACCGCCGGCTCATGCGCGCGCAACGCCTCGATCGCCTGTGCGCGATCGCTCGCGCAGACGACCTCATAGCCCTCGTAAGCCCATTTGAGCTGCCGCTGCAGGCCCTCGTCGTCCTCGACGACCAGCAAGACTTTGAGGTCGGTTATGTTGGTCATGCGCGTTTCCGTTTCGGTTCCTGCGCCTGCTCAGCGGCCGGCAAGGTGATGGTGAAGGTGGTGCCTTGTCCCGGGCGGCTGTCGACGCTGATGCGGCCGTTCATCGCGGCAATCAGCGAGCGCGCTTCGAACGCGCCGATGCCGAACCCGCCCGGCTTGGTGGATGCGAACGGCTGGAACAGGCGATTGCGGATGAAATCGCCGTCCATGCCAATGCCCTTGTCGCTGATTGCGATCGAGACCGTGCCGTCGCCGCCGCTGACCCGGACGGTCACCGGCGCGGCGGTGCTCGCGTCGATCGCGTTCTGGACGAGATGCCCGACCGCCTGCTCGAGCGCGGTCGCGTCGACCAGCGCGCAAAGGCTTGCGTCGCCGCGCAGATTGACCTCGCGATCGCGGCGCCGGGCAGCGATCGCGCTTGTCAGGATCGGCCGCAGCGGCTCGGCCTCGATGCGCTGGACACGGGCCGCCGAGTGCGGGGCGAGCCTCGCCAGCAACTCATTCATCTTGCCGACCGAGCCCTTCAACGTCGCGACCATGTCGGCGCGGAATTCCGGATTGTCGGCGTGCCGCTCGGCATTTCGCGAGAGCAGCGACAGCTGGCTGACCAGATTCTTCACGTCGTGAACGATGAACGCGAAGCGGCGGTTGAATTCCTCGAACCTTTGCGCATCGGCCAGCGCATCCTGGCTCAAAGCCTCGGCCAGCGAGCTCGCCGCCTGGTTTCCGGCGGTGCGGAGCAGGTCGAAATCCTCCCAGTCGAGCGGCCGCCGGTAATCGGGCGCGGCGAGGATCACGATGCCGATCTGCCGCCCGTGGTGGATCAACGGAATGATGGCCCAGGCTTGCTCTTCGTCGAGGATGCAGGCGGGCACAGGGATCGCCTTGTCCTCGGCTTTGGCCCAACCCTGGCGTAATGCCTGCAGCTCGAGGATTCGGCCGCTTTGCTCAAGCGCGCTCCAGAATTCGCCCGACTCCTGCAGCCGATCGGCGGGCGGGTTGGCCGCCGGCCAGTTCCAGTTCGCGGCGACTGCGAGCGAACGGGCGCTGTCGGCAACCAGCAGCAGCCCGCCGGGCGCATCGACAACGTCGGCGAAGGCTTTGACGATCCGCTCGCTCAAGGGCGGCGCGTCAGGCCCCGCGCGGCCCAATGTCTCGGTGAAACGCAGCCATTCGGTCCGATAATCGTAGCGGTGCTCGAACAGATGCTTGGCGAGCTTCACCTTGACCCAACCGCGCGCCCATTGGGAGATCGCGAGCACGCCGGCGACGGCGGTCATCGCGACCAACAGCGCCGCGGTGCTGACCGTCCCCCAGTCCCACGCGCTGCGGCGCAATGCAGTCGCGAGGACCGCCATCACCATTAGGTAAGCGCCGATCGCGAGCAGCGACAGCGACTGGAACGTCGCCGCGCGCGACAGCTTGACCTTGAGCGAGCTCTGCTCCGGGCTGCGGTAGGCGAACAGCGGCGCAATCAAGGCCATGAAGACGCCGCGGAAATTGAACACGTCGCCGGCGCCGGGGGCATTGAGATAGGCGACGGTGTAGAGGTTGAGGTCGAAGCCCCACATCAGCGTGAGGCCGAGCATCGTGCCCGCGGATTTTCAGGCGGCTCTGCGATTCCGCCTGGCCATAGATGTTGTGCACCAGAACGAGCGCGCCCGCCGACATGGTGATGCGCAGCAGCTGTTCGGTCGACAGGAAGCTCTCGAGCACCGGCGGCGGCACATCGACCAGCAGCACGATGAGGCCGAGCACGAGTTGCAGGCCGATGACCAAGGCCACCGCGCCGAACACCAGCCTGAGACCGCGCAAGGAGCTCGCGCGCAAGTCGCCCGACATGCTGTAAAGCAGCATGATCCAGGCAAGATTGCGCAGGCTCCCGCAGACCATCGTCAGCGGGTCGGTCGGCCCGCGGACCGCGCCGGACGTGGCCCACAGAGCGGTGGCAAGATAAGCCGCAAGAAGGACGCGATCGGACCGATCGACGCGGCTGCGCAGACGCCACAACAGGATCGACGCGAACAGGCACGCCGCGAGCGCGTAGCTCCAGAAGGCGATCAGCGCATTCACGCGCCAGTGTCAAATCAGCCGACATGTGCACGGGTGTCGCTAAACTTTACAAAGAAGTGGTGAACGGGCGCGTCCGTTCATCGTCATTGCGAGCGGAGCGAAGCAATCCAGTCAACGTCGAAGGAACTGGATTGCTTCGTCGCTTCGCTCCTCGCAATGACGGACGCTCAGTGGCAGGAGACTGACGATGGGGAAGAGGCAGATCGGCGACAGCGGAATCGACATCGCGCCGCTCGCGCTTGGCGGCAATGTCTTCGGCTGGACCGCGGATGAGGCGACGAGCTTCGCTGTGCTCGACGCGTTCGTCGATGCCGGCGGCACGATGATCGACACCGCCGACGTCTATTCGGCCTGGGTTCCCGGCCACCAGGGCGGCGAGAGCGAGACGGTCATCGGCCGCTGGCTGAAGCGCGATCCGGCCAAGCGCGACAAGGTCGTGATCGCGACCAAGGTCGGGTTCATGGCGGGGCTTGCGCCCGACACGATCGGCCCGGCTTGCGATGCGTCGCTGGAGCGGCTCGGGATCGAGACGATCGACCTCTATTACCAGCACAAGGACGATGAGGGCGTGCCGCTGGCGGACAGCCTCGGCGCGTTCGACGCGCTCGCCAAAGCCGGGAAGATCCGCGCCATCGGCCTCTCGCAATTCACCGCGCCGCGGCTGCAGGAGGCGATGGACACGGCCGCCGCGAACAGTCTGCTCAAGCCGTGCTGCCTGCAGACCTGGTACAACATGGTCGAGCGCGAGAAGCTCGAGGGCGAGCTGCGCGACACCGCGCTCGCGCACGGGCTCGGCATCTTCCCCTTCTACAGCCTCGCCAACGGTTTCCTCACCGGCAAGTACCGCAGCAAGGAGGACCTCGACAAAAGCCCGCGCGGATTGCGCAACATCGCCTATCTCGAAGGCAAGGGCGCGCGCGTCCTCGAAGCCCTCGACGAGATAGCCGCCGAAACCGGCGCAGCGTTGGCGACTGTCGCGCTGGCCTGGACGATGGCCCAGCCGGGGATCACCGCCGCCCTCGCCAGCGCGACCAGCGTCGGGCAACTGAAGCAGCTGACCGCCGCGATGGACCTCAAGTTGACTCGAGAGCAGATCGCCCGGCTCGACGATGCAAGCGCGGACGTGGTGGCGGAGACGGCGTAACTACCGCATCACTTGGACTGAGGAACGAGCTCCATCACATCGAGCTGGGATTCGAAATGGGGCTTGGGCATGATCAAACGCCAGCGATTGGGCCCGATCCGCTCGACATAGCCCGCGACGTCGCGCGTCGCGTCCTGCCCATATTGCAAGGCGCGGCTCTCGTCGCCGAGCACGAGCGTGCCGAGGAACACCTGGCGCATCGCATCGCCGGGGAAGATCAGGCCGTCATAACGCTGCGATCCGTTGAGCTTGACGAGCTGCTGCAAATTGCGCTCCGCCGCAACGCGGCAGGTGAAGCCGGGGTAGGAGACATAGTCGAGATTGCCCGGCCCTTGGGCCCCCAGCTTGATCACTCGGCAGCGATACAATCCGTTCGGGATCGGTCCACCGCCGAGCGCCGAATCCGGATCGAGCAGCGCGCCTTCGCGCGCGATCTCGGCCGAGTGACCGGCCTTGCGGGCCGCGGTGAGCGCTGCGACGAAGGTCGCGCGCCAGTCGCGCAGCCGCGCCTTGTCGCTTTCCGTCGCGGCTTCACGCCAGGCGGTCGTCCAGCGCGGGATCATCCCTTGCGGCTGCTCGATCACGCTGCAGCCGGAGCAGGCGAGGGCGATGAGGGCTAAAGTGGGGAGCTTCACGTCATTGCGAGCGTAGCGAAGCAATCCAGCCGCGCAACTGGATTGCCGCGGCGCTGCGCGCCTCGCAATGACGTCAGGCCGCGGTCCACCCGCCGTCGATGCTGAGATTGGCGCCGGTGATCGAGCGCGCTTCCTCGCGGCAGAGATAGACCACGAGCGCGGCGACCTCTTCCGGAGTGACGAAGCGTTTGGTCGGCTGCGCTGCGAGCAGGACGTCGTTCATCACCTGCTCGCGGGTCATGTTCCGCGCCTTCATCGTATCGGGGATCTGCGCCTCGACCAGCGGCGTCCAGACGTAGCCGGGGGAGATGCAATTGACCGTGATGCCGCTGGTCGCGGTCTCCAGCGCGACGGTCTTGGTGAAGCCGGCGATCCCGTGCTTGGCCGCGACATACGCCGACTTGTTGGGCGAAGCGATGAGACTGTGCGCCGACGCGGTGTTGATGATCCGGCCCCAGCCTTTCTTCTTCATCTCCGCCACAGCGAAGCGCGTTGTATGGAACGTCGCCGACAAGTTGATGGCGATGATCGCGTCCCATTTCTGGGGCGGAAAATCCTCGACCGGCGACACATGCTGGATGCCGGCGTTGTTGACGAGGATGTCGGGCCCGCCGAGCTCGTCCGCGCAGCGCTTCATCATCGCCGCGATCGCCGCCGGATCGGACATGTCGGCGCCGTCGTGGATTGCGCCGATCTCCTTGCACTCGCGCGCGATGTCCGCGGCCGGGCCGAAGCCGTTGATCATCAGCTTCGCGCCCTCGGCGGCGAGCGCCTTGGCGATGGCGAGACCGATGCCCGAAGTGGACCCTGTGACCAGCGCGACTTTGCCTTCAAGGATCATTCCGCTTCCTCCCGCTGAATGCGCGCTGCTATGGCCGCAACCGGCACTTTTGCAACCGGAGCTGCCCCCAGAGCATTGGACCTCCGGAACGGGAGACACGGATGCGGTTCGGCGATGAGCCTGAAAGCAGCAATTTCACCGACGACACCGGCCGCGGCGGCTTTGGGTTGGGCGGTGGCGGCTTTGGCGGAGGCGGGCTCGGCTGCCTGCTCCCGTTGATCGCCAGCCGCTTCGGTATCGGCGGCGTTATCGTGCTCGTGGTCGGCTATTTCCTCCTGAGCTCGCTTGGGGGGTTGGGCGGCGGCGGCACAGGCGGGCTTGCCCCGACGCAGCAGGTCGGCGCGCCATCGGGCCAAAGCAAGCTCGATCCCGCGACCAGGCATTTCACGTTGCAGGTGCTCCGTTCGACCGAGGACACCTGGAGCAAGCTGCTTCAGCCGAAGGGCATCCGCTACACGCCGACGAACCTGCATTTCTATTCGGGCGGCGACCAGTCGGGCTGCGGCGCCGCTCAGTCGGCGATGGGTCCGTTCTATTGTCCGACCGACACCAACATCTATCTCGACACCGAGTTCTTCAATGAGCTTTCGCGCCGTTTCCAGGCCCCCGGCGACTTCGCCATGGCCTATGTCGTCGCGCATGAGGTCGGCCATCACGTCCAGGACCTGATGGGGACGCTCGGGCAGGCGCACGATTTGCAGGCACGGGCGAGCGAGACTGAAGGCAATGCGGTCCAGGTGAAGGTCGAGCTGCAGGCCGATTGCTACGCGGGCGTGTGGGCTGCGAACGCCAAGACTCCCGAGGGTCAGCCGGTGATGGAGCCGGGCGACTTCGAGGAAGGCATGCGCGCCGCCGAAGCGATCGGCGACGATACGCTCCAGCGCGAGACGCAAGGCCAGGTCGTGCCCGACAGCTTCACCCACGGGACTTCGGCTCAGCGCATGGAAGCGCTCCAGCGCGGCTACAAGAGCGGCAACCCGGACGTCTGTAAGTTCTGAATATCCTCCCCGGGACGGGGAGGGGGACCATTCACCGAAGAGTGAATGGTGGAGGGGGCGGCGTGCAGGGCTCCAGCCCCCCTCCGTCAGTCCTTCGGACTGCCACCTTCCCGCCAGCAGGGAGGAACTAAACCTTCACCAGCATCTTGCCGGTGTTCTCGCCTTTGAACAGCCCGAGGAATGCGTCGGGCATGTTCTCGATCCCCTCAACCACCGTCTCGCGCGATTTGACCGTGCCATTCGCGAGCCACGGACCCATGTCACGGTAGAATTCCGCCATTCGCGGGAAATAATCGAAGATGATGAAGCCCTTGAGCCGAATGCGCGCGGCGATGATCCGCTGGATGAAGCGGAAAGCCATCGGCTCCCGCGCATTATATCCCTCGATCATCCCGCAGATCGCGAACCGGGCATTGTTCCGCGCCACCGCAAAGGCCGCATCGAGGTGATCGCCGCCGACATTGTCGAAATAGACGTCGATCCCGTCGGGAGCCGCGGCGGCGAGCCCCTTGAGGATCGGGCCGGCCTTGTAATCGACGACCTGGTCGGCGCCGAGCGAACGCACGAATTCGCACTTCTCCGGACCGCCGGCCGAAGCGATGACCGTCATGCCTCTGGCTTTGGCGATCTGGAGGACGGCCGAACCCACGGCGCCAGCCGCGGCCGAGACGAAGACGATATCGCCTTCGCGCGCCCCCGCGGCATCGAGCAGCCCGAAATAAGCGGTCATGCCGGTCACTCCGAGAATGCCGAGGAAGCGCTCGGGCGGCGCACCAAGGTCGGGCAGCTTGTTGGCCGTCCGCGCGTCCACCACGGCCTCATCGCGCCAGCCGCCCATGTGCTGGACGAGGTCGCCGGGCGAAAGTCCTTGGGCCTTGCTCTCGACCACTTCGCCGATCGCTCCGCCGTCCATCGGCTCGCCGAGCTGGAACGGCGGCACATAGCTTTTCACGTCGTTCATCCGTCCGCGCATGTACGGGTCGACCGAGAGCCACAGGTTCCTGATGCGCACCATGCCGTCACCGAGCGGAGGAAGCGCGATCTCCCTGAGCTCGAAATTGTCGTGCGTCGGAAGCCCCTGGGGCGGCTCGTCAGATGCCATGCGCGCGCCATCGGCGTCTCCTTCGCCCGCCGCATAGGCGCAGCGGTGAGCACAAAAAAGGCCCGGCGGTGAAGGGGACGGCACCGCCGGGCCTGGGTTTGCCTCCGTCACGCGGAGGCTGATCCTACCGCGCCTAGCGGTAGGTGCCCTCGAAGCTGCGATCGAGGTTCCGCGGGCCCATTTCGCCCTGGTCCTCGCGTTCGAACAGCGCCCGATCGCGGCTCTCGTCGCGCCAGCGATGCCTTGCCTCCTCGGCGGGGAGGTCGAGCACCACGCGATCACCTTCGACGCGGTCGATGTCCGAGCAGCTCAGCGAATGATGCACGCCGCCGCTCTCCGGGTCGGATTTGGTAAGGATGATCCGGTCGCCGGCGACGCGGTCAATCGTTCCCACATGCTGGTCGTCATTCCCGACGACTTCCATATGCTCGCGGATCTGGCCGAGCAGTCCGCGCTTCTGCTGCCGCCGTTCGCGCCAGCTGCCGAAGTCGCTCTCGAACCGGGACTGGTTCTCACGGCGGTATTCGTCATAGTCGCGGTCGAGATCGCTCATGTGCCGCTGCCGCCACGAATGGTAATGCGGGTCATGTTCGCGGTCGCGATCGCCCGAACCGGCATAGCTGGTTCGGCGAAACTCGTCGCGGGGACCGGAACGCTCCGGCCGCTCATGGTCGCGCCCGCGGCCATAGTCGCCGGTCATCGGGCGATAGCTGCGGTTGGGATAGCCGGATCCGCGGGATTCCTGGCGCCAATTGGGGTTATAGTCGCGCTCGCTCGTCGCATAGCCGCGTCCGCCCGAACGCTCCCAGCCGCGATCCCGAAAGCCGCGCTCGCGATCCTCGTCTCGGCCGCTCGCCGCGCTCGCGGCTTTCCCGCATCTGGTCTTCGTGCACGGCGCCGCTCGGCGTCGTCATCGCCAAACCAGGAGGCGACCTCGTCGCCCGCGCGCTCGAAAAAGCCGCGGTCGTCCCGTCCGCCGCGGTCGCGGCCAGCGGATCGGCTCGTCCCGCCATCGCGAACGCTCGTCGCGCGGAGCATCCCGCGTCTCGTAACGGTCATATGCCATATCGTCCTCCAGAGGTCGCAAGAGAGCCGGCGGAATGCCGGCCTGGAACCTGAAGGGAAAAACGAACGGGTAAGGACGGCCGTTCCCCTCGGAACGGCAGTTCGTCGCGGCAAAGCGGCGGGGCGAAACCCTGTCGGGACAGGCGATTGCAAGGGGGGGATTTCGCGGCTAGTGAGCCGCTCGCCCGGACCCGGGGTTTCCCGAGGTTCACAAAATATGGCGGTGGCGCGGGGCTGTAGCTCAGATGGGAGAGCGCTGCAATCGCACTGCAGAGGTCAGGGGTTCGATTCCCCTCAGCTCCACCAGCCCGCCGCGGGCATTTCCGCCCGGTTTATGACGCGGACATTGCAGCCCATGCGACGGCCGCAACACCCGCTACGGCATAACCGACGAGAGCAGCGTACTGGCGGAAGGGGGTCCGGATTCTCGATCGATGATCGGCCGAGAAGCGATCCAGCTTGGGCGCCAGCTTGTCGTCCGAAAGCATCAGCGCCATTTCGAGCGCCGACAGCTGGCGATACAGATTGATCAGCCGCGCGAGGTCGGTCTCGCTCAGATTCGGATAGCTGCCGATGAGCGCGCGAGCCTCCTCAAGCGGCCTCGGGGCTGGTGCCTGCGGGGGCTCGAATGCATGTGCTTTCGCACTGAACTCTTGAAACATTGTGCTCGTCCTCTTGAATGAGAGAGCGAGCCGAATTTCGGAACGGCTGGCGCGGCTGGGGTAGTCACCGCCGCGCCGCGCGAAGTCCCTCGTTTCTCCCTAGGCCGGGGTCGGCTCGCGGGAAACACCCCGGCCTCGGGCCGGGAGTCGTGCCGTGCTGCTGCCGGGGTGCACTTGAGACGGTCTGGGCATGCCCTTGATATGGTGGCGCTAGGCGGGAATGCAAACCGCGGCGCTTCCATTATCCGCTGCTGCTCACATGTTGGTTTGGTCGGGCGGAACATCGTCCGGCAGCTGTGCAGCGCACTCCGGCTCCTGGCTGAGCATCCCCATCGCAAGTGCAATAGGGAGGAACTCTAGCGCAGCGGCGGTTCGTCGGAGCTGCGCAATTTGCGCGCCAGCGACTGCGCATCCGAAATCGCGGGGCAGGCGACGAAGATCGTGTCGTCACCGCAGATCGTCCCTACGATTTCGGGAAGCTCCGACTGGTCGAGCGCGACTCCGACGAGATGCGCCGACCCCGGGGGAGTTCGGATGACGACCAGGTTTGCCGCAACATCGATCGAGCGCACCCAGTCGCGGAAGACTGCGGCGAGGCGCGGGTTGGGCGCGCCGCGGACCTGGTCGGGCAGGGCGTAGGTCAGCTCGCCATTGCGGCGGACCTTGACCGCGCCCAATTGCTCGAGGTCGCGCGAGATCGTCGCCTGCGTGACTGCGAAGCCGAGGTCCGACAGCCGCTCGGCAAGCTCGTCCTGGCTGGCCAGCACATGCCCGCGAATGAGGTCGGCGATCGCCCGTTGTCGTCGCTCTTTGAGATCGTTCATGCGCATGAATATGCAGTAACTTGCATAAATATGCAAATGCGGTGATAGAGCGCACCCCATGATTCGGACGGCCATCCTTGGAGCCTCTGGCTATGTCGGCGGCGAGCTGCTGCGGCTTCTCGCCGCGCACCCGCAGCTCGCGCCCGCGAAGCTGTTCGGCGACAGCCGGGCAGGGCAGGCGCTCGGCGTCGTGCATCCGCACCTCGCCGCGGCCTTTCCAGGTCTCGCAATCGAAAGGTTCGAGGACGGCCTGCTTGACGACGTTGACCTCGTCTTCGCCGCGCTGCCGCATGGGCAGAGCCAGAAGCATGCCGGCGCGATCCTCGATCGCGGCATTCCGTTCGTCGATCTTGGCGCCGACTTCCGCCTGGACGACGCTGCGACCTACGCGCGCTGGTACGGCCATGCGCATGAGGCGCCGGAGCTTCTTGCCGAGTTCGTCTACGGCATTCCCGAGCTCAATCGGTCCGCGATACGCAACGCGAAGGCCGTCGCTGCCGCCGGCTGCTACGCCACCGCCGCGATCCTCGCGCTGAGGCCGCTGGTCGACGCGGGTCTCGTCAAGCCTGACAGCATCATCGTGGATGCCGCCTCGGGCGTCAGCGGGGCAGGGCGGGAACTGAAAGAATTGACGGCCTTCAACACCGTCGACGGCAGCTTTGCCGCTTACGGCCTGCTCAACCACCGCCATACCGCCGAGATGGAAATGGCGCTCGGCGGAACCGTGCTGTTCACGCCGCATCTCGCGCCCATGACCCGCGGAATCCTCGCCACCTGCTACGCCGATGCGGCGGGCCCATCGGACCCGCTGGAGGTCCTTCGCGCAGCCTATGCCGACGAGCTCTTCATGCACGTGACCGCCGATCCGCCCGCGACCAAATGGCTCGGCGGGTCGAACGGCGCGCAGCTCACCGCCCGCTACGACGCGCGCACCAACCGCGTGCTCGCGCTCGCGGCGATCGACAATCTTGGAAAGGGTGCCGCCGGACAGATGATCCAATGCGCAAACCTGATGCTCGGCCTCGAAGAGAGTGCCGGGCTCACATCGGCCGGAGTGTATCCATGAGCGTCACCGCCGCCGAGGGCTTCGTCGCCGCCGGCTGCCATGCCGGAATCAAGCGGCGCCGCTTCGACATGGCGCTGCTCGCGACCGAGGACGGGCAGCCGGTGCCCTGCGCCGCAGTCTTCACGCAGAACAAGTTCGCGGCGCCGCCGGTCGAGCTCGACCGCGCCACGCTGAAGGCCAATGGCGGCAAGGCGGCGGCGGTCATCGTCAATTCCGGCAACGCGAATGCCGGGACCGGCGCGGCGGGCTACAAGGATGCGCAGCTGATGGCCGCGGCCACGGGCGAGGCGCTGCACGTCGCCAATTCCCATGTGCTCGTCTGCTCGACCGGGATCATCGGCACGCCGCTGCCGATGGAGCCGATCCTCAGCCACGTGCCGAAACTCGCCAAGAAGCTGTCGGTCGACGGCGCGCACGATGCCGCGCGCGGGATCCTGACCACCGACCACAAGCCCAAGGAAGTCGTGATCCGCGGCTCCAGCTTCACCGTCGGCGGAATGGCCAAGGGCTGCGGCATGATCGCGCCCAACATGGCGACGATGCTCGCCTTCCTGACGACCGACGCCGACGTTCCGCACTCCGTAATGCAAAAGGTGCTCAAGCATGCGTCCGACGAGACGTTCAACACGCTGAACGTCGATGGCGCGACCTCGACCAACGATACCGCGATGCTGCTCGCCTCCGGGCGCCGGGGGAAGGCCGATGCGGACGAATTCGCCAATGCCGTGCTCGCCGCGTGCATGGACCTGACGATGCAGATGGCGCGGGACGCCGAAGGGATGACCCGCATCGCCCGGCTGACCGTCACCGGCGCCGCCAACGACAATGAGGCCAGGCTAGCGGCCAAGGCGATCGCCGAGAACAACCTCGTCAAATGCAGCTGGTACGGCGGCGACCCTTATTGGGGGCGGTTGCTGGCCGCCGCGGGCTCCGCGGGCGTGGCGCTCGACGTCGCCAAATCGCGCGTCGCCTACGGCGGGATCGCGGTCGCCAAGGGCGGCGTTGGGATCCCCCACGACGGGCAGGCGCTCGCCGAGCATATGATGGGCGAGACGTTCGACATCGAAGTCCACCTCGGCGCCGGCAAGGGCTCCGCCAAGATGATCGGGATCGATCTCGGCCCCGGCTACATCAAAGAGAATTCGAGGACGTCATGACCGCCGCCGAGACCGCGCGCGTCCTCGTCGAGGCGCTCCCCTATATCCGTCAGTTCGCCGGCAAGTCGGTCGTTGTGAAACTCGGCGGTGCGGCGATCGACCGGGATTTCGACCTCGCGCTCGCGCAGGACGTATTGCTGCTGAGGAGCGTGGGCGTGCGCTGCGTGCTGGTCCACGGCGGCGGACCGCAGGTCGACGTGATGCTCCGCCGCGTCGGTAAGGAGCCGGAGTTTGTCGACGGCCTGCGGGTCACCGACGCGGAGACGCTCGAGATCGTGCGCATGGTGCTGGTCGGGAAGATCAACCGCGATCTCGTCGCCACGATCAACAGCCAGGCCGGCGACGAGCCGGTCGCGGTCGGAGTTCGGGTGAGGACGCGGGGCTGCTCACCGTGACCCCGGCGGATCCGGCGCTCGGCTTCGTCGGCAACGTCACCTCTGTCCGCGCCGAGCTGATCCACCGCATGCTCGACGACGGCCTGACGCCGGTTGTCTCGACGATCGGCGCGAATGCCGCGGGACACCCCTACAACGTCAACGCCGACGAAGCGGCGCGGGCAATCGCGGTCGCGATGAACGCCGAAAAAATCGTCTATCTGACCGCGGTCCCCGGCCTCCTCGAAAATGCGAACGACGAGAGCACGCTTATCCCGCGCCTCACCGCCGCCGAGCTTCGCCAGCGCATCGCGCATGAGAGCGTCGGCAAGGGGATGATCCCCAAGCTCAGGGCCTGCGCCGACGCTGTCGAGCAGGGCGTCAACTTTGCGCACATCATCGACGGACGCGTGCACCATTCGCTGCTGATCGAGCTTCTCACCGACAAGGGCGTCGGCACGATGATCAAGAAGGAGAAGAGCTGGTGAGGCACCTGCTCGCCATTCGCGACCTCACCGCCGACGACCTGCGCGCGATTTTGGACCTGTCGCAAGGCCCCGCCCCTCGCGTGCTTCAGGACAAGGGCGTTGCGCTCTATTTCGAAAAGCCGAGCGCGCGCACCCGCAACTCTATGGAGATGGCGGCCGCACAGCTCGGCGGGCATCCGGTCTATCTCCAGCCGGCCGAGCTCGGCATCGGCACGCGCGAGAGCGTCGAGGACGTGACGCGCACGCTCGCCTGCTATCACGCGATCGTCGCGGCGCGCGTGTTCGACCACGCGTTGCTCGAGCAGATGGCCAACGCTAACGCCGCGCCGGTGCTCAACATGCTCTCGGCGACCGACCACCCGCTTCAGGCGCTGGCCGATTTGCTCACGATTCAGCAGCTCCTCGGCCGGATCGAAGGCGTACGCGTCGCTTTCCTCGGTGAAGCGCACAATGTCGCCCGCTCGCTCGGCGAAGGGTGCGCGAAGCTCGGGGCCGAGTTCGTGATCGCCAGCCCCGAGGGTTACGGTTTCTCCGGCGAGGACATCCGGCAAGTTGCCGATCCGGCTGAAGCCGTCGAAGGCGCCGACATCGTGTACACCGACGTCTGGGTATCGATGGGCGACGAGGACTGCGACCGGAAGCGCGCCGCCCTGGCGCCCTACCAGGTCGATGAAGCGCTCATAGCGCGCGCGCCGAACGCGCGCTTCCTCCACTGCCTCCCGGCGCACCGCGGCGAGGAAGTCACCGCTGCGGTCATCGACGGTCCGCGCTCGGCAGTCTGGCGCCAGGCGGAAAACCGGATGCATAGCGCGCGCGGCGCGATGTTGTGGCTGCTGCAATGAACGTCATTGCGAGCGTAGCGAAGCAATCCAGCGGCGCCTGGATTGCCGCGTCGCCTTGGGCTCCTCGCAATGAGAGAAGGTGGGAATTGAATGAACAAGAAACTGAAGGTCGTGCTCGCTTATTCGGGCGGGCTCGACACCTCGATCATCCTCAAATGGCTGCAGACCGAATATGACGCGGAGGTCGTCACCTTCACCGCCGATCTCGGTCAGGGCGAGGAGGTCGAGCCGGCGCGGCGCAAGGCGGAGATGCTCGGCGTCAAGCCCGAAAACATCTTCATCGAAGACCTGCGCGAGGAGTTCGTCCGCGACTTCGTCTTCCCGATGTTCCGTGCCAACACCGTCTACGAAGGGCAGTACCTCCTCGGCACTTCGATCGCGCGCCCGCTAATCGCCAAGCGCCAGATCGAGATCGCGCGTCAGGTCGGCGCTGATGCGGTCTGTCACGGCGCGACTGGCAAGGGCAACGACCAGGTCCGCTTCGAGCTTGGCTATTATGCGCTGGAGCCCGACATCCGCGTGATCGCGCCGTGGCGCGAATGGCAATTCGCCAGCCGCGAGGCGTTGCTCGACTTTGCCGAGAAGCATCAGATCCCGATCGCCAAGGACAAGCGGGGGGACGCGCCCTTCTCGGTCGACGCCAATTTGCTGCACTCGTCATCCGAGGGGAAAGTGCTCGAGGACCCGGCCGCGGATGCGCCCGAATATGTCCACCAGCGCACCATCTCGCCCGAAGACGCGCCGGACAAACCGACACTGATCACCGTGGATTTCGAGCGCGGCGACCCGGTCGCGATCGATGGCGAGAAACTGTCGCCCGCGTCCCTGCTGACCACGCTCAACCAGCTCGGCCACGATAACGGCATCGGCCGCCTCGACCTGGTCGAGAACCGCTTCGTCGGGATGAAGTCGCGCGGCGTCTACGAGACTTCCGGGCGGCACCATCCTGCTCGCCGCGCACCGCGGCATCGAGAGCATCACACTCGATGGCGGCGCGATGCACCTCAAGGACGAGCTGATGCCGCGCTATGCCAAGCTCATCTACAACGGCTTCTGGTTCTCGCCCGAGCGCGAGATGCTCCAGGCCGCGATCGACAAAGCCAGGAACATGTCACGGGCCGAGTCACGCTGAAGCTCTACAAGGGTAACGCGACGGTGATCGGCCGCGAAAGCGCGGAATCGCTCTACGATCAGGATCTCGTCACGTTCGAGGAAGGCAGCGGCGCCTACGACCAGCGCGACGCCGCCGGATTCATCAAGCTCAACGCCCTGCGCCTGCGCACGCTCGCGCAAGACAGAGAATCGTCACCCCGGACTTGTCCGGGGCCGCCTTCGTTCTCTGTCGAAGGAAAAGTCGAATCCCTGCTCAACGATGAGAAATGCCGTCCTTCGCTCTCGCGATCTGCTCGCGCACTTGGCTTGGCGCGGTTCCGCCGTAGCTCGTCCGGCTGCGCACCGACGCATCGACGCTGAGCACGTCATACACGCGCTCATCGATCCGTCCGTCGATCGCCTGCAAGTCATCCAGCGGAAGTTCGGCGAGCCCGCAGCCGCGCTCTTCCGCCGCTTTCACCGCGCGTCCAGTGATGTGGTGCGCCTCGCGGAACGGCACGCCGGCTTCGCGCACCAGCCAGTCGGCAAAGTCAGTCGCGGTCGAAAAACCCGCCGCGGCCTCCTCGCGCATCCGCTCGGGCACGAACTCGACGGTTTCAATCATCCCGCCCAGCGCCTGCAGCGACAGCATCAGCAAATCGTGTGCTTCGAACACCGGCTCTTTGTCGTCCTGCATGTCCTTCGAATAAGCGAGCGGCAGGCCCTTCATCGTCACCATCAGCGACGTCAGCGCGCCCACGATCCGCCCGCTGTGCCCGCGCACGAGCTCGGCGGCGTCCGGGTTGCGCTTCTGCGGCATGATCGACGAGCCGGTCGAATATTCGTCCGAAAGTTTCACGAACCCAAACGGAGCGCTCGCCCAGATGATCAGCTCCTCCGCCAGCCGCGACAAATGCAGGCTAGCACTGTGCGGCGGCGGAGAGATAATCGAGCGCAAAGTCGCGGTCGGAAACGCTGTCGAGGCTGTTCGCCGTCGGGCCGTCGAAGCCGAGCGCTTTCGCCGTCGCGTCGCGGTCGATCGGAAAGCCCGTCCCGGCGAGCGCCGCGCTTCCCAGCGGACATTCGTTCATTCGCTTACGCGCATCCTCGAACCGGGAAACGTCGCGGCGCAGCATCTCGAAATAGGCGAGCAAATGATGCCCAAGCGTCACCGGCTGCGCGACCTGCAGATGCGTGAATCCCGGCATGATCGTTTCCGCATGCTCTTCCGCGCGTTCGACCAGCACCCGCTGCAGCTCGCGGATCGCGCCGAAGGACTTCGTCGGTCGCGCCACGCACCCACAGCCGGAAGTCGGTCGCTACCTGGTCGTTGCGCGAGCGCGCCGTGTGCAGCCGCCCCGCCGCCGGTCCGATCAGTTCGCCGAGCCGGTGCTCGACGGTCATGTGGATGTCTTCAAGCTCGAGTTTCTCGGGGACTCCGTCGCGCTGATAGTCGGCCTCGATCGCGTCGAGACCATTGAGGATCGCTTGCGCGTCTTCCGCGGGAATGATCCCCCGGTCGCGCAACATCGCCGCATGCGCCTTCGACGCCGCGATATCCTCGCGCCACAGCCTTTTGTCGAAGCCGATCGACGCATTGATCCGCAGCATCAGCTCCGCGGCCGACGCGCGAAAGCGCCCGCCCCAAATCTCCTGCTTCGGTGCTTCGTCCGACATGCGGCCGGCCCTACTTGCTGCTGTTCTCCGCGTCCATGACGGTCGTCTGGACCCCGGTCGAGGCAGCATCAACGCCGGCCTGCGTCACCAGCACCGTCGTTCCCGGCTGGATCACCGAGCGCATCTTGGCGACGAACGCGGCCGGCAGGTGCATCTGCTCGACGCGCTCGGTCGAGATGATCTCGGCCGGCTCGCCGGTGAGATTGGCGACCCCGACCTGGATCCACTGCGGAACCTTCGCCGCCGGTCAGGGTCATCACCTGCGGCTGATCGCTCTCACCGGCGATCACCGCATGCGCCCGCCCGATCTCCACCCCGTTGCGCAGCACCACCACCTGCTGGTCGTGGGTCGAGATGATGATCGACACCGGCCCGCTCGGCGCAGCGTCTTCATTCCAGGTGAATTGGCCCTCCGCCGACAGCGCCGCCGCCGGCGCGGGCGTAACCCCCGCGAGCACCGGCGCAAGGACGCCCGCTGCGGGCCGCTTCACCGGGTCCTCGTGACCGCCGGCGATCACCACCGTCCCGCCCATCGGCATTGCGTCGAACAGGATCTTCGAGAAGGCGAGCGGCAAATGCACGCAGCCGTGGCTTTCGGGGTAGCCGGGAAGTCCGCCCGCGTGGAGCGCGACCCCGCTCCACGTCAGCCGCTCCTGATAGGGCATCGGAGCGTCGTTGAACTTGTGCGAGATATGCTCCTTGTTCTTCTCGAGGATGGTGAACACCCCCGTCGGCGTCTCATAGCCCTCACGGCCGGAGGAGATGGTGGACACGCCGATGCGGACCCCGTTGCGGTAGACCGTCGCAAGCTGCCGGCCGAGATCGACATAGACGAGGATCGGGCCCGCCGGAGCGATCTTGGGCGCCCACACCCATTGGCCGGGCTTCAATTGCTCCGCCTGCTTGGCGAGCGCGAGCTCGGCCGATTGCGGCGCGCCTTGCGCGAGCAGGGGCGCCGGGCTGCTTGCGATCAGCAGAAACGCGCCGACAACGGTCCGCAGATTAATTCATTGTCTGAGCCCCCTTTTCGCCAGGACTGCTAGACGCAATCCATTAAGCACGTAAAGTGCTGCAAATGAGAACGAATTCGAGGGAAGTGTCAGATTCCGTTAACCTTTAGCCGCGTACCGCCTCCTCGCGTGTGGACCAAAGTTGCAGCATCGATTCTCGTGCTTGGATCAGGCCTTGCCGCGACGGGGGCGTGCGCGATGAGCACGCCTGAGCGCGCGCAGGGTCCCTGCCGCGTCACCGGCGCCGAAAAGCTTCCAGCCCAAGCAGGCGGGGCGGGCGCGATCTGCGCCGCGGTCGAGCGCGCTGTTGCAGCGCAGGCGCCCAACGTCCGCTACAGCGTGGAAGTTCGGGTGCTCTCGCGCACCGCGCTCGCGGCGAATCTCGAAACGGCCGGCCGGAAGCTGCCCGAACTGAGATTTTCGGTCTCGGATCGCGAGCTCAATCCGCAGGCGATCGGCCATTTTGCAGATTTTGTCGCTGACGCGCTTGCGGCGTGCGCGCCAACGCTGATTTAACGGTAACATCAATTCGGTGGGACTGCGGCAAATCGCCGCCGGTAGGGGAGTGGGAAATTGACTGACATTGCGGCCAGCACTGCGACGACTGCAACGATCAGCGTCGGCGGCACCGTCACCGGTTCGCTCGAAACGGTCGGCGATCACGACTGGTATGCAATCACGCTCACCGCCGGCCAGACGCTCGTCTTTTCGGAGGATGGATCGGGGCTTACGCCTCGACCCCGACTCCTACCTCAACCTGCGCGATGCATCGGGAAACATTATCGCCTGGAACGACGACAGCGGCGGGACTCTGAACTCGGCGATCTATTACGAGGTTACCACCAGCGGCACTTACTATCTCGATGCTGGCGCGTGGGACATGCAGGCGCAGGACTCCTACGCCGGACCAGGGCAATTACATCAACGGCACCTACACGCTCTCCGTCCAGACCTACACGGCGCCGCCGGTCTATAACTACGACCAGATCGCCAATCAGCTGACCAACGGCTACTGGACCGACTACGACAGCCAGGGCCCGCACCACTTCAATGTGACGCAGGGCGGCACGATCACGGTCAATATCTCGACGCTGACCGCTGCAGAGCAGACGCTCGCGCGTGCCGCACTCGGCCAGTGGCATGACATTATCGGCGTCAATTTCCAGGAAGTGACGGGAAGCACCGGCGGACAGCTAAACGGTCAGATTGCGTTTAGCGATCAAGAGGATTCCACGAGCCCGGGACCGATCGCATCCACAAGTTCGAGTTCCCAAGGCGGGATCACCACCCAGGCGAACGTGGATATTTCGACGTCGTGGGTGAACACCTACGGGACCAGTCTCGATAGCTACAGCTTCCAGACTTACCTGCACGAGATCGGACATGCGCTGGGGCTCGGGCATGCCGGCAATTACAACGGCGACGCGACTTACGCGACGGACGCTATCTTCGCGAACGACAGCTGGAACACCAGCGTCATGTCGTACTTCAGCGCGACCGATAACTTCTACTTCACGAACCAGGGCTTCACGGAGAACTTTCTCGTTACGCCGATGGAAGCCGACATCGTCGCGATGCAGAACCTGTACGGCCTGTCGACCACGACTCGTACCGGCAACACGACCTATGGTTTCAACTCGAACGCCGGTGATCTGTTCAACGCCAGCGTCTATTCCGACGTGGCTTATACGATTTTCGACAGCGGCGGCACGGACACGCTCGATTATTCCGGTTTCAGCGATAATCAGCTGATCAATCTCACCCCCGAGTCGTTCATGAATGTCGGCGCGAACGTCGGCAACGTGATGATCGCGCGCGGCGTGACGATCGAGAATGCGATCGGCGGCAGCGGCAATGACGCGATCACAGGGAATGCCGTCGCCAATACGCTGACCGGCAATGGCGGGAACGACATCATCGACGGCGGCGCGGCCGCGGACACGATGGCCGGTGGCTCGGGAAACGACACTTATGCCGTCGACAATGCCGGCGATGTTGTCACCGAGAGCGCCGGTCAGGGCACCGATCAGGTCAATGCGTCGATCGGTTACACGCTCGGCGCGAACGTCGAGAACCTGACGCTCACCGGTTCAGCGGCGATCAACGGCACCGGCAATGCGCTCGATAACGTGATCACCGGCAATGCAGCAGCCAATGTCCTCGACGGCGCCGCCGGCGCGGATACGCTCGCCGGCGGCGCCGGCGACGACACCTACGTTGTCGACAATGCGTCCGACGTGGTGAGCGAGAACCCGGGCGCGGGCACGGACCTTGTCAATGCTTCGATCAGCTGGGTGCTGGGCGCCAACCTTGAGAACCTGACGCTCACCGGTTCGGCGGCGATCGGCGGCACGGGCAATGGTCTGGCGAACGTGATCTGCGGGAACGGAGCGGCGAACGCGCTCGACGGGGGTGACGGGCAACGACCAACTCTATGGCAATGCGGGCGCACGACAGCCTGCTTGGCGGCGGCGGCAACGACCAGCTTTACGGCGGGACTGGCGCGGACGCGATGAGCGGCGGGGCTGGGAACGACCATTATTATGTCGACAATGCGCTGGACGCGGTGAGCGAGAACGCGCTCGAGGGGGTGGACCTGGTCGTTGCTGCGGTGAGCTATACGCTTGGCGCCAATATCGAGAACCTGACGCTCGTCGGCACTGCGGCCATCGACGGCACGGGCAACAGCCTGAACAACTTCTTGCGCGGCAATGGCTCGGCGAACGTGCTCGACGGGGGGGTGGGCAATGACACGCTCTATGGCGGAGCGGGCGGCGACACGCTCATCGGCGGCGACGGCAACGACACGCTCTATGGCGAAACCGGCAACGACACGCTCATCGGCGGCGACGGGATCGACCGCCTCGACGGGAATACCGGCGCCGACGCGATGAGCGGCGGTGCGGGCGACGACCGTTATTACGTCGACAATGCGCTGGACGCGGTGAGCGAGAACGCGCTCGAAGGCACCGACCTGGTCTATGCGTCGATCGGCTATACGCTGGGCGCCAATGTCGAGAACCTGACGCTGACCGGCGCGGGCGCGATCGACGGCACCGGCAACACGCTCAACAACATGATCCGCGGCAATGCGTCGGCCAACGTCCTTTCCGGCGGCGACGGCAACGATCATCTCTACGGCAATGCGGGCGCCGACACGCTTGCCGGCGGCGACGGGATCGACCTGCTGGACGGCGGGACCGGCGCCGATACGATGAGCGGCGGTGCGGGCAACGACCTTTATTATGTCGACAATGCGCTCGACGTGGTGAGCGAGAACGCGCTCGAAGGCAGTGACCTGGTCTATGCGTCGATCAGCTATACGCTGGGCGCCAATGTCGAGAACCTGACGCTGACCGGCGCGGGCGCGATCGGCGGCACCGGCAACGGCCTCGCCAACGCCATCCGCGGCAACGAAGCGGCCAACGTCCTTGACGGCGGCGACGGCAACGATCGTCTCTACGGCAACGGCGGCAATGACACCCTCGACGGCGGCAACGGCACCGACCTCCTCTATGGTGGCGCTGGCACCGATCACATGACCGGAGGCTCGGGCAACGATCTGTTCGTGTTCGACGACGGCGAGTTCGGCGGAACGACTGCCAGCACCGCCGACGAGATCGTCGACTTCACGGGAGGTCAGGACAAGATCGACCTCTCCGCGGTCGACGCCAACGCTCTCCTCGGCGGCGACCAGGCGTTCAGCTTCATCGGCACTGCGGCTTTCTCCGACACCGCCGGCGAGCTGCGTTATGCCGAGATCAGCGGCAATACCTATCTCACCGGCGACACCAACGGCGACGGCATCGCCGACTTCATGATCAAGGTCGACGGGAGTCACGTGTTCACGGGCAGCGACTTCGGATTGTAGGCGGCGCCCGAAACGGAGCCGCTAAGGGCTATTCGCCGACGCCGTCGCGCGGCAGCGAGCAGATCCACGCCTCGATCATCTTGCGTTCGCCGGGCGTCAGCGGCTTGCAGGCGAGGCCCGGCCGCTTGAACTCGGGCTTGAAGCGCTCGCGCGGCGGCGGAATGTAGCGCAGCACCTCCTCGCGATCGAGCGCGCGGGCGAAGCGGATGCCCGCATAGCGCCCTTCGACCCACATCACCTCGCACCTCAAATGCAGCTCGCGCCGCGTGAAATAGGTCGTCTCGCCCGGTGGCGGCAGGCAGCCGCCCTCGATCAGCGCACCAGTCGAAGACAGGTTGCGCAGCTTGACCGGCGCCGGAACCCCAAGCACGTCGATGCTCGCGGTCAAAAGCACGGGCGCGCGCCGTGAACGCCGGTTCTGCATTGAGCCGCTTTGGTCCATCCGCCGATTTCTAAACCAAATCAGGTAAATCTTCGCCTAACGCGGCAGATGAAAAGGCCCCGCGATCGCTCGCGAGGCCTCCTCCGTTTGTCGCTCTATCCAGACCTGCGCTTACCAGTAACGGTAATGCACCACGTCCAGCACGCGGCCGGTGCGGATATTCACCAGCAGCAGGTCATCGCCGTAGCGGATCCAGCGCAGCCAGTGGTGGCGCGGCGGCGTCAGGCGATAAGCACCGTAATCGCTGATGTAGTAGCGCGGGCTGTAGAACACCGGGCGCAGCTGGAAGCCGGTGTTCACCCGGCGATAGCGCCAGTTCCGATACGGCGCGGCATAGGCCACGCGCCGGCGGTTCTCGACCCGCCGGTCGCTGCGCACATCGCGCCGGTCGCGGCGCACATCACGGCGGTCCTGGCGCACCTCGCGCCGGTCGCGGCGGACGTCCTTGCGGTCTTTCCGCACTTCCACCCGGTCGCGGCGATCCTGCCGCTGGGCGATCGCGGCGCTGGGCACACTAATCGCCGCCACTGCCGCCAAAAGTATCAACTTGCGCATCCTCATTCTCCTTCAAGGGCCGCAAACGACAATGGACGCAGCGGCCGTTGGTTTCCCCGCTTGTCCTGAATCCTGCCACGGCGGCGATGAACTGCGCAATTCTGCGATGGTCAGCCGGGCGAAAGGATTGGGCGACCAGCAGCGCCCGAAACGCGCAAGAGGTGGGAGAGGGGAGGTGTGTCGGCTTTGTCAGTTTTGAACCATAAGGTGCTGGGTACAAAGGAATTCCCGAGAATGCAGCGAGGGCGTGTGGGTGCGACGCGCTCGAGACGAAAATCCGACACCTTTGCGACAGGTAGCGTGCCATTCGGGGGGTCGTCGGATGTGTCGGATTGTTGGAACGCCGATGCTGCAGTGCACCCGCCCTTCGATGGAGATGATGCGCGGCAGGCCTGTATCCCTGCGAAGGTAGCGCTCCTCCGAAGGAGCACAGCCCCACCAAAAAAACAGGCAACTCACTTATGGGATCAGGCATTGTGTAGGACAGCACGAAATGCCTAGCGCAGGTACTAACAGGCATTTCGCGCTGCATCTTAATCTGTGTTAGAGAGGCCGAGGGGCAGGAGAACAGCGATCGCCCACCCAACGGGTTTCAATGAACGCGCGCCGAGGGTCGATCTGCGGCGTCCCGCTGTGCTCGTCGATTCCGATGGCGACATACGCGATGTCGTAGTTCTCGACGTCTCGGACGCCGGCTTTGGGCTCGAAATATCCGATAGTCTCCGGATCGGCGAGTTCGTAACCGTTCGCGTTGAGCGGGACGTCGCCTTTCCAGCACAGATACGATGGTGCTTGGGAACGAGGCAGGAGGGGTGTTCCTTACACCCGTCGATGCGAACGACTTCACGTAGTTGCGAAGAGGAGTTGTGCGATGGCGAACAAGGACAATGACCAACGGAGCGACCGGCGCGAGCCTGAAATCGCCGTCAAGGCGACGATCGCAGGAAGGCGGGAGATCGCAACGGAGATCGACGGCAAAGCGACAGGCGCAAAGACGGCAGTGCCTAACGCTGCTATTCAGTCGAAGCAAACGTTCAGTTCAGAAAAGCAAAACGGCCCGACACGAGGTAACGTGTGTCGAGCCGCTCAAGCAGAGGCCTCATTGCCCCAGCAGGGGCCTCGGTGCCGCGCCTAACATAGATCAGGACTAGGAGTAAGTCCCTTTGTCCAGCGCTCACGCGCCGAGAGAAGCGCTGTTGCCTCGATTGACTTCCGCCATGGTCGAGCGCCTCTGGATGCTTGGCACACAGCATGGAGGCCATATGGCCCTTTACACCGTTCACGTTTCGGATCCCGGCGTACCACCCAGCCTGAAGAGCTCTCTGAACGCGGTAAGAGCCTATTACAAAGTTCGGGAACTCCGCGACCAGGGTTTCAAGTGCGTCACGCTGACAAACGTCGATACCGGCGAGGAGATCACGGACGTGGACTCGCTCGTTCGGGACAGCCCCCGCGCCTGAAGGATAGCATCGATCATGGGCTTGGCTCTACCAACGAGGAACGCTTCATCGCTTCGTGCGAAAAGGTCAGTGAGGCTGAGGTCCGCAATAAACTCAGCACGGGCCGATACAGCGAGCGCAAGGCGGAGTGGGCGAGCTCCTGGCTCGAGAAGGTGGAGAGCGGCAAGAGCGACGCAACCAAGGCGGAGGAAAGAAGCGCCCGCTCAGGCAATCCCGCGAGCGCCAGGACTATTTCGTCTATGCCGTGTCGGCGATCCTGATCGTCTTGCTGCTCGCCGGCGCAACCTGCTTCTCGGTAGCGCGATGAAATTGCACGGCAGCACCGAGGGCAATTTGATCGCCGCGCTTCGCAGCTCGCGCCGCTTGCGCGGCCTAAGATTTCATGCGGACACGCTCCAGCATTGGTCCGACGTTCTTAAGCACGCTGACCACGAACTTTCGTCAGGCGAAGCGATGCCGCGCGAGCCGGTGAAGCAATTGGTCGCTGAGTTGAGAGGGGAATTGGCGTGCCGCGCACTTTGAGAAGCCGCCGCAAGCCAAGGCAGCTTTGAGTGAGCCGCTGCGGTAATTAGCGCTCTGTCACCGTAACCCCTGTCTGTCACCGTAATCCCTGTCACCGTAATCCCGTCTGTAGGACAGCACGAAATGCCGAGCGCGGCGCCGCCGGCGCGTTCCTATTCGCGGGCAATTGCGCTAGATGCGTCGGGCTACCGGTCGCAAATGGACGGGCACTGGCGCTTTGCGGCTCCTTTTCGCTTCTCTGTCGCTGCTCTTAGCAAACAAGGTCGGGCACCCCGACCGAACATGAGAAGGGATTCATCGAATGCCCACAGGCACCGTCAAGTTTTTCAATGAAAACAAAGGTTTCGGCTTCATCGCGCCCGAGGGCGGAGGAAATGACGCGTTCGTCCACATCTCCGACGTCGAGCGCTCCGGAATGAGCACCCTGCGGGAAGGCCAGCGAGTCACCTACGACGTCGAGGACGATCAGCGCGGCAAGCAGAAAGCCTGAACCTCAAAGCCGCCGACGGGGAGTAAAGCACGAAATGCCGAGCCGCAGGGGAGCGATTGCGCAGCAATCGTGACCCTGCGCGCAGAGCCATTGAGTGCCGGCCAGCCTGCCGCGTAGCGGACAGGACTGACGTCACGCGATTTACTCGCGTGACGCTCCCCTTCGCGACTTCACTCCCGTGACGTCCTTCAGCCTCAACCCCGCATCGGCCGCCCGCGCTTCACGCCCAGGCTGCGCTCGTACAGCCGGATCACGTCGCCGATCCCGATCGTCTGCACCGGCAATTCGGGCGGGACCGGCGCGCCGTCGAGCAGGCAGATCATGGTCGCGACCCACTCCGCCTCGGCGAAGGTCTCGTCGTCCGCCAGCGCCGCGCGCCACCGCGCCGCGAAGCACGCGTTCGGTTGGCCTGGATGGAACGCGCCACCCAGGCGCGCCCGCCGCCGGCGCTGATAGGCGGAAGTCGCGCTGAACCCGACCTGCATCGCGGCGAGCGGCACGTCTCGCGTCGCCGCCAGCGCCGCAAGAAAGCGCCCCTCAAGCGCCCCAGTCCACCCGCCCACGCGATCCCGATTCACGCGAATAGCCCCTCTCCCCTTGCGGGGGAGGGAGGGACAAGCGTCTGCTGTGGGAGGAGGAGGGGGCGAGGACGTAAGTGCCACCGAGACCACCACCCCCCGAAACCGCGCCACCGCCTCCCAACACAGCCGATCGAACCCCGCCTCCCGCTCCCGCCGCTTGTAAGCCCATTCCCGCGACACCCCGGCCCGCTCGGCGGCCAGCGTCGCGTTCGCAGTCTCGGCGAGCGCCCGCAAATAAGCGATCGACTGTTCGATGGTGACGATTTTGGCAACTTCCCTCGTTCGTCCTGAGCTCGTCGAAGGGCGTCATCCCGGACCGCGCCTGTCCTGATGGCGATCAGGAATACGGGACCCGCCTTCCTTCAGGGCCCCTCCTGAGCGGAGCCGAAGGACAATCCACTTATGAAGCGAAATCCAAATAGGACAGCACAGAAATGCCGAGCGAGGCGAGCGCGAGACATTACTCGGCTTCTTCGGCGGACGGCGAGACAGGCCGCGCGGTCCCACGGAAAAGTCTCCAAGTTTGTCGAGGACGTTTTCCAAGCCCGCGGAAATTCCCAACAACTCCCATCGCAACGGGCCGTCAGCCATGAAGCCGCAAATTCCAGCGGCCAGCTCATCAATCTGCAAGCCTTCTCCAGCGTCACGATTGATCTTGCGATAGGCACCGATGAGACGTATGAAGAGATCGTCTAACGACTTCCGGGCGATCCCCGTGCGCAATGGCGTTTCGGAGCTCATTAAAGCGGAACAGAACGTCATAGTGTGTCCCCCAATTTTGTTGTTCCTTCCCATGCCGCCGGCCAAGACATCCAATTTATGTCCAAATCCGAAACGACGGATACGCTCTGGCTGCGGCAATAGGCGTGCTAGGACGACGTCCATCTCGCGTTCGAGCGCAGCATGATATGTTAGGATGACGGCGGCGCGTTGATCGATTGTTGCCGCCGCTTCAGCTAGGCGAATCAGTCCCAGCGAACTATTCATAATCTACCTTTGCCATCAGTCGCTCTCCCGAACTCCGGCATTCTCGTCCTTACTGAGCCGTCCAAGCCAGCCTCACGAAGACCTTTAGAGCAGCCAACCCGATTAGCAGGCCGACGCCGAGCAACCCAGTTCGCCAGTCGGTGTTCGCAAGCTCGACGCCCTCGAAGGAATCCCATCGGTATCGTCGATCCAGCCCCGGCGAAAATCATCACGCCACCACCAGAAAGCGATTAGCGCCACGGGTATAGCCGCGAATGGCCCTTCCCATCTGTCGCCCTCCGGTCCCCCGAATAACCAGACGGCTAAGGCGACAACGTACGCGATCCGAACCGTCCAGGCCCCTTCATCATGCTGTCGACGGCGTCGATCCCCTGCAGCGCGATCTGCAGACCGAGGAACCAGCGGCGGTGCGTGATGAAATATTCCTCGTACCCGGCGCATCCGTCGAGATCGCGCGGGAACAGCAGTGCCGAGGCGATGTAGAGACAGAAGGCATAGAGGAGGACGAAGACGTAAATCGCGAACGTCCAGGTGGCGAGCTCGTGCAGCGTAAATTCCCACCACCACCACTCGACGGCGAACAGCAGCATGTAGGTCACCCAGACGAGGTGAACCCACCAGATCTTCGCCTTGGTGGTGATCAGGCTCACAAGCCCCTGCATCAGATGCGCGAGCGCAAGCCCGATGATGATCGATGCGAGGATCATCGCGTAGTCGAACATCGCCATCGTGCGTCTCCCCGGCCCCGAGAGCAACGTAACAGCAATGGCGAGAGGGGCATATGAAAAGGCCCCGCATCGCTGCGGGGCCCTTGTTGTTTAGAGGACTGGGCCCCGGCCTTCGCCGGGGAACAGGTGAGTCCTTGTCATCCCCAGTCAGGAACGCCGGAGCGAACTCGGGCGCCGGGCCTTCGTCGCCGCCGCCTGTCCTCGCCGCGGCCTCGCGCTCGCGCCGGGGTCCACGATCGCCGCGGCCTCACCACGCGGTCCGCGATCGCGATCGCCACCGCCGCCTTCACGGCGCGGTCCGCGTCGTCGCCGTCACGGCGCGGACCGCGGTCGCGTCCGCCGCGCCCGCGGTCGCCGCGGTCGCCGCGCGGCCCCCGGTCGCCGCCTTCGCGCGGCTCGCGCGGGGGCCGCGTGTCGGGCAGCTCTTCGCCGGTCTCCTGGTCGACCAGCCGCATCGACAGGCGGACCTTGCCGCGCTGGTCGACCTCGAGCAGCTTGACCTTCACTTCCTGGCCTTCGGACAGGGCGTCGCGGACGTTCTCGACCCGCTCGTTCTTGATCTCGCGAGACGTGGACCAAGCCGTCCTTGCCCGGCATGAAGGTCACGAACGCGCCGAAATCGACGAGGCTCGCCACCTTGCCGGTGTAGATCGGCCGGGCTCGGGCTCGGCGACGATGCCGCGGATCCAGTTGCGCGCGGCCTCGATCTGCGACAGGTCCGCCGAGGCGATCTTGATCACGCCCTCGTCGTCGATGTCGACCTTGGCGCCGGTCGTCGCGACGATCTCGCGGATGACCTTGCCGCCGGTGCCGATGACTTCGCGGATCTTGTCCTTGGGATGGTCATGGTCTCGATCCGCGGCGCGTGAGCCGAAAGCTCCTCGCGGGTGTGGTCGAGCGCCTTGGCCATTTCGCCGAGGATGTGCGCGCGGCCGTCCTTCGCCTGGGCGAGCGCGGTCTTCATGATCTCCTCGGTGATGCCGGGGACCTTGATGTCCATCTGCAGGTGGTCATGCCCTCGGACGTGCCGGCGACCTTGAAGTCCATGTCGCCGAGATGGTCCTCGTCGCCGAGGATGTCGCTGATCACCGCGAAGTCCTTGCCTTCGAGGATCAGGCCCATGGCGATTCCGGCGACCGGACGCTCGAGCGGCACTCCGGCGTCCATCAGCGCGAGGCTTCCGCCGCACACCGTCGCCATCGAGCTCGAGCCGTTGGACTCGGTGATGTCGGAGAGGACCCGGATCGTATACGGGAATTCCTCGACGCTCGGCAGCATCGGGTGGATCGCGCGCCAGGCGAGCTTGCCGTGGCCGGTCTCACGCCGCGACGGGGCGCCGAAGCGCCCGACTTCGCCGACCGAATAAGGCGGGAAGTTATAGTGCAGCATGAAGCGCGGAGTAGGAGAGGCCCTCCAGCCCGTCGATCATTTGCTCGGAATCCTTGGTGCCGAGGTGGTGCTGACGATCGATTGCGTTTCGCCGCGGGTGAACAGGGCCGAGCCGTGGGTGCGCGGCAGGAAGCCGACGATGATTCGATCGGGCGAACGGTCTTGGTGTCGCGGCCGTCGATGCGGCGGCCTTCCTTGAGGATCGCGCCGCGGACGATTTCGGCCTCGACGACTTGACCAGCTTGCCGGCGACGAGCTGCTCCTGCGGGTCGGATTCGGCGAACGCCGCGGCCGCCTTCTCGCGCGCCGCGTTGAGCGCGGCTGGCGCTCCTGCTTGGCGGTGAGCTTGTAGGCGGCGTCGACGTCCTTGCCGATCGAGCCCTTCAGCTTCTTCTTGATCTCGTCCTTGCCGGCGTTGGTGGCTAGCTCCCACGGCTCCTTGGCGGCCTGCTCGGCGAGCTTGATGATCGCTGCGATCACCGGCTGGATTTCGCGGTGGGCGAACATGACCGCGCCGAGCATCTCGTCTTCCTGAGCTCCTTGGCCTCGGATTCGACCATCATCACCGCGTCGTCGGTTCCGGCGACGACCAGGTCGAGCTAGCCTTCGGCGATCTCGGTTTGGGTCGGATTAAGGATGTAATCGCCGTCGATAAGCCGACTCGCGCGCCGCCGATCGGGCCCATGAACGGGACTCCGGAGAGCGTCAGCGCGGCCGAGGCGGCGACCATCGCGGGAACGTCGGGCTCGTTCTCGCCGTCGTAGCAGAGCACCTGCGCGATGCACGAGGACCTCGTTGTAGAAGCCTTCCGGGAACAGCGGGCGGACCGGGCGGTCGATGAGGCGGCTGGTAAGCGTTTCCTTTTCGGTCGCTCCGCGCTCCCGCTTGAAGAAGCCGCCGGGGATGCGTCCGCGGCGCAGAATTTTTCCTGGTAGTGGACGGTCAGCGGGAAGAAATCCTGCCCCGGCTTGACCGACTTGGCGGCGGTGACTGCGCACAGCACCACGGTTTCGCCGAGGGTCGCGAGAACCGCGCCGTCGGCCTGGCGGGCAACGCGCCCCGTTTCGAGCTTGAGCGTCTTTGCCGCCCCACTCGATTTCCACTGTTTTCGTATTGAACATAAATTTTCCTTCACCCCGCGGCCGGATGCCGGCGGGACAGCTAGTGCGGGCATGCCGGTCCGTCAGCGGTTCGGGGCGTCGTATGGCCCCAATGGACGCCCCGCCGAATTGCGGGACTTCAATATGCGAAGCGGCCGCGATGGGGCCGCTTTAAGGTTATTTCCGAAGGCCGAGCTTGGCGATCAGGTCGGTGTAGCGCTGCTCGTCCTTGCCACGCGGAGATAATCGAGCAGTGAGCGGCGCTGGTTGACCATCATCAGCAGGCCGCGGCGCGAGTGATTGTCCTTCGCGTGGCGTCTTGAAATGCTCGGTGAGGTTGGTGATGCGCTCGGTGAGGATCGCGACCTGGACCTCGGGCGAACCCGTGTCGCCCTTGCCGCGGCCATGCTCCTTGATCAGCGCTTCCTTGCGCTCGGCGGTAATCGACATCGTGTCACTCCTGTTCTCTTAAAGGTTGAACCCCCGGACGACCCGAAGGCCGTCGGCCGTGGCTTCGACCAGAGCGACCGGAGTTCCCTCCAATATCGCCATGCAAAGCCCCGGCGGCGCGGGGATCCCGAACAGCTTCTGTCCATGACGGAGCAGTTGAGCCTGATCGGGGGTGACGGGGAGGGCCGGGATGTCGTCCAGCGCCGCTTCGAGCGGCAGTACCACCCGCGTCAATTGGCGCGCCTTAGCGGCTTCACTCAGAAAGTCCAGCGAAATGGCTGTTTCGAGGGCAAAGGGCCCGGCGCGCGTCCTCCGCAACATGGTGACGTGGCCGACGGTGTTCAATGCGCGGGCGATGTCGCGGGCAAGGCTGCGGATGTAGGTGCCTTTGGAGACGGTTGCGGAAAGGGTGATTCGATCCTCCCCGGAACAGGGGGAATCCAAGGATGGTGGAGGGCCCCACCGCCTCGCCGTTTCCACTGCGCCCTCCACCAGCCGCTTCGCGTCGCGGTCTCGCCGGAGGATCTCAGATCGTGAACGGTGACCTGTCGAGACTTGATCTCGACCTCTTCACCCGCTCGGGCGCGCGCGTAGGCGGCTTTGCCGCCGATCTTGAGGGCGGAGTAGACCGGCGGCACCTGCTCGATTGCGCCGGTGAAGCGCGGGAGGATGGCTTCCACAGACGCGAGTGTCGGGCGGAAATCGTTCGTCGCGGTGACTTCGCCCTCAGCATCAAGCGTGTTCGTCTCCTCGCCGAAGCGGATGGTGAAGTCGTACGCCTTCGTGGCGTCGAGCATTCGCCCGGCGAGCTTGGTCGCTTCGCCGAGCGCGATCGGGAGCACGCCGCTGGCCAGCGGGTCGAGCGTTCCGCCGTGGCCGACTTTCGTCTTCGGTTCGCCGGCTTCGCGCAGCAGGCGCTTGACCGCGCTTACCGCCTGGGTCGAGCCGAGCCCGACCGGCTTGTCGAGAATGATCCAGCCGTGGAGCATCTCACGCCGCGATGCCGAAGATCCCCAGCAGACCAGTGACGATGTGGTCGACGAGGGGCGAGACGAGGCGCCCGACCACGTTCGCGCTCGGCGAGATCGCCGGCAGCACGAGCAGCAAGATCATCAGCACCAGCAGCGAATAGCGTCCGATTTGGCGGAAGCGGATCGCGAGCGGCGCGGGAAGCAAGACCTTCGACCACGTGGCCGCCGTCGAAGGGCGGAACCGGCAGCAGGTTGAAGATGCCGAGAAAGATGTTGATGAAAACGAAGTTGAACGCGTTGCGGGCAAGAAACACGGTTGCCGGGCTGTTCGGATCGCTCGAGAACGAGAGCGTCGCCGATAGGGCGATGGCGCCAAGCAGCGCCAGCAGCAGGTTCATGCCCGGCCCGGCGAGCGCGACGAGCACCATGTCGCGCCGCGGGTGGCGCAGCCGAGCATAGTTGACGGGCACCGGTTTGGCCCAGCCGAATACGGGGGCGTGGCTGATCGCGAGCAGCAGCGGAAGGATCACGGTCCCGAACGGGTCAATATGCTTGACTGGGTTGAGCGTCAGCCGCCCGCGCTCCTGCGCCGTCGGATCGCCCAAGCCCCTGGCGACGAGACCGTGCGCGACTTCGTGGAACACGATCGCGATCACCAGCGGGATCAGCCAGACGGCGACTTCGTAAATGATATTGCTGTTCATGGACGAGGGGTGGGGAGCGTGCGTGCCCGCGTCAAGCGCTAGGCCACTTCGGCGGGCGCTTTTCGAAAAAGGCGCCAATCCCCTCCTTGGCGTCCGCCGCCAGCATGTTCTCCACCATCACTCGCGATGTTTGTTCATAGGCGTCGGCGAGGCTCATCCCCGCCTGGGCGTAGACCGCTTTCTTGCCGAGCCTGACCGCATGAGGCGACTTGGCTGCGATGATCTCCGCACATTCGTTGACGGCTTCGCTCAGGGACTCGCGCGGGACGACACGGCTCACCAGCCCGAATTCGAGCGCGCTGGCGGCTTCGATCATCTCGCCGGTGAGCAGCATTTCCATCGCGCGTTTCTGGTTGACGTTGCGCATCAACGCCACCGCGGGCGTCGTGCAGAACAGCCCGACGTCGATGCCGTTGACGCCGAACTTCGACCGGTCCGAGGCGATCGCAAGATCGCAGGACGCGACGAGTTGGCATCCGGCTGCGGTCGCGATCCCGTCGACCTGGGCAATCACCGGCTGGGCAAGGGTGACGATCGACTGCATCAAGCGGGAGCAGAGCGCGAACGTGTGCTCGAAGAACCCCCTGCCGCCGTCGGCATCGACGCGATGCGCCGTCATTTCCTTGAGGTCGTGGCCCGCCGAGAACAGCTTTCCCGCGGCCCCGATTACGACGACGTGGACGGAGGCGTCGTCGCGTGCGGCGTCGAGCTCCGCCTGCAGCGATTCCATGACCGCAACCGACAGGACATTCGCCGGCGGGTTGTTGAGCGTCAGGCGAAGGACAGCGCCGCTGCCGTTCCACGCCGACGAGTGCGTCAGAAGTCATATTCGTCCCTTAGGATCGCGAACAGGACGGTGTCGCGGACGTGGCCGGTCCAGGTGATGCGGTCGGCACGGAGCACGCCTTCGCGCACGGCGCCGAGCTTCTTCATCGCCGCCTGCGACGGCGCGTTGCGGCGGTCGACGCGGAACTCGACGCGGCGGATGCCGCAGTCGAACGCGCGCTGCAGCATCATATCCTTGACGCGGCGGTTGAAGCCGGTGCCGCGAAGGTGTGGGCGATAGTAAGTGCCGCCGATCTCCAGCACTTGCCGGCCCTCGTCGATGCCGAGAAAGCTCGACATTCCGGCGAGCTCATCGCCGTCGAACAGCACGAAGGTGCGGTTGTTCGGATTGGACGTGTAGCGGTCGATGCTGTCGTCGAAGCCGTCCGGGCCGAAGTTGTTGGCGTAGATCTGCCAGATCTCGTTGTCCTCGGCGCACGCCGCTTTGAGGGGCGCGCGGTGCTGCTCGCCGAACAGCTCGGCGCGGCATCCGTCGCCGGTCATCGGCTCCGCGAGCCGCCCGAGATCGATCATTCGCGATCGAGGTCCTGCACGACCTTCTCCGACCGCAGCAGCTTCTCGATATGGCTGCTTTCGTCGAAGCTTTCGTCGGCGAGGAACTTGAGCTTGGCGGCATATTTCATCCGCACGCGGTGGGCGACTTCGCGCTGGAGGAAGGCGGTGTTCTGTGCGCAGCGCTTTCAGCACCGCTTCCTCGTCCTGGCCGAGCAAAGGCTTCACGAAGACAGTCGCGTGGCGGAGGTCGGGCGACATGCGCACTTCGGTAATGCTGACGAGGTGCGATTGCAGCACGTCGTCATGCACGTCGCCGCGCTGGAGCAATTCGCTGAGCACGTGACGCACCTGCTCGCCAATACGGAGCAGGCGGACGGAGCGGCCTTCGGGAGTTTCGGTGCGGCGCATTTCCTTTCCTCCCTCTCCCCTCCGCGGGAGAGGGAAGAGCAGCGAAGCTGCGAAGGGAGAGGGCCCGTCCGTGGCGAGATGCGCTCGCGCCCCCTCTCTCCAAACCTCTCTCCCGCGAGGGGAGAGAGGCTTAAGTTCAAAGCGTCCGCGCGCGCTCCTCGACCTCGAACACCTCGAGCATGTCGCCCGCTTTGATGTCGTTGGTGTCGGCGAGCATCACGCCGCATTCGAGGCCGGCGCGCACTTCGGCGACGTCGTCCTTGAACCGCCGCAGCGACGAGATCGTCGTCGCGGACACGATGACGTCCTCGCGGGTGAGGCGGGCATTGAGGCCCTTGCGGATGACGCCCTCGGTGACGAGCAGACCCGCGGCCTTGTCCTTCTTGCCCGCGGGGAAGACCTCGCGGACTTCGGCGCGGCCGACGACCGTCTCGATGATCTCCGGTCCGAGTTCGCCGGCCATCGCCGACTTCACCCAATCGGTGAGGTGGTAGATGACGTCGTAATAGCGGAACTCGACCTTGCTGCGCTCGGCGACTTCGCGCGCCTTGGCGTTGGGGCGGACGTTGAAACCGATGATCGGCGCGCCGCTCGCGGATGCGAGGGTGACGTCGCTCTCGGTGATCGCGCCGACGCCCGAATGCAGGATGCGGACCTTGATCTCGTCGGTCGACAGGCGGTTGAGCGCATGAACGATCGCTTCGACCGAGCCGTGCACGTCGGCCTTGACCACGAGCGGGAGCTCCTTGGTGGTCGACGCATGCGATGCGAACATGTTCTCGAGGCTGACTGGCGCTGAGGTGGTGCGCTTTCGATCAAGAACGCCCTGGCGATACGACGCGACCTCGCGAGCGCGCGCGTCGTTCTCAACGACGGTGAACGCGTCGCCGGCGGACGGGACGGCGGAGAGGCCGAGCACCTCGACAGGGAAGGACGGCCCAGCCTCGCTGACCTGGCGGCCCTTGTCGTCGATCATGGCGCGGACCTTGCCCGATGACGCGCCCGCGACGAAGACGTCGCCAACGCGCAGGGTGCCGCGCTGGACGAGCACGGTCGCGAGCGGGCCGCGGCCCTTGTCGAGCTTGGCCTCGATAACCGTGCCTTCTGCCGCGCGGCCCGGGTTGGCCTTGAGCTCGAGGATCTCCGACTGGAGCTGGATCGCTTCGAGGAGCTTGTCGAGATTGGTCTTTTCCTTGGCCGAGACTTCGACGTCCTGGACGTCACCGCCCATGTCCTCGACGATGATCTCATGCTGCAGCAGCTCCTCGCGGACCTTCTGCGGCTTGGCCTCAGGCTTATCGATCTTGTTGATTGCGACGATCATCGGAACGCCGGCCGCCTTGGTGTGATTGATCGCCTCGATCGTCTGCGGGCGCAGGCCATCGTCGGCCGCGACCACGAGGATCACGATGTCGGTGACGTTGGCACCGCGGGCGCGCATCTCGGTGAACGCCTCGTGGCCCGGAGTGTCGAGGAACGTGACCTTCGACTTGTCGGGCAGAGTCACCTGATAGGCCCCAATGTGCTGGGTAATGCCGCCGGCCTCGCCGGCAACCACGTCGGCGCCGCGGATCGCATCGAGCAGCGAGGTCTTGCCGTGATCGACGTGACCCATGATGGTGACCACGGGCGGACGGGCCTGAAGGGTCTCGGCTGCGTCGACATCCGCGGACGTGTCGATGTCGATGTCCGCCTCGCTGACGCGCTTCACGCGGTGACCGAACTCGGTGACGAGCAACTCGGCCGTGTCCTGGTCGATCGTCTGCGTCAGAGTGACTGGGCTGCCCATCTTGAACAAGGCTTTGACGAGGTCGGCGCCGCGCTCGGCCATGCGGTTGGCGAGCTCCTGCACCGTGATCGCCTCGGGGACGACGACGTCGCGGACCTGCTTGGTCGCAGGCCCGGTCTCCATGTGGTGGCGCTTTTCCTTCTCACGCGCACGGCGGAGCGCGGCGAGTGAGCGGGCGCGGTTCTCGTCCTCGTCGGAGAGTGCCCGCGATACGGTGAGCTTGCCGCGGTGACGTTCCTCGCCGCGACCGCGGCTGGGGCGTGCCGGTTCTGCCCGCTTGGGCGCGGGCGCATGGCCCGGACGGCGGAATCCGCGCTCCTCATCTTCCTCGACGATCGGCTGGGCGACTTCGGGCTCGGCTGGCGCTTCGGCGGCGCGGGCGGCCTCCTCCTCGGCGCGGAGACGTCCCTCTTCGGCAGCAGCGTCTTCCGCCTTGCGGTTCTCTTCAGTGCGGCGGCGCTCTTCTTCGGTCTGTTGAACCTTGGTGCGGTCTTCGCGGCGGCGGGCTTCCTCCAGGGAAGTCAGGCGGGCTTCCTCGGCCTCACGCAGAAGCTTCTGCTGCAGCTCCTTGCGGTTCGCCATTTCGTCTTGCGGCGAAGGCTTGCGCGGTTGCGGAGCCGCCGGTTTGGGCGGCGCTACGGGCGCTGGCGCCTCGGCTACGGGCTTGGGCGCTTCGACCGGCGGGGCTTCGCCCGGACGGCCGAGGATGCGTCTTTTCTTGACCTCGACGACGACCGTGTTGGAGCGGCCGTGGCTGAAGCTCTGCTTGACCTTGCCGGTCTCGACCGTGCGCTTGATGCCCAGCGACGGCCGGGTGCCAAGCTTCGGTTTTTCGGTCTGGTCTGTCATTCTATTCCTTCATCAAATCTTCAGCCGAGCCGGTCCTCAAGGCGGGTTCTCCACCTTCCGGACCACGATCGGGGCCAGTGAAAGCTCGCCACCGGGCAAGCGCATGTCGGACACGCGAAGCGGCGGCGGGATCGGTCAGGGCGACATGTACCACATTCTCGCGGCCAAGTGCCATGGACAAGATAGTGCGACCTTCAGGGAATATCACCCCCTGAGGACCACCGCCGCCGACGCGCCAGGCCTGGTCCATTCGCCTGCGGCCGTCCTCGCTCGCGTCCGCGGCGTGAACCAGCAGATGCACCTTGCCGGCCCGAGCTGCCGCCTCGACCTTGTCGGCGCCGTTGATCAGGTTGCCGGCGCGCGCCTCCATACCGAGGCGGTCAAGCGCGGTCTGGCGCAGCGCGTGTTCGGTCCGCTCGCCGAGATTGGCCGGGACGCGCAGGTCATTGGTCTTGAACGCGCGTTGCAGAGCGCCCTTGAGCTTGCCCTTGGCGTTGGCACCGTCGAGCTCGGAACGGGTAACTCCGATCCAGGCGCCGCGTCCCGGAGCGCGGGCGCGCACGTCAGGCGCGACTTCGCCCTCCGGCGACAACGCGAGGCGGATCAATTCCTCCTTCGCGGCTTTGTGGCGGGTGAGGACGCACGTCCGCTCGGGAACGTGCGCTTCTTTCTCCAGCGTTAGAGTTTCGCCGGGGTCATTCTGAGGATTCCGCATCGGCGGCCTCCTCGACTTTGGCGGGCTCTTCGTCCTCGAACCAGTGCGCACGGGCGGCCATGATGATTTCGTTGCCCTGCTCTTCGCTGAGGCCATATTCGGCGAGGATCCCGCCTTTGTCCTCGGGCCGGTTGCTCGGCTCGCGGCGGCGTGGCTCGACGCGCTTCTTCTGGATCAGCTCGTCAGTCGCGAGATCGGCGAGATCGTCGAGCGTTTTGATGCCCGCCTTGCCCAGTGTGACCAGCATTTGCTCGGTGAGGTGCGGAAGCTCTGCCAGCGGGTCCTCGACGCCGAGCGCGCGGCGCTCCTCGCGGGACGCCGCCTCGCGCCGCTCGAGCGCTTCGGTCGCGCGGCTCTGGAGCTCGGTCGCGATGTCCTCATCGAGGCCTTCGATCTGGGCGATCTCGTCGACCGGCACGTAGGCGACTTCCTCGAGGCTGGTGAATCCTTCGGCGACGAGCAGCTGCGACAGGGTCTCGTCGACGTCCAGCTCGCTCTGGAAGAGCGACGAGCGCTCGACGAATTCGCGCTGGCGCTTTTCGCTCGCATCGGCCTCGGTCAGGATGTCGATCTGCGACGCCGTGAGCTGGCTCGCGAGCCGCACATTCTGGCCGCGGCGGCCGATGGCGAGGCTCAATTGGTCGTCGGGGACGACGACTTCGATCCTGCTCTCTTCCTCGTCGATGACGACGCGGCTGACGGTCGCGGGCTGGAGTCCGTTGACGACGAAGGTCGCGAGGTCCTGCGACCAGGGGATGATGTCGATCTTCTCGCCCTGCAGCTCCTGCACGACGGCCTGCACTCGGCTGCCCTTCATGCCGACGCAGGCGCCGACCGGGTCGATCGAGCTGTCGTGGCTGATGACGCCGATCTTGGCGCGGCTGCCTGGATCGCGCGCGGCGGCCTTGATCTCGATGATTCCGTCGTAAATCTCGGGCACTTCCTGCGCGAACAGCTTCTTCATGAAGTCCGGGTGCGCGCGGCTGAGAAAGATCTGCGGCCCGCGTGCCTCGCGGCGGACGGACATGATTAGGGAGCGGATGCGGTCGCCGACGCGAACCATCTCGCGCGGGATCTGCTGGTCGCGGCGGATGACGCCCTCGGCGCGGCCAAGATCGACGACGATGTGGCCGAACTCGACCCGCTTGACGACGCCGGTGATGATCTCGCTGACGCGGTCCTTGAACTCCTCGTACTGGCGCTCGCGCTCGGCATCGCGGACCTTCTGGAAGATCACCTGCTTGGCGGCCTGGGCGGCGATCCGCCCGAACTCGATCGGCGGCAGCGGATCGACGATGAAGTCGCCGATGCTCGCGTCCTTGTTGAGCTTCTGGGCACCCTTGAGGTCGACTTGTTTGAAATGATCCTCGGGCTCCTCGACGACTTCGAGGACGCGCCACAGGCGCAGGTCGCCGGTCTCGGCGTCGAGCTTGGCGCGAATGTCGTTCTCGGCGCCATAGCGGGCGCGGGCGGCGCGCTGGATCGCGTCCTCCATCGCCTCGATGACGATGCCCTTGTCGATCAGCTTCTCGCGCGCGACCGCGTCGGCGATCGCGATCAGCTCGGCCCTGTTGGCGCTGACGGCAGCGGGTGCGGTGGCCATTCTTCTTATTCCTCTACAGTCTCGATTTGGTCAGCGCCTTGTGTGTTGAGCGGCGCGGTGGCTTGAATGAGCTTGTCGGTCAAGACGAGCTTGGCCGACGCGATTGCGGAAAAGGGCAAAGCGTAGGCTGCCCCGTCTTGTCGGTCAGCTTGACGGAGTTTCCCTCGACTCCCTCCAGCGTGCCCGAATATTGCTTGCGATCCCCCTCGATCGGGTCGTCGAGGGTAATGCGGGCCTCGTGCCCGTTCCAGTCCCGGTAGTCGCTGAGGCGGGTAAGCGGCCGGTCGATACCCGGCGAGGAGACTTCGAGGCGGTAGCTGCCATCGATCGGGTCGCACAGGTCAAGCTTGTCTGAGAGCCGCCGCGAGATCCGCTCGCAGTCGGCAAGGTCGAGCTGCCGCGTATCCGGGCGCTCGGCCATGACCTGCAGCGTCGGGTCGGAGGTTCCGCCGATCATGCAGACGCGCACGAGCTCATAGCCGAGGTGCTGAACCTCGGGCTCGATGATCCGATGCAGGCCGGCGACGTCCGCCAATGCAATTCCTTAGATGTACGCATCAAACGTCTTTCGGACCGGCCCCCGGGAAGGGACCAGCCTCAGGCATCTGACGATGTCGAGGAGAGCAGCGATATAAGCTCGCGAACGCAGTTTCGCAAGCGAAGATAGGACGTTGCGGCTGATGGGTCCGACCGCCGTTCAGGCGGCCCGGAAGACCCAATGCCGATTGAGCAGGAAACTCACCCACGGAGTGACGAACATCATCAGTGGAACGGGCGTCAGCGGCGGAAGGCGCAAGATCGACACGAGCAGCCACACCCACATGCTGTTGACGATGAAGGCGAGCAATGAAGCGGCGAGAAAGCGGCCGACCTTGGCATGTTCGGCCGCGGCCGCCCCGCCGGCGAAGCTCCATCGGCTGTGCACCAGATAGCCCACGCCGAGGGCACATAGGGTACTTGCGACGTTCGCCTGCAGGGGATTGACGCGCAAAAGGACGACGAGGGCCGAATAAATCTGCGGCGGAGAATTGCGTCACGCACAGCCCCGCAATCACGTATCTGACCAATTGCCTGGCCCCAGGCGTTCCCAGCCAATTGGACAATTGAGCCAGGGCTGAGCCGTGGATGCCCGCGCGATTCACGCCGCGCGCTTCCTCGGCAGCGGCTCGGCAACGGTCATGCTCGGCATCGCTGTAGGCGAGCTTGGGAAGTCGCGGCGGGAGCCGCAAAGAGGATGGTATTGCCCAGGCCCCAGCGGCAGAGCCGGTAGGTGATGGCGGTACGAAGGACGCCGAGGCCATAGATGCAGCTGCGCCGGAAGTTGATGCTCGAAGCTTCGGGAAAGTATTTGGTCGGGCAGGAGATCTCGCCGAGGTTGAAGCCGGCCCACATTGCCTGGGCGATCATTTCATTGTCGAAGACGAAATCGTCCGAGCAGGCGAGGAGCGGCAGCTGCGAGAGAACCTTGCGGCTCCAGGCGCGATAGCCGGTGTGATATTCGCTGAGCTTGCCGCCCATCAGCAGGTTCTGGAATGCCGTGAGCAAACGGTTGGCAATGTACTTGTAGCGCGGCATGCCGCCGGTGAGAGCGCCGCCGCCGAGGATTCGCGAAGCGAAGACGGCGTCATAATGGCCGGAAGCGATCATCCCGGCCATCGCGGTGATGAGCTTGCGGCGTATATTGGTAGTCGGGATGCAGCATCACGACGATGTCCGCCCCCCGGGCGAGCGCGATCGTGTAGCAGGACTTTTGATTGGCCCCGTAGCCGCCGTTGCGCGCATGGATGATGGTATGGATGCCGAGCCGGTGGGCGACGGCAGCGGTCAGGTCGGTGCTCGCGTCATCGACGAGGATGATGTCGTCGACGATATCCATCGGAATTTCTGCGAACGTGCGCTCAAGCGTCTGGCTGGCGTTGTACGCCGGCAACACCACTGCGAGTTTCAGTCCTTCGATCATGCCCACGGTCCCTCGGTCCTGCGCAATTCTAGGAACAGTGTCGTAAACGCTTTCTAAACGGCGGTGCGATGACCTAACGTCCGGTCGCGTTCGACCGTTGGTGGGTGGGGATCATTGCAGCTCAAGCTCTCGCCGCTCGTCGGCCCTGATGTATCGCCGAATGACCGACGAAACCGGCTTCTGCTCGTCGTCGCATGGCTGGCGCTCGTCGCCTGGTTTTTGTGGGGCCATGTCGTCTGGCGCGACGAGGTGCGCGCCTTCTCGCTGGCGCTTTCGGGCTCAAACGTCGTCGAAATGCTCCGCAACGTGCACGGAGAGGGGCATCCGGCTCTCTGGTATCTGATCCTGCGCGGCGCGCACGATCTCTTCCCCTACCGCGAGGTCCTGCCGGTCGCCGGAGCGGTTCTGGGGATCGCGGCGATGGCGATCTTCGCGTTCTACTCGCCATTTCGCCTGTTCGTCGTCGCGCTCGTTCTGTTCAGCCTGCTGGGCGCCTTCGATTATGTTGTGGTTGCGAGGAACTACGGCATCGGCGCGCTGGTCATGTTTGCCATCGCGGCGCTGTACGGCCGGGTCAGAAACACCCTGTGGCTCGGCTTCGTTCTCGCGATCCTGTGCAACACCAACGTGCCGAGCTGCATGCTCGCCGCGGCGTTCCTGCTGTTCCGGTTCGTCGAGATGCTGACCGATGAATCACGGTCAAGCCGGCGCGACTGGCTGATCTTCGCGGGCAATGCGGCGCTTGCGGCGGTTGGGGCAGCGCTTTGCTTCATTACGGTTTACCCGACGTTCAACAATGCCGCCATTTCCGGCAATTCCCACGATCTCAGCATTGCCAATCTCTTCGCCGGCTTGCTCAATTCGAAGAAGGGCTTTTCGCATGTGGGCTATGGCTGGGTGTTGCTGTTGCTCAGCTGCATCGGCCTCATCCCACGGCCGGCAGCCCTGTGCGCCGCGATTGCCGGGCTGCTTGGCCTAAAGCTGTTTTTCTACTTCATCTATCCGTCGTCCTACCGACACGAGGCGTTGTTCATTGTCTTCCTCATCTCGCTCTACTGGATGACCGCGAAGGGTGCGGGCGGAACGTGGCTGCGCGAGGCATCGTTGGATCTTGTCGAGTTATTCGGGAAATTGATCTTCATCGGCCTGCTCCTGTTTCAGACTGTCCTTCTGGCCGCACCAATCGAGCTGCAGAACTCCGGCATCCCCTATAGCCGCTCGGCTGAAGTGGCCCAGCTGTTGCGCAAACCCGAGCTCTCCGGAGCAATCGTGATGGGCGACCCGGATACGATCCTCGAAACGTTACCCTATTACGTCGACAATCCGTTGTGGTTCCTGCGCCAGCAGCGCTTCGGCAAGGTCGTTCGCCTGAGCGAAAATGCGCGGCGGGAGCTCTCGCTCGACGATATCCTCGCCGACGCCAAGCGCCTGCACCGCCAGACCGGCCGACCGGTCGTCTTCCTCAGCTACCTGAAGATCCAGCCCGGCAAAGACCTGCGCGCGGGTGTCATGTACGACGACAAGACATTTGGCAGCCGTGACAGCGTGAACCGCTTCCTCTCCTCGATGCGGCTCGTCGCGTCGCTCCGGCCGTCGTGGGGCAATGGCGAAGACTATGACGTGTACGTCTATCCGCGCTGAAGCCTGGTTGCGATGGGGCATTGCGTGGCTGCTCGCGCTCGCCGCACCGGCGTGGGGCGCACAGCCGCTAGACCTTGTGAGCCCATTCGTCGGCGTCGACGGCGGCGGCAACACGGTCCCCGGTGCATCGGTGCCGTTCGGCTTCGTTTCGCTCAGTCCCGACACATCGCACGGGTCGACCAGCGGCTATGATTCGAACGGCCTGATCCTCGGCTTTAGCGCGACCCACGTCAGCGGCACGGGCGGCGCGGGCAAGTACGGGAACTTCCGCGTCACTCCGGCGATCGGCGACGATGCGTGGGGCAATCTCGCCTTTCCCAAGGCCGACGAGCAGGCGAGCCCCGGTTTTTACGCGGTGACGATCGGCGCTCTAGGCAAGCAAATCCGTGCCGAGCTGACGGCGAGCCGCCTTGGCGGATTCCAGCGATACACCTTTCCGGCGACCGATGAGGCGCGGGTGATCCTCGACGCTAGCGCGACGGTGCCGCTCGGCGGTGGAGGGCCGCGCAGCAGCGGCGGACGCGTGACCGTCATTGACGCGCGGCATCTTTCCGGGAGCATGACGTTCGAGGGCGGCTGGGGCGCGCAGGCTCCGTACACGCTGTACCTTTACGCGGAGTTTGACCGGCCCGCGGTCGAAGGCGGTCGCTGGCTGTCGCGGCGCGGCGGCCTCACCCGCATCTCAGGGGCGGGCACTTCAGAGGGCGGCGACACACGGAGCGGCCTCGACAATCGGCTCGGCGCCTATGCGACCTTCGACACGCGGCAGAACCGTGTCGTCGAAATGCGGCTCGGCGTCTCGTTCATCAGCGTCGAGCAGGCGCGGCGGAACCTTGGCGCGACGACCTTCGACCAGGTGCGCGCCCAGGCCAAAAAGCTCTGGGCGGACGCTCTGGCCACGATCGAAATCGAAGGCGGAACGGACGAACAGCGACGCGTCTTCGAGTTCCGCGCTCTACCGCGCGCAGGTCATGCCGCACGACCTCTCGGGCGAGAACGTGTGGTGGCGTTCGGACGAACCGCATTACGAGGATTTCTACACGATCTGGGACACGTTCCGGACGCTGCATCCTTTGCTCACGCTCATTCAGCCGCAGCGGCAGCGCGACATGGTCCGCTCGCTGCTGGACACCTACGCCCATACCGGCTGGCTGCCCGACGCGCGGATCGCCGGGGCGACGGGCCCGAGCCAGGGCGGGAGCAACGGCGACGTGCTGATCGCCGATGCCATTGTGAAGGACCTCGGCGGGTTCGACGAGAAGCTTGGCCTCGAAGCACTGCTCAAGGATGGCGAGGTGCAGTCGGACGACCCGCTGAACCACGGCCGCGAACTCAGCGATTATCGAACAATCGGTTACATGTCGCTGTCGCAGACGCGCTCGGCCTCGCGCACGCTCGAATATGCCTATGACGATTATGCGATCGCCTCCGCGGCGGCGAAGCTCGGCCGGAGGGACATTGCCGACCGCTACGCTGCGCGGTCGCGCAATTGGCGCAACCTGTGGGATGCGCGGCTCCAATGCATCCATCCGCGTTACGCCAACGGGCGCTCGCTCGAGAATTTCGAGTGCGGCCGCGAATATCCCGACGCGACGAGCGAATGGTGGGACGCGCCTTTCTACGAAGGCTCGTCGCGGCAATATTCGACCTTTCTGCCGCACGATGTCGCCGGCCTCATCGACCGGCTTGGCGGCAAGGCGGCGTTCGTCCGATGGCTCGACAACTTCTTCGACGAGGGCGCCTACAACCACGGCAACGAGCCCGACATTCTCGCGCCTTGGCTGTACATCCACGCAGGCCGACCGGACCGGACCGCCGAGCGGGTGCGCGCCATCATGGCCAAGGACTACAACAGCGGCCGCTCGGGACTGCCGGGCAATGACGACGCGGGGACGCTCTCGTCCTGGTACGTGTGGGCGGCGATCGGGCTGTTCCCGAATGCGGGCCAGCCATTCTACTACATCGGCTCGCCGGTGTTCACTCGCAGCACCATTCACCTCGAACATGGCCGCAGCTTCGTGGTCGAGGCGCCGGGCACGTCCGCGGCGAACCTCTACGTCCAGAGCGCGGAGCTAAATGGCAAAACGCTGGACCGCGCCTGGCTCACCCACGAGGAGGTCGCGCAAGGCGGAAGACTGGTCCTGCACATGGGGGCGCATCCCAGCGCCTGGGCTACAATTGCGCCTCCGCCGCCGCAGATCGTCGCTTCGTACTAGCGCGCGAGCGCCCGGTTCTCCTCGCGGATGCGGATCGCGAGGACGGCGGCGTTGAGCAGCCGTGAAGATCAGCGCGATTTGCCACAGTCCGAAGACCAGGGGGAGTATGGCGATCTCGCGCGATCACCACGAAATAATTTGGGTGATTGACGAAGCGGTACGGGCCGCTGGCGGATGAGGGGTGCGCCGGGAAGGATGATGATCCGCGTCGTCCAGCGGTGGCCCGAGCGTCGCCAGCACCCAGATGCGCGCGATCTGAAGCAGCCCGTACAGCACCAGCCAGAAGGCGAAGATGTGGCGTCCTGGCGCCAGCCACCACAAAACGGCCAGCCAAAGCACATGCACGGCCACGATCAGCGGATAGTGCGAAGCGCCAACTTCGCGCGCTCCCTTCGCGAGCAGGCGCCGGCGTGTTCCGGTTCGACAGCCACAATTCGCCGACGCGCTGGAGCGTGACCAGCGCCAGGATCGCGATACCGAGGATCACGCGGCTTCGAGCAGCAGCCCGGCGCAAGTGAAGCCGGGGCCGAACGCGGTCATCATCACCCGATCGGGAAGGCCCTGATCGAGCAGGCGCTGGAGCACGAACATCACGGTCGGCGCGCTCATGTTGCCATAGTCGCGCAGCACCTCGCGCTCGAGGTTGAGCTCGCCCTGATTGAGGCGAAGTGCGGTTTCGATCGCGTCGATCACCTTCACTCCGCCGGGATGGCAGCAGAAGCGGTCGATGCTGTCGCGTTCGATGTCGAGCTTCGCGCACATTTCGTCGACCGCCGGCGCAAGCTCCGCCTCGATGAACGGTGGGATCGCGCGGTCGAAAACGACTGCGAGACCCGGGTCCTCGACGTCCCAGCCCATGATCCGCTGCGTGTCGGGCCAGAGCTTCTCGGCCGAGCCTTTGATCCGCGCGAGGCTGTGTTCGCCGCTGGTGACGACCGCCGCCGCGGCGCCGTCGCCGAACAGCGCGGTTGCGACTACTGCCGCGGGGTCGTCGCTGTCGAGGCGGATCGAGATCGAGCAGGTCTCGATGGTGACGAACAGCCAGTTGCTTCCCGGATCGGCGGTTGCGAGCTTCGCGGCGAGGCTGAGGCCGTTGACTCCGCCGGCGCAGCCGAGGCCGAACACCGGAACCCGCCGTACGTCGTCGCGAAGGCCGATCTTCGGCCCCACGCGCGCGTCGAGGCTCGGCGTCGCGATGCCGGTGGTCGAGACCATCACGACGCCATCGATCTGGTCCGGCGCGAGTCCGGCCTTCTCGATCGCCGCGGTGGCCGCCTCGGCGAACATCGCCTCGCAAGCTTCCAGGTAGAGGGCATTGCGCTCACGCCAGCCATGGCTCGTCAGGTACCAATCCTGCGGCGCGACGATGTGGCGTCGCGAGATCCCGGCATTGTCGAATACGGTCGAAAGGCGGTCGAACAATGCCCTTTTGCCGCCGAACGCTTCGCGCGCAAGGCTCTTTGCCTCGTGCTGTTCGATGACGTGCGGCGGAACCGCGGTCGCGAGTGAGAGTAAGGAACAGGGTTGCATCATGGCCTTCGTTAGTGGGCCGCAACCGAACTGCGGTTCATGTTACGGAAGTGGAACAGTCTCCGATGATCGTGCGCCTCATGCAAGTTGCCGTTTTGCTGCTCGTCACAGCTTGCGGCAGCTCCAGTTCGACTACGGCCCAGACGACGAGCAGTTCCACGCGGTCTTTCAGCATCACGCCGGTGGCGACCTTCGACTAATCCGTGGGCCTTGGCGTTCCTGCCGGCGGACGAGGACCGCGATCGTGACGGAGAAGCCGGGCCGCATCTGGCTGGTGGATGTCTCGCAACGGACGGAAGCAGCCGGTCGGCGGTGTTCCGCGCGTGGTCTTGTCGAGAGCCAGGGTGGGCTGCTCGACGTGGTCGCTGTCGCCGAGCTTCGCGGCCGATCAGCTCGTCTATCTGACTTACTGCGGAGCCTAGCGCCAACGGCGGCAGCGGCGCTTGCGCTCGCGCGGGCGAAGCTGGTCCGCGGCGGCGCGGGGGCGCGGCTGGACGGCCTGCAGGTCATCTGGCGCGATCCCGCCGGCGGAGCGGGGGCCAGTTCGGCGCGATCGTCGTCTTCGCGCCCGACGGCCGTTCGCTGTTCCTGACCATCGGGGAGCGGCAGCGCTTCACGCCGGCGCAGGATCCGAGCCAGCCGATCGGCAAGATCCTCCACCTGACGCTCGACGGGAAGCCCGCGCCTGGCAATCCATGGGCGGGCCGCACGGGCGCCTCGACGGTCGTCGTCACCGATCCGCCCGCAGGATACCGAAGCGGCGAGACACGCTGGCGGGCGGCGGGTGACGTGGCCGGGGCCGAACCTCACGCCGGCGGAGACCTGGACGCTCGGCCATCGCAATCCCTACGGGCTCGCCTTCGCGCCCGACGGGCGGCTGTGGGAAACGGAAATGGGCCCGCGCGGCGGCGACGAGCTCAACCTCATCGAACGGGGCAAGAATTACGGTTGGCCGGCTCGTCTCCGAAGGCATGAATTACGACCGCGTGCCGATCCCGCCGCATGCGAGCCAGCCGCGAGTTCGCGCGCCGAAGCTCTTCTGGGTTCCGTCGATCTCGCCGACGAGCCTGCTGATCTACAGCGGCGATCTGTTCCCGGAGTGGAAGGGGAGCGGCCTCATCGGGACGCTGACCGGCACCGGGCTGATCCGCGTGACGTTCAACGGCGACCGCGCGCAGAAGGCCGAGCAATGGGACATGCCGCGCAAGCGCATCCGCTTCGTCGGGCAGGGACCCGAAGGCGCGGTCTATGTGCTCGAGGATGGCGACGGCGGGCGGCTGCTCAAGCTGACGCCCGCCGCGCGCTAACGCTTATTCAGCCGGTTCGGTGACCGGCTCGTCCTGGGGCTGCGCGACCGTACGAAGGTACGGCTTCAGGGTCTTCCAGCCGCCGGGGAATTTCTCTTGTGCAGCCTCGTTGGTGAGCGACGGGGCGATGATGCACTCGTCACCCTGGTTCCAGTTCACCGGGGTCGCCACGGGGTGCTTCGCCGTCAGCTGGATAGAATCGAGGAGGCGCACGATCTCGTTGAAATTGCGGCCCGAGCTCATCGGATAGATGAGCATCGCTTTGATCTTCTTGTCGGGGCCGATGATATAGACCGTGCGGACGGTCGCGTTCGTCGCCGCCGTGCGGCCTTCGGTCTGGCTCCTCCGCCGGAAGCATGTTGTACAGCTTCGCGACATGGAGATCGTAATCCCCGATCATCGGGAAATTCACGTCGTGGCCGGTGACGTCCTTGATATCCTGCGACCAGCCGTGGTGATCGTCGACCTTGTCGACGACTGAGGCCGATCACCTTCGTGTTGCGCTTGTCGAACTCGGGCTTCAGCCGTGCGACCTCGCCGAGCTCGGTCGTGCAGACCGGCGTGTAGTCCTTGGGATGCGAGAACAGGACCGCCCAGCTGTCGCCGATCCAGTCGTGGAAATGGATCGTTCCCTGGGTGGTCTCGGCGGTGAAATCGGGGGCGGTGCTTCCGATCGAAAGGGTCATTGATCAATCTCCTTGGGCGAGTCGCGGAACGGCCGTGGTCTGTACGCCCTCATGTGGTCTCGACGAAGTCCGGTTCAAGACGCTGCGGCTGCACGAGCCATTCGGGCGGCGAAAGGCCCTTGGAGCGCAGGAATTCGGGGTTGTAGAGCCGCGACTGATAACGCGAGCCGGGGTCGCAAAGGATAGTGACGATGGTCTTTCCAGTGCCCAGCTTTCGGGCGAGGCGGATCGCCCCGGCGACATTGACGCCCGACGAGAGGCCGAGGCTGAGGCCTTCCTCCTTGAGCAGGGCAAACGCGACGGCGAGGCTTTCAGAGTCGGGGATGAAGAAGGCCTCGTCGACTTTCAGGCCTTCGAGGTTCGCAGTGATGCGGCCCTGGCCGATGCCTTCGGTGATCGAGCTGCCTTCGGACTTGAGCTCGCCGGTCGTGTAGTAACTGTAGAGCGCGGCGCCGGGAACGTCGGCGAGCGCGATCACGACGTCCTTGCTCCGCTCGCGAAGTCCAGCCGCAACCCCGGCCAGAGTCCCGCCGGTGCCGACCGCGCTGACGAAGCCGTCGACCTTGCCGTCGGTCTGGTCCCATATCTCCGGGGCCGGTCGTGCGCACATGCACGTCGCGGTTGGCGACATTGTCGAATTGGTTGGCGAAGATCGCGCCTTGCGGGTGCTCGCGCGCCAGCCGCTCGGCCATTCGCGCGGCGACTTTCACGTAGTTGTTGGGGTTGCGGTACGGTGCCGCCGGCACTTCCACGACGGTCGCGCCGAGCGAGCGCAGCGTGTCTTTCTTCTCCTGGCTCTGCGTCTCCGGGATGACGATCACCGTCTGCATGCCCAGCGCATTGCCGACGACGGTGAGGCCGATGCCGGTGTTTCCCGCCGTCCCTTCGACGATCAGACCGCCCGGGCGCAGCTGGCCTTTGTCGATCGCGTCGGTGACGATGCCCAGCGCGGCCCGGTCCTTCACCGACAGGCCCGGGTTCATGAATTCGGCTTTGCCGAGGATCGTGCAGCCGGTCTCTTCGGATGCGCGGCGGAGCTTGATCAGCGGCGTGTTGCCGATGGCGTCGAGCGTGCCGGAGCGAATCTGCATGACGCGCGCCTCTACAAATTCACGCGATGCGGCGGTAGCGCAGATAATAGGGCCGGCGGCCCTCGCGGCGCGACTTGGCGCCGTAGCGGGTCTCGATCCAGCCGCCGGACGGCTCGAGGAAGTCCTTCGGCGTTTCGGCGAGCCATTCGAACTGATCCGTGTGGCGCTGCATCACCATTAGCGACCAGGTGAGATAGGTCGGGTCGTCGGTTGCGAGGCGAAACTCGCCGCCGCTTTTCAGCTTCGCTGCGAACAGGTCGACGGGGCGGTCGTTGACCATCCGCCGCTTGGCGTGGCGCGCCTTGGGCCACGGGTCGGGATGGAGGAGGTAGATGAAGCTCAAACTCGCCATCGGGCACGCGCTGGAGCACCTCAAGTGCGTCGCCGCGCCACAGGCGGATGTTGCGCAGCTGCTTCTCACGGACGTGCGCGAGCGCCGCGGCGACTCCGTTGAGGAACGGCTCGGCGCCGATGAAGCCGTGGTCGGGAAGCATGTCGGCGCGGTCGGCGAGATGCTCGCCCGAACCAAAGCCTATCTCGAAGTGGAGGGGCCGTTCGTCCCCGAACAGCCGCCGCGCGGTGATCTCGCCGTCGGCGGGCACCTCGATCTTTGGCAGGAGCCTATCGACGAGCTCCTGCTGGCTCTTGCGCAGCTTGTGCCCGCTCGAGCGCCCGTACAAGCGGTTGAGGGTCAGCGGGTCGCCGGATTTGAGCGCGGTCATGGCGCGCCGCGCCTAGCGGCGGGAGCCTTCGCCGACAACCGCCGTCGGGAACCTCTTCGGCGTTATGACGTCAAAACGCACACGGAGAGAGAGGAAACATGGCTGAAGCGGTAGCGCGGCCAGCGGTGAAGCTGATCTCGATCGTCCGGCATCCGATCGATTCGATGCTCCTGCCGGTGCCGGTCGTGTGCTTCTCTCGGCGTGCTGCTGACCGATATCGCTTATGTAGAGAGCCACGGGAGCCTGATCTGGCTCGCGTTCTCGAGCTGGCTTTTGTTCGCCGGACTGGTCTTCGGAGTGATCGCGGCGATCGTGCTGCTGATCGATTTCGTTCGTAGTCCGGCAATGCGCACCGCGGCCGGGTGGGCGCATCTGCTGCTGTTCTACGCTGCGCTGCTGGTGGCGCTGTTCAGCATTTTTATCCACGAGCGCGACGGCTGGACGGCGGTCGGCTCCGATGGGGCTCACGCTATCGATCGTCGGTGCCGTGTTGGTCCTCATCGCCGCATGGTTGTACCGGCCTGCGAGTGGCGGTGGTGCGATGATCCGCGTCACCGCCGTTTGCCTGGGCCTGGCCGCGCTCGCCGCTTGCAGCAACTCGCAAAAGATCGATCCGATGCAGCAGGTGGGCTCCGATCCTTGCTGCCGAAGATCAATGAGCCGTGTTATTGCCGCGCACCGTCATTCCTGAGGTGGTCGGGTGGAAGCCCGGTGAAGCGCCGACCGTTCCGGCCGGCTTCCGCGCGCAGGCGATGGCGACCGGGCTGGCGAGCCCGCGCAACGTCTATCCGCTGCCGAACGGCGACATCCTCGTCGTCGAGGCGATCAAGGAAGAGAAGGAGCCGATCGAGCGGCCGAAGAGCCCGATCTTCGACCTGATCGTCGGCTTCGCCCACAGGAGCAGCCAGATCGGTCCCACGAACCGCATACCTTGCTGCGCGAAGCGACGGCGACGGCAAGCCCGAGCGCAGCCGTGCTCATCGACCATCTGAATTCGCCGTTCGGCGTCGTCCTCGTCGGCGATGCGCTCTACGTCGCCGACACCGACGCGATCGTGCGCTATCCGTTCAAGGTCGGGCAGACACGAAGGTCGGCGCGCCAGGCGACGAAGGTCGTCGATCTGCCCGCGCGGCGCTGATCAACCACCACTGGACGAAGAGCCTGACGGCGAGCCCCGACGGGTCGAAGCTCTACGTCGGCGTCGGCTCGAACAGCAACATCCTGGAGCGCGGCCTCGAAGCCGAGACGAACCGCGCCGCGATCTGGGAGGTCGACCCGAAGACCGGCGCCTTCAACGTCTACGCGAGCGGCCTGCGCAACCCGAACGGCCTCGACGTTCTACCCGGGCAGCGACGTGCTCTGGGCCGTGGTCAACGAGCGCGACGAGCTCGGCCCCGACCTCGTCCCCGACTACATGACCTCGGTGAAGCGCCGGCGCGTTCTACGGCTGGCCGTACAGCTACTAGGGCCAGCATGAAGACCCGCGCGTGCGGCCGCAGCGGCCGGACCTGGTCGCAGGCGGCGATCAAGCCCGACTACGCGCCTGAGCTCGCACGTCGCGCCGCTCGGGCTCGCCTTCTACACCGGCAGCGAGCTTCCCGGCGCAGTTCCGCGGCGGTGCCTTCGTCGGCGAGCACGGCAGCTGGAACCGTCCCGAGCTCAACGGCTACAAGGTCGTGTTCATCCGCTTCGCGAAGGGCGGCCGGTGGGCGAGCCGATGAATTTCGTCACCGGCTTCCTGAAGGGCGACGGCAAGGCACGCGGGCGCCCGGTGGGCGTGGCGGTCGACCGGACCGGCGCGCTGATCATCGCCGACGATGTCGGCAACACCGTTTGGCGCGTCAGCTACGCCGGAGTGCCGGGAAATGCCTGAAGTCGTCGTCATCACCGGGGCATCCGCGGGCGTTGGCCGCGCGACGGCGCGCGAGTTCGCAACGCACGGCTGCAAGGTTGCATTGCTGGCGCGCGGACGCGCGGAACTCGAAGCCGCGGCGCGCGAAGTCGAGCAGCTTGGCGGTGAAGCGCTGACGATCCCAGTCGACGTGGCCGATTATGATGCCGTCGAACGCGCCGCGGAACAGGTGGCCGAGCAGTTCGGCAGCATCGACATCTGGGTGAACAATGCCTTCGCCGGAATCTTCTCGCGCTTCATGGACATGAGCGTCGAGGAATATCGGCGCGTGACCGACGTCACTTACTTCGGCCAGGTCCACGGAACGCGCGCGGCGCTGAAGCACATGCTGCCGCGAGATTCGGGAACGATCGTACTTGTCGGCTCGGCGCTCGCTTATCGCGGCATCCCGCTTCAGTCGGCTTATTGCGCCGCCAAGCACGCGATCCAGGGATTTCAAGATTCGCTGCGGGTCGAGCTTCTCGCCATGGATAGCAATGTCAGGCTGACGATGGTCCAGCTGCCCGGCGTCAACACGCCGCAATTCGATTGGGTTCGCGCGCATACCAAGGGCAAGCCGCGTCCGGTCGGAGCGATTTACCAGCCCGAGGTCGCTGCTCGAGCCATCTGGAAGGCCGCGCATTCATCGCGCAAGCAGTGGATCGTTGGAGCGCCCGCCTATCAGGCGATCGAAGCCGACAAGCTCGCTTCGCCTTTGCTCGACAGGTACCTCGCGCGCGGAAATATCGAGGCGCAGCAGGGCGAGCCGCTTCCCGCCGGCCGCAAGGATAATCTCTTCGAACCGCTGGACGAGCGCGAGGATCGCGGCGCTCACGGCCGCTTCGACGATCAATCGCGAACGAAGTCGCCCTTGCTCTGGGCGAGCGAGAACCGGGGGTGGATCGCGGCTGGAGCCGCACTGGCCTTGGGAGCGGGACTGGTCACCGCACGTTTGGGAGCAGGAGGAGAGAAAAAATGAATGGAAGCGAACGTCATCCGCGCAGCACCGCGAAAATCTGCGGATCATCCGATCCACCCGATGCTCGTGCCATTCCCGATCGTCTGCTTTGTCATGACGCTGGTCCTCGACATCTTGTACGTCCGCGGGGACACCGGCGTTGCCGGAGCGACCAACTGGCTGCTCGGGGTCGGCCTCGTCATGGGCGCTTTGGCGGCGGTCGCCGGGCTCACGGATTTCCTCGGCGACGACCGCGTGCGCGGACTTGGCGATGCGCTCAAGCACATGCTCGCCAACGTCACCGCCGTCGTTCTTGAAGTCGTCAATTTCGTGCTTCGTCTCAAGAATCCGGACTTTATCGGTTCGACCGGCGTCTACATCTCGGTCGTGGTGGTGTTGATCCTGCTCTACAGCGGATGGAAGGGCGGAAATCTCGTTTTTCGCCACGGCGTTGGCGTGCACGACACGTCGAACCTGTAGCGACTGAGTTTCCGTGCTGAGGATCGTTGCATATCGCAAGGCGATCCTCGCCGGAGCCGCGGGGGCGCTCGTCTGGGAAGCCGTGGTGCGGTTGCTCGCACTTGTGGGCGTTCCGGCGTTCGATCTCGTCCGGGCGCTCGGGACTTTGGCGTTCCCGAATGGCTCGCCTTCGTGTGGTGGCCCGCCGGAACCGCAGCGCACCTCGCGGTCGGCATCGCCTGGGCGCTGTTCTATGCTTATTTCGTGTGGGCGCGGTTCCGCTGGCCGCCGCCGCTGCAGGGGCTGGCGTTCGCGGCGATCCCCGCGGTTCTGGCGACCCTCATCGTCATTCCGCAGCTCCAGCTCATGCACCTCAACCAATCGGTCGCGCGACTAGACTGGCACACGTTCCTTAGCGGGCTGGACGCGACGATCCTCGGCACGGTGCTACTGGGGCATGCCGTCTTTGGCTTGACGGTCGGGGCGATCTACACTCACCCCGTCGGCTATCGAGCCACTCGTCGATTGGCGAAGCCGCGGAGGCACACGTCGCCGCGCCAAAGGACGCGTGAGCGCAAACGATCCAACTCCGGCTTCATCTTCGCGACCGGAATCGAGTGCAGCTATCCGACGACCGAGGGCGGGAGGTGGCGCCGCGATGAGATGGATGCAACCCGGCATTACCAGCGTTGGCGCGAGGATTTCGAGCTCGCACGCGAGGTCGGGATCACGCACATCCGCTATGGACCGCCGCTGCACCTGATCCTCACTGGCCCGGCGCAATACGACTGGTCGTGGAGCGACGAGCCGATGCGCGAGCTCGAGCAGCTCGGGCCCGAGCCGATCGTCGATCTTTGCCATTTCGGGGTCCCGACCTGGCTCGAGAACTTCCAGAACGACGAAATTGTGGCGGCGTTGAGCGAATACGCAGCCGCGTTCGCCAAGCGCTATCCCTGGGTCCGTTTCTACACTCCGGTCAACGAGATGTACGTTTGCGCGCGCTACAGTGCGCTCGACGGCTTGTGGAACGAGCAGTTGCGGAGCGAAGGCGCCTTTGTTCGCGCGGTCCTCAATCTCGCAGGCGCATCGATTTACATGACGAGCGCAATCCTGGCGGAGCAGCCGGACGCCATCTTCATCAACAGCGAGAGCAGCGAGTTCTGGCAGTCCTGCTGCCCGGACGCCGATATTCAGCGCATTGCAGACTTCGAGAACGAGCGCCGCTTCCTTCCCCTTGACCTCATCTACTCGCACGGGGTGTCGCCGCACATGCGCGACTATCTTCGCGAGCATGGCGTTACGGACGAGCGGTACGACTGGTTCATGGCCAACAAGACGCCGCGCCGGTCAGTGCTTGGACTCGATTATTACGAATGGAATGAACGGCTGATCGATCGCGAGGGTCGCGCGCTCTCGCTCGGCGAGCTGTTCGGCTGGTACGTGATCGCGTCGCAATATTGGCAGCGGTACCGGCGCACGCTGATGCACACCGAGACCAACCGGGTCGACGCGGGCGCCGCGCCGCGCTGGCTCTGGCGGCAGTGGCACAACGTCCAGCTCCTCAGGAGCACGGGCGTGCCGATCATCGGCTTCACCTGGTACAGCCTGACCGACCAGGTCGACTGGAACCGGGGAATCATCGACGCGCTCGGGGTCGTGTTTCCGGTCGGCCTGTTCGATCTCAATCGCGACCCGCGCCCGGTCGGCCTCTCGTACAAGCATCTCATCGACATGCATCGGGACCGGCCCGAATATCGCGAGAGCAAGGCGCTGAAGGAGCTGCTCGAATGATCGGCCTCTCCGCGGCGCACGGCGACGATCCTGGTCCGACGCAGCGGCCGCTGCTCGCGGGTGCCATTTCCGGTGTGCTTGCGACCATTCCCGCGATCGCGATTCTTTACGCGTTCGGCTCACTCGCGGTCGAAGCGCGGATCCTCGGTCTTTCCGAATTGCTCACGATTGCGGTCGGGCTGCCGGTCATGGCAGCCGCAGGCGCCGTTTACAGCCGGGTTTTCGGGCGCGCGGCCAATGATGTTCGCGGCGGATGGTTGTTCGGAATGGCGTTCGGTTTCGCGCTTTGGGCGGCCGGTGCAGTCATGGTGCTGCCGCTGGCGAGCGGCGGCGAGGCTCCGGCTGGACACGCCGCGATCGGCGTATTCCTCTCGCTGGTAGTTTGGGGCGCCGCTTTGGGTGCGGCCCATCCGTTCGTTCACCGGCCGCTGCACGAGAGCATCGAAAGCGCATCGAAACGCGAGGAAGTTGGACCGTCGGCAGCCGCTTCGGGCGAGGCGAACGCGAGCCGCCGCCGCTGATCAGGCTTCGACGCGAAGCGCCTCGCGTCCAACCGCCGCCTTGAGGTCTTCGACGAGGTCGAGCCTTTCCCACGGGAAGAACTCGCCCTCCGCTTTGCGGCCGAAGTGACCATAAGCCGCGGTTGGACGGTAGATCGGCTTGTTCAACCCGAGAAAAGTGCGGATTCCGCGCGGCGAGAGGCCGCCGAGCTTGTCAATGCGGCCGATTGCCTGCTCCAGCTTGTCGTCAGGGACGATTCCCGTTCCGTGCGTGTCGACGTAGAGCGAGAGCGGCTCGGAGACGCCGATCGCATAAGCGAGCTGGATGGTGCAGCGTCGCGCCAGGCCTGCCGCGACGATGTTCTTGGCGAGGTGCCGCGCGGCATAAGCGGCCGAGCGATCGACCTTGGTCGGGTCCTTGCCAGAGAATGCGCCGCCGCCGTGCGGCGCCGCGCCGCCGTACGTGTCGACGATGATCTTGCGCCCGGTGATCCCGGCGTCGCCTTCCGGGCCGCCGATCTCGAAGCTGCCGGTCGGGTTGATGTGATAGACGGTCCACTCGTTGAGCATGCCTTCGGGGAGGACGCCCGCGACGACCGATTTCACGTAGGCGTGAAGCTCGGCCTCCTTCTCGCCTTGATCGTATCCGGCTTTGTGCTGCGTCGAAACGACGATGGCCGTGGCCGCAACCGGCTTGCCGTTCTCGAAGCGCAAGGTGACCTGGCTCTTGGCGTCGGGTTCGAGGAACGGTGCTCGGCCGGAATGCCGATCCTCGGCCATCTGCATCAGGATCTTCTGGCTGTAGTCGAGCGTAGCCGGCATGAGGTCGGGAGTCTCGTCGCAGGCAAAGCCGAACATGATCCCCTGGTCGCCCGCGCCTTCATCCTTGTTGCCGGCGGCATCGACGCCCTGTGCGATATTGGCCGACTGCGGATGCAGGTGGTTGGCGAAATCGAAGCGGTCCCAGTGGAAGCCGTCCTGCTCGTAGCCGATACGCTTGACGGTTTCGCGCGCGGCCTGCTCGATCTCCTCGCGGATGCCGGGCGCCCAATTGCCTTCGCGGTCCATGATCCCGGTCCCGCGGATCTCGCCGGCGAGGACGACGCGGTTGGTCGTCGTCATCGTCTCGCAGGCGACGCGCGCTTCCGGGTCCTTGGACAGAAACAAGTCGACGATTGCGTCCGAAATCTGGTCGGCGACCTTGTCGGGGTGGCCTTCGGAAACGGATTCGGACGTGAACAGATATGAGCTGCGCATGAGCGGAGGCGAGTCCTCGATTTAAGCATATAAGGAAGTCTTTATATGACGCGCTCTAGCGTCGGCGCCGGCCGAGCACAATGCCGCCAAACACCAGCGCGAAGCCGAGCAGCAGCGGGATCACATTGCCGAACCTCGCGAACAAGGGCGGCGAGACCGCGGCTGGAGGAAGCACCGCATCGATCACTCCGGCAGTACGCCACGGGAGCTCTTTGACGACGTTGCCGTGACCGTCGATCACCGCGCTAATTCCGGTCGGCGTCGAGCGCAGCACCGGGATGCCTTCCTCGGCGGCGCGGAGGCGTGCCTGGGCGAGATGTTGCGGCGGGCCCCAGCTGCCGAACCACGCGTCGTTGGACGGGTTGAAGATGAACCCGGGGCGATTGCGCTCGTCGACCACGTGGCCCGAGAAGATCATCTCGTAGCAGAGCTGGAAACCGACCTTGCCGAACTCGCCGCCGATATCGATCGTGCGCGGCCCGGGGCCCGGCGTGAAGTCGATGTCGCCCGGCGCGAGGCGCGACAGGCCGATGGCGGAAAGCAGCGGCCGCATCGGCAGATATTCGCCGTAGGGCACGAGATGCGCCTTGTCGTAGCGGCCGAGGATTCGTCCGCCCGGCCCAAGCGCGTAGACGCTGTTGGCCGCGCCATCGACATGCACCCCGTCGCGCGACGCGATCGCAATTCCGCCGGTCAGCAGCCGGTCGTCCGGCCCGAGCACGGACGCCGCGCGGGTGCGCTCGAATTGCGCCATCGCCTGATGCTCGTCGGTGCGGGCGTCCTCGACCGGATCGGTGATCGCGGCTTCGGGCCACATCAGCAGCCGCGGTTCGTCGCTCGGCGGGCCGGATAGCGTGGCGAGCCGCCGCGCGGCCTCTTCGGCAAAGCCGGGGCGCCACTTGTCCTGCTGACCGATATTGGGCTGGACAATGCGGACGTTGACGATCGTCAGCGCATCCGCCGGGACCGACGACGACGGCAGCACCCAGAGCAGCAAGGTTGCGCCGAGGATCATCACCAGCGGCAGCCACTTCTTGTAAAATTCGAGCCACACGGCGCCGCCGAGCAGGACGACCAGGCCAGACAAGGCGTAGGTCCCGATGAGCGGAGTGACGGTGATCAGCGGTGTCGGCGCGATCGCGGCTGCCGCGGGGTTCCAAGGGAATCCGCTGAACATCACGCCGCGCAGCCACTCAGTGATTGTCCATGCGCCGCCGAGAACGAGCACGAGCACGACGCGATTATCGCGGCCGAAACGCCACGCGAGCCCGGTCGCAAGCGCGGGATAAATGGCGAGATAGAGCGACAAGAGGACAACGGCGACCCAGCCGAGCCATGCCGGCATGTTCGATTGATAGGTAAACGCGGTCGCGATCCAGTTGAGGCCAACCGCGAACTGGCCGACTCCGAATGCCCACCCGATGAGCAGGCTGCGCCCCAGCGACTTCGATCGGTCGAGGAATTCGCAAAGCACCGCGAAGGCCACGAGCAGAAGCGGCCACCAGCCGACCGGCTCGAACGCGAAGGCGGAGACCGCTCCGGTGATGAAGGCGTAGAGCACGTACAGCATTAGCCGTAGTCATTGCGAGGAGCGGAGCGACGAAGCAATCCACAAATGCAAAGCTGGATTGCGTCGCTGCGCTCGCAATGACAAGGCTGAGGCATGAGCCTGCCGCCGTTCCACCTTGCATTTCCGGTCGACGATCTCGCCGCGGCGCGTGCGTTCTACGGCGGCGTTCTTGGCTGCCCTGAGGGCCGCAGCGCCGACGAGTGGGTCGATTTCGATCTCTACGGTCATCAGATCGTCGCACATCTCGCGCCGGAGGCTGTGCGGAAGCGCGCAACCAATCCGGTCGATGGCGAGGACGTGCCGGTGCCGCACTTCGGGCTGGTGCTGGCGATGGACGCGTGGAAGGCGCTTGCGCAGCGGCTCGAGAGCGCGGGTGTCGAGTTCGTGATCCCGCCGACGGTGCGGTTCGCCGGTCAGCCGGGCGAGCAGGCGACGATGTTCTTCCGCGATCCCGCCGGCAACGCGCTCGAGTTCAAGGCGATGGCCGATCCCGCGAAGCTGTTCGCGAAATAGTAGCTACTTTGCGGGAATTTCGGTCTCCGGAGCGTGGAGGCGCACGCGCTTGATGCGCCGCGCATCCGCATCCACGCTTTCGAGGCGCCATCCCGAGGGATGTTCGACGGACTCGCCGGGCTGCAATATGCGTCCGGCAAGCAGGAAGGTGAGGCCGCCGACGGTGTCGACTTCGTCGTCTTCGGCGGTGAGGCGCTTGTCGACCGCTTCGCGCAAGTCGTCGAGTTCGAGGCGGGCGTCGGCTTCCCACAGACCGTCGTCGAGCATGGTGAGCAGGCCCACCTCCTCGATGTCGTGCTCGTCCTCGATCTCGCCGACGATTTCCTCGACGACGTCCTCGATCGTGACCAGGCCCTCGGTGCCGCCAAATTCGTCGACCACGATTGCGAGATGGATCCGCTCGGAGCGCATCCGTGCCAGCAGGTCGATGGCGCCCATCGATTCCGGCACGAACAACGGGGTACGCATCAGCGAAGACATCGACCGGTCGCGGCTCGGGTCGAAGTTGGCGATGAAGACGTCTTTGATGTGCACCATGCCGACCACCTCATCGAGGCTCTCGCCGTAGACGGGAAGGCGACTGTGTTCCGCCTCGACGAAGGCGCGGATCATGTCCTCAAACGATATTGTGGACGGAACGGCGATGATATCGCCGCGCGTGACGCAGATGTCGCCGGCGTTGCGCTCGCCGAAATGCAGCAGGTTGCGCAGCATCTGCCGCTCGGCCGGGCTGAGGTCTCCGGCGACCGGCCGCGAATCCTCGGCTTCGTCGATCGCTTCCTCGATCTCGTCGCGAAGCGTCGGCTCGGCTTCATCGCCGAAAATCAGGTGACGCATCCCGCGCCACAAGCGTGAACCGCCGTCTTCCTCGTTGCGCGTCGCCATCAGGCGCTGACCTCGTACGGGTTCGTGATCCCGAGCGCTTGAAGAGCGCGGACCTCCCGCGCCTCCATGTCGGCGGCGTCCGCGTCGCTCTGATGGTCGTAGCCGAGCAGGTGCAGAGTTCCGTGCACGATCAGATGCGCGGCATGTTGCTCGATCGAAACCCCCTTTTCCGTCGCCTCGCGTTCGCAGACGCCATTCGCGACGACAATATCGCCGAGCAACAATTCTCTCGTCGCAAAACTTTCATCGTTCAACTCATAGGCTTCCGCCATCGGGAAGGAGAGGACGTTGGTAGGGTTGTCCTTTCCCCGCCAGTGGGCGTTGAGTGTGCGCACCTGGTCGTCGCTCGTCAGGCGCACCGACAGCTCAACAGGGCGGCCGGACTGGGCGAGGTCGGGGAAGGCGCTTTGCGCAATGGCCGCTTCGACGGCCTTGCGGGCCAGCGGCTCCCAGGAGATGCTACTGTCCCATTCCTCATCGGATTCGAGTGCGATTTCGAGGGTCATCCGCCGACATTCCGAATGGCATTTGGGCCTTCGTAAGCATCGACGATCCGGCCCACCAGCGGGTGGCGGACAACGTCTGCGGCGGTGAATCGCACGACCGCGATTCCCTTCACGCGCTCGAGGCGGGAGACGGCATCGGCCAAACCGGACTTGGACGGGTCGGGCAAATCGACCTGATGCGGATCGCCGCAGATCACCATCCGGCTGCGCATACCGAACCTCGTAAGAAACATCTTCATCTGCAGCGGCGTGGTGTTCTGCGCTTCGTCGAGGATGATAAAGGCATCGTTGAGCGTGCGGCCACGCATGAAGGCGATAGGCGCGATCTCGATTTCGCCCGACGCGATGCGACGCTCGACCTGCTCGGTCGGAAGCATGTCGTACAGGGCGTCGTAAAGCGGCCGGAGATAGGGATCGACCTTGTCCTTCATGTCACCGGGCAGGAAGCCGAGGCGTTCGCCCGCTTCTACCGCCGGGCGCGACAGGATCAGCCGGTCGACGCTGCCGCTGATCAGCTGCGACACGGCTTGCGCGACCGCGAGATAGGTCTTGCCTGTGCCCGCCGGGCCAAGGCCGAAGATCATCTCGTCGCGCGCCAGCGCCTCCATGTACGGCGTCTGCATCGTCGAGCGCGGGACGACCGTCTTCTTGCGCGTGCGAATCATCACCCGCGGCGCGGAAGTCACGTCCTCCTGGACGATCCCTTCGAGGTTGGGCTGGGCGGCCATCCCGAGCACCGCCTCGACCGCCTCGGCATCGACGTCGTGCCCGAGTCGAGCCGGTTATAGAGGCCGATGAGGACATCGCGGGCGCGCGCCGCCGAGTCCGGCTCGCCCTCGATCTGTACGCGGTTGCCCCGCGCGGCAATGTGCACGCCGAGGCGCTGCTCGATCGTGATCAGGTGGCGGTCGTAGTCGCCGAACAGAGGCCCGAGCAGGTAAGGCTGCTCGAACTCGAGCTCGAGGCGCGCGCGCCCCTGCTCATTGGCGGGAACTGCGGCAAGGTCGCGGCGCGCCATCAGGCGGCGACCCTCTCGCGCGTCGCGCCGCTCATGCTGTTCGCTCCCGCGGCGACGAGTGTGACATCCAGCAATTCTCCGGGTTGAGCCTCGGTTTCGACGTGCACCGACTGCAGCCAGGGCGAGCGGCCGATCATCTGGCCCGCGTGCTTGCCCTTGCGCTCGATCAGGATCTGCGTGTTCGCGCCCACTTTCGAACGGTTGAACGCAAGCTGGTGCACGTTGATCCGGTCGTGCAGCCGCCGCAGCCGCTCCTCCATGATCTCGCGCGGAATTTGGTCCTCCATGACTGCCGCCGGGGTGCCCGGGCGGGCACTGTACTTGAACGAGTAAGCCGAGGCGTAGCGCACCTCATCGGCGATGTTGAGCGTCGCTTCGAAATCTTCCTCGGTCTCGCCCGGGAAGCCGACGATGAAATCGCCGGAAAGGGCGATGTCGGGCCGTGCCGCACGCACCTTGTCGAGTATTCGTAAATAGGTTTCCGCGGTGTGACTGCGGTTCATCGCCTTGAGGATGCGATTGCTGCCCGACTGCACCGGCAAATGGAGGTACGGCATCAGTTTCTCGACGTCGCCGTGCGCGGCGATCAGCGCGTCCGTCATGTCGGCCGGATGGCTCGTCGTGTAGCGGATGCGCTCGAGGCCATCGATCTTCGCCAGCGCGCGAATGAGATCGGCGAGGCCGCGGCCGTCGTCCGTCCAGGCGTTCACGTTCTGCCCGAGCAGCACGATCTCGCGAGCGCCGGCGTCGACCAGCGCGTTTGCCTCGGCGACGATGTCCTTCCACGGCCGCGAGACCTCGGCGCCACGGGTGTAGGGCACGACACAATAGGTGCAGAATTTGTCGCAGCCTTCCTGCACGGTCAGGAACGCGCTCGGAGCCGCGCGGCGGCGCGGTGGAAGCGCCTCGAATTTGCTGATCGCCGGCATATCGGTGTCGACCGGGCGTGCGCCGCGCGAAGCTTCCGCGACCATCTCTGGCAAACGGTGATAGGCCTGCGGGCCGACGACGATGTCGATCAGCGACGAGCGGCGCTTGGCTTCGGCGCCTTCGGCCTGTGCGACGCAGCCGGCGAGGGCGATCAGGGGCTTGGACCCGTCCTCGCGCCGCAGCCGCCCGACGTCCGAATAGGCCTTCTCCGCCGCCTTCTCGCGGATGTGGCAGGTGTTGAGCACGACGAGATCGGCGTCCTCGCCTTCGGCGGCCGCCGACATGCCTTCGCTGCCGAGCAGCTCGGCCATGCGCTCGCCGTCATAGACGTTCATCTGGCAGCCGAAGCTTTTGATTTTGAAAGTCTTGGGAGTCATTCCGCCTCGTCTATAGGCGAGTGGGGCAAGGACTTGAAGCCGAGCCTTCGGGCGATTTCCTCGCGCGCCTGATGCGCAAGCTGCTTGCGGTCGGCACGACGATCGAGCGGGGAAAGCACATTCACCGTGACCGGCAACTTCCCCCGTCGGCCAAGCAGCCGCAGGACATTGTCCTTCCCTGATTCCTGCCACCAGCCAATTTCGGCGGCCGCAGCGGCGCCATAGTCGATTGCGACCGGCCGGATCTCCACGTCTTTGGCCGCGAAATTCGCCGCTTCGAGTAGCGTCGAGCGGAACGGAAGCAGGTGAGTCCCCGGGCCGGTCGTGCCTTCCGGAAACAAAGCGACCGGCTTGTCGTCCTCCAGCGCGTTGGCAATTGCAATTGCCTGGTCCTTCGCGCCCTTGCGATGGGTGCGTTTCACATAAACGGTCGCGTTCTGGTCGGCCATCCAGTGGACCAAGGGGTGCCCGAGCTCGTCCTTGGAAACGAACGCGCACTTCGTCGCCCCGCCAAGGATCAGGATGTCGAGCCAGCTGGTGTGATTGCAGACGAGCAAAGTGTGACGGCGGATGGACGCGCCAGTCCGTCGCACGCGGGCTCCGATGATCCACGCGGACGCGGTGAGGAACCACGGCGGCCATGGCGAGCGACGGAGCACCAGCTTGGTCGCAACGTGCACCGGCGCGCAGAACAGGAACAGCAGGATCAGCCCGGTAATGCGGACTGCCGCGCGAAGATTCACGGGGGCGGGCTCCGGCTTAGCGATCGCGGTCGCGGGAGACGCCGTAGAGTTCCATGCGATGGTCGACGAGGCGGAAGCCGAGCTTCTCGGCGATCCGCTTCTGCAGCGCCTCCAGCTCGTCGTCGACGAACTCGATGACATTGCCGGTTTCGACGTCGATCAGATGGTCGTGGTGGGTTTCGGACGCGGCCTCGTACCGCGAACGGCCGTCGCCGAACTCGTGCCGCTCGAGGATTCCCGCCTCTTCGAACAGCCGGACGGTGCGATAGACCGTCGCGATCGAGATATTGGGATCGAGTGCCGACGCTCGGGCGTGCAGCGTTTCGACGTCGGGATGATCTTCGCTGTCCCCGAGGACGCGGGCGATGGTCTTGCGCTGCTCGGTGATCCGCAGCCCCTTGTCGGCGCAGAGGGCTTCGATGTCGATCTTGCGGGTCATGCTGCGAAAGTAAGCATCGGCGGGGGCGGGGTCAAAGGGGCGGCGCCCGTCATCTTGAACTTGTTTCAGCTTCCATAGCGGAGAGACGGGCGCCGCGCGTCGTCATTTCCGAGTCCGCTTGCGCTTCGTCCCGAGACCGATCGACTTGGCGAGGGTGCGGCGCTGCTCGGCGTAGTTCGGCGCAACCATCGGATAATCGGACGAAAGACCCCACCTCTGGCGATACTGATCGGGGGTCATTGCGTGGTTGGTCATCAGATGCCGCTTGAGCATCTTCTGCCGCTTTCCACAGTCGAGGCAAACGACATAGTCCGGCTTGACCGACGAGCGGATCGACGCCTTGGGCTCCGGCCTGGCCTCGGGAGCGGCAGGTGTCCCCGAAATCGCGGACAAAGCCGAGTGCACGTTCTGGATGAGGTTGGGCAAATCGTTGACTGCAACGCTGTTGTTGCTGACGTGCGCTGCGACGATGTCGGCGGTAAGCGTCAGCAGCGTGTCTTCGGCACCTTGATTGTCGGCCATGAATGAATTCCTGAAATGAGAGCAGAGACCCGTGCAATGTTACCATCGCACGTTCCGCGGTCATTATGCTGGCCATTGCAGTTGCGCAACTGACGGCAAGTCATCGCGCGCTACAAATGAAGATCAAAGGTCTTGCGCGAGCGTCAATGCGTCGAAGCGCGCGCCGTTTCGCGCGTGGTAATATTTGGACCGCCTTCCAACAGGCGTGAAACCGGCGTGGAGATACATTTCGACGGCGGGGTTGCCGTCGCGAACTTCGAGATGGACGCGAGACACTCCGGCTTCGCGAGCACGGTGCATAAAGTCGTCGAGCAAGAGCCGACCGACGCCCTGGCGATGATGGCTCGGCACCACGGCGAGCAGAAGCAGCTCGGCCTCGTTGGCGACTGTCCGCGAAAGTGAGAAACCGATGACGGCTCCGCTGTCGACCTCACGCGCGACCGTCAGCGACACTCCGGCCATCGGGAGAATCCCCGCGCATTGGGAGCGGGTCCAGGCTTCGCCGAAGGTGTCCCCGAACGCGGCGTCCATGACTTCCATCACATCGTCGAGGTCGCGCGAGTTGCCAGGGCGGACGCGCACTGTGCGATCGAGGGCAGGGGTGGCCATCACGCCGCCTCCTTCACGCGAGCGTCGGGCGCTCGCGCGTACACCGGCTTGGCCGGCAAGCGGCGGAGGTCCGCGGGAAGCTTCAGTGCATTTGCGGCGGACGGGCAGGCGTCCCGGGCTTCGCCCCAGCCGCGGGCGTCGACCAGCTGGCGTGCACCCGAGCCGACGACCAATTCCGCGGTCGCTGCTGCGGCGGCCGCTGCCGGCGGAAGATTTGCAAGCGCGCTGGCCGGCTCTCCACGCGAGTTGAACTGCTGGACGAACAGTTCGCCGTGACCGCCGAGGATTGCCGTCGCGACTTCGCCCGCCTCTTCCACGCTAGCTGCGAGCAGCGCGAGCGAGGACATTCCGACAAGCTCTGCGCCCCAGCCGATCGCAAGACCGTGCGCTGCTGCGATTCCGACCCGGATTCCGGTGAAGCTGCCGGGGCCGACTCCGACAAGGATGTGTGCAGCGCTACGCCCGTCGAGCAGCTCGGCGAGCATCGGCACCAGCCGTTCGCTGTGACCGCGGCCGATCTGCTCGTCCCTGGACGCGAGGCATGCCCCGCCCTCGTCAAACAGGGCGGCGCTGCAGGCGGCGCTCGAGGTGTCGAAGGCCAAAATCATTTCAAGAGGATAGTGGGCACAGGCGCCCTCGCGCCGCAACCCCGAATCTCAGACCGCCTCTACAGTCTCGACCTCTGGGACGTAGTGGCGGATCAGGCTTTCGATCCCGCGCTTCAGGGTGACGGTCGAAGACGGGCATCCCGAGCAGGCGCCGTGCATCGAAAGATAGAGGTGCCCGTCTTTGTAGCCCTTGTAGACGATGTCGCCGCCGTCTTGCGCGACGGCGGGGCGGACGCGGGTTTCGATCAGCTCCTTGATCTGGTCGATGATGTCGGAGTCGGCTGGGTCTTCGTCGAAATCCGCTTCGCTCGCGATATGAATTCCCGCTGCCGTGCCCGGGACGAACAGAGGCGCGTCGCTGACGAAATGGTCGAGCAGGGTTTCGATCACCAGCGGCTCGAGGTCGGTCCAGGAGACGCCCGGAGCGGCTGTGACCGAGATGAAGTCCCGGCCGTAGAACACGCCTTCGATCATCCCGCTGTCGAACAGCGCCTTGGCAAGTGGCGAAGCTTCCGCGGAATTCGGCCTCCGCGAAGTCGCGCGTGCCGGCGTCCATGACATTCTGGCCCGGCAAAAACTTGCGGGTCGCGGGGTTCGGCGTCTGCTCGGTACGGATCAGCATAAGCGCGATGTGGCTCTAAAGCCTCTGACCTTCAAGGGAAGCGGCGAGCGCGCGGAGCGAATGTCCGCTTCCCACTGCCGGACGTCGTGCCAATCCTAGACACCGGGGAACTGGCGACAGGAGCTTCGGTTCACCACTGGCGCGCTCACCGGCGCGTGGAGCGGTTCGGCCTCTTTAGCGAGCGGGTCGGGCCGCTCTTTTTCAATGTCCGCGCTCCTCCCCAGGCGGACCATCGGCGTTTACACTCTTGCAGCACCCCTCTGCTACGCCAGCGAGATGGCAGGCTCCGCTTCATCCCCTCAAGACCGGTCTCCCTACGAGGACCGCCGCGCCTATCCGCGTGTCCCGGTGGCGATGCCGGCCTTTCTTCAGGCTCACGGAGAGCGACATTCCGTTCAGCTCCTCGACCTCTCTCCCGCCGGTGCGAAGCTGGATTGCCCGGCCAGCCTCCCGGTTGGAACGGCGGTGATATTGGACTGCGGCACGCTCGCCCGTGGCGCGGTGGTCAGGTGGCAAAGCGGCGGGCTCGTGGGGGTTTGCTTCGACAGCGAGCTTGACGAGCGAGAGGCGTCCGCGCTGATCGAACGCTCAAAGGCCATCGCCGCCTGGATGAAGACTTCGGGAATAGCCTCCCACGGCAACCGCCCGTCAGAAAGGCGGCGCTCCCGCGATGATCCAGCGGGTGATGCCGATTCCGATGACGAGGCAGATCAGTGCCAGCCACCATTTGCCAGGCCTCATCGGCTGGGTTCCCGGCGCGAACTCGGCGCGGCCGGTGATCATCGGCTTGGTCAGGTTCTGTCCGCGGAACAGGCGGTAGTAGACGATCGCGAGGACGTGGAGGCCGACGAGCGCCGAGCACGACGTAGAACCATAGCGCGTGGATATCGCGCACCTTGTCCGACGTGTCCGAGCTGACTTGCTTCGCCAGCGGCCCCATGAAAATCCCGTCCTCGTCCTCCGAGAAGAGCCCGAGTCCGACCTGAACCGATACCGCGAGCAGCAAAGCGACGACGCTGAGCGCGCCCAACGGCGTGTGGCCGGTGCCGGTCCACTTGCCGCGAAGATAATCGACTACCGCGCGTGGGCCGCGAATGAAGCTCGAAAAGCGCGCGGTGGAGCTCCCGACGAAACCCCACAGCAAGCGAAAAATTAGCAGCGTCAGGATCGCGCATCCCGACCAGATGTGCCAGCTCGTGTGATCGTACTCGACCGACCACCAGCTGAAGGCGATCAGTGCCGCCAGCAGCCAGTGGAACAGTCGGATCGGTAGGTCCCAGACGGGCTGCTTCACCCCGAGCCGCCGCTCAATGTTCCGGAGCGCGGAACGGGTCATGACAGGCCTTGCAGGCCTTATCGACCTCCTCGTGCAACGCCATGACCCGGTTCATGTCGCCCGCTCTGGCGGCGGCGTCGAGCGCCCGCGCCGCCGCGAGATACTCTTTGGACCTCTTGAGGAAGAGCGCCTGCTGCTTCCAGATCTCCGGCTTCGCGCGGGTCTTGCCGACGTCCGGGCCGGTTCCTGCCGGGAACAGGCTCGGGATCTTCGCCGCCGTCGAAGCCATGATTGCGGTTTGGGTGCGCACCGAATTGACGTCCGGCGGAGTGGCGTCGAGGCCGCGATGCAATTGCTTCATCGCCTTGCCGAGCCCTTCCATCGCCTCGTGACGATCGTGCATGATCTTCAGCGCCTGATCCTTGCTCGGCGCCGCGGCGAGCATGACCATGCCGTTCGTCGCGGCGGTCGCATTGGCTGTCGCCGGCGGAGAGGCCGAGTTGCTCATATTCGCCTGGGTGTTGTTGGCCTGGCTCGTTTGCGGCCCTCCGCAGCCGGCGAGGAACGCAGCGGCCGCACTGGCGGCCAACAGGGCAATGCGCATGCTTACTCCTATGCTTGTTGGGGTTTCCAGCTGTCGTCGATCATCTTGATGATACCAGAGAAATCGTTCGAACCGCCGCCGCGGTCGACGAAGCGCTGGTACAGCTCTTCGGCCTCGCCGCCCATAGGTGTGTAGGCGCTGGCCTGCTGCGCGGCTTCCATGGCGAGCTTCAGGTCCTTGAGCATCAATGCGGCCGCGAACCCGCCTTCGTAATCATGGTCGGCAGGTGTGTCGGGACCGACTCCCGGGACCGGCGCGTAGCTGGTCATCGACCAGCTCTGGCCCGACGCTTTGGACGCAATGTCGAAGAACACCTTGGGATCGAGCCCGAGCTTTTGCGCGAGAACGAAGGATTCGCAGGTGGCGATCATCGTCGCGCCGAGGATCATGTTGTTGCAGATCTTCGCCGCCTGGCCCGCGCCAGCGCCGCCCGCGTGGATCACCGCCTTGGCCATTGGCTCGAGGATCGGCTGCGCGCGGGCGAATGCGTCTTCCGAGCCGCCGACCATGAAGGTGAGGGTGCCTCCGGCCGCGGCGGCGATCCCCCCCGAAACAGGCGCGTCGACCATGGCATAGCCTTGCGCGGAAGCGTCTTCCTCGACCGACCGCGCCGTTGCCACGTCGATGGTCGAGCAGTCGATCAGCAGCGCGCTCGCCGGCGCATTGCGGAAAATGTGGCTGCGATAGACTTCGGCGACGTGCTTGCCCGCCGGGCAGCATCGTGATGACCGCCTCGGCGTCCTTCACCGCGTCTTCGGTCGACCCCGCGCGGACGCAGCCGCCCTCGACAGCCTGCGCGAGCGCTTCTTCGCTGAGATCAAACGCGCGCACCTCATGCCCCGCCTTCACGAGATTCGGCGCCATTCCGCCGCCCATGTGGCCCAAGCCGATAAATGCAATCTTCGCCATGCTCGCTCCTCGTTCCCCGGCGAAAGCCGGGTCCAGTCCCAAACAAGAACGGCGCAGTAGCGCCGCCTGGGCCCCGGCCTTCGCCGGGGAACAGTCTATCTCCCCTTCCACTGCCCCGGCCGCTTCTCGACGAAGGCGGTCATGCCTTCTTTCTGGTCCTCGGTGCCGAACAGGCCGTGGAACAGCCTGCGCTCGAAGCGGATGCCCTGGCCGAGCGGGATGCTCGAAGGCGGCGTTGACCATCTCCTTGACCGCGATGGCGGCGAGCGGCGGCATTGCGGCGATCGCCTCGGCGGTTTTGAGCGCCTCATCGAGTAGCTCGGCGGCGGGAACAACCCTGGCGACGAGGCCGGAGCGTTCGGCCTCGGCAGCATCCATCATCCGGCCGGTCAGGCACATCTCCATCGCCTTGGCCTTGCCGATAGCCCAGGTGAGACGCTGCGAACCACCCATGCCCGGCGTGACTCCGAGCTTGATCTCCGGCTGGCCGAACTTCGCGCTGTCAGCGGCGATGATGAAGTCGGCCATCATTGCCACTTCGCAGCCGCCGCCGAGCGCATAGCCGGCGACTGCCGCGATCCACGGCTTGCGCGTCGCGGTGACCTTCTCCCAGCCCGCGAAGAAGTCGGCCGAATACATGTCGGCGAACCTCTGATCCTGCATCTCCTTGATGTCCGCGCCGGCAGCGAAGGCCTTTTCCGACCCGGTGAGCACGAGGCAGCGCTGCGCGGGGTCTGCGTCGTAGGCACCAAAAACGTCGATCAGTTCTCGCAGCACGTCGCTGTTGAGTGCGTTCAGCGCCTGGGGACGGTTCAAGGTGACGAGGGTCACCGCGCCGCGCTGCTCGACCAGGATGGTGGTGTAGTCGGTCATGCAGCGGTCTCCGCTTCGGGAAAGGGCGTCCACGCTTCACTGTCCGGAAGCGGCGCGAACAGCACGTCGAGCATCTCGTCGGTAACCTCCTCGGGCGTGGCCGGGTCCCATTGCGGGCATTATCCTTGTCGATCAGCAGCGCGCGCACGCCTTCGCGGAAGTCGTGGGTGCGAACGACGCGACCGGCGAGCGCATATTCGGCCCGCATTTCGTTCGTGAAGCTCTCGCGCGTCGCGCCATCGGCGAGCAGCCGCAGGGAGACCTTGCACGACAGCGGGCTCTTCGTCCCGAGCGTCCCTCGCTCGGTGCGTGCCCAGTCGCTTTCGTCCGCATCGAGCGCTGCAACGACATCCTCGAGCCGGTCCGACGCGAACAGTTTCGCGATCTGCGGCAGGTTCGCTTCGATCCGCGCCTCGGGCGGGGTCATCGACGCGGCCCCAAATGCGCCCTGCAGGCGGTCGGGCGCTTTCAGGATCCGCTCCACGAGGGCCGGGAGGCCCGATTGCTCGACATAATGACTGGCGAGGTGGAGGTAGTGGCATTCGCCCGCATCCAGCCGCGCCCCGGTCAGGACCATGAACTGGCCGACGCGCTGGGGCAGGCGCGACAAATACCAGCCGCCGCCGACATCGGGGAACAGGCCGATGCCGGTTTCGGGCATCGCCAGCCGCGTGTTCTCGGTCGCGACGCGGTAATCGCACGGCAGCGAAATGCCGACTCCGCCGCCCATCGTGATCCCGTCCATGATCGCGATCGTCGGCTTGGGGTAGGTGAACAGCAAATGGTTGAGCCGGTATTCGGCGAAGAAGAAGCGCTTCGCTTCTTCGGCGTCGGTAGTCGCCGCTGCGCGCAAGCATCACCACGTCGCCGCCGGCGCAAAAGCCGCGCCCTTCGGCATGGTCGATGATCACCGCCTGGACCCGGGGTCCGCGCGCCATTTGAGCAGCGCCTGGGCTCATCACCTCGCACATGCCGGTGGTCAGCGCGTGGATCGCCTTGGGCCGGTTCAGCCGGATGCGGCCGACACCCCCTTCGACGGAAATCAGAACGTCGTCGGTCACTGTCGGAGCAAATCCCGGCTGACGATCACGCGCATGATCTGGTTGGTGCCTTCGAGGATCGAGTGGACGCGGAGGTCGCGCCAGAAGCGCTCGATCGGATAATCCATGAGATAGCCGTAGCCGCCGTGGAGCTGGAGCGCGCGGTCGACCACCGACGATCCGGTGTCCGTCGCCAGGCGCTTGGCCATCGCCGCGAACTTCGTCTTGTCGGGCGCGTTCGCGGTAACCTTCGCCGCGGCGACATAGAGCAGATAGCGCGCGGCCTGGAGCTCGGTCTCCATGTCGGCGAGCGTGAATTGGGTCGCCTGGAAATCGGCGATCGGAGTGTCGAACTGCTTGCGGCCCTTGGTGTAGGCGATCGCCTCGTCGAGGCAGCGCTGCGCCCCGCCAAGCGAGCAGGCGCCGATGTTCAGCCGGCCGCCGTCGAGCCCCATCATTGCGATGCGGAAGCCTTCGCCCTCGGCGCCGACGCGGTTGGCGACGGGCACGCGCACTTCGTCGAAATTGACCTGCGCGGTCGGCTGCGAGTGCCAGCCGAGCTTCTTCTCCTGCGCTCCGAAGCTGACTCCGGGCATGTCCTTTTCGATCACCAAGGCGGTGATGCCCTTCGGCCCCTCCTCACCGGTACGGGCCATCGTGACGTAGATCTCGTTCTCGCCGCCGCCCGAGATGAACGCCTTGGAGCCGCTGACGACATAATGGTCGCCATCAAGCACGGCTTTCGTCTTCAGCGCCGCCGCGTCCGAACCCGAGGACGGCTCGGTCAGGCAATAGCTCCCCATCCGCTCCATCGTGATCATCGACGGCAAATACTTCTGCTTGACCTCGGCCGAGCCGAAGCGGTCGATCATCCACGCCGTCATGTTGTGGATCGAGATGAAGGCGCTGGTCGATGGGCAGCCGTAGGCCATCGCCTCCATGATCAGCGCCGCTTCGAGCCGTCCGAGCCCGATCCCGCCACTTTCTTCGCTGACGTAGATGGCTCCAAAGCCGAGTTCGGCCGCCTCGCGGATCGTGTCGCGTGGAAAGATCTTTTTCTCGTCCCATTCGGCCGCGAACGGAGTGATCGCGTCCGCCGTGAACTTGCGCGCCATCTCCTGGATCTGGAGCTGGTCGTCGGTAAGGTCGAACTGCGTCATTGCGCGGGCGCTCTAGCCCGCGACTTCCTCCTCAAGCAATCCTTCGAACCGCAGCACGTGGCGCACCGACGGGCGTTCGAGCATGCGCTCCCGGAATGCGATCAGGCTCGGCCAATTGGTCAAGCCCGATCATCTTGTCCGCCCAGCCGGTGATCACGAACAGATAGGGGTCCGCGATGGTCAGCTCTTCGCCGCAGAGGAACGGGCCCGACCCGAGCTGCTGGTCGACATAGTCGAGCTTGCGGGCGATCTGCTCGCGGAAGAAGCGCTTGGTCTCGTCGCCGGCTTCGGTCTTGAACAGCGGGGCGAAGCTCTTGTGCAGCTCGGTGGTGATGAAATTGACCCATTCGAGCACTCGGTAGCGGCGGAACTGCCCGAGCGACGGAAGAACCTCGCCGACACTCGAACGGTCGCCAAGAAATTGCAGGATCACCGCGTTCTCGGTGAGCACGTCGCCACTGTCGAGCTCGAGCGCCGGGACCGCGCCCTTGGGGTTGATCGTGAGATAGGAGCTGCCGTCGTCGAGCGTTTTGCTCTTGAGGTTCACCTTGGCCGCGTCATGATCGAGGCCGATCTCGTGGAGGAGGATGTGCGGAGCCTGCGAGCAGGCGCCCGGGGAATAATAAAGCTTCATTCGGCCACTCCCTCTCAATCGCTGTTGCTGGTGGATTCATTGACGTCGGGATTGTCGTTGCCGTTGACGAGCTGGTTCGACGGCGTTCCGCTGCTTTCATCGGCCGGAAGAGCTTCCACTTCGGCGCCAGCCGGGACGTTGGTTATCGCGACGTCCTGATTCTGCGGTTGCGGCTGCTTGTTGCAGGCCGCAGCCGAAGCGAGGCCGGCGAAGATCAGCAGCCGGATTGCAGCGCGCATTCCATTCTCCCGCGACATCTGTCTGCGGGTGCAACGCTCGGGCCTATTGCCGTATCCCTGTCGAAGCGGCTCGGTTAGTTGCTGAACGCACTAAGGCATTGAACCCGTTCGTCAGCGCCCGCCGCGAACTTCGCTTTGGCGAAGAACCAGCCGTCGCGCTTGAAGCCGCGGAATGCATCGCTGGTCAACGCGCAATCCATAGGGCGTCTCATCGGACACGATGTAGGTGACGCCGCCGCCGTCGTTTTGCTGAATCACGGCGCTGCCGCCGTATCTCAGGACCACTTTGCCCGGCTCGCTCCGCGCGCCCGTCAATATGTTGACCTCACCGCCCGACAAAACGAGCCGCGTGGCCTGTGGCGCCTGCCCTTGCGGCAGGATCAGCGCGCGTTCGCCGTGGGTCAGGTGAACCGCATAACCGCCGCCACAGAAATAGCCCGGACCGCGATATTCTTCCGTACGCGGACCGGTCCATTGCGCCAGCGCGGCCGCTGCAAAAGCCATCAGGATCATATTTACCCCCCTCATGCCGAAATCGATGGGCGTTCCTTGCAGCAGCTGACGCTGTGCGCCAATCGGCGCTTATCCCATCGTCGGGATATGAAAGCGTCCTTGTTGTCGGCGTCGGCGAAGCCGTCGGGCCAGCGCTGGGTCACGACCTTCGTTCTTGGTCCAGAAGCGCATGCCTTCCTGACCGTATTGACCGATGTCGCCGAAGCCGGAGCGCTTCCAGCCGCCGAAGCTGTGATAGGAAACCGGCACCGGAATGGGCACGTTGATCGCCGACCATTCCGACATTGACCCGTGCGGTGAATTCGCGGGCGGCGTGGCCGTTGCGGGTGAAGATCGCGACGCCGTTGCCATATTCGTGGCTCCGAAGGGAGCCGCACCGCCTCCTCGAAATCGCGGGCGCGAACGATCTGCAGGACCGGGCCCGAAAATCTCGTCCTGATAGCTCTTCATGCTCGGCTTGACGTGGTCGAACAAGGTTGGGCCGATGAAGAAGCCCTCCTCGTGCCCCTGCAGCTTGAAGCCACGGCCGTCGACGACCAGCTCGGCGCCCTCGTCGATGCCCAGCTGGATGTAGCTCTCGATCCGCTCCTTGTGCGCCTTGCTCACGACGGGGCCGTAATGCGCCTCGGGGTCGGTCGAGACTCCGACGCGCAGCGCTTCGATCGCGGGCACCAGCTTCTCGCGCAGGGCATCGGCGGTTTTCTCGCCGACCGGCACCACGACTGGCAGCGCCATGCACCGCTCGCCGGCGGAGCCGAACGCCGCTCCGGCAAGGTCGTTGACCACTTGGTCCAGGTCCGCGTCGGGCATGACGATGCCGTGGTTCTTGGCCCCGCCGAACGCCTGCACGCGCTTCCCGTTCGCGGTGCCGCGCGAGTAGATATATTGGGCGATGTCGGATGACCCGACGAAGCTGACCGCGGCAATGTCCGGATGGTCGAGGATGGCGTCGACCATTTCCTTGTCGCCGTGGATGACGTTGAGGATCCCGTCGGGAAGGCCAGCTTCCTTCATCAGCTCGGCGAGGCGGTTGGGCACGCTCGGGTCGCGTTCGGAAGGCTTGAGGACGAACGCGTTGCCGCAGGCGATCGCCATTCCGAACATCCACATCGGGATCATCGCCGGGAAGTTGAACGGCGTGATCCCCGCGCCGATGCCGAGCGGCTGGCGCATCGAATAGACGTCGATGCCGGGGCCGGCGCCGACGGTGTACTCGCCCTTGAGCGCCTGCGGAATTCCGCAGGCATATTCGATCACCTCGAGCCCGCGCTGAACGTCGCCCTTAGCGTCGGCGATCACCTTCCCGTGCTCGGAGCTCAGCAAATGCGCGAGCTCGTCCATGTTCTTCTCGACCAGCTCGCGGAACTTGAACATCACCCGCGCGCGGCGCTGCGGGTTGGTCGCCGCCCAGGCCGGCTGCGCCGCCTTCGCGGCGTCCACCGCCTTCTGCAGGTCTGCCGCGGTGCCGAGGCGGACATGCGCCTGGACCTCGCCTTGATTGGGGTCGAACACATCGCTTGCCCTGCCGCTCGCCCGAAGCGAAGGTGGATCCGCCGATGAAATGGTCGATGCTGCGAAGCATGGATACGCGTCCTGACTGAGTGGTTTTGGGTTGCGGCTCCCCTAGACCCGCGTCGGCCGATTTCCAGTTGACGACGTCTTTAGACCTCGCGCAGATTGTCGAGCAGCCAGCACGTCGCGGCCGTAGGCGAAACCGGCGAGGCGCGCCGCTATCCGAGCCCGCGTCGCTACCTGTTCGGTCGAAAGATTTCGTCATCGAAGTACCAATCGTCGGCCAGATGCCGTCCATGTTCGCGCGCCAGGTGTGGAGAGGACGTGTACAGCTCTGCGGCCGTGCGAGCGACGAAGCGACGACGGCTGCTCCCCTCTCGAGCGAAGGCATCGAGAAAACCGGGTCGGAGCTGCTCCAGGGTCAGCAGCAGCAGCCGGTAGGCGTCCTTCATGTTCACCGCAGAAATCCGCACGCCCTCAATTTCAACGGACCAAAGCCCGCGTGACCGGCGTCACGGTCCCGGGCAGCGGTGAGGGGCGCGCAGAGCTCTTCCTTATAAGGGATTTGCTGCTTTTGGTCTGTGAGGAGAGAAGGAGGCGGCGGAGGATATCGTTCTCGCTCTCGCTGAAGCTCTGCCGCGAGTTCTCGATCACGCGATGAACGTCGACATCGACGGCAATTCTGGCGAAGTGCAATCATGGATGAATCCTTATAAGAATAGCACGCTTATAAGGACAAGCGAAAGCCCGGTCAATCCATTGACTACGAGTTTTTCGACGGGCGGCTCAGTGTGGCAGAGTGGAGGGGCGAGGAGGCGAGTATGCGGGGTTCTTTGCTAGTTCCGGGCCTGCTTGCATTCGCCGCATCGCCGCCGCTGCGCCGCCGCCGAGAGCATCTTCGCCCGATGCGCAACTGCGCGCGATCATCGCGCCGGTGAGCAGGCACAGCTCAGGCACACGATCGAGACTCTGGTGAGCTTCGGGACGCGGCATACGCTCTCGTCGCAGACCGATCCGAAGCGCGGCATCGGCGCGGCGCTCAATTGGGCGCGAGGGCCAGTTCAAGAGCTTGCGGCACTGCCGACGGTGTCGCCCGTGCGACACCTTCACCGGCGAAAGGCTGCCCGTCGCCGACGCGGGTTTGCGACATGGTCGCGATCCAGCGCGGCACCGAGCGCCCGAACGACGTCGTGATCATCACCGCGCACATCGACAGCCGCGTCAGCGATCCGCTCAACGCCAACGCGTTCGAGCCCGGCGCGAACGACGACGGCTCGGGCTCGGCCGCCGTGCTCGAGGCGGCGCGAATCCTCTCGAAGCGCAAGTTCCCTGGGACGATCGTCTACTCGCTCGATTCCGGCGAAGAGCAGGGGCTGTACGGCGCCAAAGTGATCGCGGACTTATGCCAAGGCGCAGGGCTGGAACGTCATCGCCGACCTCAACAACGACATCATCGGCAACAGCTGCGGGTCGGACGGCGTGTGCGACTCAACCCACGCGCGCGTCCTGTCTGAAGGTCCCCGCTCGCAAGGGGAAGTGGAGCTGATGGCGGCAACACACAGCCTCGGCGGCGAGAACGACGCGCCGTCGCGCAACATCTCGCGCTTCCTCGACAGCCTCGCCGACCGGCTCCACATCGGTCTCGACGTGCGGCAGATCTGGCGCACCGACCGGTTCGGCCGCGGCGGCGATCATATTGCGTTCCTCGAAGCTCGGCTTTCCCGCCGCGCGGATCAGCGTCGCGGTCGAGAATTACAACTGGCAGCACCAGGATGTGCGGGTCGAGAACGGCATCAAGTACGGCGACACGATCGACCATGTCGATTTCGCCTACCTCGCCAAAATGACCAAGCTGAACATCGCCGCGCTCGCCGCCATCGCCAGCGCCCCGCCGCCGCCTGAACCGAAGGTCGAAGGGGCGGTGAGCACGGATACGACGGTAAGTTGGCCGGCGTCGCCAGGTGTCTACTGGTACAAAGTCTGGTGGCGTCGAACTGACGCGAACCAGTGGCAAGTGGACGATCCTTAGTACTGAGGTCTGACCCAAATCTGACCAAGTGCATCCACCGACTGACGCACCGAAAGGGGCATGGCGTCTGTTGAATATCGGGACGCGACTTGCAAGGTCGTGCTCCCCCACATCCGCGTCGACGATTGGGTGTTCGGCGTCTCGTCGGTGAGCAAGGACGGCTTCGAGAGCCCGGTCGCCTCGGCGGTTCCGGGCGGCGCGTTCAATCCCTACATCGCACCTCCAAAGACCGTCACCCTGGCCTTGAGCCGGGCTCCATTTCCTTGAAGGTGCAGTCGCTGAAGGCAGATGCTGGAACAAGTCCAGCATGACGAGTTGGAGCAGACATGGCCGGCGGATGGACGCGCGACGGCGCGGTGCAGGACCAGATCGACGATACGGTGAAGGACGCGATCCTGCGCGCCCGTGCGCTGACGCCGTCGGGCGACAGCGCCGAAGAATGCGACGATTGCGGCGAGCCGATCCCGAAAAAGCGGCGCGAGGCGTTGCCCGGCGTGCGGACCTGCGTCGCCTGCCAGAGCGAGCGCGACAAGGCGGTCGTGCACTCGACCATCAACCGCCGCGGCAGCAAGGATAGCCAGCTGCGCTAGGCGCGTTTAGGGCTTCGTCATGGCTCGACCGCCCCGAACACCGAGACCTCCCCGGCCGGCGCGCGATGCACGACCACCCCGATCCTCCCGGCCTCCGCGCAACCGCGCTTCAGGACTGCCGACGCGCAAGCAGATCCTCGACTTCATCGCGTCGTCCGACCAGCCGGCCGGGAAGCGCGAGATCGCTCGGGCGTTCGGGCTTTCGGGGCAAAACAAGATCGAATTGAAGCGCCTGCTCAAGGACATGGCCGACGAGGGGCTGATCGACAGCTCGCCGGGACGCGCGTTTCACCAGGCGGGCGGGGTGCCCAAGGTGACGGTGCTGCGCGTCGCGCAGGTCGACGACAGCGGCAACGTGTTCGCGGTACCGGAATCATGGCACGCGGAAGGGCCGCCGCCGCGCATCCGCGTTGATCGAGCGCGGCCGGCGAACGCGCGCTCGGGATCGGCGACCGCGTCCTCTGCCGGACGGAACAGCAAGGGCAGGGCTGGATCGCCCACCCAATGAAAAAGCTGGCCCGCTCGGCGGAGCTGACGCTTGGCGTCGTCAAGCAGGAGGGCGAGCGCTTCTGGCTCTCTCCCGTCGACAAGCGGGAGCGGCGCGAGCTGTTCATCAGCGATCTCAAGGATGCGGAGCCTGGCGACCTCGTGCTGTGCGAAGTCACCGGCCGTCCGCCGCGGGTCAGCGCGCGCGTCGATGCGGTGCTCGGCGATCCGTTCGCGCCGCGGAGCTTCAGCCTCATCGCCATCCACAAGCATGGCCTCCGCCACGAGTTCGCGCAGGAGGCGATCGACGAGGCGCACCGCGTGTCGAAGCAGCCGCTTGATCCTCCCCGGACGGGGAGGGGGACCATGCGAAGCATGGTGGAGGGGGGGTCGTGCCACGCGGAGACCCCCCTCCGTCAGTGCTGCGGACTGACACCTCCCCTCCAGGCGAGGATATGAGCGCGAGGACCTGACGCACCTGCCGATCGTCGCCATCGATCCCGAGGACGCACGCGACCATGACGACGCGATCTGGGCCGAGCCGGACGGCGAGGGCGGCTGGAATGCGATCGTCGCGATCGCCGACGTCAGCTTTTACGTCCGCCCCGGCTCCGAGCTCGACCGCGAGGCGCGGGCGCGCGGCAACAGCGTCTATTTCCCTGACCGCGTAGTGCCGATGCTGCCGGAGGAGCTGTCGGCGGACATCTGTTCGCTCAAAGCGGGCGAGCAGCGGGCGGCGATGGCCTGTCACCTGAAGATCGCGCGTGACGGCACCCTCAAAAGCTGGCGTTTCTCACGTGCAAAGATTTGTGTCGCTGCAAACATTGCATACGAGGATGCTCAGGCTGCGATGGATGCGGTTGCGGAGGAGACGCGTCGATGTCGCCTCGCCGGTGTGCTTCATGCCGCCGGTGGAGGGACGGGTGCCGCAGGAGCTGGTCGAGAAAGCGCTGAAACCGCTGTGGGGCTGCTGGCGGGCTTTGTTCGCCGCCCGGCAGAAACGCGACCCGCTCGAGCTCGATTTGCCCGAGCGGCGGGTGATGCTCGACGAAAAAGGCCGAATCCTCTCGGTCGCGCCGCGCGACCGGCTCGATGCGCACCGGCTGGTCGAAGACTTCATGATCGCCGCCAATGTCGCCGCTGCGCGCGCGCTCGAGGCGAAGAAGGCGCCGGTGATGTACCGCGTCCACGAGCCGCCGAGCCGCGAGAAGCTGGTCGCGCTCAAGGATTATCTGAAGACGTTCGGCATCGACTTCGCGCTTGGCCAGGTGATCAAGCCGGGGACGTTCAACCGCGTCATCGAGCGGATCGGCGACGGCGAGGCCGCGAGGAGATCATGGAGCAATTGCTCCGCACGCAGATGCAGGCGCGCTACGCGCCCGAGCGGCTTGGGCATTTCGGGCTGGCGCTTGCGACCTACGCGCATTTCACCTCGCCGATCCGCCGCTACGCCGACCTGCTGGTGCATCGTTCGCTGGTCAGCGCCTACAGGCTTGGCGACGGCGGCTTGCCGCCCGGCGAGGAGGAGCGCTTCGAACAGATCGGCGAGCAGATCTCGATGCTCGAGCGGCGCGCAATGGAGGCCGAGCGCGAGACCGTCGACCGCTATGTCGCCGCGTTCCTCGCCGACCAGGTCGGGCAACTGGTCGAATGCCGCATCACGGGGGTGCAGCCGTTCGGCTTCTTCGCCGCGGTCAAGGACCTCGGCGGCGACGGGCTCGTCTTCGCGAAAGACCTCGGCCTCGAATATTTCCGTTACGACGAAGCGGCGAAAGCGCTGGTCGGCGACGAGAGCGGCAGAAACCTACCGCATCGGTCAGCGACTGACGCTGAGGCTTGCGGAAGCGAACCCAGTCTCCGGCTCGCTTCGTTTCGAGTTCCGGAGGGCAGCTATGGCGGTGCGCAGCGGCCCCGCGCCGACCGGGGCGACCGCAGCCGCCGCGGCCGGCCGCCGAACATCCGTCACAACAATCGCAAGCGGCGCTGAATTGCGCTATTACCGACGCGGGAAGCGGGGGCTCTGCCCATGAGAAGATTTTTGCGTTGGACCGGCTATGCTGCCGGGTCGCTCGTCCTCCTTGCTGTCATTGCCGTTGCCGCGATCTGGATTCTCGGCGGGCAGAAGCTCGCCGCGCATGGAGCGGGCCATCCGGAGCATCTCGCCAAGCCCACGCCGGCCCAGGTCGCGGATGCGCCCCGGCAACTCGCTGTCCTGCGCTGCACCGGATGCCACGGCAAAGGACTTCGCGGCGACCTGTTCTTCGACGAACCTTACGTTGCAAAGATCTATGCACCCAACTTGACCCAGATCGCCTTCAAGGCGAGCGACGAGCAGCTGGCCCGGGCGATCCGCCAAGGGATTGGCACCGATGGTCGCTCGCTCGCGATCATGCCGTCGGCGACCTATGCCAGGCTTGACGACAGCGAGGTCGCTGCCGTGATCGCGGCTATTCGCGCGCTTCCGAGAGGCGGGGCAGTCACACCGCCGCGCGAGGTCGGCTTCCTTGGCCGGGTGGGGTTGGTGACTGGCAAGTTCCATACGACGCCCGAGGAGGTCGCCCAATACGCGGTGAAATTGCCGATCGACCTGGGCTCACAATATGCGCGCGGGCGCCACATGGCGGCTTCGAACTGCGCCGAGTGCCACGCGGCCGACTTGAGCGGTGGAGAGATGGAGCCTGGGCTTAAGGCGCCGAACCTGACGATCGCCGGCGCTTATGACCTGGCGGCATTCAAGATACTGATGCGCACCGGCGTCCCGTCAGGCGGACGCAAGCTCAGGGTCATGGATGAAGTTGCGCGCGATGGTTTCAGCCACATGACCGACGAGGAGATCGAGCAGCTCCATGGTTACCTCCAGGCGCGCGCGCAAAAGCTCAGTCGATGACGCCCGTTCGCAACTTTCTCGGCGCGTGCGTATTGGGCCTGCGAGCAGGAGAAGCGCCATGGCCATGCACGAGATCGCGATCATCGTCGGCAGCCTTCGAAAAGACAGCTTCAATCGCAGGATCGCGCGCTCGATCTGCGCGATTCGCGGCGACAACCTCGAATGCTCGGATGGTCGAGATCGGCGACTTGCCGCTCTACAACCAGGATTTCGACGCGCTTCCGCAGCAGCCGGAGCAATATGTCCGCTTCCGCGACCAAGTGCGCGGCGCCGACGGCGTCCTGTTCGTTTCCCCGGAATATAATCGCGGTATGCCCGGCGTCCTCAAGAACGCGATCGACGTTGGTTCGCGCCCCTACGGCCAAAGCGTGTGGGACAAGAAGCCCGCTGCAATCGTCACCGCGTCACCCGGCGCGATTGGCGGGTTCGGCTCCAACCACCAGATCCGCCAGTCGTGCGTGTTCCTCAACATGCCGGTGATGCAGCAGCCCGAGGCCTATCTGTCGAACGTCTCCGACGAGGACTTCGATGCCGACGGCTGCCTCAAGGATGGCAAGACCAAGCAGTTCGTCGCGACCATCGCCCACGCCTTCCACGACTGGGTCGACATGGTCCACCGGTCGCGCTCGCTGCTGGCGGAAGATGTGGCTCATCAAAAGGCGGCACAGAACCAAGCCCAGCCCGCCTGAACCGACAGGGACCCGGCGCGCCACTGATCGGCGGGAGAGAAAAGATGGAAATGACCTGGTTTTCGCGTTGGCAGCCGCAGCTGCTCGCCATCCTGCGCATCGTCGTCGCGCTCTTGTTCCTCGAACATGCGCTCATCAAACTCCTCGGCTTTCCGCCGGGCGGTAAGCCCGGGCTTCAGGAAGTCGGAAGCTTTCTGTGGATCGCCGGCATTGTCGAGCTGGTCACCAGTGTGCTCGTCCTGCTCGGCCTGTTTACGCGCCTCGCAGCGTTCGTCGCCGCCGGCGAGATGGCGGTCGCTTACTGGATGGTTCACGCGAAGATGGGCCTCTACCCGGCGGTGAACATGGGCGAGGGCGCGATCCTGTTCTGCTTCGTCTTTCTCTATCTCGCCGCCGCGGGTCCGGGTGCGTGGAGCATCGACGAAGCGCGGAGGCGGAACGCGCCGATCAGGTGACCTTCGCGCGCTGATGGAAGCGCGGTTGATCCCACTGCCGGCTGGAAGATGTCCACCGAGGATTTGCGCGGCGCGAACGATGTCTGCGAAGCGGTTGTAGAGCGGGGCGAAGCCGAAGCGCATCAGGTCGGGCGCGCGGAAATCGCCGATGACACCGCGCGCGATCAGCGCCTGCATCACCGCATAGCCCTGCGGGTGCGCGAAGACCGACGTGACTGCCGCGCTCGGCGGGATCGCGCGGGGAGGCGAGGCGGACCTCGGAGCCGCACCGGGCCTCCACCTCGTCGATGAAGAGTTGCGAGAGCGCGCGGCCCTTTGCCTCGACATCGCGCATCGAAACGCCCGCGAACGTGTCCAGCCCCGCGTCGAGCGCGGCGAGCGCGAGGACCGACGGTGTGCCGGTGAGAAAGCGGCCGATTCCTGCGCCCGGTCGGTAATCCTCGTCGAACGCGAACGGCTCGGCATGGCCCATCCATCCCTGCAGCGGGTTGCGGAGCTCGTCCTGCAGCCGCTCGGCGACATAGAGGAAGGCCGGCGCGCCCGGCCCGCCGTTCAGATATTTGTAGCCGCACCCGACCGCGAGGTCGCAGCCGGTGCCGTCGAGGTCGAGCGCGACCGCTCCGGCGCTGTGCGACAAGTCCCAGACGGTCAGTGCGCCAGCCGCATGCGCCGCATCGTTGATCGCGCGCATGTCGTAAAATGCCGCCGATCGGTAATCGACATGGGTGAGCGTGACGACCGCGGTGTCGTCGCCGATCGCGGCAGCACTTCCTCAGGTTCGACCGCCTTCAACTGAAGGCCGAGCATGTCCGCGAGCCCTTGCGCGACATAGAGGTCGGTCGGGAAATTGCCCTTCTGCGTGAGGATCGTCTTGCGCTCCGACCGCGCCTTCACGGCCGCGGCAAGCAATTTGAACAGGCATACGCTGGTCGAATTGGCGATTAGCAATTCGTTCGGCTTCGCTCCGACGATCGGCGCGAGCTTGGCCGCGATGCGCGTCGGCCAGTCGATCCAGTCGTGCTTCGTCCAGCTGGCGATCAGGTCCTCGCCCCATTGCTGCTCCGCCGTGCGCCGGAGCGCCTCCGGCGCCGCGGCGGGCAAGGCACCGAGCGAATTGCCGTCCAGGTAGATGACCCCTTCGGGAAGCTTGAACCGCTCGCGCGCGAAAGCCAGCGGATCGGTCTCGTCCAGCGACCCAGGGTCCGCAAAACTAGCCAATCTGCGAATGCGGGAATTGAATGGCGATTGTCGCGCCGCCAAGGGCGTCCGAGCGTCCGAAGCTAAGCGTCCCGCCGAGCTGGCGAGCGACCATCTTGACCACCTTCATGCCCAGACCGGCGGTTGTTTCCGGATCGAAGTCGTCCGATAGGCCCGTCCCATCGTCTGCGACCGACAGATGGAATTCGCCGTCGTTGGGTCGTTCGAATGAGACTGTGATCACGTTCGCGCCGGCTTTGGCGGAATTGGTCACAAGCTCGTTCACGGCCAGGCCGATTGGTGAGATGATCTCTACCGGAAGCTCCGCCTCACACCCAACGACCGTGACCTTGCCCTTCTTTGCCATCATGCTCGAAAGGTCGTCGCACAGCCTCTGGAGATAGCGAAGACAACCGAAGGTTTCGTCATCGCCAGTTTGATAGATGTGCTGGTGGACGCGAGCGACAGCGTTGATCCGGCCGGACGCCAGCTCGATCTGTTGCGCTCCGGCCTTATCCAAGTTCCGGGCTTGCAGGCTCAACAAAGCCAAAACCTGCTGAAGGCTGTTCATCACTCTATGATCAATTTCCCGTGCCAGCAATTTGGAACGGCCGAGCGCGGCATCCTTTTGCTGGACAATTCTCTCCAGATCGGTGATCGCTTGGCGCGCAGCCAGCCGTAGCTCCATTTGATCGATGACAATGGCTGCTAGCGCCTGCAATTGCTCGATCTGATCTTCGCTTACAGCGCGCGGCTTTCGATCGATCACGCACAATGTGCCGAGATTGTGCCCGTCGCTCGTCCGCAGTGGCGCTGCTACATAGAACCGGAGCCCGAATTCGCCCGCGACCAAGGGATTGGCAAGCGAACGCGGATCGCAGCTGGCGTCCGTCAACACATACGGGTCGGCTTGCAGTATGGCCGATGCGCACAGGCCGGGATCACGGCTGACTTGCTCAACGTCGAGGCCATGATGGGCCTTGAACCAGATTCTGTCCTCATCGACCAGGCTGACGATTGAAATGGGAACATCGAACAACCTGGCCGCAATCGCCGCGACATGGTCGAACGATCCGTCGGGGGGCGTGTCGAGTATGTGGTAGCGCCGAACTGCGGCAAGGCGCGCGGCTTCGCTGCTTTCTGCAACTGGCACCGGCGGCTCAGCTATAATCGTCGACATCGCTGCACCTTCAATCCAGTCAAACTCGCGCCGACTTGACCAGTCCGGTCAAGTCCGCAAATTTAATGGTTTTCTCGTGATTGAGTCAAGCTCCGTCGCGTCACAGCTTCGGCAGCGTCACGCCCTTCTGCCCCATATATTTGCCGGCGCGGTCGGCGTAGCTCACTTCGCACGGCTCGTTGCCCTGAAGGAACAGGAACTGGCACGCGCCTTCGTTGGCGTAGACCTTCGCCGGAAGTGGCGTGGTGTTGGAAAACTCCAGCGTCACATGGCCCTCCCAGCCGGGCTCCAGCGGCGTGACGTTCACGATGATCCCGCAGCGCGCATAAGTCGATTTGCCGAGACAGATGACGAGGACATCGCGCGGCACACGGAAATATTCGACCGTCCTCGCCAGAGCAAAGCTGTTGGGCGGGATGATGCACACGTCGGTCTTGCGGTCGACGAAGCTGTTGTGGGCAAAGTCCTTGGGGTCGACGATCGCATTGTCGACATTGGTGAAGATCTTGAAATCGTCGGCGACGCGCGCGTCATAGCCGTAGGACGAAAGGCCGTAGCTGATGCAGCCCTCGCGCCGCTGCGCTTCGACGAACGGCTCGATCATGCGCTGCGTCTGCGCGGCCTCGCGAAATCCAGCGGTCGGACAAAATTGCCATGCCGAGTGCGTAACGGGGCGGCTGAGCGCCTTCAATTTGCCGCCGATTATTTCTGTGGATGAGCACTGTTCGGCGAAATCGGGAGTTAGCGCTGACGCTCGCCGAATTCGTGCACAAGCTATCCACAGGACCAGTTGCGTGTGCTACCTTTGTTCTCGTTGGGTGTGGGGCCGCACCGGACTAGAGGATCGGCCATGGCTGAAGTCTTGCGTATCGCCGAACCGGTGGAATCAGCCGGCATCCCCTCGCTGCCTCAGAACGTCGAGGCGGAAGCGGCGCTGCTCGGCGCGCTGATGATCGACAACCGGCTGGTCGAGGACGTTCAGCTCAAGCTTCGGCCCGATCATTTCTTCGAACCGCTGCACGGCCGCATCTACGAATCGATCCTGCGGATGACGGACGCAAACCGGATCGCCAACCCCGTGACCCTGCGCCCGCTGTTCGAATCCGACGAATCGATAAAAGAGGTTGGCGGGCCGGCATATTTGGCGCAATTGACCGGTTCGGGCGCGGCTGTAATCGGGGCAAGGGACTTCGCCCAACAGATCTACGATCTGGCGTTGCTTCGGGCCCTGATTGGCGTTGGTCGCGACCTGGTCGAAGGCGCGCTCGACACGAGTGAGGACGTTGCCCCCCTCGCTCAAATCGAGCGCGCCGAGACCGAATTGTACAAGGTGGCGGAGGAGGGGGGAGCCGAGGGCAAGGCCAAGTCCTTCTCCGACGCCACCAAGGAAGCCCTCGCAATGGCCGAGCGAGCGCTCAACAGCGGCGGCCATCTGTCTGGATTCACGACCGGACTCGAAAGCCTCAACAGCAAGATCGGCGGGCTTCACAAATCCGACCTGATCATCGTCGCCGGGCGCCCGGGCATGGGCAAGAGCGCACTCGGAACGAACATCGCGTTTGCCGCTGCGCAGCGCTTCCTCCGCGATGCCGAAGATGGGATCGAACCGGCGAAGTCGGCGGGGGCGCCCGTCGCATTGTTCAGCCTCGAAATGTCGGCCGATCAGCTCGCAACTCGCATTCTCGCCGAAGAGTCGGGCATCAGTTCCGAGAACCTGCGCATGGGGAAGATCAGCCAGCAGGAATTCCGCCACCTCGCGCGCGCTGCCGCCGAACTGCAGAACCTGCCGCTTTACATCGACGATACGCCGGGCCTGACGATCGCAGCGCTGCGTACGCGCGCCCGTCGGTTGAAGCGGCAGAAGGGCGTCGGCGTGATCGTCGTCGATTATCTCCAGCTGCTCCAGGGCACCGGACGAAACGCTAACGACAACCGCGTCAATGAAATCTCCGAGATCAGCCGCGGCTTGAAGCAGCTCGCCAAGGAGCTTGAGGTGCCGGTGATCGGCCTGTCGCAGCTCAGCCGCGCCGTCGAGCAGCGCGAGGACAAAAGGCCGCAGCTTTCGGACCTGCGCGAATCGGGATCGATAGAGCAGGACGCCGACATCGTGCTCTTCATCTACCGCGAGGATTATTATCTCGCGGCCAAGCAGCCTGCTGACGATCACCCGGATATCGATAAGTGGCGCGAAGAAATGGATCGCGCCTACGGCCGTGCCGAAGTGATCGTCGCCAAGCAGCGCCACGGTTCGACCGGTAAGGTCCGGCTCAAGTTCGACAGCCGCATCACCAAGTTCAGCGACGCCGCCGACGACGGCTATTTGCCGGAGATGCGCACCTAGGAGTTGTTCGCCTCGGGGGTGGGGAGGATGAGGGCGTCGGCCGCAACCGGCGCCCTCAGTCTATGGCCCAACGTCGTCCGAGCTTTCGGGCTGCTCGATCTTTTGGGGCGGTCCCGGCGCGAGTTCGAGCGCCTTCGCGACGTTTTGGTCCCAGCCATACACGTCCGGCCGGAACTGGATTCGCGAACCGTCCCAAAACGCCGTCTGGTAAAGCAGCCGCACGGGGATTTCCCTGGGCAGCTTGATGAAAAACTCGTCGTCCTTCTGCATCGCCTGCTGGAACTTGTCGGACACCCCCTCCTGCTGGGCGAGGGCGGTCGCGAACTGCACCGCATTCTCGACCCGGACGCAGCCGTGGCTGCGGTGACGGTCGGGCAGAGCAAACACCGCCTTTTCGGGCGTGTCGTGCAGATAGATCGCTTCGTCGTCGCGCATGTCGAACTTGACCAGACCGAGCGAATTCTTCGGCCCCGATAGCTGGACGTACTTGCCGTCCTTCATCACGAACTTGTTCTCGTTGAGCCACGCCTGGCTCTTCTTCGCCAGCTCCTTCACGCCGATCCCTTCGGGCACGTTCCAGGTCGGCTTGGCGACCAGTTGGAACAACGGCGCTTGCAGCTGCGGCGTGGGCTTATCGCCCTCGCCGTTGATCACCTTGCGATGGTCGACGTGCTGCCCATCGCGATAATAATCGAGGAAGGACGCCGCGGTGTTGACGTCGATCCGCGTCGGCGGCGGGTTGCGCGGCAGCCAGCGCAACCGCTCCATGGCGATTGCGAGCTCACGGGCTCTGTAGGCGGGGCCGGCGTTCAACGCGTCCAGCGTGTTGCCGCCAATGACTCCGTCCTGCCTGAAGCCGAACTCCCCCTGCAGCGTCTTCACCGCGGCAACGAGTTCGGCGGAATAAACGCTCGATTGCGGTGCTGGGCGACTGTTCGTCTGTGGTGGACGGTTTGTGCCAGGCTGCTGCGGCGGTGTATTCAAATACCCAACGGCTTTCAGTGCGGCGCGCACCTGGGCAACGCGGGGATCGTGGCTGCCGGGCTTGATCGGCTTGCCCTCGGGGACGGGCTGGAACTGCGACGCGGATGCGAGTTGCAGGAAGTGAACGTGCGCTTGGCTAAGCGTCCGATATTCGTCGGTCTGCGGTGTGAGCGAGTTGAGCCAACTCTTCACATCGCCTTTCTGGATCGCCTGCTGAAGTCCCTGGCGAACATCCACGTTAGCGCGGGGGATCGTATAAACTTCGTGAAGTTTGGACGGGTCGGAATATCCATTCGCAAGCGCCGAGGCATATTTCAGCGCGGCCTCGGTCAGCGCCGCACCTTTCTCGCCGCCCTTCAGGAAGAGCTCGGGCTTGAGGCCGTTGGCGGGTGCGTTGGCGATGGCTTCGCGGATCTGGGCCTCAGCCTTCGAATCCAACGAAATCGACCCCGGCTGCTCAGTCGCTGAACCGCCTTGGCCGGAGGAATTGCCGCCTTGGGAACAGGAAGCAAGAGCGACGCTGGACAGGGCCAGGCCAAGCGCCGGACCGATCGATAATGGCTTTTTCACAAGCGGTTGAACGCGGGGACTCGCGAAAGCGATCCATTGCTATCGGCGCTCAGTCCTCCTGCATGTTCGGATCGCGCAGGCCTTGGCCAATGTTGGCCCGGGCGCGATCGGACTCGCTGCTGGTGACCGGATAAGCGGAATAGTCCGCCGCGTAGAAGGCGCTCGGGCGGTGGTTTCCGGACATTCCAACGCCGCCGAACGGGGCATTTGAGGGGGCGCCGTTGGTGGGTTTGTTGCGGTTGATCACCCCAGCGCGGACGTTCGCCCAGAACTTGTCGTACATTTCGGGGCTGCCGCCGACGAGGCTCGCTGCCAGCCCGAAGCGCGTGTTGTTCGCCTCGTCGATCGCGGCATCGAAATCCTTCACTCGCACGAGCTGCAGCACCGGCCCGAAAATTTCTTCATCGGGGCGGTCGCGGACGTCGGTCACGTCGATCAGCGCCGGGGTGAGATAGGGCCGCTCCTTGAACGGCCGATCGAGCCGGCGCAGCGGCTTGCCGCCCTTCATCATCAGGTTGAGCCATTGCTCCTGCATATGATCGGCGGCGGCAAGGTCGATCACCGGTCCCATGAATGGCTGCGGATCGGCGAAAGGTTCGTCGACGATCAACCGGTCGATCAGCGCAAGCATCGCTTCGATGAGCTCTTCGTGCTTGCCGTCTTCGACGATCAGCCGCCGCGCCGCGGTGCAGCGCTGGCCCGCTGTCAGATAGGCCGACTGCACGGCGATGATCGCCGCCGCCTCGACGTCCTTCGTGTGCCACACCACCAGCGGGTTGTTGCCGCCGAGCTCGAGCGCGAGGATTTTCTGGGGTGTCTCCGCGAACAGGCGGTGGAGCGATTGTCCCGCACGCGCCGAGCCGGTGAACAGCAGACCGTCGATGCCCGGATGCGACGCGAGCGCTTTGCCCTGCTCGGGCCCACCGACGAGCAGGCGGACCACGCCTTCGGGGATCTTCGCCTCGTGGAAGCAGCGCACCAGGAATTCGCCCGTCGCCGGGGTCTTCTCCGACGGTTTGAACACCACCGCGTTACCCGCGATCAGCGCCGGCACGATGTGGCCGTTGGGCAGGTGCGCCGGGAAATTGTACGGCCCGAGCACGCCAAGCACGCCATGCGGCTTGTGCCGCACCGCGATCTTGTTGGTGAGCGCCGCCTCGAGCTTCCGCTGCGGCGTCCGCTCGGCATAGGCGTCGACCGAAATCTCGACCTTGTTGACGACGGCGGCGACCTCGGTCTTCAATTCCCACAGGGGCTTGCCGGTCTCGCGCGAAATCAGCTCGGCGAATTCGGCCTCTTTCTTGCGCACCACGTTGGCGAAGCGGCGGACGGCCTCGATCCGGTAAGCGTGCGAATGCGCGGCCCATTCCGGCCAGGCGGCGCGCGCCGCGGCGACCTCGGCGGATGCGTCACCGATCTCGCCCGTCCAAACTTCGGCGCCCGTCGCGGGGTCGTAGGAGATGAGCGTGTCGGCCACCGCCATGCGCTCGACTACCGGAGTCACTTCGTCAACCTGCCGCATCCTGCCGCATCGCGTCCCCCATTCGCCGGATCGCATTAACCTTGTCTTCGAACGGCTGCCAGTCGTCGCGTTCGTCGATCGCCGACCAGATCGCCTCCACTTCGTTGATATGCATCGAGCAGGGTTCCGCGTCGGACCAATAGGGATCTGTCGTGGCTTTCGTGGGATGTCGCGGCGGGAGAGACTTTCGCACCTCGTCGAACTCAGGGCCATAGGTCGCAGGGGCGATTCCGCCGAACCAATCGAAGTAGAACCGGTCGAGCGATGCGCGGCTTTCATGAAGCGCCGTGATGATCGCCGCAATCAGCGCGCGGTCGCTGCGGTCGTCGTAGCGGCGAATCCCGAGCCGCCGAAAGATCGCGTCAAGCAGCGCCTGCTCGAAGCGGTCGCTCCACGCGGCGAGCATTTCGGACAGCGGCGGGGCTTCGGTGACGAGGCTGAGGCTGCCGGCCAATTGCGCGAAATCCCAGTGGATCGCCTCGGGCTGCCGGCCGAACGCGTACAGCCCATAATGATCGAAATAGGCGGCGGTGAACTTCGGGTCCCACTCGGGCGTGAAGCGCCACGGGCCGTAATCGAAGCTCTCGCCGGTCACGTTGATATTGTCGCTGTTGAGCACGCCGTGGACGAACCCTGCGGCGAGATAAGAGGCGGCGAGGCTCGCCGTCGCTTGGGAAACAAGATCGAACAGCCGCAGCGCATTTTCCCCTTCGTCCGTCGCCGGCTGCTCTCAATAGAGATTCTCGAGGCAATAGCGGACGAGCTTCGTGATGTTGTCGGCCTGACCGAAAAACGCGAGGCGCTGGAACGTGCCGATGCGGATATGGCCGTGGCTGAGCCGGGTCAGGACCGAGGAGCGGGTGGGGGAGGGCTCATCGCCGCGCTCGAGCGGCTCGCCAGTCTCGAACAAAGCGAAGGTCTTCGACGTGTTGACGCAGAGCGCCTCGAGCATCTCCGTCGCGAGCACCTCGCGGACGCCGCCCTTGAGCGTCAGCCGGCCGTCGGCGTGGCGGCTGTAGGGCGTCTGGCCCGAACCTTTGGTGCCAAGGTCGAGCAGGCTGCCCTCTTCATCGCGAAGCTGGGCGAATGTGAAGCCGCGGCCGTCGCCGATCTCCGGATTGTACACGCGGAATTGATGCCCGTGGTAGCGGAGCGCGAGCGGCTGCGGCAGGTTGTCGGGCAGCGGCTCGAACCGGCAGAAGCGCCGCGCCCACTCGTCCTCTTCGAGCTCCAATCCGACGCGCTCGGCCCAACGGCGGTTGAGAAAACGGGGGATGCATTGCGGGAATTTGGCCGGCTCGACTGGGTCGTAGAAATCGGGACCGAGCGTCAGGAGTTGAGGATCGGGCCGGTATCGGCTCACAACGACATCAGTTCTTTCAGTGCGGCGACAGCCGAGCTGTCGGACTCGTCGGCCGAGATGGTTCCGGAGAATCTCCCGCTCGCGGTCGAACAGCAGGACGGTCGCGGTGTGCGCGATGCTCTGCCCCATCGCGGCGTGCGGCATCGGCTGCGCATAAATTCCATACTGCTTTTTCACCTGATCGATCTGCGCGGGCGAGCCGGTCAGGCCGATGATGGGTGCGCCAAAGAGTTGCTGCATATTGCCCGACCTCTTTTGGCCCGTCGTTCTTCGGGTCGATGGTGATGAAGACGATGTTGAGCGCGTCATCGCTTGCGGCCGCGCGGCGGAGCTTCACCAGCCGCGACAGCGTCGTCGGGCACACGTCGCCGCAACGGGTGAAGCCGAAATAGACCGCGTACGGCTTGCCCGCGAGGCGGCTGCTCGGGAAGGGCTTGCCGTCCGCGCCGACGAGCGTGAACGGCCCGCCGAAGGTCGACTTCGCCTCAGTCTTTGGGAGTGGCGCGCTGTGGAAGAACCAAAGCGCGGCCGTTCCGGCGATTGCGAGCGCGACGAGGAGCCATAGCAGGATCCGCACCTGCTTTCAGTCTGGATTTCGGCGGTGCGGTTTCGGTCACTCGGTGCGCACCCTCAGCATCGCCAGAGCAGCGATGGTCATAACAATCGCCGCCGCGAGCATCGTCCAGATCGGCTGCTCGGGGAAGAAGGCCTTCATGATCGATCCCATCACCGTCGCGACGAGCAACTGGGGCACAACGATGAACACGTTGAACAGACCCATGTAGATGCCGAGCTTGCGCTGCGGCAGGCTGCTCGCGAGGATCGCGTACGGCATTGCGAGGATCGACGCCCAGGCGATTCCGATGCCGATCTCCGAGACGATCAGCATCTGGGGATCGCGGATCACGAAGAAGCTCGCGTAACCGGCCGCGCCGGCAAGCAGGCAGATCACATGCGTGCGCGCCTTGCCGATCGCTCTCGCGAGCCACGGTAGAAGCGCCAGCGCGGCAATAGCGGCAACTCCATTGTACACCGCGAACAGCACTCCGACCCAGTTTCCCGCCTCCTGATAACCGGCGCTCGCCGGGTCGGGCGACGCGTAGAAATTGCGCGCCACGACCGGCGTCGTGAACACCCACATCGTGTACAGCGCCGACCAGGTGAAGAATTGCACCACGGCGAGCCGCTTCATCAGCGGCGGCATCCCGGAAAAGTCGCCGACGATGTGCGCGAGCATGTTGGTGCGATTGCCCGCCCGCGCGAGAAGGATCGCGAGAATGCTGGCGATACCGTAGGCCGCCAGCAGCCCCGCAAGCACGTACATCTCTTTCTCGAGGTGGAAGTGAGACACCGCGAGCTCGACCAGCTCGCCGGCGATAATCCACGCGAAGCTCGGGACCAGACTGCGCTTGGCCAGCGCGTTCAGCTGCGCATCCGCTTCGGGATGTTCGGCGGCTTCGCCGAAACCGTCCATCTCAGCCGGCGAATATTCGCGGGTCGTCAGCACGGTCCACAGCACCGCGACGAGCAGCGCCGCTCCGCCGAACCAGAAGCTGTAGCGCACCGTGTCCGGAATCCCGCCCCCGGTGACGGTGTTGGAAACGCCCAACGTGTCGAGCAGCTTGGGGAAGATGGAGCCGACCACCGCGCCGGCCCCGATGAACGCGGTCTGCACGGCGTAACCGGTCGTGTGCTGGTCCTTGCGCAGCATGTCGCCAACGAAGGCGCGGAACGGCTCCATCGAAATGTTGAGGCTGGCGTCGAGGGTCCACAGCAGGACGGCCGCCATCAGCAGCTGCGCCGACAAGGGCATAAGGAACAGCGACAGCGCCGCAAGCAATGCGCCGGCGACGAAATAGGGCCGCCGCCGTCCGAGCCGCCCGAGCCACGTGCGGTCCGACATATGGCCGATGATCGGCTGGACCAGCAGCCCGGTCAGCGGCGCGGCAACCCACAGCACCGGCAAATTGTCGACGCTCGACCCAAGCGACTGGAAGATGCGGCTCATGTTCGCGTTCTGCAGCGCGAAACCGATCTGGATTCCGAAGAAGCCGAACGAGATGTTCCACAGGCCGGCGAGCGACTGCCGCGGCTTCTCCACTGTCGTCGCTGTTGTCCATCGCGCACTCTCCCCGGCGGCATTGCTGGCACACGCCACCGGCGCGCACAATGGGAGGTGGACAGCCGTAGAGGCTCGTCTAAGTTCCCGCGCGTCATACTCGCAGGGGGACGACGGATGAGCCTTTCGACGATCGACCTGCTTGTCGTCATCATCTACGCCATCGGGATCTTCAGCCTCGCCCAATGGGTGTCGCGCGAGAAGGCGGGGCACGAAAAAGACACGTCCGACTATTTCCTCGCATCGAAGAACCTGCCGTGGTGGGCGATCGGCGCGTCGCTGATCGCGGCCAATATCTCCGCCGAGCAGATCGTCGGCATGTCGGGCTCAGGCTACGCGATCGGCCTCGCCATCGCCTCATACGAATGGATGGCCGCGGCGACCTTGCTCATCGTCGGCAAGTTCTTCCTGCCGATCTTCCTCAAAAACCACATCTACACGATGCCGCAATTCCTCCACCGGCGGTACGGCCGGGTGCTGCCGATCATCATGGCCCTGTTCTGGCTCGCGCTCTACGTCTTCGTGAACCTGACCTCGATCATCTGGCTCGGCTCCATCGCGGTCAACAAGGTCGCCGGTATCAACCAGAACGTCGCGCTGGTCATCCTCGGCGCGTTCGCTTTGCTCTATCAGATCAAGGGCGGCCTGAAGGCGGTGGCGCTGACCGACATCGTCCAGGTCACGTTGCTCGTGCTCGGCGGTCTGGTCGTGGCCTTCCTGACCCTGTCGCAAATCGGCGGGGATGCGGGCGTGGTCGGCGGCTTCGCCAAGCTGACCGCAAGCTGCGCCGAGCCACTTCCACATGATCCTGCAGAAGGGCGACCCGCACTACATCGACCTGCCCGGCCTGTCGGTCCTGATCGGCGGGATGTGGATCGCCAACATCGCTTACTGGGGCTTCAACCAGTACATCATCCAGCGCGCGCTCGCGGCCAAGAACCTCGACGAGGCGCAGAAGGGCGTGATCTTCGCCGCCTTCCTGAAGCTGCTGATGCCGGTGATCATCGTGCTTCCGGGGATCGCGGCCGTCGTGCTCGCGCCGAACCTGCTCAAGCCCGACGAAGCCTATCCGACGATGATGCGGCTGCTTCCGCCGGGGCTGCTCGGGCTGGTTTTTGCGGCGCTGGTCGCGGCGATCATCGCGTCGACGGCGTCCAAGATCAATTCGATCGCGACGATCTTCACGCTCGACCTCTACGCCAAGTTCCGCGGCGAACGGACGCGGGCCGAGGACGACAAGGCCGAGAGCCAGCGCGAGGAGCGGCACCTCGTTCTGGTCGGCCGGATCACCGCCGTCACCGCGATAATCATCGCGATCCTCGTCGCGCGGCCGCTGGTCGGAAGCTCGGAACAGGCGTTCCAGTTCATCCAGGAATTCTCGCGGCTTCTTCACGCCCGGCATTACAGTGATCTTCCTGCTCGGCCTGTTCTGGAAGCGGGCGACCGAGGCGGGCGCGATTGTCGCGGCGGTGACGTCGGTGCTCCTTTCGACGCTCATGAAATACACGCTTCCGGCGGTGGCATTTCCGCCCGCGCTGAACGACTATCTGACGCCGTTCATCAATCGCATGGGCGTGGTTTTCCTTGTCTCACTGGTACTCGCGGTGGTCGTCTCCCTGGCGACAAAGGCGCGGCCGGGCACGGACACGATCGACACCGTCGGCGTGCGCTACAAGACGAGCACCGGCTTCAACGCCGGCGCGCTGGGCGTCGTGCTGATCCTGATCGCCCTCTACGCGACGTGGTGGTGATCTGGAGCGGAACAGACATAGTGATCAGGCGAGTTACTATGATTGCTACGCTCACTTATGGGCTCGCGGGTTGCACGTACTTCGATCAATACGTTTACAACTGCACCGGAGCCTCAATCCGCTTGCTGACTGCAAGCCACTCCATGGGACCGATGTCGTACTTCGGTCATCAGAAGGGTGGCGGTCCCAAGTATTCTGCGGCTGACTGGGTGCAATATGGCGACGGCCGTGTTGATCACCCCCTGGAGGTGACGGAGCACGAGGTCCTCGCCTCAAAGCAAGGCGGGCAGTGGACCCTTCCAGCGAACGTATGTCCTCAATTCGGTCCGAGAGCCGTCATTGTTGATTTGGAGTAGATTAGCCGCGCTCGCCTGATCTTGGCCGCCTGTATTTGTGGCGCAGCCATTCGAACACGGGCAGTGCCTCGTGCTTGTCGTAATCGAACCAGGTCGCGTTCTCCCAGTCCGAGCCGTGGCCCCAGCGCGTACTGCAGTGGGTGGAGACCCAGTACGGCTCCCAATAAACGACGCCGATGCCGCCCGCGTCCAAGGTGAGCTGCGTCAGGTCGACCATGTAGCGACGCTGGCCTTCGGGCGTGGCGGGATAGCCGGCGATCAGCGCGTCATTGCCTAGCAGATTCTTGGCGGTGTCGGCGCCTTCGAGCGTGAACGGATAGCCAGTCTCGACGACGATCACGTCCTTGCCATACTGGCGCTTCGCTTCGGCGATCGTCTGCTTGAGCTGCGTCGGGCGAGAACTTCGACCATTTCCTGTAATAGCTGATGCCGATGATGTCGTAGCCGGTGACGCCCGCCTTCGTCGCCGCGTCGAACCACGGCAGGATGTTCTCGGGCTGGGCGACGTGGAGCATGATCCGCGGCGTGATCGCGCCGGTGCGGCCGGCTTCCTGCACCGCCTCGATGCCGGCGTTGAGCAGCCGCGCATTGCGGTCCCAGTTGATCGGCTGACCGGGCACCTTGCCGCCGAGCAATTCCGGGATTGGTCTCGTTGCCGACCTGCACCATCTCCGGCATCGCGTGATCCGCGTCGAGCTTGCGCAGAGTGTCGAGCGTGTAATCGTGCAGCGCCTTCACCTGCTCGTCGGTGCTGAGGTTCGCCCAGGCCGCGGGCGCGATCTGCTTGCCGCCGTCGGCCCAGTCGTCGGAATAGTGGAAGTCGAGCAGCGCCTGCAGCCCCGCGGCATGCGCGCGGCGAATGGTTTTGAGGACGTCGGGATAGGTGCTGTACTTGGTCCACGTCGGATTCACCCAGATCCGCACGCGGACGATGTTGCCGCCTTCCTTCTTCAGCAGCGCGAACGGATCGACGGGCTTGCCGTGCAGCCGGTACACCGCGCCGCAATCCTCCATCTCGTTCACGTAGCTGAGGTCGGCGCCGAGATAGAGACCGCTTGGCGGGGACGGGGCGGGCGGTCCCGCCTGAACGGCGGTCGCAAGCGCTGCGAGCAGAGCCAATGAGATACTTCATAGCGCGACGATCCTCGACGCGGGCGCCTGACAAGCCATCACTCGCGACCGAAACATCGATCGGTCCGCGCCCGACGCGAACGATCGCCTGGGCAAAGCCGTTGAACGCCTTGCGCTGCGTGGCGAGGTCCGGTTCGAGGCTGTTGGGATTGCCGTTGCCGACGCCGATCACTTCGCCGTTGGTCGCGCTGAAGTAGAGCAGATTGTCGGCGGTCGGCACCGCCCGCCCGCGCGCGTCCACGACCGCGGCGTTGGCAATGACCACCTCGCCGGCCTTCGCAAGCCGGCGATCGACCGTCAGCCGCACCGCGTGCGCCGGGCCGGCGGTCTCGCGCGCGTCGCGCGCGACCGCGCGACCTTTATTGTATCCGATCGCCTCCAGCCGCCCCGGCGCATAAGGCACGCGCCATTCGAGGTGGCGGTTGCGCGGCATCGCCTTGCGCCCAAGCGAACGCCCGTTGAGCCTGAGCTCGACCTCGTCCGTATTCCCGTGCGCCCAGACCTCGATCGGCTGGCCCTCGCGTCCCGGCCAGTTCCAGTGCGGCAGCAAATGCACCAGCGGCCGATCGGGCCGCCACCACGCGCGGTAGTAATAATAATTGTCCTTGGGGAAGCCGCAGGTGTCGAGGATTCCGAACTGCGAACTGATGCTCGGCAGCGTGTCGAACGGCGTCGGCTCGCCGCGATAATCGAAGCCGGTCCAGACGAACCCGCCGGCGATGTACGGGCGGTCGGCGACGATGGTCCACCATTCCTCGGCGGTCGTCGCCCACCACGGATGCTCGGTGTCGTAGGCGCGGACGATGTGCCGCGCCGGATCGTTGGCATATTCGCCGCGCGTCGCCACCGTGCTTGCAGTCTCGGTGCCGATGATCGGCTGTTCGGGATGGCGGTGGTGGTACGCCTCCATCTGGTTGGTGCGGTAATTGAAGCCGAGCACGTCGACCACGCGCCCGACGCCATTGTCCCAGCCCTGGTCCATCGCGAACGTCGTCGGCCGCGTTGGATCGAGCCGCCGCACATGCTCCTTCAGCTCGGCGTTGATGCGCGCGCCGCGCTCCGTCGCCTGGTGCGGCTCCTCGTTGCCGAGCGACCACGCGATGACGCTCGGGTGGTTGCGGTCGCGGCGGACGATCCGCTCGAGCTGCGACACGCTTTCCGGATCGGAGCTGTTGTAGCGCTGCTCGTCGATCATCAGCATGCCGAGCTCGTCGCAGGCGTCGAGCAGACGCCGATGCCGGCGGGTTGTGGGCGCTCCGCCAGGCGTTCGAGCCCATCTCCTTGAGCTGCGCGACCCGCCAGCGGTGCAGCGCGTCGGGAATGCCGGTGCCGACTCCCGCATGGTCGTGGTGATTGGCGGTGCCGAGCAGTTTGACCGGCGCGCCGTTGAGGAAGAAGCCGCGCTCCGGATCGAAGGCGATCGTGCGGATTCCGAAGCGCGTCTCGATGCTGTCGACCAGCCGGTCGAACACCCAGATTTCGGATCGCACCCGATAAAGGTTGCGCTCTTCGAGCGACCACAGCCGCGGCGTCCTGAGCAAAGTCTCCTGCTCGATCGTGCGCTGCTCGCCGGGCGCGAAATCGAGCGCGACGTCCGGCAATGTCGACTGCGACCGTTCCCGTCCGGACCGATCAGCGACTGCCGCAGCGTGCCGAGCGGCGAGGGCGCGCTCGCGCTGTTGCGAACGTCCGTCGCGATGCGGACCAGCGCTCCGTCGGCTCCGACCTCGCTCCGCACGACCGTGCCCCATTGCGGCACGTGCAGCGGGTCCGCGCTGACTAGCTCGACGTGGCGGTAGATTCCGGCGCCTTCGTAGAACCAGCCTTCGCCGAGCGTCGCGTCGGCGCGTACGGTGACGAAATTGGGTCCGCCGTCGTAATCGAGGAAATCGCCGATATCGACCGCGAACGGCGCGTAGCCGCTCTCGTTGCGGCCGGCGACATAGCCGTTCACGAACACCAGGCAGTCGCGGAAGACTCCGTCGAACTCGAGCCAGATTTGCCGCCCGCGATCGACGGCCGTGATCGCGATCGGAGTCCGGTACCAGCCGATGCTGTTCTCGGGGAAATCGCGCCCGATCGCCTTGAAGCCGTGCGCCGCGCCGCGGTCGGACCCTTTCACCACCGGCCCCGCTGCGAACGGCAATGCGACCGCCCAGTCGTGCGGCACCAGCACCTCGGGCCAGCCGCTGTCGTCGAACTTGGGCATCGCCGCGTCCGCCGATTGCCCGGCCTTGGCAAAGGTGCGCTGGTCGCGGCCGAAGCCGAAGTCCTTCTCGACGTCGGCGGCATGGCCGAGATGGAAGCGCCAGCGCTCGAGCCTTTCGCGCCGGCGGCCTTGCAGATGCCGGTGCAGCTTCCGGCGCAGCAACGGCCGGAGCGTTCGCCAAAGTCAGCGCTACCGCGCCCGCGCCGATCATCTCCCGCCGGGTGAATCCCTCGCTCATGCGCTGGAGACTAGGGGCGCGCCCGCGCCGCGCAACCGTTTAGGCCGAAATGCTCGACTCCCGCACGGTCAGCCGCACCGGGAGCACCTTGTTGACCGCGCTGCCTTGCTCGACCGAAGCGACGATCGCCTCGACCAATGCCTCGCCGGCCTGTTTCGCATCCTGCGTGACGGTGGTGAGTGGGGGGCTTGCGAGGCTCGCAGCCGGAATATCGTCGAAGCCGACGATTGCGACGTCGCGCGGCACGGCCCGTCCGATCGCCTGCAGCGCGTGCAGCGCGCCGATCGCCGCGACATCGCTCGCGGCGAAGATCGCGTCGAACGCGACCGAGCGTCCGAGCAGCTCGGTGACGGCCGCGCGGCCCGCCGCTTCGTTCGGGTCCGCATCCACGCGCAGCCGCTCGTCGAGCTCGATCCCGGCGGCGCGCAGCGCCCGGCAATAGCCGCGCCAGCGCTCGAGAAATTCCGGGTATCCGGGCTCGGCCGATCCTGCGAACGCGATCCTGCGCCGGCCCTGCTGGAGCAGATGCGTCGTGGCGTCGAAGCCGCCTTGCTCGTTGTCGGATGAGACCGTCGCTCCGACCTCGCCGTCCACCGCCGAGCCCCAGCGCACGAAATGCGCGCCGCGCTCGATCAGCCGTTCGAGCCTCGGCCGGTATTCGAGATAATCGCCGTAGCCGAGCAGGATGATCCCGTCGGCCTTGCGGCTGTCCTCATAATCGACGTGCCAATCCGACGAGAGCTGCTGGAACGAGATGAGGAGGTCGTAGCCATGCACTGCGCAGCACCGCACCATCGGGCCGAGCAGCGAGAGATAGAATGGGTTGATGAGCGCGCCTTCGGGCGACCATTCCTCGAAGAACAGCAGCGCCAGCGTGCGCGTGTGGCGGCGGCGCAGCCCCGACGCATTCTTGTCGACTTTGTAGTGGAGCTGCTCGGCCGCGGCGAGCACCCGGGCCCGCGTATCGTCGCTGACCGAGGGATTGCCGGAAAGCGCGCGCGAGACGGTCGGCTGCGACACGCCCGCCAGCGCCGCGATATCGAAGGAGGTCGGCCGCCTCTGTGTCATTTCCGCCACGCTGTCCCCGCTAAGCACAAGCTACGCCGGCTGAATACGTATGTATAGCCGCCACAACCGTTTCGCTTCCGCAAAGCTCTGATATTCCTGATCATCAGGAGAGGGGTCCTGCACCCCGCTAGCTTGGTGCCTGCGTTCCATACGCAGGTTTGAGGGGGATAATGATGATCAGCATTTCTTCGCGCTCGCGTCTCGTTGCGGCGGCCAGCCCGCTGGCCTTGGCCATTGTGATGGCGTCGAGCCCCGCTCGTGCGCAGGATGCGCAGCCCGGGATTACCGGCGCGGCTTCCGCGGCGACGGCGGCGCAACCCGCCGACCAGGGTGCCAACCCGACGCCGCAGGCCGATCAAGGCAGCAATATCGTCGTCACCGGCTTCCGCGCTTCGCTGCAGAACGCGATCAACAAGAAGAAGAAGGCCGACCAGATCGTCGAATCGGTCAGCGCCGAGGATATCGGCAAGCTGCCGGATGCGTCGATCGGCGAAGCCATCGCCCGCTTGCCGGGTCTCGCCGCCCAGACATTGAATGGCCGCGCCGAATATCTGTCGATCCGCGGCTTTGGCCCGGACTTCTCGACGACGCTGCTGAACGGCCGCGAGCAGACGTCGACCGGCGACAACCGCGCCGTCGAATACGATCAGTATCCCGCGGAAATCGTCAACCAGGTCAACGTCTACAAGACGCCGCTCGCTTCGGTGATCGGCCAGGGTATCGCCGGCACCGTCGACCTTCGCACCATCCGGCCGCTCGAATATGGCCATCGCGTCATCTCGGTCGGCGGCCGCGCCGTTTATCCGGACATCGGCAAGCTCAATCCCGACGCTAAGAAGTACGGCTATCGCGTCAACGGCATTTACGTCGACCAGTATATGGACGGAAAGCTGGGTCTGTCGCTTGCCGGCAGCTGGACTGACGAGCCCTATGAGACGAAAGAGTTCAATGCCTGGGGTTACGCGGACGCCCCGGGCGGCAACGTCGTTGTCGGCGGTCTCAAGTCCTATTCGCGATCGACCGAGCTGAAACGTCTCGGTCTCGCCGGAACGATCGAATTCAAGCCGACGCCCGAAATTACTTCGACTGTCGACGGCTTCTATTCGAACTTTAAGGACGACCAGGTCGCCCGCGGCATCGAGGTTCCGCTGCAATGGGGCGGCGCCAGTCTTACGGCCGATACCGTCTAAGGATGGTGTGGTCACCTCGGGGACTTTCGACAATGTTTGGAACGTGGTTCGGAACGTCCTGCAGCCGCGGCATGCCAAACTCTATTCATTCGGCTGGAACACCCGGTATGACGGTCCGACCGGCTGGCATGGCTTCTTCGATCTCAGCTATTCGAAGACCAAGCGCAACGAGCTGATCTTCGAGACCTATGCCGGCACTGGCTATAGCTTCTCTGGCCCCAGCGACTCGCTCGGTTTTCAGACGAGCGATACCGGTACCGTCATCACCAGCCACAACCTCGATTATTCTGATCCCGAGCCTGATCTTGATTACCAGCCCGCAGGGCTGGGGAGGAACTGATCCGGTGACGGGCGCGGGCAGGCCCGGTTATTGGAACAACCGCATCGTTCACGACCGCATCTGGCAGTACCACGGCGAGCTTTCGAAGGATCTGAATGGCAGCTTCCTTTCGAATATTGCAGTCGGCGGGAATTGGACCAACCACGTCAAGTCGCTGACGCCTGACGAAGCAATTGTGCAACTCGCAGACGGCGTGACGCAGCTGGCACTCCCCGATCAGTACAATCTCGGCTCAGCCGACTTCAGCTGGATCGGCTTGGGCAACACGCTCGCATACAATCCGCAGCAGCTACTGGACGCCGGCATCTACAATCTGGTGTCGAACAACTCGAATCCGGACGTGGAAATCAAGGGTTACCACATTACGGAGAAGCTCGGCACGCTATACGCCTTGGCCAACATCAATGCGGATCTCGGATCGGCTCGCCTCACGGGCAACGTCGGCGTACAAGCGGTTCACACCGATCAGAGCAGCAGCGGAAATAACGTCGATAGGGCAACGGGCGCTCTCACTCCCGTCACGAATGGCGCGAAATATTGGGACGTCATGCCCAGTCTCAACCTTTCGTTGCGTTTCCCGTCTGACTTTGTGATCCGCATGGGTCTTGCGCGCGAAGTGATGCGGCCGCGCATCGACGATATGCGCCAGGCATTCCGCTATGGGGGCAATAGGCTCACCGTTCAAACGTCGCCCGGCGTGTTCGTCAATGAGAACTTTATCAGCGGGGACGCCGGCAATCCGGAACTGAGGCCGTTCCGCGCCAACGCGGCTGACTTGAGCTTCGAGAAATATTGGGGCTTGAAGGGTTATATCTCGGCACAGTTCTTCTACAAATATTTCGATACGTTCGTCGTCGATCAGAACCTCTTTGGCGTACCATTCGACTACACCGGGTTCCCGATACCAACCGGCTACCAAACCACCGATCCGACCAATCTGGTGACCTACCTTCCGCCCGAGGGGATCAATGGCACGAACTCCATTCTTACGCGCCCGTATAACGTTAAGGGCGGCAAGATGTACGGCGTCGAGTTGGCCGGGACCCTACCGTTCGGCGAGCTGATCAGCGCGCTCGACGGTTTCGGTGTCACCGGCGGCGTTTCCTACACCAAGTCCCGTATCCGACCTTATTTTAATGCCAATGGAACGCCGGGATCGGCAACAGACCTGCCGGGTTACTCGAAGTGGGTCGCGAACGGCACGCTCTATTTCGAAAAGTGGGGCTTCTCGGCCAGAGGAAGCGTCCGTTACAGGTCGTCGCTTCCAGGGCGAAGTGTCGGGCTTCGGCGCCAACCGCACCCTCCGCCGAGCGCTGCCGCAGACGATTGTCGATGGGCAGATCGGCTACGAGTTCCAGCCGGGTTCGATGCTCAATGGCTTGTCGGTCTATCTGCAAGCGCAAAACCTGACGAACGAGCCGTTCCGGACCGTCGACGGATCGCTGAACCCGCTGCGCATCCTCGACTACCAGCGGTACGGCCGCCGCTGGATGCTCGGAGCGACCTTCAAGTTCGGCGCCTGCTGCTCCGCCTCCGCCGCCTCCGCCGCCAGTGGCTCCTCCGCCGCCGCCGCCAGCTCGCTCCGCCAGCGACGCAGACTTGCCCGGACGGTTCGGTGATCCTGGCGACGGATACCTGTCCGGCGCCGCCTCCTCCGCCGCCTCCGCCGGCACCGGCGCCCGAGCGGGGCTACTGATCTTAAGCGGGGCCGGCGGCGCTTGAGGCGCCGCCGGTCGCCCGCGTCTAGGAAGATCGAGGTAAATGAGCGACGCAACGCAGAGGATCGTCGTTGTCGGTGGCGGCACGGCGGGTTGGATGACCGCGGCCGCGCTCGGGCGCTTCTGCCTGCCCGGAATGTCGGTGACGCTCGTCGAATCCGACGAGATCGGCATCGTCGGCGTCGGCGAAGCGACGATCCCCTCGATCGCCTAGTTCAACCAATCGCTCGGCATCGATGAGGCCGAATTCCTCGCCGCGACCGGCGGCACCTACAAGCTCGGCATCGCGTTCGACGGCTGGGGGAAGCCCGACGAGGCCTATGTCCACGCCTTCGGCCTCGTCGGAAGCGCGCTCGGGGTGGTGCCGTTTCACCATTACTGGCTGCGTGGGCGGAAGCTCGGCATCGCCAAGGCGCTCGGCCATTACATCCTGCACACGATCGCGATCGCCGGCAATCGCTTCGCCCATGTCCAGCGGCCGCCTGGCAGCGTTCAGCCGCCGCTGCCCTACGCCTATCATTTCGACGCAAGCCTCTACGCGAAGTTCCTGCGCGGCTTTGCCGAGAAGCTCGGAGTCGTGCGGCAGGAAGGCAAGATCGTCGCGGTCGAGCGCAACACCGCCAACGGGGACGTCGCCGCGGTCCTGCTCGCCAACGGCACCCGCGTCGCCGGCGACCTCTTCATCGATTGCTCCGGCTTCCGCGGGCTGCTCATCGAGCAGGAACTCGAGACCGGGTTCGAGGACTGGTCGGAGTGGCTGCAGTGCGACCGCGCGATCGCAGTCCCGTGCGCCCGCGTCGAACCTTTGATGCCGCTGACGCGGGTCATGGCGCGCAAGGCCGGCTGGCAGTGGCGCATTCCGCTGCAGCACCGCATCGGCAACGGCCATGTCTTCTCATCGCGGCGCATGAGCGAGGATGAAGCCGCCGCGATCCTGCTCGCGAACCTCGACGGCGAAGCGATGGCCGAGCCGCGGACAATCCGCTTCGTGCCCGGCATCCGCCGCAAGTCGTGGGTCCGCAACGTCGTCGCGATCGGCCTGTCGTCGGGGTTCATCGAGCCGCTGGAATCGACCAGCATCCACGTCATCCAGACTGCGATCAACCGGCTGATCGAGCTGCTTCCCGGCCGGTGAAGTCAGCGATGCGACGCGCGAAGACTTCAACGCGCGCACGCGTCTCGAGATGGAGCGCATCCGCGACTTCATCATTCTCCATTACCACGCCAACCAGCGCGAGAATGAGCCCTTCTGGGACGATCTCCGGGCGATGACGGTCCCCGAGACGCTGCAGCACAAGATCGACCTCTTCCGCGCGTCCGCGCGGGTCACCGCGAGCTTCGACGAGCTGTTCGACGCACGCGCGTGGATCCAGGTGCTGATCGGGCAGAACATCATCCCCGAAACCTATCACCCGATCGCCGATTTGCTGCCGGAACCGCGCCTCAAGGAGTTCCTCGACGGGCTCGAGCGGGCGCACGTTCAGGAAGTGTCTCGCTGGGCCGATCATGGCGCATTCGTCGCCAAGTTCGCGCCGGCGAAGCAGGAGCTGATGCCCGCATGATCGCCGCAGCTCTCGCGCTTGCCGCGGCGGCGGCACCTCACGACTACCGCGCGCGGCTGCCCGAGGACGAGGTCATCTATTTCCTGCTGCCCGACCGCTTCGAGAACGGCGATCCGGCGAACGACCGCGGCGGCCTTTCCGGCGACCGGCTCCACACCGGCTTCGATCCGACGAGCAAGGGCTTCTATCACGGCGGCGACATCAAGGGCCTGATCAAGCGCCTCGACTATATCCAGGGCCTCGGCGCCACCGCGGTATGGGTCGCGCCGATCTTCAAGAACAAGGCCGTGCAGGGCCCGCCGGGGCAGGAAAGCGCCGGCTATCACGGCTACTGGATCACCGATTTCACCGAGGTCGATCCGCATTTCGGGACGAACGCCGAGTTCAAGGCGCTGGTCGACGCGGTGCACGCGCGCGGCATGAAATTCTACATGGACATCGTCGTCAACCACACCGCCGACGTGATCTATTTCGCCGAGTGCGAGGGCAAGGGCGCGTGCCCGTACCGGAGCATCGCCGATTATCCCTATCAGCGCCGCGGCGGGGTCGGCGGCGCGCCGATCAACTCGGGCTTCACGGGGGAGCGCGATGGCAGCGACGCGAACTTCGCGAAGCTCAAGGATCCGAACTACGCCTACACCGTGAAGGTCTCGCCCGCCGAGCGCGACATCAAGCGTCCGGTCTGGCTCAACGACCCGATCTATTATCACAACCGCGGCGACAGCCTCTTCCGCGGCGAATCGAGCACGATGGGCGACTTCGTCGGGCTCGACGACGTGTTCACCGAGAACCCGCGCGTTGTGCGCGGAATGATCGACATCTTCGGCGCGTGGATCGACAAGTATCGCGTCGACGGCTTCCGCATCGACACCGCGCAGCACGTCAATCCCGAGTTCTGGCAGAAGTTCGTTCCGGCGATGCTCGCCCACGCCCGAAAGGACGGAATCCCGCATTTCCACATCTTCGGTGAAGTCGCGATGGACGACATGGACCCGGCGCACACCGCCGAGAACACGCGCGTGGACAAGCTCCCTTCCGTACTCGATTTCGCGTTCCTTCACGCGGTACGCGACGTCGTGGCGGGCAATTCCGGCACCGACGAATTAGCCAAGCTGTTCCGCGCCGACCCTATTTATGACGGCGGCGCCAAGGCGGCGCTGCAGCTGCCGACGTTCGTCAGCAACCATGACTCCCCCGGACATATTGCGTGGGCCATCCGGCGCGCGCGGCCGAAGGCAGGCGATGACGAGATATTGAAGCGCGTGATGCTCGCCAATGCGATGCTTCTGACGCTGCGCGGAGTGCCGACGATCTATTCGGGCGACGAGCAAGGCTTCGTCGGCAAAGGCGGCGACCAGGATGCGCGGCAGGACATGTTTCCCAGCCAGGTCGCGAGCTACAATGAGGACAAATTGCTCGGTACGAGCGCGACCACGGCGCAATCGAACTTCGATACCAATCATCCGCTGTATCGTGAGATCGCTGCGCTCGCGCGCATCCGCACGGCCCATCGCGCGCTCACCCGCGGGCTCCAGCTGATCCGCTATTCGCAGGACAAGCCGGGACTGTTCGCCGTTTCGCGCTTCGATCCCGCCACCGGCCGCGAGATGCTGCTGCTGTTCAATACGTCCACCGCTCCCATCGATCAGAACGTGCGGGTGGAGACGCGCTCCGCGCATTTCACTACGCTTGCCGGCGCCTGCCCGGCTGCCGGCCCAAGCGCCCGGTAGCGTTCACGTGACCCTTCCGCCGCTCGGCTATGCGGTGTGCGATGCTCGCTGAGGAGGTGGCCGCCGCAAGCGCGACCGACGCCGCGCAGCCGTGGTGGCGCGGCGCGGCAATCTATCAGATCTATCCGCGCAGCTTCGCCGATTCGAACGGCGATGGCATCGGCGATCTTCCGGGCATCACGCAGAAGCTCGATTATGTTGCGAGCCTCGGCGTCGATGCGATCTGGCTCTCGCCCTTCTTCACCTCGCCGATGCGCGATTTCGGCTATGATGTCGCCGATTATTGCGATGTCGATCCGGTGTTCGGCACGCTTGCGGATTTCGACATGCTGGTCGAACGCGCGCACGCGCTCGGACTCAAGCTCATCATCGACCAGGTCTATTCGCACAGCTCCGACCAGCATCGCTGGTTCCGCGAGAGCCGCTCAAGCCAAACAAATCCGAAAGCCGACTGGTACGTCTGGGCGGATGCGAAAGCCGACGGTTCGCCGCCGAACAACTGGCAATCGGTATTCGGCGGGCCGGCGTGGACCTGGGATGCCCGGCGCGGGCAATATTATCTGCACAATTTCCTGTCCGAGCAGCCGGACCTGAACCTGCACAATCCGGCGGTCCAGGATGCGCTGCTCGACGTGGCCCGCTTCTGGCTCGACCGCGGAGTGGATGGGTTCCGCATCGACGCGATCAACTTCGCGATGCACGACCCGCAGCTGCGCGACAATCCGCCTGCGCCCGAAGGGGATAAGCGCACGCGCTCGTTCGACTACCAACAGCACATCTACAACCAGTCGCACCCGGATATCGTGAAGTTTATCGAGCGGTTGCGGGGGGTGACCGATGGAATATTGGCGAGCGCTTCACCCTCGCCGAGGTTGGTGGGGATCATGCGCTCGCGGAAATGCGCGCGTTCACGCATGGCGATGACCGGCTCAACAGCGCTTATGGATTCGATTTTCTATATGCGGAGAAGCTGACACCGGACCTCGTAGTGCGGGTCGCCGAAGATTGGCCCGACAACGCCGGCTGGCCAACCTGGGCCTTCGAGAATCATGACGCGCCGCGCGCGATCTCGCGATGGTGCGAAGGCGAGCATCGCGACATCTGCGTTCGGGCCAAGATGCTGCTGCTGTGCTCGCTTCGGGGGTCGATCATCATCTATCAGGGTGAGGAGCTCGGGCTTCCGCAGGTCGATGTTCCGTTCGACCGGCTGCGCGATCCCGAAGCGATCGCCAACTGGCCGGAGACGCTGAGCCGCGACGGCGCGAGGACGCCGATGCCGTGGAGTTCGGCTGCGCCGAACGTCGGCTTTTCGACAAGTGAGCCATGGCTGCCGGTCGGTCAAAGTCATCGCACTCTCGCCGTCGATGCTCAGGAAGAGAGCGCAGAATCGAACCTGCAGTTTGCGCGCGAATGCCTGAAGCTGCGAAGCACGCATGGAGCGCTGCAGCATGGATCCATGCGGATTGTCGAAGCCGGCGAGCAGAAGCTGGTCTTCGATCGGATAGAGGGCGGCGATCACCTGCGCTGTACGTTCAATCTTTCGGATCGGCCGGCGCCGGTCGCCTGCAGACGCATGCCGCTCATTACCGTTGGCGACGTCGGCGCCGTGCTCGGTCCCTACGCCGCGATGATCGAGACGGGCGAATGAAGTTGCGGCGGATAATCCGCGCATTGCACTGATCTTCCCGGCAACGGTTCGTCAGATGGCCCGCGGCAATTTGATCTGCGAAACGGCGGTTCTTCCGCTTGAGCTACTCACCTCACTAGAGTAAATGCAATGTTAACAGGTTGTGAGTCGGCGTTTGAGCTCGCTAGGGGTCGATCTTCTTTGCCCCGCAAGTCGTGACGCGTCACCTGCGTGGTTGGGATTGAATGCCAGCGGTCTCCTCAGGGGCAAATCGGAGGGGCGGGCGCGGCGCACTTCCTTTGTGCAAGTCGGAATGGGCATTTGCTCAGGAGCCGCCATGACCCCCATGCGCGCGAATGCGGACAATAAAATTGCCAATTCAGAGGGCGAGTCCCGCTCCGGACGGTTGAATCTCGTTAGCGGCACTGCCTCAGAGAGCCGGTCGGGCGAACACTCGGTCTTCAAGAGTTCCGGCAGGGGGCATCCTCTCTTCTGCCGCCGCAATGCGGCTAGACGGCAGTCCGATCGAAGGCACCGTCGGCGCCGCCGTCGCTCCGGTGGATGAAGATTCCTACAGCTACGGATCTGCCGCGTTGCTGCGCGGGGAACTCCTCGGCCGCAAGCCGCCGGTTCCTGCTCGAACGCGCGCAAACGACCTGGTGGCCGAACTACGAGAGATCAGCGGTCAGGTGAATCGGATGATGTCGCAGGTGGACCGCGCCATTCACCGGCTGGGCGTGCACGCGGGCGAGCCTCTCAGGCGATAAGGCGGACTTCGGTCCCCTCGAACGTCGATCGGCCATCAGGGCCGTCGCATGTCTTGCCGATGTATACCCGTCCGGCGAAAACGAGGCGCTTGGCGAGCAGTCGCGTGCATTGCAGGTCCGGGCTCATGTTCCCGTCCAGGTAGAGCGTTTCGGACGGGAAATAGAGAATGCCTTTGAGGCTCGAGAAGCTGCTTCCGCCGACCCGGTTCTCGTCGCCGGGGAGATCGCGCGCGGCGTGCCGATCCTGATAGAAGAGGATGCCGGCGTTCGGCCCCTCGCGGGTGGCGCTCATCTTGACCGTCGCGTCGCTCGAGATCTTGACCTTGCCGATCGACCCCGGATCCGTCGCCGCATCCTCGCTGGTCAGAAAGATGGTGCAGGCGTCGCACGAAATATGTCCTTGTGGGCCCACGACGAAATCGCCGCGGTTGAGGATGTATTCGCCGTCCTGGAGACGGACGTTCCCGTTGAGCATCATGTTGGCGTAACAGCCGGGCTCGAGCATGGTCTCGCCACTGGAATCCGCGTTGACGGTGGCGTTGGGACAGCCGGTATTGGGCACGAGCGGCGGATCGGTGCCGTCAAGCGGATCGTCTTGCGCGATGCTGTGCGGGCGCATGCCGGAATTGTGGATGCCGCCTTCGTCGTCGATTGCGCCGATAGCTACGATCAACGGCGATTTGAGGCTCGAGGAGCCGTCTGCCTGCACGGCCGCTTTCGCTGACGAATTGGTGGCGATTCCACAGTCCATTTCCACGCTCGAATTGGGCCGGATAACCACTCCGGTGTCATCGATCGAACCGAGCGCGAAGGCGCAATACTGACCATTCTTGACGACGCTCGCGGTTGCTTCGGCCGTGATGACCGGTGGCTTCTTCAAGAACATTGACGAAAACGTCATATGCGCCGGCACGGCCACATGGACTGCTACCGCAAAGGGATCATTCTCATGTCCGGCTGGCGACTGGTCGGCCTGTACGCTCGCATTCGCCGGAACTGCTCCGGAGCGCGCGAGGGTGTTGCTGACAATAGTCTTCATGTCCTGTTCGGCGATCAGGCTGTAGACGCCGGCCATCGCAGCGCTGTCAGTGGCCGCCTGGATCTGGCGCTTCTGGAGCACCCACTCGACACCGTCGACGGCGAGACCGGCAGCGCCAATGAGGAGCGGGAACGCGGCTGCTACGATCAGCGCGACGTTGCCCCGCTGGTCCGGCAGCAACTTTCGCATGAAGTTGGTCAGGAATCTGATCGGCACCGTTCCGCCTCGTCAGCTATTTCATCGCGTGGTGGGCGCCGGCTGAATGCGGCTTGGGATCGACATGGATCGGCGGCCCTGCATTCTTCCGGGGATCGACCAATGACGGGTGCTGCTTGATCGCGGCGACCAGCGCTTCGACTTCCTGGACATCGGCCCTCGCGGTTTTTGCCGGGGCTTGTTTTACAGGTGCGGCCTGCTGACCGCAGGAGATCAGCAGGCCGGCTGTGAGTGTGAGGGATAGCAGCCGAACCGCTGCGCCCGAGCTCGTCCGGTTCATCAGGGAACCGGAACGAGCCGCGGGTTCGCGTTCCAGGTGAAGCCTGAATACATCTTCATCGCATAGCCGTTGCCGAGGTTGCCGCCCGAACAATTGAGCATCTTGTTGATGCAATTGTCGGTCCACATCGCCATCGTCGTATTGTCCCAGGCCCCGAACCAGTCCGCGTGAAGCGTCGCGCCCTTTGGCAGGTTCGGGAACATCGCGTCCGATGACAGTGACCATTTGGACGTGTCGTCACCCGACACGATCGAATACCACGCGCCCAGCGTGAACGTCGGGATCACGTACGGGTGCGCCGCATCGCACTTCTTGTACCCCCATGTGCCGTAATCGGCGTAGGCCACGTGGCTGCGGTGGTCGGCGGTGTCGAGATTTTTGCCGTCCCAGCATTCTGGCGCCTCGATGACCGCGCCAAGACGGTTCCCCGCTGGGCAGTTGGCAAGCGCCTGCGTCAGGTTCAGATAATGCCCCGGAACGGCCGTCGGGCCGTCGCAGTTGAACCAGGCGGATCCGGTCGGCGACTTGCGACGGGTTGAGCATGTTGAATCCGAAGATGAACCTCAGCCCGTTCGGCAACGGAATCGCCTTGCCCTGATATTGCGGGTTCGTCGGGTTGGAGACGATCGGATCGCTCGCCGGGCGGCGCTTGTAGTAGATCGCGACATAGTCCGGCCGAACCACATAACCTGCGCCGTTGAGCATGGCAGGCATCCAATAGCCCGAGCGGTTGAGCGGCGACATGCAGGTAGAGCTGCCGTTCTGAGCGCAGGCTCTCGTAGGTCGAATAGGCGTCCGCGGTCGTGTTGCCGTAGAACTGGTGGAGGTGCGACGCGCCAGGCTGTCCTGGATAGACGATCGGATCGTCGGCTTTGACCGCTCCCGGATTGCAGATGAAGCGGAACGCGCCGACGTAATCCGGAGCAGCCGACCCTGGAATGCTGGCCGGAACCAGCTCGCTGCTGGTGGTGAAGTTCGACGGAATCATCGTCAGCTCGGGGTAACCCGCAGCGGTGGTGGTCGGCGTCGTAGTGGTGGTGGTAGTCGTGGACGTACCAGTCGTCGTCGGTCGTGGTCCCACCCGTGGTCGTGGTCGTGCCCGACTTCCTTTTGAAAGTCCGGATCGGATCCGACTGAGTGGAAAATTTCCATGTGGTGCGCAGCGCATCGAAACTGAAGGTCGATGCGGTTGGGAAAACCGCAACGGCAATGGTGATCGCAGCGGCGCCCCAGGCAAGACCTTTGAAGGGCAGAAGTCCGTCGCTCATTTGTAGTTCCTCTAGGGGGCCTCGATTGCCCTCCAGAGTTCGGCTTTCGGTCTTAAAATAAGGTGAAGATTGCGTAAACGATGCAGTCACCGAATGTGTTGAAATCGCAGTATAACGCGATCTGTTAAATGCCCGGACCGAGTATAGTGCTCGAAGCTAACAAACGGTGTTCGTGTTCCCCACCCTGGCGTCGTTCGGTGCGACGGGCACGATCCGCTTGCTGCTTGGCGCTGGGCAATCGTCGCTTGGCTTCGGCGGCGGGGGTTTGCGAACGGGCGCGGCGCCCTGGTCGATCAGCAGTTGGCCCTTGCTGGTGTCGGCGAGGAGGACCTGCTTTGGCTCGGCCGCTGCCGCTAGGCCGGCGGCATCGGCCGCAACGGGTGTCCGTGTCGGAACATCCGAACTCCAATAGCTGCTGCGCCTGGTCGGCCGCTTCATTCGCTACTGCCACAGTCGAAGGCGGCGGCGGCAGGTTGGGTTCCATGCCAGGGTAGCGCTGTGAGAAAGCGGCGCTGGAGCCTAGGGTGCCCCTTAGCCGATAGAAGATGTGGTGGCCGATCTGCACCTGCTTGAGGAGCGAGTCCGCCCAATAGGGAACCACATAATCGGCGTGGTAGTGGGTTGCGTGACCGATCGCGGGATCAACTCGCCCGTTGAGCGCTTCGCTGGCAATCCGTTTCGCCTGCGCCCAGATCGCCGGGAGCGGGGTCCGCGCAAGGGAGCCGTCGCACGTGAAGGTGAACTGGCACCCGGTCGGTAGCTCGGATCCCTGATAGACGACCCCGCAGACGGTAGGTGGAAAACCCGGATGGTGCATTCGGTTGAGGACCACCTGGGCCACGGCGCGCTGGCCGTCGGGACCCTCCGTCGCCGCTTCGTAATAGATCGCTTGGGCCAGGCATTCGAGCGCCCGCTCGCGACTGCCGTCGTCGGCCTCTAGCTGAAACTTCTGCGCCGGCGTGTCGGGCGCAGCATCGAACGGCCGCTCCAAATTCTGCTCCACCGCCTGTTCCGGCGTGAGCGGCAAGATCAGGTTGGGAAGCGCGACGGTGATCGAGCTTGCGGGTTGTCCGGAGCGCGCGAGCGGCCGAAACCTGCTCCAATCTTCACGGCGGTTGACGTTGGCGAGGAGCCCGGCGGTCAAAAGTGCGAGGGCCAAAAGGGCAAGCAGTGCCGGAAACGCCCATTTGAACCGTGGCCTGGGGCGCGCCGCCGCTAAGGGTGTCGCCTGCACATTCATTTCGACACCCGACTGTGCCGCGGGGCGCCCGCCCAGCGATAAGCGAGGACGAACACTCGTGGCCCTTCGAGCAGATAACGCCGCCACATGCGCCGCGGGTCGCTGAGGAGCCGATGCGCCCACTCCAGCCCGAGACTCCGCGCGAGCCGCGGAGCCCTTTTTTGGCGACCCGTCAGGAAATCCAGTCCTGCGCCGATGCAAAGCGCCGTCCCGGCCGCTTCCGGGATCGACTTGGCTTCGGCTGCGATCATCTCCTGTTGCGGCGATCCCACTCCAACAAAGGTGAACCTGGCGCCACTGTGCGCGATGAACTCGGCCGCCGCTCGCCGCGCCGCGCCGTTCTGGCGAAGTCCCATCGGTGGGCAATGCTGCACGAACTCGATCTTCTTATACTTCTCCCTAAGCGCGCGCAGCAAAGCCGCGTCGCCGCCAACGATGGCGATGCGGTCGCCGGTCCGGATTACACGCTCGAACATCAATGCAGTCAGTTCGCTTCCGGGCACCACGGGCAACCGAACTCCGCGCAGGAGCCCGAGCAGATGCAAGACCTTGCTGTCACACAGGCACAGGGCTGCGTCCTCGTAAATGGTCCGGAGCCGCGCCGCCTCGTTCTGGTCTTGGAGCCGCACAATATGATCGACGTTCGGCGTGACGATATAGCTGTAAGGCAGCGCCCGCGTGATTTCGGTCAGGCGCGACAGGACCTGATCCGTGGAGAGCGGATCGAAATCAAGCCCGAGGAACTCGCTCCTGTTAATAGGCATCGCGATCCCACACGACGGCGCGGAACGTTGCCGCCAGAATCGACAGGTCCAGCCACACGGACCAACTGTCGATATATTTGGTGTCCAGCTCGACCCGGAGTTTCGCTCGCTGAATAGTCCGGATTTCGCCGCGGACGCCATTCACTTGCGCGAGCCCGGTGATGCCCGGCTTGACGCGGTGCCGGCCAGCGTAACCGCGCACGGCGTCCTGGTAGTACCGGTCTCCGACTTTCATATGCGTAGCGTGGGGGCGCGGGCCAACCAGCGACATGTCACCCTGAAGGACGTTGATAAGCTGCGGCAGTTCGTCGAGGCTGAGCTTGCGCAGCCAGCGGCCGATCGGCGGTGACGCGCGGATCGTCGGCTGTCGTCGTTTGCTCCGCCGTCAGGTCCGTATGGTCGGCGTACATCGTCCGAAACTTAAGAACTCGGATCAACTCGTTGTTGAAACCGATCCGCGGCTGCACGAACACGAGCGGACCAGGGCTCGACAGCCGCACCAGAAGCGCCGTGAGCAGGAGTATCGGCGAGAGCAAAACCAGAGCGGTGCCGGCAATCAGTAGATCCTCGCCCCGCTTGATGAACTGGTTGATGTCGCGGAACGGCCGTTGCCATAATGTCAGGACGGGCAATTGGCCGAGCAAATGGACCCGGTAATCGGGAGCCAGCTCGATCGCCACTGGCGGAATCAAAGCGACATCCACAGAGACCGTGCTCAATTGTTCCAGGATGTCCTGAAGCCGCTTGCGCGGCATATTGGGTACACAAAACAGCACCTGATCGAGTTCGCCGCGACGAGCAAGGTCGAGCACCGCGTCGAGGCCGCCGATCATTTTAAGGCCATCAATCTCTTGCACTTTGGGGCGGTCGTCGGCCACGCCGACGAAGCGCACGTGCGGCAGTCCAAGATTGTCGATGACGCGGCGGATGTCGGTAAGCAACTCCGGGTCGGTACCGTAGAACACGATGCGCTGCTCGATTGCGCCCGTATCGGCCAGGTACTTGATTGTACGGCGGATCAGCGGCCGCGATAGCGTCAGGCAAACGGTGAAGGAGGACAGGTACAGAAGCGTGATGCCACGCGAAAGATTCGCGATCATTCCGAATTGCCAGACGAGCGCGGATGCGATGAGGACGCTGGACAAGGCGTCGATGACGGCATCGGCTTCATGGTCGAACAGGTTGACCAGAGTCCGCCGATACGCTTGCCGCGAAGCGCGGATCAGAAGGTACGTCCCGGCCGCAGCTGCAAAAGCGAAAAAGTTCACCGACGGTACGAGCCGATCGCCTCGAAGAAGAATATAGCCCGCCACTGCCAAAGGCACGCTGATGACGATGCAGAGCATATCGGCGGCAAGGAAGATTGGACCCGCGATATTCGACGTGAACCGCACGCGGCGAGGCCTTGGCTTACTGGTCTCAGCGACTTCAGCAACCGCTGTCTCCGCCGCCACCACCGCAATCTTGCTACGCGCCTGCATCACACCAGGTCTTTCACAAGCTTGGCCTTCCGCTGATCCGCGAATTCGTCATTCGCCCGGCGTACGCCGTCGAGATCTCCGGTTGAGACCAGCGCGCTCTTTAGCGCCGCAAGGACCCTTTCGTCTTCAGGGAGATCCTGAAAAGCCTGCCAAAGCGTTCGGGTCACTTCTCTCTTGTTTCCCGCCGCAAGGAATGCGTGCGCCAACAGGAGTCGGTCCTCGCCGGCATTGGGATTCGCGCTCACCAGCCTCTGCGCATCAACGACCGCTTGCCGCGGCATCCCGGCGCGGGACTCCAGGGCAGATCGTCCGCGCAGTGCGTCGAGTTGATCTGGCTCCGCCGCGAGCACACGATCGAAGAGCTGTTTCGCATCGGCGAGGCGGCCTTGCAGCGCCATCGATTGAGCGATGACGGCGTTCCACCGTGCGTTTGCGGGACTGACCGGGAATTGCGCGCCGCCGAGCAATGCGCCAGCCACCGTGGGTTTGCCGATGCGGTTGAAATAGTTGGCAAATGCGACGCGCCTTTCGCCCGTTAATTTTTCCGCGAGTGCCAGCGCGTCGGGCATCGGGCGTCCTCCCGGCGCATAGCTCGCCCACGACAGGAGCGTAGCGTCGACGACCTTCGGGTCAGCGGCCGTGGCTACCAGCGGTCCGGACGCGCGACCGGCATCGGCGACGTCCCCGGCCCGAAGCAGGGCTTCAACAAGGCTCGCCAATATGGTTAAATCATTCGGCGCGAGCCGGTGCAGATCGAATTGTACTCGGGCGACGTTCCGCCAATCGTCGCGACTACGGTAAAGGGCGGCCAGTCCTCTCAGCGCGGAGCGATCATCGGGAACTGTCCGGTGCTGGGCTTCCAGGAGCGCGACCGCATCGTCGATGTGATCGCGTGCGATCATAATGTGGGCCTTTAACACCTTGGCATTGGGATCGTTCGGCGTTTCGGCAAGCAGCTTGTCGATTTGGACGTCCGCGTCGTCGAGCTCGCCTGACTGAAACGCCTTGTAACTCCGCACCAAGGTGACCGCCGAATTGTCGGGAGCGAGAAGGGCCAGCGATCGCGCGTGCTCGTAAGCCATGTCGACATGACCGCCGGTTAGCGCGAGCTGTGTCAATGCAGCGAGAATTTGGACATTGGTTCGGTCGAGCTCGTGGGCGCGCGCGAAAGCGTCGTACGCTTTTCCGTTTTCACCGAGCTGCAGTTCGGTCTTGCCGAGCTCGATCCAGTAATCGGGAACGTCCTCATCCACACGGACGAGCGCCGCAAGCGCGAATTTGGTCCGAACCAGGTCCCCGCTAGCAGCGGCCGCCTCGTAGTTGCTGTAAGCCCTCCTGGCTTGCCACGATCGATAGCGATCGCAACCCGTCAGTATGGGAGTTGCAACGGTGAGCCCGATAAGAGACAGTTTGAAAAAGAGGGTTCGGTTCTTCACGATTTGTATATACTACTGATTATTAGAGATTTGTAACGGGGCGGAAGGCTCGCATTTCGGTAGTTGTGCCGCATCGGTACGGCAGGAGGGTTTCCAGCGTGACACAAAGAATTCTCGCGTTCCTCTGCGCGCTGTTTGTTGTTGCCCTAGTGCCACAGCAGGCCAGTGCTCAGACTGTTCCCGGTCCCGCATACCGGATTAACCCAGGCGACGACCTCGAAATCTCCGTCTGGGGCGACGACCGCCTGCAACGGGTGGTGCGGGTGCTCCCCGACGGGACCTTCGGCTTTCCTCTCGTCGGCACGGTCATGGCGGCAGGCCAGCTTCCCGCGGACATTCAGCGGATCATCACCGCCGGGCTGCGCCCGCAATACAAGGACGTTGTGCCGCAGGTGACGGTGCTGATAAAGAGCCCTGGCGGCTATCAGTTCTCGGTGATTGGCAAAGTTAAGGGTCCAGGGACCTTCACTCCCGGGCGCTATGTCAACGTGCTCGAGGCCATCGGCCTCGCTGGCGGCCCGTCCGAATTCGCTCAGACGAACAAGATCCGGATCATTCGCAAGGTCGGCTTCGGATTGCAGACCATCCCGCTGCAGCTCGGGGCCGCTTTGAAGGGCGACTTCGACCAGCTGACCGCGCAGCAAGTGCCGCCGATCCAGAGCGGCGATACAGTGGTGGTCCCATGAAGAGATCTCTCCTTTCAAGCCGTCTTCCGGCGCTCGCGCTCGCGGCCGGCTATTGTGTGATGGCTACAGCTCCCGCGGCAGCCCAGATAGCACCGCCGACGACGACCGGAGCTGGAACGGGAACTGGAGGCGAGCAGCCGAAGGCGAGCAGCACCACCTTCGTCGATGTCGACGCAGGCGTGGGTTATTCGAGCAATCCTGTGTTGCAGCTGCAAGGCCGCTCGAGCGCGTTCGCGCGCATCTCGCTGCGTGCGCTTCACAGCTGGAATAGCGAACGCGGAAGCACGTCGGTGTCCGGGTACGTGGAGAACACGACTTACCTGCGGGGAGGCTACGGTTCCAAGCAGATCTTCAGCCTCAACGCCCGCACGCGACAGGCGGTCAGCGAAAAAGCCACTGTATTCGGGGATGTCTCGTTCAGCGGCGATATCGCAGGCCAACTGTCGAACCGTTTCGTGACTCCGGATCCTGTTGGCACGCCCCCTCCACCAGACACAATTCCGCCGCCGGGGGCTAACCCCGAGTTCTTTAACTTCTCGGGGCGCCAGTATCGACTCATGGGAACTGTCGGAGCATCGATCGCAACGGGCGCGCGATCAAGCATATCGCTCACCGCGGGCGCTACGCATGGCTTCTTTACCGGCAGCAACAAGGCAGCCGATTACTCCACTTACCAAGGCAGCTTCGGCTACAATCACCAGCTTTCCGAGGCCACCTGGGTCGGAGCCAATGTCAGCGTGTCGCGGGAGGACTTCGCCGGAAGCGATTACGCGAACGTCGTCAATACCAGCCTGACAGCCAGGACGCAGCTTGGACAAAACATCAGCGCCAACGGGTCCATCGGCATTTTGGCCATCTATAATCGTCGCCAGGGTGAGAACGCGCATTCATATTCGCCGTCGTTTGCAGGCTCGATTTGCGCGACGGGTGAGCGGAGCTCGTTGTGTGCCAACATCTCACGAGACGCGAGCGTGCCGCTCGGATTCGGCCAGACCCAAGGCTCCAGGGGCGCGTCGATTAACACGAATTTGGGCGTCAATTACAGCCGCAGCCTCGGACCGGGGGAAGCGATTCGAGCCACGCTAACGGCGACGCGGGATTCCACGGTTAGCCGCATTCTGAACACGAGATTTACCAGCACCTATTTGTCTGGACTAGTCGGTTATGATCGCAAGGTCGGCGCTCGATTGTTTGCTGGCGTATCGGCGGGCGCGCGAAAGCTGTACGAGAATGGGCCAGACCCGAAGATGGACTTTAACGGTTCGCTCTACCTCCGCTATCGGCTCGGCGACCTGCTATGATCGAAGCCCAAGAATTCGAGCGGAGTGACGCTGGCTTCGGCTGGGTCATCAACCACCTGCCTACGATTATGTGGCAGCGCAAGTGGTATGTTTTCGGGCTGTTCGCTGTGCTGACGCTTGCCGCCGTCATCGCCGCATATTCGCTTCCGACGCTGTACCGATCCTCGGCGACGCTGCTGATTGAGTCGCAGGAGCTTCCGAACAACGTCGTCGACGCGCCAGCCACCGGCGAGATCGCGCAGCGCATCGCGAAGATTCGGGAACGGGTGCTGAGCCGCGGCGATTTGATCGCCTTGATCGAGCAATACGATCTCTATGCGTCGGAGCGACGGTCGAAGCCGTTGTCCGAGATCATCGACAAGATGCGCAAGGCGACGAACGTTGCCTCGCTTGAGGGGAATGTCGGTACGCCCAACCCCGGCACCGACAATCTGATCGCACTCAAGATGAGCTTTGACTACCCTGACCCGGTTAAGGCGCAGGAGGTCCTGCAGAGCTACGTTTCGAGCTTTTTGAGGATGGACAGCGACACGGTCGAAGACCAGGCGGCACTGACGGTTCGGTTCCTGCAGGACCAGGCCGCGAAGCTTCAGACACAAATCCAGGGTATCGAAGGGCAGGTTACCGACCTAAAGGGCCGCAACGGGTCCGCTTTTGCGATGGGCGGCGGCCAAATGATCGATACCGGCACGTACAGCGCGCAGATTTTCTCGCTCGAAAATCAGAACCGCCAGTTGCTTGTCGAGAGCAAGAAGCCGGCGGGACGCAATCAAGCAATCGCCAACGCTGAAGAGGCTTTGGCTGCCGCTCGCGCAATCTATGCCGAATCGCACCCGGACGTCGTCGCGGCTAAGGAGAAACTGAAGGCTCTTCGGCAAGCCGTGCCCGAGACTACGGCTTCGGCCGATGACAGCTCAATTCAGGAACAGATCCGCGCCAACAACGACGCCATCGCGCAGCTTCGCGCGCAGCGCGAGGCAGCAGTGGCTCGCGCCACGACGGCAACGGCCGCACAGGCCAAGGCGCCGGTGATCATGGAACAAGCGTCCCAGCTGGAGAGCAGCGCGAACGCACTACGCGAACAGTATAGGGAGGTTGCCGGCAATCTCATGAAAGCTGAGGCGGGCGCCCGTATGGCCGGCGAACAGCGGGCCGAACGGCTGTCGCTGGTCGAGCCTCCGACCCTGCCCAATTCGCCGAACTGGCCAAATCGCCCCTTGCTGATGGCCGCGGGAGCTGCCGCCGGTCTCGTGCTCGGGCTGATCCTCGCGCTTCTCGTCGAGCTGCTGCGGAGACCGCTGCGCAGCCCGGTTCAGATCGAATCCATCGGTTTCCCAGTCCTCGGCATCGTTCCCGTCTATGATCTGCCGGGGAAGAAGAGGGGCTGGTGGCCATTCCGGAGACGGAAGCTTGAACTTGCATAGCCCCTTGCCACAGGATCCCACGAGCTCCGCGTCCGGCGAGGCGGACAAGGCCCTGGCGGCGCTCGTGTTGCCGGCGGCGGCCGAGGCGCGGCGGCTCGACTGGACGCCGGAGTTCGCCAGATCGCGCGGCATTTACGGGTTCGACAGCCTCGACCCGCGCTCGCGCGCATTCAACATGATCCGGGCCAAGCTGCTCGAGCTGCGCGCGGAGCGCGGCTGGCGCCTCTTTGGCATCGTTTCGGCAACTCCAAACGTGGGCAAATCCTTCATTGCGGCGAACGTCGCGGCCTCGCTGAGCCGGGATCCGCGAGTTCAGACGACGGCGGTCGACCTCGACCTGCGCCGCGCATCGCTGACCAACATTCTTGGTATCGAGCCGGACGTTAGCATTCGCGCCTATCTCGAGGGCGCTGCCGGCGCCGACGCGCCGACCGCTTATGAGCTGGAAGGCGAGCGGCTGCTGATCCTTCCGACGACGGCCGGCCCTATCCGCTCGGCGGAGCTTCTCGCCGGCGCCAGAGCCCAGGCGCTGCTGCGGGGCATGCGCATTGCCGGGGACAACAGCCTGTTCATCGTCGATCTTCCGCCAGTGTTCGCCAATGACGACGCGGCAACCACGATGGCCCGGCTCGATGCGTACATCATCGTCGTCGAGGAAGGCAAAACCACGCAGCGCGAGGTCAAGGACGTGGCCGCGTTGCTCGGCACCTCCCGTCTCGCCGGCGTGATCCTCAACAAATACCGGGGCGGGCTGATCAGCGAAGGATACGGATTCGACAGCTATTACGCCGCCGGATACGCCGCCGACAAAGACACCGAAGAATAAAGCTCCTGCACTAGACGCGCGTTCGCCTCTTCGGTCAAACGTCAGCTCTTCTTTGGTGCGTAGCCGGGCTGGTATTCAATCTTTGCCGAGTTTCTCAGCGATTTGAGCAGCCCTTGCAGAGACGTTGCGGTCTGCTGCTTGCGCATCATCGCGACGGCGGCCGGCTTGGCCTGATCTCCAGTGAGCGGGTTGGGTTCCCTGCTCGCGACCGCGCTCGCCACCGAGCGATCTCCAACTGGGACGACGAAGGGCTCACCCGGGGAAAGCGCGTTAACCTTCGAATAGAGGTCGGCCGGCACGATCGCGGTGTCGAGCCGGTTCTTCTGGCGCTTGAACTCGATCTTATGGCTCTGCAGAACCGCGATGATTTGGTCGATCGTTTTGGTCTTCTGGATCTCCGCGACGATGCCCGGATCCTTTGGAGTGGGATACTGAACCTGATCCAGATCCCAGGTCTCGCGATTGGCGAACACGCCCGGATGACTCGCGATGATAGGCGTTCACCTCTCGGTCGGACGGCAACTGGGTGGTGTTGAGACGACGCGCTGCGAGCATGGTGATCAGCAATTGGTCTTCGGCCTGCCGCTGACGATTGAGGAACTCCGGCGTCTTGTCGATGCCCTCGCTGCGTGCCTGCTCGACCAGCAACTTGCGGTCCACCAGTTGTTGTACAAGCTGCGATCGGACCGTTGCCTTGTCCGCACCGTCCGGAACCTTTGCCTGGCTTAGCGCGAAATTAAGTTCGGGAAGGGTGATCTCCTGTCCATTCACGACCGCCACGGTCTGGCCCTCGGCCTTGCGCTGACAACCCGACAGCAAAATCCCACCAACAACGACTGTCGCAATTACTGGATGCTTCACTTCCCGCCCCGCTAATAAATTAGACAACCTATGGCATAGCATGGCACATTTAAGGGTGCCAGCAGCGGCAAGGGAGGGCCCTCATGGAGTCTGTCTACGATTGGGTCACCGTCGCCATCTTTGCCGGGCTGGTGGTGCTGTTCGTCCAGCGCTCGACGGCCGAGGAGCAGCTCAGGGAGCATGATTCGCTGCTGCTGTACTTCGGCGCGGCATTGGGTTGCGCGGTCGCAAACTACCTCGGCAACCAGGGCTGGCATGTGCTCGCCATCCCGCTGATCGCGCGCGACGGTCCTGTTCATTCTGTACTATTTGAGGCCGTTCAAATTCTGGCCGCGGACCTGATCAGGCGACAAATACGCGCCGCAGCGGTCCCGGCACCGACGCGATCATTTCCCGAGCAAATTCGTCGATCGTTGAGAGCGCCTGAGCATCGGCAAGTCCAATAGTGGATATGCGGATCAGAGCCGCGTCGGGGATCAGCCGGCGAAGATTGTCCTCCGCAAAGGTCAGCTTCTGCCCCGCCCAGCTGTGCGGAATGTGATCGCCGATGCGGACCCAATAGAGCAATTTCTCGGTCGACGAATCTCGCGTCGCAGTCAGCGTATTGGCCGTAAGCGAGTGGGGACCCGGTAACTGGACCTTGTGCAGTACGAAGTCCGACAGCTGATAGCCCGCGGCGGTATAGCAGAACTCGGGACGGTGCACCTGCAGGAAGCCGGTCTCGCTGGCGCTGTAGGCGATCAGCAGCTCAATGGAGTTGTTTCCGTCCGAATAGACGCGCGTCAGCAGCTGGCTGTAGAGCGCCAATTGCAGCTGGTCGTTCGGAGGAATGACGAGGCCGCTGTTGGTCACGAAGTCCCAGCGGCCGATGCGCTTTGGAACCACATCTTCAAGGTTATGATTGCCGAGATAATTCAGCCGGATATTCGGCTTTCTCACCGCAGCCACGGCCGCGGCGGACGCCATCAGCAGACCAGTGAGCACTTGGCGGCGCGACAGCAAGGCTCGCTCACCTGGCAGAACCGCCTCCGTCATGCCTTTGCCTTCCGCCGATCGCGAATTCCGCTGAACAAAGCGTCGAGACCAAAAATCAACAGCAAGGCGATCATGAACACGGTGAGCCCGGCGAAGTCGTGGATGAAGCCCTGACCCGCAGCTTCTCCGAAATAATAGGTCACCAGGATGAGCGTCACGACACGCATGAAATTCGAGAAAATCGCGACGGGAACGACCAGCGCGGCGACAGTGACGAACGCCAGCCAATCGGATTTATGCCGGAGATAGACGTAAAACAAACAGATCGCCGACAGGCTGATGATCGAGTTCAGACCTGCGCATGCGGCGGCAACCAACAGCTGGTAGTTGGCGATCTGGATCGTGACGCCGGAGCTGGCGATCGGGTAGCCGAGCTGGTGGAGAAGCGAAACGGCCGACTGCGAGATGCCGATCTTCAGTGGCTGGGTGAGGAATGTGACCACCTGATCCGGCGGCGGCAGCGCAACCGCGAGATAAAGAATGGGAAACCACAAGGCTCTGAGCAGGGCGCCTCCGACCAGCAGATAGAAGGCCGAGACGATTGACACCGTACATCGCCAGTCCCTCGATCTCGAGGATGCCGGTAATCCTCGCGATCACGTAAAGGACGAGGCAGGCGCCAAACAGCAGCGCTCCGATAAATGCGTTGCCGGGGCGCGCGCGACCCTCCGCTGCTTTGAATTCGCGCCACAAAGCCCAGCCGCCGGTCGCGACGATGATCGGCGCATGCCCGCCTTGCTCGGTGGTCCAGGTCAGCCGCGCAACGTCGAACATGGTCGGGATGAAGATGGCCGCCATGCCAAGCAGAAAGATCGCCGGCGCCCACGGCAGCGCGCGCTGCGACGTGACCGGCAGGGGAGTTTTAACTTGCAGCAAAGTCGAAACTCAGTTGTTTCAAGGCCTTGGCTCCCCCGCTCATGGCCAAGGCTAGACCGTGCGGTTCGACCCTCGCAAGCACTCAAAATCGGAGCGGGCTGCCCGAGCGCCCCAAAATCAGACTGTTCGCTTTTGTGGGCTCGGCGGCATATGTCCATCGACCTGAATTCCTCCGGGGGTGGAGCTTGATCGGCCTGACAATCCTCACCTTTGTGCTCGTCGCGCCGATTGCGGTTCTCACGGGCTTCTTCGCGGTCGAGGTCTTCGTCGGACTGCGGCGGCTCCGTGCAACTGAATATGACGAAATCCCGGGGATCTCGGCTGTGATCGTCATTCCGGCGCATGACGAAGAGGCGGTGATCGAACGCACGGTTCGCGATGTGATGCTGCACGCGGGAATGGCTGCGCTAGTGCTGGTCGTCGCCGACAATTGCACGGACCGAACAGCCGAGCTTGCGCGCGCTGCGGGCGCGAGCGTCCTCGAGCGGAACGATCCGGAGCATCGCGGAAAGGGCTTCGCGCTCGCGGCTGCGCGCGAACATTTGCGAGGCAACCCGCCCGGCGTCGTGATCGTCCTCGACGCGGATTGCCGGATCGACGCCGCAAGCGTGCGCGCGCTGATCGCCTGCGCTGCGCGAACCGGCCGTCCATGCCAGGCCGTCAATCTGCTTGCTCCGGACCTCGGCGCCGGACCGCTGGTGCAGATCTCCAGTTTCGCCTTCATGATCAAGAACCTCGTCCGGCAGCGGGCGCTGCAACGGCTCGCCGGCCGTGCGCACCTTACCGGCACGGGGATGGCCTTGCCGTGGCCGATCTTCGAGCAGGCAAACCTCGGCGGCGCGAATATCGTCGAGGATCTCGCGCTTGGGCTGGAACTCGCCGAGCGCTCGGCGCCGGCGGTGCTGATCGAGGACGCGACGGTGTGGAGTCCGGCAGCGTCCGCGGGCGGCACGCTTATTCAACGGCGGCGGTGGGAGGGCGGGTTTCTCGCAACGATGCTGAAATCTGCCCCTGGCGCACTGGCGCGAAGCGTGCGTCGCGCAGATGCCCGCGGCTTTTGCGCGGCTCTCGACCTCTGCATTCCGCCGCTCGCGCTCCTCGTGATGCTCAATGGAATCGTGTTCGTGCTGGCATTAGCTGCAGTCTTTGGCGGCGGCGCCGCGTGGGCGGTGATCGCGCAGATTGCAATCGGCATTGCTGCCGCGATTGCCGTTGGCCTGGCGTGGGTTCGGGAAGGGCGGCGCTTCGCGTCAGCGGCGACCCTGCTGCGGCTGCCATTCTATATCTTGTGGAAGCTCCCGATGTACCTCGGGCTCGCGCGCCGCGGCGCGCCCAAGGACTGGCTCCGCACCGGCCGCTAGCCGGCGTAGTGCGCGGCCGCGGCGATCCCGATCGCCATTCCAATGATCGAGATGATCGCCGCCTCACGCAGCCCGAACGTGATCTCACCGGCGCGAAATTTTTCTTTCAAGCGGGTCAGCATCGGTCATCCTCAAAGAGATCGGACATTTGCTTCGCCGTGCGTTCAATGTTGAATTCCGTTGACACCGCCGCACGGCCACCGCCGACTAGGTTCTCGCATAGCGCATCGTCATCGACCAATCGCCGTATGCACGACGCAAGTTCATCCCAGTTCGATGGCGTGAAGAGCAGCCCGCTCTCTCCGTCTTCGACGAGCTCCGGGATTCCGGCGACACGGCTGGCGATCACCGCCGTGCCCATCGCCATCGCCTCCATCAGCACGATCGGCAGCCCCTCCATGAAGCTCGGGAGCACGAGGATGTCGGCTTTCGCGATTTCGGCCAGCGTGTCGGCTTCGCTCAGGCGGCCGGCGAAACGCACACGCTCGGATATCCCTGGCTGCGCTGCAAGCGCGCGCAACCGGTCCGCTTCGGGGCCATCGCCGACCATGACCAGTTCGAGATCGTCGCGACCGCGGCTCACTTCGGCGAATGCTTCGAGCAAGCCCGCCTGACCCTTTTCCGGCGAGAGGCGGCCCACGGCGATCAGCGTTTTGGCGGCGCCTGGAGGCGCGTGCTCCGGCAATTCCGCCAGCGGGAGTCCGCAGCGCACGACGTACAGCTTGCTCCAGTGATCCGGAGTAACGAGGCGCATCGCCTGCGCCCGCCCGAAATAAGAGACGCAGGCGACGAAATCGGCGGCCTCGATCTTGCGGCCGAGCAGCAGGCCGGCCGGATAATCGGTCTCGGATATGCCGTGCATGGTGAAGCTCCACGGCATCTTTAGCAGGCGGGTCGCGAGATAGCCCACCGTGGCGGCGGAGTTCGCGAAATGATTGTGCAGCCGCCTGATCTGCCGCCGCCGGAGCTCCCGCGCGAGGGCTACCGCCTCGGCGAAATGCGCAAGCGAAAGTCCGAAGCCGCGCAGTCCCGGCGGACGATGGCTCAAAGCAAGCCCGAAAGTGCGGAGATATCCGACGGGATTGCTGAAGAGCGTCGCCAAATGCGCACCGACAATCGTCGTTGCGGGCTGCTTCAGCACCGTAAAGGTGTTTCGTGCCTCGGACGCGATGCCTTCGTCCTGCAGCTCCGCCGAGGACGGCGGCCGGATGCTGAATGTGTCGAGGCTGACGCCGAGCTTCCGCAGCGCCGCGACCTCGCGGCTGATGAAGGTGTGCGACGTCGCCGGATATTGGCTGGTGAGATAGGCGAGGCGCATCACGCTCGGGCTTCAGCGGAAGTCGCGAATGGCTCGAGCGCACGACGCATTGCGGCATACCAGCTGTTGCCGCGATCGTAGAATTGCCCCTGCAGCCCAGCACAGGCGCTCTGTTTTCTGGAATAGAGCTCAGGGTCGTCACTCAGACGGACGATGGCATCGCGGTAGGAGTTGGCATTATCGGGCTCCGCCTCGACCGACGCATCGCGAAGGTAGTCGAGGGCCGGACAGACCTCCGATGTGACCAAAGGCCTCCCTGCCAATATGGCCTCGGCACACGTCATCTCGAAGCCGGCCTCGTAATCCGTGCGTGTCGGCACGATGCAGACGTGGCTCGCGCTCATCAGCTGGGTGACGGTTTCGGGGCTGCTGAAGCCATGACAGGCGACGACGTTCTCAAGGCCGAGATCAGCGACGCGCTGACGGAGTGCTGCAAGCGCGCCGCCGCTGCCGCAAATATCGAACCGGTATTCTCCGGGCCGGTCCACCTCCAAGTCACGGGCGATCTCGACGATGTCGTAGATGCCTTTGTTTTTCTCGATGCGGCTCATGAAAAACGTGCGGAAGGGGCGCCTTGGCGGGCCTTTGGGCGGAGTGATCGCTTCGAACTGGGCCGGCGCATAGGTCGGCAGGTGGTCGAAGATCGACACGCGATGAACATCCCGATCGAGCAGCTGCTCGATTTGTCGCCGGATATCGCGCGAGGTCGACAGAATCGCCTTGGCGTGACGCAGCATTAGGACGCGATTAAGTTGCAGCAGCAATCGCCACGAACGTTTGACGGGGCGGAACTGCGGCCAGAGGACGGCATGATAGGAGATGACGACTTTCGCCCCTAACCATCGAGCCGGCGCCAGCATCCACCAGAAATTCTGATTGCCTGTCAACATCAGGATGTCGGGCCGAAACCGAATGAGCGTCGGCAGCAGACGCAGGTGCCACAGGAGGTGCCCCAAGTAATAGCGTAATCCCCCGGCACTGGTGATCGGGCGGTTGTCGAACGTAAAGGAGCCGAACTTTGTCGTCCCGGGTACATCGCCATACCAGGTGACGACGTGGCTTTCGGCATTGAGATCGGACGCGACCTGCAGGAACTGCTTCAGGTAATCGGTGCCAAAATAGACTTGCTCCGCGGCGTCCGACCACTCGCGGTAGATCTCCGGCGCGTTCGCGGGACCGCTGAGAAACGCGATCTTTAAGCGCCGCTCGGGCATTGCCGCGTCCTCCATTCGCTCACTTCCACGCCGCAAGCCAGCCGGCGAGCGATCCGCCGACGCCTTCGCTGACCATCCGCTCGGGATCGGAGATTGGAGTCCAGCCGAGCTCCTCGCGCGTGCGGCTGCTGTCGAACACTGCTTTCTGAGTGCGCGATTCCCAGTCCGAATAGCTGGGAATGCGGCTCGCGTCCGGGTGGCGAACGGCGAACTTGAACGGCCACTTGGCAAGGTCCGCCAGATAGAAGCGCCAGATCGGCCGCCGATAGACCTCAATTTTGAATCCACCGAGCCGCTCCAGGCCGGCGAGATAGTCGCGGGCCGACAGCATCGGCCGATCGATCAGATTGTATGAGCGGCCTTCGATTCCCGGCACCTCCATCGCCCGCACGAGGCCAGCGGCGACATCGTCAACGAGGACCAGCGGCAGCTTGTTGCTGCCGTCGCCCCACGTCTCGACGAGCCCTTCGGACGCCCATTTGCCGACTCCCCAGTGAAAGGGATTGCCGCCGCGGCCAATGACGATCCCAGGACGGAGGATCACCACCGGCAGCCCTTCGTCGCGGTGCATCTCCATCAGCAGGTCTTCGACCGCGGCCTTGGCACGCGCATAATAGTTGCGGCGCTTGATGTTCGGGTCGAGCGGAGTTGCCTCAGTGATCGTTCCGGCGCGGCCTCCGGCGTAAAAGGAATCGATCGTTCCGGTGTAGATCAACCGCTTCACAGCACGTTCCAGGCAGGCGCGGGCCAGCGCTCGCGCGGGCTCGACCTCCCGCTCGACATAGGCGTCCCAAGTCTTTGCGTCGGGCGTGGTGGCGAGGTGAAAGACTGTGTCGATTCCCTTGAGAATGCGGCCGAGGTCGGCCGCCGAGCGCATATCGGCGCGCACCATCTCCAGCCGATCGCTGCCGAACTCCTCGAGAGCAGGGCTCGATCCTCGGGCGGCCGCGCGCACCGAATGGCCCTTGTCGAGCAATTGTTGGATCAGTGCCCGGCCAATGAAGCCGGTGCCGCCGAGCACCAGGATGCTGGGCTTGAGTTTCGCCGCGGGCGCGACGCGCGGGCGCTCGACGCGGCCCTTTAGCTTGGCCTTGCGGATGATCGTCTCGCAGGTTTCGATCACCTGCCGGCCGAGCTCGCCGCTGACGCGGCTGTCGGCAACGGTCGGGTCGCGGAGCTCTGCATAGAAGGCTGCGACGCTGCGCTGGATGGAGAGCTGGTCGGGGTTGCCGCGGCGCTTCAGCCTGGCCTTGGCAAGCAAGGTGTCAGCGATGGTCTGCCGCGCTTGCACGCGGATTTGCTTCGCCTGCGTAAGGCTTCGGCTGCGGCGATCGAAGTCGAGGCCGGCCGGCGTCGGGCGGTCGATGGTGCAGACGTTCGCGTTGTAATCGAGCAGCGCGGAGCCGAGCAGGCCGCGGGCCGCGATCGTCCGCTGCGGAAAGCCGGGGCCGAAGTGGAGGTTGATGTCGGCCGCCGTGCGACCGACGCGGGCGTGGATTCGCCAGCGCCGGTAGGTCCGTGCGCCGCCCGGCAGGACGATGTCGCGGTCAGCGGTTACGGAGAGTTCGTCGGGCGCTCCGACAAGGTCGATCAGCTCCGACACGGGGTGAGGACCGATCTCAAGCAATGCATTGCCAGGCTCGCGGACGATCCAGTTGCCGAACGGGCCGAGCCGCATGACGCCGAGCTCGCTCAGATGATTGATGCACAGATAGTCGATTGGACCGAGGTCGCCGTCGTGAACGTGCCGCCGCAGCCGCTCATAGGCCGGGATATAGATCATGCTGTGGTTGACGCCGATCGTCAGGCCGGCTGCACGCGCCGTGGCGAGAAGGTCGTCGCACTCCTCGACCGAGACGCACATCGGCTTTTCCACGAACACATGCGCGCCGGCCTCGAGCACTTTCTTCGCGATCGAATGGTGGAGGTCCGGCGGGACTAGCACGTGGACGACGTCCACCCGCGCTTCGCTGAGCATCGCTTCAAGCGACGCATAAGCCTTGATGCCGCGGCCGGCGGCAAACGCTTCGGCCACTTTGATGTTCGCATCGCAGACGGCGACCAGCTCGACATCAGGGAGGTCGCGAATTCCACGGGCGTGGAAATCGCGCAATAAAGCCGGTGCCGACGATCGCGGCGCGGATCGTGCCCCGCATGCCGCTAGTTATATTACGCGAATTCAAGAACTTTTCCCCTGGTACCCGGTGACCCTGGCCGCGAGAGCGCCAGCATGTCCGTGTTTAAAACGGCGCTAGAGAAGTCAATGCATTTCGGCAGCCGGCAAAATCGCCGCTGTCCCAAAGAGCGTCACGATCGAGCATCGGATCGTCTGGCCGCGGCCCGTTGATGCCTTTATGACCTCACGTCAGTCGGTCAGGGGGCGTGAGCGTCAATGGCGAAGATTTCCGGAGAGGGTCGACCGCTCCGCTTCGGGATCATGTGCGGGGGGCACAGCTTCGCCGCCTGGGAAGCGCTCTGCATCCGGAACCTCATGACGGTGGACGGTGTCGAGCCCGCGCTCCTGATCATCGACGATCGGCCGCAGCAGCGGACCGGTCGCAAGCAGAGGCTCCTCAACCTCTTCGATCCGAAGACCATCCTGTGGCGGCTCTATCAGCGCGCCGTGCTGAACCGCCGCTCGCACTCGACCCAGCCGGTCGACTTGTCGGATGAGCTTGCCGGAGTTCCCCTCGTGCGCTGCCGGCCGCAGCAGCACGGCAAGTTCGTCCAGCGGTTCTCACCCGAGGACGTTGCCGAAATTCGCGGCCATGAGCTCGACTTCGTCCTCAGATTTGCCTTTAACATCCTGCGCGGCGAAATTCTCGAGTGCGCCCGTTATGGCGTGTGGTCCTTCCATCACGGCGACCCCGACAAGTATCGCGGCACTCCGCCGGGCTTCTGGGAGATTTACCGGCGCGACCCAGTCACCGGAACGGTCCTGCAGCGGCTGACCGAACGCCTGGATGCGGGGATCATGCTGCACCGTGGATATTTCAGGACCGAAGCGGCGTCCTATCCACGCAGCCGGGACAACATTTTCCTCGGGGCGGCCGACTGGCCGGCTCGGATGTGCAGGGACATCCAGGTCGGCAACACGGGAGCGTTCGATAGCGAACCTTCGTTGACGAGTGCACCCCTTTACCGCGCGCCGAACAGCCTGCAGATGCTCCGCTTCCTGTGGATCTGGGGTAAAGCGGTCCTCGCGAACCAGCTCAGCTCGGTTTTTCGATTCCAGCAGTGGAGCGTCGGCGTCATCGACGCACCGGTCGAGGAGGTCGCGGGCCTGGCGGGCGAAGCGACGGCGCAACGCCTGGTCCGCTCAGCCAAGTGGCTCCCGGAGCCCCCGGGGCGCTTCCTCGCCGACCCTTTCGCCCTGCAGAACGCGGAGGGCTTTACGATCCTCGCGGAGGATTTCGACTGGTCCACGGGTCTTGGGCAAATTGCCGCGATCAAGACGGGCGGCGACGGCAATTTCCCCGCACCGGCGCCCGCGATCCGCCTCCCCTGCCACCTGTCCTACCCATATCTCCTGCAGGTCGATGGCGAGACCTACTGCATTCCTGAAATGCACGAGTTCGGCGAGGTTGTGCTGTTTCGTGCCGACCCGACGCTTCGGGAGTGGACGAAGGTGGCGACTCTGATCGAGGGCGTGCCGATCGTCGATCCAACGATCTTCCGCCATGACGGCAGCTGGTGGCTGTTCGCCACGCGCGCCGATTGCGGGGACAATGGCAAGCTGTTCGCGTGGCACGCAAGCGAACTCACCGGTCCGTGGCGACCGCACTCGGCCAATCCCCTCAAAACAGATGTGCGCTCAAGCAGGCCCGCGGGCCCGCCATTCGTGCATGCCGGCGAGCTCTACCGCCCGGCACAGGACTGCTCGACGGGCTATGGCGCGGCAGTTGTTGTGAACCGCATCGTCTGCCTCACTCCCGAGCTCTTCGAGGAGGAGCCGGTTTCGATCGTGTGCCGGATCGAGGAGGCCGGTATCCCGGCGGGTTGCACACCATCTGCGGAGCCGGCGGGCGGACGGTAATCGACGGAAGCCGCACCGCATTCATCCCGGCCGCAGCGGCTCGCGAGCTTAGGCGCAAGCTCGGTCGCCTGTTGCCGGCCAAGTCGCGGCCGGATCAGGCTGCGGCGTTGCCCAGAACTTCTTTGAAGAAGTCGACGTAACGCCCGGCCACAACCTCCCAGCTGTACCGTGAACGCGCCCATTCGGATGCGGCACTGCCGTCCGCCGGCGCACGCAGGGCCTGTGCGATCGCACTCGTCAGCGCCTCCTGCGAACTGGTGTCTACGAGCACCGCATGTTCGTCGAGGATCCAGCGGGTGACTTCGTCGTCGTGCGCAACAATCGGCACGCCGCAGCTCAGCGCCTCAATGTAGACATTGCCGAACGATTCCCGGATCTTGGTGTGAAGGAACAGGTCCGCGCTGCGGTACAGGTCCGGCATCTGCGCGTGCGTGAACGTTCCGCGCTTGAAGCGGCCGGGAAGGATCTCGGCGGCGAGCCGGTCGACTTCCTCGCGCAGCGGCCCGTCGCCCGCGATAATAAGGAACGCGTTTGGCGACGTCCGCCACCGCGCGCATCGCCTCGATGACGCGCTTGCCGGGCTCGAGCGCGCTGACCATCAGCACCACTGGCCGGTCTGTCGGTAGGCCAAACTGGGCCTTGTGCGCGGGTCCCGGGTGAAAGCGATCGGGATCGACGCCGTTGGGGATCAGCGCCGAACGCCATCGCCCGCGGTTCCGCGCGTAGTAAAGCGGATTGGTGCAGATGAGCCCGTCGCAGGAGAAGAAACGCGGCTCGAGGCCCTGCCGCTGCGCCGGCCAATCGCCATTCTGTGTGACGAACACATGCGCCGGCCGGCGTCGGCGCAGCCGCGGCCGGCGCAACGCCCAGCTGGTGTAGGGGAAGCTGCAGGTCATCGTCACGTCCGCCTCGCCGACCGCTGGAAGCATCGCGAGGCGCGCGGCAAATGTCAGCTCCTCATACATGAACTCGTGACGCAGGAACGGCAGTTTAGGCCAGTGCTCGAATTGCTCGCGCGACACCGCCGGCACATGGATGAAATCATACGCGCACCCGGGGCGCGGCTGACCCGAGCCGACCAGGGTGACCTGGTGCTCCCCGCGCGCGGCGATTTGCTGCGCGACCAATTCGAACACGACCTCGGCGCCGCGGCCGAAGCGGTGCAGGCCCGGAAGTGCGAAGAGGATGCGCATCGGCCTAGCGATGATCGATCCGCACGCCGAGCGTGCCGAGCATCTTGCCGACCGCGTGCAGCACCTGCGCCAGCGCGAAACGCAGCTGCGGCTTCTGTCCGCGAAGCGGCCGCGCAACTGGCCGCGCGACTGCCCGCGCCAACGACGCCGCGCCGTGGACGAACATCCGCGGCGCTTTCATGCCACTTTCGATGCACGACAGTGCCGCGCTGTTGCCGTGCCAGAAATAGACGTAGAGCTGATAGCCGAACATCGCCCGGTCCGCGGGCTCGTTTTCATAGACGAACGCCCTGCTCGGAAAAACGGATCGCGAGGCCGGCCGCCCGCGCGGCGCGAAAGAACACCATATCCTCCCCGCCGATCACGCCCATCGCAGGATCGAAGCGAATTTGCGGGTGCGTCTTCAGCCATTCACTCGAAAGCATCGAATTGAAAGTCGCGGCGCTCTCCATCGGTGCTGCGTCGGCCCGTTCCTCCACGCCAAGCTCGAGAAAGGGCTGCTCGGTAATCCAGCGCGGCGAGTCCTCGGGAACGCGGCGGACCATGCGGCCGGTGACTGCGTCGGCTCCGGTCCGCCGCTGCAGATCGAGCAGAGCTTCGAGCCATTGCGGCGGCGGTTCGCAGTCGTCATCGGTCATCGCCACCCAGTCGCCCATGTCCATCGCGGTCTCGACGGCGAGGTTCCGCGCCAGCGAAATGTTCTGTTGGCCCGAGATGCGATACTGGAGCCCGAGCTCGAACCGGTCGGCAAACGCCTCCGCGACTGATCGGGCCAGGCCTTCTTTGGTGTCGTCGACGATGACCACTCCAATCGCGGCTCGGTTGTGTACCCTTTCCGCGCAGATCAGCAGCGCGTCGAGCAAACGCGTCAGCAGGTCGTTGCGCTTGTAGGTGCAGATCGCGACCGCAACTTTGGTCCGGCCGTCCGCCGTTGTCCCGGAAGTCACGAGCCTGCCATTCCGCCGACCAAGTGGGGGTAGATCGCCTGGAGTCCGCCGCCGACGCCGAGCATCCGCGTCAATTCCCCCACCACAAGTGCAGTCCCGGCGAAGGCGAGCGTCAAAAGGAGATCGTCGCGCCCGAACCGCAGGTGTTCTTTGTGACTGAGGAGCCACAAAGCGACGTATTTCACGATCTCGCCGAGTGCGATGACCGCGACGGCGGCTGTGAATCCGTAGAAGACAAACGCCAGCGGAACGCCAACCACATAAGTGATCAGTTTGGCGGCATTGGACAGCGCCGGATAGGCCGGACGGGCCAGGCCCATCAGGATCGAGTCATTGGTCGAGGTGAGAATCCCGAACCAGACGCCGACGCACAGGATCGGCAGGATCCAGCCGGCCTCACTGTAGCGGGGATCATAAAGCAGCCGAACAATGATTTCCGAGAGCGCCAGGAACGCGCCCATCCCGACTGCCGCGCCGAGGAGCAGGGTCCGGCGTCCGCGCAACAGCCGCTTTCTTAGGTCGACTGGGGCCAGACCCGCCGCCGCCACCGACGGATAAAGCACGAACCCGCCCGCGCGGGCGACGAACATTGTGACCATATCGGCGAGGCTTCGCGCGATGCCGTAAACGCCGAGTTGCGAGAGGCTGATCTGCTTGGCGAAGTATAAGCGGTCGAAGTTCATGGCGAAGAAATAGACGATCGAGGACAGGAACACCCACCGGCCGAACCGCAGCAGCTGCCGCGCGCATTCACGGATCGATGATGAAGCGGTGCCGCAGACCGGGAAGGAACAGAAAACTGCTAATCAATGTCGCCGCGCCCGTGATGACGCTTCCCAGCACGAGCGCCCAGACGGTTGGCGTGATGAACGCGATCGTAACCTGCGCCACCAAGGCAATCAGTGTGATTCCAACGTCGAACACGGCAACGCGCGCGACCAGAAGCTGCTTTTGTGCCAGTGCGCGGGCTGTGGAATCGAAGCCGGTAAAGACAAAGAACAAAGAGGCTACCGGCAGAATCACCGCCAGCTGGGGGTAATGGAAGAACCGGGCGATCGGCACCGCGAGCAGCATGCAAACCGCGGCAAGCACAAGCCCGCGCAGCGCCTGCAAGAGTCCAAGCGGTGTCGTAGAATAAAGGATCCTCGACCACGTGGACTACTGATGATGTTCTGCAGGATGCCGACGTCGGAGAGGAGCTCGACGCCCGTCCGATGGCATCCACCACCGCCATCAGGCCGAAGATGGGGGACGCCAGGAGGCGCGCCGAGAATCACGTTGTTGACGAGCCGCAGGAACTGAACGGTGCCATAGCTCATGGTCATCCAGCCCAGCCGCACGATCATCGATTTCGGCACGCCCAGGAACATGTAGCTCTTTGATCCCCCTCGGCCGAAGTCTCAGTGCGGGACGCCAGCGCACCGGGCGAACCTCAAAAGCGCCTAGACCCACAATGGACAGGCGCGGTAGCACCGATCAAGTGAGAATATGGTTCGGGTTGCTAAGGATCGCACGGGACGGCGGCGGACCGGCCTTTCACGGGGCAGTGGTCGCGCCGTGCAATCATTTGCGCTTATCGCGTCAACTTTAAGCCGATATGATCGACCGCGGATCACTCGGGGACGTCGGACAGATCTAAGTGAAGTGGGTCTTCCTCCTCGCATTGCTGATCTGCACTCCGGCCTTGGCCGGCTTGCTCCGGTCGAAGCCGCGCTACCTCGTGCACACGTGCTTCCTGCTCGGCGTCTCGGTTCTCCTGCTCGGTCCGTCACTGAGGGTCGCCCCGATAGGCTTGCCGACATGGCCAGCACCCGTGAAGGGATACGAGATTTCGTTCATTGACGGAATTTCCGTCGCGCTTATCGCCTCGACGCGCGGTCTCCGAATTCCGTGGACGGTCAAGCTGGGCTTCCTGAGCTTCTGCTTTGCCTTGGTCGTTTCCACCTTCGCTGCATATCAGGTCTGGCCGGCGCTGTTTTATGCATGGCAGCTGTTCAGAACAGCACTGCTCTTTGTCGCGATCTCGCGGGTGTGCGCGACCGAGCAACGCGCGCCCGTCGCACTGCTTGGCGGCTTCAGTCTGGGGCTCGTTTGCGAGGCTGGATTGGTCGCTTGGCAATACGCACATGCCGTCTTCAGACCTGGCGGAACCTTTGGCCATTCCAACTTCATGGGTTTGGCATTGGACTTCGTTATCTTTCCACGTTGGCGTTCATGCTCTCAAGTGGGAAGCTGCGGTGGCCCGCGGCAACTATGTTCTCGGGCCTCGTCATCGCCGTGCTTGGCGGGTCTCGTGCGACATTGGGTCTGGTTGCGTTCGGCGTGGTCCTGACAATTTTGCTGTCGATCCTCCAGAAGGGGACCTCGCGTAAGTATGCGTTTGGCGGCGCCCTCTTGCTCCTGCTGCTTGTGTGCGCGCCCGTCATGATGTGGTCAGTGAATCAACGATCCGATGAGGCCAGGGCCTCAAGCGACGCCGATCGTGCTGCGATGAAAGCCGCCGCGACCATGATGATCGCCGATCACCCATTTGGCGTGGGGGCGAACCAATATGTCGTCGTTGCCAATACCGGCGGATATTCGGCACGTGCAGGCGTCGCATGGAATGAGGACAATCGCGCTGCCCCGGTGCACGACACATATTACCTCATCACCGCGGAAATGGGCTTCCTCGGTCTGATCGGCCTTGTCGCCCTACTGGGTTCATTCATTGTGCTCGGCCTGAGAATGCTTCGCCGAAGGCTTCCTGATGAGACCATCGGCGTTGTGCCCGGTTTGGCTGCGGCGATGATCGTCGTTGCGGTCCACATCTCATTCGAATTCGTTTTCATGGATTTCACGCTGCACTATCTTTTCGCTATCGTCGGCGGGATGCTGGTTGCGATCGCTAGTCGCGTCAGGAGCCGAGCGAGAAAATCCGTACCGGTTCAGGTGAGATCCGCAGCGCTGTTGCACGTACGATGATGCCGATTCGTGAGGAACGCGCGTTCAGTGGGGATCCGACCGAAGCGCGTTCGGTCGCTCACCCAAAGCCAAGCAGTCGAATTCCGGTCCTGGACGGCTGGCGTGCAACAAGCATCTTGCTTGTGCTTGGCGCGCATTTGCTTCCGCTTGGCCCTAAAGCGCTGCAGCTAAACTTCGTCGCCGGCGCTGCGGGAATGGCGCTATTCTTCACTTTATCCGGCTTCCTCATCACGCAGTTCCTCGCGGCTGGAATGCCCATCCATGATTTTCTCGCTCGCCGGTTGGCAAGAATCGTCCCCCTCGGGTGGACAGCGGTGACCGTCCTCCTTTTGTGGCAGCATGCCGATGCGGTTTCAGCGATCCGCAACTATCTTTTCATCGCCAATATCCCGCCCGCGACGCTCATATACGGCGGAGAGCATTTATGGTCGCTGTGCGTCGAGATGCAGTTCTACTTGTCGATTGCCCTTATCTGCCTCGTCTTCGGCCGTCGCGGCCTCTACCTCGTGCCGGTTCTGGCAATCGGGGTGACCTGTGCTCGCGTGATCGCCGGAGAGCATATCAGCATTGTCACCTGGCACAGGATCGACGAGATTCTCGCCGGTGGCTTTGTGGCGCTGGCTTATGTCGGGATGCTCGGGCACAGGGTGTCGGAAGCGTTGAAGAAGGTGCCAGTCTGGCCACTGGCGATCGCCCTTGTCGTCTGCAGCCACCCCGAAGCAGGTCCGCTTCAGTATCTGCGCCCCTATGCGGCGTCCCTGCTCGTCGGTGCATCGCTGAGCAATTGTCCGCCCCGGCTCAGCCGACTGCTGGTGTCCCAGCCGATGGCCTATATCGCGGAGATCTCATACGCACTGTACGTGATCCACGGAGTCTTGTCCGTGACCTGGCTCGGCACCGGCGATCGCACCGGCCGCCTGTTAAAGAAGCCGCTGCTGTTTGGAGTCACCTTCGGAATGGCTCATTTCTCGACGCGATATTTCGAGCAGCCGATCACGCGCAAAGTGCGCAAATTGACGAGTGGCTGGAGGCAAAACCGGGCGGTTCCGAGTGCAAGTCCTGCCGCATCTTAGATCTTATTTGCGGGCGATAATGTACGCGTAGGAGCTGCACCACGACCAGTTCTTCTTCGAAGCGAACGAAGCGAACCAGCGCTCCAATTCCATCACTCCCGGCAGCTTCTCGTAGTACGAATGGCCGTAGAAGTTGCGGATCTCGATTTCCCTGTAGCCGATGTCCTTGAACATTTTCCGCATGCGCGGAGTGTCGCCAAAGCATTGCGAGTAGAAGGCCGGGAACTTGGGTGAGATGTCGCGGCTCGGCGACAAGGAAAGCACCTTTTGTCCCAGTCGTTCCGGCAGGAGCCGATTGATGACAAAAGGGAGAGCGAAAAGAGTTGGAATGAGGTGGAAAGCCGCTCCGCCGGGTTTCAGAACCTCAAAGACGTTCCGGTGCATCGCGCGTCCATCTTGCACATGTTCGGCGAGGAACCGTGAAAAAACGACGTCGTAGCGCCCCTCGAACTGCGACGCGTCGCCGGTGACGTCGAAACAGGCCTTCTCGTAACCCTTCGGCAGCAACGAGAGCTCTTGCTCGCTGACATCGTTTACCGTGTAGCTCCTGAGATTGTCGGGGAACTGTGACAACCGAAATGCCGGCCAGCGGCCGCCGCCGAGCTCAAGCAGATCCGCGTCCGGATATGTCGCGACGATGGACCGCAACGTCTCTTCGTAGTTGTGGAGGGCATCAAGCCAGCTCTTACCGCTAATGATGCCCGTCAAACCCGCCTCCGATGCATTACGATGTTAAGATCAGGCTGGTCGCTGTCAACGTGGATTGGCCGCCTCCGCGGCTAAGTGCGACCGTCCGACTTCAGCCGCATCTCGCCCTGCCGGATGACGATTTCGTCCACCTTTTCCAGGAACGGCTGACCGAGCAGCGACACCGCTGCTCCGGGGACGACCACAGCCTGGGCGTCCTGCTGGCGGATGCCGTTCAGATCGATGCTCTTGAGCTGCACATATTGACCGCGCACCATCCCCGAGGCGCCGTCGCCGATCACTTCATATTTCGAAGGATCGATCGGCAGTCCGATGGCGCGCGCGTCGGCTTCGGTGAGCGCAGTCTCGCTGGCGCCGGTGTCGATCATGAAATGGACGCTCTGCCCATTCACTGAGGCGTCGGCATAATAATGATGGTCGGAGTTGCGCTCGATCACGACCTCGGCTCCGCCCGCGCGCGTCGGCGCCGCGCTGGAGCGCTGGGCTGTCGGCCACAGCAGCCCGATCGCCACGCCGGCGGTAATCGTGACAAAGATCGCGAGCTTCTGGAACATCGGCATGGTCTAGGACGAAGATGGTTACCAAGACCCTACTCCGCCCGAGGGAGCAGCCTTGCCGCTCCGCGCAGGCGATCCGCCGCGTCGGCCTCTTTCCTTTCGGTCGATTGACCGATAGCCTTTTGGCGGATTCATGATCTCGAGAGACCGTTTCAGATGATGGAATGGAGTGCCCGCTCCTTGCATAAGAATTCGTCTCTGAGCGCTCCTCTCGTCACGTGAAGAAAGCCCCGCCCCTGAAAATCGCGATCGCCTCGGTCTTCGATCCGCGCAGACCCGACAGCTGGTCGGGCTGCAGCCACCATCTGCTGCGTTCGCTAGAGGAGGACTATGGCGTATCGGTGATCGTGCTCGGCCCCTTGGAAATTAGCAATCCGTTTCACGGCCGCCTCGAGAGCCGGTATCATCGGGCACGGGGGCGAAATTACCGGCCCGAACTGACCGAGCGGAGCTTGCGATCTTTCGCCCGCCAGACTGAAGCGAGACTGAAAGATTTGAATTGCGACTGCATACTGGCGCTCGACAGCCACACGTTGGCTTACCTCAAGACCAAGCTTCCGACTTATTACTATTGGGACTGCACGTTCGAGGGGAATCTCGAATACCCGCTGTTCGCGGAGCTCGCCCCTCCATGCATGGCTGCTGGTCATGCGATGGAACGGAACGCCATCCGGCATGCGCGAATGGCGTTCTACTCGTCGGGATGGGCAGTCGATTTCGGCGATACGGAGTTATGGTGCCGATCCCGGGCGGACTAAAATCGTTCCGCTTGCTGCAAACATCGATTGCGACCGCACCGAAGCGGAAATCGAGCGGTTGATCGGCGCGCGTTCGACCGATGAGGTGAACCTGCTGTTTCTCGGGATCGACTGGCTGCGCAAGGGAGGCGATCTCGCAGTCGCAGTGGCGAGCGAATTAAGCCGCCGCGGAAATCCGGACAATCCTGAACGTGGTCGGGTGCGCACCGCCTGGCAGTGAATCCTTGCCGGAGTTCGTGCGACTCCACGGTTTTCTCGACAAGCGAGAGCCGGAGCAGCTAGCGCAGCTTCAACAACTGGTCGGCAGCGCACATTTCCTGATCGTGCCGTCGCTCGCCGAATTTTTCGGCGCAGTTTTTTGCGAAGCGAGTTCGTTCGGCGTCCCGTCGTTGGCGAGACGCGTAGGCGGGATCGATTCCGCGGTAGAGAATGGCGTCAACGGCCAGTTGTTCGATCGCGACGAGGGGCCTGGGCCCTATTGCGACACGATCGAGCGGCTGTGGCGAGATCCTGAGGAATACCGCCGGTTCGCGCAATCCTCGTTCCGCCACTTCACCGAACGGTTGACATGGACTTACTCCGCCGGGAGGCTCCTCGACTTCATCTCTGACGATCTTCGGCGCGGTGCGTGACTACCGGCTCCTACAGATGCTGCCAATGCGGTGGGGCAATGGCGAGGCCGATCAGTCGAATCGGCACGCCTGCGGCTGTCCCGGATTCGGCCGGATCTTTGCAAAGCGCTGGATTTCGCGGATGGTAGAGGCCAAGCCGACGAATTGTCCGAACCGCCGGAGGGGGAATGTCTCGAAATTACTATGTGCGTAAGCGCGTGATGGTCACCGGCGGCGCCGGCTTCCTCGGCTCGCACCTCATGGACCGGCTGCTAGCGCAGGGCTGCGACGTGCTGTGCGTGGATAATCTCTTCACCGGTAGCAAAGACAATATTTCACACCTTTTCGATCACCCGAACTTCGAGTTCATGCGGCACGACATTACGTTCCCGCTGTTCGTCGAGGTCGATGAAATTTACAATCTCGCCTGCCCGGCGTCGCCGATCCACTATCAGCACGACCCGGTGCAGACGACCAAGACTTCGGTACATGGTGCGATCAACATGCTCGGTCTCGCCAAGCGCCTCGGCTGCAAGATCCTCCAGGCGTCGACCAGCGAAGTCTATGGCGACCCCTCGGTCCATCCCCAGACCGAGGATTATTGGGGGCACGTGAACCCGATCGGCCCGAGGTCCTGCTACGACGAAGGCAAGCGTTGCGCGGAAACGCTCTTCTTCGACTACCATCGGCAGAACAAGGTGCCGATCAAGGTGATGCGCATCTTCAACACCTACGGCCCGCGCATGCATCCGGCCGACGGACGAGTCGTCTCCAACTTCATCGTCCAGGCGCTCAAGGGCGAGCCGATCAGCATCTATGGCGACGGCAATCAGACGCGATCCTTCTGTTACGTCGACGATCTGATCGCCGGGATGATGGCGCTGATGGAAACGGGCCCGCAGGTCACGGGACCGATCAACATCGGGAATCCGAACGAATTCACCATTCGCGAGCTGGCGGAGAAGGTGATCGCCTTGACCGGCTCTAAATCGAAGATCGTCAAACACCCGCTTCCCACCGACGATCCCAAGCAGCGCCAGCCCAACATCAGCAAGGCGAAAGAGCTGCTCGATTGGGAGCCCAAGGTGCTGCTCGACGAGGGGCTCAGCCTCACCATCGACTATTTCCGCAAACTGCAGGCGCAATGACAGGGGACTGCACGCCGCGATGATCCGGCCGGTCATCCTGTCCGGCGGCGGCGGCACGCGCCTGTGGCCGCTGTCGAGGAGTGGGAACCCCAAGCAATTTCAGCGGATCGTCGGTGAGCAGTCGCTGCTCCAGGCTACCGCGCAGCGGTGCGTCGGCCCGGGCTTCGGCGCGCCGCTGATTTCCACCGGAGCGGGCCAGCGTGCATCCGTCATCGACCAGCTGGACGGGATCGGGGCCGCGCCCGTTGCGATCCTGCTCGAGCCGGCAGCGCGCAATACCGCGCCCGCGATTGCCGCGGCCGCATATTGGGCGCTCGCTCGCGGCGAGGACGATCCGTTGCTCGTGATGCCGTCGGACCATTCGATCCCCGATGCAGCAGCGTTCCAAGCGGCGGTAGAAGCGGCGCTCGCCGCGGCGCTCGAGGGGAACCTGCTGACGTTCGGCGTGCGACCTGTGCGGGCACATACCGGCTACGGCTACATTCAGGCGGGCGAGCCGGTGAGCGAGGCCGTCCGCAAGGTCCAACGATTCGTCGAGAAACCGGACGCGGAGCGCGCGACCGCCTTCGTCGCCGATGGCAATTATTTCTGGAACAGCGGAATCTTCCTGTTCCGCCCGAGCGCCTTCCTGCGGCGAGCTCAAGCGCTACGCGCCGGATGTGGCGGATCAGGTCGAGCAGGCGATGCGCGCGGGAACGTCGGACGGGGTCTTCGTGCGGCCCGGTGACGCATTCGGCGCCGTGCGTGACATCTCAATCGATTATGCGGTGATGGAGCGTTCGGACAAGGTGCTGGTCGTCCCGGTGGCTTTCGCCTGGTCGGACGTCGGCAGCTGGGACGCGGTGCGCGATATCCTGCCGGCGGACGAGAGTGGAAATGTCTTGCAGGGCGATGTGCTTGCCCTCGGCGTCACCAATTCCCTGATCCGCAGCGACACCGACATGACAGTCGCGGTGATTGGTTTGGATCGCGTGGTCTGCGTCGTGACAAAGGACGCCGTATTCATTGCGCCGCTCGACCGCGCGCAGGACGTCAAGAAAGTGGTCGAAGAGCTTCGCGCTCGCGGCAACGCCCGCACCTAGCCGGACTGGCCGAAACGCAAAAGAAAATGCCGCCGCGAAACGCGACGGCATCTTCGTTGCCCCGAAAGGGTGCGGTAGCTTAGGCGAGCTGCGACATCAGCTGCGTCTTGCGCCGGCTGCGGCGCATTGCGACACCAGCAGCGCCGAAGCCCAGCAGCATCATTGCCCAGGTCGATGGCTCAGGCACACTCGGATGCGGGTCCGTGGTGTAGAGCGCCGCATTGGACCAACCCTGCGTATCGGTCGAGCGTGATGAAGTTGGTCGGCGTGGTCAGGTTGAACAGCCAGAAGACGGACACGTTGCCCTGATCTCCAGGCACGTTGCCATAGTGGGCCCCGATGATCACCTGGCCGAACAGCGTTTCGCCGAAATTCAGCTGGTTGCTGTTGGCGCCCGAAAGGGCCGTGATGACGAGGTCCGGCGACGTCGAGTTATCCATCGCCGTCCAGTTGCCGTTCCAGGTGAAAGTACCGGGCAGCGAGGCGATCGCGTTCTGCTGATTGAGAATGTCGGTCGGGCTGCCGTTGAGGATATTGCCGGTGTAGTAGCCCGCGCAGGCGCTGGCGTTCGGATTGGTCAGCGTATCGACGCAGCCGCCGATGTTGGTTCCGTCCGGCGGCGGCGGTGATGCCAATGCCGGCGTGGCTGTGAACGCAAGCGCGGCCGGGATCGCGGTGATCGCGAGCGCTCGCAGAATCTTGTGGATGCCGTTCATAACAATTGCCCCTTGTCGCCCGGTCCAAATTCGTCCGGTTAAATACGCGTTAACAGCCGGCCGATGTCGGAAAAGCAATGCATTTGTTAACTGCGCTCGTAAGTGTCCCGAATCTTGGAGATCGCCGTGAACGCCGCAGCGGGGTCACAAGACACGTTGAGCGCAAAAAAAGCCCCGGCCGTGGCCGGGGCGACGTGATTATTCCTTGCAGATGGAGAGGGGGATTATGCGAGTTGCGTGGCAAGCACGTTCTTACGACGGCTGCGCCGGATCGCGATCCCGGTCGCGCCGAAGCCGAGCAGCATCATCGCCCAGGTCGACGGCTCGGGTACGCCGTCGCCAGTCTCGAAAATTGCGCCGCTGTTGGCGGTTGCGCCGTAGTCGTCGTCCTGCTGCAGGAAGCCGACGATATAGGAACCGGGAGCCAGGCTCTGGCCGAGTGTCGACAGGTAACTGTCGTTAGTGCCGCTGTTGCCAGGCAACGTGGTCGTGCCTGAGATGGCAGCCCAAAATACATAGAAACCGTCAGCCGTCGGATCGTAGGCCTGCGTCGCGGGCAAAAACGCGCCGATCGGGTTCGCTGGGCTTACCTCCGGGGCGTGTCTCTTGGGGCAGGCCAACATAAGCATCCAACTGACCCGACGTCCACGGCGTTGAGCTGACCAGCGTTGCAGTCCCGTTCAGATAACCCGTAAACGAGAAAGAGCCCGGAGCTGCAAGGTCGTCCGGGGTCAGAATGGCGATATAGAAGGTGCCGCTGTCGGAGGCGCCGCTGGTAGCAAAGCCAAATTGCGGCGGGTTCACGCTTGTAGGTGAATTCGAGATGCCGTTGGTGGTAGTGTCCGGGCAAGGCGCAGCCACGCTACAGAATCCATGCAGTGTCGGCGGATTAGCGTCAGGAACCGCGAGAGCCGGTGCGGCTGTGAATGCAAGCGCCGCCGGGATCGCCGTGATCGCGCAGGCGGTCAGAAATTTTCTGATGTTGCTCATACAAATGCCCCTTTCCCCGGGCCGAGTTGCGCCGGTTAAAATTTCGTTAACATTATTGCGACTGAAGAAAAAGCCCACTTATCAATATGCGAAAGATTTTTTTCGGCGGAAAGGTTGCACGAGCCCCTTCGGGATTCCCAGACCGATGCCGGAAGGCTGTTTTAAAATGGGCCGAACGTCTTGCGCAGTTTGCGCAGTGCCCTGCGCTTCCTTATTGTTCTTACGCATTATTTTCGATGCGGGCGAAGGAGCGTCCGCTCAACGAAGGCACAAAGCTTTCGCTTGAGCTCCGGCTTGCGTTGTCGTGGGGGATAAGTTGGCGGGAAATGTGGAGCGGTCAGCACGTCCCGTCGCGATCGTCGTAGGCGCCGGGCTGATGGGCCGGCATCACGCGCGGGCTGCCGTCGCCGCCGGAGCGAGGATTGCCGCCATTGTCGACCTCGACCGTGGGGCAGCGGTCTCGCTCGCGGGTAACTGGCCGGGTGCTGTCTGCGAAACGGATCTGGCCTCGGCACTGCAATCGATTCGGGCGGACGTCGCGCACATCTGCACTCCGCTGCCGACGCACGTGGCGGTCGCAACACGCGTTGCGGATGCAGGTCTCCACGCGCTGATCGAGAAGCCGACGGCGAACACGGCGGAAGAGACGCGGCGGATTCACGAAAGCTTCGCGCGAAACGGCAAGCTGGCCTGCCCGACGCACCAATATGCATTCCAGCGCAGCATCAAAGATGCGGCCGCCTGGCTCGCGGCGAGCCGGGGCGCTCCGGCGCATCACCTTCGACATTTGCTCGGCTGGTGCTGCCAATGGGCTCGATCCGGACGAAGTCGTCCGGGACATCCTGCCGCACCCTCTGTCGGTAGTGCAGAAGCTGCTTCCATCCGCCTCAATCGCGGCCCTCGACTGGTCGTGCGTTCGCGGCGGGGCGGGCGAGTGGGTGATCACCGCGCCCGTCGAGAGAGCCGTGATCGTCATTCAACTGAGCATGGGCGGGCGGCCAACGCGGTTCATAACCCGGATCACGGCGGACGCCGGCTCGATGGAGCTCGACAACTTCCATGATTTCGCCGTCGCATGGCCGGGGACGGTCTCCCGCGGCGCGAAGATCGTGCAGCCGTTCCGCCGCAGCGGCCTGGGCCTTGCCGCCGCCGGCTGGAACCTCGCCGCGCGCGCCGCCCGCCGCGAGTTCGCTTATCCCGGCCTGCAGGCGCTCGTCAGCGAATTTTATCGAGCGGTGGAGAGTCCGACGAGCGTTCCGGCACCGATCACGCCGGAGCAGTCGATCGCGGTCGCGGAAGCTCGCGACCGGATCATCGTACTGGCGGCCAATGGCTGACGAGGTCACCATCATCGTCGTCGCGCTGATCGGCGGGAAGGCGCTGGAGGAGTGCCTGCGCGCGGTCCGTATGCAATCGACCAACTGCCTCGCAGTCCGCCGCGACGGGACCATCCTCGATGCGGGCGGACGACTCGTCGGAGTGGCGGATCGCCTAGACATTCCCGCGAAGCGCCGGAGCGCGGTCGAGCTGGCGACTACGCCACTGGTTGCTTTGATCGAAGACACCGTGATTCCGCAAAGAGGCTGGGCTCGCGCGGTCGCCGCCGCTTTCGCTCGGAATGAGGTGGTCGCTTGCGGCGGGCCAGTGATCATCGCGGACGACCTGCCGGCGCAGACGCGCGCGCTGACCCTGTCCGAATACGGCCGTTACATTGAACGGCAGGCGGCGGGTGAAATCTCGGCTCTGCCCGGCTGCAATTTTGCGTTTCGCCGCGATCCGTTGCTCGAAGCGATGCGCGGCGCCGACGGGCTGGTCGACAATCAGGTGTTGCGCCGTCTGAAGGAAAACGGCGGAACAATCGTCTGGGCGCCCGCCATGGCCGTCACGTTCGCGCGTGCGTTTCCGGACGGGCGCGCGGCTCAAGACGCGGTTCGACCACGGCCGGATTACCGCCAGCCTGACGGCAACGGGTCCGCTCGATCGAATGATGACCGCTGCGAAGGCTGTTCTGCTGCCGGCGGTTCTGACCGCCAGGACCCTGCGGCAAACCGGTACCGCTGAGTTTCGTTCGATCCCGACTTTTGGCTGGCTGCTGCTTCAGCACACCGCCTGGGCGGCCGGAGAATTCACAGGCGCCCTGTTGAGACCGTCGCGAGGTGTCAGCCAATGGCGCTGATGATCGGCGTGGACGCCACGACCTGGTGGAACCAGCGCGGGTTCGGACGATTCACCCGCGGTCAGCTCGGCGCAATGCTCGAGGAGCAGCGCGACCACCGATTGGTCCTCTTCGTCGACCGCGAGCCGGCGGAAGAGATGATCCGGCCAAAGGTCGAAATCGTGCGAGTGCCAACGTCCGCGAGGGTGACCGACTCCGCCGTCGCCGATGGTAACCGCAGCATCCCGGACGTGCTCGCATTCTCGCGCGCGGCGTCGTCGCGGCCGCTCGACATCTTCTGGTTTCCGGCGGTCTATTCCTGGTTTCCGATGCGGCGGGGAATCCCCTCGATTGTGACCTTTCATGACGCCATCGCCGAGCATTTCACGGACCTCGTCCTGCCGCGGCTTCGCGGGCGCTTGCTGTGGAATTTAAAGGTCTGGCTCGCGAAACGTTCGGCGCGCCATATCGCGACTGTCTCCAAGGCCGCCCGGGACGAGATCGTCCGCTATCTTCATATCCCACGCGAGAAGATCAGCGTGATCCTCGAGGCCGCAGAAGCGCGGTTCAGGCCCGTAACGGACGAGACTCAAAGGCAGGCGGCGCGTGAGGCGCTTGGATTGCCGGCGGGCCAGCGCCTGATCCTGTATGTCGGAGGCCTAGCGCCGCACAAGAATCTTGCCGGGCTCATCGAGGGATTCGCCAAGGCGGTCAGCGATGACGCTCTGGGCGACGTGGATCTCGTCCTGGCAGGCGATCCCAAGGGCGATGGCTTCCATTCCAACGTCGAGGACCTGCATGCGTCGGTGAAGGCGAAGGGGCTCGGCGAGCGCGTGCATTTCCCCGGCTTCGTGCCGGACGCAATTCTGCCGGCGCTCTATTCCGACGCGCTGGCGGTCGTGATGCCGGCGTTCAGCGAAGGCTTCGGCCTACCCGCGGCCGAGGCGATCGCCTGCGGGACGCCGGTGATCGCGACCAAAGGCGGCGCGGTTGCCGAGGTGGTCGGTAGCGCCGGTCTGTTCTTCGATCCGCACGACAGTCACGACATTGCGCGAGTGATCACACGTGTGGCGGCCGATGCGTCGGTGCTGGAACAGCTCAGGCAGCAGTGCCTGCCGCGATCGGCGGAGTTGAGCTGGGCCAACAGCGCTACGCGCATGCTCGACCTGCTCGAAACTCATGCGACGCGGGCCAGCTGATGCGCTTCGGCATGGTCACCACTTTCTATCCGCCCTTCAGCTATGGCGGCGACGCGACCTACGTGCGCAACCTGGCGAAGGCGCTGGTCGAGCAGGGCCATGACGTTGACGTGATCGCTTCAACCGAGGCCTATCTCGTCCGCAGCAAGGACGGCGATCAGGTCGTGCCCAGCTGGGAAGATGGAGTAAGCGTCCGACGGATCCGCCACGCAGCGGGACTGCTCGCGCCGCTCGTCAGTCAGCAGACCGGACTCCCGGCGTTCCACACGACGGCGCTGAACGCCTTTTTCGGCCATCCATTCGACGTCCTCCATTTCCACAACATCTCGCTGATGGGCGGGCCCGGCGTGCTGCGCATGGGGCAGGCGCGGGCGCGGATCATGTCGCTTCACGATCATTGGCTGATCTGCCCGACGCACGCGCTGTGGAAGAACCGCAGCCACGCCTGCGACAAGCGGACGTGCTTCAGCTGCACGATCCGCTCGGGCCTGCCGCCGCAGCTGTGGCGCTACACCCGCCTTCGCGACCGCTCGCTGGAGTCCGTCGATCGCCTGCTCGCGCCGAGCAAGTTCACGGCCGAGATGCACCGCGCGAACGGCATTGAGGCACCGATCGAGGTTCTGCCGCTCTTCTCCTCGCTTGAACGAGCCGCGGCCGCCGAGGCAGAACACCCGCGCCGGATCGTCTTCGCCGGGCGGATCGTTGCGCTGAAAGGTATCGAGACGCTGCTTCGCGTTGTCGCGAACATGCCCGATATCGAGCTGTTCGTCTTTGGGCAGGGTGAACTGAGAGGGTTTCTCACCGCCGCTTACGCCGAGCATCCCAACATTCGCTTTTTCGGCAAGGTCGAGCAGGACGAGCTCGCGGAACATTATGCAAGCGCGGTCGCGGTCGTCTTCCCATCGCTTGTCCCTGAGACGTTCGGCCTCACCATCGTCGAAGCGGCAGCGTGCGGGACGCCGTCGATCGTCGCAAAATGCTCCGGCGGAGCGGCCGAACTTGTGAGCACAACGGGCGGTGGGCTGCTCTATCAGGGGGACGAGGAACTCGCCGCCGCCATTCGCCAGCTGGTCGAGGATCGGCCGCTGCGCGACGAGCTCGGCGCGCGCGCCCGCGCGGGCTATCAGCAGCGTTACACAAAGGAACAGCATCTCGCAGCCTACTTGAGCCAGATCGACGATATCCTGCAGGACAAGCGCTGAGATGCGGGCGGTGCTCACCTTTCATTCGATCGACGATCTGCCGGGACCATTGTCCTACTCGCCGGCAGGCCTGGAGGCGCTGCTTGACGCGCTCGACGAAGCCGGTTTGCCGATCGTCAGCGTCGATGAATTGGTTGGAAGTTCAGACGCTCACGGCGTGGCGCTGACGTTCGACGACGGGATCTCGACAGTCTTCACCGCCGCCATGCCGATCCTCGCCAACCGCCAGATTCCGGCCCATGTCTTCGTCATCACAAGTCAGGTCGGCCGCGACAACCGCTGGCCCGGTCAGCCGGCGAACGCCACGCCATTCAAGCTGATGGACTGGGACCAGCTCGAAAGGCTTCAGGCATCCGGGTTCAGGATCGAGGCGCACACCGCGAGTCACCCTGATCTCAGGACGCTTACAGACCGCGAGATCGACGCGGAAATGGAAGAAGCCGACGCGAGGATCGAAGAGCGGCTTGGCAGGCGCCCGCGCTATTTCGCTTATCCATATGGCTCTCATAACTCGCGCGTGCGCGCGGTTGCGGCAAAGCGGTACGCAGGCTGCTTCACGACAAAGCTGGATTATGTCCGCGCCTCGACCGAGCTGGACGCGATCCCGCGCCTCGATGCGCACTATCTGCGTTCGCCGGACTTCGTTCGAGCGCTCCCGGGCAAGCGGGCCCAGGCTTACATCGCGCTTCGTCGCGCGCTTCGGCGGCTGCGCGGTCACTGATGGAACCGAGGCTCAGCATTGTCGTCGCGGTGAAAGACGGCGCGTCCAACGTGCCGGCGCTGCTCGGCGCGCTGAAGGACCGCGACGACAATAGTGAAGTGATCCTTTGCTGCGCTGGGTCCGCAGATTGCAATGCGGACGTCTCCGTATTCTCCTTCCCGGCTGGAACTCTGGTGCCGACCTTATGGAGCGAGGGCATTCTGCGCGCCCGCGGCAGCCGCGTTGCGCTGACGACGGCGCAGTTCGTCCCCGCCGACGACTGGGTCGAGCGACTGCAATCGGCCGATCTCGACCGATGGGTCGGCGTAGGCGGAGCGATTGACAACGATCCCGCAGCCTCGGCGCGGAATTGGGCGATCTTTTTTCTGCGTTATTCGGCGTTCGCGCCGCCGCTGCCTGCTGGTGAGACGGACGAGATTGCGGCCGACAATGCCGTGTACACCGCGCCGCAATCCTCGAGCATGCGGACTTGCTGCGGGAAGGGTTCTGGGAGCCCTCCTTCCACCGCCGCTTCCGCAATGCGGGGAAGAAGCTGGCGCTCGATCCCGATCTTCTGGTGGCCCACCACGGAACCGTTTCCGCGCGGAGCTTTTCCCGGCAGCGGTATCTCCACGGTCGCGCCTTCGGGGCAGAGCGAGCTGAGCGCGCGAGCCTTGGGCGCCACCTGCTGCTGCTGTTGTCGAGCCCGCTGGTCGGTCCGCTGTTGCTCGCGCAAGTCATTGCCAGGATCGCCCGCCGTCCGCGCTATCGCGCCAAGCTCTTGATGGCCTTCCCGTGGCTGCTCCGATTCACGTTCGGCCTGGGCGACTGGAGAAGCGAGCGGCTATGCTTCAACCCTGTTCGCGCCGCGCACGGTTGCCGCGCCAAAGTCGAAAAGGCACGCATGACCAAGATCTCAGTAGTGCTCGGTCAAGTCAGCACGGAAGACACCGACCGCGTGATCGAGACGATCGAAGCGCTCGATGCGAGCGTGAGCGGCGAAGAATGCGAGATCGTGATCGCCGACCGGCTGCAGGATGATCTCACGCGTCGCATCCGGCGCGACTACCCGCATGTGCGGTTGATCGATTGCCCGCCGGAGATGTCGCTTCCCGGAGATGCGCACGCTCGCGTTCGAGGCGAGCACGGGGGCGATTGTCGCGGTTACGGAGGACCATTGTGTCCCGGCGCCCGGCTGGGCGAGGACACTCAAGACCGCTTTCGACGAGGGCGGATCCCGACCTCGTCGCCGTAGGGGGAAGCGTGGTCAACGGAGTGACCGACCGTGGCCTCGATTGGGCAACATATCTTTGCGAATACAGCTTCTTCTCGCCGCCGGTCGTCGAGGGGGACAGCGCGATCCTTCCGGGAATGAACGTCGCTTATCGTCGAAGTGCGCTCGAAGGCGTGGCGCGCGACCTCCTCACCAGCGGCTTCTGGGAAACCACCGTGCATCCGGTCCTGCTCGAAAAGGGCGGGCGCTTCCTGTCGCTCAATGAACTTGTCATGTTGCACAAGAAGCGATTTTCCTGGGCGCTGTTTGCGTCACAGCGGTTCATCTACTCGCGCTATTATGCTGGCCGCCGGTTCGGCAACGCAGGATTGCCCAAGCGCGCCGCGGCTTCGCTCGCCTCGCTCGCTCTGCCGCCGTTGTTGCTCGCACGAGCGGTGCAAGCCGCCCGACGCAAGGGTCTCGGCCGCGAAATGTGGCGAGCCGCGCCGCATCTTCTCGCATTCTACGTCATCTGGGCTGCGGGCGAGAGCGTGGGAGCGCTGCGTGGTCCGGGTAACGCTCTCGCGATGATCGAGTGACGGGGTTCGTCTGTCCCGAATGCCGTGCGCGCGTCGAGGAGGGGGAGGGCGGATACAATTGCCCGCCTGCACCCGCTTTTACCCGATCCTGTTCGGAATTCCCGACTTCCGCGTTCGCGGCGACCTCTATCTGTCGCTGGAGGACGAGCGCGCGAAAGCGGCGCGGCTGCATGAGTTCGCAGCAAAGCACGGCTTTCGCGAGCTCGTCGCATATTATTATTCAATCACTGACGACGTGCCCGAAAGGCTCGCGGCAGTCTTCGCCGGCTATCTCGTGAACGCGCCACTCCGCGCCGGACCCGCAGTCGAGGCACTGCGTTCCGCGGGGCCGGGCGACACACTTCTCGATCTCGGCTGCGGGAGCGGTGGTTCCCTGGTCGCGGCGGCTGACGTGTTCCAGGATCGGACTGGCGTGGACATCGCCTTGCGCTGGCTGGTGATTGCCCGAAAGAGGCTCGAGGAAGCAGGCGTGTCCGCAAGCCTCGTCTGCGCCGAAGCCGAAGCTCTTCCGTTTCGCAAAGGTGCATTCACGCATGTCCTGGTCGCCGATCTGCTCGAAAGCACCAGATCGCCCGCTGCAGCGGTCAACGCAGCGGCGGCGGTCCTGGAGCAAGGTGGGCACATGTATGTGACGTCGAGCAACGGTCGCTGGATCGGCCCGCATCCGGCAACCGGCGTTTGGGCCGCCGGCTTGCTGCCGGCACGGATTCGTTCGGCCTTGCTGCGGCGCAGGCACGGAGTCGACATCCTGCGCGCCGTGAGCTTCGTCAGCCCCGGCTCGGTCCGCCGGATGGGCGAAAGCGCCGGTCTGCGCCAGATCGATGCCGGTCCTCTTGCCCCGGAACCGAACCGACTCGAGCATCGATCGGCGCTCTTCAAGGCGTTCGCACATGCTTATGGCGCACTGGCTAAGGCGCCGGTCTTCCGTTGGGTCCTGTCCGCTGCCGGTCCGGTGTTTCAATCCATGTTCGTGAAGGAAAAGACGCAGTGAGCGATGTCATGCGGTTTGGCCTCATCGGGGCAGGGGGCATCGGCAAGATCCGCGCCGACGCGCTGGCGCAGTCAGCCGTTTGCGAGCTGACCGCTGTTAGCGACCTCGACGAAACGCGCGCGCGCGCGGCCGCTCCGGGCAAAAAGTTCTACAGTGATGCGAATGATCTCATTGGTTCGGCCCAAGTCGATGCCGTGATCATCTCCACGCCGCCGCCGCTCCACGAGCCGCTTGCGATCGCCGCGGCATCCGCCGGCAAGCACGTGCTGGTGGAGAAGCCCATGGCCGCGAACTCCGGACGCTTGTGAGCGCATGATTGCCGCGGCGCGCAAGGCCGGGACATTGCTCACGGTCGGCTACAACCACCGCTATTTCGAAGCGCTGAAGCTCGTGCGGGACGTGGTCGCATCGGGCGAAATCGGCACGCTGTCACACCTTCGCGCCTACACCGGTCACAGCGGGCTCGCCGAGTTCAAGGCGCCGTGGATGTACGACAAGCAGGTGATGGGCGGCGGCGCGCTGATGGACAACGGAACGCACATCATCGATCTCACGCGCTACATCATGGGCGACCCGACCGAAGTCTTTGGATTCGCGACACACAAGGTGTGGGGCCTCGGCGTCGAGGATGAAGGCATCGCGCTGCTTCGAACCGCGGACGGAGTGACCGCGTCGATCGAGGCGAGCTGGCACGAATGGCGGGGGTATCGCTTTCACATCGAAGCCTACGGCGACCGCGGAATGGCGCGCGCTTATTATGCGCCGATGATGGCGACGGTGATCCGCCTCGATAAACCCGGCGGTAGCAAGTCCGTCGAGCGCCATTTCTATCCCAGGGCGGTCCTTCGCGAGAAGGTAAAAGGCTGGCAGAGCACGGTCATTCAGACCTTCGTCGAGGAGCTCGCGGACTTCGTCGCGGCTGCAAAGGGCGCGCCGCACAGTGGGCGGCTCGCGGTCGGAAGTGACGGGCTCCGCGCCGTGCAGATCGCGCACGCCACTTACGCCAGCGAAGCTGCTCGCGAGTGCGTCCGGCTTCCGGCGCTGCCCTAGTCGAGGGCGGACGGATCTCCTGGGCGGCGCGTCAAATACCCAATCAGCTCACCGGCGGACCAACAGGTCTCGGCAATAAGGATTGCAGGAAGCCAGCCTAAGCTCGCGCGTCGCAGGTCTCTGTGGCGCCAGGCGTGGCGCATCACGCGGGCGGTGCGAACGAAAGGTAGGGCGGCACTCAGGGGAATTGCCCTCACGAGAGAAACGCGAGGAGTTCGGGTGGCAGCAAAAGCGCGACCGTGGCGGAAGCGCCGCCCGCAATAGTCTCCGAATCGGAATCGGCGCGCGTAAAGCACGACGGCATCGTCGGATGAGCCGCGGTGCGAGCCCCTGCCGTAGCAGGCGAGTTTTCGAGAAATCCTCGGTGGCTTCGACCCTCTGACGCGGCAGGACGAGGTTGCTTCCGGGTACCTCTTTCAGCTCCGGATCGAGCGGCCGGTGAAACTGAACATATTCGGTCAGGTAGCCGATCATGCGCGGGTCCGATGGCCCGAACCGCGGCTCCGACAGGGCCCATGTAGCCGTCCGGTCGAGGATCACGCGCGATCGCTTCGTGCATTGCTGCGAACCAGCCAAGCGCGGGGAGAGCGTCCGCATGCAGGACCGCGACCCAGTCGGAGCGGCTCTGCGCGATCGCGAGGCCCCACAGCTCGAACAAGGATGCATTGGCTTTCGAATGAACGCAAGCCCGTCCGGCGCCGTTGCGGGGGCATGCTCCGGGTCGCAGGCGATGTGGATTTCGGTAGACGCATCCGCGCCTGCGCTCCGCAAGTCGTGCAGCAGTTGGTCAGGGTCCCACGCGCCCTTCGTGGCGATCGCGAGTGCCAGGCTGGTCAAGACGGCCCGGCCTCCGCCGCCAGCGCGTAGGCGCGGTAGATGAGGTCGAGCGTATCGCGCGCTTCGGCGATGCTGTTGGGCGGCTCGCGTCCCTCTGCAATCGCCTCGAAGAATGCGCGGTAGAGGCGCGCCGTCGCGTCCGGGTAGAGGTCGAGCGGCGCCCTCGCGAGGGTCGTGAACCGCTCGCCGTGGTAGAGCCGGGCGACGCCGCCGAGATGTACGCTCCATTCCGCAAACGGAGTTCGTCCTCGGGGACGCAGCCCCAGCCGGACCTCTGCGCTGCCGCCCATGCTGGTCTCGATCGTGCCTTTCTCGCCGACCAGGCGCAGGTCGAGGTAACGGTGCTTTCCCTTGGTCAGCCGGTCGAGGGTGATCTGCGCGACGCGGTCGCCGCTGAACTCGAGCCGCACGAGATTGAGGTAATCGGGCCCGCCATTGCCGAACGGGCGCGGCATCAATGCGGTCATGCCAATCGGCCGTTCGCCGAAGAACGCCTTGCAGAGGTCGATGACGTGCGTTCCGAATTCCTTGAAAGTGCGTTGCGGATCGTGGCCGCGCCAGCCGGCCTCGGTTTCCTCGGTCACGACAAAGGTCTGATGCGCTTCGACGAAGAGCAAGCGCCCGAAGCGCTCACTGCCGATTTCGCGCGCGGCGGCGAGATGCATCGGCATGAACGGGAATTCGCTGTTGATGCAGACCTGGCGCCCGGCCGCTTTCGCGGCGGCAGCGATGGCGTCGGCTTCCTCGATGCTGCTGGCGAGCGGCTTCTCGCAAAAGACGTGAGCGCCCGCCTCGAGCGCCGCCAACGCGATGGGCTGGTGACTGTCGGGGGGCGTGGCAATCACCACGACATCGGGCCGCGTGTTCAGAAGCTGGTCGAGGCTTGCGAAGCTCGGAAATTGCGAAAGCTCTTCGTGAGGATCGTAGACGCCGACGATCTCGACGTCGGCCAGCTTCTTGAGCGCCGGGATGTGAATCGTCTTCGCTGCGCGTCCAACGCCGGCGATCGCCACTCGAAACTTCTGCATGCGGCGATCCTTAGAATTGCATCAGCCGAAGCGACAATGGCGCCCGCGCGGTTTCTCGCAAGCGTCTTGAAATGAGACGAGCGCCAACGCAGGCTTCATTCCTCATCGAAATATGGGTTGAAGAGCATCGGGCGCATGTTGCTCTTCGGAGGAAACGCGGTAGGTTTCAGCCGCTTGCGCTTCGGTGTCGCCGACAGGAGATAGCGTTTGTATCTGGGGGACGGTCACGCGGCTCGCGATAAGGATTCCGCGTTCAACCGGTTCGCCATTCTTTCATCCGGTAGCGTTCGGCCGCCCATTGTTGATCGCGACACTGATTGGAGCATTGCTGTTCCTCTGGCCACTTCTTGCCTACGGGCGCCCGGCCGATTTTCAGGACAGCGCCTCCTATTACAAAGGCGGCCGAGCCGCGGTTAGCTTCGTCCTCGACAAGATCCACGGGAGCGATCCGGCTCCGGCAGGGACGACCAATGCGAAGCTTCGGGCAGCGCCAGCCGCCCAGCCCGGGCCGCAACAGCCGGAGCAAGTGCGTGGCGCCCGGTCGGTATCCTACAGCATCGCCGCTTATGTTCTGGGCGCGCCGCACGCGCAGATGTGGCTGCTTATCATAGGACAGGCGCTTGCCGCGGCGTTTGTGTGTTCGGTCGTGTTGCTGCTTTTTGGGGCGAATGTCCGCGGAGCTTCCCGGAAATTGGCCGCGCTGGCTGTCGCAACACCGATCGCCTTCGTGTCGTGCGTGATCGTTCCCGACATTTTCGCTGGGCTCGTGATCGGCGTGATCATGCTCTTTGCTACTGCGTATGGATCGCTTAGCCGCGGCGTCCGCATTGCCTGCGTCCTCATCGCCGCGGCGGGGATCGCATTCCATGCGAGTCACAAGCCGCTGGCGCTTGGGCTGACGGTGATTGCGGCGGCGTGGATGCTGCTTGCCGCCCGCGGGAAAGCGCCAATTCCCCGGCAACAATGGGTGGTCCTGTTCGCGCCATTGCTTCTCGGAGTCGGCGTGAGCGTGGCGCTCAACTTCGCGGCCTTCGGAGGCGCGAGCCTCACCGGCAAGCGCTATCCGCTGACTCTCGCGAGATCCGTCGCCGAGGGGCCCGGCAAATGGTACCTCGAGAAGAATTGCGGACACCTCAAATATGCGATCTGCGAAGTCTATCCGCACGGCGTTCCGGGAACGATCGACAGCTTTCTCTGGGGCGCCAACGGCGTCAAGGAACGCGCGACGCCGGAGCAGATGGACCGGATTCGCGCCGAGGAAGCCGATGTGGTCCTTGCTGCCACCCGCGCCTATCCGTTCGAGGAGTTGAAGCGGCTCGGACGGAACTTCGCCCGGCAGCTGGTGCTCTTTCGGCCTGGCGTTGGGCTCGATGCGAGGATTGTGCTCGACCACGCGCAAAATCCGGTGCTGGTCCCCGCCCAATACGACCGTACGTGGGTCAATTTAGTGGGGACGCTGAGCATCGCCGGCTTGATCGGGGCGCTGGGCCTCCTTTTTGTTCGATCGAGAACGATGCACATATTGCGGCCGATGATCGGCCTCGTGCTTTGCGGCATATTGATGAACGATGCGATCTGCGTTTACTTTTCGGGGGTCACGGACCGATATGAAGCGCGGGTTATCTGGCTAATTCCGTTGCTCGCGCTGGCGGTGTTGGCGCCGGGCGGAAAACGCGGCGTCGCAGTCCCAGCCGGGTCGCCAGCATAACCATTGCGTAAGTCACGCTGGCATAGATGTGATAGGAAAGATGAAGGGTGACGGCCGCTGATTAGCTGCAGGACATTCATTCGCCGCGCCAGCACGCGCACGAATGGGAAAATTCCGATCACGTAAAGCGCGATCAGCACCGGGACGGCGACCCACAACGGCTTGAAGAATATTCCTCCGACGAGCGCCGTTGGTGCCGACAAAGCCAGCACCGCAAGGATGCGCTCCTTGCGCGCGAGGTTGAGGTCGGCTTCGGCTACCTGACCGTCGGCGATGAGCCGCGACCATGGGAGCGCCCGCCGAACGACGTCGGTGTGCCACACGCGCCACAGCGTCCAATCCTTCCAGTGCGTCCCCTGCGCCTCGGGAACGAGCCAAATCCTTTTGCCCGTGTTGATCAAACGCATTCCAAGCTCGACGTCCTCGATGCTGGGGTGCGCGAAGAGCACGTCGTCATATCCGCCGAACTCGCGGAACACGTCGGTCCGCATGAGGCCGATGCCCGACCAGAAGGTCGTTGCCTCGCGGCTGCCCGACTGGTGCACGAAATGATGCCGCAGGTTGGCGTAGAGCGCCGGCAGGCGTCGGGAGCGTGGATGGTCGTCGTAGGAGCCGAACGCAGCGACCGCGCCGGTGCTCTGAACTCCTCCGACAAGCCGGTCGATCGCGTCGGGGTGGATGATGACGTCCGCATCGACGAACATCAGACATTTCCTTTCCGCACTCGCGGCAGCCATGTTTCTGCCGTGCGCCGGTCCTTTGGGCGGTCCCGGGTTGCTGACGATCCGCGCTCCCGCAACCTCGGCGATGCTGCGCGTGGAGTCGGTCGAGCCGTCATCGAAGACGATCAATTCATCCGCGGGCTGCATCGCGGCCCGGAGCGCCTTCAGGCACTCGGCGATCGTCGCTTCAGCATTATACGCGGGAACAACGACGGAGACGGGCTCGCGCACGCAATCAGGCTTCTGCCAGGACTCTCTCCGGCTGGAGCCGCTCGGAATATTGAGGCGCGCGCGCGGTTTGCTCGTCGCTTTTGGCTTCCTCATGATATTCCTGCTCGACATTCACCGACCACAGGTCGTGACTTTCCCCGAGGATGTTCTGCACCGCAAGCATTGCGGTGAGCATCGAATGGTCCTGGTTGTTGTAGCGGTGCATGCCGTTGCGGCCGACGACCTGAAGGTTCGGGAAGTTGTCCAGCCACTCGCGGATCGTGCGCAGGGCATCGCGATAATGCTCGTCATAGACGGGATAGGCCTTCGGCTGCCGGATGACGGTGCCGTCAACGACTTCGGCATCCCCGACGAGGTTCAGCGTGCGCAGCTCCCGCTCCGCCTGGGCGAGCAGATCCGCGTTGCTCTTGGTCCAGAGGTCGTCGCCCTCGTTGCAGAAATATTCCATGCCGATGCTCGAGTGGTCGGGGTCGGGCACCATTTCTTCGGACCAGGAGCGGAAGTTCTGGATGCGGCCGACCTTCACCTCCGGCGAGTGGATGTAGATCCAGTTGTCCGGGAACAGGTCCTTCTTCTTGAGGATCAAAGTGACAACGAGGAAGTCGCGATAGCGGAGCCGGGCCGCGGCATTGCGCACGTGCGCCGGAGCCGGTGGGACCATGTTCTCGACGAGTTCGGCGAGCGGCATCGAGGAAATGAACTGATCCGCGCTGAAGACATACCTCGAACCGGCGGCGGAATTTTCGACCTCGACTGCGCGGACCGCGCGATCGTCGCGATGGATCTTCCTCACCCGCTGCTGCATGCGGACTTCGCCGCCAGCGTCGGTGATGCGGTCGCGGAAGGCTTCCCACATCATCCCGGGACCGAGCCGCGGATAATCGAATTCGTCGATCAGGCTGGTGGTGTCGTTCGCGCCTGAAATGGCGTTCCAGATGGCCTTGCGCAGCGACAGATTCTTGATCCGCTGCGCCGCCCAGTCGGCGCGGATTTCGTTGCACGGAATGCCCCAGACCTTCTCCGTGTACGACTTGAAGAAGTGCCAGAAGAGGCGGCCGCCGAAGCGGTTCGTCACCCACTGGTCGAAAGTGGTCTCATCCTGGTTGGGGCGAACCTGCCACTTGGCGTAGCTGAGCAGAATCCGGCACGATTCGTAGGCGCCCATATTGAGCAGCGCGTTGAACGGCTTCAGCGGATAGGCGAAATACTTGCTGCGATAGAAGATGCGGCTCATCCGCGGGCGCTTCAGGAAGTCGTTGGGGAGAACCTCCTTCCACAAAGCTTCGACCGACTTCACCTTGGTGAAGAAACGGTGCCCGCCTATGTCGTAGCGGTAGCCCTTGTAGACCTCGGTGCGGGAGATCCCGCCAACCATGCCGCTCTCTTCGAAGACGACGGGATGGTGCGAGTCGCTATGCTTATGCAGCTCATAGGCAGCGGTCAGGCCGGCCGGTCCGCCGCCAATGATGGCGACCGTCGACGAGCCCGGCTCACGACGAAACGGGATTACTTTCCCAAACGCATTCGCCCCCGGCTGGAGATTCATCACTTGCCCCTAGTGGTGAATTAAATCCCAGTTAAATTAGGCTAATAGCGCCACGGCGGCAATGATTAAATCGCACCTGTCCTGTTTTGAGGCGAATGCGAGGGCTGCCGTCGTTACAGAATTGCTGATTGCCGGCGCGACCATGTGCCCGATCAAGCGCGTGACAAGCAGATGCGGCATTCAGCGGGCGGAGCGCGCCGCCCGCCGGAAACAACTGTCCGGAGATTCCTGACTTGCGTAGGTAACCGCTGCAGTTATCCCTGTTGATGCCGTGTAAGGAGGGCGTGATTAGCGGGGGGACACAATCGGCGGCGAGCGAAGCCGATCGCCTCGGCCATGCGTGGCAGGCGATGCGGAGCAATTCGTCGGTCCAGTTTAATCTGACTCCGGCCGAGCAGCCGCCGCAGCCGCCGGCCTGGCTGAAGGCCTTTGCACATTGGATGGATAAGGTCTTCGAGCCCGTCGGCCGTTTCTTGAAATGGATCGGCAGCTTCTTTCCGGACGCGGCGTACGCGCGGATCCTCCTGTGGACCGTCATCGGGCTCGGCGCTGCGGCGCTGTTGTGGGCGGTTTACAACCGTATCCGGCGTGGCGAGTGGCGCCTGCGTCTGCCGCGGCGGGCGCGCGTGGCCGATGTGCCGGACGAAGAGGAATGGACGCCCGAGGAAACGGGCGCGCGCTCGTGGCTCCAGGAAGCCGACGCGCTGGCCCGCGAAGGCCGCTTCGCCGAGGCCATCCACCATCTTCTGTTCCGCTCCATCGATGACATCGCAAGCCGGCGTCCGGCGCTCGTCCGCCCAGCGCTCACCAGCCGTGAGCTTGCCGCGTCGGAAGGGTTGCCGGGTCGCGCCCGCGACTTGTTCGCTGGTATCGCCCGCATGGTCGAGCGCAGCCTCTTCGGCGGATGGCCGGTGGCCGAGGGCGACTGGCTCGAAGCCCGCGCGGCTTATTCCGATTTTGCCCTTCCCGCCGCGTGGCGAGCATGAGCGATATCGCGATGCAGCAGGAGGACGCGAGCGGCGCCTTCAATGCGCGAACGATGCTCCTCGTCACGGGGATTGGCGTTTTGGCCTTCATCGCGATGCTGGTGCTTGGCGCGTATGCGCCGGACCTGCGATCGGGGCACAATGGCGGATCGCATGCACTGTCGAATGCGGCGACAGGATTTAGCGGACTGGTGCGCCTCGCCGACGCAACCGGCCAAAAGCCCGAAATCGTGCGGGTGCTCGCGGATCTCGATAGCGAGGATTTGGCAGTGATCACCCCGGATCACGGCTGGACTGACGTCGGCCCGATCCTCGACAAGCGCGGCGCGCGGGCAACCCTTATCGTCCTGCCCAAGTGGGAGACGACGCCCGATCGGCAGATGACCGGGTGGGTTCGAGTGAGCGGCCTGCTGCCGCCGGAAGATCCCGGACGGATGCTCACTCCGGCCAATCCGCTCAAGATTTCTCGCGCGAAAGGGCATGCCCAACCGCTCCGCAATGTCGGTCTCGCGGCATCGGCCAACTTGCACTTCCTTGCGCCGGCGATCGTGCAGACGATGAGCGGGAACGGACTCGAGCCGATGATCACGACCGCGGACGGGCGCGTCGTGTTGGGCCGGATCGTCGGACATATTTTCGTGCTGAGCGATCCCGATCTGCTCAACAACCACGGCATGGCGGACGAAAACCAGGCCAAAGCCGCGGTCGCAATGCTAGAATTTCTCAACAGCACCGGTGCGGATTCCGTGCTGTTCGATGTCACCGCGAACGGGCTCGGCCGCTCGCGAAGCCCGCTGAAGCTGGCCTTCGACGCGCCGTTCCTGGCGGTTACGCTGGTGATTTTCGTCGCGATGCTGCTGGCCGGTTGGCAGGCGTTGGTCCGCTTCGGTCCGGTGCGGCGGCCGGAGCGCGCAATCGCATTCGGGAAGGCGGCGCTGGTCGACAATAGCGCGGCGCTGATCCGCAAGGCGGGTCGCGAGGCGCATCTGGGTGGCCGCTATGTCGAGGTGATCCGCGAGCGCGCCATCGCCTTGTTCCGCCTGCCTCCGACGCTTGACCCGCAGACGCTGAATTCGCGGCTGGAATCGCTTAACCCCAAGCGCAGTTTTGCGGCGGCAGCCGTTGCTGCGAGCAACGCCGTCAGTCGCGCTGAGCTGCTGACCGCTGCAAAATCCCTCAATGACTGGCTCAAGGAGGCCCAACAGTGAAAGTCGACGAAGTCCAGGCGCTCGCACAGGCGATCAGAACGGAGATCGCCAAAGCGGTCGTTGGCCAGGATACAAGTGTCGACCTGATGCTGGTGGCGCTGTTCGCCGGCGGCCATATCCTCCTCGAAGGTCCACCCGGCACGGCCAAGACCCTCCTCGCGCACAGCTTCGCCCAAGCGGTCGGGCTGGATTTCGGGCGCATCCAGTTCACGCCCGACCTGATGCCCGGCGACATCATCGGTGCGAACCTGTTCAACTTCCAGACGTCGAGCTTCACGCTGACCCGCGGCGCGATCTTCACCGAGCTGCTGCTCGCGGACGAGATCAACCGCACGCCGCCCAAGACACAGGCGGCGCTGCTTGAAGCGATGCAGGAACGCCAGGTGACGATTGACGGGACGAGCCATGAATTGAGCGACCGTTTCATGGTGGTCGCTACGCAAAACCCGATCGAGCAGCAGGGCGTCTATCCGCTCCCCGAAGCACAGCTGGACCGGTTCCTGTTCAAGCAGACGGTGGACTATCCCTCGGTCGAGGAAGAGCGGAAGATCATCGCCACGCACGGCGCCGAGAAGATGGCGATGGAGCCGTCGGCCTGGGGCGTTGAGCGGAAGGCGGACCGCGCCCTGATCACTGCCGCCATCAATGCTGTGGGCGAAGTGCGGTTGGTCGAGGACGTCATCGACTATATCGCTGCGCTGGTCCGTGGAACGCGCGCGAATCCCGAACTGGAGTCGGGTGCGAGTCCGCGAGCTGGCGCGATGCTGGCGGGCGCAGCGCGTGCGCACGCTGCGCTCGACGGACGCGATTTCGTCATTCCGGACGACGTGAAGGCGCTTGCGCCGGCGCTGCTGAGGCACCGCGTGATCTTGTCCCCGGCGGCGGAGATCAACGGACGCAAGGTCGAGGCGATCGTGCTCGGAATTATCGAGACCATCGAGGCGCCGCGTTGATCTATCCGACGCGAACGGCGGTAATCGCGACTGCGGCCGGCGCGCCGGTGGCGCTCGCCGTCGCGGCGGTCGAGCCCGGGCGATGGTTCCTCGCGCTTGCCTGGCCGCTGGCGGTTGTCCTCCTCTACGCGTTCGATGCACTGCGCGGCGCGGCGAGGGCGACTGCGCAGGTCGAGTTTCCGGAGTTCGCCTATGTGGGCGAGACTCGCGAGTGCACCGTGACAGTATCAGTCGGCAGCCGTCCGCGAAGCGCTTCGGTGGCGCTGCAAAATTCGCCTTTGGTGGCCAGCGACGATGACGGCCGAGTACGCGTGCCGCTCGACGGCGGCCGCGGCGCGGTCTTGCTTCCGCTCGAAATGCTGCGCCGCGGCGTTGCGCGTTTTGAACGGCTGTGGCTGCGCTGGACCGGCCCGCTCGGGCTCGCGTGGCAGCAAGGCACGGTCGAGATCGGCGCCACTTTTCCAGTGCTTCCCGACCTTCGGCCGGTGCATGACCAGGGCGCCCGCGTCTTTCAGCGATATGCGCTGAAGGGCTGATCGCGCAGCTCTCGCGCGGCGAGGGGTCGGATTTCGACACGCTGGTCGATTTCCGCACCGGCATGGATCGCCGCGCGATCGACTGGAAGCAATCGGCGCGGCACATGAAGCTGCTCGCCAAGCAGTACCGGACCGAGCGCAACAATCAGATCGTGTTCGCCGTCGATACCGGGCGGCAGATGTGCGAGCCGGTCGCTGGCATAGCGCGGGTCGACCGCTGCGTTTCGGCGATGCTGCTGACGGCGTGGATCGCGCTCAAGCTCGGCGATCGGGTCGCGATCAATGCCTTCAATTCGCGGCCGCGGCTTGCTCAGCGGCCTCGTATCCGGCGGCGGCGCCTTCACCGAGCTCGAGCGCATGGCCGCGCAGATCGATTACAGCGCCGACGAGACCAACTACACGTTCGCGCTGACGACGCTTGCGGCGCGCCTCACGCGACGGTCGATGATCATCCTCTTCACCGAGTTCGCGGACACTGTGTCGGCGGATTTCATGCTGCGGGCCATCCGCACGCTGGTCGAGAAGCATCTCGTGGTCGTCGTCGTGCTCCGCGACGAAGAACTCGAAGCCATTGCCGCGGGCGAGCCGCAAAAGGCCGACGACGTGACGCGCGCGGTGACGGCCGCGGCTTTGCTCAAGGATCGCCGGGTCGTCATCACTCGTCTGCAGCACCTCGGCGTCCATGTCGTCGAAAGCGAATATGACAAGGTGAGCGAGCGGCTGGTGCAAAGCTATCTCGATTTGAAGAAGCGGGACCTGCTGTGAACGCGCCCGCGGCGGGCCTCCGCGACACGCCGTTGGTCAATGCAACCCGCTTCCGCCAGGCGCATGAAGAGGATTGGTCGCGGCTGGAGCAGATCGTCACACGCATGGAAAAGCGCTCGATCCGTTCGCTCAGCGATGAAGATCTGCTGGCGCTTCCGGGCCTGTATCGCACGACCTTGTCATCGCTGTCCGTGGCCCGCGACACGTCGCTTGACCGCGGGCTCATCAGCTATCTGGAGCGCCTCAGCACGCGGGCCTATTTCCAGATTTACGGCGTGCAAACTCCGGCATCGCGGCAGCTGGCCGGATTTTTCGCGCGCGGCTGGCCGAACGCGGTGCGGGCACTCTGGCGCGAGACCTTGTTCTGCGTGGTCCTGACGTTCGGTGCCGCGCTCGTCGCCTATCTGCTGATCCGCAGCGACCACACCTGGTTCTACAGCATGATCCCCGAAGGGCTCGCCGGCGGTCGCGATCCGTCGGCCTCTGCGGAATTCCTGCGATCGACGCTCTACGGCGGCGGCAAGGACAAGGACGGGTGGCTCGGCGCGTTCGCCACCTTCCTCTTCACGCACAACAGCCAGATCGCGATCTTCGCCTTCGCTCTGGGGTTCGCCTTCGCCGTGCCGACGGTACTTCTGATCCTCTACAACGGGCTCATGCTCGGCGCCTTCTATGCGGTGTTCGCCGCAAAAGGGCTGGGTCCCAATGTGATCGGCTGGCTGATGATCCACGGGACCACCGAGATTTTCGCAATCTGCATCTCGGGCGCGGCCGGGATCCGCATCGGAACCGCGATCGCTTTCCCGGGACGCGCGTCGCGCATGGATTCGGCGGTTGAGGCGGGGCGCCTCGCCGCTACGGCAATGGCCGGAACGGTGATCATGCTTGCCGTCGCCGGCCTGCTCGAAGGCGTCGGACGGCAGACGATCAACGATGACGGTTGGCGGATGCTGATCGGGTCAGCGGTGCTGGTTGGTTGGCTGACGTATTTCTATGCCTGGCCGGCGAGGAGGGCCAATCGTGGCGAGTAGCGCGCTCAAGCTGCGGGATCTCAAGCGCACCTTCATCACGCCCGAGGGCGTCGACCTGCGGCTGGAGCTCGGCTCCGCCGGCAGCCGTGCGGCGGCGTTCATGATCGACCTCGTCATGATGGTCGTCATCCTGCTCGCGATGACCTTCGGCCTGCTCTATTTGTTCTCCGCCACCCTGAACGACGGCGAAGCGACGGGCGTGGGGCAGTTCCTCGCCGTGCTGTGGCTCATCGGCTTCTTTATCTTGCGCAACGGCTGGTTCGCTTTGTTCGAGATGGGCAGCCGCGGCGCGACGCCCGGCAAAAGGCTGCTCGGTTTGCGGGTCGTGGCCCGCGACGGCGCGAGGCTCACCGGAGCGGCGGTGATCGCCCGCAACGCCATGCGCGAAATCGAAATTTTCCTGCCTTTGTCTTTCCTCGCCGATCAGACGGCGGAGGGCACCGCTGACACCTTCCTCACCATCTTCGCTTTACTGTGGAGCGGAATTTCCTGTTTTTCCCGTTGTTCAATCGTGACCGGCTGCGCGTCGGCGACCTCATCGCGGGAACGTGGGTGGTGCGGAGTGAGAAGGGCGGGCTCTCCGCCGATTTGGTCGGTAGCGCTTTCCAGCCGCGCCGAGTCTTCCCGCCCGCGGCGCTCAATCTCTATGGCGTCTATGAGCTGCAGACGCTCGAGGACGTGCTGCGCAACGACAATTCTGACGCGATCGCCACGGTCGCCCGAATGATCCGAGCGAAGGCCGACATCATGGACGACGGCGACGATTACGGGTTCCTTGCCGATTATTACGCGGCGCTGTGCGCCCATCTCGAGCGAGGGCTGATGGTCGGCCGCAGGCGAGAGAGCAAGTTCAGCTAAGGGCTCCGCGGCAATGCCTGCACTTCCGCGAGGTGAATATATCGCATCGCAGCATAATCGTTCGCACTTGCAACATTCTCTGATTTGGGATCCAATAGAGCTCAATCGGAGAGCGCAAGGATGCACGTCGAGGCGGCGCGGGGATTGATCGCGGACCATTTGGGGGTCGGACTGGAGACCGTCCGCGACGACGCGACCTTCGCAGCGGACCTTAGCGCGGACTCCCTCGACATGATCGAGCTCGCCATGCGATTCGAAGAGGAATTCGAAATTCGCATCGACGACGAAGAAAGCGAGTCGTGCGAGACGGTGCGTGACGCGCTCGATCTTCTCGAAAGCAAGGTGCTGGCCAGCAAGGCTGCGTAGCCCGCACTAAAGCCGATCAGGCGGGATCCCTTTGCCAAGTCCCGCGCATGCCGGATAGTAAGGCGGCACACGTCGGCAATGGAGAAGATCGGATGGCGCTGCAGGCTGAAACCCGTGGTGCGGCCGCTGTGCACGTGCTCAACGGTCCCAACCTGAATTTGCTGGGTGAGCGGGAGCCGGAGATCTACGGCACCAGCACGCTCGCCGACATCGAGAAATTGTGCCGCGAGATGTGCGAAGCGGCCGGCGTTGCGATGGAATTCCGCCAGACCAACAGTGAAACGACACTGATCGAGCAGATTCAGGCCGCTCGAAGCTCGGCCGGGATCGTGATCAATCCGGCAGGCTGCTCCTATTCTGTGCCCGTGCTCGATGCATTGAAGGCCTGCAGCGCTCCCGTCGTCGAGGTTCACATCAGCAATATTCACGCTCGTTCGGAGGCCTGGCGAGCCGACACGCGAACGACTGCCGCCGCGGTCGGCGTAATCTCGGGCCTCGGCGTTGAGGGCTATTCGATGGCCCTCCGGTTCCTTCTGAAGACGGAGGCTTGACCCGCTGACCTGAGCCGCTATGAGCGTTCCATCGTATTAACACGTTGGAACAAAAATCATGGCAACGCTTCGACCGACGAAGGATATCGAGCGGCTTACCGACGAGCTTTGCGACGCATTGCTGACACCCACGAGCCGCGACCAGATGCGGTCGCTGCTCCGCGATCTTTGTACGCCGTCCGAGCTGAGGGCGGTGGCCGAGCGCTGGCACGTTGCCCGGTTGCTCGATCGCACCGAGCTTTCATATCGCGATATTCACGAAGCAACGGGCGTGAGCACGACGACCGTCGTTCGGGTGGGGAGGTTCCTGCGTCAGGAGCCTAACCAGGGATATCGCCGAGCGATCGACGCACTCGAGGCCGGCAATGTCGGTTGACCGGACCCGCCTGCACATTGCCGTCCAGCGTTCAGGCCGTCTGTCCGATCTTAGCCGCGAGCTTCTGCGCGAAGCTGGTCTGCGGATCGAAAGCGGCAAGAACAGCCTGAGCGCTCGGGCGGCGAACTTCCCCGCCGACCTCATGTTCGTGCGTGACGACGACATTCCGACCTTCGTCAGCGACGGCGCGTGCGAACTCGGGATTGTTGGACAGAATGTTTTGCAGGAATTCGCCCTCAGCGCGGCCGAGCCCGGGTTCGATGTGCTCGCCGAACTGGGCTTCGGCCAGTGCGGCCTGCAAATCGCCGCACCCGAGAGGCTCCCATATGATGGCCCGCAAAGCCTCTCGGGCGAGCGCATTGCCACATCCTATCCCCGGTTGCTTGGCCGCTTCCTCGATGAACAGGGCATCGAGGCGGAGATCGTCGTGATGAAGGGCGGGGTTGAGCTGGCGCCGCGGCTCGAGATCGCGAGCTACATCTGCGACCTCGTGTCCACCGGTGCGACGCTCGAAGCCAACGGGCTGCGGCCGCACGACACCGTGCTCAAGAGCCAGGCCGTGCTCATCCGCACGCGCAAGCCGCTCGACAATGGTCGGGCAGGCATCGCGGAGCAGCTGGTTAGCCGCATCGACGGTGTCATGGCCACCAAGGAATCGAAATACATCATGCTCAACGCATCGAGTGAGGCGCTCAAGCGGATCACCGCACTGCTTCCAGGGGCGGAAGCGCCGACGGTCCTGCCGCTGCATGGCCGACCAGGTCACTTCGCGGTTCACGCCGTCTGCCAGGAATCGGTCTTCTGGGAGACGCTGCAGAACCTCAAGGCCGCGGGCGCGTCGGCGATCCTCGTCGTCCCAATCGAGAAGATGATGCTGTGAAACGCTTTGTCTGGGCAGAACTCGAGTCCCGCCGGCCGCCACGCCGCGCTTGCGCGCCCGAAACGGCGCACGGACGAGCAGCTGCGGTCCGCTGTGCAGGCGATCGTGGAAGAGGTACGCCGGCGCGGCTGGCGCGGTCTCGTTGACCTCTCGATGCGCATCGACGGAGGGGCGCCGCGCGAAGTAGCCGTGCGGACGCTGGCCGCTGAGGCGCGCCGCCGCCTGCCGGCCGATCAGGTCGCGGCGATGGAATTCGCCGCGGGGCGAATCGCGGCTTTCCATAAGGCGAGTATTCCATCCGATTTCGCGATGGAGACCGCGCCCGGCCTGACCGTGCGCAAGACATGGCGGCCGATCGACCGGATCGGTCTCTACGTCCCCGGCGGCAAGACGCCCCTGTTCTCGTCGCTGATGATGCTGGCGATTCCCGCGCGCGCAGCCGGAGTTCGCGAAATCGTTGCGGTGACGCCGCCGCGTCCGGACGGTGGGCTCGATGAGCGGATTGCGCTTGCCGCCGAGCTGTCGGGGGTCGAGCGCGTCTGGACGGTCGGTGGTGCGCAGGCGGTTGCCGCGCTTGCCTTCGGCGCGGGCGCAATTCTGAAGGTCGACAAGATTTGCGGTCCGGGCAATTCCTGGGTTGCAGAAGCGAAACGGTTGGTGTCGGCGCTTCCCGGCGGACCAGGGATCGATATGCCGGCCGGTCCGAGCGAGCTGATGGTGATCGCCGACGAGAGCGCGGACGCCGGCCTCGTCGCGGTCGATCTGTTGAGCCAGGCCGAGCACGACGCGGCCGCACAAGTCCTGCTCGTCACCACGTCCGGTGCTTTGGCCGATGCGGTGCAAGCCGAGGTGGAGAAGCGTCTGAGGAATCTGCCACGCCGGAAGATCGCTGCCGCATCGCTATCGAACGCGCGCGTGATAGAGGTCGCCACCCTGGACGACGGTATCGAGCTGGCGAACCTTTATGCGCCGGAGCATCTGTCGTTAGCGATCGCTTCACCCGAAGAGGCGATCGCGAGCATCCGCAACGCTGGAGCGGTGTTCGCCGGTTCGCTGGCCGCCGAGACGTTCGGGGATTATCTCGCCGGCTCCAGCCACGTGCTGCCGACCGACGGCGCCGCGCGCGCATGGGGCGGGGTGTCCGTCTACACATTCCTCAAGGCGATGAGCGTGCAGACCGTCACGTCCGAAGCCGCGCGCCGGATTGCCGGACCGGCTGCGCTGCTCGCTCGAATGGAGGATTTGGAAGCGCATGCGCTTGCCGCTGACGCGCGTCTGGAGCTGTTGTCATGACGTCGCTCGCGCTGCGCCTCGCGCGCCCGGAGATCGTCGCGCTCGAGCCGTTCGACATTGCGGCGTGCAATGCGAACGCTGCGCCGGACGCGATCAAGCTCGACGCGAACGAAAACCCTTACCCGCCGCTCGTCGAAGGCGCGCTCGCGGCGAGCGTCAATCGTTATCCCGAGCCGCAGCCGCAGCGTCTGAAGGCGTCGCTGGCGGCGCTGTACGGAGTCGCGTCAGAGAATGTGGTAATCACGCGCGGGGCGGACGACGCAATCGATATGCTCGTGCGCACCTTCTGCCGTTCGGACATTGACGCAGTTGCGGTCTGCACGCCGTCCTTCTCCGCTTACGCGCATTTCGTGAAGCTGCAGGGCGCGAGGCTCGTCGAAGTCCCGCTGAACGCCGATTTCGACTTCGACGCGGAAGCGTTCACCGAAGCGGTCGGCGGCGAGGAGAATCTCAAGCTGGCCTTCATCTGCACGCCCAACAATCCGACCGGTAACGAAGTGGACCCGCAGCTGATCCTGCGAGTGGCCGATGCGCTGCCGGGAACGATCATCGTCGCCGACGAGGCGTATCTCGATTTCTCGCAGGTGCCGAGCCTGGCCGGGGAGGCGACGAAGCGGGCGAACCTTGTCGTGCTGAAGACGCTGTCCAAGGCGTACGGCCTTGCCGGCGCGCGGGTCGGTTGCGCCATCGCCGAGCCAGAGATGATCGACACCGCTGCGCGGGCGCTCCCGCCTTACCCGATGCCGAGCCCGTCGGCGGATGCTGCGCTCGCGGCGCTCGCGCCATCACGGCGCGCGATCCATGAGGAACGGATCGCGCGCATCAAGGCCGATCGCGAGCGCATCGCACCGCTTCTGGCGCGTTCGCCAATCGTCCGCCGGGTTCGCCCGAGCGGCGGCAATTTCCTGTTCCTCGAGGTCGAGGACCCGGAAAGCCTTGCAGCGCGGTTGCGCGCGCTCGGCATACGCGTCCGCTTCCGCGCGAATGCCGCGCCCGGCGGGGTGCGCGTGACCATCGGTACGAACGGCGAGAACGAAGCGCTCCTGCGCGCCTTCGGAGTCGAGGTCAGACGGTGCTCGGGCGCAGGTCCGAAGTCGTTCGCGATACGCGCGAGACCGCGATCGCCGTCGCCGTCGATCTTGATCAAGCGGTGCCTCGGAAGATCGACACTGGTGTGCCCTTCTACGACCACATGCTCGACCAGGTCGCCGCGCACGGCGGGTTCAGCCTGTTGTTGAGCTGCGACGGCGACACGGAGATCGATGCGCACCACAGCATCGAGGATTGCGCCATCGCCCTCGGCACAGCGCTTTCGAAGGCGCTCGGCGACAAGCGCGGGATCCGCCGCTTCGGCTTCACGCTGCCGATGGATGAGGCCGAGGCGCAAATGCTGATCGATCTCTCGGGACGGCCCTTCTGCCGGTTCGAGGGCGAGTTCGCCGCAAGTCACATCGGCGATTACCCGACGCAGATGACGGGGCACGTATTCCGCTCGCTCGCCGACAGCATGGGCGCGGCAATCCACGTCAAAGTCGAAGGCGAGAACGACCACCACAAGACCGAAGCCTGCTTCAAGGCGTTCGGGCGGGCGCTGCGCGACGCGATCCGCTGCGAGGGAGATGCGCTGCCGAGCACCAAGGGTGCGCTGTGAAGCTCGCAATCGTCGACCTCGCCTACGGCAACATCGGATCGATCGAGCTTGCGTTCGAACGGCTCGGCGCAACTCCGATGTTGACTGCCGATCCGGAAGAGATCGCGGCTGCCGATCGCGTGGTTCTGCCCGGAGTGGGTGCGGCCGGCCACGCAATGACGCGGGTCGACGAGCTTGGGCTGCGCGATTGCCTCAAATCGCTGGCTCAACCGGCGCTTGGCATCTGCCTTGGAATGCAGCTGCTGTTCGAACGCAGCGACGAAGCCGACACCGAATGTCTGGGAATCATCCCCGGTGAAGTGCGCGCGCTGGAGCCGTCGCCAGGCATGCCGGTGCCGCACATGGGCTGGAGCCGGCTGGACGTACAGGACCCGGCGATCGGCCTCGAAAGCGGCGATTACCTCTATTTCGCGCACGGTTTTGCGTGCGATCCGGGCGCGGTCACAATCGCGCGTGCCGACTATGGCCGCGAAATTCCAGCGGTGGTGCGCCATCGCAATTGGCTCGGCGCACAGTTTCACCCCGAACGCTCCGCCGGCGCAGGCGCGCGCTTTCTCGCGGCATTCCTCGGATGATCGTCTTTCCCGCAATGGACCTGATCGGCGGCCGGGTCGTGCGGCTCAGACAGGGCCGCTTCGATGCGGTCACGCACTATTCGGCTACGCCCGCGGAGGCGCTGCGCCAGTTCGCCGAAGCGGGCGCGGAATGGGCGCACGTTGTCGATCTCGACGGCGCCAGAGCGGGGCGGCCGGTGCAGCATGATCTCATCGCCGAGCTCGCAACGTCGACTCCGCTGCGCTTGCAGGTCGCGGGTGGATTCCGAGAACGCGAGCAACTCGAATGCATGTTCGACGCGGGCGTGGCGCGGATCGTGGTCGGCAGCCTGACGGTCAAAGATCCCGACACCGTGTGCGGCTGGATCGGCCAATTCGGCCCCGAGCGCATCGCCTTGTCGCTCGACGTCCGGCTGATCGACGGGACGCCATTCGTCGCGAGCGGCGGGTGGACCGAAGACAGCGGGCGAAGCCTCTGGGACGTCGCGTCTTTGTACCCCGACGCACGGCATCTCCTTGTCACCGACATCGAGCGTGATGGAATGCTCGAAGGGCCGAACGAGGCTCTGTACGAGGAGATTGAGCGACGCTTGCCCGATGCGGCCGTCCAGGCGTCGGGCGGGGTCTCCTCGCTGGCCGACCTCGCGCGGCTGCCGACGGCCGGTGCAATCATCGGCCGGGCCTTATGGGAGGGCCAGATTTCGCTCGAAGAGGCAGTCGGCCTTGCCCGCGCGTAGGATCATTCCCTGCCTCGATGTGAAGGACGGGCGAGTCGTGAAGGGCGTGCAGTTCCGCGATCACCGCGACGCGGGCGATATCGTGGAGCAGGCGCTGCGCTATCGCGACGAGGGCGCCGACGAGCTTGTCTTTTACGACATCGGCGCGAGCGCGGAGGGGCGGACGATCGAGCTGGAGTGGGTCCGGCGTATTGCCCTCGTAATCGACATCCCATTCGCCGTCGCCGGCGGAGTACGTACGCGCGACCAGGCCGCAGCGTGTTTGGGCGCAGGGGCGGACAAGATCTCGATCAATTCGCCGGCGATCGAGCGGCCCGCGCTGATCGACGAGCTTGCGCGCGACTTCGGCAGCCAGTGCGTCGTGCTCGGAGTGGACAGTCTGTTCGACGGGCGCGCGTATCGGGTGAGGCAATATACCGGCAGCCTGGCGGCCACCCGGGACAGCGGGATGGAAACGCTGCAATGGGTGCGCGAAGCGACAGCGCGCGGTGCGGGTGAGATCGTGCTCAACTGCATGCGTAACGACGGCGTGCGCACCGGCTATGATGTCGCCCACACGCGCGAGGTCGTCGAAGCCGTTTCCGTGCCGGTGATCGCCTCGGGCGGAGCCGGAGCGCACGAGCATTTTCGCGAGGTATTCGAGGCCGGCGCTAGCGGCGCGCTCGCCGCAACCGTCTTCCACGACCGACTGATCGCAATCCCCGACCTGAAGGAGTTCCTCGCGACATGCGGGATCGAAGTGCGCCGCTGACAGTGAGCGAGATCGCCGAGCTCGCCTGGGAGAAGATGGGCGGGCTCATTCCCGCGCTGGTGCAGGACCGCGTCTCGGGCGAGGTGCTGATGCTGGCTTACGTGAACCCGGAAGCGCTCGAGGCGACGCTCGGGACGGCGTTTGCGACCTTCTTCAGCCGGTCGAAGCAGCGGCTGTGGAAGAAGGGCGAGACGAGCGGCAACCGGCTGAAGCTGCATGCCGTATTCACCGATTGCGACGGCGACGCGTTGCTCCTGCTCGTGGATCCGGAAGGCCCGGTTTGCCACCTCGGCACGCGCAGCTGCTTCGAAGCCGATTTCGCCGGCCCCGGCTGGCTCGCGCAGCTGTCGGCGATCATCGCCGAGCGCGCCGCTTCGGACGACCCGTCAAGCTACACGCGCAAGCTGCTCGACCGGGGCATCGAGCGCATCGCGCAGAAGATCGGCGAAGAGGGGACCGAAGTCGCTCTGGCTGCGGTAACGCGCGATTCAGCCGGTTGCACGGAGGAAGTCGCCGACCTCGTCTATCACGTCAGCGTGCTGATGCAGGCGCGCGGTTTCGGCTGGGAGGATGTCGTCGCCGTGCTGAAAGCGCGTCACGCCGCGGCGAGCAGCGCCACCGCTTCATCGTAGAGCAAGCGCGTCGCTGCCGCGACGACGCTTCCGCCAGCGAAGTCAGCTCCTCCAGTCCAGTCGCCAATGTGCCCGCCGGCGGCACGCACCACCGGGATCAGCGCATTGTAGTCGTGCGGTTTCAGGCCGCTTTCGATCACCAGATCGAGCGAGCCCGCCGCAAGTCGGGCATATCCATAACCGTCGTGTCCGTAGCGGGTGACGCGGACCGAGCGGCGGATACGTTCGAACGTCGCCGGATCGTCCAACAGGAACGGGTCCGTCGTCGACAGGCGAGCATCGGAAAGCCGCGTGCAGCCGCTCGTTCGAAGCTGGCTGCGTTGCCCTCTGCACATCAGCCACGCACCGCCGGCACCGCCGACGTACGTTTCTTCGAGCACGGGGGCATCGATGACGCTTAGGACGGGCGCGCCATCCTCGAGCAGAGCGATGAGCGTGGTCCAGGTCGGCAGCCCGCAAATGAAGGAGCCCGTTCCGTCGACCGGGTCGAGCGACCAGCGGTAGGCGCTCGTGCCGGGTTCGTCCGGCCATTCCTCGCCTGTGATCCCGTGGTCGGGATAGCGCTCGCGGATGAGTTCGCGCATGACGCGCTCGGCCTCGCGATCGGCTTCCGTGACCGGGTCGAAGACGCCGTCTGCCCTTGTCCTCGACAGCGCAGCCGGCGATCCACCGGTGCAGCGTCTCCTGACGCGCTGCAGCGGCAAGCTCTTCGGCAAAGGCGATCAGCTCGGCGGGTCCATCAAAGAGCGGATGCGGACGGCCGCGCCGCGGGTCAAGCCGCGCTGAGCAGATCGAGCACGTTGGCGAGGATCTGCTGCCCGCCGGGAGTCAGCACCAACTCCGGATGGAACTGCACGCCGACCTGCTTCGCAGCCGCGTCGCTGATTGCCATCGCCATTCCGTCGATGGCGGCATGCACATGGAAGCGAGCTGGTGGGTTGGGCGTGCACAGCGAATGGTAACGGCCGATCTTGATCGGGTTGGGCACGCCGGCAAACGGTCCCGTCGCGTCGTGGTTGAGCAGCGATGCCTTGCCGTGCACTGGCTCGGGCGCGCGGACGACGCCGCCGCCGGCTTCGAGGACCATCGCCTGGTGGCCCAGGCAGACGCCGAAGAGCGGCACTTTGCCTTTGACGAGCCGCACGAGATCCATGCTGCAGCCGGCCTCTTCCGGGCGGCCAGGGCCGGGCGAGATGAGGATGATCGCATCGGCATCCTGCGCCTGCTGCAACGCATCCTCCGCGGCGATCTCGTTGCGGACAGTGCGCACGTTCGCGCCGAGCCGTTCGAGCGCTTCGACGATGTTGAACGTAAAGCTATCGTGGTTGTCGATCATCAGCACATTGCGAGTCATCGCGCCGATTCTCCAGCGATCGCGGAGAGGATCGCCGAGGCCTTGCGGCGCGTCTCATGCGCCTCCGCCATCGGGTCGAAATCGTAGACGATGCCGGCGCCTGCGCGGACGAACGCGGTGCCGTCCTTGACCAGCGCCGAGCGGATCACGACTCCGGTGTCGAGCAGACCTTCGCCGTTCAGCCAGCCGATCGCGCCACCGTAGGGCCCGCGCCGGGTGCGCTCATAGCGGCGCAGCAGCTCGGTCGCCTTGAGCTTCGGCGCGCCCGATAGCGTGCCGACGTTGAGGCACGCCTGCAGCGCGTGGAGCGCGTCATAGCCCTTCGCCAGCACGCCTTTGACGGAGCTGACAAGGTGCATGACACGCGCGTATTTTTCGAGGGTCATCAGCTGCGCAACGTGGCGGGTACCGGGCTCGGACACTCGCGCGACGTCGTTGCGGGCGAGATCGACCAGCATCATGTGCTCGGCGGATTCCTTGGTGTCGAGGCGGAGGTCGGCTTCCATCCGGTCGTCCTCGTCCTGGCTTGCGCCGCGCGGGCGCGTGCCGGCGATCGGTTTGACTTCGATGATCGGCTTGCCGCCTTCGCGCGTTACTCGGACCGAGGTTTCCGGCGAGGCTCCGAACAAAGCGCAATCGGCCATCGAAACGAAGAACATGTACGGGCTGCGGTCGATTGATCGGACCCGCGCAAAGGCCGACAACGGATCCGCACACTTGGCGCTGAACGTCCGCGACGGCACGACCTGGTACACGTCGCCGGCGAGGATGTGCTCCTTGAGCTGGGCGACCGCAGCCGCGAATGCTGCGTCGTCGAGATCGACCGACACATCCACGGGCGTTCCGGCGATTTGATCGATGGCACGGATGTCCGACGAGCGAAACGACAGATCGCCGAGCCGTTCGATCGCGGAGAATTGGGCTCGCCGCTGCTCTTCCTGATCGGGGCCGGCAAAGGACGAACAGACCAGCCGCGGCGTCAGGCGAGGCTCGGCGACGACCGCCGATTCCGCGAGCCAGAAGATGAAATCGGGAAAACCGGTTGGGTCCTCCTGCGATTGGGGAAGCTCCTCGAACAGATCGACGTGGTCGAATGCGACGACTCCGATCAGGCATACCGTCATCGCCTCTTCGGGAGTCTCGCTGCTGAAGCCCGTGGAGATCGCGCGCAGGACGTCGAACGGCGACGGATGCGTGCAGCCTTTTCTCGGCATCGACCTCCCGCGAACGCTCGTACTGCAGCACCAGCCGGTCGGGCGCCGCGGACTCGACATGCTGCGCGAGCTTGCGCGCGACGAGGTCGAGGACGGGCTGGCCGCCGCTCGACAGCGCATCGAGCACGACCTCGCCACCGCGGCAGTCGATGCGGACCGCCGCCTGATCGAGGATGATGCTCGAGCCCTGCCGCGGTCTCGAACAGCAAAGTGTCCTGACGCCGGCCGCGGTCGCTCAGCTGCGCGTAAAGCGCCAGCAGGTCGACCGGCGCCGGAAAGGCGGCGCGTGACCGCGCGCGCCGTCGCCGGTGGCAAGCTCGGCCATGACGTTCACGCCAGTTCCCTGCCGACGGCGGCGAGCACGGGCTTCAGCGCAGCCATCAAGGCTTCGAACTGGTGCGGGTAGAGCGATTGCGCGCCGTCGGACCAGGCATCGACCGGATTGTCGTGCACCTCGACCAGCAGGCCGTCGGCGCCGCACGCGGCCGCGGCGAGCGACATCGGAATGACGAGATCGCGCACGCCGGTGCCGTGCGAAGGATCGACGAGCACGGGCAGATGCGTCTTCTGCTTCATGTAGGCGACGGCGTTGAGGTCGAGCGTGTTGCGGGTGACGGTCTCGAACGTGCGAATGCCGCGCTCGCAGAGGATCACCTGCTCATTGCCGGCGGCGAGCAGATATTCGGCGGCGAGCAGCAGGTCCTCGACCTTCGCCGCGAGGCCGCGCTTCAGGAGCACGGGCTTGCCCGCCTTGCCGACCGCCTTCAGCAGAGAGAAATTCTGCATGTTGCGCGCGCCGACCTGGAGCATGTCGGCGTCGGCGGCGACGGCATCGACGTCCATCGTGTCCATCACCTCGGTGACGACCGGAAGCTCGAGCTCGTCGCCGATCTTGCGAAGCGTCTTGAGGCCGTCGGGGCCGTGGCCCTGGAACGAGTAAGGGCTGGTCCGCGGCTTATAGGCGCCGGCGCGAATGCCGACTGCTCCAGCGGAGCGGACCGCCTCGGCGCTGCTGCGCAGGCGTTCTTCGGTCTCGACAGCGCAGGGGCCGGCGATCACCGCGAACCCGACACCGCCGATGTTGGCCTTGCCGAAGCGAACGACTGTGTCGTGCGGATGCATTTCGCGGCTGACGAGTTTGTACGGCGAGAGGATCGGCTTGATCGACTCGACCATCGGGTGGCCGTCCAGCCCGAGTTCGGAAAGCACGCGTTCGTCGCCCAGAGCGCCGAGCACGACGCGCTCGGTGCCGGGCATGTACAGCGGCTTCAGCCCTCTTTCCTCGATCCTGCCGAGGATTTCGTCGGCGTCTTCCTGTCTGGCTTCGCGCTTCAAAACGATGATCATCTGAGAATTCCGTGGATTGAGGGCATGAAAAAACCCGCCGGGTGCGGCGGGTCCTGAAAGGCTTGGCGGGAAGTCTTGAGGCTTCCGGCTATCCGTTCGCTGCGCGCGCCGCATCCATGGCTGGGGACCAGCGCCACCACCAGGTCGTTGCGGAGCGAACCTGAATCATCGCCATAAGCATGCTACGCCGCTGCCGCCTGGTCAACCATGCGTGTGATGAAATCGCCAAAGCGTTCGCCGGGCTCGCGATCCTTGGCAAACGCAGCAAGCTTCTCGGAGAGGATCTCGAGGATGCGGTCCTCTCCAATATTCTCGGCATAAACCCGGTTCAGCCGCTCGCCGTGGAAGCCGCCGCCGAGGTAGAGATTGTACTTGCCGGGTGCGCGTCCGGTCAGCGCGATTTCGGCGACGTACGGCCGCGAGCAGCCGTTGGGGCAACCGCTCATGCGGATCGTGATCGGCTCTCGCGAAAGGCCGTGCTGTTCGAGGATGGCTTCGATCTTGCCGACCAGATCGGGCAGGTAGCGTTCGGCTTCGGCCATCGCCAGCGGACAGGTGGGGAGGGCCACGCATGCAATCGAGTTGAGCCGCAACGCGCTCGTTGCATCTCCGTCGAGCCCGTGTTCGCTCAGCAATGCGTCGATCGAGGGACGGTCCGCCGGCGCAACGTCGGCGATGATCAGATTCTGGTTCGGAGTGAGGCGGAAGCGGCCCTTGTGGACCTTCGCAATTGCTCTGAGCCCGCTCATAATTAGGCCGGATATGCGGCCGTTTTGAACGAATAGGCCGAAGTTAAAGAGCCCCCGATCGGTCTCCCGCCAGCCGAAGCGGTCGCCGTTGGACGTGAATTCGAACGGGCGCGCGGGCTCGAACGGCCACCCCATTCGCCGATTCGATCTCGGAGACGATGAAATCGAGACCCTTGTCGTCGATCGTATATTTAAAGCGCGCGCGCGCACGGTCTTTGCGGTTTCCATACTCGCGCTGGACGCCGATCACCGCGTCAGCCGTCTCGAGCAAGCGGTCCTTGGCCACGAAGCCGATAACATTGGCGAGGCGCGGATAGGTGTTCGGCTCATTGTCCGTGCGGCCCATCCCGCCGCCGATAGCGACGTTAAAACCCTCCACCCCATTCTCTCCGGTGATGGCGATGAACCCAAGGTCCTGCGTGTAGACGTCAATGTCGTTCGACGGAGGGACGGCGAAGCCGATCTTGAATTTTCGCGGTAAATAGGTCGGCCCGTAGAGCGGCTCTTCGTCTTCGGAGCTGGCGACGCGCTCCTTGCCGTACCAGATTTCATGATAGGCGCGCATCTTGGGGATGACGTGATCGCTGACCTGCTTGGCGAGCGCCGCCACTTCGGCATGGACGTCTGAATCCGCCGGATCAGCGGTCGCCATCACTCCGCGCGAATCGTCGCCGCACGCCGCGATCGTGTCGAGCAGCACCTCGTGCAGGCCCTGGATCGTCGGCCGGATTTCTTCCTTCAGCACCCAGTGGAACTGGAACGTCTGGCGCGTGGTCAGCCGGATCGTGTTGCCGCCATGCGCCTGCGCAAGCTCGTCGATCTTCAGCCACTGCTCGGGCGTGCAGACGCCGCCGGGCAGGCGCACCCGGACCATGAAGGTCAGCGCCGGCTCGAGCTTCTGCCGGCGGCGCTCGTCGCGGATGTCGCGATCGTCCTGCTGGTAGATGCCGTGGAACTTCATGAGCTTGTTGCTCTCGAAGGTCACTCCGCCGGTGATCCGGTCGAGCAGATCGTGCGCGATCTTGCCGCGCAGATAATCGCTCTTGAACTTCAGCGTCTCGTCGGGCCCGAGCTTGTCGAGCGGCTGCGAGAGGTCGGCGCTGCGATCGATGGTGCGTGTCGCCATTGGCGTGCTCAGTAGACGTCGCGCTGGTAGCGGTGCTCGGCGGCGAGCCGCGCGACATAATCCTCCGCCGCCTCGCGCGATTGCCCGCCTTCGCGCTCGACGATCTCGATCAGCGCCCGGTGCACGTCGTGCGCCATCGCCTTCTCGTCGCCGCAGACGTAGAAATGCGCGCCGTCTTCGAGCCACGCGTAAAGGTCGCGGCGCCTGCTCCAGCATGCGCTGCTGGACGTAGACCTTCTCCGCGGTGTCGCGCGAAAAGGCGACGTCGAGGCGGCGTCAGGACGCCGTCCTTCAGCCACTGCTGCCATTCGAGCTGGTAGAGGAAGTCGCTGCGCAAGTTGCGCTCGCCGAAGAAAAGCCACGAGCGGCCGGCCGCGGCGCGGACTTCGCGCTCCTGCAGGAAGGCGCGGAACGGAGCGACGCCCGTGCCCGGCCCGACCATGATGATCGGAACGTCGTCGGCGGGCAGGCGGAAGTGCGGATTTTCCTGGACGTAGACGGGCAATGTGTCGCCCATCTCCAGCCGGTCGGCGATGTGGGTCGTGGCGACGCCGCCGCGCGGCGTGCCGTGAAGCTCGTAGCGGACCGGCGCAACGGTGAGGTGCGCTTCGTCGCCGACGGCGGCCTGGCTGGACGCCAGCGAATAGAGCCGCGGCTGCAGCGGGCGCAGACCGGCGAGCAGGGTGCTCGGGTCGACGCCGGTCACTGGAAAGCGCCGGACGATGTCGACGACGTGATGGTTGTCGAGGAACTGCGATCCGCTCGCGCGCGGCATCGGGGCCGAGCAGTTGCTGCAGCTCGCTTGCGCCGCTGAGCTTCGCCCATTGCTCGATGAACCTGCGGGCTTGCGGTCGTGATTTCGAATCGCGTGGCAAGCGCCTGCGCGAGCGTGAGGCTCGAGTCCTTCACTTTGACTTCGCTGTCGCCGGACAGGCCGGTGGCGGCGAGCAGTTCCTCGACCCACGCGAACGTCGTTGGTCGCCACGATGCCGAGCGAGTCGCCTGGCTGATAGCTCAGCCCCGATCCGGTCAGGTCGAGCTCGACGTGCCGCGTTTCCTTCGTCGAATGGCGGCCGACGATTCGGATATTCTCGAGCACCGTCGCCGGGAACGGATTGCGCTTGTCGTGGACGCTCGTGGTCGGCGACTGCCGGTCGCGCGCTTGCCGGTGCGGCCAGCGGCAGGTCGTCGCCAAGAGGTCGAGCAGCGCCGCGCTCCAGGCCGCTGCGGGCTCCTCATAATCGATGTCGCAATCGACGCGCGGGCTGAGGCGGGAGGCGCCAAGCTCTTCGAGGCGCCGGTCGATGCGCTTTCCGGCCTCGCAATATTTCTCATAGGTTGAATCGCCGAGCGCGAGCACGGAAAAGCGGACTCCATCCAGCTTCGGCGCGCGCGGCCCTTCGAGAAATTCGAAGAAGCCGACCGAAGGCTGCGGCGGATCGCCTTCGCCATAGGTGCTGACGACGAACAGGATGTCCTGTTCCTCCTTCAGCTGCCGGACCTTGTAATCCGAAAGGTCGGAAAGCTTCGCCGCCAGCCCGCGATCGGCGGCGCTCGCGGCGAGGGTCTTCGCGAGATCGCGGCAGTTGCCGGTCTCGGTGCCGTAGAGGATCGTGAGCGTGCGCCCCTGCGGCGCCTGCACCGCTGCGAAATCGCTGCCGCCGGCGCGGAGCAGGCCGGCGTCGAGGCCGGCGAAATAGCCGCTGATCCAGCGCGCCTGCTCGGGGGTCAGGGTCTTTGCGAGCTCCTCGAGCCGCTGCCATTGGTCGAGGCTGAGCGCGCCTTCGTGAAGCGGAAGGTGGACGGTCATGATGCAGCTGCCCGGCGGAAGGGAACGACGGCGGGGCTTGCGCTGACATGCCGCCGGCCGACCCAGCCGATGACGACGGTGACCGGCGCGCCGGCGGGGAGTCCCTCCGCCAGCGCGCCGATCTCGGCGACGATGCCCGCCGCGTGGCTTTCCTCCGGAAGGGAAGCCGACGCGATCGCAATCGCGGGCGTCGCCGGGTCGAGGCCCTTGGCCATCGCCTTGCGCGCGAATTCATCGAGGGTTCGGCGCGGCATGTAGAGCACGGTGGTCACCGCACGGTCGGCGACGCTGGCCCAGTCGATGTCGCCGGGGAGCTTGCCGTCGGCGCCATGACCGGTGACGAACTGGACCCGCCGCGCGTGACGCCGTTCGGTCAGCGACATCAGCAGCGATGCGGCCGGCGCCTTGTGCGGCGGATATCCCGGGAATGACGCTGACCTCGACGCCGGCGGCGCGGCAGGCGTCGATCTCCTCGGCCGCGCGGCCGAAGATCAGGGGATCGCCGCCTTTCAGGCGCACGACGTTCTCCCCGGCGAGCGCGAGTTCGACCATCAGCGCGTTGATCTCGGATTGCTTGCACGAGGGGCCGTGGCCGGTCTTGCCGACGGCTACGCGGCGTGCCTCGCGCCGCGCGAGCTCGAGCACATCGGGTCCGATGAGGTGGTCGTAGAGGATCACCGTTGCCGACTGCAGCGCGCGGACCGCTTTCAGCGTCAGCAGCTCCGCATCTCCGGGACCTGCGCCGACGAGAGTGACCCGGCCCTTCGGGTGCGGCGTCGACTCGAGCAGCACCTCAAAGTCCGCGTCCGTGGGGAAGCGTTGAGGATCCGACCAGGCGGAGGCGACGAAGCGCTGCCAGAATTCACGGCGAGCCGCGAATTCGCGCTGCCTTTCCTTCAGCCGCCGGCGCCATTGCTTTGCTGCCTTCGCCCATGCCGAAAGACCCAGCGGAAGCACGCTTTCGATGCGCGCCCGGATCGACTGGCCGAGCATCGGCGCTGCGCCGTCGGTCGAGATGGCGACGACAATGGGCGAACGGTTGACGATCGTTCCGAACTGCACGTCGCTAAGTTCGGGCCGGTCGATGATGTTGACGAGCGCGCCCGCGGCTCGTGCGGCCGCAGCGATTTGGGCAGCATCTTCTGTAGCTTCGGCGACGACGATTGCGGCACCGCTTAATTGCTCGGCGCTCGAGCCGTCGCCAAGGCGCGCGACTTCGGCGCCGGCGGCGGCGAGAAGCTCAGCTTTCCAGTCCGCGGCCGCGGATGCGCCGACGACGACAGCTTTCCGGCCTTCCAGCTTGTGGAACAGCGGGAGGTTCGGAAGCGCGCTGATGCGGGTCATGCCGCCTTCGTCCTGATCGGCCGTTCGGCGGGGGCCATGTGCAGACCGCATTCCTTGGTGTCGTCGGCTTCCCACCACCAGCGGCCCGAGCGCTCAGGTTCGCCCGGCTGGACCGCTCGTGTGCACGGCCCGCATCCGATGGACGCATAGCCCTGCGCATGGAGTGCGTTCACCGGCACTCCGAGCCGCTCGCATTCGGCTGCGACGCTTTCCGCGGTCCAGTCGAACAAGGGCGCGAGCTTGATCAGGGCGCGGTGTGCGTCCCAGCCGGCAAGGGACACCGAGGCACGATGCCGCGACTGGTCGGCGCGCAGTCCGACCATCCAGGCCGAAGCGCCGGCGAGCGCCCGCTTCAGCGGCTCGACCTTGCGCACGTGGCAGCACGCGAGGCGGGCGTCCTTCGAATAATAAAAGCCGTTGATCCCGGAATCGGCAACCATCGCCCGGACAGCGTCGGCCTCGGGATAGAAGGCAGGGATGCGGACCCCGTAGCGCTCCTCGGTTGCCTGCCAGACATTATAGGTCTCGGGGAAATGGCGGCCGGTATCGAGAGTCACGACCTCGATCGGCAGCCGCTCTGTGAAGACGTGATGGGCGATCAGTTGGGCTTCGCGGCCGAAGCTGGTCGTGAGCACGATGCGACCGTCGATCGCCGCGACGGCGGAGCGCAGCCGTTCGCTTATGGTGTCGCCGCCGATCAGCTCGATTGCCGGGCTTGGGACGGCAGCGATGCCGCGATACTGAAACGGGCCGTCTGCGTCCGCCACCTTGCACCCTTTTAGAATATTTTTCTAACACAGCGCGCCGGTGGTTTTCCTAATCAGCGCGCGCGACCGCAGATATTCAGATAGGAAAAGGGGTTCAACCAAGCCGGAGAAGATAACATTGATGTTGCACAGCGGCATGGCATATGTAGAATGTTTTTCTAAAATACACAGGATCGACAGATGGACTCAACCGACCGCAAGATCCTCGCCATCCTTCAGGAGGACGCGTCCATGTCGGTCGCGGAGATCGCCAAGCAGGTGAACCTGTCGCAGACACCGTGCTGGCGACGGATCCAGAAGCTCGCGGATGGTGGCGTAATCACCAAGCGCGTCGCGCTGGTCGATCCTGACGCCATCGGCCTTGGCCTCACCGTTTTCGTGGAGATCGAAACCGGCGACCATTCGAAGGAATGGTTGCAGCGCTTCGCCGCCGCAATCGCCGAAATGCCCGAAGTGATGGAGATTTATCGGATGGCGGGGGATGTGGATTACATGATGCGGATCAGCGTGCCGAACATGGCCGCGGTCGATGCATTTTATCAGCGTTTAATCGCGCTTGTGCCGCTCAAGAACGTGACTTCGCGTTTCGCCATGGAGCGCGTCAAATATACGACGGCCTATCCCGTCAGCTAGCTTTGCGCTCCGCCTCGAAATAGGCGTTTACGGCCTCGGCGCATTCGCGGCCTTCGCGGATCGCCCAGACGACCAGTGACTGCCCCCGCCGCATATCGCCGCAGGCGAAAATGCGGTCGCGGCTGGTGCGATAGTCGCTCATCGACGCCTGCACATTGCCTTGCGGGCGTGAGCGTCACCTCCGAACTTTCGAGCGCGCCTTGGCGGCGCGGACCGACGAAGCCCATCGCCAGCAGGACGAGCTCGGCCTCGATTTCGAATTCCGAGCCGGGGATCGCGCTGGATTTTTCCCGTCGACGAACTCGGACCGCGCGCACTGCAGCGCTGCGACCTTGCCGTTCTCGTCCCGGAACCCCTGCGTCAGCACCGAGAACTCGCGCTCCGCGCCTTCCTCGTGCGACGCCGAGGTGCGCAGCTTCATCGGCCAATCGGGCCAGGTGAGCGCCTTGTTCTCGTGCAGCGGGGGCTGGGGGAGGATCTCCAGCTGAGTGACCGAAGCCGCGCCCTGGCGGAATGACGTGCCGATGCAGTCGGAGCCGGTGTCGCCGCCGCCGATCACGACGACGTGCTTGCCAAGCGCGTTGATCCCGCCGTCCGGCGCCGCCCGCTCTTCAGGGTCGCCGGCGTTGCGCTTGTTCTGCTGCATGAGGAAATCCATCGCGAAATGGACGCCGTCGAGCTCGCGCCCAGGCACCGCGAGATCGCGCGGCTGCTCGGCTCCGCCGGCGAGCACCAGGAGGTGATAATCGTCGAGCAGGCGGTCGACCGTGACCGTCACTCCGACTTCCATGTTCGGGCGGAAGATGACTCCTTCGACTTCCATCTGCTCGATGCGGCGGTCGATGATCGACTTGTCGAGCTTGAAATCGGGAATGCCGTAGCGAAGCAGGCCGCCGATCCGGTCCGACTTCTCGAACACGGTCGGAGCGTGTCCCATGCGCGCGAGCTGCTGCGCGCAGGCGAGGCCGGCGGGTCCCGAGCCGACGATGGCGATGCGCTTGCCGCTGCCGCGCGACGCACCCTGCGGCTTGACCCAGCCTTCACGAAAGGCGCGGTCGGCGATCGCGCCTTCGATCGATTTGATCGTCACCGGCGCATCGTCGATGTTGAGCGTGCAGGCGGCTTCGCACGGGCGCGGGGCAGACGCGGCCGGTGATCTCCGGGAAATTGTTGGTCTGGTGCAGGCGTTCGATCGCGGCCTGCCAATCCTGCTGATAGACGAGGTCGTTCCAGTCCGGGATCAGGTTGTTCACCGGGCAGCCCGAGTGGCAGAACGGGATGCCGCAATCCATGCAGCGCGAGGCCTGGCGCGCCACGGCGTCGGGCGACGCCTCCTCGGTGAACTCGCGCCAATGCTTCACACGCTCGGCGACCGGCGTGTAGCCGCGGTCGCTGCCGCTCGACTTCAAGAAATGCGGTCGGTTTGCCCATCGCGATTCCTACTCCGCGGCCACGGCTTCGAGGCCGGGCTCAAGCTCCGCCAGCGCGCGCCGATATTCGCCCGGAACGACCTTGACGAAATGCTGGAGCGCGTTCGGCCAGTCGGCGAGCAGCGCCGCCGCCTTGGCGCTTCCGGTTGCGAGCTGATGGCGCTCGACCAGAATGCGCAGCCGTTCGGCATCGTAGCGGAGCGGATGGCCCATTCCGCTGTCATGCACGCTCGGCGCGACTTGCGCCGGCGCGCCGTCGCCCCACGAGCGCGCCGGCCGGAGCGATGCCTTCGAGCGCAACGCTCTCAAGATTGCATTGGCGCTCCAGCGCGCCTTCGGGATCGTAGACATAAGCGATGCCGCCCGACATGCCCGCCGCGAAGTTGCGGCCGACGGGCCCGAGCACGCAGACCACGCCGCCGGTCATATATTCGCAGCAATGGTCGCCGGCGCCTTCGACGACTGCGACCGCGCCCGAGTTGCGGACAGCGAAGCGCTCGCCAGCGACGCCCTGGAAATAGGCCTCGCCGGCGATGGCGCCGTAAAGCACGGTGTTGCCGACGATGATGTTGTGCGCTGGGTCGCGGTTGGCGCTCTCCGGCTGGCGAACGATCACGCGTCCGCCCGACAGGCCCTTGCCGACATAGTCGTTGCCGTCGCCGGTCAGCTCCAGCGTCACGCCGTGCGCGAGGAACGCGCCGAAGCTCTGGCCGGCGGTGCCTTTCAGGCGGACGAAGATGCTGTCCTGCGGCAGGCCTTCATGGCCGAAGCGGCGGGCGACCTCGCCCGACAGCATCGTGCCGACGCTGCGGTGCACGTTGCGCACGTCGCGTTCGATGCGGACCGGCTTGCCGCTGTTCAGCGCCGGCTCGGCGGCGGCGATCAGGTCGCGGTCGAACACGTTCGCGAGACCGTGATCCTGCCGTTCCGAATTGAAGCGCGCGACGTCGTGCGCGGTCCGCGGCGCGTAAAGCAGGCGGCTGAGATCGATCCCGCGCGCCTTCCAATGTTCGACGACCGGCCGCGTATCGAGCAGGTCGGTGCGCCCGATCATCTCTTCGACCCGGCGGATGCCGAGCGAGGCCATGATCTCGCGCAATTCCTCGGCGACGAAGAAGAAGTAGTTGATCACATGCTCGGGTGCGCCGGTGAAGCGCGCGCGAAGCACCGGGTCCTGCGTCGCAATGCCCACGGGGCAGGTGTTGAGGTGGCACTTGCGCATCATGATGCAGCCGGCGGCGATCAGCGGCGCAGTCGCGAAGCCGAACTCGTCGGCGCCGAGCATCGCGGCGACGGCGACGTCGCGGCCGGTGCGCAGCCCGCCGTCCGCCTGCACGGCGACGCGCCCGCGCAAGCGATTGAGGACCAGAGTCTGCTGGGTCTCGGCAAGCCCGATTTCCCACGGCGATCCGGCATGGGTGAGCGAGGTCAGCGGCGAGGCGCCGGTGCCGCCTTCGTAGCCGGAGATGGTGACATGGTCGGCGCGCGCCTTGACCACTCCCGCGGCGACCGTGCCCACGCCGACTTCCGAGACGAGCTTCACCGAGACGCGCGCCGTTTCGTTGACGTTCTTCAGGTCGAAAACGAGCTGGGCGAGGTCCTCGATCGAATAGATGTCGTGATGCGGCGGCGGTGAGATGAGGCCGACGCCCGGGCGTCGAATGGCGGACCGACGCGATGTGCCGATCGACCTTGTGTCCCGGCAGCTGTCCGCCTTCGCCCGGCTTCGCGCCCTGGGCGATCTTGATCTGCACCTCGTCGGCGTTGACCAGATATTCGGTCGTGACTCCGAAGCGGCCCGACGCGACCTGCTTGATCGCCGAGCGCATCGAATCGCCGTTCGGAAGCGGCTTGAAGCGGTCGCGCTCCTCGCCGCCTTCGCCGGTGTTCGATTTGCCGCCGATGCGGTTCATGGCGATGGCGAGCGTGGTGTGCGCTTCACGGCTGATCGAGCCGAAACTCATCGCGCCGGTGGTGAAACGCTTCACGATCTCGCTCGCCGGCTCGACCTCCTCCAGCGGGATCGGCCGCGCCTGCCGGCTTGAACTCGAGCAGGCCGCGAATGGTCAGCAGCCGGCGGCTTTGATCGTTCACGCCCGCCGCGAACTCGCGATACTTGTCGGGCAGGTTGCCGCGCACCGCGTGCTGCAGATTGGCGACGGTGTCGGGGCTCCACGCGTGGGCTTCGCCGTCGGCGCGCCACGCGTACGCGCCGCCGGTATCGAGGCGCACGTTCTCGTCGGCATATGCGCGCTGGTGGCGCTCGGTGGTCTCGGCGGCGATCTCGTCCAGGTCGACGCCTTCGATCATCGTCGCAGTGCCGGTGAAATAGCGTTCGACGAGGCTGCTCGAGAGGCCGATGGCGTCGAAAATCTGCGCGCCGCAATAGGACTGGAAGGTGGAGATGCCCATCTTGGACATCACCTTCAGCATGCCTTTGCCGACGGCCTTGATGTAATTGGCTTGCGCTTTCTCGGACGGCGAGGTCGCTGCAGCGTCCCAAGCGTTTCGAACGCGAGATACGGGTTGATCGCCTCGGCGCCGTAGCCGGCGAGAACGCAGAAATGATGCACTTCGCGCGCTTCGCCGGTCTCGACCACGAGCCCGGTCTGCATCCGCAGGCCCTGGCGGATCAGATGGTGATGCACCGCCGCGGTGGCGAGCGCGGCCGGAATCGCGACGCGGTCCTTCGCCACGGCGCGGTCCGAGATGATCAGCATGTTGATGTCGGCGAGCACCGCCTCGGTCGCTTCCCAGCACAGCCGCTTCAGCGCGGCCTCGAGCGCCTGGCCGCTTCCGCCGGCCCAGGTCGCGTCGAACGTCTGCGTGCGGAACGCGCCGTCGAGCACTTCGTGGATGTTGCGGATCTTCTGCAGATCCTCGTCGGTGAGGATCGGTTGCGAAACCTCGAGCCGCTTGTGCGTGCCCGCATGGTGGCCAAGCAGGTTCGGCCGCGGGCCGATCATCGAGACGAGGCTCATCACCATCGCTTCGCGGATCGGATCGATCGGCGGGTTGGTGACCTGCGCGAAGTTCTGCTTGAAATAGTCGTAGAGCAGCTTCGGCCGGTCGGACAAAGCGGCGATCGGCGTGTCGGTCCCCATTGAGCCGACCGGATCGTCGCCATTCGCGCCCATCGGCTCGAGGAAGAACTTCAGGTCTTCGTCGGTGTAACCGAACGCTTTCTGGGCGCTCTTGAGATCGGTTTCCGAGCGGTCCGCGCGATCGCTTTCCGGCGCCGGAGGAAGGTCGCCGAGGTTGAACTGAGTCTCGCGCAGCCAGTCGCCATAGGGGTGCTCGGACGCGAGGCTGGACTTGATTTCCTCGTCCTCGATGATGCGCCCTTCGTTGAGGTCGATGAGCAGCATCCGCCCAGGCTGCAGGCGCCATTTGCGGACGATATTCTCCTCGGGGATGGGAAGCACGCCGCTCTCCGACGCCATGATGACCCGGCCGTCGTCGGTGACGCAGAAGCGCGCCGGTCTCAGCCCGTTGCGGTCGAGCGTGGCGCCGATCTGCACGCCGTCGGTGAAGGCGATCGCCGCCGGGCCGTCCCACGGCTCCATCAGCGCGGCATAATATTCGTAAAAGGCGCGGCGCTTCGGCTCCATGTGCGCGTTGCCCGCCCACGCCTCGGGAATGAGCAGCATCATCGCATGGGCCAGCGAATAGCCGCCGGCCACCAGCAGCTCGAGCGCGTTGTCGAGCGAGGCCGTGTCCGACTGCCCGTGCGGGATGAGCGGCCACATCTTGTCGAGGTCCGCACCGAGCAAAGGCGATTCCAGCGTCCGCCGCCGGGCGTTCATCCAGTTCACGTTGCCGCGAACCGTGTTGATCTCGCCGTTGTGCGCGATGAAGCGATAGGGGTGGGCGAGCTTCCAGCTGGGGAAGGTATTGGTCGAGAAGCGCTGGTGGACGAGCGCGAGCGCGGACTTGGTCCGCGGGTCGATGAGATCGCGATAGAAGGTGCCGACCTGCGTTGCGAGCAGCAGCCCCTTGTAGACGATGGTCCGGCTGGAGAATGACGGAATGTAGAAATCCGCGAGGTGGGGGAGGTCGCGCTTCTCGGCGAGCTCGGACAGCGGATTCTGGGTCTGCTTGCGGATCGTCAGGATCTTGCGCTCGAACGCGTCCTGGTCGGCGGTGCGCGGGCCCGCGCGCAACGATCGCCTGGCGGATGACTGGCAGCGATTCGAGCACCGCTTCTCCAAGTCCCGCCGGGTCCGTCGGAACATCGCGCCAGCCGAGCAGGATCTGCCCTTCGATCTCGATGAAGCGCTCGAGCCGCGCGGTCGCCGCTTCGCGGCTTTGCGCGTCTTGCGGCAGGAAGCACATGGCGACGGCATAGTCGCCGGGCTGGGGCAGGGTGACTGCGTTCGCATGCGCCCAGTCGCGCAACAGCTCGTCGGGGATCTGGATCAGGCATCCGGCGCCGTCGCCGACCAGCGGGTCGGCTCCGCGCGCGCCGCGGTGATCGAGGTTGGCGAGCATGAGCAAGCCGTCGCGGATGATGTCGTTCGACTTCTCGCCGCTGATATTCGCGACGAAGCCGACGCCGCACGAATCATGCTCGTTGCGCGGATCGTACAGGCCCTGCTTCTCTGGCGCTCTCAACACGTCAGATCCCCATTCTCTGTTCATAGGCCGAGATCGCGGGCTCGAACGCGAGCGTCAGTGCAATCTCATCGATTCCGGCGAGCAGACATTCGCGCCTAAATGGGTCCATGGCAAAGGTGAAAAGGTGACCGGCGGCCGAAGTGACCGTCATTTCAGCCAGGTCGACGGCGATTGTGTGACTTTGTTGCGGCCTCGAAGCAGCGCTTCAGCGGTCGGCCGGTCGAGCTCGACCGCGGCGATCCCGTTCTTGAAGGCGTTGCCGGCGAAGATGTCGGAGAAGCTCGCGCGCGACGACCGCGCGAACGCCCATGTCGGCAAGCGCCCAGGCGGCATGCTCGCGGCTCGACCCGCAGCCGAAATTGTCGAGCGCGACGATGATCGGCGCGCCCGCATATTGCGGGTCGTCGAACACATTGCCCGGCCGGGCGCGGATCGCTTCGAACGCGTGCCGCCCAAGCCCGCTGCGGCCGATCGTCTTCAGATGCTCGGCGGGAATGATGAGGTCGGTGTCGACATTGTCGAGCGGCAGCGGATAGGCGCGGCCTTCGACGCGGGTGAACGGAGTCATGCCGCGGCCTCCCAGCTTTGTCCGCCCATCAGCTCGCGGACGTCGGTTAGGCGACCGGTCACGGCCGCGGCGGCGGCCATCGCCGGGGACATCAGGTGCGTGCGCGCGCCCGGGCCCTGGCGGCCGACGAAGTTGCGGTTCGACGTCGATGCGCAGCGCCCCAGCGGCGGCACCTTGTCGGGGTTCATCGCGAGGCACATCGAGCAGCCCGGTTCGCGCCACTCGAAGCCGGCGTCGATGAAGATGCGGTCGAGACCTTCGGCCTCGGCCTGGCGCTTGACCAGCCCGGAGCCGGGCACGACCAGCGCCTGCTTGATCGTCGGGCTCGCGGCGCCTGCCGCTGCGAGCACTTGCGCCGCGGCGCGCAGGTCTTCGATCCGGCTGTTGGTGCAACTGCCGATGAAGATGTGCTCGACGGCGACGTCCTGCAGCCGTTGTCCGGGCGTGAGGCCCATATATTCGAGCGCGCGCCGCGCAGAGTTGCGCTTCGCGAGATCGCCGAAGCTGTCGGGGTCGGGAACCGTGCCGTCGATCGACGCAATGTCCTCCGGACTCGTGCCCCAGGTGACGGTCGGCGCGATTTCGCTCGCGTCGAGCCGGATCGACCGGTCGAATGTGGCGCCCTCGTCGGTTGCAAGGGTGCGCCACTGCTCGACAGCGCGGTCCCAATCGGCGCCATGCGGCGCCATCGGCCGGCCTTTCAAATAAGCAAAGGTCGTTCTCGTCGGGCGCGAACAAGCCGGAGCGCGCGCCGGCCTCGATCGACATGTTGGCGACGGTCAGCCGCCCTTCCAGGCTCATCGTCGCGAAAGGTGCTTCCGCGATATTCGATGACATGGCCGTTGCCCCCGGACGCGCCGAGCCGGCCGACGATCGCCAGCACGACGTCCTTCGGCGAAACGCCGAAGCCGAGGCTCCCTTCGACGCGGACTTCAAGCGTGCGCGACGGCGTCATCAGCAGCGTCTGGGTCGCGAGGACATGCTCGACCTCGCTCGTGCCGATGCCGAAGGCGAGCGCCCCAAGCGCGCCATGCGCGGCGGTGTGGCTGTCGCCGCAAACTACGGTCGTGCCGGGCAGCGTGAATCCCTGCTCCGGTCCGACCACATGGACGATGCCCTGCTCCGCGGCGAGCACGTCGATGTACGGGACGCCAAATTCGCGGACGTTCTCCTCGAGCGCCACGACTTGCGTCGCGCTTGCCGGATCTTCGATTAGCAACGGTCCGCCATTGCCGCTCGTCGCTGCGAGTGGTCGGCACGTTGTGATCGGCGACAGCGAGCGTCAGGTCGGGGCGGCGCACTTTGCGGCCCGCGGCGCGCAAGCCTTCGAACGCCTGCGGCGAGGTCACTTCGTGGACCAGATGCCGATCGATATAGATCAGGCACGTCCCATCCTCCCGGCGCGCAACGACATGCGCGTCCCAGATTTTTTCGTACAGAGTGCGCGGGCGTTCGCTCATCCGCAGCATCCGCGGTTCATTGCGATCAGCTCGCGATAGGCGCCGGAGCGGACGAGGCCGGCGGCCAGGTTCCAGCGCACCCGATCGCCGAATTCGGAGCAGGTCGCGCTTCCACCCAGATCGTCGGTGCGGCAGCCTTCGACCAAGGTCAGGTCGAGCGCGTTGGACAGCAGGCGGGCGCTGTCGCCGAGCCCAAGCTCGTCGAGCATCAGGACCGCGCTCGCGATCGCGCCCGCCGGATTGGCGACGTTCGAGCCGGCGAGTCTGCGGCGCGGAGCCGTGGATCGGCTCGTACACCCCGGGTCCGCCCGAACCGACGCTGGCCGAACCGAGCAGCCCGATCGAACCGGCGATCACCGAGAGCTCGTCCGACAAGATGTCGCCGAACATATTCTCCGTGAGGATGACGTCGAACCGGCGTGGATTGGTGACCAGCGCCATCGCGCAGGCGTCGACGTACATGTGCTCGAGCTCGATGTCGGGATAGGATTTCGCAACCTCGGTCACCGTCTCGCGCCACAGCTTCGACGTCGCGAGGACATTGGCCTTGTCGACCGAGGTGACCTTCTGCCGGCGATGACCGGCCGAGCGGAAGGCGACGTTCGCGATCCGCTCGATTTCGTCGCGCGTGTACGAACAGAGGTCCGATGCGAAATGCGCCTCCGCGCGGCGTTCGCCGAAATAAATGCCGCCGGTCAGCTCGCGCACGACCAGGATGTCCGCGTCCTTGGCGATATCCGCGCGCAGCGGTGACACGTGGTGGAGTCCGTCCAGGACCTTCGCCGGGCGAAGATTGGCGAACAGGCCGAGCTCCTCGCGGAGGCGCAGAAGCCCGGCTTCGGGGCGAACCGCGCAATCATTCCACTGATCGCCGCCCACGGCGCCGAGCAGGACCGCGTCCGCGTTGCGGCACGCTTCGAGCGTCTCATCGGGCAGCGGATCGCCGTGGCGGTCGATCGCCACGCCGCCGAAATCACGCTCGGCAAAATTCAGACCGAGGTCGCGCTCGCTCGACAGCTGCTCGAGGCAGCGCACCGCCTCGGCCGTAACTTCGGGTCCAATCCCGTCACCGGGCAGTACGACAATGTTGATCACGCGGCCTGGACCTTTCTTGCGGTGGCATTGCGCAGGTCCCGCACCGCTTGCGCGTTGCTGACCGCATCGATGTAGGCGGAGACGTGGCTGGGCAGGATATCGCGGGCACGAGCGCGGCCGGCGAAAATCTCGCCGTCCACTTCAATCGTCATCTCTACGAGGACGCTCGCGCCCTGCCCGTCCGGGGCGGCTTCGTCCGGATCGGCGGCAATGTACTGCATGTCGATGCTGTCGACCCGCGCGGACACGCCCATCATCTGGCTGACTGCGGCAAAGGCGCCGTCCAGAGCGCCTGGGGCGCTCGCGATATCGGTCACTCGGCCGCGCTCGCCATGTTCGAGCTCGACGCGTGCGACGGGCCAGGAATTCGCGGAGACCGGCGCGCGAATATCAACCTTCGAGAGCTTCCAAAGCGCCTGCGGACGGTGCGTCCGCGCTTCCGAAAGCAGTGCGACAAGCCGCGCCGTGTCGACGATCCCGACCTCGTCGGCGACCGCCTTGAAGCCGGTGAACGTACGGTCGAGCTGATCGCCTTCGAGGACGTAGCCGAGCGCGCGCGCGCGCGCCGCCAGCGCATGCCGGCCGCTGTGCTTGCCGAGCACGATGCCGTCCGTGGCGAGGCCGATATCCTCCGGATTGATGATCTCGTACGTCTGCCGGTTCTGCAGCACGCCATGCTGGTGGATGCCCGATTCGTGCGCGAACGCGTTGGCGCCGACGATCGACTTGTTGCGCGGCGGCGGCGTGTTGGTGATCTGGGCCAGCATCCGGCTCGCGGGCATGATCTTGGTCGTATCGACGTTGGTGCTCACACCGTAAAAATCGCCGCGCGTGCGCAGCGCCATGACTACGGACTCGAGCGCGCAGTTTCCGGCTCGCTCGCCGATCCCGTTCATCGCGCATTCGACCTGCCGCGCGCCGCCGCGGATGGCTGCCAGGGAGTTGGCGACCGCCATTCCGAGGTCGTCGTGGCAGTGGGTCGAGAAGATCACGTCCTCGGCACGGTCGACGGCTCCATCGAGGAAGCGGAAGAGGTCGTAGATCTCGTCGGGAGTCGTATATCCGACCGTGTCAGGCACGTTCAGCGTCGTCGCGCCCTCAGCGGCCGCGACTGACAGCGTTTCCGCCAGATAGTCGCGCTCGGTCCGGATCGCGTCCTCGGCGGAGAACTCGATGTCGTCAAAATGCTCGCGAGCGAACGCGATCGAGGACCGGATCGCCTCAAGCACTTGCGCGCGGTCCATATGCAGCTTGGCTTCGCGATGGAGCGGGCTGGTGCCGATGAAGATGTGGACGCGCTTGCGCGATGCCGGAGCAAGCGCGCTCGCCGACGCGATCACGTCGCCTCGGGTGGCGCGCGCAAGCGAGCAGATGACGGGTCCGTCGATCGCCGCGGCAATCTCCATGATCGCTTGCGCGTCGCTCGGCGAGGAGGCAGCAAAACCCGCTTCGATCACGTCGACGCGCAGCGCCTGCAGCGCTTTCGCCATGCGCAGCTTGCCGTCGGGCGTCATGGAGAAGCCGGGCGCCTGCTCCCCATCGCGCAGGGTGGTGTCGAAGATTTGGATCTGGGTCATGTGGAGCTTCCTGTGTCGCGAGGTGCGATGGACACGTGATTGACGTCGACGAGCCTGCCGAGCTGCCGGGCGACGACCTCAGCCCGGCGGCTCGGGTCGCGCGGTTCGAGATCGATTACCAGCGAAGCGCCGCTCTCCTGCTCGCTCATCGCGAGGCGGCGGACGACGAAGCCGCGCCGTTCCACCAGTCCGAGCACGCGGACGACCGCCCCTTCAGCTGGGGTGAAGTCGATTGCGAGGCGCTGCATCACCAGCCCTTCTCCATCATCTGCACATTGGAGCTGTTGGGCGGAACCAGCGGCCACACATTCTCGCGCGGATCGATGCGCACGTGGCACAGGATCGGTCCGTCGGTCTCGAGCAGCCGGCGGATCGCATCGCTCACTTGCTCGCGATGATCGATGGTGAAGGCTTCGATGCCGAACGCGTGGGCGACTTCCGAAAAGTCGGGATTGTCGCTGAGGTCGATCTCCGAGAAATTCTCGTCGAAGAACAGCTCCTGCCACTGGCGGACCATGCCCAGCTGCGAATTGTCGATAAGCACGATCTTCAGCGGCAGGCGGTAGCGCCGCAGAGTCGCAAGCTCCTGCACGTTCATCATGAACGATCCGTCGCCGGAGACGGTGATCACGGTTGCGTCCGGTTCGGCGAGCAATGCGCCCACGCCAGCGGGGATTCCGTACCCCATCGTACCGAGCCCGCCGCTGGTGAGATGCGCCTGCGGACGGCTGAAACGGCAATGCTGTGCGACCCACATCTGGTGCTGGCCGACGTCGCAGGTGAAGATCGCCCCGTCACCGGCGGCTTCCGACAGTTCCTTGAGCAGGGCGGGCGCGTAGACTGCCTCCGCCCGGCGCGTCGTAGCGCGCGCGCCCACATGACCTTCTGCGCGCGGCATTGCTGCACCCAGCCGGCCACATTGGGCCGCGCGGTCAGACGGTCGAGGATCGCCGTCAGATCTCCCGCCAGGCCGATTTCGGGGACGCGCAGCTTGCCGATCTCGGCAGGGTCGCCGTCGATGTGAATGACCTTCGCGCGCGGAGCGAAGCTGTCGAGCTTGCCGGTCGCCCGGTCGTCGAAGCGCGCACCGACGCAGATCAGGAGATCGCAATGGTCGATCGCCATGTTCGCGGCGCGCGTTCCGTGCATTCCAAGCATGCCGAGGAAGTTCGCATCCGCCGTCGGAATACCGCCGAGTCCCTTCAGCGTGGCGACGGAAGGGATGGCTGACCGCTTTGCAAATTCGCGCAGCGCGCGCTCGGCGCGGGCGATCGCCACGCCGCCGCCGAAGTACAGGACTGGCGCCGACGATTCGGCGATAAGGGCATTGGCCGCAGCGATCTCCGCTTCGTCGACTTCGGCCTCAGCCTCGGCCGGCAGATCAAACGGCGCCGGAACCGCGGCAATCACGCCAACGTCCTTCGGCAGGTCGATCAGCACCGGTCCTGGGCGCCCGGTCCGCGCAATGTGAAAAGCTTCGGCGAAAATGCGCGGAATGTCGGCCGTGTTCCGGATCACGAAGCTGTGCTTCACGATCGGCAGCGTGATCCCGAAGATGTCGACTTCCTGGAAGGCGTCGGTGCCCATCAGTGGGCTCGCCACCTGGCCGGTGATCGCGACCATCGGCACGCTGTCGAGAAATGCGTTGGCGATTCCGGTCACCAGGTTGGTCGCGCCCGGTCCCGAGGTCGCAAGGCACACGCCGGGCTGGCCGGTGACCCGGCCATAGGCATCTGCGGCGAGCGCCGCCGCCTGTTCATGACGCACGAGGATGTGCTGAAGGGCGGAGCCGGTCAGCGCATCATAGACCGGCATGATCGCGCCGCCCGGATAGCCGAAGACGTGCGTGACGCCTTCGCGCTCAAGCGCTTCGACCACCAGCCGGGCACCGGTGACCGGCTGCGGCTGTGTGGCTGGCGAGGCTTGGGCGGCGGTGCTCATCGCTACGCCGCTTTCGATCGCGGCTGCGCCGGCGCCGGTTGCGCGGTGGGCGTTTCGTTCTGCAGCCACGCCATGTGCTTGCGCAAGCGAGCGCCGACCTGCTCGACCGGCTGTTCGAGATCCGCCTTCCACATCGCCGTATAGTTCGGCTTGCCGGCCGCGCTTTCCGCGATCCATTGCCGCGCGAATGCGCCGCTCTGAATGTCGCCGAGCACCTCCTTCATGCGGACGCGGGTTTCGTCGTTGATCACTCGCGGACCGGAGACGAAGTCGCCGTACTTGGCCGTCTCCGACACAAAGTGCAGCATCTTCGCGAAGCCGCCTTCGTACATAAGGTCGACGATCAGCTTCAGCTCATGGAGGCATTCGAAGTAGGCGACTTCCGGCTGGTAGCCCGCGTCCGTCAGCGTCTTGAAACCCGCGGCGACAAGCTCGGTGGCCCCGCCGCAGAGTACCGCCTGCTCGCCGAAAAGGTCGGTTTCGGTCTCTTCGCGGAAGCTGGTTTCAATCGCTCCGGCGCGGGCTCCGCCGATGCCGGACGCATAAGCCAGCGCTTTGTCACGCGCGGCACCTGTCGAATCCTGCTGGACTGCGAACAGGCACGGGACCCCGCGGCCGATTTCATATTCGCGGCGGACGAGGTCGCCCGGGCCCTTTCGGGGCAACCAAAATGACGTCGATGTCGGCGCGCGGCTCGACCTCGCCGTAGAGCACGCTGAACCCGTGCGCGACGAGCAACGCGCCCCCGGCGGCGAGGTTCGGAGCGATGTCGCGGGCGTAAACCTCGCGGTGGGTCATGTCGGGCGTAAGGAGCGCGACGAGCTGCGCCTCGCGCGCTGCCTGGGCAGGATCCGTGACGCGGAAGCCATCAGTCAGCGCCCGCTGCTCGGCTGCGCCGCCCTTTCTTGCTCCGACCACCACTCGGAATCCGCTGTCGCGCAGGTTGCGCGCATGGGCGCGGCCCTGGCTGCCATAGCCGATGACAGCCACAGTCGCCCCTTTCAGGCTCGCCTGGTTGGCGTCATCGTCACTGTAAATCCTCGCCTGATCTTCCACTTTGGGGTTCCCTTTCGCGCAAAAGAAAACCCCCCGCTCCGGCTGGGGAGCGGGGGGTCTGGTTTCCGGTCTTTCTAGACCCAACTCAGCCTGTAGCCGCTCCCCGATATGGGCTAATAAGTACGAGCGTAAGCAAGACGGTGCGGACGTCGCTAAACGTCGCTTTGAGGTTATTCTCGATCATGATCGAGTTGCTCGTCACTGCTGTGCCTGCTCCATCGGGGAGATCCCGTTGGGATCCCATTCAAGCGGCGTTATGCTGCATCGCTGGATCATTCGCAAGCCGTAATCAGAGCGTTCGGCGATATTTTGTCACTATTCATCCGGTCGGAGCTGTGCTTCTGAACGCAATTGTATCCCAAAAACCACAGGAAGAGTGATGAGTTCAGGAGGATTGCCGTCGCGGGAAATGGTCGAGGGCGCCGCGCGCGCGCCCGCTCGGGCGATGCTTCACGCGGCCGGGTTCGACGATGAAGCGCTGGCGAAGCCGCTGGTTGCGATCGTCCACAGCTTCTCGACGGTCACGCCGTGCAACATGCATCTGCGCGATCTTGCGGCGCACGCTGCGCGGGGCGTCACCGAAGCTGGCGGAACGCCGATCGAATTCAACACCATTGTCGTAACCGACGGGATTGCAATGGGCACGCGCGGAATGCGCGCTTCGCTGATGAGCCGCGAAGTGATCGCCGATTCGGCGGAGCTCGCGGTGCGCGGCCACTCGCTCGACGCGGTCGTGTTCATCGTCGGCTGCGACAAGACGATTCCGGCTGCGGCGATGGCTGCCGCGCGGCTCGATTTGCCGTCGGTCATTCTCTACGGTGGATCGATCATGCCTGGGCATCTCGGGCCCAAGGCGCTGACCATCCAGGACGTGTTCGAAGCGGTCGGCGCCCACAGCGCCGGCGGGATTGGTGACGAAGAGCTGAAGGCTGTCGAGACCCACGCCTGCCCCGGCGCCGGCGCATGCGGCGGACAGTTCACGGCGAACACGATGGCGCTCGCCATGACCTTCCTCGGGCTATCGCCGATCGGGCTCAACGATATCCCGGCCGTGCATCCGGACAAGCCGGCGGCCGCGTTCGAAGCTGGGCGCCTCGCACTCGAGGCCCTGCGCGCAGGGCGGAATGCCCGCAGCCTGATCACCGCCGAGAGCCTCCGCAACGCGGCTGTTGCGGGCACCGCGACGGCTGGCTCGACCAACCTCGTGCTCCATCTGCTTGCGATCGCGCGCGAAGCGGGGATTCCCGAGAGCGCGTTCAACATCGATTTGTTCGACGAAGTCTCGCGCAAAACTCCGGTGATTGCGGACTTGAAGCCCGGCGGTCGGTTCATGGCGCCGGACATGAGCGCCGCAGGCGGTACCGCTTTGCTCGGCCGCCGTCTGATGGAGGCGGGACTGATCACCGACACTGCGACGATTACGGGCCGCGCGCTGTTCGACGCGTTCCGCGATGCTGAGGAAACGGCCGGGCAAGAGGTCATCGTCAGTGCTGACCGGCCGATCAAGCAGCGCGGCGGCTTCGGCATTTGCTACGGCAATATCGCGCCGGAGGGCTGCGTGGTGAAGCTCGCCGGCCACGGCAAGGTCCGGTTTGAAGGGCCCGCGAAAGTTTTCGACGGCGAGGAAGCCGCGTTCGACGCGGTCACGCACGGCGCGATCGAGGGCGGCGACGTGGTCGTGATCCGCGGGGAGGGGCCGGTCGGTGGCCCTGGAATGCGCGAGATGCTCGGAGTCACGGCGGCCATCCAGGGGCGCGGTCTCGGCAACGATGTCGCGCTGATCACCGACGGGCGCTTCTCCGGCGCAACTTACGGCTTCATGGTCGGCCATATCTCTCCGGAAGCGGCGCGCGGCGGCCCTATCGCACTGCTCGAGGATGGCGACAGGATCGTCATCGACGTCGACCAGCGGGTGATCGAGACCGATGCCGATCTGAGTGCACGGCCAAAGCGCGAATGGCCAGTTTCGGCCGAGGCGACCGGCGCATATGCCAAATATGCAGCGCTGGTCGGATCAGCCTCGCATGGCGCCGTGACTCTCCCGGACTAGGCGGCGATTGCGCGCCTGTGCAGTGCTTCGCCAAGCTCTGCGAGGTTCGTTCCGATCCTGATCTTGTGCTGCGGCCGGTCGAGGATCGCGGCAAGCGCGGACGTCGGTTCGATCCTGCGGCCGATCAGCGGCTCGACCGTCTCGGCAAACTTGTACGGATGCGCGGTCGCAGCGACGATCCACGGCCGTTCCGAACGCTCGGAATCCGATAGGCGAGTCCACGCTTCGACCGCCGTCGCCGAATGCGGACACCAGACGTATTCGCGCGCTTCGCTGCGAATCCGCGCCGCGATCTCCTCGTCGGTCACCAGCTCTACGCGCAGTTCGCGCGCGTCGGGCGGAAGCGCTGAGAGGCGTTCGAAATTGCTCGGGTTCCCGACATCCATCGCATTTGCCAGCGTTTGGACGGAAGGGCGCGGTTCGTAGCGGCCTGTGAAGTGCCAATCCTTCAACGTCCGGTTGGCATTGGTTGCGAGGACGACCGGGCCCACGGGCAAGCCGATTGCGCGCGCCAGCAGCACCGCGAAGCCGTGGCCGAGATTGCCGCTCGGGACAACGAATCCGGGCTTCTTGCCCGTCGAGTTGAAGACGCGAAGCGCGGCCTGCGCGGCATAAGCAAGTTGCGGCAGGAGACGACCGATGTTGATCGAATTCGCGGACGTGAGGCGGTGTTCCGCCGACAGTGAAGCATCGCCGAATGCGGCTTTGACGAGACGCTGGCACTCGTCGAAATCGCCGTCGACCTCGATCGCGAGGACGTTGTCGCCCCAGCATGTCAGCTGACGTTCCTGAAACGGAGAGACGCGTCCCGCCGGAAAAAGGATCACTGCGCGAACCGAAGAGCGGCGCTCGGCGGCGCAGCCGACGGCACCTCCGGTGTCGCCGGACGTGGCGGCGAGGACCGTCAGCGGGTGCTGTCCTGCAATCCGGTCAAAGCAGGCCATCAGGAACCGCGCGCCGAAATCCTTGAACGCGCCGGTGGGACCGTGAAACAGCTCGAGCGCATGGAGATTCGCGTTTCGCGGGTCGGGCGTGACGAGCGGTGCCGGAAAGTCGAACGCTTCGCCGCAGATCGCCGGCAGGTGAGGTTCAAGTTCGTCGTCGACAAAGAATGGCTGCAGAAGTGAAGCGGCGAACTCCGCAAGCGGCACGTCCGCGTCGAGCCCGGCGATATTTATCTCCGGCAACTCGGCGGGGACGTACAGCCCTCCGTCGGGGGCAGCTCCGGCGCGCAGGGCTTCGCTAAGCGTAGCCGCCTCGGCCTGACCGCGTGTGCTGATGAATTTCATGCCGCCACGAGCTTTTCATCGGCGCCGACCACCTTCACGCCTTCCGAAGCGACGGCTGCGCGATAGGCGTCGGCCGCCATTCCTGATTCCGCGAAGGCGGCAGACATCGCGCGCTCGACGGCTTGGGCTTTGCCCGAGACTGCCCAGGCGAACACGGACGGGCCGGAGCCCGAGAAGGAACAGCCCAGCGCGCCAGCATCAAGGGCGGCCGCTTTCACGACCGGCAAGGCGGGAAGCAGATGTTGCCGCTGCGGCTCCACAAGAACGTCTTCGAGGCCGGCGCTGAGCAAATCGAGGTCGCCGGTCGCGCAGCCGGCGACGAAGGCAGCGACGCGGCGGCTGTGCTCGATCGCGAGCTGCATCGGGATCTCGGCGGCGAGGATCTGGCGCGCGCTTCGCGTTTCCACCTTCACTGCGGGATGCAGCACGATCGCGACGATCCCACGAGGCACCGGCAGTCGCTGCACAAGCGCGGGGCTTTCGCGCGCTGCGAGCACCAGCCCGCCAAGCAGGCTCGCCATGACATTATCCCAATGCGGCGGATCCGACGCAACTCGCTCGCCTTCGAGTGCAAACGGCAGGAGCTCCTCAACAGCGAAGGGACTGCCCAGCAGGGCATTGGCGGCGGCAGCGGCGGCAACCGCCGATGCGGCCGAGCCGCCCATTCCCGCGCTCAGCGGCACGCCCTTGTCGATCGACAGACGCATTCCGAACGGGCTCCCGGCGACCTCGAGGACGGCTCGCCCGGCGGCCAGTGCCGTGTTCGCGCCGGGCTCCTTGGGCAGCGAATTCGTCAGGCCAGTCACTTGCCCGAGCCGGACGCCAGCCTGCGCCTCTCGCGTAGCGGTGACGGTATCGCGCACTGCATCGAAGGCCTGGCCGAGGATGTCGAAGCCGACGCCCACATTGCCGATGCTGGCTGGGGCACTCGCGGTGGCGGAGTGGGCAAACATGGTCACGCCCTTAGCTTCACGGCCTGGTCGTCGGGTTCCGCCAACCGGCCGAGCACCGCGCGCTGGGCGTCCATTACGTCCGCGAATACCGCGGTTGCCGTCGGCCATCTTCCCGCACCTTTGCCGAACACATCGTGCACCATGCCGTCGACGTCGGTGACAAGGAAGCGATTTTCCTCGTTGCGGGTCTGCGCGAGCGGATGCGACCGTGGCAAAGACACGATCCGCACCTCGGCCTCAACGCTGCCGTCCGGACGGACGCGGCAGCTGCCGACCTGCTTCAGCACCTCGTTGTTTTCGAGCGCCTCGCTCGCCGCTCCAGGTATGAGATCCCGCAGCGAATGCTTGTCGATCCACTTGGGCAACAGTGCGAAGCCGAAGGCTTCGCGCACCAGGATCGAAAGCTTGTCGGCGGCATCGTGACCGTCGACGTCGGCTGATGGATCGGCCTCGGCGAAGCCCAGCGCCTGCGCTTTCTTCAGCGCTTCCTCAAAGCTCCAGCCTTCCGCGAGCCGGCTGAGCAGATAGTTGCAGGTGCCGTTCATCACACCCTCAACGGAGACTACCGAGCCGGCAAGCCGCCGAAGCGTCTCGAGCACCGGCGCGCCTCCGCCGACCGCTGCCGAGAAACGCAATTCGCCGCCGTTTCGCGCGGCGCAGGCGTGGAGCGGATCCCAATGCTTTGCGATGGCGGCCTTGTTGGCGCTCACGACCTGCGCGCCACGGAGCAGGCCGTTGTGCATGGCTTCCGACGCGACATCGACGCCGCCGATCAGCTCGACGACGATATCGGGATCGCCCGCGAGCGCCTCGTCGAGGCTCGTGGTGAAGCGTGCATTTTCACTGTGGCGCTCGGGATAGCGGACCAGCACCGGGCCGACTTCGAACAGTTCAGGTTGGGCCTGCAGCAACTCCAGCACGCCGGCGCCCACCGAGCCGCAGCCGAGCAAAGCGACTTTGAGCCGTTCGGGGCGCGCGGGCCTTGCCTTTACTGGCGGTACGCGTGCGATGGTGGTGGCTTCAGCCGAACCAAGTGCGGCGACCTCTATGAGAACATCCCATTCGTCGGCGGCGTGGATCGCCTTGGCCTGGATCAGCCCGCTGCTCGCATGCTCCGCCTCAGCGTAGTTGAGGTGCGAATAGCGCAGCGCCTTCGAGTTTTGCGCCGGGTCTTCTTCATAGACGCCATCGACATCCTTGATCAGCCGGACCCGATGCGCATCGAGCCGGTCGGCGAAGAAGACGGCGCTGAGGTCGGTGCCCCCGCGTCCGAGCGTGACGACGCCGTGTTCGGCATGATCGGCGATAAAACCGGGGAGCACGACCACATCGTTTGTACGAAGGTGCGACCACACGACCTCGGCATCCAATCCAACCAGATCGGAATCGAGCGAGTCCCTTCCGCGACAAGTCCCATTTCATGCGGATCGAGGGTCGACGCGCGCAAGCCGGCCTTGCTCAGCGCCAGCGCCATCAGCGCCGCGGAGTGGAGCTCGCCGACCCGCGCGACCCGCGCGACGAGCGCCGCCGGCCCAGCCTCGCCGCCCACCCGGCGCGCCTGCTCGAGCAGGCGGTCCGTCTCGCCGGCCAGCGCCGATACGACGGCGACGACCTTTTCGCCGTCGCGGACGTGGCGGTAAACCTCCTCGACGACCTTAGGGTAGTCGTGCTCGTGCTCGAGGACCGAGCTTCCGAACTTGAGGACACACAGTCGTTTGACCGCGACCTCTCCGAGGACTTGTCCTGCTTCTTCGACCGGGCTTGACATCTCATTGCTCACTTTCGGGACTTGAATGAGGGCACAAAAAAACCCGCTCGCCTGGTTCGGGGAGCGGGTCGGGTGAAACCTGGTTCTAGGTTCTTATCAGCCGATTGCGCCCCGCATTCGCGTGGTCGTCATAATGGCCGTAATCATCATCATGCCGAAGGCGCGCGGCATCGCGGCACTGTGGAGCGCACGATCGCCAGTGTTGGTTAGCCGAACTCAGCATGGGATCCCAAAAATGCACGGATGCGGCTGACGCGTCAACCTCCTAGGGAGGAATTCAGAACTTTAGTTGCGCCCGTGGCAAATGGGATACAATCTTGACGCGAGGGGACAGTCCCCTCGTGCGAGGGACTGTCCCCAATAGGGATCCCTTCATGGCCGCACCTGACCGTTTCCGCGCACCTGATATTTGAACGTGGTCAGTTGCTCCGGACCGACCGGACCGCGCGCGTGGAGCTTGCCCGTGGCAATGCCGATTTCGCCGCCGAAGCCGAACTCGCCGCCATCGGCGAACTGCGTCGACGCGTTCCACAGCACGATCGCGCTATCGACGCGGTCGAGGAAATATTCCGCTGCGCCGGAATCCTCGGCGACGATCGCCTCGGTATGACCAGTCCCGAACTGACGGATGTGCGCAATCGCCTCGTCGATGTCGCTCACTGTTTTCACGGCCAGGACCGGGGCGAGATACTCCGTGCGCCAATCGGCATCGGTGGCTTCCGCCATCGGGACGATCGCCCGCGCCTGCGCATCGCCGCGCAGCTCGCACCCGTTCAGGGCATCCGAGATCAGCGGCAACATCCCTGGAGCGGCGTCGGTATCGATCAGCAGGGTCTCGGTCGCGCCGCATACCGTCACCCGCCGAAGTTTGGCGTTGCGCACGATTTCGGCGGCCATCGCCGGATCGGCGGAGCGATGGATATAGGTATGGCAGACGCCCTCGAGATGGCCGAGCACCGGCACCCGGGCGTCCGCCGTCACGCGCTCCACCAGCGATCGCCCGCCGCGCGGGATGATGAGATCGATGGCTCCGCTCAGCCCTTCGAGCATCATCGTGACTGCGGCGCGATCGGCTGTGGGAACCAGTTGGACGCTACCCGGCGGCAAGCCGGCGTCCTCGAGTCCATCGGCGATCGCCGCTCCGATGGCGAGCGCGCTGCGCAGCGCCTCCGAGCCCGACCGGAGAATGACCGCGTTGCCCGAGCGGAGGCAGATTGCCGCGGCGTCAGCGGTCACGTTCGGCCGGCTTTCGTAGATCATGCCGATCACGCCGATCGGCGTTCGCACGCGTGAGATCTCGAGGCCGTTGGGGCGGACCCACCGGTCCATGATCGCTCCGACGGGGTCGGGCAAGGCGGCAATTGCGTCGAGCGCCCGAGCCATGTCCTCGATGCGCTGCTCGTTCAGCGTCAGCCGATCGATCATCGCGGTTGCGTCGGCGACATCCTGCGCATTGGCTTCGAGAATGTCGGGTGCTCGGCGGCGGATGTGGGCTGCAGTCGCGCGGATGGCATCGCTGCGCTGCGCGGCCGGACTCGTTCGCAGGATTTCGGACGCGTCCCGCGCTGTCTGGCCGATCGCCGCCATCTGCTCGACAACATTCACATCAGCACCAGATCGTCGCGGTGGATCAATTCATCGGGGCCCGTATAGCCGAGGCGGCTCTCGATTTCGCTGCTTGGGCGGCCGAGGATCGCCTGCGTTTCGACTGACGTATAAGCGGTGATTCCACGCGCAATTTCCTTACTGTCGGGGCCGAGGATGCGGAGGCAAACGCCGCGCTCGAACATGCCATCGACCGACTTCACCCCGGCGGGAAGTAGGCTCTTGCCGCCAGCGAGTGCGCGCACGGCGCCGGCATCAACATGAACGCTGCCAGCGGGCACGAGCGTTCCCGCGATCCATTGCTTGTACGCTCGCGCTGGCGAACCGGCCGCGTCTATCACCGTGGCGATCGCTTCGCCCGACGCAAGATGGGCGAGCGGATGCTCTTCGTGTCCCGAGGCGATGATCGTCGCGCAGCCAAAGCTCTGCGCAATTCGTGCAGCCGCGATTTTCGTGCGCATTCCACCGGAGCCGACGCCCGCGGCGGATGCGCCAGCCGCCCAGGACTCGATCTCCTCGGTGATCGCCGCGATGTGCGGCACGTGCCGGGCCTTTGGATCCGCCGCGGATCGGCGGTGTACACGCCGTCGACGTCGGACAAGAGGATCAGCAGGTCGCGACTGGATCATCTGCGCGACCCGGGCCGAGAGCCGATCATTGTCGCCATAACGCAGCTCTTCGGTCGCGACCGTGTCGTTCTCATTGACGACTGGCAGGGCGCCGTTGGCGAGCAGCACTTCGATCGTCGCGCGCGCATTGAGCCATCGCCGCCGGGATTCGGTGTCGTCGAGCGTCAATAAGAGTTGCGCAGTCGGGATCCCAAATGGGGCCGCCGCTTCTTCCCATGCGCGCATCAGCAGCGGCTGGCCCGAGGCCGCGGCCGCCTGCTTCAGCGCCAGTCTCGCAGACGCTTTGAGTGACAGGCGTTTCCGCCCGAGCGCCACTGCGCCGGACGAGACGACCACGAATTGGCGGCCTTCGTCGCGCAATTTACCAAGGTCCTCGCCGAGAGCACGAAGCCAGGCCCGACGAACGCCGTCGCCGTCAACGAGCAGCGACGATCCCACCTTGACGGTGATTCGGCGCGCAGCCTTGATCAACGCGGCGGACCGCGCGGGAGCCTCAGCAACTTCGGGCATTCGGCGCGTTTAATGCCCTTCCGTCCAGCCGACAACGTGAAGAATTGTATCCCATATTGACATGTAGGACCGATTTGGTCAGCCTTAAGGGGCTAACGGAGCAGCGCCATGACCACGGCCCAGAGCAACGGATCGATCTACACGACCTCGCTTCGTGGCTGCTTCTTCTTTGTTTCGTTTACGGGCCGGTACGCCTGCGGGCGGCCGGAGACTTTGCTGAAACGCTGAACCCGTAACCCGCCGCTCTCTCATGCGGCACCAGAACGAGACGAACCGTGACAGATGAACAACTGCGAGGGCTCGCGGCATCGCGCGCTGAGCTCGATCGAATCGACGACGAGATCCTTGATCTGATCGAGCGGCGCCTTGCCGTGTCGGCTGAGATCGCCACGATCAAGGACGCGGAAGGCGACCGCCGCCTGAAGCTGCGGCCGCGCCGGCAGGCGCAGATCCTCGACCGCCTCAAGGCCCGCGCCAAGCGGACTCCGCCGGCGCTGGTCGAGCAGGTCTGGCGCGAGATCATGGCGCACAGCCTGCAGGCGCAGGCGCAGACGGAGCTGGTGCTCGCCCCCGCGGAACAGCCGCGAGCTGCTCGAGGCGCGGGTGCGGGCGCATTTCGGCTCGGCGGCGCCGATCCGCTGGGCCGCAAGCATCTCGCATGCGATCCGCTCCGCTCTGGCCGGCGAAGTCGTCGCGATCATCTCCGAGCCGCTCGCAGATAGCGACGGCGAGCTCGCGCGTGTTCGACGTCTCTGAAGGCCGAGGATGGGCGCGCGGTCGCCTACGCCGTCGGCCGGGTCGCCGGCGGATGATGTCGCGATCGAGCAACCCACCGCGCGACTCTCCGCGAACAAGGCTGCGGCGCCGGCGAATGGTCGCCGGAGAGCTGGCGCAGCCGCCCTGCCGAGCAGCTTGCCGGAATATCCCGATGCCGACGCGCTCGCGCGCGTCGAGCGGCGGCTCGCCGGCTCGGAGTTGCTCGTCGAGATCGCCGACGATCATCCATCTGCGCGCCGCACTCGTCGCGCGTCGCGACGGCGACGGCCTTCATCGTCCAGGGCGGCGACTGCGCCGAGAGCTTCGCCGAGTTCAACGCCGACAAGGTGCGCGTCACCTACAATCTGCTGCTGCGCATGGGCGCGATGCTTGCGCGCGGCGAGCGGAGCGACGTGGTGCATCTCGCGCGCATCGCCGGCCAGTTCGCCAAGCCGCGCTCGTCCGGCACGGAGACGATCGGCGGGGACCACGCTGCCGAGCTATCGCGGCGACGCGATCAACGGGCCCGCCTTCACTGCTGCGGCCGCACGCCCGATCCGAAGCGGCTGCTTGACGCGCACCGCCAGGCGCAGGTCACGATCGAGCTGCTCCAGGCCTACGCAGTCGGCTTCCTACGCGGACCTGCCGAAGGTCCACCGCGACGTCGGGCCTCGAAGCAACCGCCGCGGCCGGTCGCGATGTTCACCAGCCACGAGGCGTTGCTGCTCAATTACGAGCAGGCGCTGACGCGCTTCGACGAGGCGAGCGAGCAGCTGGTGGGCGACGTCCGGGCACATGCTCTGGATCGGCGACCGCACCCGTCAGCTCGACGGCGCGCATGTCGAGTTCGCGCGCGGCATCGCCAATCCTGTCGGCCTGAAGTGCGGGCCGAGCCTTGCTGCCGGACGACCTGCTGCGGCTCATGGACCGGCTGGACCCGGGCAACACGCCCGGCCGGCTGGTGCTGATCGGCCGCTTCGGCGCGGCGAACATCGAGGCGCATCTTCCCGAGCTGATGCGGGCCGACGCGCCGCGAGGGCCGCAAGGCGATCTGGAGCATCGATCCGATGCACGGCAATACGCGGCACGGTCGAGGGCGCTGAAGACCCGCTGGTCGGCGACATCGTGGCGGAGATCCGGCAGCTTCTTCGATATTGCGGCGGCCGAGGGTGTCGCATGCCGGCGGCGTGCACCTGGAGATGACCGGGGCCGACGTGACGGAATGCATCGGCGGAAGCCTGAAGCTGGCCGCGCGAGGATCTGGCGCGCAGCTATCTCACCCATTGCGATCCGCGGCTCAACGAAGGCCAGGCGCTCGATGTCGCGCATGCCGTGGCGGAGCTTCTGGCCGAGCGTGCAACGCAGCCAGCGCCGACGCGGCATGAGCGCAGCGGTTCAGACCTTGTCCGAGGCGTGCCTTACCGGCTCCCGCTCCGAAGCGCTGACCGGCGACATCGAGGTGCCGGGCGACAAGTCGATATCGCACCGCGCCTTGATCCTCGGCGGCGCTTGCCAGCGGCGAGACGCGGATCAGCGGCCTGCTCGAAGGCGATGACGTGCTCCATACCGCCGACGCCGTGCGCGCGTTCGGCGCCGAGGTCGAGCGGCTCGGCGCGGGCGAATGGCGCGTGCAGCGGCGCGCGAGTGGCGCAGCCCGGCCGCGCCGATCGATTGCGGCAACAGCGGCACCGGCGCGCGCCTGCTGATGGGCGCCGCGGCCGGCTTTCCGATCAGCGCGACGTTTACCGGCGACGCGTCGCTGAGCGGCCGCCCGATGGAACGCGTGCTCGCGCCGCTGCGCGCGATGGGCGCGCGAACCGAAGGCAGTACGCTGCCGGTGACGATCCATGGCGGCAACCTTCACGGGCATCAGCTTCGTCAACGAGAAGGCGTCGGCGCAGGTGAAGTCGGCGATCCTGCTCGCCGGGCTGCGCGCATCGGGCGAGGTCGAGGTGGTCGAGCCGGCGCCGAGCCGCGACCACAGCGAAAATATGCTCCGCGCATTCGGCTGCGACGTGGAAAGCGACGGCGGAGTGGTCCGCCTCGGCGCGCGGCGCGCGCCTCGATCGGCACCGAGCGTTGTCGTTCCGGGCGATCCGTCGTCCGCCGCCTTCCCGATCGTCGCGGCGCTGATCGTACCCGGATCGGAGCTGACCATCCGCAACGTGATGGTGAACCCGCTGCGCACCGGCCTGCTCGACGACGCTCGAGCGAAATGGGCGCGGATCTTCGGCTTCGACCAATCGAGCGCGATCGAGGGCGGCGAGGCGGTCGCCGACGTCGACCGTGAGCGCGTCGACTCTGACCGGCGTCGAAGTGCCTGCCGAGCGCGCGCCCTCGATGATCGACGAATATCCGATCCTCGCCGTCGCCGCCGCGTTCGCGCGCGGCCGGACCGTCATGCACGGTCTTGCCGAGCTGCGGGTGAAGGAGAGCAATCGCCTCGCCGCCGTCATCGCCGGGCTGCAGCGCCTGCGGCGTCGACGCGCGCGAAGACGGCGACAGCCTGATCGTCGAAGGGCCGGAGGGCCGCCGCGCCGGCGGAGCCGAGGTCCGCGCGCACCACGATCACCGGATCGCGATGAGCTTCCTCGTCATGGGGCTTGCCGCGCCGCGAGCCCGTCACGGTCGACAGCGCCGACATGATCGCGACCAGCTTCCCGACTTTCGTGCCGCTGATGCGGTCGCTCGGCGCGCGGATCGCATGACGCGTCGCCTATCAGGGCGCAGCAGGGCGCCTTCTCGCACGAAGCGTGCCTGCGCTTTCTGCCCGGACATGAGCCGGTGCCGGCTGCGCGACATTTGCCGATGTGGTCGCGCGCGGTCGCAGTCGGGCGACGCCGAGCTCGGAATGCTCCCGCTCGCGAACAATGAGGCGGGCGGAGACCGGCGCGCGCGAGCTGATCGCAAAGGCGCGATTGCACATTCGTCAGCGAACCGGTGCTAGCTGTCCGAATGCATCTGCTCGGCCTTCCGGACGCGACGCTGGACCAGATCCGGACGGTGGTCAGCCATCCGATCGCGCTCGCGCAATGCCGCGAAGCGCTTGCGAAGCTCGGCGTTGAAACGGAGGAGGCGTCCAACACGGCCGTCGCGGCGCAAGGCGCTTCGCGAATCCCAACCGCGCTGTCCTCGCGTCGGAGGCGGCGGCCGCGATCTACGGTCTCGCCATCCTCGCGCGCGACGTCCAGAACCGCGACCGACAACGCGACCACATTCGCCATCGTGAGCGACGCCGATGAGCCTCAACAGCTTCGGACGGGTGCTCCGCGTCACCACCTGGGGCGAGAGCCACGGGCCGGCGATCGGCGCGGTGGTCGACGGCTGCCCGCCGGGACTGACGCTGTCCGAAGCGGACATCCAGCCGTGGCTCGACAAGCGGCGGCCCGGCGCCAGCCGCTTCACCACCCAGCGCCGCGAGAGCGACCGGTGCGGATCCTCTCCGGCACGTTCGAGGGCCGGACGACGGGCACGCCGATCAGCCTGATGATCGAGAATGAGGACCAGCGCTCGAAGGATTATGCCGACGTGGCCGAACGCCTATCGGCCCGGGCCACGCCGACTACACCTATGACGCCAAATACGGCTTTCGCGACTGGCGCGGCGGCGGGCGCAGCTCGGCGCGGGAGACGGCGGCGCGGGTCGCGGCGGGCGCGATCGCGCGGCTCGTGATCCCGGAGGTCGAGATCCGCGCCTATCTCGTCGAGCTCGGCGGCGATGCGATCGACCGCGACGCCTTCGATGCTGACGCAGATCGAAGCCAATCCGTTCCACTGCCCCGATGCGGCCGCCGCGAAGCGCTGGGAGCGAACGCTCGACGAAGCGCGCAAGGCCGGCTCGTCGCTCGGCGCCGTCGTCGAATGCGTGGCGCGACGGCGTGCCCGCCGGCTGGGGCGCGCCGGTTTATGCCAAGCTCGACGCCGAGCTCGCCGCGGCGATGATGTCGATCAACGCGGCGAAGGGCGTCGAGATCGGCGACGGCTTCGCCGCGGCGCGGCTGCGCGGCGAGGAGAATGCCGACGCGATGCGCGCCGGGCCGACCTTCCTCTCCAACCATGCGGGCGGAATCCTCGGCGGCATCTCGAGCGGGCAGCCGGTCGTCGTGCGCGTCGCGTTCAAGCCGACCTCGTCGATCCTGACGCCGATGCCGACCATCGACCGCGACGGCAACGAGACCGAGATCGTCACCAAGGGGCGGCACGATCCCTGCGTCGGCATTCGCGCCGCGCCGGTCGTCGAAGCGATGATGGCGCTGGTCCTCGCCGACCAGAAGCTGCTTCATCGCGGCGCAGTGCGGCTGACGCGATGGAGACGATCAACGTCGCGCTCGGCGAGCGCAGTTACGACATCCTGATCGAGCACGGCCTGCTCGACCGCGCCGGCGAACATCTCGCGCCGCTCGCGCGCGATGGGCGGCTGCTCGTCGTCAGCGACGAGACGGTCTGGACCGCGCTCGGGCGTCGCTTGCAGCGCGGCTTGGGTGAGATCGAGGCGATGCCGATCCTCGTCCCGGCCGGCGAGGCGAGCAAGAGCTGGGCCGGGCTCCAGACCGTCGTCGACGCGCTGCTCGCGCACGGCGTCGAGCGGAGCGACCATATCGTCGCGTTCGGCGGCGGCGTGTCGGCGACCTCGCCGGCTTCGCCGCGGCGATCGTCAATCGCGGCTGCGGCTTCGTGCAGATGCCGACGACCCTGCTCGCGCAGGTCGACAGTTCGGTCGGCGGCAAGACGGCGATCAACGTCGCGGCCGGCAAGAATCTGGTCGGCGCGTTCCACCAGCCTTCGCTGGTGCTGATCGATCCGTCGCTGCTCGACACGCTCGATCCGCGGCGAGGTGCGCGCCGGCTATGCCGAGATCGTCAAATATGCGCTGATCGAGGATGCGGAGCTGTTCGGCTGGCTCGAGGAGCAATGGCGCGAAGGTGCTCGCCGGCGATCCCGCCGCGCGGACGCATGCGATCGCCGCCGCCGTCGCCGGCAAGGCGCGCATCGTCGAAGAGGACGAGCGCGAGACCAGCGGCCGACGGGCTTTGCTCAATCTCGGCCACACGTTCGGCCACGCGCTCGAGGCGGAGACCGGCTATTCCGACCGGCTGCTGCACGGCGAAGCGGTCGCGCTGGGCTGCGTGCTCGCCTTCGCTTTCTCGGCTGAGCGCGGCCTTTGCAGCGCCGGCGATGCCGAGCGCGTGCGAGCGCATTTTCGAGTCCGTCGGGCTGCCGACCTGCTCTCGCCGAGCTTGGGCTGCAGGGGCAGGGCGAGCAGCTTGCCGCGCACATGCAGCACGACAAGAAGCGCGTCGGCCGGGCGGACCGCCTTCATTCTCGTGCGCGGGATCGGCGAGGCGTTCGTCGACAAGTCGGTCGAGCTCTGCCGACGTCGCGGCGTTCCTCGACCGCGCCGACTGATGATCTTCGCCGAAGTCATCGGCGACCCGATCGCCCAATCCAAGTCGCCGCTGATCCACAAATACTGGCTCGATCGGCTGGGCATCGCCGGCGATTATCGTGCGGACGCGGGTGCCGCCGACGAGCTCGCGAGCTTCCTCGATCGGCGCCGCTCGGACCCCGACTGGCGCGGCTGCAACGTCACCATTCCGCACAAGCAGAGCGGTCATCCCGTTGCTCGACCGGCTCGATGCCGGCGCCGAAGCGATCGGCGCGGTCAATTGCGTGGTGCCCGAGGACGGTGCGCTCGTCGGCTACAACACCGACATCGACGGTGTCGCGGCGGCGCTGGATTCCGACGGAGCTGCGCGGACGCAAGGCGGCGCTCATCGGCGCGGGAGGAGCCGCGCGGGCGGTCGTTGCCTATCTGGCCAGCCGCGGCGTCAGCCGCATTGCCCTCCTCGTGCGCAACCCGGAACGAGCGGAGGCGCTGCGGCCGCTTGCTCCCGGCGTTCGCATGGACATCCTGCAATTTCGACTGCGCCGACGCGGCCTTCGGCGGTGCAGCGGCCATCATCAACGCCAGCCCGCTCGGCATGGCCGGCGCCGATCCGATGCCGCAGTCCTTGCTCGAGGCGGTGCGGAGCCACGCCGCGGCTGCGACCGTGTTCGACCTGGTGACGACACCGGCCGAGACCGAGTTCCTGTCGAGCGGCGCGAACGGCAGGCGGGCATCCGGTCGATGGCCTCACCATGCTTGTCGGCCAGGCAGCCGGTGCGTTCGAGCTGTTCTTCGGCGCGCCGGCGCCTCCGCCGGACGAAGCGCTGCGTGACCTCCTGACCGCAGTCAGCCGCAATTCAGCTTGATTGGGATACAATTTACGCCTGAAACATTGACATTGACGCATTCTGAGGCTTTTGAGGATCCAATGACCGTGACTGGCGCATCTTCTCCGCTCTTTGCCGGCGCTTCGCGCCGAGCGGGCGGTTTTGCGCGCTTTGCTTATTATTACGGCTATTTCGCCGCATGGGCGGAGACGGTCTGACGCGCTAATCAAATAGCTTGAACAGTCCGAACCCCGCCCGGTCCTCCTGGCGGGGTTTCTTTTTGTGAAGGAACCCGAGACGTGAACGAAGCGAACCACATCAAAGAAGCGGAGCGCCACGGCGCCTGGGCATCGCCCGGTGCCGCCGCCGGGCGCCGCCGCGGACTGGACGGTCCCGCAGCACTGGGACGAGCTCACCGACGAGGACCATTGGGTGTGGGACACCTTGTTCGCGCGGCAGACCACATTGCTTCACGGCCGCGCGGTTCGCGAATTCGAGGAATCCCTCGAGGTGTTGCACCTGTCGCGTCCAGGCATTCCCAACCTCGACGAGCTCAACGAAAAGCTCGGCGCGCGCACTGGCTGGAAGGTCGTTGCAGTTCCCGGCCTCGTGCCCGACGACGTCTTCTACCAGCACCTCAGCAAGCGCCAGTTCCCCGCTGGCAATTTTATCCGCAAGCCGAGCCAGCTCGACTATCTCGAAGAGCCGGACGTGTTTCACGACGTCTTCGGCCACGTGCCGCTGCTCGCGCAGCCCGCAGTGGCGGACTTCATGCACGAGCTTGGGCTGCTTGGGCTGCAGGCGCTGCAGCTCGGGCAATTGCACCGGGTTGCCAGGCTCTATTGGTACACGGTCGAGTTTGGGCTGGCGCTCGAGCGCGGCAAGCCGCGCATCTACGGCGCCGGGATTTTGTCGAGCTTCGGTGAGTCCCATTACTCGCTGGAAAGCGCCAAGCCGCACCGGCTCGCGTTCGATCTGAAGCGCGTGCTTCGCACCCGCTACCGCAGCGACGCGTTCCAGCAGAGCTACTTCGTCATCGACCGGTTCGAGGATGCGCTGAAGCTCCTCCGCGAGAACGATTTCGCTGCCGTCTGCGCCGAGCTCGACGGGCTGCCGGACGTGGATCCGTGGCTTGCGGACGAGACCGAGCTGCTCGCCGCCGCATAATGGACGGACGTTCCCACTTCGGTCTATGAGCCGCCCGAAGAGGGTGGGTTATTGATGCATTTGACCAAGGGCGGCGCGTGGACAGCCGCGTAGCTCAGCGTATCCGTGAGCTGATCGTCGAAGGCGTGCTGGCGCCCGGCACGCGCGTCGCCGAGGCCACCATTGCCGAGCGGCTGGGCGTGTCGCGGACGCCCGTTCGCAACACGCTTCCGGCGCTGGCCGCCGAAGGGCTGCTCGAGCCCGCCGGCAAGCGCGGCTATGCGGTGCGCCACTTCAGCCATGAGGACAGTTACAAGGCGACCGAAATCCGCTGCGTTCTCGAAGGCTATGCGGCGCGCGAACTCGCTGCGCGCGAGGACCGCTCCGATGTGGTCCGCGAGCTGCGGGACAGCCTGAAGCGAAGGCGATGCGATCTTCGCCAAGGGCCACGTCGTCAAGGAAGACGAGGAGGCCTACGCCCAGATGAACGGCCGCTTCCACGATCTGATCGTCAGCGGCGCCCGCGACCCTTTGCTCGCCGACCTCATCCACCGCGTCTATTCGGTGCCGTTCGTCGCGCCGAGCGTCGTCGCGTCCAACCGCATTCCGCTCGATGAAATCTATCCGATCCTGATGTCCGGCCATCGTCAGCATCACGCGATCGTCGACGCGATCGAGCAGGGGCAGCCCGACCTCGCCGAGAACCTGATGCGCGGCCACTCGACCCCGGCGCGGCGGACGCTCGGGCTCGAAGGCGGGCCCCACGAATAACTTGACGTTAAGCTGCGCCGCAGCATAATTGGGATCCAACGTGCCGTTCGCGGCGCGTTAGCATCAAGAGTGGGCCGCCGGCGCGCAAGTTCCGGCATCCCACGCCAACCTGCCCGCCCGGGCAAGGTGGCGGTCCCGAGTTCGGGGCGATGCGGCCGAGAGGGCAATTAAGCGGGCCATCCACGGCAGTATCGATCCGGCTCCAGAAGGAAGGAACTATGGAGCTGTCTGTCGTTGCCGCGCCCGCAACTGGAAACCGCGCCGTCCGACGAGCGATGTCCCGCCGCGTCCGGCGCCCGGCTGGAGCTGTTCGACGTTCCCGTTCCGCCGGATCTCCGCGAATTCGGCGAGACAGTGCGCGCCTCCGCGCTCGGCGATCCCGACAAATCCGCCGGTGGTCGTGCTCGGCGGAATTTCAGCCAATCGATTCCCGGCGGTACGGCCCGATGGAAGCCCGGGCTGGTGGTGGGGGCTTGCCGGCGAAGGTTCCGCGATTGATCCGGCGAAATATTACGTCATCGGACTGGACTTTGCCGCCGACGAAAGCGGCGCGGCGGCTCCGTCGACCTTCGAACAGGCGCGCGTGCTCGCCGCCGCGCTCGACGCGATTGGCGTCGATCAGCCCGTCTCTATCGTCGGCGCTTCCTACGGCGGAATGGTCGGCCTGGCGCTGGCCGAAATCGAGCCGCAGCGAATCGCCCGCCTGGTCCTGATCGGCGCGGCCGATGCCCCGCATCCCGCGGCGACTGCCGCGCGCGAGCTTCAGCGGCGTGTTGTTGCCCTCGGCATCGAAGCCGACCGCGGCGACGAGGCGCTCGCCATCGCCCGCGGAATGGCGATGCTCACCTACCGCACGCCGCAGGAATTCGCGGTGCGCTTCGATGGCGGCATCGACGATTGTTTCCCCGCCTCCTGCTCGGATGCGGGCGGTTATTTGCGCGCACGGGGTCAGGCGTTCTTGTCCGTGATGTCGCCGCGGCGGTTCCTCAGCCTTTCGGCCTCGATCGACCGCCATCGCGTGCATCCCGATCGCATCGCTTCGCCCACTTTGCTCATCGGCGCCGAAAGCGACCAGCTCGTCTTTGCGGAGCAGCTGCGGGCGTTGCACGCAGCGCTTGCCGGACCAAAAGAACTGCATTTGCTCGACTCGCTGTTCGGGCACGACATGTTCCTCAAGGAAGCCGAGCGTATCGGGCGGATTGTCGCTCCATTCCTGGCAGCCGGCTGATGCCGACGCCGAAAAAGCCGTCGACGATCGTCGCCGCGGCCCACCCGGAGCTCGATCCCGCCTACGGGAGCATCGGCCCCGCAATCTGGACCACCGACACTTTCCGCTGGCCCAACCCGGACGACAAGCCGCCATTCGATTATTCGCGGACGGTCAACCCCAATCGCGCGATGCTTGTGCGGACGCTGGCCGAGCTCGAAGGCGCGGCCGGAGGAGTCGTCACCAACAGCGGCCAGTCGGCGGCGCTGCTCGCGCTGCTGCGATTGCCGTCGGGCGCGCGCGTTGTCGCGCCGCACGATTGCTATGGTGGCACCTACCGGTTGCTCGAAGCTTTCGAGCGGCAGGGGAAGATACGCTGCACTTTTGTCGACCAGACCGACGATGCGGCGTTCGCTGCGGCTGTGGGTGACGATCCGGCGCTGCTGTGGATCGAGACTCCCAGCAATCCCCTGCTCAGGATCACCGACATCCGCAAGCGCGCCGCCGCCGCGAAAGAGCGCGGCGCTTTGGTGCTCGCCGACAACACCTTACTTTCGCCGTGTCGGCAGCGGCCGCTCGATCTCGGATGCGATCTCGTCCTCCACTCGACGACCAAGGTCCTTAACGGCCACGCGGACCTGTTCGGCGGCGCGCTTCTCGCGAAGGACCCGGCGCTCGTGGAGGAGTTGGAATGGTGGTCCAATGCGGCCGGGCTCAACGGTTCGGCATTCGACGCTTCGCAGATTGTCCGTGGCCTCCGAACCCTCCCGCTGAGGGTGGATCGTCAGGAAGCCAGCGCAACGCGAATCGCCGCGTGGCTGAGCGGTCGGACCGAGGTGCAGGCGGTGCATTACCCCGGCGTCAAGACCTCCAGCGGCCATGAAATTGCTGCGGCGCAGCAATCTGGATCAGGATTCGTTCTGAGCTTCCAATTAGGTGGCGGGAAGGCTGCGGCGGACCGGTTCGTCGGCGCTCTGGACATCATCACTTTGGCCTCTTCGCTGGGCGGGTTTTCCACTCTGATCTGCACGCCCGCGACCATGACCCACCGTGGCATGCCGCCTGAAATACAGAGGGAAGCCGGCATTGCGCCGGACCTTCTGCGGCTCTCGGTCGGACTCGAAGACTGCGACGATCTGATCGCCGATCTGGAGCGCGGATTCGCCGCTCGCTGATCCCTGACGGGATCCCAATTTCCAATAATTCACCAGTCATTCGGACGCGCCCCAAAGGCAGCGTTAACATTTCGCATTGTGCACCGCAGCAAGAATGTGTCCATTTCGTTACGGCTTTAAGCCGATCGGACACGGGGTGCTGGTGGGGGAGAGGACGCCGCCCAAATCTCGGAGGATCCTCGATGACTCGTTTTTCAAGATTGTTGTTACGCACTGCCCCATTGCTGACGTTCGTTGCCGCGGCTCCCGCTGCCGCGGTCGACCTCGGCTCCGGATTTAGCGTTGGTGGCGGCGCGACCCTCGTTTCCGACTACCGCTTCCGCGGCATTTCACAGACCGACAAGCGCTTTGCGGTCCAGGGCACTTTCACCCTCAGCCATTCGTCGGGATTTTATGCGACCTGGTGGGGCTCGTCGATTGACGACTATGTCGCGTCCGGCAGCGACGCCGAGAACGACCTGATCCTCGGCTATAAGAAGACGTTCAAGTCGACGACGATCGATGGCGGCGTCCTCTATTATTACTATCCGGGCGGCTGCTGCGGCGTTCCGACCGACTTTGCCGAACCCTATCTAAAGGTCACGCAGGCATTCGGGCCCGTCTCGGCGACGGGAACGATCGCCTATGCGCCGAAGCAAAGAGCGCTCAGCATCGGCAATGGCAAGGAAGACAATCTCTACCTTGCGGGCGACCTTGCCTATTCCATCCCGAAGACTCCGGTCGGCCTGACCGGCCACTTCGGTCACAGCTTCGGACCGAGCTACCTGACCATCGGCAAGGAATATTCCGACTGGGGCCTGGGCGCGACGGTCACCGTCAAAAATCTCGTCGCCGGCCTCCAATACGTCGACACCAACAAGTCTCTCTACAGTCCGAGGGGCCGCAACATCGCCGGTGCCGGAGTCGTGGCGTCGCTCGGCGTGTCATTCTGAAAATGGGGAGCTTCTGAATGAAACTCGTGCTTGCAATCATCAAGCCGCACAAGCTCGACGAGGTGCGGGAGGCGCTTGGAACCATCGACGTCCAGGGCCTCACCGTCTCGGAAGCGCGCGGCTACGGCCGGCAAAAGGGCCACACGGAAATCTATCGCGGTGCCGAATATGAAACGAACCTCGTGCCCAAAATCCGGGTCGAGGTGGTCGTCACCGCCGATTACGCCGACCGTGTCGTCGAGACGATCGAGCAGGCCGCCAACACCGGCGCGATCGGCGACGGCAAGATCTTCGTCATCGATGTCGAGCGCGCCGTGCGAATCCGCACTGGCGAGCAGAACAATGACGCTCTTTGAGGGGGTGCAGCTGATGCTTTGTCGAATCTCGAAAGTTGCGGCGGTTGCCGGACTGGCTGCGCTCGTCGCAGCCGCTCCGGCGCTCGCCCAGGCGCCCAGCCGCGGCGGCGCCGTTCACTGCGACCGCGGACATGGTCAACAAAGGCGACACTGCGTGGATGCTCACCAGCTCCGCGCTGGTGCTGATGATGTCCGTGCCCGCGCTGGCCTTGTTCTACGGCGGCCTCGTGCGCGCCAAGAACATGCTGTCCGTCCTGATGCAGGTCCTTGCGATCGTCTGCATCACCACTCTGATGTGGGTTGGCTGGGGCTATTCGATGGCCTTCACCGGCGGCAACGAATATGTCGGCGGGCTCAGCAAAATGTTCCTGAAGGGCGTCGACGCGACCACGCTCGCGGCGACCTTCTCCAACCACGTCTACATTCCGGAATACGTCTACGTCATCTTCCAGATGACCTTCGCCTGCATCACTCCGGCGCTGATCGTCGGCGGTTTCGCGGAGCGGGTGAAGTTTTGGCCGCTGATGCTGTTCATCGTGCTCTGGTCGACGATCGTTTATTATCCGATCGCGCACATGGTCTGGTACTGGGCCGGCCCCGACTTCCTGCCGGCCAATCCGAACGATCACGGCTTCCTGTTCGGCAAGGGTGCGCTCGACTTCGCGGGCGGCACGGTCGTCCACATCAACTCCGGCATTGCCGGCCTGATGGGCTGCCTCGTTCTCGGCAAGCGTATCGGCTACAAGTCTGAACTGATCGCGCCGCACTCGCTGCCGATGACCTACATCGGCGCCTGCCTGCTGTGGGTCGGCTGGTTCGGCTTCAACGCCGGGTCCAACCTGGAAGCGAATGGCGTCACCGCGGTTGCTTTCATCAACACCTATGTCGCGACGGCTGCGGCTGCGCTCGCCTGGGCGCTGCTCGAGCAGATCATCCACAAGAAGCCTTCGCTCCTGGGTGCGGCGACCGGCGCAGTCGTCGGCCTCGTGGCGATCACTCCGGCGTCGGGCTTCGCCGCTCCGGTGACCTCGATCGTCCTTGGCGCCATCGCATCGTGCTTCTGCTTCTTCTTCGTGACGAAGGTGAAGAACGCACTCGGCTACGACGATACGCTCGACGTGTTCGGAGTGCACTGCATCGGCGGAATCGTCGGCGCTCTGGGCACTGCGTTCGTCGCCAATCCCGCATGGGGCGGGCAGGGCTGGATCGACTACACCGTCGCTCCGGCAGTCGCGGGCAAGTTCGACCTTGGTGCGCAGATCATCTCCCAATTGTGGGCGATCGGCGTGACTCTGGTGTGGTCGGGCGGCGTATCGCTGGTCCTGTTCTACGTCATCGACAAGACAATCGGGCTGCGTCCGACCGTCGAGGCCGAACGCGAAGGCCTCGACATCAACGAGCACGGGGAGCGCGCCTACAACTTCTGGCGCACTCTTACGGGCAAGGGCAGGCGGGCCGGCGTGGTAATGCCGGCCCACCATTTTCATTTCTAGGACAAGGGAGTAATCGCGCGCCGTGACGCAGTCGCTCGTCGAACCTGAGGTGAAGCCGGCTCAAGCCGCCGGACCGCTCGCGCTGCGGTCGAGCAGAACCCCGACATCCGTTTCCTCGGCCGGATTCTCGGTGACGTCATTCGCCGCTTCGGCGGCGACACTTTGTTCCGCCGGATCGAATATATCCGGTCAACGTCCGTCGACCGCTATCGCGGAGTGATCACCGACGAGGCCGTCGATCCCGGGCTCGGCGCGTTGACCCAGGACGAGGCGCTCGATTTCGTCCGCGGCTTCATGCTTTTCTCGATGCTCGCCAATCTCGCCGAAGACCGGCAGGGCGGAGCGACCGAGCTCGGCGACAATCTCGCCGAGGCCGTCGACATTCTGGCCGGCGAGGGCATCGGCGCGGACAAGGTCGCGGACCTGCTCGACCATGCGCTGATCATGCCGGTGCTTACCGCCCACCCGACCGAGGTGCGGCGCAAGAGCATGATCGATCACAAGAACCGCGTCGCCGATCTGATGCGGATGCGCGACGCGGGCCGCAGCGAAACGCCCGACGGCGAACCGGTGGAGGAGGCGATCGCCCGCCAGATCGCACTGCTGTGGCTGACGCGGCCGCTTCGCCGCGAGCGGCTGTTCGTCGCCGACGAGATCGAGATCGCGCTGTCCTACCTGCGCGACATCTTCGTTCCGGTCCTGCCGCTGCTGTACAGCGGATGGGAGCGTCTGCTCGGCCGCCGTGTGCCGAGCTTCCTGCGCATCGGCAGCTGGGTCGGCGGCGATCGCGACGGTAATCCCAACGTCACCGCGGAGACGCTGCGCCTCGCTCTCGGCCGTTCCGCGGAAGCGATCCTCCTCCACTATCTCGACGAGGTTCACGGCCTCGGCGCCGAGCTCTCGATCTCGTCCGAGCTGGCCGAGGCTGCGCCCGAGTTGCTCGAGCTTGCCGCGTCGCGCTCACGACCCGTCGCCAGCCCGCGCCGACGAACCCTACCGCCAGGCGATCAGTGGCATCTATGCGCGGCTCGCGGCAAGCTTCGAGGCGATCACTGGACGCGCGCCGCCGCGTCCGTCGAGCCTCCCAGCGCCGCACCTACCAGGATCCGGAATCATTCGCGCGGGACCTCGAGATCGTCGCGAACGCGCTCGGCAAGAATGGAAGCGGGCTGCTGTCGGCGCACGCTCCGGTGAAGCGCCTGATCCGCGGCGTCGAAACGTTCGGCTTTCACCTTGCGACGCTCGACCTGAGGCAGAACGCCGACGTGCACGAGCGCGTCATCGCCGAGCTGCTCGCGATTGCCGGCGCGGAGACGGATTATCTCGCGCTCGACGAGCAGCAGCGCGTCGACTTGCTGCGGCGCGAGCTTGCTTCGGGACGGCCGCTGTCGATTCCCTATGCGGCTTATTCCGACGAGACGAAGTCGGAGCTCGCGATCATCGCCGCGGCGGCCGAAGCGCACGCCCGCTATGGCCCCGACTGCATTCAATATTATGTGATCTCGAAGGCCGCGCAGGTCTCGGACCTTCTTGAAGTTTACGTGCTGCTCAAGGAAGCTGGGCTATGGCGGCCAGGCAATCCGCCCGCCGCGGCAATCATGGCCGTTCCACTGTTCGAAACCATCGCCGATCTCGAGCGCGCGCCGGCGGTCATGAGCGAGTTGCTGTCCCTGCCCGAGATCGCCGCGGCGGTCCGCGCATGGGAGCACGCCGAGGTGATGATCGGCTATTCGGATTCGAACAAGGATGGCGGTTATCTGACGTCCGTCTGGAGCCTCAATAAGGCCAGTGAGGCGCTGGCCGACGTGTTCGACAGAGCGGGCACGCCGATCCAGCTGTTCCATGGCCGCGGCGGCGCCGTCGGGCGCGGCGGAGGATCGAGCTTCGCTGCCATTCGCGCCCAGCCGCGGCAGACGGTTCGCGGACGAATCCGACTGACCGAACAGGGCGAAGTGATAGCAGCCAAGTTCTCGGACCCCGACGTCGCCGCCGCGAACCTCGAAGCGACGGTGGCCGCGACCGTGCTTGCATCGCTTGAGCGCGACGATCTGTCGAGCCCGCAAGCGGGACGGTTCGCGGCCGAGATGGATCGGCTCTCCGAGGATGCATTCCGCGCCTATCGCGCGCTCGTCTACGATTCTCCTGAATTCCCGGCGTTCTTCCGTCAGATGACCCCGGTTTCGGAGATCGCGACTCTGAAGATCGGCTCGCGGCCGGCCAGCCGCACGAAGTCCGACCGGATCGAGGACCTGCGCGCCATCCCGTGGGTGTTCAGCTGGTCGCAGGCGCGGGTGATGCTTCCCGGCTGGTACGGTGTTGGGACCACACTCGCGGGCCACGAGGACATCGGACTATTGCGCGAGATGGTCGCTAGCTGGCCGTTCTTCCGAACGACACTCGACAACATGGCCATGGTCCTGGCCAAATCCGACATGTCCATCGCCGCGCGTTACAGCGAGTTGGTCGAGGACCAGGCCGCAGCGGGCAAGCTCTTCGGCCGGATCCGCGACGAGTGGCAGCGCACGCATGATCGACTGCTGGAGATCACCGGCGAGAGCCGCCTCCTGGAAAACAATCGCAAGCTGGAGAATTCGATCCGTCTGCGCCTGCCGTATATCGAACCGCTCAATCACCTGCAGATCGAATTGCTCAGGCGCTTCCGTGGCGGCGAAACCGGACCCAAGGTCACCGACGGAATTCACCTCACCATCAACGCGATCGCGACCGCGCTGCGCAATTCAGGCTGAACGCTATTCGTCGGCGACGACGGCCTGCCGCTGCTCCCCGAGCTTTTCGATTCCCAGCCGCATGACGTCGCCGGAGTTGAGATAGACGGGCGGCTTCTGGCCCATTCCGACGCCCGGCGGGGTGCCTGTCGAAATCACGTCGCCCGGGCAAAGCGTCATGAAGCGGCTGACGTAGCTGACGAGGAATGCCGGTTTATAGACCATCGTCGCAGTCGAGCCGTCCTGATAGCGGTGCCCATTCACTTCGAGCCACATCGCGAGATCGCCGGGATCGCCAACTTCGTCGGCGGTGACCAACCATGGACCGATCGGTCCGAACGTGTCGCAGCCCTTGCCCTTGTCCCAGGTGCCATGCCGTTCGAGCTGGAATTCGCGTTCGGAGACGTCGTTCACGACGCAATAGCCGGCGATGTGCCGCGCGGCTTCGTTTTCGCTCACATATTTGGCGGTCGATCCGATCACCACCCCGAGCTCGACCTCCCAGTCGGTCTTGGCCGATCCGCGCGGTAATCTCACGTCGTCATTGGGTCCGATGATCGCACTCGTCGCCTTCATGAACAGCACGGGCTCGGGCGGAACGATGGCACCGGTCTCCGCCGCATGATCGGAATAGTTGAGACCGATGCAGAGGAACTTGCCGACCGAGCCGACGCATGGCCCGAGGCGTGGCTCGCCCTCAACGAGAGGCAATGAGGCGGGCTCCAGCGTGGCCAGCTCCGCCAGACTGTCCGGCGTGATCGTGGCGCCGCAGATATCCTCGACATGACCGGAGAGGTCGCGCAGCCGGCCATCGCGGTCGACCAGGGCCGGTCGCTCCTGGCCCGCGGGTCCGTAGCGTGCGAGCTTCATTGTGGAATCCCGTAAATGCGGCAGGCGTTCGTTTCGAACACCGCCTCGTGATGGGCCGCCGGAACCAGTCTGCGGCACTGGTCCGCCCAGCCGGCATAATCGCCTGCAAGCTCGAGCACCGGCCAGTCGCTGCCCCAGGCCAGCCGTTCCGCGCCGAACGCATTCCAGAGCCGGTCAAAAATCGCAGCCAGCGCGTCGGCCGGCGCAGTGCGCGGAAGCTCGGTGAGAAGGCCCGAGAATTTGCAAGTCACGTTGGGCAGCCGCGCCAGCATGTCCATCTGCTCGGACCAGAAGGGGACATCCTCGGGCGCGGGCTTGGCCCCGTGATCGATCATGATTGCAAGGTCCGGGTGGCGGAGGGCGAGGCGCAGCAACGACGGAAGGTGCCGCGGCCGCACTAGAGCGTCCATCACGAGCCCGAGCGCCGTCATTGCGGCGAAAGCGGGATCGAGCTCCGGCGGATCGTACCAATCGGCCTCGCGGTCCTGGACCATCGGCCTAAGCCCGCGCAGAAGTGGATTCCTGGCGAGCGCGCCGATGGCGTCGGCGACGTCGGGCCGGAAGAAGTCGACCCACCCGACCACAGCCGCGATCAGCGGATCGCCGGCCATCGACAGGACCCAGGCCGTGTCGGCATCGGCCTCCTGACTGTGGACGAGGACGACCCGGTCGAACCCCGCCGCGCTCGTCACCGCCCTCAGACTCCTCCAGCGTGACGTCGCGGTAGATCGGCGCGAGATCAGGCGTCGGCCACGTGCAGCCGTTGCTGGCCGAGCCTCCACATATGAACGTGCGTATCGATCACGTGAGCGCTGTTTCCGCTTCCCGTCCGCGCCGCATCACCATCGCGAAAGCGGCGACTGCGACGAAGCAGGTCAAAGGCACGAACATTGCGAAACGAATGTGCCCGGTTGCATCCGAGACGAGCCCCATGACGGCGGTGAACACCGCTCCGCCGATGATCGCCATGACGATCAGCGATGCGCCGAGCTTGGTGAGATCGCCAAGGCCGCGGATCGAGGCAGCGAAAATCGTTGGGAACATGATCGACATGAAGAAGCTCGACAGCGTGAGCGCCCCCAAGCCGATCGCACTGCCGGCGACTGCCGCGACGGCGCAAAGGGCGATGTTGATCAAGCCGAAAATCGCCAGCAGCCGCAGAGGCGCGACAAAGCGCATCAGCGCCGTCCCGGTGAACCGCCCCGCGGCAAACAGCGCGAGCGCGACGATGATGAGGTCCGCCGCTGTCTTTTCGGACGTGCCCGGCAGCTCCTGCTGGACGTAGCGAATGGTGTAGCTCCAGATGCCGACCTGAGCGCCGACATAGCAGAACTGCGCAAACACCCCGAACATATAGCGCCCGCGCCTAAGCAACTCGCCGAAGCGGCCGATATTGCCGATTCCTTCGGCATGCGTGCTCGCCGAGGTTGGAAACCGCGTGAGCGCGATCAAGACTGCCCAGACCAGAACCCCGATGCCGACGACGATGTACGGCGTCTCGGCGGCTGCCGCTTCGCGCCCGTGCCACGCCGCGATCGCTTGCGGATTCATCGCCTGCAATTGCTGCGGCGAATATTCGATTCCCGAGAGGATGAATGTGCGGCCGATGAACACGCCGGCGATCGATCCGAGGGGGTTGAAAGACTGCGCAAAATTGAGGCGGCGTTCAGAGTCTTCCGGGGACCCCAAAGTTGCGACCATTGGGTTGGCTGAGGTTTCGAGGAATGCGAGCCCGCTGGCGATGACGAAGAGTGCCGCAAGGAAGAAGCCGTAACTTTGCATCTCACCGGCGGGATAGAAGAGCAGCGCGCCGGCGCCATAAAGGACGAGACCAAGAATGACCGCAGCCTTGTAGCTGAAGCGCTGCATGAACAGCGCGGCGGGGATCGCGAACAGGAAATAGCCGAGATAGAATGCCGACTGGACCAGGCCCGACCCGAAATCGCTGAGCGTGAACAGCTTCTTGAAATGCTTGATCAGCGGGTCGTTGAGGTTGTTTGCCATCCCCCACAGGAAGAACAGGCTGACGATGAGGACGATCGGAAGCGTCAGTCGCCGTGCCGGCGCGCCCGGGTCGCTCACTCCGGCACCCCTGCGGGAAGCGCTTTGCAGGTCGTTATGATCTCCAACGCCTTCTCCCCACACTGACCCGCTTAACCGCAGCCATTCCGTATGAAAAGCTACTTCATTAGCGAAAGATGGACCATGCGCGCGGCCGCTCTATTGTGCTCCTCAACCGCAGTGATGCAAAGAAGCGCGCGGTGAACCGGGAGTGTGGCCAAGTGGCGGAAAACGAATCGCGCTATCGCGCCCCCGCGCTTGAGAAGGGCCTCGATGTGCTCGAGCTGCTCGCCGCCCAAACCGAGCCGATGACACTGACCGCGATCGTCAATCAGCTTGGGCGTTCGCATGGCGAGCTGTTCCGAATGGTGCAGGTCCTGGAACATCGCGGTTACATCGAACAGGAGTCCGGAGGCGAGGGTTACCGCCTCACCGACCGGCTGTTTTCGCTCGGGATGCAGCAGCCGCGGACAGCGACACTCCTCGAAGTGTCGCTTCCAGTGATGCGCCAGCTAGCGGAATCGGTCGGGCAAGCCTGCCATCTGGCGGTGCACACCCTCGGCGATATCGTGGTGATCGCCCGGATCGAGTTTGCCGAACTCCTCGGCTTTTCGGTGCGAATTGGTTACCGCCGCCCATTGACCAAGTCAGCCTCCGGCTCGGTCCTCTACGCCTTTCAACCGGAGGACGTGAGGCGGCGGTGGGAGGCGTTGTTCACCCCCCCCCTCACCACCCACGAGCTCGACGCGTTCCGCGCCCAGGCGGACTCGATCCGCCAGCGCAAATTCACGATGACGCCGAGCAAATTCGTCGTGGGGGTCACCGACATCTCGGCGCCGGTGATGCGTGGGGGACTGGCCTCCGCCGCGCTCACCGTCCCCTATTTGAAGAAATTGCAGCAAGCCATGTCGCCGAACGAAACTGCCGAGATCGTGCGGCAGGCGGCGGAGCGGATTTCCGCGCAGCTGGTCGAGAGCGACAGCCGGATCTAGGCCGTCCAACCGCCGTCGATCACGTGGCATTGTCCGGTGGTGAAGGCGGATTCGTCCGACGCCAAATAGACTGCGAGAGCCGCGATTTCTTCCGATCGCCCAAGTCGACCCATCGGCTGCCGTGCGTTGAACGCTTCCCACGCGGTTTCGAAATCGCCGGTTTCGCTAAGGCGCTGCCTGAGCGAAGGCGTATCCACGGTGCCTGGGCAAATCGCGTTGCAGCGCACGCCGCTCGCGGCGAAGTCCCGCGCGATCGATTTCGTCAGGCCGATCACGGCGGCTTTGGACGCGGCATAAGCGAAGCGGTTGGGAACGCCGATGATTGAGCTTGCGACCGACGCCATGTTGATGATCGATCCCTTGCCGGCCTCGATCATTGCGGGGAGTGCGAGGCGGATCGTCCGGTACATGGCGGTTACGTTGAGCTCGAACGAGAAGCTCCAGTCCGCCTCGGTGCAGTCGAGGACCGTTCCTCCCGCGACATGGCCGGCGCAGTTGAAGAGCACATCGAGTGTCCCCGCCTCGCGCATCACTTCGGCAATGCGTTCGGCGTCGAGCACGTCCAGCTCGCGCGCGATGCAGCCCTCAACCGCCGCAACAGATTCGCCGTCGCGATCGGTGGCCCAGACGGTTGCCCCTTCGGCCGTGAACGCGACTGCCGCCGCTCGACCAATGCCCTGACCCGCGCCGGTGATCAGTGCTGTCTTGCCGGCAAGCCGTCCGCTCATTGCGCGGGCGCCTCGACCTGCACACCGGGCACGGGCGCGCGTGAATCGATCAAGTCTTGAGCTTGCAAGTCAGCCCACAGTTCAGCTGGAATGTGCGTCTGGAAGTGCGCGACCCCGGAGCGCACTTCGTCGGCGCTCGCGAAACCGGGTATCACCGAGCTTACGGCGGGATGCGCGTGCGGAAACTGCAGCGCCGCGGCGACAAGCGGCACGCCGTAAGATGTGCAAACCGCCTCGAGGCGGCTGGCGCGTTCGCGGATCGCCGCTGGGGCGGGACTGTAATTATAGCGCGGCGTTCCAGGAGTAGAGACGCCGCTCGCCAGAATTCCGGAATTGAATGGTCCGCCGATTACGACTGAAACGCCGTCTTTCATGCAGCGGGGGAGGAGTTCGTCGATCGCGCCCTGCTCCAGCAAAGTATAGCGTCCGGCGAGCAGCAGAACGTCGAGCTCCGCGCGATCCATCAGGTCGAGGCAAATTTCGATCTCGTTCACTCCCATACCGATGGCCGAGACCGTGCCGTCGTCGCGCAGCCGCCGCAACGCCTTGAGCCCGCCGCCATCGACCAATTGCGCGAGCTTGTCAGCGTGCGCCGCGCCATGAGTGCGCCGTCCGATGTCGTGGATGAGAAGAATGTCGATGCGCGCGGCCCCGAGCCGCTCCAGGCTCTGCTCATGCGAGCGGAGTATGCCGTCGTGGGAATAATCGAATTCCGGTTCGAACGGCATCGGTGAGAGAAATCCGTGCCGCTCGCCCGCAGTGTCGACGTGCGGAGCCGGCTTCAGCAGCCGCCCCGCCTTGGTTGAAATCACGACTTCGGCGTGGCCGCCAAGCGCCTCGCCCACGCGCCGTTCGCTGAGGCCGAAGCCATAATATGGCGCAGTGTCGAAATAGCGGATCCCGAGCTCGATCGCACTGTCGAGGGTTTCGCGCGCGACGGCATCGGAAATCGTACGATAGAGATTTCCGAGCGGAGCCGTGCCGAGGCCGAGAGCGGTGACGCCGACGGCGGTCCCGCCGAGCGTGCGCACGGGCAAAGCGCTGTTCATTGCTCGTCGAGGCTGAAGATGCGCGTCATCGGGACCCATTTTTCGCCACCGGCCGCGTGCGGCAGCGGGCGCTGAAATCGCCACATGAGCTCTTCCCAGCGATCCACCTCCGGCGGCGTTGCTACCGGCCTCGGATAATCGCTGCTAACTTCGGCGATCATGAACAGCCGATCGCCGGTGCGCCAGATCTCCATTGATTCAACGCCAGTCGCGCGGAGGTGCTCGATCACCTTCGGCCAGACTGCGCCCGGCCCATGCAAACGCTCATACTCAGCGATTAGCTTGGCATCGTCGGTAAGGTCGAGCGCGAAGCAGCGGCGAGACACTAGGAGCGCGCGCGCCGGCGGCGATGAACCAATTCCATTCGGCGCTCCCCTCAAAGCCCATGTCGTATGTGCGGTCCTAGCAGAAGGGATATGTTGCGCGGAAGAGGTTTCTCACATATGAAAACTAAAATCACCCTCGAACATTGCAGGTGTGATGGAACGGTCCTTTCGGATCGTAGCGGGGAACAATCAATGCCGAGGGTGCGTGATTGCAGCGACCGGAGATGCGTGCGCCTGTGACCAGAATCACCAAGCTCAAGGCGATCGACATTCGCTTTCCGACTTCGCGTCACCTCGACGGATCGGATGCGATGAACCCTGCGCCCGATTACTCGGCGGCCTATTGCATTCTCGAGACCGACACCGCCGGGCTCACCGGCCACGGACTGACCTTCACCATCGGCCGCGGCAACGAGCTGTGCTGCGCCGCGATCGAAGCGCTCGCGCCGCTCGTTGAAGGGCTCGAGCTCGAATGGATCCGTGAAGATCCGGCTCGCTTCTGGCGGCGGATGACCGGCGATCACCAGCTTCGCTGGATCGGCCCCGACAAGGGCGTGATGCACCTTGCCACCGCCGCCGTCGTCAACGCGGTGTGGGATTTGTGGGCCAAGGCGGAAGGCAAGCCGGTGTGGCGCCTGGTCGCCGAGATGAGCCCGGAGCAGATCGTGCGGCTCATCGATTTTCGCTACCTAACCGACTGCATTACGCCAGAAGAAGCGCTCGATCTGCTCGCTTCGCGCTCCGCCGGAAAGGCGAGCCGGATCGCCAAGCTCGAGGCGAATGGCTACCCCTGCTATACCACATCCGCTGGATGGCTTGGCTATTCGGACGCCAAGCTCGAGGAGCTTTGCCGCGCGGCCGTCGATCAGGGTTTCAACCATCTAAAGCTGAAGGTTGGCCGGTCGCTCGAGGCCGACATCCGCCGGCTGCAAATCGCCCGCGAGGCGATCGGGCCCGACCGCACGCTGATGATCGACGCCAACCAGGTCTGGGAGGTCGGCGAGGCGATCGACTATGTGCGGGCGCTGAGCTTCGCCAAACCGTGGTTCATCGAGGAGCCGACCAGCCCCGATGACATTGAGGGTCACCGCAAGATCCGTGAGGCGGTCGCTCCGGTGCAGGTCGCCAGCGGCGAGATGTGCCAGAACCGCATCCTCTTCAAACAATTCATCATGCGCGGCGCGATCGACGTCGTTCAGCTCGACAATTGCCGGCTCGGCGGTCTGAACGAGGTCCTCGCGGTGCTGCTGATGGCCGCGAAATACGATCTGCCGGTCTGCCCCCACGCCGGAGGCGTCGGCCTGTCGGAATATATCCAGCACGTCGCAATGATCGATTATCTCTGTTTCTCGGGCACGACCGACGGCCGCGTCGCCGAATATGTCGAGCACCTGCACGAGCATTTCATCACTCCGCCAGTCATCCGCAGCGGCCATTACATGCCCCCTTCGCAGCCTGGCTTCTCAATTCAGATGACGGACTCGACCCTCGGAGCGTTCGCCGCACCCGTCGGCGCAGCGGCCGCGTAAGGGCGCTCGCGGCGGCGAAGAAGGCCGTCTGCCGATCCTGACAACATTTCGGATTTAAAAACTGCATTCGCCGGTCCGGCCGCGCTGTTGCGGCTGTGGGGGGCTGCTACGGCTGGTCAGAAGCTCCGACTATATTTCGCATTTAAAAACTGCTTTCAAATGTGCTGAACCCGTGGCATAGCTCGTTTCGGGAGAGGTCTAAGACGAGCGTCCCTATGCGCTCTGATCTCATGGACCTGTTTTGCGAAGCGGGCGCTCAGCGTCCGCGCCGGTGGGCGATCGCCCCGGCGAGCCGCGGTGCGGTCTCGCCGATGGGGAACTGAGAGGGGAATTCCATGGCTGACGTTGAGCGCGTAGCGGATCGGTCGAGCGGCCGGACGACCAGGCTTCTGGCCGGTGTTTCGGTTTTTGCGCTGGCGCTGAGCGCCGCCGAACCGGCGCTCGCGCAACCGGCGGCGCAGGCCGCGGCGACGGCGCAATCGGTGGGCAAATCCCCGACTGCGCCGGAAGCCACGACCGGCAAGAACGCGATCATCGTCACCGGCATCCGCGCCTCGCTGCGCAGCGCCCGGGACCGCAAGAAGAGTGCCGAGCAGATGGTCAATTCGATCACTGCGCAGGATATTGGCGCGCTGCCCGACCGCTCGGTCTCGGAAGCGCTCCAGCGCATCCCCGGAATCACACTGCAGCGCACCAACGAAGCGCGCGATCCGGCGCGCCTTTCGGCCGAGGGCGGCGGCGTGTTCATTCGCGGATTGTCGTGGATCCGCTCTGAATTCAACGGTCGCGATGTCTTTTCCGCGCGAAATGGCCGCGGACTGAACTTTGAGGACGTGTCGGCTGACCTCCTCGCGGGCGTCGACGTCTTCAAAAACCCGAGCGCCGACCTCGTTGAAGGGGGCATTGGCGGTACCGTCGATCTGAGGACTCGCAAGCCGTTCGACCAGAGCGGCCAGCTGATCGCCGCGTCGGCGGATTACAACTACGCCGATTTCCGCAAGAAGGGTTTCTGGTCCGGCAACGCGCTCTACAGCAACAATTGGGACGTCGGCCACGGCGGGCGCGTGGGCTTGCTGCTCTCAGGCAGCATCAACAACATCGGCAATCGCAGCGACAGCATTCAGACCGGTCTGTGGGCGGAGCGCATGACCGATCCGACTCCGGCCCAGCCGAACAGCGGCGACGAGGTCACCGGAATCACCCCATCCTCGTTCGGCATCCGCCGGATCGACTGGCAGCAGAAGCGCGTGACCTTCAATGGAGCGGTCCAGGTGCAGCCGGCCCCAAATTTCCTTATGACGTTTGAGGGCATCTACTCGCGCGCCACGCCGGAAGATAAGGAATATCTGATCGGGGACTATAACTCGCCGATCGATCCCAACTCGACCGACACTTTCGACAGCAACGGTTTCCTTACATCGGGCACATCGGCAAACCGCGGTTTCAGCAACGACACGCGCATCAGCACGCACCGCTTCATCACCGAAGATTTCTCTGGAAACGTGCGATGGACGCCCGGCGATCATTGGACGCTCACTGCCGATCTGCAGCGCGTCTATTCAAAGGCCGACATCGTCGACTTCACGGTTTATACCCAGACATCCGTTCTGCCGACCGCGGTGTTCACCGGCCTGGGCGGAACTTCGCCGACTTTGACCTACCAGGCCCCGTCCGGCCAGAATCTCAGCGACCCGGACACCTATTGGTGGGCTGCGGCGATGGACCATTACCAACATAACGATGCCGGCGAATGGGCGACGCGCGCCGATGCGGAATATAAGTGGCTCGACAATTCGTTCTTGAAGTCCTTCCGCTTCGGCGCCCGCTATACCGACAAGGAAGCGATTACCCGCGAGACCGGCTATAACTGGGGTCTGCTGAGCTCGCTTCACGGTCTCGAATGGTGCGGCTGCGCGGTCCCGATTACAGGGTCGCAGTTCCAGGGCGATTCCACGCAAGTTGGTTTCAACAATTTCTTCCGCGGCAACAATCCGACAATCCCGGGAACGTGGTTCCCTTCGGCGAGCCTCGTCGGGCAAGGGCCGATCGACGCGTTTGAGACCCTGAAGAATGCTCGCTCCATGACCTGGAGCTGGACCCCGCTCGGCCCGAACGCTTACCTCAACAAGACTCCGGCCACCGACAACGTCTCCGGGCGGTATCAACGACCAGCTGGAAAAGACCTATGCCGGCTATGGCCTGCTGCGGTTCGGCATGGACGATGGCATCCTCGGCCATTTCGACGGCAATATCGGGTTACGCGTCGTCAGGACCGAAAATGACGCGAGCGGATCGGGACTTCAGGTGGGGAATCTGACAGTGACGGTCCCCGGCAACTCCCCAATCCTAGCGATCGACGAACAAGTGGCGGTTTGCACAGCTTACGCCAACAACCCGGTCAACAATGTGCCGAATCCGGCCCAGGCCTGTGACTCCTCTGCGGACGGCGCTGACTCTTCAAATCTCGGCGACGGTGAACGACAACCCGATCAGTCCAAAGAACCATTACACTGACGTTTTGCCGAGCCTGAACCTGCGCTTCTTCCTCAAGGACAATCTGTTCTTAAGGCTGGCCGCAGCCCGCGCGATCTATCGCCCGCAATTCTACCAGTTGAACACGTTCGCGTCGCTCGGCTTCAACTTCACGCAGCAGGGCTTGCCGGTGAACTACGGAACGCCGCAGCAGCAGTTTACCCTGACCGGCACCGGCGCGTCGCCCGATCTCAAGTCGCAAAAATCGGACCAGTTCGACGCTTCGCTTGAATATTATTTCGGCAACGCGGGGCAATTGAGTGCAGCGGTATTTTACAAGCGGCTGCGCAACCTGATCATCGCGGAAAACACCGTAGAAACCTTCACCAACGCGAACGGGGATTCGGCCGACTTCAATCTTCTCCGCTACGTGAATGCCGACAAGGCCACGGTGAAGGGCATCGAGCTGGCGTACCAGCAGTTCTACGACTTCCTGCCGCGACCCTTCGACGGGTTGGGGCTGCTGGCGAACTTTACCTACGTCGACAGCAACGTTCCGAACGTGCCGCTCAACATTTTCGACAATAGCGATGTGACATCCAACAAGCTCGATCTGCCCGTCGAAGGAGTGAGCAAATACGCCTACAATCTCGCCGCAATGTACGAGAAGTACGGCGTCAGCGCCCGTTTGGCTTGGAACTGGCGGTCGAAGTATCTGCTGACCGCGTCAGCGGCGAACGCCGGCGGCCCGGTCTGGATCGAGAGTTATGGTCAGCTCGACGGCTCGATCTTCTATGACATCACGCATCACTTCAAGATCGGCTTGCAGGGCACGAACCTGCTCAATGCGAAGACGATTCTCGACAATTTCACGCAGATTGGAAACACGTCCTACAATCCGCGTTATCAATGGACGGTCACCGACCGCAGGTTCGCGGCCGTGCTTCGCGCGAGGTTCTAGTCTGGCCCTCGCTCGGCCGGTGATCCCCTCGTCGGCCAGTACGCTGGGCAGCAGAAGGGGCGGATCCCCGGTCCGCTCCTTCTGTCGTTGAGGGTCTCACTGGGTTAGGATGAGCCTGTGAGTGGGGATGCAATCGAATCCGTACTGATCGTCGGCGGCGGTACCGCCGGCTGGATGACGGCGGCCGCGCTCGCGCGGGCATTTCCGCATGAGTTGCGGCGGATCACGCTCGTCGAGTCCGAGGAGATCGGCATCGTCGGAGTCGGCGAAGCGACTGTTCCTCTGCTTCAGCAGTTGAATAGATTTCTCGGCATCGACGAACGCGATTTCCTCAAGGCGACGCACGGGACGTACAAGCTGGGGATCGAGTTTCGCGACTGGGGCGAGCAGGGCAATCACTTCTTCCACGGGTTCGGGGATTACGGACCTCTGATTCAAGGCATGCAGCCCCATCACCATTGGCTGAAGCTGCGCGAGCTCGGCGACCGTTCACCGATTGACGATTATTCGATGCCGTCCGCGATGGCGCGCAGGGGCCGTTTCGCGATTCCGCCGGCAACCGCGCAGAACCCGGCGATATCGTTCAACTACGCGTTCCATTTCGACGCCAGCCTCTACGGACGCTTCTTGCGGTCCTGTGCCGAGGACTTGGGAGTCGAGCGCCTCGAGGGCAAGATCGTGGATGTATCGCTGGATCCCGAGAGTGGATTCATCGATCATGTGACGCTTGCCGATGGACGCGAACTTTCGGCCGATCTCTTCGTCGACTGCTCCGGCTTTCGTGGACTGCTCATCGAACAGGCGCTCGAGACTGGGCATGATGATTGGCGGCACTGGCTTCCATGCGACAGCGCGGTCGCGGTCGGTAGCGAAGTCACTTCTGCGCCGACGCCATTTACGCGTTCAACTGCGCAAAAAGCCGGCTGGCAGTGGCGAATCCCGCTGCAACACCGCGTCGGCAACGGTCACGTTTACTCCAGTGCATTCATCAGCGATGACGAAGCGGCGGAGACGCTGCTCCAAAACCTCGACAGCAAGCCGATCGGCGAACCGCGACTTCTGCGATTTACGGCCGGCCGTCGCAAGAAGATGTGGAATAAGAACTGCGTCGCGGTCGGGCTCGCAGCGGGCTTCATGGAGCCGCTTGAGTCCACGAGCATCCAGCTGATTCAGTCCGCGGCGGTGCGGCTCATCGACTATTTCCCACGCCGCGGGTTCGATGCCTCGGCGATCGATGAATACAACCGCGTCACCGCCAACGAGCATGAGCGAATCCGCGATTTCCTGATCGCGCATTATTGTCTCACCGGACGCTCCGACAGTGACTTCTGGAAAGAGTGCGCGGCGATCGCCGTTCCCGACACGCTGAAACACAAGATCGAGCTGTTCGCCGCCACCGGGAAGGTGCCGCTCTACTCCGAAGAGAGCTATCAGGAACCGAGCTGGGTCGCGATCCTGCTCGGCAACGGCCTGGTTCCAAAGTCGTATCACCCGTTCGTCGACTATATCCCGACCGACGAGTTGCGGCGGATGTTCCGTGAGCGCAGGGGTGAACTGGCCCGGGCGGCAGAGACGATGCCGACCCACGAAGCCTTCATCGAGCGATTCTGCCTGGCGCAAGCTGCATGATCGATCCGATCCGCAACATTGTCATCGCCGGCGGCGGCACCGCCGGCTGGATGGCGGCGGCGGCGCTGTCGAAGGCGCTCCCGCCCGAGCGGCTCAAGATCACGCTCGTTGAATTGGAGGAAATCGGCATCGTCGGCGTCGGCGAGGCAACCATTCCAATCATTCAGCTGTTCAACAAGCTGCTGGACATCGATGAAGACGATTTCGTTCGCGCCACCAAAGGCACGTTCAAGCTGGGCATCGAATTCGTCGATTGGCTGCGCCCGGGCCACCGCTACTTTCATCCGTTCGGGCGTTTCGGCGACGACTTCGGAGTTACACCATTCCACCAGCAGTGGCTCCGCGCCCGCGCATTCGGCTATCCGGTTCCGCTCGGCGAGTTCTCGCTGAACACCGTTGCCGCGTTACAAGGCAGGTTTCAGCGCGCCGGCGCCGACTCCCCTCCGGTCTTCAACACCTTCGGCCACGCGTACCATTTCGATGCGAGCCTCTATGCGAAGTACCTGCGCGGCTATGCTGAGGCGCACGGGGTCGAACGGATTGAGGGCAAGATCGCCGAAGTCAATGTGCGCGCGGATGACGGGCATATCGAGAGTCTCCGCCTTGAGGATGGCCGCACTCTGGACGGCGAATTCTTCATCGACTGCACCGGCTTTCGGGCCCTGCTGATCGGTCAGGCGCTCGGCGTCGGCTATGAGGACTGGTCGGCCTATCTGCCGTGCGACCGCGCGCTTGCTGTGCCGACCGAACGCGTTGCTGACCCGCTGCCGTACACCCGCTCGACCGCGCGAAGCGCGGGCTGGCAATGGCGCATTCCGCTCCAGCACCGCACCGGCAACGGCTACGTCTATTGCAGCCGCTTCATTTCCGACGAAGATGCGCGCACGGAGCTGCTTGCGAACCTCGACGCGCCACCGCTCGCCGATCCTCGCCCGCTGCGCTTCGTCACTGGCCGGCGTGAAGAGCAATGGCGCAAGAACTGCGTTTCCCTGGGGCTCGCTTCGGGGTTCCTGGAGCCGCTGGAATCGACCAGCATTCACCTGATTCAGACAGGCATCACCAAACTCGCAAGCCTGTTCCCCGACCGCACATTCGATCCGACCGTGATCGGCGAATATAACCGCCAGGCGCGCGAGGAGACGGAGTCAGTCCGCGATTTCCTCGTGCTTCACTATCATGCGACCGAGCGGTCGGGACATCCGTTTTGGGATTACTGCCGGACGATGGCGATCCCGGACACGCTTGCCTACAAGCTCGACTTGTTCCGGAGCAGCGGGCGCTATCCGGAAGTCGGGTACGATCTGTTCAAGCTCACCAGTTGGGTTGCGGTGATGATCGGGCAGGGGATCGACCCGCAGGGCTTCGATCCAATGGTCGACTCCGTTGCTCCGCGAGACGCCGACCGCGTCCTGTCGGGAATGCGGACTGCGATCGCGCAGGCCGCGCAGCAAATGCCGTCGCACCAGCAATTCATCGACCGCCATTGCCGCGCGGCCGATGCGCCGGTGCAGACCCAGACCACAAGAATGCAAGCTTGAAAATCAAGGAGTGAACCGAATGAAGTGGGTGCTTCCGTTTTGTACCGCGGTTGTTTGGGTGTCGCCTGTAGCTGCGGCAGAGCCTCAGCTTGCCGAATTGAAGCTGCCGCACAGCAGCGTCAGCGTGGCTGTCGAACCGCAGCTCAACGACGGACGTCTGGTCATCAAGATAGCCGCGATGAACGGCACGGCTGCTCCTGTTCCATTCGGCCCTGGGTCCGTTTCGATCAGCAGCGTCGCAGGGCAGCCGATCGCACTCAGTTCGCTGCAGAAGTTGATCAATAACGTGCGCTTGGCGGCGGGAATGAAGCCCGAAGCCGTGCCATTCAGCACTCCCACCGCGGGAGCCTATGCAGCGCCTCAAATGCAGGTGAACAGTGCCGGTCAAGCAGATGTGAGCAACTATACGGGCGGCTCGGCGATCGGCTCCGAAGAAGCCATTCGGCAGTCCAACACGTTATCCCAAAGATCGAAGCCGTCGATCGACCGCAAGACGGCGGACGCGCAGATCGCCACGCTCAAGCAGGCGATCCTCCAGAATACAACGATCGCTCCCGGTCAGATCGCCGTCGGCCAAATCGTCAGCGAAAAACTAAAGTTCAAGAAAGGCGAAGACCGCACACTGCACTTGAGGGTTCGGGTCGCCGGTGACGAACATGGTTTCACAGTCGCGGCGCCGAGCGACTGACGGGCTAGCTAAGCCGGCGCCCCGAGCTGTTCGGGCGGTAGCGCGTGCGTCGGCTTTGCACCCCACAGCGCGTAGAAGAGCACGTACAGTGCGCATCCGGCGGTCACCAGAAAACCCCAATGCAGACCGTAAAGATCGCCGATCTTCCCCTGCAGCGATGCGAGCGCGCCCCCAGCGATCGACATGATCAGCAAACCGGAGCCTTCCTCGGTCAGCGGCCCCAGCCCGCGGATCGCAAGGGCGAAGATGGTCGGGAACATCAGCGAGATGCCTAGGCCGACGGCGATGAGCCCGTACATCGCGGCCGGCCCCGGCACGAACACTGCTGTCAGCGACCCCAGGATGGCGATAGTCGCGAACAGCGCGAGCACCTTTTCGGGCGCAATTCTGCGCATCAGCGCGGCTGCGGCAAAGCGCCCGACCATCATCCCGGCCCAGAAGAAGATCAGGTAAGTCGCGGCATGTTCCTGCGTGATGTTAGCGACGCTCGGCTGCGAGACGAAGTTTACGAAGTAGCTGCCAACGCCGATCTCGGCGAGGACGCAGAGGGCGATGCCGACGCAGCCGAGGATCAGGTTGCGGTGGTTGAAGAGCGAGAGCGTACGCCGCGCCTCCGCCACCACGCGTGCGGTTCCGGCGCCTAATGCAGGCAGCTTGGCGCGCGCGATCAGGAACGCGAGAATGCCCAGCACGATCGCAACGATCAGGTACGGCAACTCGGTCGCCTGCGCGTCGGCCATGCGCTGCGCGTGAGTGAGCTGGGTGCCCTGCGCCGCGGTACCCGCAGTGGTACGCCCGAGGATGAGATACTTGCCGAAGACGACTGCGAGGACGTCGCCGGTGGTATTGAAGGCCTGCACCAGCGTAAGTCGCTGTTCGGAAGTCTCCGGCGGTCCAATCACCGCGACGTAGGGATTGGCCGCGACCTGGAGCAGCGCGATCCCGCAGGAGACGACGAACAGGGACGCAACCGTCACTGGGTACGAGATCAGATAAGCGGCAAGGATCATCCCCAGTGAGCCGGTGGTCATCACCAGCAAGCCGGTGGTCAGCGCGCGCTGATAGCCGACGCGCTCGATCAGCTTGGCGGCGGGAATGGAAGCGAGCAGGTAGCCGATGAACCACACGGATTCGATCAGGCCGGTTTGGAAGTAGCTTAGCTCGAACACACTGCGCAGGTGCGGCAGCAGCGTGCCGTTGATGACGCTGATGAAGCCCCACATGAAGAACAGCGTAGTGAGCAGCGCCAGCGCTGGCCCGTAACGCGTCGAGGTCTGATGCGCTGCCGCTCCTGGTGCTGATGCCATTTCTATTCTCCCCTGAGCGCCGTCGGGCACAGTTGGATAGTCTGACTAATCTTTCACGCGCAAGCGTTGTTTCGCATTACGCCGCGGGGGACAATCCGATGTCCTCGAGCGCGGCGGTGACAAGCACCTGCATCGCCTGCGTCGCCCGCTCGGCGATCCCTATCCGCGATTGCGTCATACACACTGACGTGGAACGGCAGCGGATCGCGCGGCAGCTCGCGGCCGCGCTGTTTGTAAACGGTCGTCCAGGCGACTGCCGCGGCGATTCCGGCGCTCAGCGCAATCAGCGCGTCATTGCCGGTCGCATGCAGAAGGGCGGAGTGGAATTGCCGATCGCCCTGCCGGCCCTCCTCGGTCGCCAGCGTGTGCCGGCGCATCAGTGCGAGGCCCGACTTCATCGCTTGAAGATCCTCGCGCGACCTGCGCTCGGCGGCAAGGGCAGCAGCCGCCGGCTCGATGATGCCGCGCAGCTCGAACAGGCTTTCGATCAGCCGCTGGTCCGGCTCACGCGCAAATGCCCAGGCAAGCACGTCGGGGTCGAGCAGGTTCCAGCGATCGCGTGGCAGTATCCGGGTTCCCGCCTTCGGCCGGCTTTCCACCAGCCCCTTCGCGATCAGCACCTGCACTGCCTCGCGATAGGCGGCGCGCGACACGCCGAGCGTTTCCGTGGCCATGGCTTCCGTCGGCAGCGTCGCGCCTGTGGGATAATCGCCCGACAGGATATCGCCACCCAGCTTGCGCGCGATCGCGCCATGCAGGCGCCGCCCTGTGCCGTGGCGCGGCGCCCGATCAGGATCGTCAGCTTTCACGCACCCCCTCCGGAAAATCTTGGCGTCATCTATAAGTCTGAGTATTGATCAGAACAATGAGCGGCGAATCTCCAATACGGTCGAACGCGGCGGCTGCGCGATGACACTCAGACTGTTGCAGCATCGCGCCGCCGATGGAAAGCGCTCCGTCATCGCGAACGACGGCGAGTCAGCGCGGTTCGTGAACGGCGTTGAATCCACGCGCGAGCTCGCGCTGCAAGGCATTGTGTCCGGCAGCAGTCTCGCCGACACGGTTTCGCGGCTCGGGCTGGGGCAGGAAGTCGATCCCGCGGCGGAGCTCGCGGCGGGTCGGATCATCGCGCCGATCGACCACGAGGACCCGGCGCATCTTATCATGTCCGGCACCGGCCTGACGCATCTCGGGTCGGCCGACGCGCGCGACCGAATGCATCGCGCGGCGGCGGCGGAGAAGCAGACGGATTCGATGCGCATGTTCTTCGAGGGCGTCGACCGCGGCAAAGCCTGCGGAAGGAGAGACCGGCTGTCAGCCCGAATGGTTCTACAAGGGCGACGGATCGCTGCTGGTCGCGCCCGGCCAGCCACTGGCTGCGCCAGACTTTGCAGCGGACGGCGGCGAGGAGCCGGAGCTCGCCGGCATCTATCTGATCGGTCCCGACGGTGCGCCGTACCGCCTCGGGCTTTGCCTCGCCAACGAGTTCAGTGATCACGTCACCGAGAGTCAGAATTATCTGTTGCTCGCCCATTCGAAGCTTCGCCAGGCGGCGCTCGGCCCGGAGCTGCTCGTCGGTCCGCCTCCCGAGCATGTCGAAGGCGTCAGCCGGATCCGGCGCGACGGTGCCGTCGCCTGGGAGAAGCCTTTCCTCTCGGGAGAGGCGAACATGTGCCACAGCCTCGCCAATCTCGAGTGGCACCAATTCAAATATGCGCAGTTCCGCCGCCCGGGCGACATTCACGTCCATTTCTTCGGGACCGCGACGCTGTCGTTCAGCGATGGGTTCACGACGCAAGCCGGAGACGAGTTCGAAATCGAGGCGAGTCCGTTCACGCTGCCGCTTCGCAATCGGCTCATCAGGTCGAGCGCGGAACCGCTGGCGGTGCGGGTCCTTTAGGTTAGGGGGAAATGATGACGGGATTCAGAAGGGGAATAGTCGCGATGGTTTCTGCTGGATCGATCGCAGCATCGGCGAATGCCGCGACCGCGCGACGCGAGCCGTTCGGAATCTTGCCCGACGGCACTCCGGTCGAATCGGTGGTTCTGACCGGCGCCAACGGGGTCAGCGCGCGCATCATCACTTTGGGCGCAACGCTGCAGGCGCTGAACGGCCCCGACCGGTCCGGGCGCATCGCCGATGTGACGCTCGGCTATGACGACGCGCGAAGCTACGTCGAGCATCCCAACTACTGGGGTCAGACAATCGGCCGCTACGCCAATCGTATCGGCGGCGGCCGCTTCACCCTGGACGGCAAGACCTACCAGCTGACGCTCAACGACAAGACCAACTCGCTGCACGGCGGAACGGTCGGGTTCGACAAGCGCAACTGGCAGATCGTGGACGTAAGCGACAAGGGCGATCTCGCCAACGTCGCGCTGAGGCTGGTTAGCCCGGCGGGCGACCAGGGCTACCCCGGTAACCTGACGGTGACCGCAACCTACACGCTGGACGATCACGGCTCGCTGACCATCGATTTGGACGCGAGCACCGACGCTCCGACGATCGTCAACCTGACCAACCACGCTCTGTTCAATCTTGCCGGGGAAGGCGCGCCGGGCGGAGCGCTAACTCATCGCCTGACCGTTCCCGCGCACCGCTATACGCCGGTGAACGCGGCGCTCATCCCAACGGGAGAGTTGCGGCCCGTCGCGGGCACGCCGTTCGACTTAACGGCGGGGCGAATTCTCGACGAGGTCGTGCGAGACGGCCGCGACCCGCAGATCGTGATCGGCCGGGGGATCGACCACAATTTCGTGCTCGATGCCGGCAAGACGGCGGAGCCCAAACTGGCCGCGCGATTGGAAGACCCACGCTCGGGCCGGGTGCTGGAAGTGCTGACCGACCAGCCGGGGATCCAAGTCTATACCGGCAACTTCCTCGACGGCACGCTGATCGGCAAGCAGAGGCACGTCTATCGCATGGGCGACGGGATTGCGCTCGAGCCGCAAGTCTTCCCGGACACTCCAAACCAGCCGGCGTTCGGATCGGCGCGCGTGGACCCTGGGAAGCCGTACCATCACCGAATGATCTACCGGCTGTCCGTCGGCGGCGTCGCCGCATCGGCCCCGGAACGCGGCCAATGACCGATACGCCTAAGCCCAGGCTGCGTTCGAGGGCGTGGTTCGACAATCCCGATAATGTCGACATGACCGCGCTCTACCTCGAGCGTTACACGAATTACGGAATTTCGCTGGAGGAGCTTCAGTCGGGCAAACCGATCATCGGCATCGCCCAGACCGGAAGCGATTTGATGCCGTGCAATCGGCATCATCTCGTCCTCGCGCAGCATGTGAAGCACGGGATTTACGCCGCCGGCGGAATCCCGTTCGAGTTTTCGATCCACTCAATCCAGGAAACCGGCAAGCGTCCCGCGCCAGGTCTCGACCGCAACCTCACGTACCTCAGCCTCGTCGAGATCCTTTACGGTTATCCGCTCGACGGCGTCGTGCTCACTATCGGCTGCGACAAGACAGTGCCCGGCTGCCTGATGGGCGCGGCGACGGTGAACATTCCTGCGATCGCGCTTTCGGTCGGGCCGATGCTCAACGGCTGGTTCGAGGGCGAGCGCACCGGCTCCGGCACCATCGTGTGGAAGGCCCGTGAGCTGCTCGCGACGGGCAAAATCGACGCGAAGGGCTTCATCGAGCTGGTCGCGACCTCGGCGCCCTCGACCGGCTTCTGCAATACGATGGGCACCGCGACGACCATGAACTCGCTGACCGAGGCGCTCGGAATGTCGCTGCCTGGATCGGCGGCGATCCCGGCGCCGCACCGCGACCGGCAGGAATGCGCCTATCGCACCGGCCTGCAGATCGTCGAAATGGTGAAGGCCGACCGCAAGCCGTCCGACATCATGACGCGCGAGAGCTTCATCAACGCCATTCGCGTGAACTCCGCGATCGGCGGCTCGACCAACGCGCCGATTCACCTGCAAGCGGTCGCGCGCCACCTTGGCGTTGAGCTCAGCATCGACGACTGGCAGGAATATGGGCTCGACGTCCCGCTGCTCGTGAACCTGCAGCCGGCCGGCGAATATCTCGGCGAGGATTATTACCGCGCCGGTGGAGTTCCAGCGGTCGTCAATCAGTTGATGGCGCACGACCTCATTTTCGAGGATGCGCTGACCGCCAACGGCAAGACCGTCGGCGAGAATTGCCGCGGCGCCGAGATCAAGAACGAAGACGTGATCCGTCCATTCGACCGTCCGCTGATGGCATCGGCCGGCTACACCGTGCTTCGCGGCAACCTGTTCGATTCCGCGGTCATGAAGCGCTCCGTCGTCTCCGACGAGTTCCGCAAGCGCTATCTGTCGAATCCCGACGACCCCGAAGCTTTCGAAGGACCGGTCGTCGTGTTCGACGGGCCCGAAGAGTATCACAAGAGGATCGACGACCCGGTGACGGGCATCACGCCCGAGACCATTCTAGTCATTCGCGGCGCCGGTCCGATCGGCTACCCCGGCACCGCCGAGGTCGTGAACATGCGCCCGCCTGCCTATTTAATCGAGCAGGGCGTGCACAGCCTCCCCTGCGTCGGCGACGGCCGGCAGTCGGGAACGTCCGGCAGCCCGTCGATCCTCAACGCTTCGCCGGAGGCCGCGGTGGGTGGCGGGCTGGCGCTGCTCAAGACCGGCGACCGCGTCCGGATCGACCTCAACACCGGTCGCGCCGACGCCCTGGTCGATGAGACGGAATGGCAGCGCCGGCGGCAGGAGCTCGAGGCGGCTGGAGGCTATCAATATCCTGCTTCGCAGACCCCGTGGCAGGAAATCCAGCGCCGTTACGTCGGCCAGATGGGCGACGGCATGATTCTCGAAGGCGCCGAATCGTATCAGCGGATCGCGCAGACCCGCGGAGTCCCGCGCGACAGTCATTGATCTTTGAGGGGAGGGGGTGACGTGCGCATCATCGGCTGTCTGTTTGCCGCGAGCCTGATTGCCGCGGCTTCGCCGGCTTCCGCCGACACTGTCCGGTCCGGACGGCAGACTCCCAGGGGGCTTGAATTGACGACCACCGACGGGATGCTCATCGTCGCGCCCTGGTCCGAGACAATTGTGCACGTCCGTTTCGGTCCCGCAGGCTACGCCGGCAATTACAACCCGGCCGTCATCGCCACGTCTGCCAAGACCGCATTCAGGCTGCGCGAGACTCCCGCCGCGTGGCTGCTCGTGACGCCGAAGCTTACCGCGAGAATCGCGAAGGCGACGGCCGCCGTCACATTCCTCGACGCGCGCGGAAAGCCGGTGCTCGAGGAGGCCGAGCGCAGCATCGGCAACGGCATCGTCCAGGCGTTCGCAACGCGCGCGCCGATTTACGGCCTTGGCCAGCACCAGAACGGTCTGCTCGATTACAGCGGGAGCACCGTCCACCTGCAGCAGAAGAACGGCGATGTCGCGGTGCCGATGCTGCTGAGCCCGAGCGGGTTCGGCATCCTGTGGAACAACGCCTCGATCATGGATGTCGATGTCGCCAAAGCCGGAGCGAAGTTCCCGCTGGTGATCCGCAACGAGGCGGGCGCCGGCATCGACTATGATTTCATCCTCGGTCCCGAACCCGATCAGGTGATCGCCGGCTATCGCTGGCTGACCGGCGACGCGCCGCTGATGCCGCGCTGGAGCTGGGGCTTCTGGCAGTCGCGCGAGCATTACGAGAACCAGGAATGGGCGCTCGGAGTTGCGCGGACCTATCGCGCGATGGGCGTTCCGATCGACGCGGTGGTCATGGACTGGCAGCACTGGAGCCCGGGGCAATGGGGCTCGTTCCGCTTCGACCCTGCACGCTTTCCCGACCCGGCGGCCATGGTGCGCGATCTCGCCGCAATGCACGTGCATATGCCGGTGTCGGTGTGGGCGCGCTTCGACCTCGGTACCGCGAACGAGCAGGCGTTGGACAAAGCCGGCGGACTGTTCGCGCCGGCCTTCAAGAATGTCTATCCGACGGGCGAAGGCCGGTGGTACGACGCGTGGAATCCCCTCGCGCGGGACGTTTACTGGAATCTGATCCGGCAGAATTACGGCGCGATGGGATTCGACGCATGGTGGCTCGACGCGTCGGAGCCCGAGCTAGGCGGCAATTGGGGCGAGCTCGCGCAGCTGCACACTACTGCCGGACCCGGCGCCGAAGTGTTCAACTCATATCCCCTGCTGCACACGACCGGAGTCCATGACGGCATGCGCCGCGACATGCCCGACAAGCGCGTGATCATCCTTACGCGCTCCGCTTATGCCGGCCAGCAGCGCAACGGCGCCATCACCTGGTCCGGCGATACGCAAGGCAATTGGGAAACATTTCGCAAGCAGATCCCGGCGGCACTCAATTTCTCGATGAGCGGAATCCCGTATTGGTCGGCTGATATCGGGGGGTTCTTCGGCGGCGACAATCACGATCGGAAATATGAGGAGCTGTTCACGCGCTGGCACCAGTTCGCCGTGTTCACGCCGCAGTTTCGGGTGCACGGCACGGGCGCGGGCAAGGAAATCTGGAATTTCGACGGCGAAGTGCAGCCGCGGCTGATCGAGGACGTGAAGCTGCGTTACCGCCTGCTGCCCTATATCTACTCGCTTGCGTGGGACGTGACGAAGAACGAGGGCACGATGATGCGTGCGCTGGCGTTCGACTTCCGCACGGACCCGCAGGCGCTCGCCCGGACCGACGAATATCTGTTCGGACGCGCGTTCCTCGTTGCTCCGGTCCTCGATGCTGCGGCGACGAAGCGCGTGGTCTATTTGCCGCGCGCGACCTGGTTCGATTTCTTCACGGGCCGCAGGTTCGCCGGTGGCCAGACGGTGGATGCCGATGCGCCGATCGAGCGCATGCCGGTCTTCGTGCGCGGCGGAAGCATCGTCCCGCTCGGTCCCGTGAAGCCGTACGCGGATGCGCCCTCTGACGAACCGACGGAACTGCGTGTTTATCCAGGGGCGAATGGCTCTTTTGCGCTCTACGACGATAGCGGTGACGGCTACGGCTATGAGAAAGGCCAATACAGCCTCGTCAGGATGAGCTGGGACAACGGCGCGCGCGTGCTCAGCCTGGCCGCACGCGATGGCGGCTATCCGGAATGAAGCCGACAATGGCGTTCAACATTTTGTGCGGAACAGGGAGCGCGCCGCGCGCACACAGTGAGCTATTCCGGGGCGGCGCTGCGCGTGGCGCTCAGCGACTGCCGCTAAGCATCGGGGGCATCGACCCGCTGTCCGCCGATCCAGGTCGCGCGGGCAGTCAGGCCGTCGTCGAGCAACACGAGATCGGCGCGCATTCCCAGCGCAATCGCGCCACGGTCGCCCAAGTGCAGGAATGCGGCGGGCGCACCGCTGGCCATGAGAAACGCGCGCTCCATGCGGGACACCTAGCAGCTCGATGGCGTTGCGGACTGCCGAGGCCATGTCGAGATCGGAGCCGGCGAGCGTACCGCGGCTGTCGACGCACACTCCGCCGCGCGCCGATATGCGCTTGCCCTGCAACACGAAATCCTTGGTTGCCGAGCCGACGCTTGGCATCGCGTCGGTGACTAGCATGAACTTGTCGGCGGATTTGCACCGCAGTGCGAGCTTTAGCGTCACCGGACTGACATGATGCCCGTCGACGATGATTCCGCACCACAGCTTGTCGCTTTCGAGCGCTGCGCCAACGACGCCGGGCTCTCGCCCAGTGAGGGGGGACATGGCGTTGAACAAGTGCGTGACTCCGGTGAGGCCGGCATCGATCGCGGCGGCCATGTCCGCATAGCGGCCGTTGCTGTGGCCCGCCGACACGATGACTCCTGCGGCGACGAGCCGCTTGATCATTTCCGGCGTGGTGCACTCGGGTGCGACCGTGACCAGTGTGCGCCCGCGCTTGAGTGAGGTGAGGACCGCGAAGCCCTCTTCGTCGAGCTCGCGGATCTTCTCGGAATCGTGAATGCCCTTGCGGTGCTCATTGAGGAACGGCCCCTCAATGTGGATTCCGAGCACGCCGGGAACGCCGCCGGCAATCGCCTCGTCGACAGCTTCAATTCCGCGCGCGGATGACGGACAAGTCGTCGCTGATCAGAGTCGGCAGGAACCCCGTTGTTCCAAACGCGCGATGCGCCCGGCCGATCGTTGCGATGGTCTCCGGAGTCGGTGCTTCGTTGAACAGCGCGCCGCCGCCGCCGTTGACCTGCGTATCGATGAAGCCGGGCACGAGCACGCCGCCCGCCAGATCAAGGAGCTCGTCCGCGGCCGCCACATCGCCGTTCGTCGACGATCCGCAACAATCCGATCGCCATCGATGAGTACTGGCGTGGCCTTCGACGTAGCGCCCGTCGAGCAGTACCCGGCCGTTGACCAGCGCGGTTGCCATCACAAGGTCTCGGTTACTTTGGCGAGGCGCGGCGGGCGGTCGGGGTCGAGGCCACGACGGACCGACAGCGCATTGGCCGCGCGGTAAAATGCCTCGACCTGGATCATCGGCTCGATCAGCGGATGCGCGGCAGGAGTCGGAAGTGCAATCGCCCCCTCCGCCTCTCCACCGGCGATGAACACGCGTCCGCCTTGACCCACCACATCGCGCACCAATTCATCGATGCCCGCGCCGGTTTCATCCGACTGGCGAAACACGAGCAGCGGAAAGTCGGGTCCGACGAGCGCCATTGGGCCATGGCGGATTTCGGCTGAACTGAACGCTTCGGCATGCAGCGCGCAGGTCTCCTTGAACTTCAGCGCAGCTTCCTGTGCGATACCGAGTCCGGGCCCGCGGCCGATGACGTAAAGGCCGGTCGCGTCCGCAAGCGCGTCGACCAGCGGAGACCAATCGCAGAGCCATGCCTGCGCCAGCAACGCGGGTGCACCCGCAAGCGCCTCCGATAGCTCGGAGTCGCCAGTCCATTCCGCGACCAAATGGACCAGCGCGGCCAGCGACGCGACGTACGACTTGGTCGCAGCCACGCTCCGTTCGTCGCCCGCATGCAACGGAATGGTTACGTCACAAGCATCCGGCAGCGGCGAATTTTCGGCGTTGACGAGAGCGATCGTGAAAGCACCCGCTGCTTTGGCGGCGGCGGTCGCGGCAATGATGTCGGGGCTCCTGCCCGATTGCGAAATGGTGAGCGCCAGAGTGTCACGATATTGCGGCGCGGTGACGTAAACCGACGTGACCGAAGGTGCCGCCGAAGTGGTGAGGATCTGGGCGCGACGTTTCGATCAGATATTTGGCGAACGTCGCCGCATGGTCCGAGCTCCCGCGCGCGAACGTCACCACTCCGGTTGGCGTTCTCGCTCGGAGCTTTTCGCCCAGATTGCGGATCAGCTCGGCGTTCGATGTCAGCTGCTGTCGCACCACTCCAGGTGCTTCGGCAGCCTCTGCGAACATTCAGGGTCGCCTCGGGACGCAGCGTCATGCGCGCGCGTTCAGCTCGGCGACGAAATCGTAGGCATCGCCGCGATACCAGCTCTGCGTCGTCTCGATCACGCGGCCGTCGTCGAGGAACCCACGGCGTTCGATATAAAGTCCCGGTGCGCCGGGCTCTACGCCGAGCGTCTTGGCCCGTTCCCCGTCGATCAGCACCGCACGCAAACGCTGGAGCGCGCGGGTCGGCCGGTTCCCCGCGGCGTGAAGCGCAGCGTAGAGCAAATCCTCCACCGCCTCGACGCCGGCCGAATCCGAATCCCGGGATCGTCGAATATTCGAGCGCCATCGGCAGGTCGTCGGCGAAGCGGATGCGGTGGAACCGGTAGACTGGGGCGCCGGGACTGAGCCCGAGCGTAAGCAATTCGTCGGGCGTGCACCGCGCCCGACGCGCGCAGCAGCCACTCACTGCGGGGTTTGCGGCCACGCGCGACCATGTCCTCCGAGAATGAGGTGAGCTTCGCGAACTGCTTTTCGACTCGGCCGGCGACGAATGTTCCGGCGCCCTGCTTACGGGTCAGCAAACCCTCTGCGACAAGCGCGTCGAGCGCTTTGCGAACGGTAATCCGCGACACGCCGAAGTCGGTGGCGAGATCGCGCTCGGGCGGCAGCGCGTCCTGCGGTTTCAGCAGCGAGGTTTCGATCGCTCCGCGCAGCGCATCCTGGACCCGCCGGTAGAGCGGACCTGCGTCGCCCAACGCTCCAATTCGCGCCGCCAAGCTCGTCACTCAATTCCCTCCTCGCACGATATTCGCGCTACCACATAATACCAATCCCATACCACATGCCAGTTAAAAGTGAATACACGTCGAGCCCGGCGCTTGCGGCAAACAGCGCTCTTGACTGCAGCAGAAAACTGGCAGATGGAACGCAACTTAGAGACCAATGGTATTAGTTTGGGCTGACATAAGACAGACCAATAAATCCGCTAACAGGCGAAAGGGGAGAGCCATGGCGATTCGGTATTTGATCTTTGCATCGGTCAGCGCGGGGGCGCTGTTTGCGGGAACCGCTCAGGCGCAGCAAACTGCGCAGGCAGATAATGCAGCCGCCCAGCCGCCGACCAACGCACCGCCGGCTGGCGGCGCTCAGCCGGCTCCAACCGACACTGGCGAAGGAAGCAACATCGTCGTCACCGGTTTCCGCCGGTCGATCGCGGCGTCAATCCGGGCGAAGCGCAATTCCGCAGTCATCGCCGACATCCTGACCGCCGAAGACATCGGCAAGTTTCCGGACAAGAACGTCGCCGAGGCGCTCCAGCGCATTCCTGGCGTCGTAATCAACCGCGAGTTCGGCGAGGGCGAGCGGGTCAGTGTCCGCGGCACCGCGACGAACCTCACCAAGACTTTGCTCAACGGCCACAATGTCGCGACTGCGGACTGGTTCATCCTGGATCAGCTGGCCGCCACGCGCGCGTTCAACTATCTGACCTTGCCGTCCGAAGTCGTCGGCGAGCTCGAGGTATACAAGAGTCCCGAAGCGGACATCGAGGAGGGTGGCGTCGGCGCCACCGTCAACGTCCACACGCGCAATCCGCTCGACCTTAAGGCGCTGACCATCTCGGCGTCGGCGCAGACAGTCTACAGCGAGCGGTCGAAGAAGTGGGATCCGCAACTGTCGGGTATCATCAGCTGGAAGAATTCGAGCAACACGTTCGGCGTGCTGGCGGCGCTCGTCTACGAAAAGCGCCGCATCCGCCGCGACGGTGTCGAGGTGCTTGGCTATTTCACCCAGGCCGACAACCCAGCGACACCGGCCAATGAGGACGTGTCCAATGGCGCATTGATGCCATCGCTGATCGGCTCCGCGCTCTTCCAGCAGGAGCGTGAGCGCTACGGCGGCAACGTCGCGGTCCAGTTCAAGCCGTCGGACGCGCTCGAGATCAACCTCACCGGCCTCTACACGCGCTTCAACGCCAACAACTTCAACCAGAACTTCCTTGCCTGGGGTTCGAACGCCATCGGCGGCGGCGGGACCCTGACCAATCCGACGGTCGTCGATGGTACGGTGGTCGCCGGCACAATCACATCCACCCCCGGCGGTCGCGGCGTCGTTTACGACGCGATCGACCGTATCGCTTATTCCGCAAGTCTGGTCGGGCGATTTCGATACGATCTGGCGGCCTGGCGTGCTGTCGACGGTCCACCTCAAGGCCGGCTACACCGAGGCGCACGGCAACACCAAGGCGCAGCCCTTCTTCGAAGGCGGCGCGCCGGCCAGCTTCACCTACGACCTTCGCGGCCGCACGCCGCAGGTGACTTTCTCCGGGATCGATCCAACCAACCCCAACGACCTCAACTTCGACTTTGCGTCGCTGCACAAGATCACCAACAGCGACAAGGAGAAGCTACGCCTACCTCGACTTCGAGCAGCAGGTGTCAGCTGCGGCCCGATCCACGCGCTGAAGTTCGGTGCGAAGTTCACCGACCACGATCGCGTGACGACTTTCCTCGCGACGACATACGGCGGCTTCTTCCTCCCCCTCGCGAGCCAGTGGCTGCGACGGCGGTCCATGCCTGTCCGCCGACTTCGCCGATGGGCTGACGCCGAGCGATTTCCTCGAGAACATCGCGCTTCCGGGAACACTGACCAGCTATTGGCAGGTCGACCGCAACGCGCTCGAGCAGCATCATGTTCGGCTTGCCGGCGTCGGTGCGCGCGCGGATCATCAACCCGCCGGAGAATTACTCGATCAACGAGAAGACTTACGGCGGCTACGTCGATGGCCAAGTTCGGCGGCGACAACTGGCGCGGCAATGTCGGCGTGCGCGTCGTCCGAACCGACCAGACTTCGAAGGGTAACGTCGTCGGCACCGGCGGCGCCCGGATCGATCAACAATGCTTTCGGCAGCTTCCACGCCGGTGACGGTCGGACCGCAGCTATACCGACGTCCTGCCGAGCGCGAACGTGAGCTTCGACCTCGATCCGAAGCTGTGTGCTGCGCTTCGCCGCGGCGCGGACGATGGCCCGGCCGGACTATACCGACATCGTGCCGCGCGTGAGCCTCAACCCGGGCTCGCTGTCCGGCAGCGGCGGCGACCCGAGCGTCAATCCATTCCGCGCCAACCAGTTCGACACTTCGCTCGAATGGTATCCGGACCGGGAGACGATCGTCGCGGCCGCGCTCTATTACAAGGACATCCAGTCCTACATCGTGAACCGACACCGACCAGGAAATCTTCCCGATCGAAACCACGACGCCCAACCTGTCGCGGTGCACGCTCGCGGGCACGGATCGCAACCCGAACCTGTGGAACTGCCTGTTCGACATCAACCGCCGTTCCAACGGCCCCGGCGGAAGCAACAAGGGCTTCGAGCTGCAGGTGTCGCACCCGATCTGGGGCGGCTTCGGGGTGATCGCGAATTACACCTTCTCCGACGCCAAGTCGCAGAGCGGCGACCCGATTCCGGGCAATTCGAAGCATTCGCTGCAACGTGACCGGCTATTACGAGAACGGCCCGATCTCGGCGCGCGCTGTCCTACACCTACCGGTCGAAATTCTTCATCGACATCGATCGCGCCTCGCCGCTCAACCAGGACGCGACGTCAGTCGCTCGACGCGTCGGCGAGCTACAAGCTGACCGACAATGTCTCGCTGACCGCGGACGCGATGAACCTGACCAATGAGAAGATCGTGCAATATCTCCGGCAAGCCCGATTCCGGCCGCGCGCAATCTACGACAACGGCCGGCAATTCTATTTCGGCGCGCGGTTCCGCTATTAAGGGCGGAAATGGCGCGGGGCTTCACGGCCTCGCGCCGCGCCGCTGCCGGGAAGGAACACCGAGCCGTGATGCGTAAGTTGCTGTTGCTGGCCGTGCTTTATCCGGGATGCGCGATTGCAGGCCCACCGAAGTTGCTGCCGCTGCCGCAGCACATGGCGGAACACCGGGGAGATTTCGTCCTGTCCCCTTCGGACTCGATCCGGGTTCCGCCACACGACCAGGGCGCCAGGCGCGCGGCGTCCTATCTTGCGTCGCTCTTGAGGAGCAGCAATAATCTCCAGCTCAAGGTCGGAAGCTCGGGCGGTGCGGTCCGCTTCTTGCGCAAGAGAGGTTTCGAGCCCGAAGGCTACAGCGTCGATGCGCGTCCGGGCTCGGTCACCATTTCCGGAACCACTGACGCGGGGTTGCTCTACGGCGCAGTGACGCTTTGGCAGCTCGCGAGCGGAGAGAAACCCAACGTCCTTCCGGCAGTCGCGATCCGCGACGCACCCGCATTTCGGTGGCGCGGCTTGATGCTCGACAGCGCGCGCCATTTCCAGTCGCCCGAGTTCGTCCGCAAGCTGATCGACTGGATGGCCGTCAACAAACTCAACACTCTGCACTGGCATCTGGTCGACGATCAGGGCTGGCGGCTGGAGATCAAGAAGTACCCGCGGCTGACGGCAATCAGCGCCTGGCGGGCGCCCGCGACTGCTCCCGGCGCTCCGCCGCTGCCGCGCGTCGGCGGCTATTACACGCAGGAGCAGGTGCGCGCGATCGTCGCCTACGCGGCGGCGCGCAACATCACGATCGTGCCCGAGATCGAAATGCCGGGTCACGCGCTGGCGGCCATCCGTGCGTATCCGCGGCTCGGAACCGGCGCTCCGATCCCCGCCGGTGTAGAGTCCGACTGGGGAATCTTCCCATGGCTCTACAACACCGACGAGGGCACGTTCGGCTTTATCCAAGACGTGCTGACGGAAGTGATGGCGCTGTTCCCGTCGCGCTACATCCACGTCGGCGGCGACGAAGCGGTGAAGGACCAGTGGAAAGCTTCACCCAAAATCCAGGCGCAGATGAAAGCGCTTGGGATCACCAGCGAAGACGCGCTGCAAGGCTGGTTCGTTTCGCGCATCGGCAAGTTCCTCGCGGCGCACAGGCGGCGGCTGATCGGTTGGGACGAGATTCTGCAGGGCGACATGCCGGCAAGCGCCGCAATCACCTCGTGGCACGGAGTCGACGGAGCGATCGCTGCCGCCAAGTCCGGCCATGATTCAGTCCTGAGCCCAGCGCCGACTCTCTACCTCGACAATCGCCAGGCGTTCAGCACGCTCGAGCCGCCGGGGCGCGGCAATCTCATCACGCTCGAAACCGTCTATTCGTTCAATCCCACTCCGCCGCAGCTGTCGAAGGCGGAGCAGCGCCATATCCTCGGACTCCAGGGCAATCTCTGGACCGAGCATGTCCGCACCGAAGAGCGCGCACAGTGGAACGCCTTCCCGCGGGCGATCGCCGTCGCGGAGATCGGCTGGTCGCATCCGCCGCGGCCAGATTTCGCCGGCTTCATCGACCGGCTTGTTCCGCAGCTGGAGCGGATGCATGCGCTTGGGTTGAAGCCAGCGGTGAGCGCGTTCGCGGTTAATGCCGACACGCAATATTCTCCGCCCTCGGCAGAGGCGACGATCGCGCTTTCCAGCCAGTCGGGCCTCCCGATACGCTACACGATCGACGGAAGCGCGCCGGCCGCGGCGTCAGCGCTGTATTCGTCGCCGCTAATGCTGTCGTTCCCGCAGCACCTGCGCGCAGCGACCTTCTATGGCGATCGGCCCCTCGCCGGACAGCTGGATCGCGTGATCGACGCGCGATCGGTGCGGCAGCGCAGCGACGAAGAGCTGCAGACCTGCACCGACGGCGCGCGGCTCGCGCTCGAAGACGATTTTCCGGCGAGCGGCGCTCGAGCGGTGTTCGTCACCGACATCATGAGCCCGTGCTGGATCTATCGCCAGGCGCCGGTCGGCGGAGCGAAGCAGATCGCGATCTCCGTCGGGCAGGTCCCGTTCAATTTCCAGGTCGGCAAGGACGTCGAAAACATCCACTTCCGCCCGCCCGCCACGCCAGCCGGCGAGTTCGAGGTCCGCGCTCCGGGCTGCGATGGCGAACGGATCGCTGTGCTTCCGCTCGCGCCTGCTCAGGCAAATCCGGGGGTCACGAGATTGGTCGCGCCGATTGCTGCGCGCCAAGGCAATGAAGACCTCTGCATCACTTACACTGCAAAAAGCGTGAACCCGATGTGGGCGATCAACTCGGTCGAGCTGATCGCGCCGTGAGCGAAATCGTCCTCGTGGCGCCATTCGCCGGCTGGCTGACTCCGCTCGAGGAGGTGCCCGATCCGGTGTTCGCCGAGCGAATGATGGGCGACGGTGTCGCGGTCGACCCGACCGAAGCGGTGCTTCGCGCACCTGCCGACGCGACAGTGATCGCGATCCCCGAAACGGCCCACGCGGCGACGCTTCGGCTTGCCAACGGCGCCGAGATATTGATCCACATCGGGCTTGAGACGGTCGCGCTCGGCGGCGAAGGCTTTCGCGCGCTTCAGAATGCAGGAGCGGAGGTCAAGGCAGGCGATCCGCTGATCGAAATCGATCTCAATGCGGTCGCCCGCCGCGCGACCAGCCTGGTGACTCCGATCGTCGTTGCGTCCGAGGGTTACTCGCTCACGATTGAGCAGCCGTCGCGTTCCATCAAAGCCGGCGACCGGATCGGCACCGTCCGAGGTGAAGCGGTGGCGAGCGCCCAAGTGTCCGCCGAAACCTGCGAGCGCACGGTGCGGGTTAAAACCGCGCACGGCCTTCACGCCCGGCCCGCTGCACGCATCGCCGCGCTCCTGCGGCCGTTCGATGCCGAGGTGAGCCTGGCCTCGGCGATCGCAGCGCCAACGCGCGCAGCACGGTCGCGATGCTCGGGCTCGGCGTTCGCCATGGCGACGAGGTGCGCATCCTCGCCCGCGGCAACGATTGCAATGCGGCGGCCGATGCCGTCGCCCGGCTGATCGAAAGCGGCTTGGGCGAGGCTGCAAGCGCGGCGCCTTCGGTCTCGGCGGCGCCGCGCGCTGGCCCTGTCTGCGCGTCGCCTGGTCTGGCCGTCGGAAGGATCGTCCAGTTCCGCGCCGGCGATCTTCCCGTACCTCGCGAACGGAGTGGGCTTGCCGGAGGAACGGCAGCGGCTCGCGCAGGCGCTGGAGACAGTTGCCGCTTCATTGAGCGCCGGCACTCCGGCGGCGGCGGAAATCGCCGCGGCGCACCGCGCGCTGCTCGAAGATCCCGAGCTGATCGCGCAAGCAAATCGCGAAATCGACGAGGGCCGAAGCGCGGCCTACGCGTGGCGAGCCGCCTGTGACGCGGCGCGCAAAGCGATTCGCGCGACCGGCAGACGCATTGCTGATCGAACGCGCGGCGATCTGCTCGACCTGGAACGGCGGGTCATCGCCGTGCTGGTCGGCGATGGCGCGCCGCGCCGGTCCAGAGCTGCAGCCCAACTCGATCCTCATCGCGCCCGATCTGCTGCCGTCGCAGTTCCTTGCGCTCGATCAGGCGCGCCTTGCCGGCATTTGCACCGCTGAAGGCGGACCGACATCGCACGTCGCAATCCTCGCCGCCGCCGCAGGCGTGCCAATGCTTGTCGCCGCTGGAGCGGAAGTGCTCACGATGGCGGATGGTTCAGCGGCGATCCTCGATGCCGACCATGCGCGGATCGACGCGGATCCTTCGCCCGAGCGCCTCGTCGACATGCGCGCAAAAGTCGCCGATCATGCGGACACGCCGCGCCGCGGAAGCGCGCGATGCGCACGAGCTCTGCTACACCGCCGACGGTGTGCGCATCGAAGTCTTCGCCAACCTGAGCTCGGTCGAAGACGCGCAGGTTGCGGTTGCCGCGGGTGCGGAAGGGTGCGGCCTGCTTCGCACTGAATTCCTCTTCCTGGAGCGCGACACGGCCCCGAGCGAGGAGGAGCAGCGGCAAGTCTATTCCGAGATTGCCGCTGCGCTCGACGGCCGTCCGCTGATCGTCCGCACCCTGGACATCGGTGCCGACAAGCAAGTGTCGTATCTTCCGATGCTTCGCGAGGAAAACCCCGCCCTGGGATTGCGCGGCATTCGCCTCAGGCTCGCGCGCCCCGATCTGCTGATGACTCAGCTGCGCGCGATCCTGGGTGCGGTCTCGCCGGACCAATGCCGTGTCATGCTGCCGATGATTGTCGATGCCGCGGAATTGAAGCTCGTGCGGCGGATGCTCGACGAAGCCGCGGCCGAGCTGGGAATGAAGGAGAGTGTCTCCCTTGGCGTTATGGTCGAGACGCCCGCGGCGGCCATGCTCGCCGACACCATTGCCGCTGAGGCCGATTTTCTCTCCGTCGGCACTAACGATCTCACCCAATATGCGCTCGCCAGCGACCGTGGGAACGCTGCCGTTTCCGCCATGGCGGACGCGCTCCATCCTTCAGTCCTTCGTTTGATCCGCGAGGCCGCCAGAGGCGCGCAAAAGCACGGCCGCTGGCTCGGCGTCTGCGGCGGGCTCGCGTCGGATCCGCTTGCTGCGCCGATTCTCGTCGGGCTCGGCGTAACCGAACTGTCGGTCGCGCCAGCCGCCATTGCAACGATCAAGGCTGCCGTGAGGCGCTTGCGCAGCGATGTTTGCCGCGACCTCGCCGAACGCGCGTGCGGCGCTGCATCCGCGCGGGAGGTCCGGACCATCGCCGCCGAGGCGCTCGCATGAAGCTTCGCGTCGATCGTCTCCAGCCGCTCGGCCGGGCGCTGATGTTGCCGATCGCGGTGTTGCCGATCGCCGCGCTTCTGCTCCGCTTCGGCCAGGCGGACATGTTCGACATTCCGTTCATCGCCGCGGCGGGCGACGCCATCTTCTCGAACCTTGGCCTGCTGTTCGCAGCCGGCGTCGCAGTCGGTCTCGCGCGCGAGAATCATGGCGCGGCGGCGCTTGCGGGCGTGGTCGCTTATGTCGTCGCGACCGAAGGCGCCAAGGTACTGCTCAAGCTTCCGCCGGACCTCGTTCGATCTTCGGATCTCGAGCAGGCGGCCTGGCGCGCGAAGGAGATTGCCAAACTGAGCGTTCCCGCCGGAATCCTGTCGGGGATCGTCGCCGGGCTGCTTTACAACCGTTTCTCGAACATCAAGCTTCCCGACTATCTCGCCTTCTTTGCCGGGCGCCGCTTCGTGCCGATCGCCGCGGGCTTCGCGGGAGTGGTCGGAGCGGCGCTGTTCGGCTTCGGCTTCCCGTGGTTCGAAGCGGCGATCAACTCGCTCAGCCAATGGGTGGTGAGTGCCGGCCCGCTCGGCCTGTTCCTCTACGGCCTGCTCAACCGTCTTTTGCTCATCACCGGGCTCCACCACATCATCAACAACATCGCCTGGTTCCTGCTCGGCGACTTCCACGGCGCGACTGGCGACCTCAAGCGCTTCTTCGCCGGCGATCCGACCGCTGGAAGCTTCATGGCCGGTTTCTTCCCGGTGATGATGTTCGGCCTCCCGGCGGCCTGCCTCGCGATGTACCGCAACGCCCTGCCCGAGCGGCGGAAGGCCGTTGGCGGGCTTTTCCTCAGCCTTGCGCTGACGTCGCTCCTCACCGGCGTGACCGAGCCGGTCGAGTTCACCTTCATCTTCCTCGCTCCGCTGCTGTTCGTCGTTCACGCGGTCCTGACCGGAACGGCGATGGTCATCATGAACTTGCTCGGGGTGAAGCTCGGCTTCGGCTTCTCCGCCGGGCTGATCGATTATGTGCTCAATTTCGGCCTTGCGACGCGGCCGCTGCTGCTGCTTCCGGTGGGAGCCGCCTATTTCGTCATCTACTATGCGATCTTCAGCTGGTGCATTCGCCACTTCAACCTGGCGACTCCCGGCCGGGAGGCGGAGCCGCAGACCGTTGCGCTCGTGGTGGGCGATGGTCGCGGCAGCCAATTCGTCGCGGCGCTCGGCGGTGCTGCAAACCTGAAGTCTGTCGATGCCTGCACGACACGGCTCCGGCTCGATCTCGCCAATTCGACAGCAGTGGACGAGCCGGCTTTGCGGGCACTCGGCGCTCGCGGGATCGTGCGGCCTGGCGGCAACGCGCTCCAGGTCGTGCTCGGTCCGATCGCCGACCAGGTGGCGGGTGAAATCCGCGCGGCGGCCGTTGCACCGGTGGCGCGCGATCCCTCCGACCTCGCGACCGCCATTGTGGACGTCCTCGGGCCCGCCGGGATCCGTGCGATCGGCCGGTGTGGCAGCCGGCTGGTGATAGAACTCGATGACCCGTCAGCGTTCTCGGCTGCCGAACTGGACCGGCTAAGGACACGCGGCTGGGTCCGGATGCGTCGGACCCTCCAGATCATCATCGGTCCCGACGCAGCGTCGGTTGAGAGCCAAATCAAGGGCCTATCGGCCCCAAGCTGATGTCGACGCATGCGATTAGCCGGCGGGCTGCTCCGACTGGCACGCCGCTTGCAGCATAAGCCGCATGAGCGTTCAATCTTTGCAACGCATGCAGGGCCATTGTGTCCACCTTTGGACGGCTGCTGTCCGGAGATGGACAGTTGCTCGGCTCGAAAAGATGAATGGGAGTGGAGGCCCGAGCCGGAATCGAACCGGCGTGCAAGGATTTGCAGTCCTCTGCGTAACCACTCCGCCATCGGGCCGGAAGAGCTTGGAGGCGCCCTTGTGGCGAGCTTCGCGCTTGGGTCAAGCCCGTGCCTCGCGCTCCTCGCCACTTCAATTGGTCACTTGCGGTTCAGCGCGCAAGCCCCACGGCCGCTCGTCTTTCGATCAACGGCGGTTGGCGCGCGCGACCGCTGCCGATATGAGCGGCCCTTCAACGGGCTACACGGGCGCGTCACGACAAGCCTTGATCTCTAGGTGTATTAGCGGCATATAACAGCAATGACGGTTCACGCTCCAATTCCCGATTACTCAGCCGCGCGCGCGGCGATGGTCGACAATCAGCTGCGCCCGCAAGGCGTGAGCGATCCCGCGGTGCTGCAGGCAATGGCGACCGTGCCGCGCGAGCAGTTCCTGCCGGACCAGTCGCGCCCGCTCGCCTATGTCGACCGCGCCATCGCAATTGGCCCCGGTCGCTTCCTCTCCGCGCCCGCGGTTCTGGGACAGCTGCTGACCCAGATGGCGCCCGAGCGCGGGCAGCGTGCGCTCGTTATCGGCGCTGGAACCGGCTATTCGGCGGCGCTCCTCGCGGCGATGGGACTGGAAGTGGTCGCCGTCGAAAGCGCGCCCGAGCTCGCCGGCAAAGCGCGTGAGCTCGGCGTCGCCGTCATCGAAGCGCCGCTCGAGGCGGGGCACCGGGCGGGCGCGCCCTACGACCAGATTCTGATCGACGGCGCGGTTGAGGCGATTCCCGACGCGATCATCGCGCAGCTTGCCGACGGCGGACGGCTCGGGACTGCGCTCAGTCGACCGCGGCGTCACGCGCCTGATTGTCGGCCGCAAGTCGGGCGACGCGTTCGGTTATCTTTCGATCGGCGATGCGGGGGTTCCGGCGCTGCCGGGCTTCACCCGCGCGAAAGCTTTCACTTTCTAGGGGGCGTGGGTGTTTCGTAAGCTCATTTCGGGAGCGGCGCTTGCTGCTCTGATGGCCGGCACGGCCTCGGCGGATAATCTGCGCGAGGCGCTCGTCTCCGCTTATCAGACCAATCCGACGCTGACGGCGCAGCGCGAGGCGCTTCAGGCGACCGACGCCACCGTCGCAATCGCCAAGGCCGCCGGCCGGCCGCAGGTCAGCGCGACGGTCGGTCTCAACCGCGACCTCAGCCGCAGCGGCATCCTCGATACGCGGCGGCAAGGGTCCAACGCTCTCCGCGGGGGCGGATCTCAGCCTCCCTTTATTCAACGGCGGCAGCATCAGGAACTCGGTCCAGGCCGCTAAGACGCGGGTGGAGGCGGGCCGGGCGACGCTGCGCGCGGTGGAAGGCGACGTCTTCACCAACGCCGTCGCGGCCTACATGAACGTCATCCGCGACCGCGCCGTGGTTGAGCTCAACCAGAACAACGTGAAGGTTCTTGAGACCAACCTCGAGGCCACCCGCGACCGTTTTCAGATCGGCGATTTGACCCGGACCGACGTCGCCCAGTCCGAAGCGCGGCTTCAGCTCGGCCGAGCGCAGCTTGCGACCGCGCAGGGTCAGCTGACCGCAAGCGAAGCGACCTACCGCCAGCAGATCGGGCATCCGCCGGGCCAGCTCGCGCCGCCGCCGCCGCTCCCGCCGCTGCCGACGACGCCGGAGGAAGCGGTGCGGATCGCGCTCGCCAACAACCCGGACCTGATCAGCATCTCGCGGCCAGGCGATCGCTGCCGGCTATGACGTCCGCGTTGTCGAGGCGAGCCGGCTGCCGACGATCTCCGGTGTGGCAAGCGAGACCTATGTCAACCAGCTGGGCGGTTCCACCACCTCGCTATTCCCCAGCACCGGCACGCAGACGACGATCGGGCTGAACGCTCGCGTGCCGATCTTTCAGGGCGGACTTCCCGCCGCGCGGATCCGGCAGGCGCAGGCGCAGGAGGGCCAGGTGCTGGAGCAGGTCGTCGGCACCGAGCGCGCCGTCGTTCAGGCTGCGCGCGCCGCATTCGCGACGTACGACGCGGCGCAAAAAGCGATCCAGTCGGAGACCGTCGCGGTCCAGGCCAACCAACTCGCGCTCGAAGGCGCGCGGGCGGAGCAGAGCGTCGGCACGCGCACGGTGATCGAAGTGCTCAATGCCGAACAGGAACTTCTGCAATCGCAGGTTGCGTTGGTCACCGCCAAGCGGGACGCCTACGTCGCCGGGTTCCAGCTGCTGAACGCGATGGGGCAGGCCGAAGCGCAGGATCTCGGGCTCGAGGGTGGACCGCTCTACGATCCGCTGGGCAATTACCGCCGCGTTGCGAACAACTGGAACGACTGGGCAACCGACAAGCGCTACACCCGGTCGCGACGCGCACCGTCAGTCCGGAGGAACTTCCGCCCAATCCGAGTAGTGAGTGGGACGACGTTTGACCGAGCCGGTGGTCACGTCAGGGGTGACTCAGCCGCGCCAATAAGCGATAGCGCGCCCATGCAATCGCCCGGCCGCGAACCCTCGATGGAAGACATTCTCGCCTCGATCAAGAAAGTGATCGCCGAGGAGAAGGAGCTGCGTTCGGCCGCCGCCGGTTGAAGCCGTCGACGACGAGCCGCTTCCCGAGGAAAGTGCCGAAAACCAGGATGACGTGCTCGAGCTTGACGAGCCGCTCGCCCCTCCGGCCGACCTCGGCCCGCCGCTGGTCGACGAGGAAGTCGCCGGGCAGAGCCGCCATGCGCTCGAGCAGCTGCAGACCATCGCCGCCAGCGTCCCCGCCGCTCCGCAGGTCAACCCGCTCGAGGAAATGGTCCGCGAGATGCTGAAGCCGATCCTCAAGCAATGGCTCGACGAGCATCTGCCGGAATGGTCGAAGACCATGTGAAGCGCGAGATTTCCCGGATCACGGGCAGCCGCTGTAGCTCCTCCCGGGATGGGAGGGCGCGCGGTGGATGGCTGGCGCCACGCGGCAGCGGCGCCCCACCATGATGCTAGCCGCCCGCTAACCGCGCACTCAGTATGACCGACCTCCCCAAGACCTTCGACCCCGGCGCGATCGAGGAGCGCTGGTACGCGCATTGGGAAAGCGCGCGGGCTGTTCCGGCCCGACCGCGGCGATCGGACAGCCGTGGACGATCGTCATGCCGCCGCCCAACGTCACCGGCTCGCTGCACATCGGCCACGCGCTCGACATCACGCTGCAGGACGTCCTCACCCGGCGCGAGCGGATGCGGGGCAAGGACGCGCTCTGGGTGGTCGGCACCGACCATGCCGGCATCGCGACGCAGATGGTGGTCGAGCGCAACTGGAGAGCCAGGGCCTCAAGCGCGCCGAGATCGGCCGCGAGGCCTTCCTCGAACATGTGTGGGAGTGGAAGGCGCAGTCGCGGCGGCGCGATCACCCGCCAGCTCCGCCGGCTCGGCGCGTCATGCGACTGGGCGCACGAGCGCTTCACCATGGACGAGCGCTATCAGCGCGCCGTCACCCACGTCTTCGTCGAGCTCCACAAGCGCGGGCTGATCTACCGCGACAAGCGCCTGGTGAACTGGGACCCCAAGTTCCAGACCGCGATCAGCGACCTCGAAGTCGAGACGCGCGAAGTCCAGGGCAAATTCTGGACGCTCAAATATCCGCTCGCCGACGGCTCGGGCGCGATCGAGGTCGCGACCACGCGGCCCGAGACGATGCTCGCCGACATGGCCGTCGCGGTGCACCCGAGGACGAGCGCTACGAGGCGCTGATCGGCAAGCAGATCAAGCATCCGATCACCGGGCGGCTGATCCCGATCATCGCCGACGAGCATGCCGATCCCGAGCTCGGCAGCGGCGCGGTCAAGATCACGCCGGGCCACGACTTCAACGACTTCGAGGTGGGCAAGCGCGCCGGCTTCAAGCCGCGCCGAGATGCTCAACATGTTCGATGCGCAGGCGCGCGTCGTCCAGACGCCGACGGGCTGATCCCGCAGGAGCTGCTCGGCCTCGACCGCGAAGATGCGCGCAAGGCGGTGGTCGAGATGCTCGAAGCCGAAGGCGCGCTGGTCCGGTCGAGGACCGCGTCATCCCGACGCCCTATCGGCGACCGCTCGGGCGTCGTGATCGAGCCGTGGCTGACCGACCAATGGTATGTCGATGCCGCCAAGCTCGCCGCTTCCGGCGCTGAGGCCGTCGCGAACGGGCGACATCAAGATCGTCCCCGAGACCTGGGAGAAGACGTGGTTCAACTGGCTGGAGAACATCCAGCCCTGGTGCGTCTCGCGGCAGCTGTGGTGGGGCCACCGGATTCCCGCCTGGTACGACGACGACGGACGTCTTCGTCGCCGAGACCGAGGCGGAGGCGCAGCGCGCAAGCCGGCGGCAGCGCTGCTCCGCCGCGATGAGGATGTGCTCGACACCTGGTTCTCAGCTCGGCCCTCTGGCCCTTCGCCACGCTCGGCTGGCCGGACAAGACCGAGGACCTCAAGCGCCACTACCCCAACGACGTGCTGATCTCCGGCTTCGACATCCTGTTCTTCTGGGATGCGCGGATGGCGATGCAGGGGATCGAGTTCATGGGCGAGGCGCCGTGGAAGACGCTCTACCTCCACGGCCTCGTCCGCGACGCCGCAGGGCCAGAAGATGTCCAAGTCGAAGGGCAACACCGTCGACCCCCTCGGCCTGATCGACAAATACGGCGCCGACGCGTTGCGCTTCACGCTCGCGGCGATGGAAAGCCAGGGCCGCGACATCAAGCTCGATGAGAAGCGCGTCGAGGGCTACCGCAACTTCGCCACCAAGCTGTGGAACGCCGCGCGCTTCCTGCAGATGAACGGCGTCGGCGCGAGCGACAGCGTCGCCGCGCCCGAGGCCGAGCTTCCGGTCAACCGCTGGATCATCGGCGAGGTGGTCGAGACGCTCGCCAAGCTCGACGCGCGCGTTCGACGAGCTGCGCTACGACGAGATGGCCGACGCCATCTATCACTTCGTCTGGGGCACCTTCTGCGACTGGTATGTCGAGCTGATCAAGACTCCTGCTCTGAGAGCGCCGAAGGCCGGCGTCGAAGGGGCGCGTTCGACGACGAAACCAAGCGCGTCGCCGCCTGGGCCTTCGACCAGATCCTGGTGATGCTCCACCCGCTGATGCCGTTCATCACCGAGGAGCTGTGGAACGCGAATGGGGCGCGCCCCTACGAGCTGATCGTCGCGAAATGGCCCGAGCCGCAGGCGCAGGTGGATCCTTATGCGAAGGCTGAGATCGAATGGCTGATCTCCGACTGATCGGCGAGATCCGGTCCACTCGGACCGAAGTTGAGCGTTCCCCGGTGCCTCACCCAAGCTACGTCCGTGGAATGTCTGAAGTGAATGTCGAACGCTTCGGTCGCACGCCGCGACAATTGGCCGTTTGGCGAAGTCAAAGCGGCTGACATCGATCAAACTGAACAATTCGACCGGGCTTGGGCCGGCGGAACGGCGACCATTTCCGACTGTGATGGCTGCTATCATGGGCGGTCTTCAAATCGTCGTCGACGAAGCAACGATCATTCTGCCGCTTGAAGGCATCATCGACGTCGATTCTGAGAGGCCGCCTGTCGAAAGCCGCCGCCGCCGCCGAAAAGGAACGCGACAGCCTCGCCGCGCGCCTCGCCAACCCGAACTTCGCCGAGCGTGCCAAGCCCGAAGCCGTTGAGAAGGCACGCGCCGATCATGCGGCCAAGTCCGCGGAAGCCGAACGGTTGCGTGCTGCGTTGGAGCGGCTGGGGTAGCTATTGTTCTCCTGGCGAAGGCGGGAGCCCAGAGGCAGCGCAAAGCGCTGCCTTCGGCAGCGGACTGGGTCCCTGCCTTCGCAGGGAAATGGAGTGAATGGCAGACGCAGCAGCACCGAAACGCGGCGACCTGACTCAGGGGAGCATCGGCCCGACCCTGCTGAAGTTCGCGCTGCCGACGCTCGCCTCCTCGATCATCCAGTCGCTGAACGGCACGGTCAACTCGATCTGGGTCGGCCGCTTCCTCGGCGAAAGCGCGCTTGCGGCGACCTCCAACGCGAACATGGTCATGTTCCTGCTGATCTCGTTCGTCTTCGGCTTCGGAATGGCGGCGACGATCCTCGTCGGCCAGGCGTTCGGGCGAAAGGACGTTGATGCAGGCGCGGCGGGTGGTCGGAACCACCGCCGGCGCATTCCTGCTGATCACGATCGTGGTCGCAACCGCCGGCTATTCACTGGCGCCGGCGATCCTCCGGCTGCTCGGAACGCCGGCGCTCGGCGACGCCGCTCGCGCTCGCTTATCTGCGCGTGATCTTTCTCGCCATGCCGGCGCTTCTGCTGCTGACGATGCTGATGATGAGCCTGCGCGGGGCGGGGGATAGCATGACGCCGTTGTGGTTCATGCTCATCGCGGTCGTCCTCGACAGCGGGCTCAATCCGGTCTTCATCCGCGGGCTCGGACCTGCGCCGCGCCTCGGCATCGCCGGCTCGGCGACGGCGACGCTGATCGCCAACTACACCGCGCTCATCGCGCTTCTCGTGTTCATCTACGTTCGAGACCTCCCGCTCCGCCTCAAGGGACGCGAGCTCGGATTCCTGCTTCCCAACGCCGCCATCGTGAAGACCATCGTGGTCAAGGGCTTCCCGATGGGCGTCCAGATGGTCGTCATTTCGTTGTCGGCGCTGGCGCTGATCGGGCTCGTCAACGCCCATGGCGTGGACACCGCGGCAGCGTTCGGCGTCGCTCTCCAGCTGTGGACCTATGTGCAGATGCCGGCGATGGCGCTGGGTGCGGCGGTGAGCGCGATGGTTGCGCAGAATATCGGCGCCGGACCGCTGGGACAGGGTCGGCGCGGTCACGCGGTCCGGGGTCGTCTATTCGGTGATCATCACCGCGGCGCTGGTCGTGCTGCTCACATTGTCCGACCGCTCGGTGATGGCGCTGTTCATGGGCGGCGGCAGCCCGGCGCTTCCGATCGCCCGCCACATTCACGTGATCGCGACCTGGAACTTCATCCTGTTCGGGATCACGATGGTGATGTTCGCGACGGTTCGCGCGAACGGCGCGGTTTGGGCGCCGCTCATCATCCTCACCATCGGCCTGCTTCCGGTGCGGTTCGGCTTCATCTACGCAACCGACCAGTGGCTCGGCGCGGACGCGATCTGGTGGAGCTTCCCGGTCAGCTCCTTCGCCAATGTCGCGCTTGCGGTCGGCTATTATCTGCAGGGCGGCTGGAAGAAGGCGCGGATGACGGTCGAACAGCCTTGCCCGGACGAGGATGAAACGCACCGAGGAAGCGCTCGCCACCCGCGAGGCCGGAGGCGCGCTGATCCGCCGGGTGACTCCCCTCCCTTAGGAGGGGGAAGGAGTGGATCGCTGGCTCATGCCTGCGATGAGCCTTGCAAGGGCATTGAGCCCTTTCGAAATCGCCCACCGCTGCCCTCTTGCAAGGGCTAACGCTATAGGCCGCTCCCATGTCCGCTTCCTTCCCCTACCTGCGCATGCGCCGTGGCCGGTCGAGCCCGTGGATGCGCGCGATGCTCGCCGAGAACCGGCTGCACCCGTCCGATTTCATCTGGCCCCTGTTCGTGTGCGAGGGCCAGAACTGTGAGGAGCCGATCGGCTCGCTTCCCGGCGTCAGCCGCTGGAGCGTCGACAAGCTTGCCGCACAGGTGAAGTTCGCCGCCGAACTCGGCATCCCCTGCGTCGCGCTCTTCCCGAACACGCCGAATGCGCTGCGCACCGACGATGCGCGCGAGGCGTTGAACAGCGGCAACCTCATTTGCCGCGCGATCAAGGCGATCAAGGACGCTGTGCCGGAAGTCGGCGTGCTCACCGACGTGGCGCTCGACCCCTACACCAGCCACGGCCACGACGGACTCGTCGACGTCGCCGGCAACGTGATCAACGACGACACGGTGAAGCTGCTCGCCGACCAGGCTCTGGTGCAGGCCGAAGCGGGCGCCGACATCGTCGCGCCGTCGGACATGATGGACGGCCGCGTCGCCGCCATCCGCTGCGCGCTCGAGGAAGCGGGGCACCAGAATGTCGCGATCATGGCTTATGCCGCCAAATATGCCTCGGCCTTCTACGGTCCATTCCGCGAAGCCGTCGGCTCACTCGGGCGGCTGAAGGGCGACAAGCGCGGCTATCAGATGGACCCGGCCAACATCGAGGAGGCGCTTCGGGAGGTCGAATTGGACCTCGCCGAGGGAGCCGACTTCGTGATGGTGAAGCCGGGACTGCCGTATCTGGACGTCGTCGCTCGGGTGAAGGATGCGTTCGGGGTGCCCGACCTTCGCCTACCAGGTGTCCGGCGAGTATGCGATGATCGAGGCCGCCGCGGCGGCTGGCGCGGGCGACCGCGACGCCCTCATTCTCGAAACATTGCTGGCGTTCAAGCGCGCCGGAGCGACGGGCGTGCTCACCTACCACGCGGTGGACGCCGCGCGCCTGATCGCGTGATCGACCAGCTGCGCGCCGAGATCGCGCGGCTGCGCGAAGCGGCGGCGCCGCTGGAGCCGGACGCTGGACAGCGCCGGGCGTTGGGGTCGCAAGCGCTCGACCACGCGCTCGCCTTCCTCGACCAGGTCGAAACGGCGCCGAGCCTGCGGCCGGCGACGGAAGTTTTCAGCGAGCGCCTCGATCCGGAGTTCACCGAAGAGGGCAGGGACGCGCCCGCGGTGCTCGACTATGTCGGCGCGTGCATCGAGGGACCGGGCATCGCGACGACGTCGCCGCGCTTCATGGGCTACATCCCGGGCGGCGGGCTGTTCCATTCGGCCTTGGGCGACATGCTCGCCGCAGCTTCGAACAAATATGCAGGCTTCGCGCCCGCCGCTCCCGGCGCCGTGCGCATCGAAAACGCCTGCACGGCATGGTTGGCGAGCGTCATCGGCTACCCTGCGGAAGCCGCCGGAACGCTGACCTCGGGCGGGAGCATCGCCAACCTGACCGCGATCATCGCCGCCCGAGACGCGCGCGACGCGGAGGGCGGCGGCGCGGTTTACCTGACGCGCTTCGCCCACCATTGCATCGACAAGGCGCTGCACATCGCCGGGCGCGGGCGCTCGCCACGGCGCGTGATCGCCACCGATGATACCTATCGCATGTCGGTCGAGGCGCTCGCGCAGGCGCTGGAGGAAGATCGCAGCAATGGTGTCCGCCCATGGCTGGTCGTCGCTTCGGCGGGCACGGTCGACACAGGCGCAATCGATCCGCTGCCGGAGATCGCCGAAGTCTGCCGCCGCCACGGCGCGTGGCTGCACGTTGACGGCGCTTATGGCGGGCTCTTCGCGCTTTGCGATGAGGGGCGGCGGCTCCTGCGCGGGATCGACGAGGCTGACAGCGTCGCGCTCGACCCGCACAAGACCTTGTTCCTGCCGTACGGCACCGGCGCGGCTCTGGTGCGGGACGGGCAAAAGCTGCTCGACGCGTTCAGCGCCAGCGCGGAATATATCCGCCCGTTCAGCGAGACCGACGTCGGCCCGTCGCCGGCCGATCTCTCGCCCGAACTGACGCGGCATTTTCGCGCGTTGCGGCTATGGCTGCCGCTGCAGATCGCCGGAATTGCCGCCTTCCGCGCCGCCCAGGCGGAGAAGCTGGCGCTTGCGCGCTATTTCCACGCTCGCCTCTCCGAGCTCGACGGCTGGGATGCGGGACCCGCGCCCGACCTATCGGTGGTGGCCTTCCGCTATTTGCCGAACAGCGGCGACGTCGACGAGTTCAACGAGCGCCTGATCCGCCACGTCCAGGAAGAAGGGCGCGTGATGCTCAGCGGCACGCGCATCGACGGCAGCTTCCGCCTCCGCTGCGCGATCCTCTGCTTCCGCACCCATCTCGAGCATGTCGACGAAGCGGTCGATGCGCTCGTCCGGGGCGTCGCCGCGCTGAATGGCTGAAGTCATTGCCGAGACCGAGCGGCTGATCCTGCGCACCTGGCGCGAGGAGGATCGCGCCGTTTACCTCGCCACCTGCAATACCCAGGCCGTTACCGAACATCTCGACGGCCCGGTCGCGCCGGAGGACATCGACGCCGGGTTGGCGCGTATCCGAGAGAGCCAGGAAGAGCGCGGTTTCAGTTTCTGGGCTGTCGAGCGCAGAACGGATGGCGCTTTTCTTGGCTACTGCGGTCTGAAGATCGTGGGCGAGCCGGAGATCGCGATCAGCAGTGACGTTGAGGTGGGCTGGCGCCTCCGTGAAGATGCTTGGGGGCAGGGCTATGCTGCCGAAGCAGCGAGGGCTTGTCTCGAATGGGCGTGGGCAAATCTCGATGTGTCACGGGTGGTCGCGATCACCACGCCGGCGAACGCGCCTAGCTGGCGGCTGATGGAACGGCTTGGAATGGTTCGCCGCCCGGACCTCGATTTCGCGCACCCGAGGTTTCCGGCCGGTCACCCGCTCAGCCGCCACATCACATACGTAATCGAACGTCCTTAACGCGATATCAGGTTCTCGCGGGCACATCTCCGCGCTAGCTTGGCGGGCGGTGAGGGGACGAATGGCTACGGCAGCTCTACGCGCCGGCGATCTACGGGCGCCAGCCCGGATGCGGTTCGTCGCGACGATTTTCGCCGGCTCGTTCCTGCTGTTTCTGGTTCAGCCGATGATCGCGCGCATGGCGCTTCCCCGCCTCGGCGGAGCGCCGTCGGTGTGGAACTCGGCGATGCTGGTTTACCAGCTGCTGCTGCTCGCCGGCTACGCTTACAGCCACTGGCTCGGCCGGCTTGCGCCGCGTTCGCAGGCCGGAATTCATCTGACCGCATTCGTGGTCGCCGCAGCGATGCTCCCGATCGGCCTCATGGCCGTCACCCCGCCGCCAGATGCGAACATCTTCCTTTGGGTGCCGTGGCTGCTCTTCGCCTCGATCGGGCCATTGTTCCTGCTCGTCTCCGCCCAGGCGCCGCTGATCCAGCGCTGGTATGCCTTGAGCGGCGGCGGCGATCCGTACCCGTTATACGCCGCGTCGAACGCCGGCAGTTTCTGCGGCCTGATCGCCTATCCGTTGCTGGTCGAGCCGTTGCTCCCCGTGGCGATGCAGAGGCTGGCGTGGAGCGCAGGCTATGCCTTGCTCGTGCTCCTCGCCGCCTGGTGCGCGCTCAGGCTGCCTCCCCGATCGCCGGTGGAAGCGGCTCCGGTGGAGGGGCGGCTCGATCGGCTGGCGGACCTTCGGCGCCTGGATTCTCCTTGCCGCAATTCCGTCCGGGCTGATGCTCGCGACCACGCTCCACATCACGACCGATCTCGTCGCCATGCCGTTGCTGTGGGTGCTTCCGCTCGGCCTCTATCTCTTGAGCTTCACCGTCGCCTTCGCGGCGGACCGTCGCTGGGCGAACGGCATCGCCCGGGTCGCCCCAATCGTGCTGCTCGCCGCCGCATACGGAGTCTTCTCGAACACGCCGGAGCTCGGCGCGGTGTTCGCCGTTGCGGCGCTCTTCGGACTGTTCTTCGCCAGCGTCGCCATCCACCGGAACCTTTACGAGCTTCGGCCGGACCCGGCGCATCTCACGACTTTCTATCTCGCAATGTCCGTCGGCGGCGCGCTCGGCGGCCTGTTCTGCGCGCTGATCGCGCCGTTGATCTTCGACTGGACCTACGAATATCCAATACTCGTCGTCGCGGCCGCGTGGATCCTGGGCGGAAAAAGTCCTTTGCCGTGGGTCCAGCATTTCTGGCGGAGCGAACACGCGCCGCGCGTGGCGCTTTGGAGCGTCCCGGCGGTGCTGTTCATCGCGTTGCTCGGCCAGGGCGTCTTCGGGATGAGCTATTCGTCGGTGCTGATCACCTGCGCCAGCGTCGCGCTGATCATCCTGTCGATCCTCGCCGATCGGCAGCCGGCTGGCGTTCGCCGCGGCCGTCGCGGCGCTGATGATCGCCACGGACGGCATGACGAAAATCGCTCTGTCGATCGAGCCGGGCCGGATGACCCGCAGCTTCTTCGGCATCTATTCGATCTGGATCAGGAACGACGGCACGCACATGCTGGTCCACGGGACAACGATCCACGGCATCCAGCGTCACGGCTCGCCCGAGCTCGAGCGCTACCCGACGAGCTATTATGCCTACAGATCGGGCGTCGGTCTCGCGCTTGCGGCGGCGCCCGATATATTCGGCGAGCACGCGCGGATCGACGTGGTCGGTCTCGGCGCCGGGACGCTGGCCTGCTACAGCCGCCCCGGGGAAAGCTGGCGCTTCTATGAAATCGACCCCGCGGTTGCGCGCATCGCGCGCGATCCCAAACAGTTCACCTTCCTCTCGCGCTGCCTGCCGAATGTCCCGATCGCCATCGGGGATGCCCGCCTGACGCTCGAGCGCTCACCTCCAGCCTCAGCCGACGTCCTCATCGTCGACGCCTTCTCGTCGGACTCGGTGCCGATGCACCTCCTGACCCGCGAAGCATTCCGCGCCTACCGCAGCCACCTCGCGCCCGGCGGGCTGCTACTGATGCACATCTCCAACCGCTTTCTCGATCTCAGTCCGGTGGTCGCCGCGCAGGAGAGCGATGGCTGGACCGCGCGCGTCCGCACCTTCGTTCCGAACGCCATCGAAAAGGGCCAGTGGCAGACCGGGTCGACATGGATCGCTTTGTCAGCCTCGCAGGCGACGATCGCGCGCCTCGAGCAAGCGAGCGGTCCCGACAAATGGAGCGTCCTCGCCCCGCGCCCCGGGCTTCCGCCCGTGGACGGACGATCACGCGAGCATCCTGCCGGTCATCAAATGGGCCAGCTGAGAAGCTAGATCCCAAGCCGCGCCTGGATCGCCTTGATGCGATCCGCCTGGCGTTGGTCGATCGCGCCGACTTCGGCTCCAGCGCTTTTGATCGCCGCAAGGTCGTTGGGTGCAATTCCGCCCTGCGACTGGAGCGCATTGGCGCCGAGCGCATCGATGTCGCCAAGCGCCATGCCGGTGGGTCCGCGCGCCGCCGCCGCCGTCGACAGCGCCTCCTGCGCCGCGACCCAGCCTTCGCTCTGCGGCGCGCCCGCCGTTGCGGCGAGACGCTCGGCCTCGCCCGCCGCGGACTCGAACGCCGCTTCGCCCGCGTGCGCCTCCGCGACCAGCTCGGCGAGCCGGCTCGCGAGCGCAGCGCTGACCGGCCGCTTGTTCAACGGCCGCTCGACCGCAACGCGCGGATCGATCGCTTCGGCCGCCCGCGGCTGCAGCGACGGATAGCGCCCGCCGGCGAAGCGCAGGCGCGAGCAATCCATTCGCAAGCAGAGCAGTAAGAAGGGGATCCGCATCGCGCGAGATTTGTAAAGTCCGACCGCAGTCGTAGCAATCATGTGTGGAAATGGCGCGCCCCGCTGCGCATCCAAAATCTGATGAGAGCACCCTGTTGCCCCGGACGTAGGTGGGCTAACATCAAGGCAATCAACATCGGGGTCTCGTTGGTGCTCAAAGAATTCAAGTGCCGCTCTCTCTCTTTGACTTGAATCAGCCGGCAAACGGCGCTGAATTTGTCGACCGAAGGAAAATGCGAGAGCCTTTCCACGCATTGATGGCGACGAGAGCTACCGGAAGCCGTCGCCATGCTGTCGGTTGCGACCTGGCGACGAATGGCACGACCGCGTATCTGGCCATAGGGTGGCTGTAATCGACGCGACCGATGTTAATGCGGTTCGGCAGAGTATTAGACCGGGCTGGCTCCGACCCTTTGCGTCGCCGACCCGCCCTATAACGTTGTGGTCGGCGCTCGGAACACTGCGGCTCTGGGTCAGGTGACTCAGCTGGAAGATGAAGATTTACGACGGCTTGGCTTGATGCCGTTTTGCCCACGCTAGCCGCCAGCGCTTCGTTGTACGTATGGCTTGGAGCTGACATGAAGAACGGTTTTCATCCACTTCCAGAATTTTGTTTGGAGATGCGCCGGCGCTCCGAGTGGATAGCGCGCAATTGGATTACGGTAAGAAACCAGCGCGGCTATGGAACACAAAAGAATTGGATGTGGGTTCGCCAAGAGCTTCTTTACTATACCAAAAGTGGGCCGGCCTTCAATATTGAGGCCGAATATACCGACATCCCGAAGACGCTGAAAGGCTACTATAAGTGCGTTGACGGCAAGAGAATGGAGAACACGGAACGGGGGAAAGGAAACACAATCCGTGCAGGGAATGTGTGGATCGACATCCAGCAAGTATTCTACCGTTTACACGAAAATGTGCCGGGTTGTTATGCTCAAAAGCCATTTAAGTCGATTGAACGTCTAATTAGTGCAGGAAGCAACAAAGGTGACTTCGTGGTAGATCCATTCTCCCATTCAGGCACCACACTTTTAGCTGCAGAGAGGCTCGGACGCCGCTGTGCCACCTTCACATTGATCCGATTTTCGCTGAGCTATCGATTCGTCGTTTGGAGCACTACCGGAAGACCGGCCAATTAGGATGGCAATGTGATCACCCGTTCCCGGAGCTCATCAAAACTATTTAGAAAGAATGTCGAGCAGTTCTTCATAATGTAAGTTTATGGGTGCAATAATTTTCTAAATGATGAGCAAATGTCCAGTTGTTAACGTGGAATTGCCCTTCGCCCACGTTTCCCTTGTGTTGTTTGTCTGAATATCGAATCTTTGCATCAGATTTTACCTGGTCGCAGGTCATCCTGAAAATGAGAATGGCATCCCAGAAAAATAGCCCGTAATATAATATGTCAAACTCTGCGCATTTGACCTGCTGTATGTTGCAGTCAAACTCGGCCGTCTTCCAGTCTGAGAGATTGACCGTCCTGTTTTCGTCTAGCTCCGCAAAAATAGCCTTGACCACACTATTTTGCGTGATTGCGACTTCTGCCCTTCGTTGAACGCGAGAGAACTTAACCTCGATGCGGTTTTCAGTTTTGTCGCAGTAGAGATCGTGGAACTGATTGAGGCCCTTGCCGACTTCTGCGATCCGCATGACGATCGCCTCGCAAACCGTGCCAAAGCGGCGAGTGTTGATATCAAAAATTGCTTGGCGAAGCTTATCCGCTGACAATGGCGCGCCCCAGATATAAACTTTCGTCGATCATGGCTGTCGCTTTGGGCGGAGTCCAGATTGTCGCGGTCGATGCCAAGTGCCACTTACGATGAGCTTACGGGTGGCACGCCAGCGGCCAGTCGCCCCCGCGCTAAGCGGCTGTGGTTATCACGGGAAATGGCGCGCCCGGAGAGATTTGAACTCCCGGCCCCCAGATTTGTAGTCTGGTGCTCTATCCAGCTGAGCTACGGGCGCGCATGGGCGGAGCGGCGCAAGGCCGCGGCTGCGGCGCGACATAGGGGTGGCGCGCGCGGGGCGCAACCCTGAGTTCCGGGAACGCCGCAGCGGAGCGGCACGTTTTCAAGACGTCCATGCCCGATGGCTCGCTCAACAGCTCGTTACGCCGCAACATCGACGCGCTTCGCCGCCGCCGCGAGGAGGAGGACGCGCGAACCAATTTCGACGAGCGGCTGGCGAATGCGATCACCCGCTTCGCCGGCAAATTACGGGGGTCACGGTGACAGTAACCGACTTTCTCGATCCTCTCGTCCTCTCCCAATTACGGTGACAGTAACCGAATTTCTCGATCCTCTCGTCTCTTTCGCCCGCGCTTCTGAGCCGCCAGCGTGCGCCCGGTCCGCTCCTCCAGCGCCGCCACCCAGGGCGCATCGCCCAGAGGCCGCCCGGTCGTTTCCGCCATCCGCAACGCGCGCGTCGCCTGCTGGTCCTCCTCCCCTCCGAGAAAAGCGCGAAAATCGCCAACGCGCTCAAGCAGAGGAGCGACCTCGACCAAGCCGTCGTCGCGGCCGGCGAGATGGGCGCGGGCGCTCGACCACGGCCAGTCTTCGGCGCGTTCGCACAGCCGCGCGCGCACCGGGTTCAACGCGACGTAGCGCGCCGCGTGCACCAAATGGGCTTCGTCCATGGCGACGGCGCCAAACCGGCCTTGCCACAAATGGCCCGTCCAACGGTTACGGGCGTTGATCAACCGGGCATAGCGGCGATGGGCATTGGCGAACGTGCCGCGGAGCCCATCCGCGTCACTCGGCACGACAATCAGATGGACGTGGTTGGGCATCAGGCAATAGGCCCACACCGCGGCTCCGGCCGCGCGAGCGGAATCGGCGACGAGCTCGCGGTATTCCAGGAAGTCGTCGTCCGTGAAGAAAGTGGTCCCTCGGCGGTTGCCGCGCTGCGTAATGTGGTAGGCCACGCCGGGAATGACGAGCCGGCCAAGGCGGGCCATGCGCACCTCCTCTCCGAGCCGTCTCAAGCTTAACATCGGGAGGTGCGGGAGCAAGCCTGTTCAGCCTCGCGGTGCTCGCGACAGCACCACGCACATCCGCACGACTACTCCCAAGGCGCAAAGAATCCGCTTTCCTACAGGCTTTGGAATGCGATAGCTGACTGACTCCCTCGAAAAGCGGAAGGGAGACGATGTTAACACCGCATCAATCTGAAGCGCCGATGCGCCCACGCGTAGAGTTGATGCATTCGCTGCGTTTCGCGGCTCACGTCACTGCGAACATTCACGAACATTCGCCGCGCGACTTACGCGCGCGCGTTGAGGTGCCAACTTTGCCAACTTCCGCGCGCAATGGACCTGCGCCGAAGCGTCCTACGGAATTGTGCGGAGAGTCCAGGCGGTGGCGGGAGTTTGGGTGCAGGCGGCGGTGCAGTTGGTTGCGCGGGACGCGAAATCTTCGGCGAGCTTGGCGTGCCAGGTGCGGGCGGTTTCAGTCACTGCCCGTTGAGCGGCCATCCGCTCCTCGATCGCCCGGCGGCGATAGTAACGCTCGTTCGATTCCACTGGCCCCCCCTCGGTCCACGAGGACAACAAGAAAGACCATCGCCCCGCATTCGCTAAGAGACAGTTAATATCCACAGGGGTGTGCACAATATTGCCGGCGACGAGGGGTCGATGACCCGGATTGTCTCCCCTTGGCACAGGCCGTTGCCCAACGGTGACACAGTTTGGCCAATCACGGATCATCCTTGAAACCTAACGACTCGCCGACCGTTGGAACGGCAAATGCACTGTTAAGGAAGGCAGCCATGCTGAGTTCGAGTGAGTTCCGCCGCCCCGCGTTCAACCCGAGCGCCCGCGGCTATCACGCGGTCTATCACGACGGCGAGATCAACCATTGTCCCGGCTGCGGCCGCACGCATTGGCTGATCGGCCGGATGTCGGCCGAGTGCGCGTTCTGCTCGACTGCGCTTCCCTTGAAAGAAGCGGGAACCGGGGGCCGGCGCGCGACGCCGGTGTTCTGGAGCGGCCACCGGCCGAACTACGCCGAATTAAACGCGGCCTGATCCAGGCAGCAGCAAAAAACTCTATTCGCTTCAAGGCGCTCGGGTGTATGTTCGAGCGCATGACCAAAGCTGCTTTGCTCGCCCTTCTGCTGATCCCCGCCTCGCCGGCCCTTGCCGGTGCCGGCGCGTCGAACTTCGTCCTCGTGAACGGCACGAGCGGTGCCCTGGGCAACGTTTCGATCCGGCGCGCGGGCACGAACGACTGGAAGCCGTTGGCCACGGCGCCCGCGGCGGGCGCGCGCGGTTCCGTTCAGTTCAGCGATCCCGATTGCGCATTCGATATCCGCGCGAATGTCGCCGGTGCCCCAGTCACCTGGGCCGGGATCAATCTTTGCGGCGTGAAATCCGTGATTCTGAAGAAGGACGATAACGCCGGAGCGTGGGTCGACTACGACCAATAGGCGCTCGGCGCTTCACCGCGGCAGGATAGGGGCCGGCCTGAACGGCGGCGGTCGCCGGGGCGGACCGAGTCGAGCAGCCTGGCGCCGGCGAGGAAGACGACGCCGGTGCAGGCGATCGCCAGCGTCCAGCCGCCCCAGCCGGGATAGGTTTCGAGATAGTGGCGGCCGCGCTCGACCGCGCCAAGGGCGATTGCGTAGATGACCAGCCACGCTTCCAAGCGGGTCTTGATCATGAACAGGCGGCGGATTTGTGAAGCATACGCATCTCGAACTCGTTAAGCACCAGACGTGCCAACGGCGGAATTGCGCCATTTGTTCACTAAGGAAAATGGTGAATCGTAAATTAACCTTACAGAAGCTGTCCCAAATCGAGAGCTTCGAGCAGAGCGGCGCGCGCGCGCCTCGATTTCCCGGATCAGCGCCGGCTGCTGTAGTTCGTTGTGGTGGATCTGTTCGGGCCAGTGCCGCCGCACGATATCCGCGATCTGATCGAGCCTGGCGCTCATCGACCATGAACCGAGGGTCGACCGTCGCCGGATCGGCGACGACGCGCAGCCGCAGGCAAGCCGGACCTCCGCCATTGGCCATCGACTGGCGCACATCGACCACCTCGACCCGGCGGATCGGGCCGTTGCCCGCAAGATGGCGCTCGATCCAGCTCCATACCGGCGCAGTCTCGCGCGCCTCGGTCGGAACGATCAGCGTCGTCTCGCCGCCCGGCGGGGTCACCAGCTGCGCGTTGAACAGATACGACCGCACCGCGTCGGCAAGCGGCACGTCGGCGTCGGACACCTCGACATATTCGAAGCCCGGCACCAGCCGCTCGCATCGTTCCAGCAGCGCGTCTTTGTCGGCGAAGGCTTTCTCATGGGCGAACAGCACGCGCTCGTTGGCGACCGCGACGACATCATTGTGAAATGCCCCCGCCGCGATCGCATCTTCCGACTGCGCGGCGAAAACGACGCGATCAGGATCGAGCTGGTGCAGGCGCGCGATGGCTTTCGACGCCTCGACATGCTGCCGCGCCGGGAAAGCGCCCCCTGACACTCCGTAGACAAAGATCTCGACGCCCGGTTCGCCGTGCGCTGGGGCAAGCCGCATGTGATTGGCCGCGCCCTCGTCGCCGAATGCCGGCGGGACCGGTGGATGGACCTCGAAGACGCGGATCCGCGAAGGCGATCAGCAACTGCGCGATAGTCGAGCGCCATTCCAGGCTGCGGTGCGGCATGGACCTGAGATTGGCGACCGTGAGATGACATTTGCCGTCGGCCGTATCCGGCGCCGGCGAAACCGTTGCCGCGTTGGCGGCCCACATCGCGGATGCCGACATCGCATTGGCGGCAAGCGGCAGGCTCCGCCTCTTCGATGGTCGTGCCGAGAACGGGCGAGCCAGCGGCGGTGCGGTCGCGGATGGGGCAGGAAGATGCCCTGGCGAACCCCAGCGCGAGATTGGCGCGCATCTTGTCCACGCCCTCGAGCGCCGCGCGCCGCGGCTCCGACACTTGCCCGGCGTGGCGCATCGAGGCGACTTGCCGAAGCTCAGGCCCGCGTAATTGTGGCTCGGCCCGACAATCCCGTCGAAGTTGATCTCGACGAGTGCCATGTCAGCGCGGAGTGACGACCTTGGTCGCCCACCTTTCTTCGAGCAATTCGGCCGCTTCCTGGTCGATGCAAATTCCCTTGCGCGGCAGCCGCTTGACCGAGGCGCAGCACGCGCGGAAGTCCGTCAGCCGACCCGCCGCGACGAGCATCTTGCTGCCGGCGTTGTCCCCGATTTCAGCCACCGTCTCGACACGCGATTCACGGATGGTGCGGATCTGGTCCGTCGCCGCAAGGACCGTCGGCCCGCCATCGAAAATGTCGATGTAGCGATCGAACACGAAGCCCTCATGTTCGAGCATGCGCAACGCTGCGCGGCCGCTCGGGTGCGGCTGGCCCATCACCGCCTTCGCGCTGTCGGCGAGCAGATCGACATAGATCGGAGTCTTGGGCATCAAATCGGCAATGAAACGCGTCCCGTGGACCGCGTTGAACTCGTCGGCTTCGGGGAAGGTCATTCCGAAAAAGCGGCCCGCCAACCCATCCCAGAAGGGCGCGTTGCCAGCTTCGTCCATCACTCCGCGAAGCTCGGCGAGCGTGCGGTCGCCGAAGCGCGCGCGGTGGCTCTTCATGAACAAATATCGGCTGCGCGCCAGAAGCCCTCCCCAGCCGCCCGCGCGCACCTCGGGGTGGAGGAACAGCCCGCCCACCTCCGACGCGCCTTCGAGGTCCGTCGTCAAGGTCAGCGTCTGGTTGCGAAACGTCTTGCCGAGCTCGGGGCTGGTCTGGGTGAGCGTGCTCATATGATAGGAGTAGAACGGCTGGCACGACGCCGATCTGACCGAACACCTGGCACGTGCCGCGGATTTTGCCGCTCTTGGGATCCTCGAGCACGAACACGTAGAGGTCGCCCGCCTGCGTGTCTTCGTGGCGAGGGAATGATTTGTCGGAGCGGTCGAGCTTGGCGACGAGTGTGCCGCGGTCGGCCGGCAGGTTGGTGAAGCCGCCGCCGGTGAGCTTCGCCATCTGATAGATTTCGCGAAAATCGTCGCCGGTCGCCGGGCGGACGCGGAAGCTCATTCGGAACCTCCCGCGAGCCGCATTATCGTGAGCGCCGACAAGGCGGTGCGCTCCTTCAGACTGTCGGCGATCAGAAACTCCTCCGCGCTGTGAATTTTGCCGCCGCGCACCCCCATCGTGTCGACCACCGGCACGCCGCAGGCGGCGATATTGTTGCCATCGCACACGCCGCCGGTTGGCTCCCATGCGATGCTCTGGCCGAGGTCGGCACCGGCTTGCTTGACGAGGTTAAACAGCGCTTCGGCCTCGCGCGTCAGCGGCTTGGGCGGGCGACCGAAGCCGCCATGGGTTTCGATGACGACCCCATGTTCAGCCGCGACGGCAGCTACGGTATCGTCGATTGCTCGTTTAGTTTCCGCTTCGACCTCGGGTGTGCGCGGGCGCAGGTTCACACGGAGCATCGCGAAGTCCGGGACGACATTGCTTGGGGAGCCGCCTTCGATCCGCGATGGATTGACGGTCAGCCCATCGCGCTTGAGCTGGTCCAGTTTCAGCGCGAGGTCGGCGGCGGCCAGCAACGCGTTGCGTCCATCCTCCGGATTGCGTCCGGCGTGCGCCGACCGTCCGCGAACGATCATCGTGAAATTGCCGCTTCCAGGCCGAGCGCCGGCGAGCGTCCCGTCGGGCAATGCCGCGGGCTCGTAGGTGAGTGCCGCGCGCTTGCCCGCCGCCGCCCGCGCCAGCAGCGCCGCCGAGGCCGGCGAGCCAACCTCCTCGTCGCTGTTGATCACGACTTCATAGCCGAAGCGGTCGGAGACTGCGCTTTGCTCAACGGATTTCAAGGCCGCGAGCATGACCGCGATCCCTCCCTTCATGTCCGCGACGCCGGGGCCGTTCAGCACGCCATCCTCCAGCCAGCGCGTCTCCTGGAAGGCGTGGTCGGTCCCGAACACCGTGTCCATGTGTCCGGTCAGCAGCAACTGCACCGGCGCCGTCGGCCGCACCGTCAGATGTAAATGCCGGCCGTGCTGAATTTGCACCGTGCGGCCACGGGAATCCACAGCTTCGACTTTCGCCGGGCTTTCGAGCCGGAGTACTCCCGGAAGTGCCGCGAATGCATCGGCGAGCAAATCCGCCATGCGCTCGAGCCCACCAAGGTTGCGCGACCCGCTGTTGACCCCCGCCCAGGCAAGCACCTGGTCGAGCATCGGTTCGGCCGCCGAGCGTTCGACGGTTTTGCGTTCGCTGGACGTCAGGTCCCCCATGCGCCGGCTCCTAGCCGCGCTGCTGGGCGAACGCCACACACTCCTCCCCGGGACGGGGAGGGGGACCATTCAGCGAAGACTGAATGGTGGAGGGGGTGTCGTGCAGGTCTCCAAACCCCCTCCGTCAATCCTTCGGATTGCCACCTCCCCGTCCCGGGGAGGATAGATACTCCGCGAACTCCTTCAGCAGCCGCCGATAGAGGTCGCGCTTGAAGGGCACGATCAGGTCGGGGAGGTGCTCGGGCTCGACCCACTTCCACTCGCGGAACTCCGGATGCGCGGTGGCGATGTTGACGTCGCTGTCGTCGCCGAGGAAGCGGGCGAGATACCAATCCTGGTCCTGGCCAGTCCATTTCCCGCCCCACAGCTTTCCGCGCAGCTCCTCAGGCAGATCATATTTGAGCCGCTGGGGACACTCGGCGATACGTTCCACCAGATGCGGCGGAAGGCCGGTCTCCTCTTCCACCTCGCGCAGCGCGCAGGCCCATGGCTCTTCGCCCTTGTCGAGCCCACCCTGCGGCATCTGCCATGCTTCATCCGTGTTATCGATCCGTGCGCCGACGAACACCTTGCCGTCGCGGTTGAGGAGCATCACGCCGACCCCGCGGCGATATTTGTCTTCCTTGGACATATCTTCTCCGTCATCCCGACCCTGAGCCGGCATCCGCCTGTTCTTCAGACGTAAGAAGCAAGGCAGGCCCCCGATCAAGTGCGGCGTGACGAAGTGGTGGCGAAAGAGGGAGGAGGGGCTTAAAGAGCGTAGCAACTCAAAACTCGCGCGTTTGTGAAGGACTTGTCGTGGCCACCGCCACCCATCAGCTGACTGAAAAGGAAGCCACGGCGCATCCGCCGACCGAGGCCGTCGTCGTGCGCTTCGCCGGCGATAGCGGCGACGGAATGCAGCTGACGGGCGGTCAGTTCACGCTCTCGACCGCGCTCGCCGGAAACGATCTCGCGACCTTCCCCGATTTCCCGGCGGAGATCCGCGCGCCGCAAGGCACGACGTTCGGCGTCTCCGCTTTCCAGATCAATTTCGGCTCCGCTGCCATCGAGACCGCAGGCGACCAGCCCGACGTGCTCGTAGCGATGAACCCCGCGGCGCTTAAGGTGAACGCTAACGAGGTGCGCGAGGGCGGCCTCCTCATTATCGACGAGGGCGAGTTCACGGCCCGCAATCTCGCCAAGGCGGGGTACGAGCAGAACCCGCTCGAGGACGGCAGCCTCGCCAGATGGCAGGTCGTCCACTTCAACATCTCGCAGCTGACGCTCGATGCCGTGAAGCCCTTCGGCCTCGGCAACAAGGAGGCCCTGCGTTGCAAGAACATGTGGACGCTTGGTCTTGCGCTGTGGATGTTCGACCGCGACCGGCAGCCGATCGTCGACTGGCTGAAGGCGAAGTTCGCCAAGGCGCCCGAGCTCGCCGAAGCCAACATCGCGGCACTGAACGCTGGGCATGCTTACGGCGAGACCGCGGAGATGGGCGCTCCGTTCAAGCAGCACCACATCGCGCCGGCGCCCGCCGAGCCCGGCCTCTACCGCACCGTCACCGGTGCGGAGGCGCTTGCGCTCGGGCTCGTCGCGGGCTGCCAACTCGCTGGCCTGAACATGTTCTTCGGTTCGTACCCGATCACACCGGCGAGCCCGCTGCTGCACCATCTCGCGCGGCTGAAGGAGTTCGGGATCACGACCTTCCAGGCGGAGGACGAGATTGCCGCGATCTGTGCTGCGATCGGCGCCAGCTATGCGGGGCACCTCGGCATCACTTCGTCGTCGGGCCCGGGCATCGCGCTGAAGACGGAAGGCGTGGGCCTCGCCGTCATGACCGAGCTGCCGCTGATCGTCGTCAATTCGCAGCGCGGTGGTCCTTCGACCGGCCTTCCGACCAAGACCGAGCAGTCCGACCTCTATCAGGCCGTCTACGGACGCAACGCGGATTCGCCGGTGCCGGTGATCGCCGCCCGCTCCCCGGCAGACGCGTTCGAATGCGCGATCGAGGCGTGCCGCATCGCGACCCATTACATGACGCCGGTCATGCTGCTCACCGACGGCTATATCGCCAACGCCGCCGAGCCGTGGCGCGTGCCGGACATGAGTGGATACGAGCCGTTCCCGGTGAAATTCTTCGACACGCCGCCCGCCGAAGGGCAGGTGGTCATGCCATATTCCCGCGGCGACGGCCTTGCTCGGCCATGGATCAAGCCGGGCACGCCCGGTCTCGAGCATCGCATCGGCGGGATCGAGAAGCAGCCCGGCACGGGCAACATCGATTATCGCCCGGAAGTGCACCAGGAGATGACCGACACCCGGCACGCGAAGGTGCTGGGAGTCGCCAACTCGATCTCCGATCAGGACATGTGCCTCGGCCGCGAAGGCGCCGAGCTGGTGGTGGTCGGCTGGGGCTCGACCTTCGGTCCGATCCATCAGGCCGTGCGGCGGGCGATCGCGAAAGGGCAGGACGTCGCGCATGTTCACGTGCGCCACATCTGGCCGATGCCGAAAAATATGTCTGTCCTACTCAAGGGCTTCCGGCATATCCTCGTGCCGGAAATGAACATGGGTCAGTTCAAGACGGTGCTCCGCGACCAGTTCCTGATCGATGCGAAGCCGCTTACCAAGGTCAGCGGCCATCCCTTCCGCATTGCCGAGATCGAGGCAGCGATCGATGCCGCGCTCGGAGGAGAGGGCCGGTGAACACGCCCCGTCACTGCGAACATTGGTGAACATTCGCATGAGACAGCTCAACGTCTGGCCGATGCTGATGATGCTGATCCTCGTGGTCGTTTCTAATTTACTGGCTCTCGGGAGGCTTCGCGCATTGAACGACATCACGCCAATCCCGACGACCACCGCGAAAGATTGGGCGTCCGACCAGGAAGTCCGCTGGTGCCCCGGCTGTGGCGATTATGCGGTGCTGAAGGCCGTTCAGCGCACCATGCCCGATCTCGGCGTCGCGCGTGAGAAGACCGTCTTCATCAGCGGCATCGGCTGCTCGAGCCGCTTTCCCTATTACATGTCGACGTACGGCTTCCACACGATCCACGGACGTGCTCCCACGTTTGCAACCGGCGTGAAGCTCGCCAATCCCGAGCTCGACGTGTGGATCATCACTGGCGACGGCGATGCGCTGTCGATCGGCGGCAACCACACAATGCACGTGCTGCGGCGCAACCTCGACTGCCAGATCCTGCTGTTCAACAATGAGATCTACGGCCTCACCAAAGGCCAATATTCGCCGACCAGCCGCGTCGGCACGCGTTCGCCATCGACTCCGTTCGGCTCGGTCGATCGGCCGGTGAATCCCTGCGCCTTCGCGCTCGGCGCCAATGCCCGCTTCGTCGCGCGCGGAATCGACGTGCACAAGAATCTGCCGGAGGTGCTGAAGGCCGCGCATGCGCACCGCGGCGCGAGCTTCGTCGAAATCTATCAGAATTGTGTCGTCTATAATGACGACGTCTTCGCCTCCTTCACCGAACGCGATGTCGCGGCCGAGAAGCAGCTCTGGCTGAAGGCGGGCGAGAAGATGCTGTTCGCGGGCGGCAGCAAGGGCATCGCGCTCGATACCGAGCGGCTGTGCCTCAAGGTGGTGGACGGCGACGATCCCGCGGTCCTCATCCACGATCCCAAGAACCGGTCGATCGCGCACATGCTGGTCGAGCTGCCGACCGAGGGTTTTCCGATGGCGCTCGGCGTCATGTACGAAGACCCGCGGCCGACCTTCGAGGCAGCGGTGATCGAGCAGAACCGCGCAGCCGCGAAAGGCAAGACCCCCGACCTCCAGGCGCTCGTCTCCAAGGGCCAGACGTGGATGGTCGAAAAGGAACCGCACAACCTCTGACTGTCCCGGCGTAATTGGATAATCTCACCCACTCGCTGGTTGGGGCGCTTCTCGGCCGAATGGGGCTGAAGCGGCTGACGCCCCGTGCGATGCCGGCGTTGATTGTCGCTGCGAATTTGCCCGACATCGACAGCTGGGTTGCGCCGTTGTGGGGCGAGGACCCGCTTGCCGCCCACCGCGGCTTCACCCACGGTATCGGCGGCCTCGTCACCATGCCGTTTCTTGCAGTGGCAATCATTCTGTTATGGGAAAGGTTGCGACGCGGCAAAGAGGGCCCGCTTAAGCTCGGCGGCTTGCTCCTCGTCTGTTTCCTCGGGACGCTCAGCCACCCGCTGCTCGATTTCGCGACCAGCTACGGCACGCGTTTGCTCGAACCGTTCTCGCACCGCTGGTTTTATGGCGACACTTTGTTCATCGTCGATCCCTGGATCTGGATCATGCTGATCCTCGGCCTCGAAATGTCGTGGCGCGCGGAGCGGCTGGGGCGCAACTGGGCAAGGCCGGCGATGTGGGCGTTCGGCGCGATGCTCGCCTACGTCGGCCTCAACGCCGCGATCAGCCTCCGCGCCGTCGCGTTGACGAGGCCGCTCGTCCAACGCGTTGCGCGCCCTCAGATGATCGAAGCTGGCGAAGTCCCGCTCGCCTTTTGGATACGCCGCATGTTCTGGCGCGGTGACGGCCTTGGCGGAACGGGCGAATACGACCCTCTGCAAGGTCTGAACCACGCTTCGCTCGATGCGCGCATCATTCCGCTCCGCCTGGACGACCCACGGTTGTCGGCTGCGGCGAAACGCGACAAGCACGTGCGCGCCTTTCTTTTCTGGTCGCGCATGCCTGTGGTGGTCGAGCAGGGCGGCCGCGCTTTCCTGACGGACCAGAGATTCTTCGATCCGCAGCGTCAGCAGCGCGGCGGGACGTTCGTGATCGCGCTCGACAAGCGGTAAATGAATTCATAACTCGGCGCCATGAGCACGCGCGGCGAACATCTTTTGCGCGCGGACCGGGGCTTCGCCACCGGGGGCGGGACGCTCGCCTGGTGGATTTCGCCGGCATTCGACCGCCTCGTCAAAGAAATGGGCAAGCGCATCGAACGCGGCGGGCTCGACGCGACTTTGCCGGACGGCAGCAAGCATCGCCTCGGCTTCCGCGCGGCGGGGCCGAGCGCGGCAGTCCACATCTCCAGCTGGATGGCGCTGGTACGCCTCGCCACGTCCGGTTCGGTGGGCTGGTACAAGGCGTGGACCTTGAATGAATGGTCGAGTCCGGATCCGGTCGCACTCTTCGAACTGTTCTCCGCCAATGCCATCCCGCTCGGCGACATGGGCCGCGCCAAGGGCGTGTTTCGCTGGATCAACGCAATTGCACACCGGCTGCGCGACAATGCACCGCGAAAGGCGCGCGCCAACATCGCCGCGCACTATGATCTCGGCAACGATTTCTATTCCGCCTGGCTCGACGAGACGATGACCTATTCCTGCGCGCGCTTCGCTTCGCCGCAGGACAGTCTCGAGGATTCGCAGCGGCGCAAGGTCGCGCTCCTGCTCGACCGTCTCGATCTTAAGCCCGGACAGCGCCTGCTAGAGATTGGCTGCGGCTGGGGCACCCTTGCAATCGAAGCCGCCAAGCGCGGCGCAGTGGTGGTCGGCCTGACGCTCTCGACGGAGCAGAAGGGCTGGGCCGATGAGAAGATCGCCAAGGCTGGCCTCGCCGACCGGATCGAGGTCCGCCTGCAGGATTATCGCGACACGGCCGAGCAGTTCGACGCTGTCGCTTCGGTGGAGATGGTCGAAGCCGTGGGCCAACGCTGGTGGGGCGCATACCTTGATGCAATCGCGCGCAACCTGAAAGCCGGCGGCAGAGCGGCGCTGCAGTTCATCTCAATCGATCACCGCCTGTTCGACGCCTACGTGCGCAGCCCCGACTTCATCCAGACCTACATCTTTCCCGGCGGGATCTTGCTCGACGAGCCGCGGTTTCAGGCGCTGGCGCGCGAGCGCGGCCTCACCTGGCAGGACCGTGAGGCTTTCCGGCTCGATTATGCCGAAACGCTCAAGCGCTGGCACGGGCGCTACAATCTCGCTGTCGCAGGCGGCGACCTCAAAGATTTCGGCGAAGCGTTCCACAATCTCTGGCGCTACTACCTTATGTATTGCGAAGGCGGGTTCCGCGGCGGCGCGATCGATGTCGTCCAGCTAGCAATGATCATGCAGCACTGACTTCATCTGTCCCGATTTCGGACGCTTGGTATCAAAATCAACAACTTAGCGTTGCCATTAACTCCGGCTTTAATCTATCCATTAGCCGGGGTGGGTTGTACGCGAGTCATTCGCGAAGAGAGGATCGAACACGATGCCGACGCAGACATTCACCACCGGCGATGACAGCTTCATTGTTCCAGCCGGCGCCGGGACTTACGATCTCACCTTTCTCGCGGGCAATGATACGCTCACGATCAATGGCGGCGACAGCACTGTTGCCCACATGGATGAGGGCAATGACACCGTTACGGTCAACGCACTCAATTCCGGCACTGCGACGATTTACGGCGGCCTTGGCGACGACACCTACAATGTGAAAGCCACCGGCGTCACCCTGATCGAGAACCTCAACGAAGGCACCGACCAGGTTAATTCCTCGATCAGCTGGGTCTTGGGCACCAATTTCGAGAACCTCACGCTGACCGGCACCGCGGCGATCAACGGGACCGGCAACACGCTTGCGAATATCATCCGCGGCAACGCTGCGGCGAACGTACTCGACGGCGGGTCGGGGAGTGATCAGCTTTTCGGCGGTGCGGGCGACGACACCCTAATCGGCGGAGCGGGCAATGACCTTCTCCAGGGCAGCACCGGCGCTGATGCGATGACCGGCGGGATCGGGAACGACACGTATTTTGTCGACGATGCCGGCGACGTCGTCACCGAGAATGCCGCTGAGGGCACCGACCTCGTGAATGCGGCAATTAGCTACACACTCAGTGCCAATGTCGAGAACCTCACGCTGTCAGGTTCAGCGGCGATCAATGGCACCGGCAACAGCCTCAACAACATCATTCACGGCAACACCGGCGTCAACACCCTCGATGGCGCGGGCGGCAACGACCAGCTTTTCGGCGGCGGGGGCGATGACACGCTGATCGGCGGCGCCGGAAATGACAAGCTCAACGGCGGAACTGGCGCTGACACAATGTCGGGCGGCTTGGGCGACGACACTTATTACGTCGACAACGCCGGCGACCTGATCATCGAGAACCCGGCCGAGGGCACGGACGTCGTCTATTCTTCGGTGAGCTACACGCTTTCGGACAACGTCGAGAAGCTGCTGCTGACCGGCCCTGGTAACATAGACGGTACTGGCAACGTGCTCAACAATGTGATCCGCGGCACCACCGGAAATAACGTGATCAATGGCGGCGACGGCAATGACACGCTGTATGGCGCAGCCGGAAACGACACGCTGAACGGCGGCAACGGCATCGACGTCCTCGATGGGGGCTTGGGCGTCGATACAATGAGCGGCGGCGCTGGCAATGACACTTATTATGTAGACAACGTCGGCGACGTCATCGTCGAGAACCCGGGCGAAGGCACAGAAGTGGTTTACGCTTCGGTGAGCTACACGCTCGCTGCAAACGTCGAGAAGATGATCCTCACCGGCTCAGCCGCAATCGACGGCACCGGCAATGGCCTCGCCAACGTGATCCGCGGTAATGAGACGGCCAACGTCATCTCTGGCCTTGCCGGCAACGACACGCTCTACGGCAACGGAGGCAATGACACCCTAGACGGCGGTACTGGCCTTGACACGATGTATGGCGGTCTCGGCAATGACACGTACGTTGTCGATAATGCCGGGGATGTGGTGAGCGAGAATCCCGGGGAAGGCACCGACCTCGTCCAGTCGTCCATTACCTACACCCTCGGCTCCGATGTCGAGAACCTGACGTTGACCGGTTCGAGCGCGATCAATGGCACCGGGAATGCGCTGGATAATATCATCACCGGCAATTCGGCGGCTAACGTCATCTCCGGGGGCGACGGCAACGACACGATTATCGGCGGTGGCGGGGCCGACATGCTGACTGGCGGGATCGGGAACGACACCTTCATATACACCGACATCAGCGATTCACTTCCGGGCTCAGCTGACACGATTACTGATTTCGTCAGCAATGTCGGTGAAGGCAACGACGATCAGATCGATTTGTCGGGGATCGACGCCAATACAAGCGTGGCGGGAGATCAGGCATTCACTCTTGATACAAGCACTCCAAGCGCGCCATTTACTCCGGCAGCGCACAGCATCTGGTTAGCGGCGACGCCAAATTCGGATAACAGCGAGGACTGGATCATCTACGGCGACGTCAACGGGGACACGACGGCCGATTTCGAGCTCCACTTTCACACTGCCACGCAAACGCTTCAACTCGACGACATCACGATGTGAGAAGATCTGTCGGCTGAGAGCCTCGGCCGACGGATCTAGAGATGAGGTTGGCGGGGGGGCAGGTGTAAGCACGCAACCTGCCTCCACCAGCGGTCGCTTAGGCTTCCAACCGGACCTTTTCGCCAGTCGCGACATCTGCCAGCAGCCGTTGGAGGATCGCCCGTGCCACCACTTCCGGCGGCTTGACGCTCTCCGGCTCCTCACCCGGAAAGGCGAGTGCGCGCATGCGCGTTCGCGTCGCGCCGGGATCGACGATGTGGACCCAAATCTTGTGCGTGAACGCAGTCTCGTCCGCATACGCGCCGAGCAGGGTCTCGAGCGCGGCTTTCGATGAGCCATAGGCGCCCCAGAAGGCGCGCGGCTCGGCACCCACCGACGATGTGATGGCGACGACGTCCGCCCGCTCGGCCTTGCGCAGGAGCGGGTCGAACGCCGCAATGAGCGCCTGATTGGCCAGCAGGTTGAGGCTGAGCAGCCGCGAATATTCCTTCGCATCGATGTCCTGCACGGGCGTGAGTGAGCCGAGCATCGCAGCATTGAGGATGAGGATGTCGAGCTTCTCCCACCGCTCCGCGACCGCGACTGCCAGTTTGCCGATCGACTCTCCGTCGGTGAGGTCGAGCGGCGCAATTGTCGCGCTCCCGTCACTCTCATGGATGCGCTCCTCGATCTCTTCGAGCGCGGCGGCGGTCCGCGCGACGAGGATCACGTGCGCTCCGGCCGCCGCGAGCGCCTCGGCCGTCGCCGCGCCAATTCCACGGCTCGCCCCTGTGACGAGCGCGAGCTTGCCGGAAAACACTTTCGAATCACTCATGGACGCCGCCTCTAGCGGCTTAGCGGCTCGCCACCAAAGACAGCGGAACGCCCCGTTCCTTCTCGCTGACGTCGGTCAGGCTCGTCGGATATTCGCCGGTGAAGCAGGCGTCGCAGCGTTGCGGCTGCACATTGTCCCGCTCGTCCCCGAACGCTCGGTACAGTCCCTCGATGGAGATGAAGGCGAGGCTGTCGGCGTTGATGTAATCGCGCATCTGTTCGACGCTCATTTGCGCGGCGAGCAGCTTCGCCCGCTCGGGCGTATCGACGCCGTAGAAACAGCTATGCTTGGTCGGTGGCGACGCGATGCGCATGTGCACCTCGCGAGCGCCGGCATCGCGCATCATCTGCACGATCTTCACGCTCGTCGTGCCGCGCACGATCGAATCGTCGATCAGCACGATGCGCTTGCCGTCGACCAGGGCCGAATTGGCGTTGTGCTTCAGCTTGACGCCAAGGTGCCGAACTTCCTGGCTTGGCTGGATGAAAGTCCGGCCGACATAATGCGAGCGGATGATCCCGAGCTCGAACGGAATCCCCGACGCCTGCGAAAAGCCGATTGCCGCGGGCACGCCACTATCCGGCACGGGTACGACATAATCCGCCTCCACCGGCGCCTCGCGCGACAGTTCGGCGCCAATGTTCTTGCGGACCTCGTAGACCGAAATCCCCTCGGCGATGCTGTCCGGGCGCGAGAAATAGACATGCTCGAAGATGCACGGGCGCGGCGCCGCTTTCTCGAAAGGCCGGAAGGAACGGATACCGCTGTCATTGACCAGCACCAGCTCGCCCGGCTCGACGTCGCGCACGTAGCTCGCACCGATCACGTCGAGCGCGACCGTTTCGGACGCGAAGATCGTCGCTTCGCCGAGCTTGCCCATCACCAGCGGACGGATTCCGAGCGGATCGCGGCAAGCGATCAGGCCCTCCTCGGTCAGGACTACGAGCGAATAGGCGCCCTCGACCTGCTTCAGCGCGTCGGTCAGCCGGTCGAGAGTGGCTGTGAAATGCGACGTTGCGATGAGGTGGATGATCACCTCGGTGTCGCTGGTGGACTGGAAAATGGAGCCGCGGCGGTTGAGGGTCCGCCTCAGTTTCGTCGCGTTGGAGATGTTGCCGTTGTGCGCGACCGCGAAGCCGCCCTCGGCAAGCTCGGCGAACAACGGCTGGATGTTGCGCAGGCCCAATTCCCCCGTCGTCGAGTAGCGCACGTGTCCGATTGCCGAGCGTCCCGCGAGGTTGCGCATGGTCTCGTCGCGGTCGAAATTGCCGGCGACATGGCCCATCGCTCGGTGCGAATGGAAATGCTGCTTGTCGAAGCTGGTGATGCCTGCCGCTTCCTGCCCGCGATGCTGCAGCGCATGGAGCCCGAGCGCGACGAAGTTCGACGCATGGTCGGCACCCCAGATGCCGAAGATGCCGCATTCTTCGTGCAGTTTGTCGTCATCAAACGGATTGGTCGTCAGCATGTCCCGATCCCCAGCTGGCGGCAGTGAAACTGTCATATAGGATGAGCGCGCCCCTTTGTCGCCCCCAGCCTGAATAAAGCGTGAAATTTTAACAGTTTAGTCGAAGCTCAAGCTTTCCAAAGGCTTGGGAAGCGCTTCTGGAGGGCTGCGACCTTTGGGCGGTCGTTGATGACGATGTACGGATAGAAGGGGTGCTTCTCGGCGAAATTCTGGTGATAGGCCTCCGCGGGATAGAAGCTGCTGCTCTCGATGTGGGTGGCGATCGGCGCCTTGAAGACATGCGCAGCATTGAGCCTGGCGATAAAGCTCCGGGCGATCTGCGCTTGTTGCGGCGACTGCGGGAAGATCGCCGACCGGTAGCTCTTGCCCGTGTCCGGGCCCTGCCGGTCGACTTGCGTTGGATCGTGCGCGACCATGAAGAAAATCTCCAGCAGCCGGGGATAGCTGATCTGCGCCGGATCGTAGGTAATTCGAACGGCCTCGGCGTGACCGGTACGCTCTGAACTTACCGAATCATACTTGGCGTCGACCGCGCTCCCGCCGGCATAGCCGGACACCACGTCCTTCACGCCCTTTACATGCTCGAACACCGTTTCCATGCCCCAGAAGCAGCCGCCCGCGAGCACGGCCGTTTCGCTGTGTGATGGCGCCGCGCTTGCACCGGTGAGAGGCAGCGCAAGCAGAGCTGCGGCGGCCAGGCGAAATGTCTTGGTCATCGATCGGACTCCTTCCGATTCCATCTACGCGCCGTGCTGAACGGCGGATGCACGGCGCTGGACGGCCAATCGGTTGCAGAATAGGTACTGACATGGAGGTAAGTCCATGCCCATCTATGCCGCGCCGGTGAAGGAAACGCTTTTCGTAATGAATGGCGTCCTCGACATCGGCCGCTATTCGAACCTCCCGGGCTTCGCCAACGCCACGCCGGACCTGATCACCGCGATTCTCGAGGAGGCCGGCCGCTTCTGCGAGGAAGTGCTCCAGCCGTTGAATCGGGTCGGCGACGAAGCCGGCTGCAAGCGGGGCGACGATGGCTCGGTCACCGCCCCGCCCGGCTTCAAGGAGGCGTACAAGCAATTCTGCGAGGCCGGATGGCCGACGCTGACGGCGCCGGAGGAATATGGCGGCCAGGGATTGCCGCAGGTGGTCGGCACCGCCGTCAGCGAATATATCCTATCGGCAAATCACAGCTTCGAAATGTACCAGGGCCTCACATCCGGCGCGATCGCTTCGATGCTGGTGAAGGCATCGGACGAACTGAAGCAGCGCTACGTTCCCAACATGGTGACCGGCCGCTGGACCGGCACGATGAACCTGACCGAACCGCACTGCGGCACCGATCTCGGGCTGCTGAAGACCCGCGCCGATCCACAGGCGGACGGCAGCTATTCGATCACGGGCACCAAGATCTTCATCTCGTCGGGCGAGCACGACCTCAGCGAAAACATCATCCACCTCGTCCTCGCCAAGATCGCCGGCGCTCCCGACAATGTGAAAGGCATTTCACTCTTCGTTGTGCCGAAGTTCCTCGTGAACGACGACGGCTCATTGGGCGAGCGCAACAGCCTCAGCTGCGGAGCGCTCGAGAAGAAGATGGGCATTCACGGCAACGCGACCTGCGTCATGAACTATGATGGCGCGAAGGGCTGGCTGGTCGGTGAGCCGGAGAAGGGCCTCGCCGCAATGTTCATTATGATGAACGCTGCACGGCTGGGCGTGGGCTTACAGGGCCTCGCACAGGGCGAGGTCGCCTACCAGAATGCCGCGGTCTACGCGAAAGAACGCCGTCAAAGCCGCGCTCTCAAAGAGACCGAGCGCGATCCCAACGCTAAGGCCGACCCGATCATCGTCCATCCTGACGTTCGCCGGATGCTGATGGAGGCGAAGGCGTGGAACGAAGGCGGACGCGCGCTGGTCCTGTGGGGCGCCTTGCAGGTCGATCTCGCGCGCCGTTCTCCCGACGAGGCCGAGCGCCAGGCCGCTGAAGACGTGCTCGGGCTGCTCACGCCTGTCATCAAGGGCTATCTTACCGACAAGGGCTTTGCAGCCGCGGTCAACGCGCAGCAGGTCTATGGCGGCCACGGTTATATCCGTGAGCATGGCATTGAGCAGTTCGTCCGGGACGCGCGCATCACCCAGATCTACGAAGGCACCAACGGGATTCAGGCGATGGACCTCGTCGGCCGCAAGCTGCCCAAGGATGGCGGCCGCGCAGTGCGCGCGTTCTTCGACATGCTTGGCAGAGAAGTGGCCGAGGCGAAACAGGCGGGCGATCCGGCGAGTGTCGCGGCCGCACTCGAGCCAGCGCTCTCCGATCTGCAAGCCGCTACCATCTGGCTGGCCCAGAACGGCATGGCCGATCCGGATAATGCCGGGGCAGGGGCCTATGCGTACATGGACTTGATGGGCCTCGTCTCGCTCGGCTGGATGTGGCTCAAGATGGCCGCGGCCTCATCGCTCGCGCTCGTCGAAGGCGCGGACGATCGCGCGTTCCACGAAGCCAAACTTGCCACCGCTCGCTTCTACGCAGCGCGCGAACTTCCGCTCTCCGCCGCGTCTCCGCCGCAAGATCGAAGCGGGCGCAGAGAGCCTCATGGCGATACCCGCCGAGGCGTTTTAGATGGTCGGAGCCGTTCGACGCCTTAGCGCTTCAAATGACTCCGAGCGCCCACAGGATGATCAGCAGGATGATGATTCCGCCGAGGCTAATCCCAATATACATGACATTCTCCTCCTCGCGGCGGAGAACGGTGGCGGCGCGCGCAGAGTTCCCTTTCAGCGCGCTCTAGGTTTCAGCTCTGCTCAGGCTAAAAACGCTAGCGCCAACGCCGAGCCCACGACGAGAACCGTCAACCCAAGCCCGAGCATCGCGTTGCGCCAGCTGCCGAATGTCTCTTCCATAACTGATCCCCCTCCAGCCCGGGGGCAGTTCTACCACAGATTGGCCGTGTTCGAAGGTGAAATGCTGACGCGTCAGACACTTAGCCGAAATGTCTGCCGCGCATGGTCTTGATTCGAGACATGCCACGGTCGTCCGCAACGCTGCCGCGCGCCGCTCGTTCGTAGACCTCGAGACCCGTCACTCTAGAGGGCTGTTCTGGGAGGCGGGTCTCACTTCGGCGGCTCGGCGGGCGTTCCCCTTCTCGCCGGGCCGTCTCGCAGCCGGAGATCGCCCAGCAACGGTTGTTCCCCAATTGTTCGTAATTCAAGCATTTAGCTGGCGTTCATCGTAACGCGCCGGTCCGCCTGTGACCCGCGACGAATGTCGAACTCGTCGCCGCGCCCAAGCGTTTATCCATCGAACGCCCTATTGTTCAAAGGAGGCAATTTGCCATGCGTACGATGACCAGAATTCTCGCCGGTGCGGCAGGCTTTGCAGCCCTTGCGGCTGCGGCTCCGTCGACCGCGCAATATTACGGATATCAGTCGAGTCCGTATTCCAACAACCAGTACAGCCCGTATTCTTACGGGCAGAATAGCTATGGCTACGCTCCTGCGATGAACTCGAACGTCGCCGCGCAGCAGTGCACAGCCGCCGTGCAGAACCGCCTGTATAATCGCACCAGCATCGGCGGCATTCTCGGTGCGTTCTTGGGTGCTAACACCCAAGGTCGCGTCTTGAGCATCACGCAGGCGACGCCAACGCGCTACGGAATGCGCATTCGCGGTCTCGCGAGCAGCGGCCGAATGGCGTATAACAACTACGGGCCGTACGGCGTCGGCGCCTATGGCGGGCTCGGCTACGGCTACGCCAACCAGGCCGACCTGTCGTTCCGCTGTGACGTCGATTATCGCGGCTATGTCCGTAACGTCGACATCAACCGTCGCTATTAAGTCGTCATAGAATCGACAGGAGAGAGCGCCGGCTTCACCGCCGGCGCTCTTTTTATGGCATGACGGCAGGTCACTTGAGGTTCAGGCGACGGGAGGAATAAACCCGGACCGCATTTGCGCGTTATGCCGCGAGCGGCGGCCGCCGCGCATGGGAGATCAGAGTGGACAATATGGGCAAAGTTTCGAGCGGTGGGTCGCCGCTGAAAAGTTTCGCGGACTGGCGCTGGCCGCTTTGCTTGTCGGAATTGCGACGCCGACGGCCTTGAGCCTCACCTCGGCGCCCGCAGCGGCCCAAGCTGTCGACGGCGGCGAAACCGCGGCCTTCTACCGCGCGCGCGGCGGAGCGCCGTTGTGGTTCTCGCCACGATCGGGCGCGGCCGCGCGGCAACTGGTCCAGCTCCTCGCCAGTGCCCAGGCCGATAACCTCAATCCGCGCCACTACAATGTGCGGGCGATCGAGCGCGCGGTGCAGGATGCGGCGCGCGGCGATCCTGGCGCGATCCAGCGCGCGGAAGCGATGCTGAGCGCTGCCTTCGTCGCTTATGCCCGCGACCAGAAGCATGATCCGCGCATCGGCATCATCTATGTCGATCCCGAGCTCAAGCCAACGCCGCTGTCGACCCGCGAGCTGCTCAACGACGCCGCGCGGGCGCCGTCGCTCTCCGACTATGTTGCGCAGATCGGCTGGATGAACCCCATCTACGCCCAACTGCGCCAGGCGATCGCCAGCCGCCTCTATCGCAGCGAAGCGGAGCGCCGGCTGCTCACCGCCAATCTCGAGCGCGCGCGCGCCCTCCCCTCGGGCAATCAGCGCTATGTGATCGTCAATCCGCCCGCGGCGCGTCTTTACATGTACGAGAACGGGCATGTGGTGGACTCGATGCGGGTCGTCGCTGGACGTCCCGATCCGATCGCACAGACGCCGATGATGAACGCCTTCATCCGCTACGTCGCGCTCAATCCCTATTGGAATTCGCCGCCTGACATCACCGCGAGGAAGCTTGCTCCGACCATCCTCAAGGAAGGGCGCGCGTACTTCACCAAGAGGGGCTACGATCTCGTCGACCATTTCGGACCAGACGCACACGTCCTCAATCCGATGTCCGTTGACTGGAAGGCGGTCGCCGCCGGACGCGTGCAGGTGAATCTACGCCAGCGGCCCGGGCCGGCAAATTCCATGGGCAAGATGAAGTTCATGTTTCCCAACGCGCAGGGGATCTGGCTTCACGACACGCCGGAGAAGGAGAAGATCGAGGACGCCGCGCGGCTGCAAAGCAACGGCTGCGTCCGTCTCGAAGCTGCGTCGCGCCTGGAGCGCTGGCTGTTCAACGGCCGCCCGCCGAGCCCGAAAGGCGCGCGGCCCGAGCAGAAGGTGAACCTGCCCGCGCCGGTGGCGATCTACATCACCTATCTGACCGCCGTGCCGAGCGGGACTTCGATCGTCTATTTCGATGATTTCTACGGCCGCGACCGAATGGCCGCGTCGCGCATCGCGAGCGCGTTCTAACTCGCCTCCCGCTGCTCGACATACCACGGACGAAGCATCGTTACGTCGTTGTGCTTGTCCTTCTTCGGCGCGAGCCGCGTGAGATCGAAGAGGCTGGCGAATTGGACTCCGAACATACCGGCCTGCGCCCAGCGGACCACCGCCCGCACGGGGCCGACGCCGACTATATCCATGGTGAGCTCGTCGCCTGGCGATACCGGGACCGGGCATTCGACGAGCGCACCCATCGAAGAGATGTTTCTGACCTTCACTTCGAGAGTCTCGCCATTGATCGCGGTGATCCCGCGGCGCATCAGCCGGTGCCGCGGTTCCCGAATGCATTGGAAACCCTCGGCCTCGACCGTGACTTTGTTGGCGAGCTCCCGCGTCGTCTCCGCGTCGGCGGGGCGCCCGAAGATAAAGCCCTGGACCATGCTCACTCCGAGCTCACGGATGAGCTGCAGATCGTCGTGCGTCTCGACGCCCTCGGCGCAAGTGTCCATTCCAAGCGTCTCGGCAAGGGTCACGATGGCGCGGATGATCGCCGCGTTGCGGTTGGTTGAAGATGCCGCGCCGCGGACGAAGCTCTGGTCGATCTTGATCTTGTCGAACGGCGCTTTCTTCAAATAGCCCAGCGAGCTGTAGCCCGTGCCGAAATCGTCGAGCGCGAACCGGACCCCGAGTGCTTTCAATTTGGCGAAGGTCTCGTCGGTCGAATCGCCTTCCGCGAGAAACACCCCTTCCGTGATCTCGAGCTCGAGCCGATCGGCGCGCACACCGGTCTCTTTCAGGTGGCTACCGACAATCTCCGCGATGGTTGGATCGTTGAACTGCAGCGGCGATAGGTTGACGGCGACGCGGACGTGATCTGGCCAGTGCGCGGCTTCTTCGAGCGCGGTGCGGAGCACCCATTCGCCGATTGCGCCGATGAGCCCAGCTTCCTCGGCGAGCGGCACGAATTTGTCCGGCGAAATTGGGCCGCGGCTCGGGTGATTCCAGCGGACCAGCGCTTCGAAGCCGGAGATTTCCTCTCCCGCAGCGCGGACGATCGGCTGATATGCGACCCACAGCTCGTCGCGCTCGATCGCCTGCCTCAGGTCATTCTCGAGCAATTGGCGTTCGGCCGCCTCGCTGTGCATCGACGGCTCATAGAAGCGGTGCTTGCCGCGGCCCGCACCCTTCGCGGCGTATAACGCAAGGTCGGCGTTGCGCACGAGCGCGTCTGCGCTGGCGCGGCCGGGATCGCCGATCGCGACCCCGACCGAGGCGCCGATCAAGACCTTGTGACGTTCGATGAGATAGGGCCGTGATACCTGCTCGATCAAAGTTCTGGCGAGCGATTCGAGCAGGCCGATGTCGACGCTGCCCGGCAGAATGGCCTGGAATTCGTCGCCACCAAGGCGACCGACCTGACCGTGATTGCCCATGACGGCCTTCAGTCGCTCGCCCACCTGTCGAAGCAGCGCATCGCCGACCGGGTGGCCGAGCGTGTCGTTGACGTTCTTGAACCGATCGAGATCGATCATGAACAGCGCGCAGCCCTTCTGGCGATGGTTCGCGTTGCGCAGAGCTTCGTCGAGTGTCTGACGCATCATCGCGCGATTGGGCAGGCTGGTCAGCGAGTTCGAACCTCGCCAGGCGCGAAATTTCCTGCTCCGAACGGCGCTGTTCGGTAAGATCCGTGCCGATGCCGCGGAAGCCGAGAAAGCGACCGCGTTCGTCGAAGATCGGATTGCCGGACAGTGACCAGTGGACGTCCTGCTCGCTCGCCGGGCGCACCACGACGTCGGAGAACGGGAAGCGGGCCGACAGATGGAAGCCAAGCGTCTTGCGCTCCTCCACGACATCGGAGGTGTGCGTATCGACGGAAAGGAGGTCCGTGAACTGGCGGCCGAGGAGTTCGCCCGGTTGGCATTGGAAGTCTTCGGCAAGCTGCCGCGATACGTAGGACAGGGTTCCGAGCAAATCGGTCTCCCAGAACCAGCCGCGTCCGCTGTTTTCGAACTCATCGACGAAATTGAGCGCCTTCTTCGCCTGCCATTCGACGGCCAGCCGGCGCCGGCCTCTCGCGATCGTTTCGCGGGTGTTGGCCACGCTGTAGGCCACCATCACCAGCGCCATCGCATCGATTGCAAAGGTGATCTCAGGATTGCGCGAGAAGAAGATCGTCGAGGCTAAGGCGACGAGCGCGCTGACGATCGCCAGCGGCGGAGAGGCGATGGCCGCCATGGATCGAACGAAGAATCCGCTCGCCATCGCCAAAGTGACGAATCCCAGGTCGGCGATTTGCAGCGCTCCGGCCGCCACGCTGGACATGGTCCAGAGCGTGCCCGTCGCGCCGATATAGCCGCACATCACCCGTCCGACGGTATGCGGAGCCATTTGCATGCGGCGCCAAAGGAGCAGGAAGGCGCCGGCAATGACGTCGATCAGAAGCGCCAGAGCGAGCGGTACGAAAACAGACGCGAGGACCGCCTGGCTTGCTGGCGGGCGTTCCTGCAAAACGAGGGTGATCGCGAGAATGAGATGGCCGACGAGCAAAAGCCACGGTGCGAAGGTCCAGCTTTCGGTGCGTCGCTCGGCGAGAGTCAGGTCGGCGCTCGCCTCTTGGTCGCGCACGTCGAACAGCAAGGCGTCGCGCACCGACGCGCGAGGTGGCGCGAGGCGCTCGAGTTCGGTCGATTTGCCGAACAGGGTTCGACGCATGGACTCACCTACAGGACTGGGCACCCCACGCGCCCGCCAAAGGTGAGTCTTTACCCCTGCCGAGTTAACGGAGCGGCGAAGGATCAGGGTTAGCGGCTGCTTAAGGTTGTTCCGGAAGGAAGTCGGGAACGGACAAATATCGCTCGCCGGTATCGTAGTTGAAGCCGAGGACCCGCGGACGATCCCCAGCTCGGGCAGCTTCTGCGCGATCGCCGCCAGAGTCGCGCCCGAGGACATGCCGACCAGCATCCCTTCCTCGCGGGCGGCGCGGCGCGCCATCTCCTTTGCATCCTCGGGCGCGACCTCGATCACGCCGTCGAGCAGGCTCGTGTCCATGATCGCCGGGATGAAGCCCGCGCCGATACCCTGGATCGGGTGCGGTCCCGCCTCTCCGCCCGACAGCACCGGTGAGAGCGTTGGTTCGACCGCGAACACCTTGAGGTCGGGCCAGGCCTCCTTCAGCACTTGCGCGCAGCCGGTGATGTGGCCGCCGGTGCCGACGCCGGTGACGATCGCGTGCGGCGGGCTGTCGGCGAAGTCGCGCAGGATCTCCTGCGCGGTCGTCCGGCGGTGCACTTCCAGGTTTGCCGGGTTCTCGAACTGCTGCGGCATCCAGGCGCCCTCCGTCGCGGCGACGATCTCCTGGGCACGGGCGATCGAGCCTTTCATGCCTTTCTCACGCGGCGTGAGTTCGAACTCCGCTCCATATGCGAGCATCAGCCGCCGCCGCTCCACGCTCATGCTGTCGGGCATCACCAGGATCAGCCGGTAGCCCTTGACCGCGGCGACGATGGCCAAGCCAATTCCTGTGTTGCCCGATGTCGGCTCGACGATGACTCCCCCCGGCTTCAGCTTGCCCGTGCGCTCCGCATCTTCGACCATGGACAGCGCGATCCGATCCTTGATCGATCCGCCCGGATTGGCGCGCTCCTGCTTGATCCACACTTCCGCACGATCCCCGAACAGCCGATTGACGCGGACGTGCGGCGTGTTGCCGATGGTCTCCAGGATGTTGGCGGCTTTCATCCGATGCTCTCCGTTGCTGCTTGAGGGGTGATGTCGAAGTCGCGTGCGCGGCGAAGCTCGGGGAACAGCCATGCCCAGGCGAAGACCACGGCAATGGCGCCAATGCCTCCGGCGACGACTGCTGCGATGGGTCCGATCAATGCGCCGAGAAAGCCGCTCTCTGCTTCGCCGAGCTCGTTCGAGGCCGAGATGAACAGCGACGAGACCGATCCAACGCGGCCACGCATCTCGTCCGGCGTCGAAAGCTGGATCAGTGATTGTCGGACATAGACCGAGAACATATCGGCGGCGCCAAGCAGGGCGAGGCAGACGAGCGAGAGCGGCATCGATGTCGAGAGCCCGAAGACAATCGTCGCCGCACCAAACACTCCGACCGCGAGGAGCATCTTGATCCCGACTTCGTGTTTCAGCGGCCGCACTGAAAACCAGGCCGCAGCGAGCGTCGCCCCGACGGCCGGAGCGGCACGCAGGTGGCCCAATCCTTGCGATCCGACATGCAGCACGTCGCGCGCATAGGCCGGCAGCAGCGCCGTAGCGCCGCCGAGCAGCACCGCGAACAAATCGAGCGAGATTGCGCCGAGGACGATGCGGTTCCGCCGTACGTAGCGCAGCCCGTCGATCATTTGCTTGACCGGGTGGCGAGTCCGATCGACCGCGCTGCGCGCCGTCGGGCCGATCATAAGCTGAGCGATGAGCGCGAGCGCCAGGAGCCCGGCAGACACGGTGTATGGCAGGTGCGGCGCAATTGCATAAAGATAGCCGCCGATTGCCGGGCCGGTGATCGCACCGACCTGCCAGGAGATCGAGCTGAGCGCGATTGCGCGCGGTAGGATTTCCCGCGGGACGAGGTTCGGGGCCAGCGCCTGCAAGCGCGGGCATGGCAAAGGCCCGCGCGACCCCGAGCAACGCGGCGATGCCGAAGATTTCTGGCAAAGTGATTGAGTTGCGCCAGGTCAGCCAGCCAAGCGCCGCCGCGCAGAATACCTCCAGCGCGATTGCTGCGCGCGCCACATAGCGCCGGTCGATCCGGTCGGCGATCCATCCGGCCAACAAAGTGAGCGCGAACAGGGGCAGGAATTGCACGACACCGACGAGACCGAGCTGAAAGGCGGCGCCTTTCAGGCCCATCGTCTGGCGAGCAATGCCGTAAACCTGCCAGCCGATGATCACGACCATCGCCATCTGCGCCATGGTCGTCAGCAGGCGGGAGAGCCAATAGGCCCGGAACGCAGCGATCTTGAACGGCTCGGGGACCAGGCTCACCCGTCGCGCACTAATCGGCAGCGGCCGGACCGGCAACCGCCTCCGTCGCGGCTGCGCGGCCGAGCTTCAGCCGCTTGATCAACCACGGCATCGTCAGGCCCTGAACGAGGATCGAGAAGGCGACGACCACGAATGCGGTCAGGATGATCGGATCGCGCTCGGGCACCGTCGCGGGGACCGCCAGCGCCAGCGCCAACGCGAGCGCACCGCGCAGTCCGCCCCAGAACAACGTATGCTGAAACGAGCTCTTGAGCCGCCACCGCGACCAGCGGAACAGCGCCGAGAGTGGATAGATGGAGAGCCCGCGGCCGGCGAGCACAAGCAAAATCGCGATTGCGGCGGCGGCCGACCCAAGCCGATGCAGCGGCTGATGGGCGACGTTCACGCCAATGAGGATGAACACGAAGCTGTTCGCGAGGAACGCGAAATATTCCCATGCCCAGCGGACGCGGTCGCGGCCTTGCACCGAAATCACTTCAGCCCAGCCGATCCCGCCGACAAGCAGGCCGGCGGTGAGTGCGCTGATGATCCCCGAGCCGCCGAAATGTTCGGCCAGCAGGAATGAGCCGTAAGCGGCGAGGGTCGTCAGGGTGATCTCGACCAGCGGATCGTCGGTGCGGCCGACGATCAGCAAAATCGCCGAACTGACGCCGAAGCCGATGATCACGCCGCCCGCTAGGGTCCACAGGAACGCTGGGGCTACGCTACCGGCGCTGGGCGACGCGCCAGCCGCAATCGCCGAGAGAACGGCGAACAGGACTGCGGCGACGCCGTCGTTGAGCAGACTTTCCGCCTCGACCACCATCGACACGCGCGGCTGAGCGCCCATTTCGCGGAACGAAGCGATCACCGACACCGGATCGGTCGCCGCGATCAATGCTCCAAATAGCGCCGCTCCGATCCAGCTCCAGCCGATGATCCAATGCATGCCGGCCGCGACCACCGCGGCAGCAATGCCAACTCCAAAGAAGGCAAGCGTCAGCGTCAATGGAAGCTCATGACGGAACCGGCGCCAGTCGAGCTGCATGCGCGGCCTCGAACACCAGCGGTGGAAGGAGAATATTGAAAATCAGCTCGCGCGACAGTGGCAGGTCGGGGCTGTTGGGCAGCAGCGCGATCAGGAACCCGGCGACGAGCAGCCCGACAATGTACGGCAGTCCAAGCCGCCGCGAGAGCATCGCGATGAGGCAGGCGACGAGAAGCAGGACGCCGATTGGGATGAGCGACAGGCCGGTCATTCACCGGCGCATATCAGGCGATCCAGCGCGAGGTCTGCCCTGCTGCTGATGATGCTTGGGGCTAGGAGAACGAAACGAGATCAGTTAGCGTGCCCGCAATGGCAAAACCGAAAACTCGATACGTGTGCCAGGCCTGCGGCTCGCTCCAGCATCGCTGGCAGGGGCAGTGCCCCGATTGCGCCGAGTGGAACACGCTCGTCCAGGAGGCGGCGGAAGTGTCGAGCATCTTCGCTGCCAAGCACAATCTGCAGGGCGGCGGCCGGGTGATCCCGCTGGTCGGGCTGGAAACTCCCGCGGCGCTTACCCGAGCGCCTTCCGAGCGGTCTCGCCGAGTTCGACCGGGCAATCGGCGGCGGGATCGTCGCCGGATCGGCGATGCTGGTCGGCGGCGATCCCGGCATCGGCAAATCGACCCTGCTGCTCCAGGTCGCGGCGCGCCTCGCGAGCGAAGGGCACCGGGTGATCTACGTCTCCGGCGAGGAATCGGCCGAGCAGGTGCGGCTCCGCGCCGTTCGCTTGGGCCTCGGCCGCGCACCGGTGCGGCTCGCCGCCGCGACCTCGGTCCGCGACATCCTCACCACCATGCAGGACGGCGAGCCGCCCGCGCTGCTCGTCATCAACTCCATCCAGACCATGCACTCCGACCTGATCGAGGGCGCGCCCGGCACGGTCAGCCAGGTCCGCGCCTCGGCGCAGGAGCTGGTGCGCTTCGCCAAGGAGCATTGCACTGCGGTCGTGCTCGTCGGCCACGTCACCAAGGACGGCACCATCGCCGGCCCGCGCGTGCTCGAGCATATGGTCGACACCGTGCTGAGCTTCGAAGGCGAGCGCAGCCACCAATACCGCATCCTCCGCGCGATGAAGAACCGCTTCGGCGGGACCGACGAGATCGGCGTGTTCGCGATGCAGGGCGAGGGCCTGGTCGAGGTGCCCAACCCCTCGGCCCTGTTCCTCACCCACCGCGGCGAGCCGGTCAGCGGCACCAGCGTCTTCCCGGCGATCGAGGGCTCGCGCCCGGTGCTGGTCGAGATCCAGGCGCTGACGGTGCGCCTCGCGAGCGGAGCAACTCCGCGGCGTGCAGCGGTCGGCTGGGACAGCGGCCGTCTGGCGATGATCCTCGCGGTGCTGGAAGCGCGCTGCGGCCTCAGCTTCGCGACTGCCGAGGTCTATCTCAACGTCGCCGGCGGCTATCGCCTGAGCGACCCCGGCGCCGACCTCGCCGTCGCCGCGGCGCTCGTGTCGGCGATGTCCGAACGCCCGGTGCCGAGCGAATGCGTGGTCCTCGGCGAGATCGCGCTGTCGGGCGAAATCCGCCCGGTTGCGCACGCCGGGCTGCGGCTGAAGGAATCGGCCAAGCTCGGCTTCGAGAGCGCGTGGGTGCCGAAGGGGATCAAGAGCGGCGAGGGTCTGAAGCTAGCCGAGTTTGGTAACCTGAGGCACTTGGTCGATCAGGTCTTGGGCCGCTGAGGACCGTCTGAGTAAGGCTTACCAGTTCCATGAACGCCGCCCGCGCCGGCTCAATGCAGCGCTCCAGATATCGGAACTCCGGATTGGAATCCCGCCACAGGGGAATGAAGCTCATCGTCGCGTTGGCTTCGAACAGCACGACGTTTCCGTCCGGCAGCACGGCGAAATCCAGGCCGAAGAAATCGAGCGGCATGCGCTCCCGCACGGCGCGGAAGACCTCGCGCACATCGGCGCCGAACGGCTCCGCGCTCTCGATCAGCGCTCGTTCCTCTGCGATCGCGTCGGCATGATGGGCCATGAAGCGCGCGCGGTCGGCGCTGTGCACGTTCCAGCCGTCCGAGACATACATGTGCCTGAGTACGGCATGCGGTCCGATGAACCAGACACGGTATTTTCGGTAGAGCCCGTCGGGGCTGGCGAAGTCGACGAATTGCGTCGCGATATATTCCTTACCGGCTTCCAGTCTGGCAACGGCATCGGCGACTGAAGTGTGAAGACCGACGGTCCTGCCGGTATGGGTCCCGACCTCGCGGACGATGACCGGCCGCGCGATTCGCGCCCGTTCGATCGTCTCTGCGGCGAGCTGCGCATTGTCGCCGCGCAGCCGCACCGTCTTCGGAACGATTAGCCCCGCGATCTCCGCTCAGCAGCTGCGCGACCTGGTCGCGCGTGGAACATTGGACCGCGTCCGGCGGGTTGATCACTCGAGCCTGCACGCCGCGCAGCAGCTCTTTCAGCTTGGCCAATATCCTGGCGCTGTTCTCGGGCTCGGTGATCATGTTGACGATCACGGGATAATTTTTGAGCTCGGCGCGGTCCGGCGGATTGTCCCGGGTGATGAGCAGGCGGTGGATCATCTCGCGGTTGGGGAGCAGCTTGCCCAGGTCCGCGCTGCCGGCGATGGTGATGCGCTGGCCTGAACGCCGGATCCGGTCTGCCTCGTCGCCGCCGCCGAAGATGAGCAGCAAGGGCGGGTCGGCGGACATAGGGCTTGAATGGCTGATGTGCTGATGGCTCGCAATGACGAAAAGACTTCGCTAGCCGAGCCTCGATGACCGCGCTCGACGTCTTCGTGTTCCTGCTGCTGATCGGCGGTGCCGCAGTCGGCTTCGTGCGCGGGTTCGTGCATGAGGTGATCTCGCTGTTCGCCTGGGTGGTCGCGATCGCGATGCTGAAACTGTTCCACACGCAGCTGTGGACGGGCATTCAGAGCAGCTTCCACACCAGCCCGGCGGCCGGCGCGGTGCTCGCCTTCGCGATCCTGTTCGTGCCGAGCTTCCTCATCGTGAAGCTGCTCGCGCGGCAGATCGGCGGGAAGACTCGCCGCTCGCCCGTGCTCGGCCCGTTCGACCGGGTGCTCGGGGGCGGGTTCGGAGGGCTCAAGGGGCTGCTCGGCGCAACCCTGTTCTTCCTCCTCGCCAACCTCGCCACCGACATGGTCTACGGCCCCGAAGCGGAACGGCCGCAGTGGATGACCAGGTCGATCACCTATCCGCTGCTCAACGCCAGCGGCCGCGCCATCGTCGACTGGGTCGAAGCGCGGCGGCATCCGAGGGTGCAGGGGAGATGAGGACGTCGCTTCAAATCCTCCCCGGGACGGGGAGGGGGACCATGCGGAGCATGGTGGAGGGGGCGTGGTGCAGGGCTCAGACCCCCCTCCGTCGGCGCTTCGCGCCGCCACCTCCCCTTCCAGGGGAGGATATATGATCCGCCTCTACGACACTCTCGCTCGCGAAAAGCGCGAGTTCGTGCCCGCGGACCCGAATCGCATCACCATGTATGTGTGCGGCCCGACGGTCTACGGCCGCGCGCACATCGGCAATGCGCGGCCTGCCGTGGTGTTCGACACGCTCGCGCGGCTGATCCGGCACGAGTTCGGCCCCAACAGCCTCGTCTATGCGCGCAACGTCACGGACGTCGACGACAAGATCATCGCCAGCGCCGAAGCGGAAGGCGTCGACCCATCCGTGATCACGCGAGCGGTACGAGCGGCATCTATCTCGAGGACATGGGCGCGCTCGGCGTTGCGCCGCCCGACATCGCGCCGCACGCGACGCAGGAAATCGCGCCGATGATCGCGATGATCGCGCGGCTGATCGAGCTCGGCAATGCGTACGAGGCGCAAGGCCACGTCCTCTTCTCGGTCCCGAGCGACCCCGATTACGGCGTGCTCAGCAAGCGCGACCGCGACGCGATGGTCGCCGGCGCCCGCGTCGAGGTGGCGCCCTACAAGCGCGACCCGGCGGACTTCGTGCTGTGGAAGCCGAGCGGGGAAGGGGTGATCGGCTGGGACTCGCCCTGGGGCCGGGGCCGGCCTGGCTGGCACGTCGAATGCTCGGCGATGATCGCGGCGCCATTTGGGCGAGACGATCGACATCCACGGCGGCGGGCTCGACCTCATCTTCCCGCACCACGAGAATGAGATCGCGCAGAGCCGCTGCGCGCACGGCGGAGCGCCGCTCGCGCGCTTCTGGGTGCACAACGGCTTCGTCGACATGGGCGCGGAGAAGATGTCGAAGTCGCTCGGCAATATCGTCACGCCCGGCGGAGCTTCTGGCGCAGGGGCACAGGGGCGAGACGCTGCGGTTGGCGCTGCTTCGCGCGCATTACCGGCAGCCGCTGCCGTGGACGGACGAGCTCGTCGCGCAGTGCAAGGCCACGTTGGACAGGCCTCTATCGCGCAGCGGCGATGCACTTCGGACGAGCGATCGACGACGATTGCGTCGAGGCGCTTTGGGATGATCTCAACACGCCGCTGGCGCTCGCTCGTCTGTCCTCGATCGAGATAAGTCGTCCGAGATCAGCGCCAATTCATGGTTCTCGGCACTTGGCTCATGAGGAATCGAAGAAGCGCTCGCAGCTTGCACGCATCATTGCTTCCTCCGCAAGTTAACGACGGAGTGGAAATCGGTTCCGAAGGCACGACGATTGGCTGATGAGCATATCGAAGCTCGAGATCGCGAGCGCGCCGAAGCCAAGAAGAACGTGACTTTGCAGCCGCCGATCGCATTCGCGACGAGCTCGGGCCGAAGGAATAGTCTTGGAGGATGGGCCGACGGCACTACGTGGCGGCGGGAATGAACGCGCCGCTCTACACGACCGAGATCCTGCGCCTCGCGGCTTCGCTTCAGGCGCCGCACGAGCTGAGCGCGAGGACGGCCGCGCTGAGCTTCGCTCGCCGACCTGCGGAAGCCGCGTCAGCCTCGCGGTGCAGCTCGACGACGACGGCGCGTCGAGCGGCTGTCGATGGACGTTCACGCCTGTGCGTTCGGCCAGGCTTCGGCGGCGCTGGTTGAACGGCACAGCCGCGGGCGAACGCACGACGAAATCGCGAGGCGATGCTGAGCTCAGCCGCTGGCTGGCCGAGGAGCACGAGCAGACGCCCGAGTGGCCCAATATCGCCGCCCTCGCGCCCGCGCGTTCGCGCAGGTCGCGGCACGGCGCGATCCTGCTCCCGTTCCGCGCGCTCCTCGCGGCGATCGAGGCGCGCAGTGACGACGCCCGCCGAGACCGCCCAGGCGACGACCGCGATCCTTGAAAGCGGCGCGATCATGCTTTGCGCCGCGCTGATCTTCGTCACTCTGTTCCGCCAGCTGAAGCTCGGCGCCACCTTGGGCTACATCGTCGCCGGCGCGCTGATCGGGCCGCAGGTATGCGGCTGATCCGCGACCCGCAGCAGCTGCTCAGCATCACCGACCTCGGCATTGCGCTGCTGCTGTTCATCGTCGGGCTGGAGCTCCAGCCGAGCCGGCTGTGGCGATTGCGCGATGACATTTTCGGGCTCGGCCTCGCGCAGGTCGTGCTGTGCGGCCTCGCCATCAGCGGGCTGCTGTACGCGGCGCTCGGAATCTCGCCCGCCGCCGCGCTCGCCATCGGCCTTCCGCTCGCTCTGTCTTCGACCGCGCAGGTGCTGCCGATGCTGCGCTCGGACAATGAGCTGAACACGCCGCAGGGCGAGCGCGCCTTCTCGATCCTGCTGTTCCAGGACCTCGCCATCGTTCCGATGATCACCATCATCGCCGCGCTGGCGCGCGTGCCGCCGGACCCAAGCGCGCCGACCGGCTGGAAGCTCGCGCTGATGACGGTGGCGCGGTGATCGGCCTCGTGCTGGTCGGCAGGTTGATCCTCAATCCACTGTTCCGGCTGGTCGGCCGCCTTGGCGAACGCGAACTGTTCGTCGTCGCCGGGCTGTTCACCGTCGTCGGCGCCGCCGCGGTGATGCACATTTGCATCTCTCGGTTCCGCTCGGCGCCTTCGTCGCCGGCGTGGTGCTCGCCGAATCGCCCTACCGGCATGAGATCGAGAGCGACGTCGAGCCGTTCCGCTCGATCCTGCTCGGCCTGTTCTTCCTCTCGGTCGGCATGCTGCTCAACCTGAGCCTGATCGCGCGCTCGTCCTTTGTTCGTGCTCGGGATCGCCGCCGGTGTGATCGTCACCAAGGCAGTGCTGATCGCCGGCCTGGCGCGCCTGTTCCGCAACAGTTGGCCGCGCAGCATCCGTCTCGGTCTGCTGCTCAGCCAGGCCGGAGAATTCGGCTTCGTCCTGTTTGCGATGGCGACGGCGGCCCAGCTGATCACGTCGGAGGCCGCATCGCTGTTCAGCGCTGTCGTCACTTTGTCGATGGCGGCCACGCCCTTCCTGATGCGCCTGACCGAGTGGCTCGAGCGGCGCGAAGGACGGAGCGCCGTCGGGCTCGACGGACCCGAGCGCTCGCCCGAGACCAGCGCGATCGTGGTCGGCTACGGCCGCTTCGGCCAAACCGTCGCGCAGATGCTGATGGCGAAGGCGATCGGCGTGACGCTCATCGACAAGAAGCCGAGCATGATCGAGACCGCCGAGGAATTCGGGACCAAGGTCTATTACGGCGACGGGATGCGCATCGACCTGCTGCGTACCGCCGGCGCCGAGACTGCGAAGGTGATCGCCTTCTGCAACGACAATGAAGGCGGCGAGATGACGCGCGATGCGGTCGCCGCCGTGCTCAAGGCCTTTCCGCAGGCGGCGGTGATGGTGCGGGCCTTCGACCGCGTGCACTTGATGCAGCTCGACGGGCTCGACCTCGCTTTCGCGCAGCGCGAGCTGTTCGAAAGCGCAATCGTAATGGGCAAGGCGGCGCTCAAGGCCAGCGGCATCGAAAGGGGCGAGGTCGAGCGGGTCGAGCGCGAATACCGCATGCGCGACTGCGACCGCCTCGAGCGGCAAAGCGCAACCGGCGATCTTCATGCAGGGCTCGAGCGCTCATTCGCGCCCGATCGGGCTCTCCCCGAGGAGGAAGTTCGCGACCCCGCCTAGGCGGCGGTGCGTTTGGACAGATGCTCCTCGAGCGCCTGGATGATCGCCTCGACCACGTCGCTGTGCGCTCCATCGCCGCTTTTCACATGGATATGCGCTTCCTGGTATGAAGGCCGGCGCTCCTCCGCGAGCCGCTCCAGCGTGCCCTTCGGATCGCTGGTCTTGAGCAGCGGCCGGGTGTCGCGGCGTGCGGTACGCTGGGCGAGGATATCGACCGGCGCATCGAGCCAGACGGTGATCGCCCGCTCATTGAGCAGCTGGCGCGTGCGGGCGTCCACATAAGCTCCGCCGCCGGTCGCGATCACGCGGACCTCACCGTCGATCAGGCGGGCGACGAGCCGCCGTTCGCCGTCGCGGAAATCCTGCTCGCCATAGCGTTCGAACACCTCGGCAGCGGTGTAGCCGGCGGCGTCCTCGATAGCCGAATCGCTGTCGACGAAGGGCAGTGCGAGCCGCTTGGCAAGCCGACGGCCTACCGTCGACTTTCCCACCCCCATGAGCCCGACGAGAACCACGGGCCGGTCAAGACGCTTCGTCAAATCCATAGTCTTAGGGGGCTATACAGCGGCTCGCCGCCTCGGCAAAAGCGCTGGCCATGCCAAGAATTGCAGTCCTGATCATCGTCCTGGTGCTCGTCATCGGCGGCCTCGTCTTTCTCTCGACCGTGCCGAAAGAGCAGCCAACCCGAACCATCGAGGTCGCAGTGCCTCAGGGTGGCAATGCGCATTAAGCCGCTGCTGATTGCTTCTGCTGCGGCTGCCCTGGCGCTGCCGGTCGTTGCGCAGCAGGCGCAGCAGGCGCCGCAGCCTGCGCCCGCACCGGCCCAGCTTCCGGCGAACACGGTCGCTCCGGCGACTGCGCAGCCGGTTGCAACGCAGGGCACGGAAAGCACCGCGCCGGACGAAACCGCCGTCGAAGAAGTCGCGAACCTCAATCTTCCGCCGCCTCCGCCTCCGGTCGAATATCCCGGATGGGCGCGCCGTGACCCGTGGGTGGTCGGCAGCCTCGATCCGGAGCGGGTAGGCCTCGGCGCCGATCCATGGGGCGGAGCGAGCGGGGCCTTTCTCTCGACGCTGATGCGGCGAATGTCGACGCCGATCGCCTCCCGCTGGGCGCATATCGCCCTTCGCGACGCGCTGCTCGCCAGGGCGCGCGCGCCGCGCGACGTGAACCCCGTCGATTGGGTGGCTGAGCGCGCCTGGCTGCTTCTGCGCCTCGGCGAAGCCGACGCCGCGCATATGGTGGTCGCGGGAATCGACACCGACCATTTCACTCCTAAGATGGTGCAGGTTGCGGTGCAGAGCGCTCTGGCGAATGCCGACCCGCCGGCTTTGTGCCCGATCGAGGACGGCATCGGTAAATATGAGCCGAACATCCGCGCTTTGGTCCAGGCTATGTGCTCGTCGCTGGCGGGAGAGCCCGACACCGCGGCCGGGCAGATTGACGACGCGCGCCGCCGCGGCCGCATCGGCGGGATTGACCTCAACCTGGCCGATAAAGTGGTCGGGGCGGGCGCGAACACCGCGCGTGCGGTGTCCATCGAGTGGGACCCGGTCGACAGCCTGACCGCGTGGCGCTTTGGGTTGGCGACCGCGACTGGGATGGTTCCGCCGGACCGGCTTATGAATGCGGCATCGCCCCAGCTGCGCGCGTTTCAGGCGAGGGCGCCTCTGCTGACGCCGCAGCAGCGGCTGAATTCAGCGTGGGTGGCCGCTGGGCTCGGCGTGTTCTCGTCCCAATCCATGGTCGACCTCTATTCGGCGATTTACGATTCGACGGACCCTGACGACCTGCCGAGCACCGATGCCTGGCAGCTCCGGCAGGCCTTCGTCGGCAAGGATGCCGACACCCGCCTCGCTGCGATCCGGCGTCTGCTCGTCGCGGGCAAGGACCCGTTGCAGAAGGAGGCCATGAGGGCGTTGGTCGCGCGCGCGGCGAGCCGCATCGAGCCGGACGCCAAGCTCCAGGCTGACGCTCCGGAGCTGATCTCGGCTATGCTTGCGGCCGGCTACGATCAGGCCGCCGCACGGTGGATCGGTGCCTGTGGGCGGATGAAGGACGAGGCGGGCGACCGGTGTTGGGCGATGCTCGTGCTGGCGGCGCAGAATGCGAGCGGGCTGGATCTCAGCGCCGGCCGCATTACGAGCTTCATCGGCCGCGACAAGAGCCGGAACAAAATCCGCAGCGCGCAGCTCGTCGCCGGCCTTGCGGGCCTCGAACGAATCACGCCCGACGCCGCCAATTCGCTCAATCGCCGCTACGGCCTCGGCCTCGGGCGGCAGTCGAGCTGGACGCGGATGATCGACGCTGCCGCAGTCCGCGGGCAGGCGGGAACCGTGCTCGTGCTGACTGGGACAGGATTTCAGACGGCGCGGCTCGACCAACTGCCTGCTGTGCACGTGTATCATGCGCTCACGGCGCTCGAGCGGACAGGGCAGGATTTCACAGCGCGTATGATCGCGGCCGAGGCCCTGTCACGGACGTGACATTGCGGACAGAGCCGCGAACGTGAAGCCCGAGGACGCGGCGCTCGTCGACCGGTTTCTCGACATGATGGCGGCGGAGGCCGGAGCTTCCAGGCACACGCTCGCCGCATACCGAAACGATCTGGAGCGATCGGCGGAGGCGGTGGCGGTCTCACTCGCCAAGGCTTCAGCCGAGGATCTCTCACTGCTCGGCGCCGACTGGGCAGAGCTCGCGCCGGCGACGGTCGCGCGCCGATCGGCGGCGCTCCGACGGTTCTTCGGCTTTCTGGTCGACGACGGCCTGCGCCGCGATGATCCGTCGGCGGCGCTTCCGCGGCCGCGGTTCGAGCGGCCACTGCCGCGCATCCTCGACGAGCCAGAAATCTCGCGGATGTTCGAGGCTGCTGAGGACCGCGCCGCAAGCGGCGAGTTCATTGCCGTGCGCAATCTGGCATTGCTCGAGCTGCTTTACGGTTCGGGGCTTCGCGCCAGCGAGCTCGTCAGCCTGCCCCGCGGCGCCGTCCGTCAAGGCCAACCGTTCCTGATCATCCGCGGCAAGGGCAGCACGGAACGGCTGGTCCCGATTTCATCGCGCGCGGAGAGCGCGGTCCGGACATGGCTCGAGCATGTGCCGAGCGGACCGCCGTGGCTGTTCCCGAGCGGCAAGTCGCATCTCAGCCGGGTTCGGCTGTTCCAGATCGTACGGCAAATGGCGGCGGATGCAGGCATTTCGCCCGAGCGGGTCAGCCCGCACGTGCTCCGCCACGCCTTTGCCACGCATTTGCTGTCGGGCGGCGCGGACCTTCGGGTGCTGCAGTCGCTGCTCGGTCATGCCGACATCGCGACGACCCAGATCTACACGCATGTGGACAGCGCGCGGTTAGTCGAGCTGGTCAACGCCCGGCATCCGCTTGCAACCCGTATTCGTTGACGGCTGACGCAGCTTCAGCCTACCCGCACCCCCCGATGCCGACCTATCTCGATTTTGAAAAGCCAATTGCCGAGCTTGAAACCCGTGTCACCGAGCTGCGCGAGACCGCGAGCAGCGGCGCCGTCGACATCGATGCCGAGGTCGGCCGGCTCGAAGCGAAAGCCAACAAACTGCTGCGCGACACTTATGCCAAGCTGACGCCGTGGCAGAAGGCGCAGGTCGCGCGGCATCCGGAGCGCCCACATTTCAACGATTATCTGTCCGGCATCGCCGATGATTTCCTGCCGCTGGCCGGCGACCGGGCGTTCGCTGACGACCCGGCAATCGTCGGTGGTCTTGCGCGCATTGATGGCCGTCGCGTGATGCTGATTGGGCATGAGAAAGGCGACGACACCGCGTCGCGGCTCAGGCACAATTTCGGGATGGCCAAGCCGGAGGGGTATCGCAAGGCGATCCGGCTGATGCGGCTTGCCGACCGGTTCGCAATCCCGGTGGTGACACTGGTCGACACGCCCGGTGCTTTCCCCGGAGTGGAGGCGGAGGAGCGCGGCCAGGCTGAAGCGATTGCCCGCTCGACCGAGGAGTGCCTCACGCTTGGCGTCCCAATGATCGCTGTGATCGTTGGCGAGGGCGGGTCAGGTGGCGCGGTGGCGATCGCAACTGCCAACCGCGTGCTGATGTTCGAGCACGCGATTTATTCCGTCATTTCGCCCGAAGGCTGCGCTTCGATTCTGTGGCGCACCGCCGACAAAGCCGCTGACGCCGCCGAGGCGATGAAGATCACCGCGCAAGACCAGCTGGCGCTCGGGGTCATCGACCGTATCGTGCCCGAGCCGCTGGGCGGCGCGCAACGCGATCCCGATGCTGCGATTGGCTCGCTCAAGGGCGCTATCCTCGAGGAGCTCGACGGCTGCAGCAACCTTGGGCCGAACGAGCTGCGCGCACAGCGGCGAGCGAAGTTCCTCGCGATCGGCTGACCTGTCCGGAACCGCGCCCAGTCATTCTCCGTTCAAAATCGACGGCCTTAGTTTGCCGGCACAAGGCGAGAGTGGGTTAGGGCATATGCATCGATCCATCCTGTTGTTCATTGCGGCTGCGGTGGCCGTCACGCCCGCCGCCGCGCAACGGCCAGTCTATCTCGATCCTCAGGACGTCGCTCAGGCGCAGCGCGAGCACGCGCAGGTCATCCAGGAGCTTGGCGGGGCCGAAACCGGTCCCCGCGCCGCTTATGTGGAATCCATCGGCCGGCAAGTCGGTACGTACTCGGGTGTCGCCAATCCCGACCAGGCGCTTCATTTCACGACGCTCAACTCCGCCGTCGAGAACGCGTTCTCGGTGCCGGGCGGGTATGTCTACGTCACCCGCCAGTTGATGACGCTGATGGACGACGAGTTCGCAGCTCGCTTTCGCGCTCGGGCATGAAGTCGGCCATATTGCCGCCAACCACGCGCATATTCGCGAACAATATGCTGAGCGCAGCACATTCGGCTGGATCGGCCAGATCATCGGCGCGATCTTTGGCGATACGAGCCTGCTGCGGAGGGCGACTCTGGATCTTTTGAGCTTCTCGCGCGAGCAGGAATATCAGGCGGATCAGCTGGGCATGAGCTACATGGTTGCGGCGGGCTATGATCCGGCGGGCGCTCCGGGCCTGCTCGCCGCACTGAGCCGGCAGTCGGCGCTCCAGGCGCGTGTCCTGGGACGGACCAATCGCCAGACGCCGGAATGGGCGAGCACGCATCCGCTGAGCGAAAACCGCATGCAGCGCGCCCTGCAGCTCGCGAGCGGGAGCGGACGGCTCGGCAGGGGCGTGCGCAACCGTAACCTGTTCTTTGGCGAGCTCGAAGGCATTTTCGTCGATGACGATCCCGCGCAGGGCGTGATCGACGGTCCAAGCTTCATCCATCCCGATTTGCGCATCCAGTTTCGCGTTCCGCCCGGTTATCTGATGTCGAACGGCACTTATGCCGTGACGATCTCGGGCTCGGCCGGCAAAGCGCAGTTCAGCGGCGGCCGCTATTCCGGCAGTCTCGACAACTACATCCTGGCAGTCTTCCGGCAATTGACCGGCGGTCAGATGCAGCTGGCGGTCCCGGCGCCGCACCATACGGTCATCAACGGCATGCCCGCGGCGTTCACGACCGCGCGCGTGAATACATCATCGGGCTTGGTCGACGCGAGCGTGGTTGCCTATCAATGGGATCCGCAGCGGGTCTATCATTTCGTCATGCTGACGCCGGGCGGAAGCGGGATCGGCTCGTTCACTCCCATGGTGAACTCGTTACGGAAGATCGCCCCCGCGGAAGCGGCGGCGATCCGGCCGCGGATCATCCACGTGGTGACGGTTGGCTCCGGCGACACGGTGCAATCGCTGGCTGGCCGAATGGCCTACCGCGATTTCAAACTGGATCGTTTCCTTGCGCTCAACGGCTTGGCCCCCGACGCCAGTCTGGCGCCGGGGCAGAAGGTAAAGCTCATTGTCTACGGCTCACGCCGTAGCTGACGGGTTAGCCGGCGTTCTGGACGGATTGCGAGATGCGGGTCCACATGCCGCTGCTGCCTCCGCCCAAGGCTGACATTCCGCCGATCGCCGCAACGGCGATCAGTGAGACAATCAATCCATATTCAATCGCAGTAGCTCCGCGCTTGTCGGCGCCGAGCTTGCGCAAGTTCGTTCGGACAGCGATCACGCCACCCTCCTCTGGTCCACGTCCACACGGTAGATTTAGCCGCATCTGGGTTAACAACTCTTGCTCGGCTCATCCTTAACGCAGCGTCATCCTTCTAAGCTGCGGGTAATGCTGTCGGCGTCCACGCAGCGAAGTGCAAAATCTCGAACGTTTCGACGGTGCGGTTGCCGTCGCCAGCTTCGGCGAAGCATTGGCGCGCAGCGGCTAGCGCCGGTTTCGACAGGTTCTCGCGGGACCGCGCGCTGAGAACATTGGTCGCGCCCATTCTTCGAAGATCGGCAATGAGGCGGTCAAGCGATGGATAAGAGACCTGCACGCGATCCACATCGACGACCGGCATGCCGAAACCGGCATGCGACAGCAGCGGCGCAAGCGCCGAGGCTTCGATGCGGGGGTGTATGTGGGGCGAGGCGACGCCGGTGACGAGATCGGCCGCGCGCATCGCTGCGCGCAGTTGGGGGAGGGTGTCGCCGCCCGAGAAGGCACCAAGAAAGAGCAACTCCGCGTGCAGCGATCGACAAACGGACGTCAGCGCCCGCGGAAGGTCGTTGACGGTGTCGAGCGTACCGATCGCGAGCACGAGATCGTAGCTGTCGGGGGAGCAGGTCCAGTCGTCCTCTACGATTGCGTCACCACCGGCCCCGTCGGCAAAGAGCCGGCCTGGGTCGCGCACGTCGACATCATCCACGAACTCGTGGAGGCGCGTCGGCCAATCCGGGTCGGGGCAGCCGATCAGCAGGCCGCGCTCGAACCGCCGCTGCACCAGCGCCAGTCGGTCGAGGCAATCGGCAAACGCGCGCTCGAACAGGAACAGCTCGGGACCAATGCTCGCCGCCCGATCGCGCCGAAGCGCGCGCAGCTCCATGTCGAACAGATGGGGCACTGGAGTGCTTGTGCGATGCGCCTTGCCGCGCGACAAGGTACGGATGACCGTCGCAAGGGTCCGCAGCGTACTTCGCACCTGCACCCATTGGGCGCTCGATTTCGTGCTTCCGCCACGTTGCGCCGGATGCGGGACCATCGTCGCCGACGTGCACAGCTTTTGCAGCGACTGCTGGAAGCAGATCGAATTTCTGGGGCAGGCCGGCTGCTCCGTCTGCGGTGCCCCACTCCAGGCGACCAATTCCGAAACGTGCGCCGTGTGTCTGGCGAAACCGCCGCGGATCGCGCGTACCCGCTCCGCCGTTGCTTATGACGAGCTGTCGCGAAGCCTCGCGATCCGGCTGAAGTACGGCCGCAAGGTCGCGATCGCGCGGACGATGGCGCGCTACATGGCGCCTCTGATTGGATCGCCTGACGATGCAGTACTCGTCCCGGTGCCGTTGCACTGGACTCGCCTGTGGCGGCGCGGATTCAACCAGTCCGTTCTCGTTGCTCGCGAGTTGTCGCGACGGTTGCGTGTTCGAACGGATGTCCTTGTCCTTCGACGACTGAAGCGCACGCCGCCGCTGAAGGGCATGAGCCCGCTGCAGCGGCGCAAGGCCGTAGCTGGTGCATTTGAAGTCGCCGACAAAGCGGCGGTCGCGGGCAGGACCATCATCCTCATCGACGATGTCCTGACGACGGGCAGCACCGCCGAGGCCTGTGCACGGACGCTGAAGCACGCAGGCGCGGCTCGGGTGGAGCTGGTCACCTGGGCGCGGGTGGTGCGGCCCGCCCAGTTGATGCGTTGACGATAGCCCTTACGTATGGCGCGGAAGGAGCATTCGTGCCGCTTGTTGAAATCTACACCAAGAGCTTCTGTCCTTATTGCTGGCGGGCCAAAGCGCTGCTCGAGTCCAAGGGCGTGGCGTATGAGGAGATCGTCGTCGATTATGCGGGCGCGGAGAGGCAGGCGATGATCCAGCGGGCGAACGGGCGCACGACGGTGCCGCAGATCTTCATTGCCGGCACTCATGTCGGCGGGTGCGATGACCTGATGGCGCTCGATCGCGCCGGCAAGCTCGACCAGCTGATCGCGGCATGACGAAGGTCGCGCTCTACCAGTCGAACACGGGAATCGATCCGGAAGCGAACGCCAGCGCGCTGGTGGATGCGGTGAACGAAGCGGCGGCCGGCGGCGCCGAAATGCTGTTCACGCCCGAAATGTCGGGCCTGCTCGACCGCGACAGCGCGCGTGCAGCGAAGAACCTCAGGAATGAGGACGACGACCTTGTGCTCGCCGCCTGCCGGGATGCGGCGAAGCGCAATCGCATCTGGCTCGACGTCGGCTCGCTCGCTGTACGTCTCGATGACGGCAAGCTCGCCAACCGCGGTTTCGTCATCGACCGCGAAGGGCAAATCCGCGCCCGCTACGACAAGATGCATTTGTTCGACGTCGACCTTCCCAGCGGGGAGAGCTGGCGCAAAGTCCGCGGTATATTCAGCGGGCGACGGTGTCGCGCTGGTCAACGGCACGCCTGTCGGAAAGCTCGGGCTGACGATCTGCTACGACCTGAGATTCCCGATGTTGTTCGCGCGCATAGCCGAGGCCGGCGCAGACGTGATTTCCGTCCCCGCCGCCTTCACGGTTCCGACCGGCCGAGCCCATTGGCATGTGCTTCTGCGCGCGCGTGCGATAGAGGCAGGGTTGTTCGTAATCGCCGCGGCGCAGGTCGGCCGCCACGAAGATGGCCGCCAGACCTTCGGACACTCGCTCGTGGTCGATCCGTGGGGCGAGGTCCTGCTCGACATGGGCGAGGACACTGGTGTCGGCTTTGTCGACATCGACCTTGCGCGCATTTCGGACGTGCGTTCGCGCATACCGGCGCTTAACCACCGCCGCATTATTCCCGAATCGGTGAGCCTATGATCGTATTCGATCTTCAGTGCCTCGACGGCGGCGAGACGTTCGAAGCCTGGTTCCGCTCAAGCTCCGATTATGACGAGCAGCGGGCTGGCGCGCTGGTGCAATGCCCGTTCTGCCAGTCAGCGAACATCGCCAAGGCGCCGATGGCGCCGCGCGTGCCCCGCAAGGGCTCGGATCATCCGCTCGCGCGCATGGCCGCCATCCAGGCCGAGCTGCTCAAGGACTCGCGCTGGGTGGGAGACGGCTTCGCCGACACCGCGCGGGCCATGCACAGCGGTGAGATCGAGCGCGAGCAGGTCCATGGGAACGCTACCCTTGAGCAGGCCAAGTCGCTCGTCGACGAAGGCGTGCCGGTCGCGCCGTTGCCACTTCCCGTAGTGCCCCCAAACCAGGTGAATTGATCGGCGGCGCGCGAAACCCTATTCGTGCGCCAAGACCCCGTAGCTCAGCAGGATAGAGCATCAGATTCCTAATCTGAGGGCCACAGGTTCGAATCCTGTCGGGGTCGCCATATGTTTCGACGAGCGAAGATCATGGCCAGCAAGCAGACGATCAGCCGAACCCGCCAGTCCGGCATTCTCCATCGGATGTTCCTCGAGCACCCACGCTCGCTTGGAATGAGCTGGGCCGGTCATGCTGCCGGCGCAGTGAAGATCGGCGCCGAGCTCATCGGCGCTGGTTGCGCCGCGATTGTCCACGCGGCGGTGCCCGGTTGGTTCACGGAGAGTGCGGGCAAGACGGTGACGCGCATTTACGAACATATTCAGGCGCGCAAAGCCGATTCGGCGGACCCGGAGAACTGGCCCGACTATGAAATCTGACCGGGAAGTCCCGGTCGCAATCGTCGGGGGCGGCTTTTCGGGAACCATTATGGCCGCCCAGCTCGCGCGCCGCGGTATCGCCTCCGTCCTGATCGACGGCAGCGGCCGTCTGGGCAAGGGAGTCGCCTATTCGACCACCGAGCCGGCGCATCTGCTCAACGTGCCGGCAGAGGTGATGAGCGCCTGGTCCGATGACCCGGACCATTTTGCCAGACGTGTCGAGGCCGAAGGCGGCGATCGCCGCGATTATGTTCAGCGGCGGCTGTTCGGGCGCTATCTGCGCGAAATCCTCGACGAAGCGGTGGCCAGTGGCCGCACGAAAGCAATTGCCGCCACGGCTCTTGGAGCGAAGCGCCAGAACGGGGGCTGGACGGTTGAGCTCGACGACGGGACGGCGATCGAATCGCGGGCGCTGGTGCTTGCCGTCGGTAACCAGGAACCCGAACGGCTCAGCGCATTCGCGGGCATCGGCGATCGTTTCGTGAGCGATCCATGGGGCAGCACGGCACGCAAAGCGGTGGAGGATCTTGCGGCGAGCGGCGACCCCGTTCTGCTCATCGGTACGGGTCTTACCATGGTCGACCTCGTGCTTTCGCTCGATGCCACGGGGTACCGGGGCAGGATCACCGGGCTGTCGCGGCGCGGCCTCGTTCCGCATTCGCACGCGGATTATGCGGAGGCGCCGGTCGAAGCCCAGGACGTTCCGAGCGGTGATCTGCGCGCGCTTTTTCGATGGCTGCGCCGTCGAAGCGGCGAGGTCGGCTGGCGCGCGGCGGTTGACAGCCTGAGACCACATACTCAGGCGCTTTGGCAAAGCTTTGACCAGCAGAAGCAGCGTCGGTTCCTCCGCCATGGCCGGTCGTGGTGGGACGTGCGCCGATCGCGCATTGCACCTGAGGTGGCGAGCACGATCGCCCGGTTGATCGGCGAGGGCCGTTTCGAAATCATGGCGGGTCGCACAATATCAGCGCGCGACACCGGCGAGACGCTCGAGGTCGACATCCGCCGCCGCGGCGCGCCTTCCGTCCAGACGATGAGCTTCGCCTGTGCGTTCAACTGCACTGGCCCGCTGCACGCGATCGCCCGCACCAGGGACCCGCTGCTGCGCAGTCTGATGGATGCGGGGCAGGTTCGTCCCGATCGTCTCGGGATTGCCCTTCAGGTGGATGAGAGCGCGCGCGCGTTGGGCGGGGAACATATTTGGGCGCTCGGGCCTCTAACGAGGGGCTGCTATTGGGAAATCATTGCCGTTCCCGATATTCGCGAGCAGGCCGCGGCAGTCGCCGATGATATTGCGCGGGAGATAGACAGATGAATCCTCCATTCGGGCATGGCGAGCCGGGAGACGGCGACCTCGTCGAATCTGCGCCGACGTGCGAGATTCCGCAGGACGTGCGGGAGGCGGTGCGAACCCTTATTCGCTGGACCGGCGACAATCCCGACCGGGAGGGGCTGGTCGACACGCCGCGCCGCGTCGCTCGTGCGTGGCGCGAATATGCCCGCGGCTATGCCGAAGATCCGGCGGTGCATCTCAGCCGCACCTTCGAGGAGGTCGGCGGCTACGACGAGATCGTGCTGCTGAAGGACATCCCGTTTCAGTCGCACTGCGAGCATCATCTGGCGCCGATCATCGGCAAGGCTTCGATCGCTTATCTGCCGCGGGACAAGGTCGTCGGGATCAGCAAGCTCGCCCGCGTGCTTCATGGCTTTGCGCGCCGCCTCCAGGTGCAGGAGCGGCTCACGGCTCAGGTCGCGGACACGATCTGGCAGCATCTCCAGCCGAAGGGCGTGGCCGTAGTGATCGAGGCGACCCACGCCTGCATGACCGCGCGCGGGGTCAACACGCCTGGGGTGGTGATGAGCACCAGCCGGATGATGGGCACATTCCGGGAGGACGAGCGGAGCCGCCGCGAGGTGCTCGCGCTAATGGGATATTGAAAGAAGCGGGACGGCTCCGCTGGCCGGAGAGCCGTCCCGCGCTCCACCCCGATCGACGAAGGCTCAGGCCCGAGTATCGGCCTCCATGCCGTGCTTCAGGCGGCTCATCTGGTCGTGTCCGGAGCGGACCGACTGATAACAGCTTTCGACGACGGCGCGGGATTCGCCGCTCAAATCGCCGCTGTTCAGGGCCGTCTCGAACTTCTCTTTGAGATAGTCCTCGCCGCGTTCGACCTCGTCAATGATGGCTTTGTCGTCGCGGCCGGTGATCGCCGACTTGAGATCGAGGAAGCGCTGATGCGTCTTGCCCATGAACGACCCGTCGTCTTCGGGATTGCCGCCGAGACGGCGCACTTCAGCGCGAAGGTCTTCGACAACACGCTGGCGCTCACCCGCGCGCTCGCGGAAGATTTCTTGGAAGCGCCCGGCCTCGCTGTTCGCAGCCGCGTCCTCGTAGCCGGTGATGCTGTCGATCAAGGTGGCGATCAATGTATTCAACGTCGAAATCTCGTCTTTACGGTCGGCCATTGGCTTACTCCTGCTATTTTGGCTTGGGTTCGCGGCATGAACGCTTGAGGCGGCCAGCCGATGCCGCCGTTTGGTCGATTTTTGTGGGCTTGGGACGCGATTCCTTGTCAGTCTGCCGCTTCGGCTCGCAAGAGGGAGCGAGTCGTGAAGGGGAGGGGCATCATGGCACTCACTCGGCGCGCGTTGCTCGAGCAGATCGGAACGGTTGGCGGTCTGGGTGCCACTTACATGGCCATGGAGGCGCTGGGACTGGCGATTCCAACGCCTGCAGGCGCCGAGAACTTTCAGCTTCCGCCGGCGAGCGGAAGCGGGCGCTCGGTGGCCATCCTGGGCGCGGGGATCGCGGGTCTGGTCTCGGCCTACGAGCTTCGGCGCGCGGGCTATCGCGTCACGGTGCTCGAAGCACGCAATCGCATCGGCGGCCGGTCGTGGACGATCCGTGGCGGCGATCGCATCGTCCAGAACGGCCGGTCCGATCAGCATGCCGCATTCAGTCCGGGCCTGTATTTCAACTCCGGACCCGCGCGGATTCCGTCCACGCACCGCGCGATCCTCGGTTACGCACGCCGTTTTGGCGTCCAGCTGGAAACGTTCGTCAATGTGAACCGCAACGCCGGCTGGGACTTCGGCGGCAAGGTCTTCCCCGAGCGCCGGTTCGTCTTCGATTTCCGCGGCCACATGAGCGAATTGCTGGCCAAGGCCATCGACCTGCCGCGCTTTGGACCAGGTCGTGCCAAAGGCGGAACTGGATATACTTCGCCAGTATCTGAACGCCTTCGGCCCACTTGACCAGAATGGGCGGTACGCGCCCGGCGGAAGTTCCGGATATTCAGTGGAAGGCGGCGGCTACGACCAGGCGCCGGTCCCACTTACACCCCTCACACTCAAGGATATGGAGCACGGAGGGCGGGGGCCCGGTCTGCCGCTTCGGTTCGATTCCATTTGGGACATGCAAGCGACCATGCTCCAGCCGGTCGGCGGAATGGATCGCATCGCCCACGCCATTTACGAGCCGGTCAAGCCGGTGGTGCGCCTCAATACGCCAGTCACCGCGATCCGCCGCGTCGGCAATCGCGTGCGCATCGAGCATGGTCCGGGCAAGCAGATGACGGAAACGGACTATTGCATCTGCACGCTGCCGCTGCCGATTCTTGGTCGAATTCCCAGCGATTTCTCGGCGGCGAAGAAAACGGCCATCGCGGGCGGCCCCGCCTACCTGCACAGCGTCAAATTGGCGTTCGAGGCGCCCCGCTTCTGGGAGACCGATGACAACATCTTCGGTGGGCTGGCATGGACGGACAGGCTCAACGAGAATGTGATCTATCCGTCGCACAATTACGGCGCTTCAAAGGGCATCGTCGTGGGGGCTTATTGCGCCGGCTGGAATCGTCGAGGACACGCCGGACTCGTTCGCGGCGCTGTCGCACGAGGAGCGCATTCGGATCAGCCGCGAGTCGATGGAGGCGTTGCACCCGGGTCGGTCGCATCTGCTACGCAAACCGGTGACCGTCGCGTGGGGGCTGACGCCGTTTTCCGAAGGCGTCGGTGCGCTTTGGCCCGACTTTGATGAGCCACAGCCCGGCGGAGGGCTGGACCGCGGGCCGGGCTACCGGGAGCTGCTAAGACCCGAAGGGCCTATTGTTTTTGCTGGCGAGCATCTGAGTTATCAGCCCACCTGGCAGGAAGGCGCAGCGCTGTCGGCGCATGAGGCGCTGAAGCTGGTCCAGGCGATGGCGAAAGCGAAAGCCGCTTAAGCGCCAACCCCCGGAAGGTGCGCGGCAATGCTGGCCCACGGCAGGTGCAGCCAGAATACCGTGAGCGGGATCACCTCCGAGATGAGTGCCATTGCGAAGCCGAACTTCGTCGCCGAGTGGATGTGGCTCTGCGTGCGTCGATCCCAAATAAACAGCGGAATGAACACTGCGAGGCCGAGCAGGAACTGAATGGTGAAGCCGGGCAAGCTCGGCGGCGCCATTGGAATTCTCCCGATCGCCGGGCCCATCACCACCATGATCGCGGCGCTGAGCATCAGGCGTTTGTGAGTCTGGACGTTGCGGCGGTTCGCCCAACCTCCCCAGACCAGCGCCGCGAACGGAATGATCGTCGCCAACGGCACGATCGTCCAGGTTAGCGGGTCGGTAAATGGCGGCTGGTTGGCGCGCGGGACCTGCCAGACTGCCGTCACGTACATGACCGGGATCATCAGGATCGCGAACAGCATGCCGGCCTTTCCGAGCCGCATGTGAGATCTCGTGCTTGCGCGCCGCGATCAGCTGCGTTTGCGCGATGATCAGCGCCATCCAGATCGTGAAAACCGTGCCGTGGAGAATGACCGCTGGCGGAAGCGTCGGGTTCGGCCGCGGATACGACGGCACAATCCCACGGAGATAAAAGCTCGGGCGCGAAGCCGAGCATCACGATGAAGACGAGAAACAGCGCCATGCGCGAGTAGAATTTGCGCTCCGACGCTTTGCGGTCCGCAGGCGGTGCGACGATCGTGGCCATGGAAATGCCCCTTCCTTGGCAGATGAATGCCGAAGGCTAGCCAAAATGACTCTGGACGCAAGAGGTTAAGCGCGGCTGGCGTGACGGCTCCGCAATGATAAAGAGATTCGGACCAAGGAGGAATGACCGCCATGCGCCGCTTCAAACTCGCCGCTCTCTCGTTGGCGCTGATCGCCACACCCATCGCCGCCAAGCCCGTTGCCCAGCCGATGGCCGCAGCGGTCGCATCGCCGACCCGCTCGGCCGATAACATCAAGCTGGACGAAGTCCCGCAAACCGCTCGAAGTCCTGACCTTCCTCGGGCTGCGTCCCGGCATGAAAGTCATCGATCTGTTTGGAGCCAACCGGTACTGGTCGGAGATCATGGCGCCGGTGGTCGGTCCCAAGGGCCACGTGCTCGTCTGGGAGCCGACGCAATTCTACAAACCGGAGGGGAAAGCGGCATTCGAGGCATTCGAGGCCAAGAACCCCAACGTCTCGCTCGTTTCGACGCCGTTCGAAGCGCCGTCATTGCCAAAGAACTCGGCGGATTTCGTGATGCTCAACCTCAACTATCACGACACCTACTGGCAAAGCGACAAGTACGGCATTCCGAAGATGGACCCGAGCGCGTTTCTCAAGACGGTCTATGCCGCAATGAAGCCAGGGGGGGTGGTCGGAGTGATAGACCACATCGCAAGCCCGAACAGCGATACCCGAGCCACCGTCGAGAAATATCACCGGATCGATCCCGCGGTGGTGAAGGCCGATTTCAAGCGTGCGGGCTTTGTGTTCGTCGGGCAGCAGCGACTTGCTTCGCAATCCGGCTGACGATCACAGCTTGCTCGTGTTCGATCCAAAGATCCGCGGCAAGACCGACCGCTTCATCTTCAAGTTCAAGAAGCCGCGTTGAGCGTACCGGAGGCGCCCGCGCGCGAGGAGAGCACGTCGGGGCTGCGCGCCTATTGGGCCCTTGCAGCGCTCGTCATTGGACTGTCGCTCGGAGCGCTCGCCGGCGGGCTGAGCGACAGCGTTCGTGCCACCGCTCTCGGTACAGCAGGATTCATCGGCACCCTGTGGCTCAACGCGCTCAAGATGACCGTCATTCCACTGGTCGTGGCGCTTCTCGTAACCGGCATTGCCAAAAGTCGTGAAGCGGCGCTCGGCGGGCGGATCGCCGGACGTTCGGTGCTGTGGATCGTCATCGTCTGCACGGTATCTTCCGTCTTCGGCGCGGTCGCCATTGTGCTGCTGACGCGGGTTTTTCCTTTGGCGCGCAGCACGGCCCAGGGACTGCAGTCGGCGCTCGGCGGCCTCGGGCAAAAGGCGGCGACGCCGCTTCCGGAAATCGCCGATTTCTTCAAGGGCGTGATCCCCGACAATGTCTTCGCCTCTGCAACCAACGGCGACATCCTGCCTCTGGTCGTGTTCGCAGTGCTGTTCGCGCTGGCGCTCGGCCGCATCTCCGCTGAGGGCCGCCGCTCCATCGTCGGCTTTTTCGATGCTATTGGCGACGCGCTTCTGGTCATCATCGACTGGGTGCTCTGGATCGCGCCTCTGGGCGTGCTCGCGCTGGCCTTCACGGTAGGCTCGGCCGCCGGCGGCGCGGCGTTTGCTGGCCTTGGCCATTATGTCGTTCTGATCTCAGCCATCGGCGTCCTCGTCACGCTTGCCGGCTATCCGCTGGCGGTGATCGCCGGGCGCATACCCTTGGGTGAATTCACGAGAGACATGATTGCGCCCCAGGCGGTCGCCATCTCGACGCGGTCGTCGCTCGCATCGCTACCGGCGATGCTCGCGTCGCTCGGGCAATGGGGATCAGCGATCAGGTCGCCGACGTGACCCTGCCGATTTCGGTCGCGCTGTTCCGGGCAACAGGCCCGGCGATGAACACCGCGGTTGCGTTCTACATCGCGCATTGGCTCGGGTTTGAGCCGAGTCTCGGCCAAATGATCGCAGCGACCGCCGTCGGCGCGGTGATGAGCTACGGCGCCGTCAGCTTGCCGGGCGAGGTTAGCTACATCAGCTCGATCGCCCCCATCGCGATGGCGCTTGGCGTTCCGATCGCTCCGCTTGCGTTGCTCGTGGCGGTTGAGATGGTCCCCGATATCTTCCGGACCGTTGGCAACGTGACGCTCGACGTCGCGGTGACGACGGCAGTTGCCCGATCGACGCGCACCGCGTCGGAAAGCTGAACGCCAGCTGACCACCGTTCGTCGATTGACCGCCTGACAAACGGCCTTTGTCGGCGCGCCGACAAACCAGCGCGTGGCCGTCGAGCACTGCGCGACTTCGCTTCTCCAGCGGGCCATTCCCGGGATGCGACGCGGGGCATTCCCGTTCAACAATCCCTAGCCGCTCCGCGTCGCAAAAAAGGAGACGCGACATGTTGAAGACCCTTTCCGCGCTCGCAGCGCTCGCCGCCGCATCGGCGTTCATTGCTGCCCACCGTCAGCCAAGCCGAGGAGCCCAATTCGGTTCGGGTGTCCTTCGCCGATCTCAATCTGGCTTCGGCCCTTGGCCAGCACACGCTTCAGCGGCGTATCACCGGAGCGGCCCGCACGGTTTGCGTAATCGAAGATTCGAGGGAGCTCGCGCTGGCTAGCGCTACGAAGGCGTGCCGCAACGATGCGATCGCAAGTGGGAGGCCGGCCTATGAAGCTGCCGTTGCTTCCGCGACGCGCCACGGAACCGTGACCATCCTCGACACTGCCGCGCTGACCGTCACGATACGGTGAGCGGAATCGGCAAGCCGCCGTGCGCTTCCCCCAGCGCACGGCGGTTGTCTCTCTAGCGACCGGCGATTGCTCTGACCCGGTCCGAATACAGCCGGCCGACCGGCTGTTCCTCGCCGTCGGCGAGGCGCGCGATCCACCGGCCCGATGGGTTTCGTGTGAAGCCGGTGATGAAGTCCTTGCGGACAATCGCTGAGCGGTGAAGCCGCACGAACAGGGCTGGGTCGAGGCCTTCCTCCAGCGCAGCCATCGAATGATGAATGAGCCAGCTGCGGCGACCGACGTGAAGCCGCATATAGTCTCGCTCGGCCGAGACGCGGTCGACGTCCTTGGCGGCGATCCGGACCAGGCCGGACAGGTCCGAAGCCCAGAATTCCTCGAGCCACTGAGATGCCTTGCCCGGCGCCGGCTGCTCAGAGCGCTGCTGGAGATACGCGCGGGCACGGTCGAGCGCGCGCTGCAGCCGGGGCGGATCGACCGGCTTCATCAGATAGTCGACCGCCTCGACTTCGAAAGCAGCCACCGCGAACTGATCGAAGGCCGTAACGAACACGACCGCCGGCGAGGGGTTCTGCTCGGTCAGCGCCCGCGCCACGCCGATCCCGTCCACGCCGGGCATGGCGATGTCGAGAAGCAGAAGGTCGGGTGACAATGCCTCGGTCAGATTGATTGCCGACTCGCCATCGCTTGCCGTGCCGACCAATTGCGCACCTTCGGCCCTCGCGAGCAGCAACTGCAGCCGCTCGGCTGCAAGCGGCTCATCGTCGGCAATGAGGACTCGCAGCATCTTAGATTCGGCCATGAGTCCCGACCGGCATCGTCAGGGAAACCTTGTACCCACCGTCGCTCATTGGACCGTAGCGGCAGCTCGCACGGCTTCCGAACCGCGCCTCGAGACGCTGGCACACATTCGAAAGCCCGAGGCCAGTTCCCTCGTGCGTCGCGGCCGGAAGCTCGTCTTTGCCGCCATGTTTCAATCGGTTACTGATCTCCAGCACTACGCGATGGTTGTCAAGATGGCGGGCCTCGATCCGGATAACTACCGTTTTGCGGCTTTTCGACACGCCATATTTGATCGCATTTTCGACGATGGGTTGCAGCAGCAATGCGGGAAGGCGCGCCAGCTCAAGCTCCTGCGGAACGTCGATCTCGACATGGAGCCGGTCGGGAAAGCGCGCTTTCTCAATATCCAGGTACAGCCGCTGAAGGTCGATTTCCTCGGCGAGCGTCACGTCTGCGCCGGGATCGAGCGACAGGCTGGTGCGGAAGAACGTGGACAGCGCCAGCAGCATGGTCTCCGCGCGGTCGGTGCGCCCCGTCATCACCAGCGACGACAGGGAATTGAGCGTATTGAACAGGAAATGCGGATTGACTTGGTAGCGCAGCGCCCGGACCTGCGCGGCCTGCGCGGCGCTCTCGGCATCGGCCAGCCGTCGTTGCGCGAGGAGCGATTCTGTCTGCGCCTGGCTGGCAAGATAGAAGGCACTCCAGGCCATGAAGAAGAATAGCCAGGCGATCGAGAAATCTGCGGGATGTTGAGCGGCGGCAGGTTCGACAGGACCGCGCCAGTCGCGGCGTCGATGTCGGCCGTGTCGTCGTCACCCGAGAACGGGTCAAGGTGCTGGGTGATGAAGTCCGGCAGCACCGGCGGCGGCGCGTCCTCAAGACGGAACTGCGCGCGCATCAGCATCCGCGTCACTTCTTCCCGGATCGCGACCAGCAGATGCTCGAACAGCAGGAATGCCTCCTGCTTATACTCGTCGATCGGCTTCTTCTGGGCATAGCTCCTGAGGTGGATCACCTGGCGCAGCGCATCGAGCGTCGCGAGGTGCTCTTTCCAGTGCTGATCGAGGGTTTGCAGCAGGATCTGCTTCTCGACGCCCTTGCGGCTCTCCGTCTCGAGCTGGCCCATCTTCTCGGCCATGACCTGATCGGCGAGATCCTGCAGCCGCTCGATGATCAGTTCCGGCTCGACCGCTTCCTCTTCAAGCCATTGGTCGACGGGCGGCTGGAGCCCGAACACCAGGTCGATGCTCTCCTTCAGTCCCGCGACATCCCACTGCTCCGGATAGGTGCCGGGCGGACAGTGGACCGCGACGATCGACGCGGCCGTTTCGGCGCGCATGTCGTGGATGACATCCTCGACCGTCTCCGCGTCCATGATGTCGGCGCGCTGCTCGTAAATGACCTTGCGCTGATCGTTCATCACGTCGTCGAATTCGACGACCTGCTTGCGGATGTCGTAGTTGCGTGCCTCGACCTTTTTCTGCGCGGTCTCGATCGCCTTCGAGATCCACGGCGAGATGATCGCTTCGCCGTCCTCGAGGTTCTTGTTCATCAGCCGCGAGAACATCGTCTGCGGTCCAAAGATGCGCAGCAGATCGTCGTCGAGGCTCAGGTAGAATTTCGACAATCCCGGGTCGCCCTGGCGGCCGGAGCGGCCACGCAGCTGGTTATCGATGCGCCGGCTCTCGTGGCGCTCGGTGCCGAGCACGTAGAGACCGCCGGCATCGATCACGCGCCGCTTCTGTTCGGCGACTTCGGCGCGGATGCGTTCGATCGCTTTCTCTTTCTCGGGCCCGTCCTCCATGCCACCGAGCTCGTCCTCGATGCGGAAGTCGACGTTGCCGCCGAGCTGAATGTCGGTGCCGCGGCCGGCCATGTTGGTCGCGATCGTCACCGCGCCCATGCTGCCCGCCTGAGCGACGATATGCGCCTCCTGCTCGTGGAAGCGCGCGTTCAGGACGGAATGCTTGATGCCCTCCTTGTTGAGGAATTCGGACAGCATCTCTGACTTTTCGATCGAGATGGTGCCGACCAGCACCGGCTGTCCATGCTCCTGCTTCGCCTTGATCTCCTGGGTGATCGCGGCGAACTTCTCCGGCATCGACTTGTAGAAGACGTCTTCCTCATCGACGCGAAGGACCGGCACGTTCGTTGGGATTGAGACCACGTTCATCTTGTAGATGTCGAAGAATTCCGGCGCTTCCGTCATCGCCGTGCCAGTCATGCCCGCGAGCTTGGGGTACATGCGGAAATAGTTCTGGAAGGTGATCGAGGCGAGCGTCTGGTTCTCGGGCTCGATCTGGACGCCTTCCTTGGCTTCGACCGCCTGGTGAAGGCCGTCCGACCAGCGCCGACCTTCCATCATCCGGCCGGTGAACTCGTCGATGATGACGACCTTCCCGTCCTTGACGATGTAGTCGATGTCCTTCTTGAACATGACGTTGGCTTTCAGCGCCTCGTTCAAGTGATGGACGACCTGGGTGTTCATGATGTCGTAGAGGTTGCGGCCTTCGATCAGGGCGGCTTCCTCGAGCATCCGCTCGGCCTTCTCGGTGCCTTCCTCGGTGAGCACGACGCTCCGCTGCTTTTCGTCCTTGTCGTAATCGGATGGCTGCAGCAGTTTCACTAGCTGATCGACCTTCATGTACAGGTCGGACTTGTCGTCGGTCGGGCCGGAGATGATCAGCGGGGTCCGCGCCTCGTCGATCAGGATCGAATCCACCTCGTCGACGATCGCATAGTTGAACGGCCGCTGGACCATCTGCGCCCGCGAGAATTTCATATTGTCGCGCAGGTAATCGAAGCCGAGCTCGTTGTTCGTGCCGTAGGTGATGTCGCAATTGTAAGCCTCGCGCCGCTCTTCGTCGGTGAGGTTGGGGACGATCACGCCCACGGTCATCCCGAGGAAGCGATAGATCTGGCCCATCCAGTCGGCGTCGCGGCGGGCGAGATAGTCGTTGACGGTGACGACATGGACGCCCTTACCCTCGAGCGCGTTCAGATAGACCGCGAGAGTGGCCACGAGCGTCTTGCCTTCGCCGGTCTTCATCTCGGCGATCTCGCCGCGGTGGAGCGCGATGCCGCCGATCAGCTGGACATCGTAATGACGCTGACCGAGCGTGCGGATCGCCGCCTCGCGGACGGTTGCGAACGCTTCGGGAAGCAGGTCTTCGAGCTTTTCACCGTTGGCCAGCCGTTGCCGGAACAGCTCCGTCTGCGCGCGCAGCTCATCGTCGGAAAGCGCATGGATGTTCGGTTCCAGGACGTTGACCGCATCGACATATTTGCCGAGGCTGCGGACGTAGCGATCGTTGGCCGATCCGAAGATGCTTTTTGCCACTGCGGCGAACATGGAATTCCCTTAAATACCCGTGCGTTCAGGATGGGGCGAAAACCTCTCGCCGACGCTCTGGGAAACTGTCGCGGGCGATGTAAGGAGCGGCCTAGCCGTAGTCAATTAAGGTGAGTGTTATGGGACTGACCGGCGGATGTATGTGCGGGGCCGTGCGCTATGAGCTGAATAGCGCCCCATTTGATTGCGGCTGGTGCCATTGCCGCACCTGCCAACTCAGCAGCGGCGCTCCGGCGATGGTGTTCGCAAGCGTGCCGCACGGAGATCTCGTCTGGACGAAGGGCGCAAACAACGTCCGTTCCGTGCCCTCCTCCAGCTTCGGCCACCGCAGCTTCTGCGACGAGTGCGGCACTCCATTCCTGATGCAGGTCAACCATCAGCCCGAGACCGTGGACTTCAGCGTCGCGACGCTCGACGATCCGGAAGCGATCGCGCCCGGATTCCACATTTTCTGGCGCAGCAAGGTCGGCTGGTTCGAGCCGGGCGACAACCTGCCCCGCCACGAGAAATTCCGACCGGACACCCGCGGACTGGCGGGCACGGAACCGCCCAAATGAGAATGGCTAGCCGGCTTTCGACTGGCTCGCGGTGTCGAGGTTGCTCTCCAGCCACTGCTGGATCTGGCTGCGCGGAGCAGCGCCGACCTTTTGCGCAATCGGTTGGCCACCGTTGAACAGCAGCATCGTCGGGATTCCGCGCACGCCGTAACGGCTCGGGGTGTCGGGATTCTCGTCGATATTGAGCTTGGCGACGATGACCTTGTCACCCAGCTCGGCCGAGATTTCCTCGAGCGCGGGGGCGATCATTCGGCATGGGCCGCACCACTCAGCCCAAAAATCGACCAGCACTGGTCCGGAAGCCCCCAAAACGTCGGTGGCGAAGCTCTGATCGGTGACGGACTTGGTGGGCATTGGGGCGACTCTCCCTCGGCTGGGCGAACGATGTTGATCAGCCATATGGGCGCTCGGCCTGCGCCTCTCAAGGCATGACTTCGATGAGTTTCGGGCCGGACGTGTAGAGCAATGCCGCGCGGATGTGCCGTCCCGGGAAAATCACCCGCAGCGCCTCGGAATAGGCTTCCATCTGCGCCCGATGCGCGGCGGGGATTTGCGTGTCGTTGTCAGGGACGCGGCCGGTCTTGAAGTCGAGGACCGATACGCGGGCTTCTTCGATCAGCAGCCGGTCCGCGGTCCCGGCAATCACCCGCCCATCGGGCAAAGTCGCCGCGAGCGGTGCCTCGCCGAGCGAGCCTGGGCCGAACAGCGAAGCGAAAGCAGCGTTCGACAACACGCGGCAAACCTGGTCTGCGATCTCCTCGCGCTGCGCCGCGTCGGCCACGCCGGCGGATTGCTCGAGCCATTGCAGCGCCAGCTCCCGGCGTGCGTGCTCTTCGACATCGGCAAGCCGCTCGAGCAGCTGGTGGATCAGCGTCCCACGCCTCGCGGCTGCGCGCGATTGCGGCGTCGGCGGCGGAGCCGGTTCGCGGTCTTCGGCGAGCTGCGACGGAGCGAGCGGCCGCGGCGGCCGCGGCTCGGCTGGAGCCGGCGCGCGGATCCAATCCGGCAAAGCGGGCGGGCCGAGCTCGACGCGCGAGGCCTTCGGTTTCACCACTCTCAGCACAATCTGTCCGCGATAGCGCTGGGCCGCCGTCCAACGCTGGTCCACTTCGGGCATCGCTCCCAACGACGTGAGCGCGCGCTCGACACGCTTGTACCAGCTGTTCTCGGGGACGCCGCGCGTCGGCTCGATCCCCGCGACGACCAGCCGCTCGCTTGCGCGGGTCATGCCGACGTAAAGCAAGCGCCAATGCTCCTGAAGGTCGCGGGCCTGCTCGAGCGCAATGATGCTTGAGAACGGCTCGACCAGCTCGGCCTTGCGCGGGCGGATCACCGGCACTTTCTCGTCGCCGACTCGGCAAGTTCAGCGGCGGATTGCGGCGGCCGAGGTTCGCTGGATCGGCGGTGGCATCGGCCAGGATCACGTAGGGCGCTTCGAGACCCTTCGCGCCGTGCACCGTCATCACCCGCACCGCGTTCGCACGCTGGGACGGGTCACGCTGAATCTCGACGTCGCCGCGCGCAAACCACGCATGGAAGCGTTCGAGCGATGGCACCTCGTTGCGCTCGAACTCGAGCGCGGCGGTCACCAGCTCGTCGATCGGATCGCGCGCCGCGAGGCCGAGGCGGCGGTAAAGCTTGCGGCGACCGTCGAGCGGACCCGAGAGAATGGTCTCCAGGAAGCGCGACGGAGTGGTGTAATCGGTCATGCTCAGCAGGTCGCCGAGCGCCGCATGCGCCGCCGCGAAATCCTCGCGCTCCCCTGCCCGTTCGCGCAGCGTCCGCCACAGCCGCCCTTTCCGCCCATGTGCGAGATCGAACAATTGCTGCTGGTCCCAGCCGATCAGCGGCGACACCAGCAGGTTTCCAAGGTTGAGGTCGTCGAGCGGCTGCACCGCGAACGTAACCGCCGCCAACAAGTCCCGCACCGCGAAGGGCTTGGACAGGAACAGCCGGTCGATCCCAGCGACCGGCACGCCAGCGGCGAAGAGCCGCGCGACGATTAAAGATGCAAGCTCGCCGCGGCTGCGCACCAGGATCAGGATATCGCCGGCGGTCAGCGGCCGCTTGGTCGAATCGAGCACCGGCGCTTCGTCGATCCAGGCACGCACCTGGTGCGCGAGCTTATCGGCATAGCCGCGGGCGTCCGCATCAAGCCAACCCTCCTCTCCCGCCTCCTCACCCTCCTCTAAATCGGCCAGCGCAAACGGCTTCCACAGCTCGACGATTCCGGGTCGGGCGGAATGGTGCGCGACATGCTTCGGCGGAAATTCAGGCAAGCCCATCTCGCGAAATCCGACGTCCTGGACGACCGCGTCGACCGCATCGAGCACCGCTTGCGCCGACCGGTAGCTGGCGTTGATCGACAAGTCGCGGAACTCGAGCGTCGAATTCCTCCACGGTCCGCAGCGCTTGCGACCGCGCGCGCACTTCAGAACGCATCTTGTCGAATTCGCGAGGGTCCGTGCCCTGGAAGCCGTAGATCGCCTGCTTGAAATCGCCGACCATGAACAAAGTACGGACCCGGCCCTCGGTGTCGGGCGAGCCGCTGAAATATTCCTCGGTCAACGCCCGGACGATGTCCCACTGCGCTTCATTGGTGTCCTGCGCTTCATCGACGAGGATATGGTCGGTGCGCTGGTCGAGCTTGTAGCGCACCCACTCGCCCATTCCGGGTTTGGCAAGCAACTTGCGCGTCCAGCGGATCAAATCGTCGAAGTCGGCGACGCCAGCGGCGCGCTTGGCGCGGGCGTAAGCGTCAGCGAACGCCTGCCCCGCGCGCAGCCCAGCGGCCATGTCGCTGGCGAGCCGCGCCGCGTTCTGGATTCGCAGCAGCTCGCCGATCAGGATCGCGAGCCTGCCGGCGTGCAATTCGTAATGCGGTTCGGCCTTGGCCTGCCCCGCCGAGATGCGCAGCGTGTCCTTGTCCGTCAGCACCACTTTGCGCAGCTTCGGTAGCTCCGCAGCTCGCTCGATCGGCGTCAACGCCAGCCATTTTTCAATCTGCTCGGCATGGCCCGGCCAGTCTGCGTGCCCCAGCGTCGATTGGCGTCAGCGACCGCTCGCAGAAGATCGCAGTCGAACCCTTCGTCGCCGCAATTGTGGGCGACATAATCCTCCACAAATTCATCCGGCAGCTCCATCATCGCGCGCAGACGTGCCTCGATGCTGTCCGGCGCTCCAAGTGCGGCGAGCGCTTCCTGCGCCTTCGCGCAGCGCATCAGATAATCGACCGCGGCGCCTTCCCCGAGCCGGAGGCTGAGGCACTGCACGTCGCGGATCAGCCCTTCGTTCCCGCCCGCCTCGGCGTCCGCGAGCAAATTGGCGAGCGTGGTCCGCCCAAGTTCCTGCTCAGCCCGCCCCTCGAGCGGCTGGAACCCCGGCGCGATCCCCGCCTCGGCCGGGAAGGACGCAAGCAGGGTCTGCGCGAAGCTGTGAATCGTCTGGATGCGCAGGCCACCAGGCGCTTCGAGCACCTTGGCGAACAGCCGCCGCGCGCGCTCCATCATCGGCGGCGAGTCGGAAGCGCGGAGTGCGAACAGGTCTTTGCGCAGGTCTTTGTCGGGCAGCCTCACCCAGTTCGCCAGCCTTGATCCAATGCGGTTGGCCATTTCTGCTGCCGCAGCCTTCGTGAAGGTGAGGCAGAGAATCGTCTCCGGACGAGCGCCCGAAAGCAGCAAAGTCAGGACGCGGCCTGTCAGCACCTGCGTCTTGCCGGAGCCCGCCGAAGCGCTGACGGACGCCCCGATGCGGGGATCCACCGCTTCGGCCTGCGCGCCTTCCAGCATGGGGAAATGTTTATATCTCGGCGGCATCAGGCGAACGCTTCCCAACGCCGAACAGACGCCATATTTGTGGCGCCAAGGAGCAGACGATGGCTGAGAACGACCGAAACGAAGCGGACGAAGAGCGGCGCAGTAAACTGGTGAAAGCGGGCGTCGCGGTTGGTATCGGCTCGGCGGCTATCGTCGCGGCTTTGCTCTACGCTTCCAAGATCAAGAAAAGACCGCGGCGCTAGCCGCAGCCCAAGGGACTGTCCCTCGCCCGAGGGACTGTCCCTCGTCGCCAAAACCTTGCTCATTCGCGGCCGTACCATTCTTCGAGCCGCATCAGCTGGTCGTAGTCCCCGTAGGGCGCATAAGCCGGATGGAGCTTGGCCGTGAACGGTTCGCTGCCGGTCAGCCATTTGCCCGCCGCATCACGAAAATGCGCTTCTGCATGGGCGAGAAAATCGGACGCACCCATATTTTTGTCCGGGCACACTCTCTTCCCGAACTTGTCGCGGTCCTTCGTGAGCGACCAATATTCGTGGGCTTCAGGTTCACCCGCGACCTCGGAAAATCCCCCCGCGCGGGCAATTAACCCGAGGAGGCCCAGCTGCAACGCGAATCCTTTGTCCACGGCTTTCTGCGCTGGCGCCTTGCCGGTCTTGTAATCGACAATCGCGAGCCCGCCGTCGGCGAAGCGGTCGATGCGGTCGGCTTTGCCGTTCACCACCACTCCGGCGATTTCCGTCTCACCCGCGATCTCGGCCTTCAGTGGAAGCCTTCCCGCCTCCCGATCCTCCCGCTCCCATTCCGCGACCTGGTTGATCGCCTCGATGAAGTCGCGGCTGCCACAACGCCCGAAGCATCGGGTGAATCGTCTCGCTCGTCAGCAGCGCACGGGCACGCGGCAGTAGCGCCTCCGGGTTGCAGTCGTCGTGGATGAGCCACTCTTCCAGCACCTTGTGCACCGCGATGCCCTTCCAGGCGGCGCTGTGGTCGGCATCCACCGGATCGAGCCGGCGCAATCGCAGCATCGCCTGCGCATAGAAAGCGAACGGATCGGCCTTGAGACGGTCGACGGACGTGACGGAGATGTTGCGCGGCCGAATCGCCGCAGGCGGCTGCGGACGCGGCCGCTCCGCGGGGGCGATCTCGTCGGGCTCGTCGAGCGCCGCAGCGAGCCGTTCGAGCCGCGTGTCTCGAGTCACCCCACCCGTCATCGCCTGCAAGCGCAACCAGAATCGCGAGGCGACCGTCGGCGAACGCCCATCGCGCCGAGCTCGCGTGACGAGCACCTGCGGCGCGCCGAGCGCGCTTGCGAAATCGTGCGCCGCCAAGCCAATGCGATATTCGAGCCCCGGCAGTCCAAGGTTCGCCCGGATCTTCGGAGCGAGCCATGGATCGGGCGCGGGCGCGGCAGGCCACACGCCTTCATTGAGTCCGCCCAGGACCATATAGTCCGCCTGCTGCAGCCGCGCTTCGAGCAGGCCCCAGATGAACACACGCGGATGCCCGCCATAGGGCGGCCGAACCCGCTGCTGCTCGAGCAGGTCGCGCAGGACAGGCACGGCGTCCTCGGCCGCGATCGCCATCGTGGCCGCCGCCGGTGCAGCTTCGAGTTCGACGAGCAGCTCGGCCGCCATGCGCCCATCGGCCCCCCGCCACGTGCGATCGCCCGCCAGCCGATCCGCCAAGGCCACAATGCGTCCGACGAAATCTGCGAGGCCGAGCGGCTTTGCGAGCATGCCTGCGATCGGCTCAACGCTCGGCCGCAGTTTCGCCCACGTCGCCGCGCAGCCGCGATATTTCGGGTCCGCCTCGCGCTCGCGGATGTGCGCGTCGATGCCCTCCAGACCCGCGGCGGGCCGTGGGCCGCGCAGCGCGAGATCGAAGGTCCGCACAGTCTCAAGCCAGCGGAGTCTGTCGTCACCCTCGCCGCCGACCAGCGGATGCTTCAGCAACGCCAGCAGCGGCACCGGCGCAAGCTCCTCCGCCGCGGCCGCCGCAATCCCCAGCAGCAAGGTTCCGGCGGGCGTTTCGGACAGCGGCCGCCCGGCGCTGTCGTCCGCCTCGATACCCCAGCGCTGCAGCAGCGCCGACACGCGCCGCGCGAGCATCCGGTCGGGCGTGACCAGCGCCGCCGTCTGCCCTGGAGTTTCCAGCGCACGCCGAAGCGCCACTGCGATCCCCTGCGCTTCGGCTGCAGCATCGACGAACTCGGCGGCGCGCACTCCGGTGAGCCGCCGCTCGGGCGGCTTGAGGGCGCTCCATTTGTCGCTGAAGTCCGCAGCCGTCATCGCGTTCGCAACCGCCCGCGCCCGCACTGCCGGCGAGGCGGATCGGCCCGACGCTGGCCAGACCTGCACCTCGCCGCGGGCAATTCCCATCCGGTCGAGCAGCAACTTCAGATGGTATTGCGGATGCGTCTGCTCGCCTTTGCCCTGCTCGTCAGGACCGAGCGCGTCCCATTCTTCGTCGGGCATCACGCTCGCCAGGCTGAGCGCGGGCACGACGACCATCCCCTCCGGCATCCGCGCAACCCGGTGCAGCAACGCCGTCACCGCTGGCGCGGTCGTCGTGATTCCCGCCGCGACCGTGAAGCCCTCCGGCGGTTTTTCGGCCCAGCGGCGCGCAAGCCGGCGCAAGAGCCGGTTGCGACGGGCGGCAAGATCGATGCGTCCGAGTGCCGCCAACCGCCTCGGCCACAGGTCGACAATCGCGCGCAGCCGTTCGAGCGAGACTTGCCAGTGCAGCGCTAGGTCCGGAGCATCGACAGCGGCATCCGCCAGTTTGCGGGGATCGACTTCTTCGACCAGCAGCAGGTCGAGCGTTCGCGCGAGGTCTTGCGCGAGATGAAGCGCCTCGGTGCTGCTGATCATCTCGCCGCGAACCAGCTCCGCCAGCGTGAGCAGGCGCTGCAGCGGGTCGATCGCCGGCGGGATCGCCTCCGCATCGTCGATCGGTTCGAGCGCTCCGCCAATCCGCTCGTCAAGCTCCGGATCGCCAATGGGGATCAGCCGCGGCAGCAGCAGCCCGCTCCCGCTCGCCCGCACGAATGCCTCCGTGACTGCGCGGACCGCGCGGTTGTTGGGCAGCAGGATCCGGCCTCTGGCGAGCCCCAGCGGGTCCTCGCCGAAGCGCTGGATCAATCCGGCGGCAAGCGCGTCGGCGAACGAGCGGTGGGCGGGAATGGTGAAGACGGCGGGGCGTTCGGCCGCCCGCTCAGGCATTCTCGAGCGCCGCTTCCGTCATCGGGATCGACGCCGGCGTTCCGACGTCGAACCACAGCCCCTGGTGGACTGCGCCGAAGCAGCGGCCATCCTCGATCGCGCGGTCCCACAGAAGGTTGGTCGAGAACGGCCCGTCGGGCGCGTCGCGCAGCAGGCGCTTCGAGATCATCTGGACGCCGGTGAAGACGAACGGCGCGACGTGGCTCTTGTCGCGGCGGCGCAGGCGTCCGCTGCGGTCCATGTGAAAGTCGCCCATGCCCTTGTGATTTTGGGCGCGCGCCAGTGGCACCAGCAGCAACAGCGCATCCATTCTTGCGTCGTCCCATTGGCAGGCGAGCAGTTTGAGCGTGTCCGCGGGACCATCGACCCACAAATTGTCGCTGTTGAGCGCCAGGAACGGGTCGCAGTCGATCAGCGGCGCGGCCTTCACCAACCCGCCGCCGGTTTCCATCAGCAGACTACGCTCGTCGGAGATGGCGACCTCCAGGCCATGCGCCCGGCTCGCCAGATGCGCCTCGAGCGCGTCAGCGAGATAATGGACGTTGACGACGACTTTCCTCACGCCGGCCGCGCGCAAGTTTTCGAGCACATGATCGAGCAGAGCCTTGCCGCCGACCTCGATCAAAGGCTTGGGCCGGGTCGCGGTCAGCGGACGCATACGCTTGCCGAGGCCCGCCGCCATGATCATTGCAGTATGCGGGACTTCGGCCGGCACTTCGGCGCGGAGTCGAAGCGCGCGCTTGGCCTGGCTCACGCCGCCTCCCTCCACGGCTCGCGGCGATGCTCGGGCGCGATATTGGCGTCGAACCACTCGCGCACCGGCTTCAAATGCGGCTGCGCGAGATCGCGTTCGAGCAAGCCCCACATCCGTGGTTGAAATTGGCGATAATGGGGCTTGCTGTCCCTCTTCCACAGCCGGGTGAAGACACCGAGAATGCGCGTGTTGCGCTGTGCGGCGAGCGCCCAGTACGCACGCTCGAACGCCTCGCCATGGCCCGTTGCGGCGACGTAGCGGTCGATCATCGCCCGCTCGATCTCCGGCGAAACGTCGCGCCGCGCGTCCTCGAGCACCGAAGCGAGATCGTAGGCGGGGTGGCCGGCGACCGCATCCTGGAAGTCGAGCAGCCCGAAATGCCCGACGCCTTCGCGGTCGCCGATCAGCATGATGTTCTCGGCATGGTAATCGCGCAGAACGGTGACTGGACCGAGGCCGTCACCCGCGACCGGAGCGAGCGCTTCGCTCCAGGCGGCGCGATAGCCGTCTTCGTCCACGACAGCACCGACAGCCGGGCAATACCACTCAATGAACAGCATCAGTTCGTCGAGCCATTGATCGAGCCCGTGCGGACAAAGGCCTTCCATCGGCGGGTGCCGGTGCAGGTGAATCAGGACATCTGTCGCAAGCGCGTACAAGTCGCGCTCCCGCTGCGGATCTTCGTCCAGAATTTCGCGCAGCCGCCAGTCGCCGAAATCGGCGAGCAGAAGCAGCCCTTTGTCCATGTCGCGCGCGAGGATTTGCGGCGCGCTAAGCCCCACCGACGCAAGCCATTCGGCCACCGCGACGAACGGCCGCGGATCCTCGTGCGGCGGAGGCGCATCCATGAGGACGGCGGTGCGGTCGCCCTCGACCACACGGAAGTAGCGGCGGAAGGATGCGTCGCCGGCGAGCGGCAGAATTTGTGCCCCCGGCCACCCGCAAGAGGCAAGGAATTCATGAGCATAAGGCGGCGGAATCATCGTGGAGGCCATCGCCCCTCCCATGACGGGGGCACCTTCGCTGTCAAGCGCCGAGCGCCCGCTTCGGCAAAGTCGAGGGTCAGCTGAAGCGCGTCGGGCCAGGCGCTGTCGCCGGCCCGCTCCGGCCACTCGACAACGAGCACCGCATCGCCCGCGGAATCGAGGCCCAGCTCATCGAGCTCGGACGCGCGCTCGATCCGATAAAGATCGACATGCCACACCGGAGGATCGACGTCCTCATACGGCTGGACGATCGCGAAGCTCGGGCTCGGCACTTCGCCATTGTGTCCGAGCGCGGCAAGCACGCCCCGCGCCAGCGCCGTCTTGCCGACGCCGAGCGGACCGGAAAGCGTAATCACGTCCCCTGCCCGCACCCGCGCGGCGAGAGCGGCGCCGGCCCGCGCCGTAGCGTTCTCGTCGCCCAGGATCATTTCGACCCGCGCGGGATGGTCAGAGTGACTGTGGTCCCTTTGCCCTTCTTCGAACTCAAGCTGCACCGTGCCCCCGTGCGCCTCGATGAACTGGCGGGTCAGCGGCAGTCCAAGGCCAAGGGCTGCCTCGCCGCGCACCCCCTCCTCGACGACGCGGTCGAAGCGGTTGAACACGCGCGGCAGATCCTTCGCCGAGATGCCCGAGCCGTTGTCGCTGATGGTGATCACTGCATTTTCCGCGTCGCCGCCGGCCTTGAGGAGAATGCGGCCTTTGCGGTCGGTGTAGGCGATGGCGTTGTGCAGCACGTGCTCGACCGATTCCCGCAACCGGCGGGCATCGCCGAAGACGAAGCCGGCCGCCGGTAGAATGCCGGTGTCGAGCGTCTGCGCCTTCTCGGCCACCCTCGCGCGTGCCGTATCGGTCGCGGCGCGGCACAGTCCCGCGATATCCACGCGCTCGATCTCCAGCGAGACTCCGCGCGTGTCGCCGGTGGTCAGGTCGAGCACGTCGTTGATCAGCTTCGACAAGCGCTCGACGGACTCGAGGATCGCGCCGACATAGTCCTTGCCCTTCACGCTGAGATTGCCGGCATATCCGCCGCCGAGCAATTCGGCGAACCCGCCGATCGACGTCAGCGGAGTCCGCAATTCATAGCTCATGTTCGCGACGAAGTCGGTCTTCACCCGGTCGGCTTCCTCGAGCGCCTTGGCACGCTCGCGCAGCGCCGCCTCGATGCGGCTGGAGTCGGTCACATCGACCATCGTGAACAGCGCATTCCCATCGGGGAGCGGAACTGCGGCGAACTGGAAATGCCGCCCGTCGGTCATCGAGATGCGCCCGTTCGACGACTGCCGCTCGTTGGTCGTCTGGCGGACCATTTCGCGGATCTGCGCAGCGGTTGTCGGATTGACCAGCTTGCGCGCCATCGCCGGAACCAGCTCGTCTACCCGCGGATGCGTGGCCAGCCACTCCTCGTCGAGCTCCCAATCCTCGAGGAAACGGCGGTTCCAAAGGTACAGCCGCCCATCGCTTGCAAACACGCTGATCGCCTCGAACAGATTGTCGAACGTCGCCGCGCGCACCCTCAGCAACGTGTCGCGCGCCGAAGCGAGCCGAAGCTGCTCTGTCCGATCCTCGAGGAACAATCGCAATCCGCCGTCGGGCAACGCCTGCGCGACCACGCGCAAATGGTCGCCGTTGGGCAGCATCCATTCTTCCTCGACCACCTCCTCGGCGCTTGTGAACCAGTCGCGCCGCTCATTCTTCCAAGCCGGATAGTCGCGGGTCTCGGGCAGGCGCTGGGTGTCGCGCATGCGATCGAGGATACGGTCGAACTCGGGCTTTTCGAGAAGCCAGTCGGGATCGAGCTCGGTCATGACCGCGAACGGCCGGTTGAAGAAGCTCAGGCCGCGGTCGGCATCGAACTGCGCGGTGCCTGCCGTCATTCGGTCGGCGAGCTCGCGCTGCAATTCCATGTGGCGCGTAAGCTCGGTCCGCGCATCCTCCAAATCCTGGACGTCGACCGCGAAGCCCGCGACAGCGCCGGTGGACAGCGGCACGTTGACGATCCTCAGCATCCGTCGCTCGCCGCGAATGATCGCCGGCTGCATGCGCGAGATGATCCGGCCCGTCTCCTGCGCGCTGCGCGCCGTGGCGATCGCGCTTTCTTCGCCTTCCGCGTCGATCAGCTCGGAGCAGCGCTCGATCACGTCGGCGGCGTCCTTCCCCTCGACCGCGTCGACGAATGCGCTGTTGACCAGGCCGAGCTTGAGGTCGGGGCCGCGGTACCACATCGGAAAAGGCGCCGCCTCGATCAGATGGGTGAGCGAGTTAAGCGCGCCTTCGGTCTGACGCAGCCGCAGCGCGAGCTTGGAGCGCTCCTCCTCGCCAGCGCTGGTGTCGAACAGCCAGAGCAGCATCGTGCCCGCCGGTTCGGGCGCTGGCGCCGGCCCGCCGCGCACCTCAAACACCCTGCCGGAGCCATTCGCCCGCACCTTGCGCGAAATTCGGCCGGCGGAAACGCGCGCCGCCTCAACGTCCCCGATCAATCCTTGAAGATCGTCGGGGAGAAGCCCGCTGTCGTTACCGGCGAGATCGGCGAGCCGGCTCGGATGAGACTTGAGCCCGAGCTCACGCACCAGCTGAGCATCGGCTTCGATGCGCCCGTCGACTCGAACGACGAGCGGCCGCGCCGGCGTAAGCTCGAGCAAAGTTGCGTTCGACTGGGCGGCGGCGAGCACCTGCTGCGCCAACCCGAACCGCCGCGCCGCGACAAACGCAATCGCCGCCGCAATGCCCAGCCAGAGCAGCGCCAAAGCCACGATCCAGAACGTCGTTGCGCCAGTAGCGCTCATCAAAGCCGCGCGCCGCCCCCTCGCTCGGGTTCATAGGGCCAAGCGGCCGAAAAAAGAAAGGGCAGGAAGCACTTGGCTTCCTGCCCCTAATTTCGTCGATTTCAGCCTTGACGCCTAGAAGTGCACGCCCGCTCCAAACCGGTAGTAGCGGCCAAGGACTCCGGGAAGTAGGTGACTGCTCCGCCGCCTATGGTCGGCACCGGATAAGGCGGCCCCACATTGAAGACATTGTCGATATCGACAAAGAAGCGGAACCGGTGATTGACGTCCATGGTGCCGCCGCCGTTCACGACCAGGAACGATTTGATACGCTCGAACTCGCGGAAAGTCTTCGGCTCGTCCGCGAGCTGATTCACGGGACCCGTGTAATTGAAGTTGGTGAACAGAGAGAGCGGCCCGTTCAGATAATTCACCGTCACCACAAACAAATCCTTCGGATAGCCAAGCGTACCCTGACCATTCGCCTTCGCCGCGCCAGCGTTGGCAATGGTCGAAAGCTCCAGCAGGTGCTGGTACGAGCCGCTCAGTCCCAGCGAACTGCCCCTGCCCAGGAACGGCGTCCGCACCTTGTAATCGAGCGATGCGATGATGCCGCGGTAATGCAGCTCGGCAGCGTTGAAAAAGCTGGTCTGGATGAAGGTGAGCTGACCAAAGTTCGGGTTCGTATCCGGCGTCCCGGAGAGATTGCGCGTGAACAGCTGGCAGAATGGATTGCTTGCCGGATCCGGCGCGTCGTAACACGCATTCACCACGTCTGAACCCGAGAATGGTGAAATCGCCTTCTTCAGCTTCACGTTCACGTAATCGACTGAGAGGTTCAGACCGGGAATTATTCGTGGCGTTACAACGCCGCCGATCGAATAAGCGTTAGAGCTCTCGTTCTTGAGATCCGGATTGCCGCCGGTGGACTGCAGGAAGCTCCGGCTGTTGGCTTGCGAACTCGAAGTCCGACGGAATCCCCGCAGCGGCGCAATTCGCCTGCCGCGTCGCCGGATCAGGGCCGTTGGTGAGTTCGTCGACATCGCAGGGGTCGGTCGCGAAGCCGAAGAACGTGCTGGTCGGAACAAAGGCTTCCTGAATGGACGGCGAACGGATCGCGTGAGTGAAGTTGCCCCGGAACGAAATATCGCGGACCGGCGCATAGCGTCCCCCCGCAGTCCAGGTAAAGCTCCTCCGGAGACCGAATGATGCACGTAGCGCGCCGCCGCTTGCAAATCGAGGCTGTGGACAAACGGAATGTCGTTCGACGGGCTGATCACATCCGCGTTCAACTCGCCGAACAATTCGTTCGTGCGGAAGCTCCCTTTGACCGGAAGGATTGGGACCGTCTGACCGAATGAGATCGGGTTGTCGAAATCGCCGTTATTGTAGAATTTGCTCGGCTCGTTGTCCGTGCCTTCCGCACGATGCTCGGCGCCGAGCACGACGCTGAAATTCCCACCCGGAAGCTTGAAGATCGGCCCGCTGAGAAGGCGTTCGCCACGAACTGACGGTTGTTCGACAAGTTCCTGATCGACGAGAGGATGTAATCCATCGCCGCTTGCGAAGCCTGGCCCGAACCGAATGGATTAAACGGCGAGCAGGTGGAGTTAAGCGTCGGGTACGACGAGTTCTCCAGTCCGGCAAGGCAAGGCACGCCATTGGGGTTGTCTGCTGTTACCGTGCCGAGCGCGTTGAAGAAGTTCTGCGTATTGATGTCAACCGATTTGCCGACCGCGTGCGAACGCCCCCAGTTTCCGGAGATTTCCCAGTTCCCACTGACCGGCTAGAGCATGGAATTTGCCGTTCACGCCGGCGACAATCCGATACAGATCGTCGGAATAGGTCGAGCGTCCGGTCGGAATGTCGATGTTGGCGCGGCTGAGATAGAAGTAATCCTGCGTCGCCGGGCATGGCCTCGGGTCGATGCCGGGCCAGGACCGAACGGACAATTCTGGTCGCTGAGCGGATTGTTGTTGATGCGTCAATAATGAGCTGCCGCTGTTGCGCCGTCAGGAACGGGTTGTTGACACTGAGGACAAGGCTGCCGGCAGGCGCGCCCGGACTGTCAAAGATACCGCTGTTATATTCCGGCTGTGTTGTGAGGTCCGTGCTCTTGCTGTGTGAATACCAACCCTCGGCGAAGACCCGCAGATTGTCGGTAATGTCAAAATGGCCGAGCAGGTTGGTATTGTACCGCTCTGTATCCGACAGTGCCTGGGACGTATCGCGAATGTACGCGAAGCCGTTGCCGCCATTGCGAACAGCGAGAAAATGTCGTCGCCCCCCGGATTGAGGCCATAGTTGAAGGGCACGAGCTGGCCGCCCGCATCGAACAAGACGTCCTTTCCCGTCGGACCGGGACGCCGGTTGTGAATGGTGCGCCGATCAGCTGATTGCCTTGCAACGGGCTGAAGGCGAAATCCAAGCCGAAGGCTGAACCGACCAGCGGCACGCCGCCGGGCACGGTCGCATTCACCCGCACGTCCTTGTAGAGGCACTGGATAACAGCGATCCCGGCGGGCAGTTGTCGTAGAAGAGCCCGTTCGCCAGCCGCGCGCGATCGTTATACACGAAGCCCTTGCCCTTATTGTATTCGAGCGAGCGGTGAGGTTCGCGCGGCCGCCGAGGAAATTGTGGCCCACCAGAGCGCGAATCCGCCAGTTATGCGCGTCGGCCTGGTCGGAAATTCCGTCCTCGCCGTCGAGATCGAAGCCCTGATAATCGTGTTTCAGGATGATGTTGATCGTGCCCGCGATGGCGTCGGACCCGTAAATCGGCGCGCCGCCGATAGCGATCGTTTCGATCCGGTCGATTAGCTTGGTGTTGATCTGCGCGAGATCGACCTGTTCGCCCGGTGACGCAGGGCCGAAGATGCTCGCCGTGTTCGAGCTGATGAAACGGCGGCCGTTAACGAGGACCAGCGTGCGCTGGCCTCCGAGTCCGAGGAAGTTCACGAATGACTGGCCCGTGCCGAACGCACCGGCTTGACCGGACCGACCGGCGAACTGCCCGGAATGCCGAACTGCGGAAGCTCGTTTAGCGCGTCGGCGGCATTCACAAAGCCGCGCTGCTCGATCGCCTGCGAGTTCAGGACGACCGACGGTTGGACCGTGTCGAAGTTCGGCTTTGGAATGCGCGAGCCGGTAACGATGATCGCGCCCTCGGGCGGCGCACCCGCGGTAGCGGAGCGGTCTGACCTTGGGTTTTCAGGCAATCGGCATGTTTTGCCGGGTCCGTGACCGCAGCACAGTCGACGGCCGTGTTCTGCTGCTGCGCCGCCTGCTGCTGAGCCTCGGTCTGGGCGAGCGCGGGACTTGCGAATGCCGTTCCAAGCGCAATCGCGGATGCGGACAACGAAAATCGGGAAACGTTGGAAAAAGCACGCATTTCGGACACGATCCAACCTGCCGTCGTCCTCAACTCGCAGGCCATCGAGCAGCGCGGCTTCGTCAACGCCGCTGACGCGCTCAACGAGCTTCCGCAGTTCGGCATTCCGGGCAGTTCGCCCGTCGGTCCTGGACAAGGCGGTGCGTTCGGCACCGGTCAGTCATTCGTGAACTTCCTCGGTCTCGGCAGCCAGCGCACGCTGGTCCTTGTGAACAGCCGGCGTTTCATCAGCTCGAACACGGCGAGCATCTTTGGCGCTGCGGCACCGGGCGAACAGGTTGATATCGCGCAGATCAACACCAAGCTAATCGACCGGATCGAAACGATCGCTGTCGGCGGCGCGCCGATTTACGGGTCCGACACCATCGCGGGCACGATCAACATCGTCCTGAAACACGATTATCAGGGTTTCGATCTCGACGCGGAGGAAAGCAGTTCCAACCAGGCCGACGCGCACAACTGGCGGATTCGCGCTCTGGTGGGCCACAACTTCCTCGGCGGCCGCGCGAACCTCACCGCTTCGCTCGAATACAATAAGGGCAAGGGCTTCGTGTATAACGATCGCGCGCGGCTGGCGAACGGGCTCTTCTACGACAACTGCCCGCCGGGATCGCTGTTTATCCAGTGCCTCTACAAGGACGTGCGGGTGAATGCGACCGTGCCCGGCGGGGTCCCGCTGGTCGGTTCAGCCTTCGGCTTGGATTTCGCCTTCAGCCCGTTGCAAGGCAATCAGCTGATCGGCGCACCATTCACAACCGGCGTCCCGGTCCGGCGGGAACGGACGTCTTTTTCAATGCGGGCGGCCAGCTCGTGCCCTTCAACTATGGCCTCAATCCGGGGGGCGACGACAATTTCACGCTGTTCGCAAGTGGCGGCAACGGCTTCGCGTACATTCGCGATACGTCCCAGGCACTGTCGGATACAGAGCGGTACAATACCAACCTGCTCGGCCATTTTATCAAGACTGATAATATGCGGGTCTTCGCCGAGGGTTGGTATTCACACAGCAAGAGCACGGACCTCACAACACAGCCGGAATATAACAGCGGTATTCTTGACAGTCCGGGCGCGCCTGCCGGCAGCCTTGTCCTCAGTGTCAACAACCCGTTCCTGACGGCGCAACAGCGGCAGCTCATTATTGACGCGATCAACAACAATCCGCTCAGCGACCGAATTGTCCGTTCGGTCCTGGCCCGGCATCGAACCCGAGGCCATGCCCGGCGACGCAGGATTACTTCTATCTCAGCCGCGCCAACATCGACATTCCGACCGGACGCTCGACCTATTCCGACGATCTGTATCGGATTGTCGCCGGCGTGAACGGCAAATTCCATGCTCTAGCCGGTCAGTGGAACTGGGAAATCTCCGGAAACTGGGGGCGTTCGCCACGCGGTCGGCAAATCGGTTGACATCAATACGCAGAACTTCTTCAACGCGCTCGGCACGGTAACAGCAGACAACCCCAATGGCGTGCCTTGCCTCGCCGGACTGGAGAACTCGTCGTACCCGACGCTTAACTCCACCTGCTCGCCGTTTAATCCATTCGGTTCGGGCCAGGCTTCGCAAGCGGCGATGGATTACATCCTCTCGTCGATCAGGAACTTGTCGAACAACCGTCAGTTCGTGGCGAACGCCTTCGTCAGCGGGCCGATCTTCAAGCTTCCGGGTGGGAATTTCAGCATCGTGCTCGGCGCGGAGCATCCGCGGAAGGCACGGACAACGAGCCGAGCAAATTCTACAATAACGGCGATTTCGACAACCCGATCTCATTCGGTCAGACGGTCCCAATCCTTCCGGTCAAAGGGAGCTTCCGCACGAACGAATTGTTCGGCGAGTTAAACGCGGATGTGATCAGCCCGTCGAACGACATTCCGTTTGTCCACAGCCTCGATTTGCAAGCGGCAGCGCGCTACGTGCATCATTCGGTCTCCGGAGGAGCTGTAACCTGGACTGCGGGGGGACGGTATGCGCCGGTCCGCGATATTTCGTTCCGGGGCAACTTCACTCACGCGATCCGTACGCCGTCCATTCAGGAAGCCTTTGTTCCGACCAGCACGTTCTTCGGCTTCGCGACCGACCCCTGCGATGTCGACGAACTCGCCGACGGCCCCGATCCGGCGACGCGGCAGGCGAATTGCGCCGCTGCGGGGATTCCGTCGGACTTCGAGATTCGCAAGCCAACAGCCGGAGCTTCCTCCAGTCCACCGGCGGCAATCCGGGTTCTAGAAAACAGAGCTCTAACGCTTATTCGATCGGCGGCGTTGTAACGCCACGAATAATTCCCGGTCTGAACCTCTCAGTCGATTACGTGAACGTGAAGCTGAAGAAGGCGATTTCACAATTCTCGGGTTCAGACGTGGTCGATGCGTCCTACGACGCGCCGGGTTCCCGGCAAGCAATCCATTCTGCCAGCTGTTCACGCGCAATCTCTCCGGGACGCCGGATACGAACCCGAACTTTGGTCAGCTCACCTTCATCCAGACCAGCTTTTTCAACGCTGCCGTGCTGCATTACCGCGGCATCATCGCATCGCTCGATTACAAGGTGCGAACGCCGTTCCTGGGCAGCGGCAGTTCGCTGGGACTGAGCGGCTCGTACCAGCACCTGCTGGAGCTTTCGACCATTTCCACCGCTGGCGCGGCGAAGGAGAATGATCAGGGTACGCTTGGCTATCCGAAGAATCGTTTGTCGTGACCGTGAATTATCTGAACGGGCCACTCTCTCTGTTCACCAACTTCAATTACACGGGTCCCGTGAATCAGTTCGCCGCCGAGCCGAAGACTTTCCGCGAGTTCGAGCGTATCAAATCGTTCCTAGTCGTGAACGGCGGCGGCAGCCTGGACGTCAATCACCGGTTCCGCTTCTTTGTCGATGTCGACAACATCTTCAATGTGAAGCCGCCTTATCCTGTACCAAATCGTGAGGCGGGCGGAGCCGTCACTTATTATCCTGGAATCCTCGGTCGCTACTACCGGGTTGGAGCGGGCGTGCGCACTTGTAGGCATTGAACCTGAAATCGACGAAAACAGGGGCAGGGAGCCAAGTGCTTCCTGCCCTTTCTTTTTCGGCCGCTTGGCCCTATGAACCCGAGCGAGGGGGCGGCGCGCGGCTTTGATGAGCGCTACTGGCGCAACGACGTTCTGGATCGTGGCTTTGGCGCT